>DATHNW010000013.1:0-29005 GCA_035485575.1 Opitutaceae bacterium | reverse complement strand
AACAGCATCGCTGGACAAGCGATCACCTTCAATTCGCAGCCCAATCTTGGAGCAGGTGTATTCGTTGGGGATTTTGCCGAGATCATCATCTACGACCACGCGCTTACCCCCGCGGACCGGGACGCGGTCACTGCGTATCTGACAACGAAATACGCAATTGTCCTGAACCCGCCGCCGGTCGCTTCCAGCCAGTCGGTGACGACCGCGGAAAACACGCCGGTGGGCATCACGCTGGTGGCCACGCAGTCGGCCAATCACCCGCTGGCCTACACGGTCGCCAGCCCGCCCGTCCATGGCACGTTGAGTGGCACCGCGCCGAATCTCACCTATACACCGGCGGCCAATTATTACGGCCCGGACAGCTTCACCTTCACCGCGCAGGATGGCGCCGTGAGTTCCAACACCGCGCTGGTTTCGATCATGGTTGTTCAGCCGCCGGTCGCCGCGAACCAGTCGGTGACGACCACGGAAAATGCAGCCGTGGGTATCACGCTTGCTGCCACGCAGATAAACAATGATGCCCTCGGGTACGTGGTGGCCAGCTCGCCCGTCCATGGCACGTTGAGCGGCACCGCACCCAATCTCACCTACACGCCGGCGGCTAATTATTATGGCCCGGACAGCTTCACCTTCACCGCGAATGACGGCGCGGTGGGCTCCAATGTTGGGACGGTTTCGATCACGGTCACCAAAGTAAATTATCCGCCTGTTGCTTTCACCCAGTCAGTGACGACCACGCAGAATGCACCAGTAGTTATCACGCTTACTGCGACACAGACGAACAACGATCCGTTGGCCTACATGGTACAAAGCCCGCCGGCGCATGGGACGTTGAGCGGCATGGCGCCCAATCTCACCTACACGCCCGCGACCAACTATTATGGCGCGGACAACTTCACGTTTACTGCGAATGACAGTACTGTGGCCTCCAATGCCGCGACGGTTTCAATCACCGTCATGCAGATTCCGGCAGTCGCGCCGGTCTTCAGCTCTGCGGGGCATGCCGTTGCAATCACATCGGTTACCAGCGGCGCCACGATCCGTTACACGACGGATGGCAGCACGCCGACCGAGGCCAATGGCACAGTTTACTCGGGGCCGGTAAGCATCAGCACCCCGATCACGCTCAAAGCCATGGCCTATGGGGGAGGCTTTCTCGATAGCCCGGTGATCAGCGCCACCATTGGGATAACGACGATTACGATCACCACACCGGCCAATGGTTCGACGATTAATAACTAAGCTCAATTTTCCTTCCATGCTTTCAGCCTTCATCTCTTCTCTCGCTGCCGGGTGCGATCGGGTCCTCACAAAATCGGCGCGGTTGACGTCAATTTTAATGGTTTTCGCTTTGTTGCGATCGATGCCTTCGGCTCATGCCTTCCTGAGTGTGCCATCCTTCAGTCCTGACGGCTCTGGTTTTGTTTACGTCCAGGGCGGGTATACCGTGACTCCGGTGTCGCCAACGCTGATACGAATGGATCTTGTCCAGTTAGGTGGCAGGGGTTGGACTAACACCACGATAGATGGCACGTATATATTCTATACGGAATACGACGTGGCTGTTAATAATTCCCAGCGTCTTCCATTTCGTGGCGGTATTCCGGGTGGTTCTGGCGGTGTTATGTACGATGGCGTATATTTCTACCCAGGGATACGCCATTGGTTTGTAGCTGGCGCTGTTGGTCAAACCGTCACGATTACGGAGGCGGCGTATGGCTATGATAATGTATATCTTGAGGAAGAATATGATTATATTCAACAATCGGCTTCTTATACTTTTGGATCCCTGGCCTTTTCTCAGCCGCCGGATTTGTCCGTCGTGCGCTCCGCGCCTTCGCTTGCGAGTCAGGCGGCCGACCCGGTCAGCGTGACAACGGGGGAATTCTATCAAAACCATGTCGACCTGCATGTGAATGGTCCGCTGCCCATCGAAGTGCGGCGTACCTATTCGAGCCGCAACGCTGCCACGAACGAATTCGGCTATGGCTGGCTGTCGGGCTATCCTTTCTATCTGATTCCTTCTGATTCTTCCGCCAATCCCGCGACCATCCAGGCGGCCGATATCGATGGCTCGGTCGTTTTGTTCCGGCGCCAAGGGTCGACTAGCGTCTGGTCGCCTGCTGCTTCCGACAATCCTGAGCTGATCAATTCCTCGGGCGGGGCCGGCAATCTCCTCAATTCCACCATCACGCAATCAACCGCTGGCGATGGCACGGTGTCCTACCAATGGCAATTGCCCGATGGCTCGCTCCGAAATTACGTGGTGCGCCAGTTTCCGGTCGTGGCAACCGGTGACACTAGGCAGCGGCCCTATCTCGCCACCTGGGCCGATAACCGCGGCAACACGCTCACTTTCAATTACGGTGCCAATTCTGCAGTCAATGACTACGGCCGGATCAATCAAATCCAGTCATCCAATGGCAGCTCGGTCAGCTTCATTTACGATATGGGCCAGCATATCACTCAGGCGACAGCTTCCGACGGTCGCACGGTCTACTACACCTATAATAACTGGAGTGATCTGACGGATGTGCAATTACCTGATGGCAGTAAGCTTGATTATCAATATGGCGTCAACGGTCCTGGCAGCACCCTGAACGACGGTTCTTCCAATCATCTGATCGTGCAGGTGACCAAGCCTGATGGCCGTATTCTGCAGAATGCATATGATGTCTTCAATCGGGTGCAGCAGCAAAAGGCCACCGTCGGCCAGCCGACGCCGGCCAACCCCAATCCCATTCCCGTTGTCACTGCCACCTTCGATTACAGCGTGGCCGGCCAGACCACGGTCAAGGATGCCTACAACCATCCCACCGTCTATCAATACAGCGCCAATAACCTGATCACCACGGTCACCGATCCGCTCAACCAAACCATCACCAAAACTTGGTACCTTCCCAACGATTCGTCCCCCGGGGCCTATCCGAACAGCCTCCACACCGTCACCGACCAGCGCGGCCTCGTCACCACCTACCAGTACGACGCGCAGGGCAACATCACGCAGACCCAGGTCACCGGCGATCTCACCGGCTCCGGCAGTTCCGTCACCGCCACGACCAGCACGATCTACAACAGCCTCAACCTGCCCGTCACTATCACCGACGCCTCGGGCCTCACCACGGCCTTCTATTACGCCGATTCCAACTATCCTTACCTGCCGACGAAACTCGTCACGTTGAAAAACCCTCCGACTGATCGGAACGACCCGAACGGCACGCCCCTGCGCACCGACATTCTCACCTACACCGCGCAGAGCGACGCCAACGGCTTCAGCAAGGGACTCCTCTTGAACAAGACCGTCGCTTCCGGTACCTCCGACCAGGCCGTCACCACCTATGCCTGCAACTCCGCCGGGTTCATGACCCAGCAGACTCAGCAGACCGGTACTTCCGATCCGAACGTCGTCACCAACTACACGCCCACCCCCCACGGCGAAGTCTTCACCGTCACCGACGCCGACAACCGCAGCACCACCTACACCTACGACGGCATGAGCCGGCCGCTGACCAAGACCGTGAAAGACGAAAACGGCACCATCCTCGGCAGCTGGAGCACCACCTACACCGGTAACGGCGAAGTCAGCCTCACCACCGGCCCGCGCACGCCCGCCGACACTGTCCAGCGCACCTACGACAACGACGGCCGCCTCATGGAGGAAGACGTCGCTCTCACCCAGGCCAAGCCCGACGGCAGCGGCGTGGTCGCCTCCGCCTTGCCCGCCACCACCGACTACGTCCACGACTACACCGGCAATCTCGTCTCGATCGTCGACCCGCTCGGCAACGCCACCGGCATGACCTACGATGCCAACGGCCAGATGCTGACCCGGACCGCGACTGGCACCGGCACCACCAGCCTCCGTGCCGAAGGCTTCACCTACGAGCCCGGCGGCAAGGTCGCCACCTACACCAATCCCCTCGGCGGCGTGACCAACACCTATTACACCGCCACCGGCCAGCTCCGCCGCCAGGAAAACCCCGACGGCTCCGTGCTGCAGTGGCGCTACCAGACCGACGGCCGCCTCTCGCAGGAAATCCTGCGCAACGGCGCGACCTGGACCACCGTGTACGACGACGTCAACCGCCTCGTCACCCGCACGCTCACCAACGCCGCCGGCACCGCGCTCGCCCAGGAGATCAGCCTCTACGATCGCCGTGGCAACCTCATCGCCCATCAGGACACCGACGGCTTCGTCAAGACCATGACCTACGACGGCCTCGACCGGCCCAAGACCGTCACCGGCCCTCCGGCCATCCCCAACGTGAGCGCCCAGCAGGTCACCGCCTTCATCTACGGCGCCAGCGCCAAGACCCTTGCCACCCTCAACGCCCTCGGCGAAGGCACCCTCACGGTCTCCGACGCGATCGGCCGGCCCCAGCAGGTACAGGTCTTCGCCCCCGGCGGCGGCACCCCTGTCCGCACGACCACTTACACTTATTCCGCCGACCACAACGCCGTGACGGTGCAGGAAGGGACCGGCCCGGTGATCGTCACCCAGGGCACCAGCGCGGGCTCGATTATTCGGACGGCCTACACCGACACCCTCGGCCGGCCCGTCCTTACCGTGCTCGGCGACCGCAGCTTCACGAGCAACACCTACGACCTCGACGGCAATCTGCTCACTTCGACCGACGCCCTCGGCCAGGCCACCGGCTATCTCTACAACGGGCTCAATCAGCCGACCTCGCAGACCCTGCCCGACGGCACCGTGACCGGCTTCAGCTGGGACGCCGCGGGCGACCCGCTCACCCGCACCATGGCCAATGGCACGCTCACCTGGACGCAGACCTGGGACACGGCCGGCCGCAAGACCGGCGAGAGTCTCACCGCCGGCGGCACCACCACCCGCCAGTACAGCTACGCCTATTATCCCGCCAGCGCGCCCGCCGCCGGCCTGCTCTATACCGTCACCGGCCCGCGCGACGAAGTGAAGACGGCCTACGACGACTTCCTGCGTCCGCAGACGATCACGACCGCGGATGTGACCTCCGGCACTTATCCCGAGACCAACGGCACGACCATCTATGGCTATGACAACCGTGGTCACATCACCGGGGTTGCCAGCAACGCCAGTGGGCCCTACACGCTGACGACGCGCACCTACGACGGCTACGGCCAGATCCTCACCGAGAAGATCACCGATGGCGGCGCGACCACCTACGAAAATGAGACGCAGACCTGGGACGCCGCCGGACGCCGCCTCACGCTCAACGACGCCAGCTCCACGCTTTCTGCGCCCTTGTTCGCCTATCAGCACCGCGCCGACGGCCTCCTGACTCAAGTCACGGCCAACAGCCAGAACTATAATTTCAACTACGCCGACAACGGCCTGCTCGTGTCCCGCGTGAATCCCTTCCGCACGCTCTCGGTCGATTCGCGCGACGGCGCCGGCCGCGTGCTCCAAGAGACGAACACCGTGAGCGGCACCGCCGCGTCGGTCGAGAACATGACCTGGCGGCCTGACGGGGCTCCGAATGGCTACATTGTGGCGCATACGGGAGTCGGCGTCTGGAATGAGTCTCGCAATTATTCGTATAATAGTCGCAACCACTTAACCTCCGAAGGCTTCTCGCCTGCCTCCGGCCAGAGTGCTGCCCTTAATTACACTTTCGACGGAACTAATCCCGGACTCGGCGTGCGTTTAGACGCCAAGATCGGTACGGGTGCACCGGCCTCATGGGAACGCAGCGCGACCGCTGACGGTTTGGGCCGCGTTACATCCGACAACCAAATCAATGCTTCGGGCCATGCCATTCCGGCCAGCGGGTCCGCAACCGGATTGGGTTCAGTAAACATACTGGTCGATGGTGTCCCGCAGGGCCTGGCGTCCTATGCCGGCAGTACTTGGGCGCTGAATCTGGATTTGTCGGCCGGCTCGCACACGCTGGTCGCCAATGCGACGGACCCCAGCGGCCTCTACACCTCCAGCGCGACGAGCAGCTTTACCGTCACCGCGGCAAATTCCAGTGAACAGACGGGCACGGTGACAAATTTCTACGACGGGGAGGGGAACGCTATCTCTCGCACGTGGGCCAATGGAACAATCCAATCACTGACTTGGGACAGCTACAATCGGCTCATCAAGGTGTCGCAGCGCGACAACTCACACAACGGGTATGATTGGACAGCGGTTTACGACGGCTTGGGCCGCAGGTTGCAGACGGTTCAGCAGCCCGTCGTGAACAATGTGGCGAGCGGATCGGCTACGACCATCTCTTCAATCTACGACCCACAGGTTAAATTCCTCGAAATTGGTGTGGCTGTGAATGGCGCGAAAGCGTGGAAAATCTACGGCGGCCGGTTTAGCGGCTTGCAGGGGGCCGGTGGCTTGGAATCCACGATTGTGGACGCGAGCCGGACGACCAAGGGCGTGATCAGCGACTATTTTGGGAATAATATTGCCTCCATCTCTGGCAGTACCGTCTCATGGTTCGCGACCCGGGTCGGAACGTATGGTCCGCTGCCGGGTGTCGTCGCAGAGACGCTGACGGATATTACGCGGGTGGCCGAGGCAACGGCATGGCGCGGACGCCGAATTGATCCGACGGGATTTTATTATCTTGGTTCCCGTTATTACGATCCGGCGGGCGGGCGTTTCATCTCCGTCGATCCTCTGGGTTATGCCGGAAGCCGGTCGCTGTATGATTTTGCCGACGGCAATCCGGCGGCTAACTTCGATCCTGACGGCAGATGCTCGCTGCGCAACGCCTATGCACAGGAACCGCTCATGAGCGATCCGTCCTGGCTGGGGGGCAATTATAGTGACATCTATGACCCTACAAATCCCGCTAACCTTCTATTTGGAACTCTCGCGGAAATGGGCAGCCAATTCGCCTTGGGTGGCCGGCAAATCGCGGGTCAGGTGAATCAGCTTGCCCTCGGCATACTGAGCGCACCAGCGGAAGTCATGACAGCAATTGGGGTTTCGGAGGCAGACCAGCAGGCCATTGGACTATTTCAACCGGAGTTTGCTCTTGGGGAGCTTGCACAGGCTTCCGAGCTAGCGGGTGCGGCCGAAAAGACGACTGCTAGTGCTCAGATGGAGTTCGATTTCACTAAAAATCTTAGCACGAATTCAGGTTTGGTTATCGGACGTGCGGCCGATCTTGCCGAACCCGGAACTCTCGCAGAAGGGGAGTACGGCCTGAGCTGGATAGATGTAAGAAATAGTTTGGGCGCGCAGGCGAATCTCAGTGTAAATCTTTCAAAGCTTCAGAATGTGATGAACTTGGGTCTTCCAATCAGAGACGCTTCATCCCTGCTAGATACAGGGAGCGCTTATCTGAATGGCGAACGCCAATTACTGCAGTCATCTGGATGGCAATATGAATGGACACCAAGCACTGGAACGTCACGCTGGTTACCTCCGGAAAAATAACGATGGTTACTTGGGAGCAATTTTTAGAATGCGTTGACCAAACATTTGGTTTCTTGAAACGTGATTTTGGTTTCAATTTAACCTCAACTAAGAGGCCATTTGTGGTTTTCGAATCGGCTGAGTTGAGGGTGTCGATTTTTTACGACCTTAGCGGTTCTTGCGAACTAGATGTACGCATTAGAAAAAAATGTGACGACCCGCGATTTAATAAATCTATAGGAATTGGAGTGCTGAAAGCTGTAAACGAAAGATCCGGGGCGGAGAAATTGATGGCGTCATATCCAAAAACATTAGATGAGCTAAATCTAAAAATGACGCAGTTGGCTGGGTTATTATTGGTGTATGGAGCTGATCTTTTAAGAGGAGATCTGCATGAGTTTGATGTAATAAGAAAAAAAGAAGTGGATATCGCAAGCCGATTGGCTTTTGAAACGGGAAGCGATAACCAATAGCGACGGCAATGCTCTCATGCGACACTTGGAAAAATCCGCATGAATAGATAGCGGCAACCAATAAGTGAACCCACGCGCCAAACCATAGCTGAGCGCGGACCACGTGCCAAACGCGCAGCCTTTTTTGAATATGCGTCACTGAGCGGCTTCTCGGCTACGAACCCTCCGTGGAGCAAAACTCGCCTACGTCCGCTGAACACCCCAACGCCTTGCCCGCCACGTGGCGCTTGTCCTTGGTCAACGGCAGGAAAGCCCGCAGCCTCTTTCATCTGCGATGAGTCCGGGCCAAACTGAAGTAGGGATGCGACCGCCCAAGCTATGTCTGAGAAAAGTTGAATTTGCTTCCGACCACTCGCAAGTTCGCTTCTGTGCTTTCTGTGGCTAACTATCTTACGCGCTCTGCGCCTCTGCGCTCTCTGCGTTAAAATCCCGAATGCATTGAACTCCTAGTTTTCCCGGTTCATCCTTCGCTCATGAAAAAACTCACCTGGCTCATCCTCATTTTGCTCGGATTTCTGTCCGCCCGGGCGGATGACTTCATCCTCGGCGAGCATGGCATCCTGTCCATGCCAGTGACCGACGCCTGGGTGGCGCAGAACCACGATGTGCAGAGCGGCTACACCATCAGCCTTGAATCGAAAACCGGCGCCAATGCGGCCTGCCGGATCACGGTCATCGCTGTCCAGAATGCCACGTTTCCCGACAAGGCCAAAACCCGGGCGGAGTTCATGCAGCTGGCGCAGAGTTTTTCGCCCGGCTCGGTGGAGAAAAAACCCGCGCCGAAGGAATTCTCCCTCAAATCCGGCTTCGGCCTGTATTGCAGCTTCACCGATGCCAGCCTGGTCGGGAAGCCGCCGATCAAGGGCAATTACAAGACGGTCAGCCCCGGGCTCATTTATATGTCCAAGGACCTCGTGCTGGCCGTCACGATTTTCACCGACGACCCATCGGGGCCTGAATTCAGGCAGCTCGTGGACATCATCCAGTCCACTCAGCTCCTGACGCGTGCGCCCGCGGCCAAGTAAGGGCAGGGCAGCGGGGCGCTGCGACGGGCTATTCGCCCGAATGTTTGTAGTAAAGGTACCGACCCACCAACAAGACCGTGCCGGCGATGATCATGACAATGACCTTGATGAACAGCCGCCGGCGCCACCGGGCATGGGCGTCCTGGTCCTCCCGTTTTTCCAGTTCGCTTTTGGCGGCCGCGTGCCGGGGTGACTCGGGCTTGTCATTCGCCACGGTTTTCTTGAGCCAGCCGATCGGCTTCCGGCTATAGTCGTATTCCTTCTCTTGCATCAGGCAGGGCATGGCAGCCGTTGATTTGGATGGGAAGAAAAATCCCGGGAATTTTTGCCTGTTGAATCCTTAAAATGCGGACAGCTGTAGCAATCACTAACCAACTCCCCGCTTGTGGTTATAGATCGTCAGGCTGCAGGCCTGTATGCCGGGCAATTCTGGGCAGCATGCGAGGCCCGATCTCTTCGCCGTCGTGAAAGGCGAAAACATAGTCCGGCCATCCTTCCCGCTCCAATACCTTATGGGAACCGCTTTGCCGTTTTATCCGCCAACCAAGGCGGAGCAACGCAGCCAGAACGAGCTTTGCCTTACGAGCGCCCCATGCGCTCATACCGCAATCGAGAATACCTCATCTATTTGCGGAACGGATTCCCCGTGCTCCAGCTTGTCGGCGAGGATGCGAAGAACCAGAGCCTCCGCTTTGGAAATCGCTTCCCGCTTTGACAAACCGTAGGCCATGGCTCCGGGCAGGCTGGGAATTTCGGCAATCCAGCGGCCATCGGCCTCTTGCTCAATCTCGACTTTCATGGAAAAGAAAGATGATCCAAAGTGTGTCTCGTGCAAGGCGGTTTTAGCAGCGCCAGCCATGGCGGTGTTCTAGTGCCCTGAACTGTTTTTAACGAATCCGGTGTAGTGCTCGGCGACTTTGGCGGCGGCCGGGTCGCCCAGGTGAAAATAGAAACGATAGCGGAGGATCAGGCTGCCGCCGGCCAGCACGGTGTAATCGCCGGCGTGAGGCTTGTCCGGCAGGTTTTCGTAGTCGTGCTGGCCGAACGGATTTGCGCCGAAGAGACCATAGTCCCGGGCCATCCACCAGGTGGGATGACGCAGGTTGCGGGGATCGTCGAAGATCGCCACGCCGTAGATTTTTCCCTCATGGGGCGCGAAGTAGTCGCACCAGTCGGCGCGTTTGCCCCAGGCCGCGTCGTCGCGATCGCCTTTGCTGTTGAGGATGTGCCCGGCGCCGGGCTCGTCCTGCTTCTGGTATTTGTGCGGCAGGGTCATCCACTGCGCGAGGCGCATGGCCATCGTGCCGTCCTTGTTGTCACCGATGAGCAAGGGTTTGTCCGGCAGGGCGTGCAGCGTGACTTCGTAGTCGAGCGTCCGCGTGTTGGCCGTGCCGCGGATGGCGATGGTGGTTTCATCGGTGCAGATCAGCGTGCCGTCGGGAGCGACCCAGCGATGGCGGGCGCGGATCAGGCCGGTTTCGCCGCCAGCGGTTTCCAGCAGCGCGTCATGCACGATGCGGCCCTTGGCCTTGGGCGAACGGCCGATGTCGCCCGTGCCCTCGTTCCAGAAATCGACGCCGTTGACGACGCTGTGCGCAAACCACAGCGAACGGTGCCAGGGATGGTCGCGGTCCTCGCCCGGCGTTTCCTTCATCGGAAAATCGCGCGTGAGCGGCGTGCCGTCGGCCATGAGGATCGGATAAAGGTAGGGCCGGCTGGCGCCGGAGAAGATGTATTCGGAAAAGAGCCGGCCGCCGACCTCGATGCGCACGCGGTCGGCGAGCACGGTGAGCGCGACGGGCTGGGCCGAGTCCGCCCGGACGGCCGGGAGGAAAGAAATCGCGAGGGTGAAAAAAAGCAGGAGACGGGATTTCACAGGGGCAAAAGCAGCCAAGCTCAGGCGGGCCGGCCAGGTCAATCCTGCGCAGCGGCGTCAGGTCGAAACGCCGAGCAGGCCGCGGGTGAATTGAAAATCGGTGAAGCCGTGCGCGTTGGCGGCGGGTGCGCGCTCGTGCTGCACGACGCTGGCGAGCAATTGAAAGAGCAGGGCCTCGTCGGCCGTGGCATCGCCCGACAGAAAGGCATCGATGTCGTCCGCCGGCAGCTTGCCGCGTTCGCCGGCCTCGGCTACCTGCACGACGGGCACCAGCGGGTGGCCGGGCTGGGCGTGGACGGACGTGACGGTGAGGAAGACCTGGGTGCCGCAGCCGCCGAGGCCGGTGAGATTTTCGACCCAGTGATCGGTCTCGCTCGCGACGACGTGCAGGCCGGGTTCGGTGGGCGGCTGGCCGTAGGCGAGGGTGGCGTGCGGGGGCGTCGGGCCGAGCAGGGCGGCGCGAAAAGCCGGATGGGCGAGCAGCGGATCGCTCTCTGGTAGCAGGACGGTGCCACCGGCGGCGACAACAACGCGGGCGACGGCGGCGAAGGCGGCGGCGGTGCTGGCCGTGACCGGCGCGGCGCTCATCAGGCCGACGCGCAAGGCGCCGGGGCCGGCGGTCGTGCTGACCGTGGGCGGCAGGGCGGCGAGTTTTTCGGCGAACCACGCCTCGATTTTCGTGAGCGCTTTTTCGATGCCGCCGTCGAGCTGCACGCTGGCCCAGCCGAAGCGGCCGGGGTCGATCGTGGCGGCCTCGAGCTGGCGGCGCATCACGTCGTTGGGAATTTTTTCGCAACCGTGCTCGAGCAGGAGCGCGGCGGCGACGTTCGGATGCGTCACGTAGCCGCGATAGGTGCGATGCAGCAGTTGGTACATCGTTTCGCCGCCGAAGCCGCAGCCCTCGGTGTGCGCGAGCGCGACGTAGCGGGTGAGTCCCTGCACGCGGCCGGTCTGCTTTTCATTCAGGCGGTCGGCGGCGAGGCGCGCGATCTGCGCGGCGCACATGCTGGTTGGCAGCACGAGGCCGACGCGCTCGGTCGCCCAGGTGTCGCCCGAGCGCCAGGCGGGAAAAGTGAAATCAGGCGGCGGCGCCGTTCCCGCCTTGGACAGCGGCAGCGGATGTCCGTCGGGCGCGGTCCGGGCGCGCAGTTCGGCGAGATGCGAAGTGTCGGTCTGCCGCCAGTTGCGCCAGAGCGAGACCTGCGAGTGGCCGGCATGTTCGCCCTGCGTGCGCCGGCCCGAGGCGGTGGCGAGCACGAGCTCGAACGTCTCCGCGGTGAGCGCCTCCATCGTTTCGCCGTCGAGATAGCGGCCGGCATTGATATCCATCTCGTGGATGAGGAGCTGGTGCCGGCGCGTGGTCGTGGTGATCTTGAGCGTCGGGACAAAGGGGAAGTTGGTGATGGAGCCGTTGCCCGTGACGAAGATGAGCAGATTGCAGCCGGCGGCGACCTGGCCGGCGATGCCCTCGAGGTCGTTGCCCGGGCTGTTCATGAAATGGAAGCCGGGTGCCTCCATCGGCTGGGCGTAGTCGATGACGGCCTCGATGCGCGTGCGCGGGTCCTTCTTGTGGACGGCGCCGAGCGACTTGAGCGAAATGTTGTAGAGGCCGCGGAATTTGTTGCCGGCGGAGGGATTGCTCTCGGGCGTGACGCCGTGCCAGCCGAGGCGGGCGCGAAACGACTCGATCTTGCCGAGCAGCGCGCGGGCCGTGGCGAGATCGCGCACGTTCTTGAGCAGGTAGGTCTCGGCGCCGACGGCCTCGTCGGTCTCGCACAGGTTGCCCGAGCCGCCATGGCGCACGACCTCGTGCACGACGGCGCCGGCGAGGGGATTGCCCGACACGCCGGAAAACGCGTCCGATCCGCCGCACTGCAGCGCCACGCGCAGCCCGCTCAACGGCTCGTCGGTGCGGCGCTGCGCGGCGACGGCCGGCAGCCAGGTGCGCACGATGGCTTCGCCCTCGGCCAGCGCGGCGGCGAGGCCGGTGTGGATCGTGAGAAAATGATGGGGCACGTCCGCCAGCGGATAATCCTGCTGCTCCATGAAGGCGCGCAGCCGGGCGTTGGTCACCGGCTCGACGCCGTAATCGACCGCGAGCACCGCGCCGACGTTGGGGTGGACGACAAAGCCGGCGAGCGCGCGCAGGACCTCGTGCGCGTTGTTGGGCTCGTCCGACCCGCCGCCTTCAGTGTGGGCGATGGCGACGATGCCGTCGATCGACGGGTGCACGCGGGCGAGCGGCTGGAGCCGGGCGGCGAGCTGGCGCGCGTAGGCGGCGGTGCGGGATGTCGTGCCGAGGATGACAATCGTGTTGCGCGTGCCGGTGCCGCGGCGGCCGGGGCGGCGGTAGCCGGCGAACGTGCGCGGCGAAGGGGCGGGCGCGACGGGCGGGGCGGGACGGAACGCGGTCTCGTCGAGGCGGAAGGGCTCGAGCGGGTTGTCCGCGAAATTGGGCGCGGCGGGCAGCCGGGCGTCGAGCGAGCGCACGGCCAGCGCGGCAAGCATGGAGGCGTTGCAGACGTAGTCGCCGGGCGCGAGGGCGGTGAGCGCGGCGCCGAAAGGCAGACCCCAGGAAAGCAGCGCTGCGCCCGCGGCAATTGGTCGCACGGCGAAGCGGTGGCCCTCCAGCACGGTGTGGGCGAGCGTGCAGGCGGCGCCGTCGATCTGGATGACCGTGCCCGGCTCAAGGCGGCGCAGGGCAATGGCGACATTGTCGCCCGGTGCCGGCAGTCGGCCAACGGCATTGAGCGGGAGCGGGGCGGGCGGCATGACGGCAACGTTACCCGCCCGGGTACGTTTTGGCCACGCCGAAAACCTGGTTTTTGCGCCGTCCGCGAAGGCGGGCAGCTTTACGGGTGGGCGGCTCGCTGGGCGGCGACCTGTTCGGGCGTGATGGCTTGATCGTCGTAGGCGGTAACGCGGCGCAGGAAACTCGCGATCTCGGCGATGTCCTGGTTGCCCAAGGTCGCTCCGAAGGCCGGCATCGTGTTCGCATACTTGAACCGGTCCGCTGGCAGGACCGCGGCGGGTCCGCGCAGGATCACGTTGATGAGCCGGGCCGGATCGCCGGCGACGACTTGGTCGCCGATCAGCGGGGGCTGCATGTTGGCCACGCCGCTGCCGTCCACCATGTGGCAGGCGGCGCAGGTTTGCGCATAGAGCCTGGCACCGTGCGAGCCGTCATCGAGCGGCTTCCGTTCGGGCGCCTGGTTCGTCGTGCCGGCGGTGGCGGAGGCCGGCCGGATCTCGCCGGTATAGATGATGCGCCAGATGCGGCCTTTTTCGCTGTCGGTGACGTAGAGCGAGCCATCAGGCCCGACGGCGACGCCGCAAGGGCGGAAGCGCGCGTCCTCGGGAACCGTGAAATCGTGGTCCAGGCCGGTGAACCCGTCGGCAAAGGCCTCGTAGCTGCCGCTCGGCATGCCTTTCGCGTCAAACGGCACGAAGCAGACCTTGTAGCCGGCCTGGGGCAGCGGCGCGCGGTTCCACGAACCATGAAAGGCGACGAACGCGCCCCCGCGGTATTTGGGGGGGAATTGCGTGCCGTTATAAAAGGTCATCTCCATTGGTGCCCAGTGGGCGGGAAAGGCGATGAGCGGGTCGGGGTATTTTCCGGGCTCGGAGCGCTTGCGGTTGTCGCCGCCGAACTCGGGCGAGAGCATCCGCGCATGCTTGATCGGATCGTAGTAGGTGAAGGGCCAGCCAAGGTTCGCGCCGTCGCGGAGAATGTGCATTTCCTCGGCGACACGCATGGCGTTGTCCAGCTCGTCGTAATATTGGGGGGCGACGATATTGAGGTTGTCGCGGCCGTTCATGACCACGAAGAGCGCCTTGGAAACGGGATTCCAGGCCACGGCGAGGATGTGCCGGTGGCCGGTAGAAAAATGGTAGCCGTCGGTCTGCGTCTGGTTGAGCCGGTTGGGATTGAACTGCCAGAAGCCGCCGTGCGTCAGCTGGAACTCGGTGGGGTCCATGCCGCGGGCGCCCTGCTGCCGGTCGGGTTCGCTATAGACATTATAGGGTGAGCCGACCTCGACGTAGAGGTTGCCGTCATCGTCGAAGGCGAAGGATTTCGCATCGTGCTGCGGGCCGGCCGGCAGGCCGGACACGATGGTTTCGGGTTCGCCGTCCGGCACGAGCTGGCCGGGCTTCATCCGATAACGATAGACCGCGGTGGTCGAGGATTCGTAAAGCCAGCCGTCGTGGTACATGATGCAGGTGCCGCCGCCGGAGCCGAACTGCTCGATCACGTCGGCGCGGCCGGTGCCCTTGGTGTCGCGCAGCGCGAGAATGCCGCCGCGCTTGATCTTGGCGTAGATGTCGCCGTTGGGCGCCACGGTGAGAAAACGCAGGGTTTCCGACATGTCGCCATTGGCACCGGGGCTGAATTCGCGCTTGCGGCCGACCATCAGGTTATCGGCAACGACCAGCGCCCGGAAGCCGGGTGGGAGCGTGATGCCGCCGTCGTCGGGATCCGGCACGGGCAGGCCGGCGCGGGCGACAGTCGCGGCGAACGCGAGCGCGGCGGGGAGGAGAAAGCGAAGGATTTTCATGGCAGGACGTCAGGGAGCCGCGTAGGGAAATTTCTGGCCGGCGCTGGCATCGGGAATGCCCTGCTGGTCCTCTTTCGGCCAGCCGTCCTGCACGATCATTTGGAAATAGCGGTCCGCACTGTCGGCGTCCCTGGTCCAGACGTAGGCGGCGGCGGGCGGCTTCACCGGATAGTTCCGGATGAGGGCGGCCACCGCCTTCATTTCCGTCAGGCCGTTTTGCACGGCGTCATGCACGTAACCGGTCTGGAAGGGCTTGCCGCGGCACCAGACGCGGAAGCCGAAATAGGCCGAGGCCGCGGCGCGCTGCAAGCGGGCGGTCAGCAGCGTGCGCTCGAAATAATGGTGCAGGTCTTCATACGCTGCGGGCGTGAGCGCGGAGCGGGCATTGTCGATGTGGCGGACCGAGTCCTCCGCCAGCGACACGCCGTAATTTTTTTCGGTGATGATGGCGCGGAGATAATCCTCGTCCAGGGCTTCGCCCGGCTGGATCCAGCGCTTCTGGTCATCGGTCGGAACAAAGTTCTCCGGTTGTTTATAGGCGGGGTCCTTGACAAAGGCCGGGGCCAGATGATCGACCACATCGCGCCAGTAATGAAACTCGCGGTTCACGCCATGGCGGACGTAGACAACGGGCGGGCGCAGCCACCGGCCGGAGACGAGATGCCCGTAAGGCGGAGTATAGATGTCATAATCAAGTTTGGAATGATCATTGAGCACCGATCCGAGTGTATAAAATACGCTTGTGGTTATATCATAGCCGTTCTTGAACGCGGCCTTGACCTCGGGCAGCGCCGCGGCGCCGTAATGCGCGGTGATGAATTCGTCGTAGACCTGCTCGGTGGTCACGTCGGGATCCTCGGCGCCGCGTTTCAGGGTGAGCAGGTTGATTTCCCCCGGGCGGCCGATCACCCGGCTGTCCGCCAGCCGGTCGGTGCGGGCGGCGTAGCCGATGACGTTGGGCCGCTGCGAAAGCCGTCGCCAGCGGTTCAGGATGTCCTCGACCCAGAGATTGGCGACGACGCCCTGGCCGTCGTATTCGCCGGCGGCGTCGAACTCGACCACGGTGGGGCGCGGGATCGCGCCAATGAACGGGCAGTCCGGGCTGGTCAGGAAATAGTCCAGCGGAGTCAGCTTTATCATCAGCCGGATGTCATCGCGGTTCAAAAGGCTGAGGGTGCCGTTGACCACGGGGTCCTCGGGGCGGTCGTTGGGAAAGATGCGGATATAGAAATTCAGATGGCGTTCGCCGATCACCACGCCGGCGATGGTGTTGAGCACGGCGGCGAGCTTTTCCTGGGGCGTCTTCAGTTTCTTCGAATATTGTTCATCGATCAGCGTCGGTGTGAAGGTGAAGGTCAGCACCACCCCGTCGACCTTGGGCAGTCGGTCGAGCATCTTCCGGTAATCGGCCTTGAGCCATTCCCAGAAGGCCGGATTGTCGAAATCGAGGGTGCCGTCGGGGCCGGTGCGAAACTCGGCCGGATAATAATCGATTTTATAAAGCGCGCGGTCCCAGACCACGACCTCGGAGATGCCGGCGGCATGGGCCTTGTCGATCAGCCGGTTGATCTGGGCGCATTTGGCGTCGTTTTTGACCTCGTTGAGATTGCTGATGAGCTCCTGGGAGAGCCCGAGGTGGTTGATGCCATAGGCGGGCGCGGCGGCGATGACGTCGAGCGCGCCGGGTTCGCTGCCCGAAAGGATGGTCCAGCCGTGAACGGGGACACCGGCCGGCAAAGGCGCGGCGGGGAGGCGGCCCGCCAGCAGGCAGGCGCAACCGAACAGTGCACTGACGAGGCGGAAAGCATGACGCCCCGGGAACTTGGTGTGAAATCGATCAATCATGGATTTGAAAGACACTACCGTGAACATTTTAACCGGCTGCGGGCAGAGGCGGGGCATTCCTTTGTACGCGGGAAAACCGGAAGTGGTGAGGTAACAGGTGTTACCATCTACGCGGGAAACGATTATTTTCAAGGCACGATTGCTAGCAGTCGCGAACGGCCGGGCCTTTCTGCTAGCTTGCCCGCGTGGGCCAAGAAAAAGGCGGTGCGCTGAAAACAGCGCACCGCCCGGCGGTTTGAAGTCTTATGCGTCCAGCCCGGTGGCGTTAGAAGCTCACGATCGTGGTGAGGCGGACGGTGATGCCGGGGTAGGGGCTGACGGAGTTGCGGCCGGCCGGCTGCCAGACGAATTTTGAGTTGAGGACATTGTCCACGTTCAAATTGAAGCGGTAACGGTGCCAGCTATAACTCGCGCCGGCATTGAAAGCCGTCCAGGAGGAAACGAAAAAGCTGGGCTGGTTGGGCGCGGTTCCCGTGAAGCTCGTGACGGTTTCGCCCGCCGTGTCGGCCTGGTGCTGCACCCCCCCGAACACGCTGAAGTTCTTGAGAGCGCCATCGGTGAAGTGGTAGTTGAGGAGAAGGTTGGCCGTGTTGTCCGGGACATTGCGCTGGCGGCGGCCGAAGGCGTCGCGGAGCTTCATTTTTGTGTAGCTAGCGATGACCGACAGGTTCTTGGTCAGGCCACCCACCGCATCAAACTCAAAGCCGTGATTGGTCTGGTTGGTGAGGATGTTGGTCGGCGCCGTGGGATCGAGATTGTGCACAGGGTTGGGCGTCGAGAGGTTGGTCTGGGTGATCTGGAAGTGCGCGGCGGTGAGCGACAGACGTCCATTGAACAATTCGGTTTTGGCGCCGAACTCATGCTGCTTGCCCGTCTGCCAGAGCGGCGTGTTGTTGAAGGACGTGATGGCCGCGTTGCTCGAGTAGGTGTAATAGAGCGAGACGTTCTTCACCGGCTTGATCAGAACGCCGCCGAGGTAGGTGTCCTTCTTGCCGCTCAGGTTGACCAAATACCCCGAGTTTGCCACCGACGGGCTTTTCAGGAAGTTATACGCAGTGTTGCTGGTCCAAAGCCGCGAAGCGCCGCCGGTCAGCAGAATGTGATCATCATAAAGGCCGGCCTTGGTCAGGCCATAGGCCTGGTACTGCCAGGCATTGGCTTTTCCATAGACACCGAGCGTGGTGTAGGCGGAGTTGGCCGGATGCAACGGCGCATAATAGCTACCGACGGCCGGCTGTCCCGGCAGGGCGGTGGCGATCGTATAATTGGTCAAATTGATGTTGGGCAGGGGAGCCGTTTTATTATAATTCGGCGGGTTCGTGCCCTGTTGATAGGTCCAGCCCACGACCGGCTGCAGCGAGACGCCGCCCGGATGGAAGTTGGCCGCGTAATCATTCTGGATTTGCTCGTCGTGGTTCTGGCTCTTCACATGGGTGGCCGTTTCCTTCACGTTGGTCGGATCCCAGGCGCCGATGGCGGTTGGCTGGCCGGCGGCATTATAGGTCACGGTCGGGACGCTTTGCGTGATGTAACCGGCGTCCTGGTTGAAGTTGTCATAGACGAGGGCCGCCGCGAGCCGCATGCTCACGCGGTCGGCGATGGCGGTGGTAAACTCAGCGGTCGTGACATTCACCCGGTCGTAGCGATGGCTCCAGGTCGTGTCGCCATCCCAGCCGTGATAGGTAAAGCCGGTTCCCGGTGCCGGACGGTCGCTAATGGTGGTGCCCACGGTGTTCGGGGCCACTACATACCAGCCGTTGTCATTGGGATTGGAGATGGCGCCGAAAAGGGCCCATTGCTGGCCGAAATATTTGAGGGTGATCTTGGATTTTTCGGAGAATTTATAGGTGATCTGTGCGCTCAAATTCTGCTGCCGGATGCTGCCCGGAACGAAGGTCCGGCCATCCTGGTAGACGCCGATCACGCGGTAGGCCCAGTGTTTGCCGCTGCCGATCGGACCGGAGGAGTCGAGGATCGCCTTGCCGGCATTGTAATTGCCGAGTTCCACCGAAAAGTCGTTGGTCGGAGCGAAAACGGGCGACTTGGTGATGACATTGATCGAGCCGCCGGGGCTGCCGGTGGGCGACAGGATCGAGTCGGGGCCCTTGACCACTTCGATGCGATCGATAAAGGCCGGATCGAAATTTGCCTGGGGTCCGTTGTTGCCCGGGATCAGGAACATGGACAGGCCGTCAACGGTGCGGGTGAAGCTTTCGAATCCGCGGAAGTTCTGGCGATCGAGGATACCGCCCGCGCCTGCGGCGCGGCCATTGGTGATGCCCGACATATAGCGGGTGGCGTCGAGCATGCTGTTGGCCCCGAGATCACGCAGCAGTTCCTTGGGCACAACGGCGATGGAGAGAGGGGTGTCGATCAGCTGGCCGGCGACGCGCGCCAGCGAGACCGTTTCAGACGCCCGGTAGGGATCGCCCTTTTCGGACGAGACGCTGAATGAAGGCAGTTTGATGACCTCTTCTTGCGAAGAGCTCGTGTCAGCGGGAGCATTGCTTTGGCCGAAGCCGGCGAGTATACCGGCAAACAACGGCAATGTTATAGCGATCGCCAAACGGCGGGTGCGGGTTTTCATGGATATTAGGATCACTGGTTTTTAGGTATGATCAATTCGACAAAACTCAGGCTCAAGCAGTTATGCTCGGCTCACCACTCTACTTACTATCTTTTGAGCCGGGCGAAATATACAAGGAAAAATACGGGCCGGCCGGCCTGAGGTGAATCCCCTAAAAGGTTATATGGACAAATATAAACAACAGACCACGATGGGCAGTCTCTCCTGATGGCGACCATCCCGATGACGACAAAAAATCGAGAAGCGACCGGCCGCCATCATTTGCCTGGAGCTTATGGCTGACCGATGGCTTCCGCTTTGTCCCGCATCCGGCGTCAGAGCCACCCGGGCGGCACTGGCCGGCTGTCGCGAAGTGATACCCTTCTTTCCGGCCGAAATTCTGGAAATTCACCCAATAACGGTTCCCGAATGGCAAATGGCGGGCGTTAGTTTCAATTTTCGGTCAAACTGGCTGCGTCTGGCTCTAAAGTTTGAGGAGCCCCGTCCGATTAAGGCCTTATAGGCCCATCTGCCATGTCATTAGCGAGAGTTATCGTGCATTGCGGGGCTCCGGGAGAAAAATCGGAGCGGGGTTTGGGATGCCCGGCCGGCCCGGCCGCGGGAGGCGGCTTTTCAAAGGCCATGGCCGGATGGCTTGAAATTATAGTCGCGGCGATAAGGGCGGCCAAGCCGGCCGCCTTGATGCAATACGGTGCCGTGGCCGCTCTTTTGCTTTTCGTAATGACGGCGGCCCGCGGGCAGGCGTCGCGGGATATCAGGCAGGAATATGTGGCCACGGCCTTCGGCCGGGACGCGGGCCTGCCGCTTCCGGTGGAAAGCATGATCCAGGCTCACGATGGCTACATCTGGGCGGGCACGAGCATGGGACTGGCGCGTTTCGACGGAATGCGGTTCACCCTGTACCGCGTGTCCGACACGCCGGGCCTCTGGCATAACGCCATCCACGGCCTTTATGAAGACCATTCCGGCACCCTGTGGATCGGCACCGACCGGGGCGTTTCCCGGTATCGCAATGGCGTGTTCGAGCGGATGACGTGCACCGACGCCTTCGTGCAGACGTTTGCGGAAGATCGCAAAGGCTCGCTGTGGATCGGCACGAAAGAGGGTTTGTTTGAATACAGGGACGGCCAGTTTTTTTCACACCAGACGGATCCGGTGGTGGCCGGGCAGAAAATCCACGGCCTGTTCACGGATGCCACGGGGCGCGTCTGGATGGCGATGTACACGGCGCCTCTGGCCTATTATGAGGACGGCGCGTTCCATGTTTTTGAGCAGGGAGGGCGCCGGATTGAAGACGCCATCGCCATCGCGCAGAACAAGGACGGCACGCTCTGGTTTTCGACCGAAAACGACGGGGTTTTCCGGCTGCGGGGGGGCGAACTGAAGCAATACACAACCGCCCAGGGCCTCGGCAGCAACAACGCGATGTCCGTGCACGTCGATCAATTTGACAACGTCTGGGTGGTGGCCGGCGGCATCTGTCTCCTGGGCCGGGGAGGCCCGGATCGTTTTGCCAGGGTGTATCCGCAGGTGCAGGACTCGTTCCAGCCCCTCATTGATGACCACGAGGGAAATATCTGGGCCGGGACGTCGCAGGACGGCCTGATCCGCCTGCGCGGGACCGGATTCCGGCTGATCACGCATGAAAACGGCGCGCCGGGCCGGAGCGCGCGAATCGTCACGGAGGACAACGCGGGAAATCTCTGGGCCGCGTTTGACCGCGAGAGCCCGGCGCGCATCGCACCGGACGGCACGATCACGAGCTTTGGAGCCAAGGACGGCTTCGATTCCAATGTCTGGAGTGAAGCCATCGGACCGGACGGCAGCGTCTGGATAGGATATTACAAGTTGATGCAGATTTTTCGCGACGGCCGGATCGTCGAAAACCATCCCGAGTATCCGAGCATCCGGGGCATGTACCGCGATCACACCGGCGCGATGTGGCTGGCTCCTGACAACGGTGCGGTCGTCCGGTACAAGGACGGGCATTTTGAACAGATGGGAGGAAAGAACGGCCTGCCGGCGGCGGGCGGAGTCTGTTTCGCCGAGGATGATGAAAATGCATTGTATATTGGCTTCCTGCGCGGGGGCCTGGCCAAGGTAAAGGATGGCCAGGTGACAGTATATAATACCGACAACGGCCTTCCGGCGAACGACCTTCGGGTCATTTATCCCGATCATGAGGGGCGCCTGTGGATTGGCATGAAGGGAAGGGGGCTCGCCGTCCTGGACCATGGCCGGTGGCTCAATCCGGAGGCGTTTGCCGACCTGTTTGATTTCACGGTGTGCGCCATTTTCGAAGACGACAACGGCCGGCTTTTTTTAGGAACGCCGAAGGGCGTCATGGAGGCGCCGAAGGCGGACATCCTCGCGATGGCGCAGGGCGGCCCGCCGGCGGATTTCCACCTCTTGTCCACGACCGACGGGGTGCGCGATTCCGCCATCTGGTCCCAATACCAGCCGGTCGCCTGGAAGGCGCATGATGGCACGCTTTGGTTTTGCTCCAGGCAGGGTCTGGCGGGAATCAATCCCCGGCATATCCCCACCAATGCGATCATGCCGCCCGTCTATATTGAAAGGACGACGGTCGATGATGGTGAAATTGAATTTAAAAACGGCCTGCGCGTGGTGTCCGGGGGACGGGCGGGTGGCACGCGGCTGCTTGCGAAAACCAATTTTGAAGACGGGCTCCGCCTGGCGCCCGGGACGCGTTCGCTGGTGATCGAGTACACGGCGCTGAGTTTCACCCGCCCGAGCCAGGTCAGGTTCAAATACATGCTGGAGGGATACGATGACCGCTGGGTGAACGCCAAGACCGACCGGACCGCCTACTATACAAATCTGAAGCCCGGCTCGTATCGATTCAAGGTCATCGCCTGCAATGACGACGGGGTCTGGAACAATGTGGGCGCCACCCTGAGCGTGGTGCAGGAACCTTGGTTTTACCAGACATGGTGGTTTTTCGGGCTGGTGGCGGTGGGAATCGCCGGTGCCGGCGTCCTCGCCTATCGCGTCAGGACGCGCCTGCTGCGACGGGAGAATGAGCAGCTCGAACGACGCGTGGTCCAGCGCACGCAGGAACTGCAGGTCGCCAAGGAGCACGCCGAGGCCGCGACGAAGGCGAAGAGCCTCTTCCTCGCGAACATGAGCCATGAAATCCGCACCCCCATGAATGGCGTGATCGGCATGACCGGGCTGCTGTTGGATACCCGCCTCAATGACGAGCAGCGGGAATTTGCGGATACCGTCCGCCGGTCCGCCGAGGCGCTGCTGAGCGTCATCAATGAGATTCTGGATTTTTCGAAGATCGAGGCGGGAAAGCTTGAGCTGGAAAACGTGGACTTCAATCCGAAGGAAGCGGTGGAAGACGTGCTGGAATTGCTCGGGGACGCGGCGCGGCGCAAGAAAATCGAACTGGCCTGCTGGTTTGACGACAATGTTCCCACCGATGCCACGGGGGATCCCGGACGCTACCGGCAGATCCTGATCAATCTCGTGGGCAACGCCATCAAGTTCACGGACGAGGGCGAAGTGTTTGTCAGCGTGTCGGCCCTGGAATCCAATGAGGCCCAGGTGGCCCTGCGGATTGAAGTGCGCGACACCGGCAACGGCATCACGCCCGAAGCCCGGGCGCGCCTGTTCCGCTCGTTCACGCAGGTGGATTCCTCGGCCTCGCGGCGCCATGGCGGCACGGGCCTTGGCCTGGCCATTTCAAAGCAGCTGGCGGAAATGATGGGCGGTGGCATCGGGGTCGAAAGCGAACCTGGCCGCGGTTCCACCTTCTGGTTCACGGTTTCCTTTGCCCGCGGCACGCCGCAGCAGGCGGAAGGGCAGGACACAGCTGTCTTGAAGGGCAAGCGCGCCTTGATCATCGACGACAACGAAACCAACCGGCGCCTGCTCGGCAAACTTCTCCAAGGTTGGGGAATCATCACGGAAGAAGCGGTCAACGGGAAGGTGGCGTTTGAAAAGCTATGTGCCGCCGCCCGCACCGCCACGCCTTTCGATGTCGGCATTTTGGATTATCAAATGCCGGAAATGGACGGACTGGAACTGGCGGGATTGATCCGGGCCACCGAGGCAGTGAAGCAGCTGCCGCTCATTCTTCTGAGTTCTGCGCTCACCCGCGACAACCGCGAGCAGCTGGCGCAATACCGTATCGCGGCCACCCTGCAAAAGCCGACCAGGCAGGCCACCCTGTTCAGGGCCTTGAACAAGCTGTGGATCGGCAGCCAGGCCGGCAGTGAGGACAAAAACGAAACATCCCCGGCTGCCCTGCCGGCGGGGCCCGCGGAAACCGCCGCCAGCGGACTGATCCTGGTGGCCGAGGACAACACGGTGAACCAGCTGGTCGCCCGCCGGATGCTCGAAAAGCTGGGGCATCGCGTCGACGTGGTGGCCAATGGCCGCGAGGCGCTCGAAGCACTTTCCCGCATTCATTATGACATGGTCCTGATGGATTGCCAGATGCCTGAAATGGACGGGTTTGAGGCCACCATCCGGCTGCGGAAAGAGGAGCGCAACGGGCAGCATATGCCGGTCATCGCCCTCACGGCGAACGCCATCGAGGGTGAAAGCGAACGATGCTTCGCCGTCGGCATGGACGGGTTTATTGCCAAGCCGGTAAGCTTGAAAGACCTCTCCACGGCCATCCAGCAGTGGCTGCCGCACAGCGAGGTGAAATAGCTTCGCCTTTAAGGGGGAGGGAAAGCCGCCGGGCGCAGGATGAACTCCGCCCATCCAATGCGGCCGCATTGAGTTTGGGGAGGCTTTGTCTTCGGCATGCCGATGGGAAAATTTCCTGCTGTGCATCGTGCGCTCCTTTTTGGAGTCGCAAGATTTTGCGTCCCGGGCCAGATCGGGGGCGCAATGGCATTTTGGCGTTCAGCGCCAAATCGGACACAGAAGGGATCATGGGGTATAATCCCTAGTCTCGAAATCACTGGCCAAGGTCGCTGCATTTCTTTCGAAATGCGCCTGCATCCAGTAAAAAAACGTAATCTTCCTTTTTTAGATCATTGCCACGAAAACGGTCTTGAAAGAACAAAGTCATTGCAGCGAAAACTGTCTTGAAAGAAGAAAGTCCATTGCCCATCAAAACGCCGGAAATTCCTGAAATTGCAGCTAGATACAGACAAAATTTTGCCCCGCAGCGACGAGTTCTCATAAGATGAGCACGACTGCCCAGCGCCCAGCACGGGCCGACGAATGCCCCACGTTGGTCGAGCTTCTCCGCTATCGGGCAACGCAGCAGCCCGATGGGCTCGTCTACACTTTCCTGGCGGACGGCGACAGCGTGGCGGAAACGCTGACGTACGGGGAATTGGACCGGCGTGCGCGCACCATCGGCGCGCTCCTGCAGGCGCAGGTGGAACCGGGTGCGCGAGTCCTGCTTTGCTACCAGCCCGGCCTTGATTTCATCGCGGGATTTTTCGGCTGCCTGTATGCGGGAGTCGTGGCGGTGCCTTCATATCCGCCGCGTCCCAACCGGTCGATGGCGGCCCTCGAGGCCGTGGTCACGCAGGCGCAGGTGGAGACCGTCCTGACAAACAGCGCGGTCTTTGCCGGCCGGCAGCTCGGGGCGCTGCAGACCACCGCCTTGAAGGATTTGCGCTGGCTCGTGACCGACGATCTGGCCGCGTCCGACGCGAAGGACTGGCGCCCGCCGGTGCCCGACGCCGAGTCGCTGGCCGCGCTGCAGTTCACTTCCGGTTCCACCGCCATGCCCAAGGGAGTGATGCTGCGGCACCGGAATTTTTTGCACAACCTCGGGATCATTGCCCGGTGCTACGAGCACACGTCTGCCAGCCGAGGTGTCATCTGGCTGCCGCCGTACCACGACATGGGATTGATCGGCGGCATCCTGCAGCCGTTGTACGCGGGTTTCCCCGTGGTGCTGATGGCGCCGAACGCTTTTCTGCAACGGCCGTTGAACTGGCTGCAGGCCATCTCGCGCCACCGGGCGACGACGAGCGGCGGCCCGAGCTTCGCCTACAAGCTCTGCGTGGAGAGAATCAAACCGGAAGACTGCCAGGGGCTCGACCTGAGCAGCTGGACGGTGGCTTTCAACGGCGCCGAACCCGTCGATCCTCTCGTGCTCGATCGTTTCACTGAGGCGTTCAGTCCCTTCGGTTTCCGGCGCGAGGCATTCTACCCGTGCTACGGCCTCGCCGAAGGCACACTGATCGTATCGGGCGGAAATCGGACGGAGCCGCCCGTCGTGCGCGGATTTTCACGGTCGGCGATCGAGCGCAACCAGGCGGTGCCCTCCGCGCCGGGGAGCGAGGATGTCCGCATGCTCGTCGGCTGCGGCCAGCCGCAGGGAGGAAAGAGCGTGGTCATCGTCGAGCCGGAATCGCGCCGTCAGGTGGCGGCGGGTGGCATCGGCGAAATCTGGGTGTCCGGAGCCAGCGTGGCCGGCGGCTATTGGAATCTGCCGGAGGAAACCGAGCACACCTTTCACGCCCATCTCGCCGATACCGGGGAGGGGCCTTACATGCGCACGGGCGACCTCGGATTTTTGCATGAGGGCGAACTGTTCGTCACCGGACGCCTGAAGAATTTGATCATCATCAACGGGCGGAACCACTATCCGCAGGACATCGAGCGCACGGTCGAGGGCAGCCATCCGGCTTTGCGGGCGGGTTGCGGAGCGGTGTTCGCCGTCGAGGTGGCGGGAACGGACGCGCTGGTCATCGTGCATGAGATCGAACGGACCAGCCTGCGCAATCTGGATGCCGACGCCGTGGCGGGTGCCATCCTTGAATCGGTTTCGCGCGAGCATGAGCTGGCGGTTCATGCGGTGGCCTTGATCCGGCCGGGCACGATTGCAAAAACTTCCAGCGGCAAGATCCGGCGCACCGAATGCCGTGCGCTGTTTCTCGGCGGCGGGCTCGAAACCGTGGGGACGTGGCCGCCGGGTGAGGCTTCACAAACGCAGCTCCCGGCCTCGGAGGCTGAAACTTCGCGCGCGGTGTTTGCCGGCGCTCCGCTGCCCACCGCCGATCAGATTCAAGCCTGGCTGGTCGAACGAATGGCCACGCGACCGGGCACGCCGCACGTGCGCATCGATCCCGACAAGCCTTTTTCCCACTACGGCATTGGCTCGGTCGAGGCCGTGGGCATCGCGGCGGACCTGGGGCAGTGGCTTGGCCGGTCCCTGCCACCGACGCTGGCGTGGGACTATCCCTCGGTCAAAGCGCTGGCGGCCCACCTGGCCGGGGAGGGGACGGCTGTCGCGGAGCCGTCGCTGTCCGGCACCGCTTCCGCCATGGAGGAATTTGTGGCCATCGTCGGCCTTGGCTGCCGCTTTCCGGGTGCGGCTGATCCCGAAGCCTATTGGGAACTTTTGCGAACAGGCCGCGATAGCATCACTGAATTGTCGGCCGAAGATTGGCGGCGAAGGGCGTCGGCCGACGCTGATGATGCCGTGTTCCGGACCGGAGGATTTATCGGACCGGTCGACGGATTTGACGCCGATTTTTTTGGCATCGCTCCGCGCGAGGTCGCGCACATGGATCCGCAACAGCGGCTGCTGCTCGAGGTCACCTGGGAGGCGCTGGAGAACGGCCACATTCCGGTGAACCGCCTGCGCGGCAGCCGGACGGGCGTGTTCATCGGCCTGAGCACGCTGGATTATTCCCATCTTTTGCTGGAGCAGGATCCGACCCAGTTTCAGACTTATTCCGCAACCGGCACGGCCGCGAGTATCGCCGCCAACCGCATTTCGTATCTGCTGGATTTGCGCGGCCCGAGCTTCGTGGTGGACACCGCCTGCTCTTCGTCGCTGGTCTCGGTGCATCTCGCTTGCCGGAGTTTGCTCGATGGAGAATGCGACCTGGCCTTGGCCGGCGGCGTCAACCTCATCCTTTCGTCGGCGCTTACGCGGAGCCTGGTCAAGGCGCAGATGATGTCGAAAAGCGCCCGCTGCCGCGCGTTTGATGCCGCGGCCGACGGCTACGTCCGCGGCGAAGGCTGCGGCATGATCGTGCTCAAGCGGCTCTCCGACGCCCGCGCGGCGGGAGACAACATTCTCGCCGTGGTGAGGGGCTCGGCCATCAACCAGGACGGCCGCAGCAACGGACTCACCGCGCCGAACGGACCGGCGCAGCAGGTGGTCGTGCGGGAAGCGCTGAAACGCGCCAAGGTGAAGCCGGCCGAGATCGGTTACATTGAAGCACATGGCACCGGCACTCCGCTTGGCGACCCCATCGAGGTCGAGGCTTTGAAGGCCGTTCTCTTGGAGGGCCGCGGTCCGGAAAGAGTCTGCGGCATCGGCTCGGTGAAGACGAACATCGGCCACCTCGAGGCGGCCGCGGGCATCGCGGGCCTGATCAAGGTCGTGCTCGCCTTGCGGCACGAGCACATCCCGCCCAACCTGCACCTCCAAAGTCTCAATCCGAATATTTTATTGTCCGGCACCCCCTTATTCATCCCGAGCGAAGGCCGGTCCTGGTTGCGGAAGAATGGGAGCCGCTTCGCCGGCGTGAGTTCGTTTGGGTTTGGTGGCACCAATTGCCATGTTGTTTTGCAGGAAGCGCCGGTCGCCGCGGCTGACCCTTTCGTCTCGCCCTTGCGATCCATCGATCGCCCGCGCCACATCCTGGCCCTCTCCGCGCGCAGTGAAGAAGCCCTGCGTAAATTATCCGGGCGCTATGCGCAATTGCTCGCGACGCCGCGGTCCGGCCTGCGCTTGGCGGATCTCTGTTTTAGTGGGAACGTGGGGCGTGAGCACTTTGGGGTGAGGGCGGCGTTCAGCGCGGGGAGCGTGGCGGAACTGCAAACGCAGCTGGCGGCCTCTGCGGCGGGGGAGGGCGGGGGCAAGAAGCCGGAGGTATCCAAAAATGGGATACACGAAGGCGGCCGGCCGAAAGTGGCCGTCCTCTTCACCGGGCAGGGCGTGCAGCGGGCGGGGATGGGCCAGCGCCTGTACGAAACCCAGCCCGTATTCCGGGCGGCCCTGGACCGCTGCGCGTCGGCGGTGGACGCGCGCCTCGGGCACTCGCTGCTCGACATCATCCACCCCGGGGCCACCGCGGAAAAACTCCTCGCGCAGACCGCCTATGCGCAACCCGCGCTCTTCGCCCTCGAGTACGCCCTGTGGGAACTGTGGCGCTCCTGGGGCCTGGAACCCGCGGCGCTGCTCGGCCACAGCGTCGGCGAATACGTGGCGGCCTGCGCCGCCGGCGTGTTCACGCCCGAGGAAGGCCTCCACCTCATGGCCGAACGCGGCCGGCTGATGGCCGCCTCGCACCCCGCCGGCCGGATGGCGGCCGTCCTCGCC
>DATHNW010000012.1:0-40570 GCA_035485575.1 Opitutaceae bacterium | reverse complement strand
GTGCGGGTGTTGCTGATGAGCAAAAGGCCGCGGGCGAAAAGGCCCAGGCCGAGGTAAATGCGGACGCAATCGAGCCAGAGTTCGCGGCGGGATTCCGCCCACGCAGCGAGATCGTGGAGCTTGTGCATAAGCGCCTCCAATTTTGAGGGTTGTGAGATGAAAGCCACGGCGCGGCCGTGCGCTGCGGCGTGGGTTGAAATATAACCGGATCGGCGACCGGGTCAAACGGCCATCGAAAGGGACGAATCAGCCTTGGGTGATCGCAAATTTCATACGCCTGCTTGCGAGCGATGCCAAGGCCGCCTACTTGGTTGATTCGCATGCCCTACGCACTTTTTTCCACCCAGTTTGGCCGCTGTGGCCTGGCCTGGAATGAAGCCGGGCTGACGGCTTTCCAGCTGCCGGAGGAAACCGAGGCGCTGACCGAATCGCGGCTGGCAGCCAAATCTCATAGCCAGCCGGCGGCGGACCCATTGCCGGAGTGGGTGAGTCAGCTCATCGTGCGGGTGCAGCAGCATCTCGCGGGCGTGCCGCAGGATTTTTCCGCCACGCCGCTCGATTGTTCACAGGTGAACGATTTTCAGCAGGCGGTCTACCGGCAGGCACAGGCCATCAAGCCCGGCGACAGGAAAAGCTACGGCGAGATCGCCCGGCTGATGACGCTGGGCAACGAAGCGGCGCGCGCGGTTGGCGTGGCGCTGGCGACCAATCCCTGGCCGCTCATCGTACCGTGCCATCGCGTGGTGTCGGCCGACGGCAAGATGACCGGCTTTTCCGCGCCGGGCGGCATTCGTACCAAGACGCGCCTGCTTGCGCTCGAAGGCGCGGAGCTTTTATCCGAATGAAACCGAAATTTGCTTTCGATCCCGCGGCGGCCGTGGCCCACCTTCGCGCCAATGATGAGGTGCTGGCCAAGCTGATCGACCGGGTGGGTGCTTTCGAACTGGAGCTGAAGATCGCGGACAGCCTGTTCGACGCGTTGCTGCGCTCCATCGTTTACCAGCAACTGCACGGCAAAGCCGCCGCGACCATCCATGGCCGCGTGCTGGTCGAACTGGCCCGGCATGGCGGCGCGACCCACGAGGCGCTGGCCAAGGTTTCCGATGCCGCGCTGCGCGGGGCCGGCCTGTCGGGCAACAAATTGCTGGCGGTGCGCGATCTCGCCGTGAAATGTCGCGACGGCATTGTGCCGACGCTGAGGGAAGCGCGCAAAATCGGCGACGACGAACTTGTGGCGCGGCTGACGGAGGTGCGCGGCATCGGGCCCTGGACCGTGCACATGCTGCTCATGTTTCATCTTGGCCGGCCCGATGTGATGCCGACGGGGGATTTTGCCATCCGGCTCGGTTTCAAAAAACTCTACAACAAGCGCAAGGACCCGACGCCCGAGGCCATCCTGAAACATGCGCGCCGCTGGCAGCCTTACCGCTCGGTCGCGAGCTGGTACCTGTGGCGTTCGCTCGATGACGCCACCTGATTCGCCTTTGACAGCCGGGCCGTCCCCGTGCAGGACGATGGGGAAGTTCTTGGTCTTGCGTGTGATCGAGAACCTTTTCCGGCTTTCCATGCATCGTTTAAAATCCTTTGTCCTTCTGCTCGGAGCGCTGGCGCTCTCCGGCTGCGCCACGATCGGAACCAGCAATCATGCGGCATCGCTACAAAGCGCGATGGACGCCAACCACAAGGCCACGCTGGCCGTGTTGCAGGCGTTCAATGACCAGACGCTGCCCTTCCAGGTCCAGCTTAGCCTCCGGCGGGACACGTTTGCCAAAGCCGATCTCTATCTCATCGCCCCGGAAGACATCGACGCCTGGGACAAGATCCTCTGCGGGCTCGATGCCTATTGCACCGCGCTGGCCAACCTGACCTCCGGGCAGAGTTCGACCGATCTGGTGGCCGCCACCGAGAGCCTGGCTGGCGATGTGAAGTCGCTGGGCACTGCGGTGAAAAGCGACACCTCGACCTATGCGACGGATGCCGGCACCGCCGTCGCCGCGCTCGGCAGCCTGCTGCTGCAGTACAAGGCGGACACGGAGGCCCGGCATATCGCCCAGGCGGCCGATCCGAGTTTTCAGCTCATCATCAAGGACCTGATCGGCGCGCTCGGCTTCGAGGGCGATCCGCCGAAGCCGGCCACGCACGGCGCCCTCGCGACCTACGGCGACATCTATCAGGTCGCGACCGAGGAAAAACGGGCGAAGACCTTCAAGGGCGACGCCATCACCGGCTTTGGTGCCATGACGGATACAAAGCAAAAACTCGCGGCCATCCAGAGCTTCAAGGAATGGCTGGCCACCGAGCAGGAACACGACCGCTTTGTCGCGTCGGTCGCTGATCTCGCGGAGGCGCTGCACAAAACCGCCCTCGCGCACGCCGCCCTGGCGAACGGTTCACCGGAAGACCTCGCCAAGCAATTTGCCGATTTGAAGGCGGAGGTAAAAAACGTCACCGCCATCTACAAAAACCTCAAAGGATGATTGAATGGACAACGACCTCCAGACCCTGCAAGACGGCATCAACGCGAGCATCCAGACGCTGCTCCAGGCCTATGACAACTGCTCGGACCCGGTGGCGAGCCAGCAGCTGATCGACCAATCCAACCAGCTCGCAGGGCAGATGAAGCAGATCGAAGCCTGCCTCTTTCACCAGCAGACGGTGGAGGCCGGCGCCGTTCTGACCGGTGCGTTTACGTCGGCGAAAGGCTTCACCGACCAGCTCACTGCGCTGAGCAAGTCACTGGACCGCGTCGCGGACATCATTTCCCTGGCCGGCAAGCTGGTCGACGCGGTGGCCAAGGTCATCGCCGTGCTGCCGGGTTAAGCCGCGCGAGACGTGCGGCCCAGCTTTTTCATTCGTAGTGTGTCCACATGCGAATGATCTTCACCGCCTTTTCCTTCGTGTAGACCTGATAAACCAATCGATGCTGGATGTTGATCCGGCGCGAATAGGCTCCCGCCAGATCCCCGACTAATTTTTCGTAAGGCGGCGGATTTTGAAATGGATTCTTCTGCAAAATCTCCAACAGCCCTTCCGCTTGGGAGCGCAAGTTTGAAGAGGCAATCTTCTTCGCGTCCTTTTGCGCCTGCTTGGTGAAATGCAGCTGCCAGCTTACCATTTCAGCTTGGTCGAGGATTTGCTCAAGGGTTCCCGCAGGCCGGCGCGAATCGATTCTCGCATGCCCGGAATCGAAAGCAGATGGAGCGTCTCCTGAATGCTCCGCCAGTCATCCTCTGACACCAGCACGGCGCTGTTGCGCTTGCCGGTGATCTGGATCGGATCGTGCGAAGCGGCGGTGTCGTCCAGGAGTTGGTAAAGCCTGGCGCGGGCCTGGGTGACATGAATCGAAGTCATGCAAAAAGCGTACGTCAAAACGTACGTGTGTCAAGGCTTCCGCCGGATGGCCTGCTTATTTTATTACTGGCACGGCGCTATCAGGTGCCCGCTTGCGCCAGATCCACCAAAAATTGGAAAGCAAATTGAAACCGATGGAGAAGAACATCGCGAAAATCGAGGCCAGCAGGTAATTCACGCCGGCGGACTTCAGCAGATTCGCCGCACTCCACCAAACGGCAAAACCCGCGGCATTCGCGACGTGATACTGCCAGAGTCTTCCCCAAGTGGGACGGCGATGGTTGAAAACCCACCGGTCGACTACGAGGAATCGTAATACTGTGCCAATTTCCCCTGCGGTGAGAGTGGCGATCGTGTAGGGCCAACCGAGGGAGCTGGCCAGTAATTTGATCAAACCTAGGCCAATGCCGGCAAAAATGAAGCCGACCACAAACCATCGTAGAACCTGGGGCGTGATGATTTGCTTTAAGTTCATTTTCTTTTGTCGAGCATGAGAAATGAATTGTTCGCGAAGCGTAGGGCAGGGCGCAGTGGGCGATTGGGCACACCCACCCCAATCAATTCAATCGGGCCTATCGCCCGCTACAGCCCGCGTGACTGCAGCGAGCGGCTGAGTTCCTGCATGAAGGCCTGGGCGTCGGCGGGATTGGGGCGATAGCCGGGCTGGCTGATTTCGGTGAAGCCGGGGCGGCCGTAGTTGTCCACGATCCATTTGCCGGTGACGCCGTCGCTGAAGGTGACCGTGCCGCTGGCGAGCGCGCCGGGGATGAGCGTGACCTTGTCGACCGAGACGCTGACGGCGCCGGCTGGGGCGTCGAGTGTGCCGGGGTCGTCGGCGAGGTCTTCCTCGGCGATGTCGGTCTGCAGGTCGTCCTCTTCGCCTTTGGCGAAGCCGAGTTTTTCCTTGGCCTTGTCGAAGAAGCCTTTTTTCGCGGGCTCGGCCGGGGTGGCCTTGGGCGCCGGGGCCTTGCCGATCTCGGGCGTGGCGGCGGGCGCGGCGTTTTTCAGCTCGAGGCCGAGGTCGTCCACGAGGAAGCGCACGTCCATGTAGGTGAGGGAGAGCTTGAACTGCTCGGTCAGCTTTTTCTGGACGATCGAGAGGCTGTCGCCGGCGGCGATCCAGCCGGTGACGGCTTGTTTTTGCTCAGGAGTGAAGGTGGTCATGGCGAAAGGGAGGGGGCCAATTGAACAAATAAAAACGGGCTTGGCAACAGAGGCCAAGCCCGTGGTGAGTCAGTGTCGTTGGTGACGGAAAATTACTTCGAGAGCTGCGCCTTGAGGAAATCGACGCTGCCGCGGGTGGCGGAGTCCTGCTCGGTCATGTTGTCCACGGCCTTGCAGGCGTGGATGACGGTGCCGTGGTCGCGGCCGCCGAAGGCATCGCCGATTTCCTGGAGCGAGTGCTTGGTGAGGGTGCGGGCAAGGTACATCGCGATCTGGCGGGGGATGGCGATGTTGTTGGGCCGGCGCTTGCTCGTCATGTCGCTGTGGCGGATCTGGTAATGATCGGCCACGCGCTTTTGGATCGTCTCGATGGTGAGCTGGTTCTGGGCCTGCTCCATGAGGACGTCCTGGAGCAGCATCTCGACGCTGGCGAGGTCGAGGGGCTTGCTGGTGAGGGTGGAGTAGCTGGCGACCTTGATCAGCGCGCCCTCGAGGCGGCGGATGTTCTTGGAAATGTGCTGCGCGATGAAGTTGCCGATGGACGGCGGGAGGTCGAACTTGATGCTGGCGGCCTTGGTGCGAAGGATGGCGAGGCGGGTCTCGAAGTCGGGCGGCTGGATGTCGGCGGGCAGGCCCCATTCGAAGCGGGAAACGAGGCGCGACTCGAGTTTCTGGATTTCGCTGGCCCGGCGGTCGCTGGAGAGGACGATCTGCTTCCCGGACTCGAAGAGGTCGTTGAAGGTGTGGAAAAACTCCTCCTGGATGCGCTCCTTGCCGGCGAGGAACTGCACGTCGTCGAGCAGGAGGACGTCGACGTGGCGGTAGCGCTGGCGGAACTTGGTCAGGCTGTTTTCCTGCAGGCCCTGGATGAACTCGTTGGTGAATTTTTCGGTGGAGAGGTAAGCGACGCGGGCATCGGGGTTGTTGCGGAGGATACAATGGCCGATGGCGTGCATCAGGTGGGTCTTGCCGAGGCCGGTGTCGCCGTAGATGAAAAGGGGATTGTAGGCCTGCGCGGGCGCCTGGGCGACGGCGAGCGAGGCCGCATGCGCCATCTGGTTGTTGGAGCCGACGACGAAGGTGTCGAAGGTGTTGCGGGGATTGAGCGTGCCGGCGAAGGCGCCGCCACGTTCGTCGTAGCGCGGGGCGCGGCGGGGGGCGGTCTTGGTGCGGGAGTTGTCGGCCGCGGGGACGTGCGAGGCGTGGCGCGAGGAGGGGTTTTTCGACGCGTGGGAGGCGTCGGTGCGCTTCAGGGTGACGTTGATGAGACGGCCGGCCGTCAGGCGGAGGCGCTGGCTGATGAGGTCCAGGTAGTTGTCGTGAATCCAGATGGCGGCGAAGTCGTTGGGCACGCCGAGGGTCATCGAATCCTCGCTGGTTTCAAGGCACACAATGGGTTCAAACCACATCTGGAAGACATCTTCCGGGAAAAGGCCTTTAAAGTCACACTTGACGGTTTCCCAGAGGCTGGGAGACAACAAAAGGGAGGGCATGGAGGAGCGCTAAATATGGATTTTATTCACACCACGCCGCCAGCGGGCTTTCCGCACGTCGATCGGGCCCGCATCCATGCATCACTGGGGAGAAAAAAAGGGGGTCGGGTCATTGAAAGGGAGTGGCGGGAAGCTGGATGGCGCATAAGATGTTGATGACCAGATAATAAAAACGGAATTCTCCGGGGAGCCAAGGGACGGTGCACAACGAACGTGGGAAAGAACAGCTGGAAGGCTTGGGAAAGCAGACGCGGATGTGGAGTAACGTGAAAGCAAAATCGCATTTCAAGAGCAACTTTCTCTCAAGTTATTCACAGGCGACCTGAGCATAACTTTCTCTTTTTTTGTGTTGCGTCTGCCGTCATCAATTTGCTGCAAACTTTGGCGGGAAATGTGTGTAGTTGCAGCGTCATTACACGGTTCCAGAGCGGGCGCGGGCCGGGTTACGGCCCGGTCACGGGGGTGTGATGGGGACGGCGGGTCAGGGCGCCAGGGCGGGCGCGGGATCGGCCCATTTGCCGTGCTCCTTGATGAGCGCGATGAGGCGGCTGTCGGCCCCTTCCTGCGGCAGGTTGTATTGCACGCACTGCTTGCCGACATAGAGGTTGATCTTGCCGGGCGCGCCGCCGACGTAGCCGAAATCCGCGTCGGCCATTTCGCCGGGGCCATTCACGATGCAGCCCATGATGGCGATCTTCACGCCCTTGAGGTGCCCGGTTTTTTCGCGGATGCGCTGCGTGGTCGTTTGCAGGTCGAACAGCGTGCGGCCGCACGACGGGCAGGCGACAAACTCCGTCTTCGAGCTGCGCGCGCCGGCGCCCTGCAGAACGTTGTAGGCAAGCTTGGTTGCGCGCACGGGGTCGGCCTCGGTCTCGATGGAAACGAGGTCGCCGAGTCCGTCGCAGAGCAGGCTGCCGGTGAGGAACGATGCTTCGAGCAATTTCGAAAGAAAACTATTGTCGCCCTGGACGGCGGTCGCGGTCGTGTTACGGATCCAGAGCGGGGCGCGCGAACCGATTTTTTTCAGTTCGTCGGCGAGCATGCGGCCGGTGCCGGTCGCATGCTGTCCCGGCGCGGCGGCGGAAAAGGTGAAAATCAGATTCGCATCGCCGAGTTCGCGCAGGGTGGCGGCGAGCGCGGAAAAATCCCCGGGCGCGAGATCGCACGCAAGCACGTGGCCGCGCGCGCGCGCGAAGGCGGCGAAGCCGCGCAGCGTTTCAGCCTCGCCGGCGGCAAAGCCGCGGAGGAGGACGATTTTTATTTTTTGATTTTTGAGCGGCGCCTCGAGATCCGCGGTAGTCAGCGCCGGATTGAGTTCGAGCACGGCGAACGACGGTGGGGTCGCCGCCGCGGCCAGGGCCGCGAGCGCCGGCGTCAGATCTCCGGCGCAGCTGATGGGCACAAGCACGCCCTCGGCGGGGGTGTCGGGCAATTTCGACGGGGCGAGCTGCGCAAGGGTTTCGGCCAGCTCCGCGACGGAAGGTGCGCGCACAATGACGCGCGGCGGCTGTTCGGGACCGACGGGGCAGTTTTCACTGAGCAGAAGCACGGCAGTCTCGCGGCGGGCGAAGTGGAACGGATCGAGGCCGTCGGTTTCATGGGCGGCGCCTGGCCGGCCGGCTTCCGGGTGCCAGAGGCTCATGGCCTTTTCGGCGATGGCGCGCGCAACCGGGATTTCATAAACGCTGTCCTCGGTGAGCGAAACTCGGATGGTGTCGCCGAGGCCGTCGAGCAGGAGCGAGCCGATGCCGATGGCGCTCTTGATGCGACCGTCCTCGCCGTCGCCGGCCTCGGTCACGCCCAGGTGCAGCGGATAGGCGCGGTGCGCGGCGTCCATGCGCGCGACGAGCAGGCGATAGGCCTGGATCATGACCTTCGGATTGCTCGCCTTCATGGAGAGGATGATGCCGTGAAACCCATGCGCCTCGCAGATGCGCACAAACTCGAGCGCGCTCTCGACCATGCCGAGCGGCGTGTCGCCGTAACGGTTCATGACGCGGTCCGAAAGCGAGCCGTGGTTGGTGCCGATGCGCAGGGCGCGGCCGAGTTCCTTGGCCCGTTTCACCAGCGGCGAAAAGGCGTCGTGCAACCGCTGCAGCTCGCGCTCGTAGTCGGCGTCGGAGTATTCGCGGACGGCGAACTTTTTCTTGTCGGCGTAGTTGCCGGGGTTGACGCGGACCTTCTCGACATGCTCGACCGCCTCCATCGCGGCCTGCGGCAGGAAGTGGATGTCCGCCACGAGCGGCACGTGGGCGAAGCCGGCGGCGGAAAATTTACGCCGGATCTCGCGCAGGCACTGGGCAGCGGCGGGATTGGGCGCGGTGATGCGGACGATTTCGCAGCCGACTTCGGCCAGCGCGATGGATTGCCGGACCGTGGCGTCGATGTCCTGCGTGTCGCTGGTGGTCATCGACTGCAGGCGGATCGGATTTTTTCCGCCGACGCCGACTGCGCCGGCCTTCACTTCAACGCTCGGGCGGCGGACGGTGCGGAAACGGGACGCGCAGTAGGACATGGCGCGGGATGAGTTTGGGCCGCTGCCCATCAGGGCTTGGCGTGCGCGGCGTCGGCCGCGGCCTTTTCCTCCTTCGCGTCGCGGTTCCAGCGGCGGACGTCGAAAAAGGTCACATAAACGAACATCGTGAGGAGCAGCACCATGAACACGCTCTGCGCAGTGGCGATGATGCTGACCGGGAGCGCGCGACCGCGGAGTTTGCTGATGGTGGCAAAAACAATCTGACCACCGTCAAGGATGGGGAGGGGCAGCAGGTTGAAAATGGCGAGGCTCACGTTGATGAGGATGGTGAACATGATCACGGCGGGCAGCCCGGCCGCGGAGGCGGCGTCGTGGAAGATGTGCACGATGCCGACCGGGCCAGTGAGTTTGGAAAACCCAATGTCGGAGTGCGGATTGAGCAGGCTCCAGAGCGTGCGGAAGGTCATCCCGACATTGTCGGCGACCTGGGTGAACGGGTTGGGATGTGTAAGGTGGAAGCCGGTGGCGAACTCAAGGCCGAGGTCGGAGGCGTCCTTGGCTCCCGGGCGCGGCGGCAGGGTGAGCGCAAGCTCGGCCTGGTCGCGGAGAACCTTGACCGCGACAGCCTGACCGTCGTGGGCTTGGAGGTAGTCCTGCCAGGTGCCGGCGTTGCGGACGGGCGTGCTGTCGAGGCTCAGGATCTGGTCACCGGGGCGCAGGCCGGCTTTCTGAGCGGGTGAATCGGGCTGGATCGCATGGATGATCAGCTCGTAAGCCGGGGCGATGCCGACCCGGCGCAGCCTTTCATCGCCGGAAAGCCGGGGATGCAGCGTGACATCGGAGGTATGGCCGTCGCGTTCGATGGTGAACACGCTTTGCGGCTGGCCATCGGGCCCGCGGCCGCTGCTGGTGATGAGTAGTTGCACCAAATCGGACCAGTCGGAGACCTTCCGACCGTCGACCGCAAGAATACTGTCCCCTACCTGCAGGCCGGCGAGCAAGGCGGGGCTGGGGGCTTTGGTGCCATCGGGCAGATCGACCGTCTGGGTGATGTAACCGATGCGTGTGGTGGCTTCGTCGCTATTGGTGGGCTGACCGACAATCCAGATGACGCAGGCAAGGGCAAAGGCGAAGAGGATGTTGAAGGCCGCGCCGGCGAGAAAAACGATGACCTTGCTTGAATAGCGGATGGGCGGAAGTTTCGCCACCTCGGAAGCGACGGTGCCCTCCATCGGGCCCAAATCGGCGAGCTGGGGCAGAAGGACATAGCCCCCGAGCGGCAACCAGGAGAGGCGGTATTCGACGCCGTCGCGGCGCCAGGAGAGGATTTTTGGGCCGAAGCCGATGGAGAAGCGCTCGACATGCACTCCGCGCCAGCGGGCGGCGAGAAAATGCCCGAGCTCGTGCACGAAAATCGAGCCGCCAAAAAACAATGCGATGAGGAACCAGGTCCAGACATTGCTGGCGAGCGCGTGCAGGAGGTCGGGCGGCATGGGAGGTCAGGCGGGTGGCAGCAAGGTCGTGGCGACGCGGCGGGCGTCGGCGTCAAGGGCTAGGACCGCGGCGAGGTCGGCGGGTTCAAAGTTGGCGACACTTTGCAGAGTCTGGTCGATGATTTGCGGAATGGCAAGGAACGACGCGCGGCCGGCGAGAAAGGCGGCGACGGCGACCTCGTTGGCCGCATTGAAAATCGCCGGCGCCACGCCGCCCGCCTGCATGGCTCCGCGGGCAAGGCGCAGGCAGGGATAGAGCGCTTCGTCGACGGGGCGGAACTCGAGTTTGAAAAGCTTTTGCAAGTCGACCGGCGCATCCACGCCCGGCGCGCGGTCGGGATAAAGGAGGGCGTGCTGGATGGGAAAGGTCATCGAGGGGGGCGCGAGCTGCGCGAGCATGGAGCCGTCGGTGAACTCCACGAGGCAGTGCACGATGCTTTGAGGGTGGAGCACGGTGTGGAGCTGGGCGGGCCGCAAGCCGAAGAGCCACTGCGCCTCGATGAGCTCGAGGCCCTTGTTGGCGAGCGTGGCCGAATCGACGGTGATCTTCGGGCCCATCGACCAGTTGGGATGCTTGAGTGCGTCGGCGGGCGTGACGTGCTTGAGCGCGTCGGCGGGCAGATCGCGGAAGGCGCCGCCGCTGGCCGTGAGCGTGACGCGCGCGCAGGCGGCGGAGTCGTGTCCGGCGAGGCACTGGAAAACGGCGTTGTGCTCGCTGTCCACCGGGATCAGGCGGGCGCCGCTGGCACGGGCCGCGGCCATGACGAACTTGCCGGCGAGCACGAGGATTTCCTTGCTGGCGAGGGCGAGGTCCTTTTTCGCGGCGAGCGCGGCGAGCGCAGGCTGGAGGCCGGCGGTGCCGACGACGGCGACGAGCACGAGGTCGGCCTCGGGCAGTTGAACGAGCTCGACCAGGCCTTCGGTGCCGCCTTGCAGCTGCGTGCCGGGAGGAAAGAGCTTTTTTTCACGCGCCGACGCAAAGGCGGCTTCGTCGCCGAGCGCGGCATGGCGCACGCCGAAGTCGCGGGTGATGCGCGCGAGCGCGTCGGCGTTGCGGGCCGAGGCGACGCCGACCAGCTCGAGCTTGTCGCGGTGCGCGGCGATGACGCGCAGGGCGTTCTGGCCGATGGAACCGGTGGCGCCGAGGAGGACGACGCGTTTTCTGGAGGGAGATTTCACCACGGAAAAACCGCCACCTTAGCGGTTTTGCGCCACGCTACAAAAACAAAAAGAGGAAGTAGCCGATGGGCGCGGCGAGGATGAGGCTGTCGGTGAGATCGAACGCCCCGCCGATGCCGGGGATGAAATGGCCGGTGTCCTTCACGTCGGCACGGCGCTTGATGATGGACTCAACCAGGTCCGAGACGATGGCCGTGGCGGCGATGGGCAGCGCCATGAGCGCGGCGTGCAGCGGCGTGAAATTATCGGGAAAATACGGGCCGCCGAGGCGGTCAAGGCCGCCCAGCCAGGCGAGCAGCGCACCGATGCCGGCGGAAACGGCGAGGCCGCCGGCCGCACCCTCCCAGGTTTTCTTCGGGCTGATCTGCGGCGACATCTGGTGCCGGCCGAAGGCGAGGCCGGTGAGCAGCGCGCCGACGTCGCAGAACTTGGCCACGGCCACCAGCCAGAGGCAGAGCGCAAGGCCGACGTTTTCGTCGTCGTAAAGGCCGATGATGCGCACGAGAAACTGCAGCATGAAAGGCACATAGAGCAGGCCGAAAAGCGTGGCCCCGAGCGTTTCCGTGCGGTTCTGCGGCTCGCGTTCGCCGAGGATGCGGAGCGCGAAAATCACCACGGCGGCGGCCAGGATGTCGGTCGTCTCGATGTTCTGGCCCTCGAGGTAATAGGGGGCGAACACGAGGATGACGCCGAGGATGAGGCCGAGGCGGTTGAACGGCTTCAGGTCGATGCGCTTGAGCATCTGGTAGAGCTCGGCCTGCGTGGCGGCGGCCAGCAGCGCGATGAGCCAGACGCCGCCGGGCGCGCCGCCGAAGTGGAGGACGGCGATGAGTCCGGTCCAGAGAAGGATGGTGCTGAGGATGCGTTTGCCCACGGGTGGAGGTTTTTGAAAACAGTGCGGCTGGGCGGGGGAGGGGTAGGGCGGCCCGGGGATTATTTCGCCGGGGGCGCGGCGGGCTTGACCTGTTCGCTGGTGAGGCCGAAGCGGCGCTCGCGCTGGGCAAAGGCGGCGACGGCCTCGGCCAGACGGGCCTTGGTGAAATCGGGCCAGAGCACGGGCGTGAAGATGAACTCGGCGTAGGCGGCCTGGAGCAGCAGGAAATTGCTCACGCGGGTCTCGCCGGAGGTGCGGATGACGAGGTCGGGGTCGGGCAGGTCGGCGGTATAAAGATACCGGCCGAACGTGGCCCAGGAGGAGTCGTTGAGTTTTTCACGGCCGGCGGCGACTGCCGCGGCGTAGGCGCGGGCGGCGTCGACGATCTCGGTGCGTGCACCATAGTTGAGCGCGAGGACGAGCGTGTATTCGGTGAAGTGCGCGGTGGCATCGAGCGCGCGCTGGAGCTGCGTCTGCACCGGGCCGGGCAGCTCGTGCGTGCGGCCGATGGTGCGCAGGCGCACACGGTTTTTGACGAGATTCTTGATTTCGCGTTTCAGGAAAAACTCGAGCAGGCCCATGAGCGCGCCGACCTCGTCGGCCGGCCGCTGCCAGTTCTCGACGGAAAACGCGTACAGCGTGAGGCAGCGGATGCCGATCTCGCGGGCGGCATCGACGATCTCGCGGACGGTCTCGACGCCGCGGCGGTGCCCCTCAATGCGCGGCAGGCTGCGCTGCCGGGCCCAGCGGCCATTGCCATCCATGATGATGGCGACGTGGGTGGGAACCTTGGCCGGGTCGGCGGGCGCGGGGCGGGCGGAGGAAGGCATGCGTGGCTTGCCCGGATATAGCGGGGCGGTGCGAAGTTTGACAAGGGGGAAGGACGGAGAACATTCCCTCCATGGCCAAACCGCTCAACCGTGCGAAAATCGAAGCTGCGCTCGCCGGCCTCCCGGGCTGGACGTTCAAGCGCGATGCGCTGGCGAAGAGTTTCCAGTTCAAGGATTTTCGCGAAGCCATGGGCTTCATGGTGCGTGCGGCCTTCGAGGCCGAGGCGATGAATCACCATCCGGAATGGACGAACATCTATAATCGCGTGACGGTGCACCTCAACACCCACGACGCGGGCGGCAAGGTCACGGCGAAGGACGTGGAACTGGCTGGACGAATTGAAAAGGTTTTCGCTATTCGATAATCCGAGGGTGATTCATCGAGCATGAAAGTCGCGTTCATCAGCGGGACGAGCATTGCGAAATCGGACGTGTTCGCGGCCTGGACGGTGCGCACGGTTGAAACGCATTGTGGCGCGGTCACTTGCAGGGCTCGCGGCGATTTTGTGCTCCTCAACCGCCACGGCCATGGTTCCCTGCTGCCGCCGCATCGCATTAATCACCATGCAAACATCCGTGCGCTGGCGGACCTTGGGTTCACTGACGTTGTCGCACTCAATTCCGTGGGCTCGCTCAAGCCCGAGCTGCCGCCGGGTACGCTGGTGTCGTGCAGCGACTATGTGTGTCTGCAGAGCGGACCGCAGACGTTTTTCGACGACGAGCTGAAGGGCGGCGCGCCGGGCATCGACAGCAATCTCATCCCGCTACTGGAGGCGAAGCTCGCGCCGGAATTCGAGGTGAAGACGGGGAAAATTTACGTGCAGACGCAGGGGCCGCGCTTCGAGACCAAGGCGGAGGTGCAGATCATAAAAAACTGGGGCGATGTCGTCGGCATGACAGCGGCGCATGAGGCCGATCTGTGCCGCGAGGCCGGCCTGCGCTACAACCTGCTTGCGATGGTCGACAATTACGCGAACGGCCTCGAGGGCACGGCCATCGATTTCGAAAAATTCCGCGAGCTGGTGCAGGCGAACCAGCGGAAGGTGGACCGGCTGTTCACGCGGTTGCTGGAGATTCTGGCCTGAGGAACTTTAAAATCTGGAACCCGGGAAAATAGGAAGAGGTGGGCTGATATATGAGTGTGGATTTGCCATTCCTGCTTTCCTGAGTTCCACCTTTTCCCATGAGCAAAACCATTGGCGTGATCGGACTGGGCCTTATCGGCGGGGTGTGGGCGCGGCACTACGCGGCCGCGGGAAAACTGGCGGGCTGCTGGAACCGCACGCCGCAGCCGTCGATGCCGGCGTGGAAAAATTCGCCCGGGGAGGTGGTCGCGGCGGCGGACGCGGTGCAAATCGTCGTGGCCGACCCGCCGGCGGTGGCGGGAATCCTGGAGAAAATCCTGCCGCAGCTCGGCCCGGGCAAGGTCGTGGTGCAATCGAGCACCATCGACCCGGCGAGCAGCGAAAAATTTTCCGCGCTGGTGACGGCGCGTGGTGCACGCTACCTTGAGTCGCCGTTCACCGGCAGCAAGCCCGCGGCGGAGCAGAAGCAATCGGTGTTTTTCCTGGGCGGCGATGCGGCGCTGATCGCGGAGATGGAGCCGCTGCTCGCGCTGGTGTCGGCGTACCGTTTCCACATTGGCACCGGCGCGCAGGCGGCGGCGCTCAAGCTGGCGCTGAACCTGAACATCGCGGTGCAGATGGAGGGGCTGGGCGAGGCGCTGACGATGGCGCGGCGCGCGGGCATAAGTGACGACGTGTTTTTCCGCGTGATCGAAAAGAACGTCTCCAACTCGGGGCTGGTGAAGCTCAAGGAGGCGAAGCTGCGCACCGGGGATTTTTCGCCCCAATTTTCGGTCAAGCACATGCACAAGGACATGCGGCTGGCCTCGGCGACGGCCAGTCCGATGGGCGTGCTGCCGCTGCTGGAGGCGGTGCGGGAGCGGCTGCGGCTGGCGGAGGAACGCGGCTCGGCCGACGAGGATTTTTCCGCACTGTTAAAACTGCTGTAAACCTGTTGGCGGGGACATTCTTTTGCATTTCCGCCAGTTGACCCGGCGCGGCGGCTGCGCATGCTTTCCGCCTGATGAGCGATTTTGTCCAGGCGGCGCAAATTTCCGAGACCAAGCAGACGTTTGACCGGTTGCGCGCCAACCTCGGCCGCACGATCAAGGGCAAGGCCGACGTCATCGAGCAGGTGCTGGTGTGCCTGGCCGCCGGCGGGCATCTGCTGATCGAGGATCTGCCCGGCCTCGGCAAGACAACGCTGGCCTACGCGCTGGCGCGTTCGATGGACTGCGCCTTTGCGCGCATCCAGTTCACGAGCGACCTGCTGCCGAGCGACGTGACGGGCGTAGCCATCTATGACGAGACCGTGAAGGAGTTCGTGTTCAAGCGCGGACCGGTCTTCGCCAACATCGTGCTGGCCGACGAAATCAACCGCGCCACGCCGAAGACGCAGTCGGCGCTGCTCGAGGTGATGGACCGCGGCAAGGTGACCGTCGACGGCAAGGCGTATGCCGTGGGCGTGCCGTTCATGGTTTTCGCCACGCAAAATCCGGTGGATTACGAGGGCACGTTTCCGCTGCCCGAGAGCCAGATGGATCGTTTCCTCATGCGGCTGCAGATGGGCTATCCACAGGGCGCGGACGAGCTGGATATCCTGCGCACGGCGCGGCTGAACTACGACGCGATCGAGCTCAACCCGGTCGTGACGCACGGCGACATGCTCAAGCTGCAGGCGCTCGCGCTGCAGGTGTTCGTCGAGGAAAGTGTGCTGGAATATATTTTGAAAATCGTCGCGGCCACGCGCACGGAGGCGGAGTTCAAGGCGGGCGTGAGCGTGCGCGGCGGGCTGGCGTTGAAGTGCGCGGTGCAGGCGCGGGCGCTGTCGCAAGGGCGCGACTTCGTGGTGCCGGAGGACGTGACGGTGCTGGTGGCGCCGGTGTGTGCGCACCGGCTGGCGCTGGCGCGGCCGGCCGGCGACGCTCTGGAGGAGCGGCGTGCGATCGCGGCGGCGCTGCGGCGGATCACGGGCGCGATTCCCGCGCCGGTCTAAACGCGCAGGCGCATGAAGGCGGGCGCGACAACGGCGGATCCGGGCTGGCAGGGGCCGGCCGCGGCGCGGCGCTGGTGGCGGGATTTCAAGTGGAGCGCACTGCTGTGGTCACTGGTGTTCCCGGCGCGCACGCAGCGCATCGCGCCGACGCTGCCGGGCACGCTGCTCATCGCGCTGTCGCTGGGCATGGGCATGGCGGCCTACAACACGGCCAACAACATCCTCTTCATTGCCTTTTCGCTGCTGCTGTCATGCCTGATTCTGAGCGGGGTGCTGTCCTGGCTGAATTTTTCCGGCGTGCGTTGGCGGCTCCCGGCGGGGCTGGCGTTGCGCGCGGGCCATGACGCGGCCGTAGGGTTGGAACTGAGCAGCGAAAAAAAATTCATGCCGACCTATGGGCTGTGGTTTGATCTGCGGGTGAGGCCGGCTGCCGGCCCGGTGCGGACACCGGAAGACGATGGCGCGCCGAAAAAATCGGTACGCGAAATCCTCGCCGCGGCGGACAAGGCCGAGGCGGAATCGCGGCTGTTTCTGCGCGAGCGGCTCGATGCCGGTGGTGAGGCGCGGCTGGAATGGAACTTCCGGCCGGCCCGGCGCGGCGCCCTGCGACTGGAACTGGCGGGCGTGGGCTCGCTGTTTCCCTTCGGGTTTCTCAGAAAAACGCTGGCCGGCGGGCTGCAGCGCGAGGTTCTGGTCTGGCCGGCGGCGGTGGAGTACCGGCGCTGGGGCGTGGCGGCGATGCGGCGCCCGCTGGCCAGCGAGCGGGTGGCGCGCGCGGGCAGCAGCGCGGATCTGCTGGCGCTGCGCAATTACGAACCGGGCGACTCGCACCGGTTGATCCATTGGAAGGCGAGCGCGCGCGCGGGCCGGCTGCTGGTGCGGCAGTTTGCGGCGGAAGGAGCCGAGAGTTTCATGCTCTGGCTGCGCACGCCCGCCGACGTCTGGACGCGGCCCGAGCAGTTCGAGCTGTTGGTGAGCTTCGCGGCGACGCTGGCGGAGGATTTGTTCCGAATGGGCAAGCTGGTGGGTGTGGCGGTGAACGGCGAACCGTCGCTGACGGTGCGTGGCGCGCGGGACCTGGAGGCGTTTCTGGACCGGCTTGCCGTGGTGGAGCGGATGGAGGAAGTGAGACCAAACGCGAAGAACGGGGAGTTTTTATCAACGAAACGAAACCTCATCACGTTCGCCCCGGAAGGCGCACGCGGAGTGACTGCCTATGTCGATGGAGAAAAAACGGCCGCAGCTTAGCCTCGACGAGCTGCACCAGCTCAAATGGCTCCTCGGCGGCGCGCTGGCCCTGCTGTCGTCCTGGTCGGTGCTGTATCTCGATGTCGATGCCTGGTCATTGATGCTGGCGGCGACGGTGCTGGTGCCGGTGATGCTGGCGCGGCCGGATTGGGCGGCGCGCTGGCCGGCCTGGGCGCACTGGCTGGCGTTTCCCGCCATCGTGTTTTTTTTCGCCGGCGACCTTTACACGAAAGGGGAGGTGCTGCCCGCACTCATCCGGCTGGATCTTCTTCTGCTGCTGTATCGCGGCACCAGCCTGCGCCAGCGCCGCGACGACTTGCAGCTCATCCTGCTGGGCCTGTTCCTGATCATCGTGGCCGGGGTGCTGACCGTATCGCTGGTGTTTGCGGCGCAGATCCTCGCCTTCACGGCGTGCGCGCTGGTGCTTTTGCTGGTCATCACGCTGGTCGATGCGAAGGGAACGGGTGTGGTGGCGGCGAGTGCCGTGCCGGCTTGGACACGGGTGCGGTGGTGGCGGCTGTTTGGCCGGCTGCGGGCGGTGACGGACTGGCGCGTGGTGGCGCTGGGCGGCGGGCTGTTTGCCGGCGTGGTGGGGCTGTCCGCGCTGTTGTTCATCGTCATGCCGCGTTTTGAGCTGGCGAACAGCCTGTTTCTCGACCGGCTGATCACCCGGCGGATGCACACCGGATTTTCCGATACGATCCATTTCGGCGACGTGACGGACATCCAGCAGGACAACAGCGTGGCGTTGCGCGTGGAGGCGGCCGGACGCGGGCAACTGCCGGCGAATCCCTACTGGCGCATGGTGGTGCTGGACGAATATCGCGACGGCGAGTTTCGCGTGTCGAACGCGCTGCGCGGGGTGGGGCTGAATTACACGAATGAGAGTTTTGCGCGCGGTGGTGAAGGCGGGGGCGCGGACGTGTGGACGCTTTATCTCGAGCCAGGGGTCAGCCGCTATCTGCCGCTGACCGGCGGGTTCGGCCTGTTACGCCTGGGTGCGCCGGCGGACTTTCGTTTCAACCATGCGACGCGTGTGGTGGCCCTGCGCAATGATCCGGCGATGATGGTGGCCTATCGCGTCACGGGGATGCAGGCAAGCAATGCGCTGCCGGCCCCGGCCCGGGAGGAAAGAACCGGCATGCTGAAGCTGGCGGTGAGCGACCGCGACCGGATGGCCCTGAAGAAATTTGCGGATGAAATCGCCGGTGGTGCGCAGCTGGGAACGGCGGAGTTTGGGCGGCGCGCGACGGCGTGGCTGGCACAGCGGCACGGTTATTCGTTGCAGATGCAACTCCCGCCGGGGGTGGGGGATCCGCTCGTGCGCTGGATGGATTCGCGCGCGCCGGGGCACTGCGAGTTGTTCGCGGGCGCTCTCGCGCTGCTGGCGCGCGCCGAGGGCCATCCGGCGCGCGTGGTGGCGGGGTTCGAGGGCGGTGACTGGAACGCGTTTGAGAATTACCTGATGGTGCGCAACAGCGATGCCCATGCCTGGTGCGAAGTTTACGATGAGGCGGCGGGTGCCTGGCTGCGCGTGGATCCGACGCCGGGCGCGGCGGCGGATGCCGGCGCCGCCAACCCGGCCATGGCCACGGTCGGCGTCTTCACGATGGACCGGAGCTGGTCCGCGCGTTTCGACAGTCTGCGGATGCTCTGGTACCGGCACATCGTGAATTTTGACCAGCGCAGCCAGCGCGAGACGTTGCAGGCGGTGAAAAGCACCACGCAGGAGATCGGGCAGTGGCTGCGGATCATGGCGGGGCGCATGGCGGCGATGGTGCGCGGGTGGCTGCGCACGCCATGGGACATGCGGCGCCTGACGGAAATTTTTGCGATGGCGGCGGCAGCGGTGGCGCTGGTCATCGCGGGGTGGCGTGCGCGATGGCGGCTGCGCCGGCGGCCGGGGAGGAAAGGGCGGATCGATCCGGTGCGGCGCGAGGCCGGACGGTGGCTCGCGCGCCTGCGCGGGCGGGAGGAATCGCCCGAATTTCCTGCCGGGCTGGAGCGCCTGCGCTACGGCGCGCGTGAAACCTGGCCGGAACCGGAGGCGGTGTTCCGCCAGGCGCGGCGGCTGGCACGCCGGCGGATTTCCTAAGGCGGGAGGCGCTAGTTCGACGTCACCGTGTCCGTGCCGGCGGCGGTGTGGTTTTTCTTCTCGAAATATTTTTTAAGAATGGCATCGGCCACGGGCGCGGCATAGCGGCCGCCGCCGAAATTTTCGCCGAGTGAATCGCCCTCAATGGCGACCGCCCAGGCGATTTCCGGATGGTCGGCGGGGGCGAAGCCGATGAACCAGGCGACGTCCACGGTGCCGGCCAGTTTTCCATCCTTGTAAACCTCCTGCTGGGCCGTGCCGGTTTTGCCGGCGAGCTGCACGCCGGGAATCTGGAAAGTGGGGGTGGAAAGAATTTTGCCGGTGCCGTGGGTGATGCAACCTTTCATGCCGTCGAGCAGCGCAGAGTATTGCGCGGGCGTGAGGCCAATGGGCTCGCTGTGCTGCGTGGGGCGATTCGGATCATGGAGCAACGTGGGCACCGTCACGGTTTCACCGCGCGCGAGCGAGGCGGCGAAGCAGGCCATGTCAATCGGAGTGACGCCGACGGCGCCCTGGCCGATGGCCATGTTGGCGGTGTCGCCGGGAAACCAGTCCTCGTTGCGGGCGCGCTGTTTCCACTCGGGGTCGGGGATCAGCATGCGGCGGGTTTCCTGGGGAAGTTCGATGCCGGTGGGATGATCGAGATGGAAGCGGCGCGCCTCGGCGGCGATAAGGTCGGCGCCCGTCTCGACGCCATAGGTCCAGAAGTAGACGTCGCAACTTTGCGCGATGGCTTCGCTGAAGGCGATGACGCCATGGTGGCCGTCGCCATTGTCGCATCTGAAAATACGGCCGCCGATTTTCATGGAGCCCTCGCAGTCGGCCGTGGCATCCGGGGTGATCCAGCCGTTGCGCAAGCCGGCGATGGCGGTGATGAGCTTGAAGGTGGAGCCGGGGGGATAGACGCCGTTGAGCGCGCGGTTGAGCCAGGCGCCGTTTTCGTTGATTTGTTTGGCGGCCGCGGAGCTGAGGCGGGGTGCGAATTCATTGAGGTCGTAATCGGGCTTGCTCGCGAGGACGAGCACTTCGCCGGTGTGCACGTCGATCGCCACGGCCGCGCCGGCATAATCGCCGATGACCTTTTCCGCCGCGAGCTGGAGATCGATGTCGAGGCTGGTGGTGAGATTACGACCCTGCACGGGCAGGCGCTGCTGGATGGGCGGGTTGACCTTGAAACCGGCGTAATCGACGCGCCAGATGGAGCCGCCGGTCTCGCCCTGGAGCTGGTCATCGAATTGTTTTTCCAGCCCGTCGCGGCCGATCGTGCCCTTCATGGTGAAGGTCTTCAGCTCCTCGCCGGGAAAATCGCCGAGATCGCTGTTGTCGTTGATGCTGACGAAGCCGAGCGTGTGCGCGGCGGCCGAGTCGTAGGGATAATAGCGCGTGCTCGACGTGTAGACCTGCAGCGGCGATTCGACGGGCAGGCGTTCGATCAGCTTTGCATACTCCTCGGGCTTGAGATCGTCGATGAGCACGTAAGGCAGCAAGGGCGCGTCGGAGAGGTGGCGCATGAGATCGCGCGAATCGACCTTCTCGTCGCGGCCGAGGATGGCGTCGACCTTGTCGAGGTAATCCTGGACGACGGAGACGCGGGCGATTTGCTCGAGCTGGCCGGAGTTGGGGATGTCCTTGTCGCCAAGGTCGCGGTAGTTTTTGCGCACGCGGATATACTCGCGGCGGAATTCGCGGCGGAGCTCGTCGAGGTAGACGACGACGGCGAAACGCGGTCGGTTGCCGACGATCAGGCGGCCTTCGCGATCGTAGATGTTGCCCCGCGGGCCGGGCACGAGGATGCGGCGCTCATTCTGCTGCTTTTCGCGCTCGTGGTAGACGTCGGCGCGCAGCAGCTGCTGCCAGGCGAGGCCGGCGGCGAGCACGCCGAGCAGGCCGGCGACAATGAAATAAAAAAAGATGACACGCGGCTGGTAGTTCTTGCGCGTCTCGACCACGAAGGCGCCGGCGGATTCTGTCATGCGTTCGGCCATGGTGGATCACATAAACCTGCGCGAACGGTGCTGAATCTCAAATCCGCTGAATGCAAAGGCGCGCGCCTGCAGGGCGAAAAACCACGGCGCGCTGAGCGCCAGAAAAGCCTGGGAGCAGAGCAGATCGGCCAGCAGCCGCACCCAGGCGCCGGCCGGCGTGGGCAGACGGCGGATGAGAAGCAGCGAAAGCGCCAGAAAGATCCCGAGATTGGCAAGCAGGGCGAGCATTACCGCGAGCGGGGTCTCATCGCGTGGCAGGCGATGGCGCAGGACAAAGAGGAACGCGTAGGCCGTGGCGAAGAGGAAGGCGTGCGTGCCGAAACGCACGGGCTCGCCGGCATCGGCGAACAGCCCGGCAAGAAACACCGCGGCAAAGCCCGTGCGGAAATCGATCTGCAGCGCCGGAAAGACCACGAGCAGCCCGCCGACGGACAGGTACACATGCCAGGGCGCGAGCAGATGGTTGAATTGGGCCACCAGCACGATGAGCAGGGCCGGGGGGAAAAGGGCGAGAAGCAGGCGAAGCACGGGGAAAAGGATCTGACGGGGACGTGGTGCTCAGGGTGAGGCGGGCTTGGTTTCCACCGGCTCGAGCGGCACGAGCACGGTGACCTCGGTGAGTTCGGCGAGGCGGGCGTCGAGCTGGACTTCGCCGGTCTTGAAGAGACCGTCGGCGCTGGCGCTGACGTTGGTCAGCGTGCCGATGATGAGGCCGGGCGGGAAGACGCCGCCGAGGCCGGAAGTGACGAGCATTTTCGGATGGTCGGGCGCGGCAAAAATGTCGAGTGGCACGAATTCAACCGCTCCGCGCGCGGGACCGAAAGCCGGTTCGCTGCCTCCCTGGTAGCTGATGGGCCGGGTGTCGCCCTCGACCGCCGCGGCGAGGCGCACGGCCGGGTCGCTGATGAGCTCGACCACGGCGGTGTAGGCGTAAACCTCGGCCACGCGGCCGACAATGCCGCCGGTGTAGATGACCGGCGCGCCCACGGTAAGACCGTAGTTGCGGCCCTTGCGAATGATGAGGCGCTGCCACCAGCCGGAGAAATCGCGCCGCATGACGCGCGCGGGCTCGGCGCGATAGTTCTCAAACGATGGCAGGCGCAGCAGGCTCTCGAGGCGGGCGATCTCGTCGTGCAGCGCTGCATTCTCCTGCACTTTCAGCTCGTAGGAGGCGTTGAGCCGGGCGAGGTCGCGGCCGGCCTCGATGAGTTCGTTTTTGGAATGGGTGCGCAGCGACCAGAAATCCTGCAGGTCGCGCGTGTAGGAGGCGGTCGCGGCGAGGGGCGCCTGCAGCTCGAAAAAACTGACGCGCAGGACGCTCTTGACCAGGACCGGCAGCACCAGCCACGCCACGAGCACGAGGCCGAGCGTAAGGAAGGGTTTGGCTTGGTCGAAACGGGTGGGCGGCACGACGTGGCGTGAACCTAGGCCACGAGCGGTGCGGAAGGCACGGAAAATGTTTGCGGTCGCGAACCCGGTGGTCCGCCGCAGCTGCTCACAAATTCGATGTGAGCCACTTCAAGTCGTTGAGGACGGCGCCCGTGCCGTTGGCGACGGCGGAGAGGGGATCCTCGGCGACGGTGACGGGCAGGCCGGTCTTTTCGCTGAGGAGGCGGTCGATGCCGCGGATGAGCGAGCCGCCGCCGGCCATGACGAAGCCGCGGTCGACGAGGTCGGCGGAAAGTTCGGGCGGGCAGCGCTCGAGGGTGCTGCGCACGGCGTCGACGATGGCGGAAATGGTGTCGTTGAGGGCCTCGCGAATTTCCTGCGAGGTGATGTGGATGGTCTTGGGCAGGCCGGCCACGGAGTCGCGGCCTTTGACCTCCATCGAAAGTTCCTCGTCGAGCGGGTAGGCGGAACCGATGCGGATCTTGATCTCCTCCGAGGTGCGTTCGCCAATGAGGAGATTGTAGGCGCGCCTCATGTAATTGATGATCGCGTTGTCGAGCTCGTCGCCGGCCACCCGGATGGACTTGGAGAAAACGACGCCGCCGAGCGAAATGATCGCGATCTCGGTGGTGCCGCCGCCGATGTCGACGATCATGTTGGCGGCCGGTTCGTCGATGGGCAGGCCGACGCCGATGGCCGCGGCCATCGGCTCGGGGATGGTGATGACCTTGCGTGCGCCGGCGTGCGTGGCGGAATCCTGCACCGCGCGTTTCTCCACCTCGGTGATGCCAGAGGGGATGGCGATGACGACCTGCGGGCTGACGCGGAAGGAGTTATTGTTCACCTTGCCGATGAAATAGCGAAGCATCGCCTCGGTGACGTCGAAGTCGGCGATGACGCCGTCCTTCATGGGGCGGATGGCGGTGATATTGCCGGGCGTGCGGCCGAGCATGCGCTTGGCCTCCTCGCCAACCGCGCGAACTTTGCGGGTGGTGGTGTCGAGCGCGACGACGCTGGGTTCGCGCAGGACGATGCCTTTGTCTTTGACGTAAACGAGCGTGTTAGCCGTGCCGAGGTCGATGCCGATGTCGTTGGAAAAATAGCCGAGGAAGTTCGCTGCCATGACAGGAGTTAAAGTAAGGCAATGCCGCCAAGGGCAAAGAATCGTCCGCACGGCAGAGTGTCAAAGGAGAAATCACCGCGGCGGCGCGGGGCTTGCGGCTTGACGGCGCGGAGCTTTGTGCGCGTCCTCCTTGCAAGGAGGTCTGCGTGCATGGCATCGATTTCATCCAAGACCTCGCCGTGATTTTTCTGGCGGCGGGCATGGCGGGATGGGTGTGTCGGCAGCTGGAGCTGTCAGTCGTGGTGGGCTATCTCGCGGCGGGCATGCTGGTGGGGCCGCGCACGCTGTTGTGGCCAATGGTGGCGAACCCGGACGAGATCACGGCGCTGGCGCAGGTGGGGCTGGTCTTCCTGATGTTCGGCATCGGCCTGCGACTGAGTTTGCGCCGGTTGCAGCGGCTGGGCGGCATGCTGTTTGCCGCGACGGGATGCTCGGCGCTCGTGGTGTACTGCCTGTCGCGGTTGCTGGCCGCGGCCTTGGGTTGGAGCAGCACGGAGGGTTTGTTCCTGGCGGGGATCCTGATGGTTTCGAGCTCGGCGGTGATCAGCAAGGTACTGCATGAGACCGGCGTGACCCACGAGCGCGCGGGGCAGCTCGCGATGGGCATGACGGTGCTGGAGGACGTGGTAGCGGTCATCATGCTGACGCTGATCAATGCCGTGGTGGAGCTGGGCGGCATGGGGCACTCGGCATCGGTGGGCCAGACACTGGCGACGCTCGGTGCGTTCGTGGCTCTGACGGGCGTGGCCGGGTTGCTGGTGGTGCCGTGGTTGTTGCGACGGCTGAGTGTTTCCGCGAGCGAGGAGTTGCAAACGCTGGGTGTGGCCGGACTGGTATTCGCGCTGGCTCTGTTGGGGCAACTCGCGGGTTTTTCGCTGGCGCTGGGGGCATTTTTGCTCGGTGTCATCGTGGCGGAGACGGCGCACCGCACGCAGGTGGAGCGGGCCTTCGAGGGAATGCGCGATCTTTTCAGCGCGCTGTTTTTTACGGCCATCGGGATGCAGATCGATGTGCGTGCGCTGGGCGCGGAGGCGGGGCTGATCATCGTCGTGGCGGCGTTTACCCTGGTGGTGCGGTCGCTCGCGGGCGCGACAGGACTCGCGCTGGTCGGCATTCGTTCGCGCGATGCGTTGCGCGCCGGGCTGTCGGTCACGCCCATCGGCGAATTTTCCTTCATCATTGCGCAACTTGGCGTGACCGCGGGGGTGGTGCCCGCGAGATTTTATCCACTGGCGGTGGGCGTCTCACTGCTCACGACACTCACCGCGCCGCTGCTGACCCGGCACGCGGAGAAAATCACGGGTGCGATCGCTGGCCGGCAGCCGCGGTGGCTGCGGGGCTGGCTGCGGTTTTATCAAGGCGGCATGGAGCGGGCCGCGCTGCGCTGGCGGCACAGCCGGCTGTGGCAGCTGTGCCGGAAGCGGCTCGTGCAAATCGGCGTGGAGGTGCTGATGGTCACGGGACTGCTGGTGTTTTCCGAGCAGTTGTTCGCGGCGGTGCAGCCATGGCTCGCGCGTGGCGGGATTTTTCCGCAGGGGCCGGCGGTGATTTTCTGGACGATATTGAGTCTGCTGGTGCTGGCGCCATTGCTGGCGATCTGGCGCAATTGCTCGGCTCTCGCGCTGCTTTATGCGCAGACGGTGACGGTAGGCAGGCCGCGTGAGACGGTGCTGCGGCCGGCGGTGGAAACGGGGTTGAAGACGTTGATCGCGGGCGGCATGGCCGTGTGGCTGGTCTCGATTTTACCCATGGAGGGTTCGGGCAAATGGTTGCTCCTGATCGGTGTGATCGTGGCCGCGATTGCGCTGATCACGTGGCGGCGCAAGCTGGTCTACTGGCACAGTGAACTGGAGGTGGAACTGCGGGATGTGCTCGGCTCGGCCGACCAGGGCCTGGCGACGCGGGCGCCGTGGCTCGAATCGAGCGAGGAATGGGAACTGACCGTGGCGGACTGCATGCTGCCGGACCTGGCGGATTGCGCGGGCAAATCGATCCACGATCTCGGGCTGCGCGCCCGTTTCGGCTGCACGGTGGTGGGCGTCGAGCGGCAGGGTTTTGCGATTTCGTTGCCGACGCCGGAGACGGTGCTCTACCCGCGCGACAAAGTGCTGTTCGTGGGCACGCCGGCGCAGGTGGCGGCGGGAAGAAAAATTCTCACCGCCGTGACGGACGCGACCATCGGCGCGACGTTTGAGGACGTGCACGTCGAGACCATGAAGGTGCCGGGGTGGAGCAAGGCCGCCGGGCGGACGCTCGGGGAGTGGGATGTGACCAGGAATTTTGGCGTGCAAGTGACGGGCATCCGGCGCGGGGGAGTGCGCATCCTGAGCCCGGGTGCAGGCGAGCGGTTGGAGAAGGGCGATGAGCTACTGGTCCTGGGTTCGCCGGAGCAATTGCGCGACTTCAAAGCGTGGCTGCAGGCGGAGCCCGGGGGCAATCCGGCCACGGACTGAATAAAAAAAGCGCGTCCGGGCGGACACGCTGGGGCGGAAAGGGATGTTTCCAGTGCCGGCTCAGTTCGAGCTGTTGGTCTTGGCAGGTTCGGGTTTCTTGGCCTCGGCCGCCTTCGCCTTGTCCTCGTCGGAGTCTTCCTGGCTGGCTTTCTTGAATTCTTTTTTGGCCAGACCCAAGCCGCGGGCGAGCTCGGGGAGCTTGGAGCCGCCGAAGAGCAAAACAACGACGACCAGAATGGCGATCAATTCGCCACCGCCGAGGCCAAATAGGGCGAGATAAGAGGAGTGCATTATAGAATAAAGCTATACGGTTTGTCCGGGGAGTAAAGGGGGAAAGCCAGTTGGCCGGCCCGCTTAGTTTTTCGGCGGCACAAGCAGCGGCTTCTTGAGGAGGTTTTGCGCGGCGTCGATCTGCTCGGCATCGAAGAAGCCGTGCAGCTGGCGGATGCGCGTCGGGTGGCGCATCTTGCGCAGGGCCTTGGCCTCGATCTGGCGGATGCGCTCGCGGGTGACCTTGAATTGCTTGCCGACTTCCTCGAGCGTGCGGCTGTAGCCGTCGGCCAGGCCAAAGCGCAGCGAGAGCACGCGGCGTTCGCGCTCGGTGAGCGAGTCGAGGACGTCGATGATTTTTTCGCGCAGCAGCGAGTAGGCCGTCATGTCGTACGGATTCTCGGCGGACTTGTCCTCGATGAAATCGCCGAACGAAGTGTCGTCGCCGTCGCCGACGGGCGACTGGAGCGAAATGGGCTGCTGGGCCATCTTCATGATCTGCTGCACGCGCTCGACGGGAAGGTTCATCTCGTCGGCGACCTCCTCGGGCGTGGGCTCGTGGCCGTATTCCTGGAGGAGCTGCTTCTGCACCTGCATGACCTTGTTGAGGGTCTCGATCATGTGCACCGGGATGCGGATGGTGCGGGCCTGGTCGGCGATGGAGCGGGTGATGGCCTGGCGGATCCACCACGTGGCGTAGGTGGAGAACTTGTAGCCGCGGCGGTATTCGAATTTTTCGACGGCCTTCATCAGGCCCATGTTGCCTTCCTGAATGAGGTCGAGGAAGGACAGGCCGCGATTGGTGTATTTCTTGGCGATGGAAATGACGAGGCGGAGGTTGGCCTCGACCATCTCGGTCTTGGCCTTGTGGGCCTCGCGGACGTGGACGCGCGTCTGCCGGACAACCTCGAGCAGTTGCGTGGGCGCGATGCGCTGCTGGGCCTCGATTTCCTTGAGGCGGTTGTTGAGGGCGCGGGCGTCAATGCCGGCGTCCTTCTTGGTCTTGGGATTTTTCGCGCGTTCGAGCTGGCTGAAAATGCCGTCGATGTCCTCCAGCACGGGTGCGAGCTGCTCGAGGTATTCCTCGTAGACCTTGAGCTTGAAATAGAACTTCGAAAAGAACGCGCGCAGGCCGTTTTCACGCTTCCTGAACTTGGAGAGCACGCGCTTGCGCTCGGGATCCGAGCGGGCCTTGAGATATTCGGTCCAGGCCTCGGCGACGCCGGCCTCGGCCTTTTGCGTGGACTCGACGATTTTCGGCAGCGACTTGAAATAGCCTTCACGGCTTTCGATTTTTTTGTCGATGACGATGCGGTCGAAGCGCTCCTCGCGGTTGAGCAGCTTGGCCCCGAGCGTCGCGATGTAACTGCCGATGACGGCGGCCTGGAACAGCGCTTCCTGGGCCTTGAGCTCGGCGTTCTCGATGCGTTTGGAGATTTCAACTTCCTGCTCGCGCGTGAGTAGCGGGACCTGGCCCATCTGCTTGAGGTACATGCGGACGGGGTCGTCCAGGATGTCGTTCTGCGAACTGCGCGATTCCTCTTCCTCGGCCTCTTCCTGGCGTTGCTTGTAACCCTCGACCTCCTCGGCATCGAGGATGTCGATCTCAAGGTTTTGCAGGATGGAAATGACGCTTTCGATGTCCTCGGGGTTGTCGACGGACTCAGGCAGCGCCTCGTTGATGTCATCGAACGTGAGGTAGCCCTGCTCCTTCGCCAGGCGAATGAGGGACCGGACCTTCTCATTCATGTCGCCAGTCGGCGCGTCATGGCCCGGGGTGGCGGGAGTAGTCCGGGGATTCTCGAGGACCGCCTCGACGGCTTCGGAATGAGCGGTCGTGTCGGCGGCGGGCTTGGATTTGCTACGCGGCATAATTTGTAGATGAGACGATGGGAAAAAGAAAAACTAGACAGTCGCCGCCAACTCTATCGGCTGGCGGAGCTGTCTCTGAAGTTCAGAGCGGCGTTTTATGAGTGAAAATGCGTCTATTTGACTCTCGGCAGGAGGGGAAGTTAAGGCAAGTTCTATCTTGCGCAACTCCGGTTCGAGGGCGCGGGCGCGCAGCTGTCGGAGGCCCTCGGCGGCGATTTTGAGCGGATCATCGATGGCGGGGGTGTCGAAAAGCAACGAAGCCACAAGGGTTTTTTCCTCGGGCGTTTCCAGCAAGATATCGAGATGGTCGCGGCCGGGCCAGGCGTCATGCCCGAATTCGGCCAGGCAGCGGCGTAGCAACGCGCCGGCAACATGGGTGGGATCAATCCACTCCAGCGGCAGTGCGAGAGCCAGGGGTTTGCCAAGATGTTCGAAATGCAGGCAAAGGAGCAGGAGGTGTTGCTCTGACGTGGGCGCGCCATCGGCGGTCGGACTGGGTGCGGCCGGGCCGGGCGCGGGCGGGCGCCCGCCGCGGCGGCGGTGGGTTTCGAAATCCTTCTGCAACGCGGCCAGCGGCAGGCGCAGGTGGGCGGCGGCTTCATTGAGAAACTCGGCGCGGGTGACCTCGCTTTCCGCCGCGGCGATGAGCTCGAAGGCAGTTTGGGCGACGCGGGCTTTTTGCTCGGCCGAGGCGGCGGCGGGAGAGGGGAGCAGGGCGTGACAGGCGAAGGCCATGGCGTTGAGCGCGCCCCGGCGCAGTTCGTCATAGGCGGCGAGGCCGCGTTGGAGGAAGAGCAGGTCGGGGTCGATTTTTTCCGCGCCGGCGAGGCCGAGAAATCTCACCTCGAGGCCGGCCTTCAGTGCCATGGGCAGGAAACGCAGCGCGGCTTTCTGCCCGGCGCTGTCACCGTCGAAGAAGCATTCGACCTGCGGGGTGTAGCGGCGCAGCAGGGCGAGCTGGCTTTCAGTGATCGCGGTGCCCTGCGGCGCGACGGCGGTCTTGAGGCCGACGTGCCAGCAGCGCATGGCGTCGAGCTGGCCCTCGACCAGCACGAAGGGCTTGCCCTCGCCGGCGTGCGAGCGGGCGCGGTCGAGGTTGAACAGCAGGTTTCCCTTCGTGAAAATCGGCGTCTCGGGGGAGTTGACGTATTTCGCTTCGCGCGCGGGATCGTTGGCCGGCGTGAGGTCAGTCTGGCGCGCGGTAAAGGCGACGACGCGGCCCTGGTGGTCGCGGATGGGAATCATCAGCCGGCCGCGGAAGCGCGGCCGCAGCGCGCCCATGGTCAGCACGGCGCCGTCGCGCACGAAAAAAAGGCCGGACGCACGCAGCGCCTCCTCGGAGAAATTTTTCTTCAGCAGCCGCGCGGCCAGGCCGGTGTCGTCGGGCGCGACGGCGCCGGTCTTGAATTCCTCGGCGAGCTCGAGCGGGAAGCGGCGTTTGTCCGTCCAGTAAGCGCGCATGAAGTCGCCAGTCGCACTTTGGCCGAGGAACGCTTCGCGAAAATAATCCGCGGCCAGTTCATGCAGGTCGAAGAGTTCCTGCCGCAGCGAGCGCTCCTCGCGGCTGGGACCGGTGCCCTCCTCGTATTCGATCGGGACGCCGAAACGCTGGCCGAGGGCCTCGACGGCCTCGGTGAAGGTGAGCTGTTCGGTTTCGCGGACGAAGGTGATGGCGTCCCCGGCCTTGCCGCAGCCGAAGCATTTGTAGAAGCCCTTGTCGGCGTCGACATAGAATGAGGGCGTCTTTTCGTTGTGGAACGGGCAGAGCGCGCGCCAGCGCGCGCCGACCTTCTTGGGCGTGGCCACGCGTGAAACGACGTCGACGAGGTTCACGCGATTTTTCAGGTCGCGGACGCAGGACGGTTTGATGGCGGGCATGGCGCGAGGCTGGGAGGTTCACCTTCGCGGGACGCAGGGCGGCGGGCGGGCGGCGAAGATTGCACTTTCAACCCGGCGCGGGCTCTGTCAAGTTTTGTGGTTCGCGGAGGAACCTTTGGCTGTCTTTCAACGACATACTGAACATGCGATGGGTTAAGTTTTTCCTGTATTTCTCGGGTGCGGCCCTGGCCGCGATGATGGCGCGTGCCCAGGCCGCGCCGTCGCTGCCGGTGCCGGCGAAGGAGCCGGTGTGGGAGGCGTCGCTGTCCACGTTCGACGAGCAGGACTACGGTGGCGCGGTCGAGGCGCTGTTTCAACGCTACGAGCAGGTCACGGGCCGGAAACTCGTGCCGGGTGCGAAAAAGCGCGTCGGCTTGAAAATTTATACTGACTCCGGGCCGGGGCTGCAGACGCCGGTGCCGCTGGTGAAGGCCGTCATTGCCGCGCTGAAACGCCGCGGGTTTCCCAATGAGGGCATTTTTCTCGTCGGCCTGAACCAGTTGCGGATGCGTATGACCGGCTATCTGCCCACGCTTTCGACAGGCGAGACCTCCTTCAAGGGCAATCAGGTCTATGTCCTCGAGTCGGGGCGTTATTATGACCCGGTGTGGTTTTATGACAGCCCGCTGCCGTCGCGCTTTGACCCGATCGTGGCCGCGGCGCAGACGAAGGACGTACCGAACGACTCGACGCTGGAGCAGGACCGCAAGAGCTTCCTTGCCACGCCGCTGTTCCTTGACGCGGATTTCTGGATCAACCTGCCGGTTTACACCGATCATCCCGTGCTCGGGGTGAACGGCGCGCTCGTCAACGCCACGCTTTGGAATGCATCGAACACGGCGCGGTTTTTCCGCTCGACGGCCAACGCCCCTGCGGCCGTGGCCGAGATGAGCGCCATCCCCGAGCTGCGGCAGACGTGGATTTTCACGCTCGCGAGCCTGCAGATCTACCAGTTCATCGGCGGCCCCTGGTTCGACTCGCTCTACACGGTTTCGGAGCCACGCCTATGGCTGAGCACGGACCCGGTGCTGCTCGACTCGCTCATGCTCCAGCGCATCAACAAATGGCGGCGCGAGTCGGGGTTTCAGCCGGTGTCGGACGACATCCACACCCTTGATTTTGCCGCGCGGCTCGGCGTCGGCTCGGAGGACGTCAAGGCGGCGCAGATCATCCATGTCGGCCCGCCGGCGTCGGGAATGTAAAATTGCCCTTGAACCGGCGGGTGCTTTGCCCGCAAGTTAACCGGCATGACGTCCGCCGTGTATCTGCCGATTTTGGTGCAAATCTGCCTCGCCGCCGGGGTGGGCCTCGCGATCCTCGCGCTCAAGCTCGTCACCAGCCAGCGCGGCCGCATCAATAAGATCAAGGACACCGCCTACGAATGCGGCGTGCCGGCCGAGGGCATCGTGCATACGCGCTTCTCGGTGAAATTTTATCTCACGGCGCTGCTCTTCATGCTGTTCGACCTCGAGATCGTCATTCTCATCCCGTGGACGTTCATCTACCGCGATTTTCTCGCCAGCCACATCGCCATTCTCACGCCGATGCTGGTGTTTTTCGGCGTGCTCGTGCTCGGCCTGTATTATGAAGTGAAAAAAGGCGCGCTCGAATGGGAGAAGTAACCCCCCTGGCCGGCTGAAACACGCATGCGCCTCGACAAAATCATCACGCGCAACCGCGTCATCGATCTCGCCAGCCACGACCTCAAGGGCGCGCTCGACGAATTGCTCGACATTTCCGTCGCCCGGTTTCCCGACCTGAAGCGGGAGGCGCTGCTGAAGGGCCTGCTCGCACGCGAGAGCACGATGACGACCTATCTCGGCTCCGGCGTCGCGCTGCCGCACGTCCGGGTGAAAATGGGCCGCCGCTACATCCTGGCCATCGGCCGCAGCCGGCAGGGCATCCGGCACGAAGGCGTCAAGGACGACGAAAAGATCCATCTCATCATCATGCTCATCGCGGGCGAGTCGGCGCGCGACTACCTCCAGGTGCTGGCGGCGATCGCGCGGTTGCTGAAGGAGCGCGAGTTCGTCGAGACCCTGCTCCAGCCGGTCGACCTCGACGTGTTTTACGAGCGGCTTTTCGGCGGCTTTGGCGGCATCTCCTCCCGTTCCCTGCAGGTGGCGCAGAACCGGGTGAACCGCGTGATCTTCCGCGAGGCCGCGCGCGTGGCTCACGGCTGCGGCTGCGCGGCCATCATGGTGTTCGGCGACACGTTTGTGGGCGGCATCGACGCCGGGCACTGGTTTCCCCGGAAAAAGACCATTCTCGTCAGCCGCAACCTTGTCGAAGCGGGCGAGGAAAACCAGGGCTTCGCCGAGACGATCCAGGTGCGGTCGTTTTCCAACCAGCGCCTCGCGCAGCTGCGCAGCGCCATGCTCGTCGCGCTCAGCCGGGCCGTGATTTCCTTCAATGACCGCATCTGCTGCGTGGGCGGCATGACGGGCAGCAACCAGTTCGACACGCTCGTGGTCGTGGACGTCGAACGCGAGTTCCAGATGCTGCTCACCGGCCACGCCGACCTGCTGCCCGGCGACGTGAAGCCGGAGGTGCTCGAGCGCATCATCGGCGTGGCCACCGAACTCGCGGTCGAGGGCCGCGAAGGCCGGCCGGTCGGCTGCCTCTTCGTCCTGGGCGACACGGCCAAAGTCGAGAAGTTCACCAAGCCGCTCGTATTGAATCCATTTTTTGGATACAAAGAGGAGGACCGCAACATCCTCAACCCGTTCATGGACGAGACGGTGAAGGAATTTTCCTCCATCGACGGCGCGTTCATCATCCGCGGCGACGGCGTGGTCGTGTCCGCGGGCAGCCTGATCCAGGCGACCGACTCCGACCACGCACTGCCGAGCGGCCTGGGTTCGCGGCACGCGGCGGCCGCGGCCATCTCGGTGGCTACGCAGTGCATCGCCATCGTCGTCTCATCGAGCACGGGGCAGGTGACGCTCTTCCGCCGCGGTGTGATGCTGCCGCTGACGGACAAGAAGGTCAGCAGCACGAGCAAGTAGACGGGGCGAGAAACTTTGCAGTTGCCCTCGGCGGGCGGGAGGCTTTGCTCTGACCCTTCAACCATTTCAACCATGCAAGAAGTCGTCACCCTGGAGTGCACCGAAGCCAAGAAGGAGGGAAAGCCTGTTTCCCGCTACCTCACCACGCGCAACAAGAAGACCGTGACCGAGCGTATCGAGAAAAAGAAGTACAATCCCCACCTGAAGCGCCATACGCTGCACAAGGAAATCAAATAATCAGGCCCGCTGCGGCCGCCGCCCTTTCCGGGCGTGATTCTGCCAGCTTCCCGAAACTGACGCCCTCCGGCGTCAGTTTTGTTTTTGGCTGGATGACGGGGTGGATTTGCCGGCGCTTTGCTGGCCCCGGCGGGCGGCGCGCCAGCTTTCGCGATGCTTGCGGATCCAGTCGAGCAACGCGCGTTCGAAACCGATGTCGTAACCTAACCTCTCTGACTCGAGCCACTTATGACGCAGGATCTCCTCGCGCTCGGCCAGGAACTCCTGATAGAGCGAGGACTGCTTCACGAAATCGCGGGAGGCTTCGGGCTCTTTTGCAGGGAGGTGTGTCATGGAGACCACGGCAAGTTTATCACGTGATTATTGTCGGCACAAATATCGGGGAATGAAAACAATGTCTGCCGTGGATGGGAAGATCATCTTAGAGGACGGAAACAAAGGACCGTCTCAAGGGCTTGGGCTGTCTGCGGCATACGGTCGGTGGAGAAAAGATAAGATAGGGGAGAACGCTGTCAATGCCTAGGGTGTTCACACTAACCCGCAGTTGATTTGCATTTTTTGCGTTTTTGACAAGCCGATTTAGCGATCCGCTGCCGGGGGCGCTTTTTCCAGCCGCGTGAGCATGGCCTGGGCGATGGCGCGAAAGGCCTCTGCCGCTTCGCTTTGTGGTGCGTCCACGACCATGGGCATGCCCGAGTCGCCTCCGGCCCGGATTTCCGGGATGAGCGGCACCTGGCCGAGCAGCACCGTGCCGAGTGCATCGGCGGTTTTTTGTCCGCCGCCCTCGCCAAAAAGAAAATTTTTCTGGCCGGAGGCATCGGTGAACCAGCTCATGTTTTCCGCCACGCCGAGCAGCGGCACGTTCACCTTTTGAAACATCAGGCCGCCTTTGCGCGCGACGTTCGTGGCTGCCGTCTGCGGCGTGGTTACGAGCACGGCGCCGTTGAGCGGCAGGGTTTGTACGAGCGAAAGCTGCGCGTCGCCGGTGCCCGGCGGCAGGTCGACGAGCAGCACGTCGAGCTCGCCCCATTTCACGTTCTGCACGAATTGCTGGATGGTCTTCATGATCATCGGTCCGCGCCAGACGACAGGCGTGTTGTCGTCCACGAGAAAGCCCATGCTCATCACTTTCAAGCCATGCCGCTCGAGCGGCAGGATCTGGGCATTCGGGCCGTCGCCCTCGATCTGCGGGCGGCCGCTGAGGCCGAGCATGAGTGGCACACTTGGGCCGTAGATGTCGCAGTCCATCAGGCCCACGCGCCCGGGCCGGCCCTGCGCAGCGAACATCTGTGCGAGGGTGCAGGCCAGGTTGACGGCAAAGGTGCTCTTGCCCACGCCGCCCTTGCCTGAGGCGATGGCCACGGCGTACCGGATGCTGCGCGGAGCCGTGCCCGTGCCGGGAAGGCTGCCGCCGGCGGCGGGTGTTTTGGCCGGCGCGACGGCCACATCGATGACGGTTTCGCGTACGCCGGGCAGTGCGCGCAGCACGCGCTCGATCTCGGTCTTGAGTGTAAACGGAATTTTCGGGTCGCTGGTCGTGAGCGCCAGCGCGACCTTCGCCGTCCCATCCACCAGCGCCGCCGAGCGCACGAGGCCGAACGACACGATGTCACGGCTGAAGCCGGGATACTTCACCTGCTTGAGCGCTTCCTTGATGTCTTCAGGCGTCACGGGAAATTTTTCAGGGCTGAAACGCTTTAACGTTGTTAACCGGCGCGGGGCTGTAAATAGAAATGAACTTTCTTTGCGAATTCGGTTCCACTTTGGGTCTCTTCACATGAAAAATCTTTTCCGCTTTGCCCTCGCCCTCGGCTGCCTCGGCTCCACGGCGGTCTTCGCCCAGCGCGACATCGGCCCGATCGACATCACGGCCGATTTCAAGACCACGCCCATCCGCGTGTCCGCCGACACGCCCGAGCTCAACAACCTCGCGCTGGTCGCCTTCAGCGCACATGGCGCCTACCGGCTCGTCGCGAGCGGGTACGACTTCGATGTGCGTTTTGCCCTGCTCGCGCCCGCGCAGGTGCGGGTGGACATTGCCCGCGCCAACGGGCAGGTCGTGGCGAGCGAGACCGTTGGCGGCACGAGCACGCGCAACGCTCTTTTGCGCGCGGCTGACGTGGCGGTGACGCGCACCACCGGCCTGCGCGGGTTCTTTGCCTCGCGGCTCGCCTTCATCAGCGAGCGCACGGGCAAGCGCGAGGTTTACACGTCGGATTTGTTCTTCGGTGAGGCGCAGCAGCTTACCCATGACCGTTCGCTGACGGTCTCGCCGCGCTGGTCGCCCGATGGCCATCGTATCCTCTACACGGGCTATTTCCAGTCCGGCCGCCCTGACGTGTTCGAACTGGTGAACGAAGGTGGTGGCTGGCGGCGACAGACGTTCTCGAGCTTTCAGGGAATCAACAGCAGCGCGCAGTTCAGCCCCGATGGCACGCGGGTGGCGATGGTGCTGAGCGGCGAGGGCAATCCCGACATCTACGTCAGCAACGCCGAGGGCCGCGCCGTCTCGCGGCGGACGCGCAGCGACACCGCCAAGGCCTCGCCCTGCTGGTCGCCCGACGGCTCGCGGCTGGTGTTCGCGTCGGAGCCCGGCCCGCAGCTTTATATCATGTCCGCGGCTGGCGGCCCGGCGCAGCGCCTTTTCACCAACATCAGCATGTATTGCGCGGAACCCGACTGGAGCCGCGGCGACCCGAACAAGATCGCCTTCACCATTGCCGCGGGCCGGCGTTTCCAGGTCGCGGTCTATAATTTTTCCACCCGCTCGAGCGTGCAGGTGTCGCATGCGCCCTACGACGCTGTAAATCCCTGCTGGCTGGCCGACGGCCGGCATCTCCTTTACACGACGCGTTCTTCGGGCTCGAGCAGCATCTGGATCCTCGACACGGTCTCCGGCAAGGCCAAGCCGCTCAGTCCGGCCCTGCTTGCGCCCGCCTACGACGCGAATGCCTGGAGCCCGTGAGCTGCGGACGGTTTGTTTCAATCCCAACAAAAAGCCGCGCCAAAATTGGCGCGGCTTTGTTTTTGCGGTGAATTTTTTGCGGAGTGTGTGCCTCAGGCCAGCGCGGCCTGATAGTTGGCCGCGGCCTGGTCCCAGTTGACCACGTTCCAGAAAGCCGCGATGTAGTCGGGCCGGCGGTTCTGGTAATTCAGGTAATAGGCGTGCTCCCAGACATCGAGGCCGATCACCGGCTTGCCTTCGAGGCCCGCGACGGCCTTGCCCATAAGGGGGCTGTCCTGGTTGGCGGTGGAACCGATCGCGAGCTTCTTGTCCGCGCCGACGACAAGCCAGGCCCAGCCGGAGCCGAAGCGCGTGGCGCCGGCCTTGGCGAAGTCTTCCTTGAACTTGTCGAAGCCGCCGAAGGTGGAGTTGATGGCGTCGCCGAGCGGGCCCTTGGGCGCGCCGCCCTTGCCGGGGCCGAGGATGGTCCAGAAAAACGAATGGTTGCTGTGGCCGCCGGCATTGTTGCGGAGGACGCCGCGGATGGCCTCAGGCACCTGGCTCAGATCGGCAATGAGCTTGTTCACATCGAGCGCGGCCAGCGCGGGCTGGTCCTTCAGCGCGTTATTGGCGTTGGTGATGTAGGCCTGATGATGCTTTGTGTGATGGATTTCCATCGTCTTCGCATCGATGTGCGGCTCGAGGGCATTATTGGCGTAAGGCAGTTTCGGAAGTTCGTAAGCCATGATGATTTTCGGGTTGAAGATTCTTGAGAGGGAATTGCAAACGTGTGGCAGCCGCGCGGATTCGTCAATCGCCGCCGTCACTCTTCGGCGAGGCGTTTGGCGCGGAAAAAGGCCTGCAGCAATTCACGGCACTCGTCCTCGAGCACGCCGCCGCCGGTCAGCTCGAGATGGTGGTTGACCTGCGGCAGGTCGTTCAGGTTTGTCGCGCCGCCGAGGCAGCCCATCTTCGGGTCGGGCACGGCATAGCACACGCGCCGCACGCGCGACATGAGCATCGCGCCCGAGCACATCGGGCAGGGCTCTTTCGTCACGTAAACCGTCGCGCCGGCCAGCCGCCAGTCGCCGAGCCGGGTCGCGGCCTGGGTGAGCGCCAGCATCTCGGCGTGCGCGGTCGGATCGTGCGCGCCCTCGACGGTGTTGTGCGCCGCGGCGACGACCTCGCCGCCGAGTTCGATGACCGCGCCGATCGGCACCTCATCGGCCCGCCAGGCGTCGATGGCCTGGTTGTAGGCCAGGCTCATGAAAAACACATCATCCCGCGCGAGTTGCGACGGGAAACGCTTTTCAAACGGGCAGTTGGGTGGTGTCGGGCTGGCCATGCGGAACCGGCAAGTGCCGGGAAAACCTTGACTTACGCGGCAGGCTTCCCACTTACAAGATGCTTTCTACCCGCTGACTCCACCTGCATGAACCCACTCCCTGTTTCCCGCGCTTGCGCTTCGTATGGCTGACGACAAATCGATCGAAGTGGAGGGCAAAATCATTGTCGTGCTGCCCGGCACGATGTTCAAGGTCGAGTTGCTGAAAAGTCCCGGGCACATCGTGCTCGCGCACATTTCGGGCAAGCTCCGCAAGAACTTCATCAAGATCGCCGCGGGCGACTTCGTGAAAATGGAAATGAGCCCCTACGACCTGGACAAGGCGCGCATCACTTTCCGCATGCGCGATCCCAACGCCGGTCCGGCCGCGCCGCGCATGCAGCGTCGGCGGTATTGAGGGGCTGTTCCCCGCCCGGTGTCGCACCGGAGATTTTCCCATGCGCAATGCCAGCCAGGCGCCCGCTGCATTCGCCGAGGCCATCGACGGCTTCATCGGCTTTCTCGAACTCGAGCGCGGACTCTCGCCGCGCACCTGCGAGAGCTATCAGGGCGACCTCGACCAGTGTGCGCGTTTCCTCGCGCGCCACGGGGTCAAAGGCTGGCGCGAGGCCCAGCCGCGCCACCTCTCCGACTGGATTTATGCCTTGGGCGGCGACGACTACACCGTCGGCAGCCTCGCGCGCAAGCTCACCGCTCTGCGCGTTTTCGCGCGCCACCTCGTGCGCGAGAAATTCCGTCCCGACGATCTCACGGCGCAGCTGGCCGGCCCCAAGCTCGTGCGCAAAATCCCGGGCACGCTCACGGCCGCCGAGGTCGGCCGCCTGCTCGCCGCGCCCCGCGGCGGCGACGCCTATGCGCTGCGCGACCGCGCGCTGCTGGAGCTTTTTTACGCGAGCGGCCTGCGTGTCTCGGAACTCGCCGGCCTCACGCTGCAGCAGGTGGACCTTGAGCACGGCTTCCTGCGCGTTTTCGGCAAGGGTTCGAAGGAGCGCGTCGTCCCCGTCGGCGAAAAGGCCCGCGCCGCCCTGGCCGCCTATCTCGACGCCGGTCGGAAACATTTCGCGAAACCGAAAAAAACCGGCAGCCAGCTTTTCCTCAGCGAACGCGGCACGGCCATCTCCCGCCAGATGCTCTGGGTCCTGATCAAGAAATACGCGAAGCTCGCGGGCATCGCCAAACCGGTGAAGCCGCACCTCCTGCGCCATTCGTTCGCCACGCACCTGCTCAGCGGCGGCGCCGACCTGCGCGCCATCCAGGAAATGCTCGGCCACGCCAACATCGCCACCACGCAGATCTACACCGCGGTCGAGGCTTCGCGCCTGGTCGACCAGCACGCCAAGTTTCACCCGCGCAACAAGGCGGCGAAGTAGTCGCCTTGCGCGCTGGGATCAGAAGCCGGCGCCGCCGGGCTCAGGTCAGGCGAACGCCGCCGTCGACGGTGTAATTCACGCCGACGACATAGCTGGAGTCTTCGGAGAGCAGGAACCGCGTGAGCTTGGCGACCTCACTGGCCGTGCCGAAGCGCTTGAAAAGCGACTGGGCGGCCATGGCTTCTTCAAAACCCTTCACGGCCTCGGGCGGCAGATTCAATTTGCCGAAGATGGGGGTGGCGATCGGGCCGGGGCTGATGGTATTGACGCGGATGCCGCGCGGGGCGAGCTCGACGGCGAGCGTCTTGCCGAACGAAACGAGGGCGGCTTTGGTCGCCGCATAGATGCTGGTCGTCGCCAGGCCGAGTTCGGCCGCGACGGAGGCCGTGAACACCACTGCGCTCGGATTGGCGAGAAGGGGCAGCAGCGACTGCAGCTGGAAATACGGGCCGCGGACGTTCACGTTGAACATGTCGTCGAAGTGCTTCGGTGTCAGGGCCTCAAAAGGGCCGAACTGGCCGCCGCCGGCGTTCAGAAAAACACCGTCGAGCTTCGCGGTGTGCTTTTGCACAGCTGCGCCGAGGCCCTGGGCGTCGGCCAGTGAACCGGAGTCGGAGGGGATGACGACCGCGTTCGCACCAAGGGTGGTGCGCGCCGCGGCGAGGGTCTCGGGATTGCGGCCTGTGACAAGGACCCGCGCGCCTTCGGCTTGCAGGAGTTGCGCGGTGGCCAGGCCGATGCCGGTCGTGCCGCCAGTAATGAGTATGGTTTTGTTTTTCATAGGAAATTGAGCAGGTTATTATAGAACAAACGTTCCAAAACAGGCTTAGGAAAATCAATCGAGGGCCTGCAAGGCCAGGCGGGCGCTGTCGCGCAGGGTGTCGCGCTCGCCGAGGGCGCGCGCGGCGACGCTCAGGCCGAGGATGGTATGATAGAGGAAGCGGGCGAGGGCGGTGGGATCCTTGGCCCGGCCGATCTCGCCTTTGCGCTGGGCGGCACTGAGCCGCGAGGCGAGGAGGCCCTCGACCTCGCGGGCGTGGACTTGGGCGAGGGCACGGGTGTCCGCGTCGTGCGGGGCCAGTTCGACCATCGAGTTGACCATCAGGCAGCCGGGCGATCCCTTGCTGCAAGTGCCCGCGATCAGGTTCTCAAACAGGTCGGCCATGACCTTGCGAACCGGGGCCGGGTCGGCGAGCTGGCGGCGGATGAAGTCAATGGCCCGGTCGAGATAGCGCTTCAGGGCGGCGTGAAAGAGGGTCTGCTTGTCGCCGTAGGTGTCGTAGAGGCTCTGGCGGCTGACGCCCAGCTCTTCGGTGAGGTCGGCGAAGGAGGTCTGCTTGAAGCCGCGCACGCGGAACAGTTCGAGCGCCTGGTCGAGCACCTCCGCTTCGTCAAACTCCTTGGTCCTGGGCATGGGGCTTAAAAGAACGTTC
>DATHNW010000011.1:0-93030 GCA_035485575.1 Opitutaceae bacterium | reverse complement strand
GTGGTTGCGTTTGGCAACACCCTCCACATCAGCGGACGCGACGCCAAAAAACTTGAGGCCGCCATCGCCGCTGTGCGCGACCCGCGACACGAGTGGACCCGCGTCCGCTCCGGCCTCGAGGACGTGTTCATCAGCCTCATGGGCACGGCTCAGGACAACTTTTCCTGATGATGCACCGCTTCACTTTCCATCGCCTCTGGGCCGTCGTGCTGAAGGAGTTTATCCAGATGCGGCGCGACCGAGTGACGTTTGCGATGATGATCGGCATTCCGCTCATCCAGCTTACGCTCTTCGGCTTCGCGATCAACTCCGACCCGAAGCACCTGCCGACCGCTCTTTGTGACGCTGACCAGGGGCCGTTCGCGCGCACGCTCGTTTCCGCGCTGCGGCACAGCGACTACTTTGCGCTCACGGGCGAAGCACCGACCGAGGCCGAGGCGCAACGCCTGCTCCAGCTCGGCGACGTCCAGTTCGTGATCAATATTCCCGTGGATTTCACGCGCAAGCTCCTGCGCGGCGAGCGGCCAACCGTGCTGGTCGAAGCCGACGCCACCGACCCGATCGCGACCGCCTCCGCCCTCTCTGCGGTCAATGCGCTCGCCGACACCCTGTTCGACCGCGACCTCACCGGGCCGCTCGCACCCCTGCGCGCCAAGCCAGGTCCGGTCGATTTCGAGGTACATGCGCAGTACAACCCGGAAAACATCACGCAATACAACATCGTGCCCGGCCTCATGGGCATCGTGCTCACAATGACGATGGTCATGATCACCGGCCTCGCGATTACGCGCGAACGCGAGCGCGGCACGATGGAAAACCTCCTCGCCACGCCCGTGCGCCCGTTCGAGGTCATGGTCGGGAAAATCCTGCCCTACATCGTCGTCGGCTACATCCAGGTAACACTCATCCTGCTCGCCGCGCGGTTCATCTTCGGCGTGCCCATGCTCGGCAACCTCGCCCTGCTTTACGCCGTAGCGCTGCTCTTCATCGCCGCGAACCTCGCGGTGGGCATCACCTTCTCGACGCTGGCGCAAAACCAGCTGCAGGCCGTGCAGATGGCGTTCTTCTTTTTCCTGCCGTCGATCCTGCTTTCCGGCTTCATGTTTCCCTTCCGCGGCATGCCGGAGTGGGCGCAATGGATCGGCTCGTGCCTGCCGAACACGCATTTCATCCGCATCGTGCGCGGCATCCTGCTGAAGGGAAACGGCCTCGCGGAAATCGCGCCCGAGATCTGGCCCATCCTGCTTTTCGTCGCCGTGGCAATGACCATCGGCGTGAAGCGCTACCGGCAGACGCTCGACTGAGCCGTCAGTCCTTTTTTTTCGCGAGTGCCTTCGCCACCGGCCCGTCGAGATGCATGACCGAGGTCGGGAAGGCGAAGGCCAGGCCGCGTGCGGCCACGGCCTTCATGATCGCGAGGTTGAGACGCTCGCGCAGCGCCAGCTGCCGCGGCAAATCCGGACCCTTCGTCATGTAAACGAGCCAGATATCGAGCGAGGACGCGCTGTAGTCGCGGAAATAAACCATGACCGAGGAAGGATCCACCTCCTCTTCGCGCAGGATGAGCTGGCGGATGTCCTCGACGATGGCCATCATCTTGTCCGGCGTCGTGTCATAGGTCAGGCTGATGATCTGCTCCACGCGGCGCTGGGTGAAACGCGACAGGTTGGTGATGGTCTCGGCGGCCACGGTCTTGTTGGGCACGATGACCAGCGATTTGTCCGTCGCGCGGATCTTGGTCGAGCGCAGGCCGATGTCCTCGACCAGGCCGGTGGCCGAGCCAATCTGCACCGCCTCGCCAATCTTGAACGGCTGATCGATGGCCACGACAACCGAGCCGAAAAGGTTGGCAATCGTGTCCTGCGCCGCGAGCGCGAAGGCCAGACCGCCAATCCCCAGACCGGCGAGAAAGGCCTTCACATCCGCGCCCAGGCTTTGCGCGATGATCAGCGCGCCGAAAATCGCGAACACCACAAAGACCGTCTTCTTGATCCACGGCATGAAGGCCGCGACCCCCATGTTTTTCGTACGCGCGACTTCCTGCGCATGGTCAAGAAGCGCATTGAGCGCGCGCAAAAACGCCCAGAAGAACACCGTCGAAAAGGCGGCCGCCGCCGCAAGGCCGGTGTAATGCCGGGCCAGGTCCGAAAGCTTCAACGCGTCGAGCGCGCAGAGAATGCCGATCACGCCGACCAGTGCGTTGGTCGGCGGCGCCAGCGCCGGCAAAAGCCGGTCGTCCAGAGTCGTCTTCGTGTGCGCCGCCAGCTTGCGCAGCCGGTTGAAAATGATCGCCGTGACGACCCGGCGCAGCAGCAGCGTCAGCAGGAGGAAGAACGCGCTGACCGCATAATGCGCCAGAGCGTTGCCGTTCTCATCGACGTCAAAGAGCCCGAGCACCAAGTCCACCAGATGATCGATGAGGCCGGTGGCCGCCGCGACCGCGGGTCGCGCGGGCTGATGCATGAGCACTGTGGCGGCCGCGCCCTCCCGCTTCAATTCCTCGTTTGAAGTCGCATGGCTTTTTTCCGGTGGGGCCGCGGGCTCGGTGCCGGCGGGCGGGGGGGCCGCCTGGCCGGCATTGTCGGCCCGCGCCAGCGGCCAGACCGTGGCCAGCACAAAAAACATCAGCAGAACCAGACGCTTCATCTTGGCGCAGTGAAAATACGCGCGCGGGCGTGTCAAAGACTTCCTGTGATTTTATGCAGAGGCAAAACGGCGGACGGGTTGCGCTTGCGCCCGCGCGCCGGCCGGCGCCAAGCTCGCACCCATGCTGCTGTCTTGCGCCGTCGTTGCCGCCCTGACGCCGCTGCCATGGTGGGCCTGGGCGCTTTTTTTCGTTTTCATCGCCGCCATGCTGGCGCTCGACCTCGGCCTCTTCCACCGCGGAGCGCAGGAGATCAAACTGCGCGAGGCCCTCGCATGGTGCGGCGTGTGGATCGGCCTCGCCCTCGCCTTCAACGCCCTGCTCTGGTTCTGGCAGGGCCCTGAACCCGCGCAGCAATTCCTCGCCGGCTATCTCGTCGAACTGTGCATGAGCGTGGATAATCTTTTCGTGTTCATCCTGCTCTTCGCCTGGTTCAAGGTTCCGTCCGCCTGGCAGCATCGCGTGCTCTTCTGGGGCATCGTCGGGGCGGTGCTCATGCGCAGCGCCTTCATCCTCGCCGGCGTGGGCCTGCTGAACCGCTTCCACTGGATCATCTACCTGTTTGGTGCGTTTCTCGTCTTCACCGGCCTCAGGATGGCCTGGCCGAAAAGATCCACGGAGGAAATCCATCCCGACCGGAACCCCGTCGTGCGACTCTTCCGGCATTTCTTCCCGGTCGCCGCCAGCTTCGACGGCGCGCGATTTTTCACGCGCGAAAACGGCCGGCGCGCAGCCACGCCGCTGTTTCTCGTGCTGCTCGTGGTCGAGACGACCGACCTCGTCTTTGCGTTCGATTCGGTGCCCGCCGTCCTCGCCATCACGACCAACGCCTTCATCGCACTCACCTCAAACACCTTTGCCATCCTCGGCCTGCGCTCGCTCTATTTCGCGCTCAACCGCGTGATGCCGCTCTTCCGCTTCCTCAAGCCCGGCCTTGCGATCATCCTCGTCTTCATCGGCGCAAAAATGCTCGCGACCCACTGGTTCGAAGTCTCCACCGCCGTCTCGCTCAGCGTCATCGGCAGCGTGCTGGCCGCGGCCGTGCTCGCGTCGCGGTTCATCAAACCACCGGCCGAAGCGGACTGAACAAGCACCGCTTTCCCTCTCCGGTTAAGTTCCTCCGCGCTCGGGTTTCGCGTTTACTCCAAAAACCGCGCCGCCCATTCCGGCCGTGGCAGCGGACACGCCTTCCACGGGCCGAAAATCCTGTAACGGGTCCGCGCCACAAATTTGTAGCCCGCATCGCGCAACCCTCGCGGGACGATGGCCAGCAACACCGCGAACAAGCAGCCCGTGCCCCCGCATGCGCGCAATGCGGCGATGGCTCCGTCCGTCCGGAGAAAAAATTGCGGATCCTCCCGCCGCCCCTGCCCTGAGCTCGTCGAAGGAGTCCAGTCCGGCACGAACACCAATGTGCTGAAATCCTCGGCCGGCAGCCCGTGCGTGCGCAAAAACTCCTGCGCCGCGGGTCCCTGCAGCGGCGCAAACCGCAGCCGGCCATGCCGGTCGAGCCGCAGCAGGAACCGCACGACCCGGTTGCACAGCCCGCACTCGCCGTCGAACAGCAGCACCGGGCGGGCCGGCTCCGGCGTCGTGCTCACGTCCTGCCCTGCCCTTCGGCCGCGACCTCGGCCACAGAGGCCAGATCACACATCACGTCCGCCAGCGTAGCAAAACGCTCGATGCGCTTCACCTCGGCAAACGTGCCGACCTCGGCATATTTTATTTCACTTCCTTTGAGTTCGAATTTTCCGGTCGCGCCCGCGCGACGGACCGCCATGAGTTTCGCCCGCAGCTCGGGGATTAGCGCCGCGCGCAAAAACTCCGGCTGATTGGTCTGCACGAACCAGGCCGCGTCAAACTCCCCGTCCCCCACCGTGATTTCGTGCGCACCGAAGAGCTCGGCGATCTTCGTGCCAAAACCCTGCTTTTGCAGGGTGAAGGTCAGCGGGCCGGCCGTTGCCGCCTGAGCCGTCACCGCCGCCCAAGTCGTGCTCGATTTCCCGCTGCCTGTCACATAACTGAAAAAATCGATTTTTCTTCCGAGCAATGTGCCGTTCACGCGAGCCCGGCCCATCCAGCCAACCGCCGTCACGTATTCCAATCCCAGCTGCGCCGCCAGTTTTTGCAGGTTGGCCGTCGTCCGCCGCTTCTGCGCCACCGCGGCCCAAATGACAAAGCCGATGACGAGCGGAACCGTGAGCAACGGGATAAGCGGCAGGAATTCCCTCATACTTCCCGCACGCTAAGAAAAAACGTCGTGGGCGCCAGTGGGAATGAGCCGCGGATGCATGGGCTGATGCGTTTCAGCCTTGGGCCGGTTGATCCCGACCTGACAAAAAAAGGCCGGGCCTCTCGCGACGCCCGACCTTGGTGATTCTGCGGCGGAATCTTTCTCAATTCACCGCGATCTTGCGCGGCTTCACCGCTTCGGCTTTCGGCAGCGAAGCGCGCAGCACGCCATCAGTCAGCTCGGCGGAGATTTTCTCCGCGTCGAGGGTGTTGTCGTGCTCGAGCACAAGCTCGAACGGCGCGGCGGAGGCCTCGCGGTAGAGGGCGGTCCAGCCTTCGGGCTGCTGCCAGCCGCGGCGACCGGTGATGGTGAGCGTGCCAGCGTCAGCAGTCAGTTCGAGGCCGTCCTTGGCCACGCCCGGCAGATAGACCGTAAGCGCGTAGGCCGCGTCGGCCTCACTGACTTCATAGCGCGGCTTGAGGACCGCGACAGAACCGTCGCGCTGCGCCGGCGCGCGGTTGAACGGGGGAATGAGGGTGTTGAATAGTGACATGGTGGTTTTTCTCCTTTTGGTGGATTGAAGTGGCGCCGGTTATTTCACCGCAACGGTGACTTTCTTCGGCTTGGCCTCTTCGCGCTTCGGCAACGTGACGGTGAGGACGCCGTTTTCATAGGTGGCGGCGACTTTGTCGGCCTGCACGGCCTCGGACACGCCGACCGAGCGGCTAAAGGTGTACGACTCCTCCTTGTCGCCATTTTTCTGTTTGCGCGCGGCAGTGACGGTCAGATTGCCGGCCACAAGTTCGACGTTGATGTCGTCGCGATTCACGCCGGGGAGTTCGGCCCGGACATAGGTGTTGTCCTTGTCTTCGTAGAGATCGACCGGGAACGGACGGTCGTACGGCGCGCCGGCAAGGCCAGTGAGCGCAGTTTCAAACAGCCGGTCGATTTCACTCTCAAATCCTGTCCACGGGCTGCGCGGAAAGGACAAGGCTGGAGCGAAGCGGCGGCTGGCGGGCTGGGTGTAGCGAATGATACGCATGGTGATTTTCTCCTTTTGTGTGGTTGATATAAGTTAACGTAAGTCAGACTTGCCCTTCATCCTGCAGGTGGGATGCCGGACCGGGCTGTTGGGCAAATCGTTGCAAAATCGCGGGTTGGTTTAATCGGACTGACGGGTGCGGGAAAAAATTACTCTCAGTGCGACGGCACAGTTGGGAAAAATTTGCACGACGCGCCAAAGGCATGGAATGGCCGGGGGAGGAAAGAGAACCGCCTTCAAGGTTTTATCGCCTTGCGCGCCGGGAGTATCAGATTCGGCGCTGTCATGAAGCCCCTGCCCCTGCGCCAGAGCCCCTCTTTTTTCGCAGCCCGGACGAGTGTTTTTCTCGCCGGCGCCGTCATTGCGGGCGCAACGCTGGCAGCGTACCACAACAGTTTTTCCGGTCCCTTTCTGCTCGATGACGTGCCGGGGATTCAGGACAACCTTACGCTCCGCCATCTCTGGCCCATCGGGCGGGTGCTGTCGCCGCCACCGGATCTGACGACCAGCGGGCGCCCGATGGTGAACCTTTCCCTCGCCATCAACTATGCATTTGGTGGCACGAAGGTGGGGGGCTACCATGCGCTGAACCTGGCCATCCATATTCTCGCCAGCCTGACCTTGTTTGGCCTGGTCCGGCGCACGCTGCTCCGGCCCGCCATGGCCGGAACATTATCCGCATCACGGCCGGCGCGAGATTCTGCAGCGGCCACCCTCCTGGGCTTGGCCATCGCCCTGATCTGGGCGCTCCACCCGCTGCAAACCGAAGCGGTGACCTATGTGATTCAACGCGCCGAATCGATGATGGGGCTCTTCTACCTGCTCACGCTGTATTGCTTCGTTCGCGGAGCAGATTCCGGCCGCCCCAGCTGCTGGCTTTTTGCCTCGATCCTCTGCTCGCTGCTCGGCATGGCGACCAAGGAGGTGATGGTCTCGGCCCCGTTGATTGTCCTGCTTTATGACCGGACCTTTGTCGCTGGGACCTTCCGCGAGGCCTGGAGCCGGCGCCGGTGGTTTTATGCGGGCCTGGCCGGCAGCTGGCTTCTGCTGGGTTATCTGGTCGCAAGCGTGGGCGGCAACCGCAACGGCTCCGTCGGCTTCGGCCTCGGCGTCAACTGGTGGGCGTATGAGCTCACCCAGTTCCAAGCGGTCACGCACTATCTCCAGCTGTCGCTCTGGCCGCATCCGCTGATTTTCAACTATGGGCCCTTTTCCATCAAGCATCCGCTCGAGGTGCTCCCGCAGGCGGTGATCATCGTATTGCTGGCGGTGGGCTCGGTCGTCAGCCTGTGGCGCTGGCCAGCCATCGGTTTCGCAGGTATCTGGTTTTTTTCGATTCTCGCCCCGACCAGCGTGATGCCCGGGCCAAGCGACATGATCGTGGAGCACCGCATGTACCTGGCGTTGGCCCCCGTGGTGACACTGCTGGTGACGGGCCTGTATATGTTTATGATAGGGATACAAAAAAAGGCCGCCCCGAAACGCGGGCTGCCGGCCGCCAGCCTTGGCCTTGTCATGGCCCTGGCAGTGCCGCTCGGTTTACTGACCACTCAGCGCAACAAAGATTATCGCAGCGAGCTGGCCATCTGGAGCGACACCGTGGCGAAGCGCCCTGACAATCCCGCGGCGCACGACAGTCTGGGCAATGCGCTGGAACATGCCGGCAGACTGGAGGAAGCGATCGAACAGCACCGGCAGGCGCTGCAGCTGACAAATTTCGCCCAGGCACATTATAACTTAGGCGTGACCCTGGCCAAAGCAGGTCGTTTTCCCGAGGCAATCGAACAATACCAGCAAGCCCTCCTTTTGAGGCCAGATCAGGTCGACACCTATGACAGCCTGGGCAACGCGCTGGTTCAGATCGGCCGGATTCCAGAGGCGATCGAAGAGTACCAGCATGCGCTTCAGATCCATCCCGATGACCTTCACGCAAATTACAATCTGGGCGTGGTCCTTGCCCAAGTGGGCCGGGCATCGGAGGCGATCGAGCACTACGAGGCCGCAGCCCGCATCGATCCGGGCAATGCCGCACTGCAGAATAATCTGGGCATCGCGCTGGCCCAAGCCGGGCGTCCGACAGAGGCAATCGGGCATTACGAAAAAGCGTTGCTCATTGATCCGCATCATGCCGCCACGCAAGTCAACCTCGGTATTTCGCTCGCCGAGTGCGGTCGGATCGCGGAAGCGGTTGAACACTACCAAGAGGCCTTGCGCCTCGACCCGAATTCGGCCGAGGCCCACCTCAATCTGGCCAATGTCTGGTTCCGCCAGGGACTAATGCCTGAGGCGATGGCACAGTGCGAGGAGGCGCTGCGCATCAAACCTGACTACGCCGAGGCTCATTTTAATCTGGGCGTTGCCCTGATCCAAACAGGCCGGATGGCGGAAGCCAGCGAGCACTTCCGGCAAGTCCTGAGAATCAATCCCGGCGATGTCCAGGCACAGCGCATTCTCGCACGATTGCAGGCCTATCAGCAACCGGCCGCGCCTCTGAAATAAAGCGGCCGGATGCGTCGGCGCCACAGGCGAACGACCATAGTGACCGAAATAAAACGCGCCGGATGCATCGCTGCACCCGGCGCGTCGTGATAAAGAATCCGGGGCCGGATCTTACTGGGCGACGAAGTTGAACTTGTCCGCCGAGAGGCCGAAGCCGGTCGAGGAGGCGTTCTTGCCCGTCACGGTCAGCTTGACCGTATGCGTGCCCGTCGAGCCGAAGGTCACGGTGCCAAACGTAGTCGTCGGATAGGACTGGGCGGCCGAGTACTGGTCGAGCGTGCTGCCGAGGTTGGTACCATCGACGGCGAGCTGCAGGGTGCCGCGGGTGTTGTTACCCTTCCATTCCATCTGCACCTGGTAGGTGCCGGCCGTCACGCTGGGGATGGCATAGCTGATGGACTGGCCGGTCGCCGTGGCGGACAACAGGATCCACTTGCCGCCACTGGAATTGACATCGGTCTGAACCGAGGAAGTCGCGCCGGTCGGCGTGTTCGTGATGCTTTCTGCTTCGAAGGAGACCGTCGTGCCGCCGCCACCAGAGTTGATGGTATAGGTGGCGCTGGCGACCGTGCTGTCGCTCATGCCGCTCTTATAAGCGATGGCCTTGAGCGTGGTCGTGACGGTGACACTGACCGGGCTGGAATAGATCGTGCCCGCGGTTTCACTCGGCGTGCTGCCATCCGTCGTGTAGCGGATCGAAGCTCCGCTGGTGGAGCTGGTGATCGTCACCGTCTGCGAACTCGTGTAAGTGCCGCCGGCCGGACTAAAGGTCGGTGTTGCGACCTGGCCGCCGCCGGATTGCGGGACGAGGATGAACCTGTCCGCGGAAAGGCCGAAGCCGGTCGAGGAGGCGTTCTTGCCCGTCGCAGTCAGCCGGATGGTGTGCGTGCCGGTCGAGCCGAAGGTCACATTGCCAAAGGTGGTCGTCGGGTAGGTCTGGGCAGCGGAATACTGGTCAAGTGTGCCGCCGAGGTTGGCGCCGTCGACCGAGAGCTGCAGGATGCCACGCGAGCCGTTGCCCTTCCACTCCATCTGCACCTGGTAGGTGCCGGCGGCCACGCTGGGAATCGCATAGTCGATATACTGGCCGGCCGCAGTGGCGGACAGCACGATCCATTCGCCGTTGCTGGAGTTGACGTCGGTCTGGACCGCGGCGGTCGCACCGTTTGGCGTGTAGGTGAGGTTTTCGGCCTCGAAGTTGAGGCTGCTGCCACCGCCGCTCAGGAGGCCGTAAACATTGATGGTGTTGGATGAACCGCCCGTGTCCTGGTTCCAGGTGGGCATGTAGACCTTGCCGTTGGCGATGGTCGGCGGAACGTACTTGGCCAGCGTGCCGGAGTTGTCGCGCGTGGAGTTCATGTTGCTGTCCCAAAGCTCGACGGCGAGATTGTCCGCGTTGAAGGCGCGAAGGATGCTGTTCACGTTGTTATGGACGGCATTGCCGGTGTTGACCGTGCTGGCCCAGAGGATGCCCGTGCCCGTGGCATTGCCGTTGGCCGAGATCGCAAGGATGCCGCCGGGCATGCCACAGCCGGTGGTGGGTGAAGTCGCGGTCGTGTGCGATGAAGGGGTGGTCTGGAATTGTCCGCTGACGTATTTGTACGCGCGGCCAGAGTCATTTTCGCCCCACATGTAAACCGTCGGGCCATTCGTGGCGCTATTCCAGTAGACCGGCGCGCCGTGGAGATGGTTGTAGCCGCAGGTACTATTGACCGCGACGCCCTGGAAATTCTGGACGATCTGGGTGTCGCCGGAAACCTCATGGCCCATGTTGGCGGTGTTGACCAGATAGAGCATGCCGAGCTTGCCGCCACCAAACACCTGGCTGGTGCCGGGGACGAGCATCGCGCCCGCCGAGGCCAGATCCAGATCATGGGCGTCCTCGTTGGTGGGATTGTCACCGCTGTTCGCGCCGGAGCCAGGGTTGTCGGGCGTAAACCAGTCGACCATGGTCAGGCCGCCGCTGCCGCTGGTGAACTTGAGGAAGCTGTTGGAGAATTCCGTGACCCCGTCATAGGAACCGTTGCCGGTCATCATGTAGACGTTGCCGCTCGCGTCGACCGCGGGCGCCTGGCCGGCGTTCCAGAAGCCGCAGCCATGGCTGTTGGGGCTGGGGCAGAAATGCGAGACCTGCGCCAGCGTGCTGGCGCTGTAGGCGATGACCCAGCCGTGCCAGGGTTCCTTGTCCTCATGGCCGGCCCAGGTGATGATCACGTTGCCGTTGGCGAGGGCCAGGCCGGGACGCTGGTTTTCCATCTTCGGGTCAAACGCCAGCGTGCCGCCGGAGCTGCCGTTGCCCGTGCCGGAGACCGAGGCGGAAATCGCGACGGGGCCGCCGAATTTTTCCGCGCCGGTAAGAATGTCGATGGCATGCAGCTTTTGATGAAAGACGGTCGGCGGGCTGCCGGGAACGTCACTCCGCGCCACCAGGTACATCGTGTTGGTGCCGGCGTCGATGACCGGCGTGCCCTCGATACCGACGTTGTTATGGATATTCAGGGTGTTGGAGCCGACGATATTTGTAATCGCGACCGGCTCTTCCCCGCTGGGGACGAGATTCACGGACCACAGCTGGGTATTGCTGTCCGCGTCAAACGCATAGACGACGTCATTCATCGTGACCACGTAAAGGACATTGTGCGTGCCGCCCGCGATGCTCAGCCCGGAAACATAAAGCGGCTGGGCGAGAACATCGCCCGACACCGAGTAACTGTATAATTTTCCGAACTGGTTCACGTTTACGTTCGAAGTGTTCAGGATGGTTTCATTCAGGTTGGCGCCACTGCGCGCATTGTCGTTGTGCTGCGTCAAAACGTTCACTTGGGCGCGCGCGGGCAGCACAGCGGTGGAAAGCGCGATCAGCAGGCAGGCCGATCCGCGGAGTTTACCGACATTCTTTTTCAAGATATTCATAATATTATATGCAAACAGGGGGTCAACGAGGGGAAGAGCGCCGCAATGAGGGGCCAGCGCGGCACTTGTATATACGGGGCTGATTTTCCGGGCGGGCGGAAGATCCTGATGCATCGCCCGAATGATGGTGGGTAGGCTCAAGCAAAATCTCCAAACAGACGCCTGTTGCTGTAGGTTCGATTGCATTTCCCGTCAAGGCCGCCCGCGGTTTTCACGTAAATATCTTCATTAATGACATCCACTTGCAAATCGTCAGGTAAAACATCCGGATCATCAGCGTGGCGCCTGCTGGGAAATATCATTCCCATGGAAAAGCATGGGATACCCCGGCTTTTTCGGGCGCAGACGGCCATGAATTAGTTTTGTTCCGGCCCAACCGCGACTTGCGCGCCGCTCCCGCGATGCTTGGAATGGCCTGCAACCCCCGAGCCGCTATGTTATTCGCCCTCCTCCTTCTGCCCCATTTTGACCTGCAGGCCTTCGAACGGGCGCGCGTCGTCCAGCTGGCCGATGCCGCGCTCCACGCCGAGCCGCGCACCATCACCTCCGCCATTAACCCACGCAGCGCCGGTGGGCCGCACGATTTTTCATCGGAAGGCGATTACTGGTGGCCCGATCCGAAAAATCCCGACGGCCCCTACATCAAGCGCGACGGCATGACGAACCCCGACAATTTCACCGCGCACCGCGAGCTGCTGCTCGATTTCGTGCGCGATACGGACGCACTCATGGCCGCCTACCGGATCACGCACGACGAGCGCTACGCCGAGGCCGCCGTGAAGCAGCTCGACGCATGGTTTGTCGACTCGGACACGCGCATGCATCCCAATCTTCAATACGCACAGGCCATCAAGGGCGTCTGCACGGGACGAGGCATCGGCATCATCGACACCGTGCATCTGGCCGAGGTCGCCCTCGGCGTCATTTCGCTGCGCGGTTCGCATGCCCTCACCCCCGCCAAGGAGAAGGACATCACCCGCTGGTTCCACAATTACCTGCTCTGGATCCGCATCCATCCCTATGGCATTGACGAGAGCAATGCGGACAACAACCACGGCACATGCTGGACGCTGCAGGCCGCGTGCTTCGCCCGCCTCACCGGCGATGAGGCCGCCCTCGCCGACTGCCGCCGCCGCTTCAAGGAAATCCTCCTACCCAAGCAAATGGCGCCGGACGGCAGCTTTCCGCGCGAGCTCGGCCGCACCAAGGCCTACGGCTACTCCATCTTCAACCTCGACGTGATGACCGCCCTCGCCCAGGTGCTTTCGACGCCGCAGGAAAACCTCCTCACCTATACATCGCTCAACGGCCGCAGCCTTGTCCATGGCATCGAATACCTCGCGCCGTATCTCGCCGACAAATCCAAATGGCCGAAAAAGCCGGACGTGATGTATTGGGATGATTGGCCCGTGCGCCAGCCGGCGCTCCTCTTCGGCGCGCTCGCGACCGGCAACGAGGACTGGCTCAAGCTCTGGGAGCATCTGCCGGCCGACCCGACCGTCGAGGAAATCCGCCGGAACTTTCCCATCCGCCAGCCTGTGCTCTGGGTGGATCTGCCCTGACCGCGCCGTTTGGGCTTTTCTTGCGCGACGCGGTGCGGTTTGTTGGCGGGCCCGACCACCGCATCACCGTGACCTTCGACTTCGACCATCCGCCCGCCCGCCGCGGCACCGACTCGCAGAAATGGCAGAAATACGCCGGCCGCGACGTGCTGCCGCTGTGGGTGGCCGACATGGACTTCACCTCGCCGCCCGCCGTCATCGAGGCGCTGCACCGGCGCATCGACCATGGTGTGTTCGGCTACTCGCGGCCGGTGAAGTCAACCGTCGACGCCGTCGTGGACGCGCTTGACGCGCGCTACGGCTGGCGCATCGAACCGGCCTGGATCGTCTGGCTGCCCGGCCTTGTCGTCGGGCTCAACGTCGCCGCGCAGGCCTTCGCGCAGCCGGGTGAACAGGTGCTGAGCTGCACGCCGGTTTACCCGCCGTTCCTCACCGCGCCAAAAAACTCCGGCCGCGAGACACTCACCGTGCCGCTCACGCTGAACAGCGCGGAACGCCGCTGGGAGATGGACTTCGACGCGCTGGAACGCGCCATCACTCCGCGCACAAGAATCTTTCTTCTCTGCAACCCGCACAATCCCGTGGCGCGTGCGTGGCGTCGCGAAGAGCTCATCCGTCTGGCCGACTTCTGCCTGCGGCACCAACTCGTGCTCCAGTCCGATGAAATCCACTGCGACCTCATCCTCGATCCATCGCTGCCGCACACACCGACCGCATCGCTCGGCTTCGAAATCGCCGCGCGCACCGTCACGTTCATGGCGCCGAGCAAGACCTACAACCTGCCCGGCATGGGCACCTCCATCGCCATCATCAGCGACCCGAAGCTGCGCGCGCAGTTCGTCCGCGCCACCGCCGGCATCGTCGCGGAAGTCACCGCGCTCGGCTACACCGCCTGCGAGGCCGCCTACCGTGACAGCGAGCCATGGCGGCAGGCGCTGCTCGCCTACCTGCGCGGCAACCGCGATTTCCTGCAGCTTTTTCTCGCGCGCGAGCTGCCCGGCGTGCGCCTAGAGGCGCCGCTCGAGGCCACCTATCTTGCGTGGCTCAATGTCGAGGCGCTCGGTCTGGCCGAGCCCGTCGCGTATTTCGAGAAACACGGCGTGGGCCTGAGCGACGGCGTGTTCTTCGGCGCACCGAAGGGAAAATACGTGCGCCTGAATTTCGGCTGTCCTCGCGCCACGCTCGAAGAGGCGCTGCGGCGGATGAAGACGGCGGTCGGATAAGCTCAGCGTGCACGCTCAAGCACGCCGGGCGGCGGTTCGTTCAGCATGGCCCAGAACACGCCGAGCTGCTTGACCGCCGCGAGAAAGGCCTGGAAGTCCACCGGCTTCACCACATAGGCGTTCGCACCGAGCTGGTAGCTGCGGACGAGGTCCGACTCCTCCCGCGATGAAGTCAGCATCACGACCGGGATGCTCTTCAGCTTTTCGTCCTGCTTGATGGCCCGCAAAACCTCCAGCCCGTCGACCTTCGGCATTTTGAGGTCGAGCAAGATGACCGCCGGGTTGCCCGTGGTGCGCGATTTGAAGGTGCCGCGACAGTAGAGATAATCCAGCGCTTGGGCGCCGTCGTTCACGACCTCGACTTGGTTGGCCAGATTGTGTTCGGAAAGCGCGGCGAGGGCGAGTTCGACGTCGCGGGGATTGTCTTCGGCCAAGAGGATGCTGCGGAGTGGATTCATGGGTGAGCGGAGGTGGAGTTGGATGCGGAAATTGGGGAGGAAGGAGAAGCCGAGGGCACGACGGCGCGCAGGCTGAAGTAAAACACCGCCCCCTCGCCGACGCTGCCCTCGGCCCAGGTGCGGCCGCCGTGTCGTGCAATGATCCGGCGCACGTTCGCCAGGCCGATGCCGGTGCCATCGAACTCAGTCACGTCGTGCAGGCGTTGAAAAACGCCGAAAAGCTTGTCGACATATTTCATGTCGAAGCCGGCGCCATTGTCGCGCACGAAGAACTCGTGTTCGCCCGCCGCGGCATCCGTCCGGCAGCCGATCTCGATGCGCGGCGCCGGGGATTTGCCGGAATATTTTACGGCATTGCCGATCAGGTTGACCCAGACCTGCCGCAGGAGGGCGGGGTCGGCCTGGACGCGCGGCAGGGGCGCAATCCGCCAGTCGATGGCGCGGTCCGCTCTTTCGAAACCGCCTTCGCGAACGACGGTGGCAACCAGTGCATCGTTATCAACCTCAGCCAGGCGCATCGACGTGCGACCCGCGCGCGAAAAAGTCAGCAGGTCGTCGATGAGACGCCCCATCTGCCGGGCCGAGTCGGAAATGATGGCGAGATAGCGGCGGCTCTTCTCGTCCAGCGACGCCGCGGCGTGATGATCAAGCAGGCCGATGAAGCCATCGATATGCCGCAGCGGCGCGCGCAAATCATGCGATACGGAGTAGCAGAACGCATCGAGCTCCTGGTTGGCCGCGCTCAGCTGGTGGTTGGCCGACTGCACCGCCTCCGAACTCCGGAAAATTTCCGCTTCCATCAACTCCATGCGTGAGAGAAGGGTGCTCTCAGCCGCCGGCTGCCGCTTCTGCCGCACGAATTCGGTCACATCCTCCACCCGGTGGATAATGTATTCGATATGGCGGTCCGCTCCGAGGACCGGCGAATTGATGGGACTCCAGAAGCGCTCTTCAAAAGTGCCGTCCGGCCGGCGCACGTCGTACTTTTGAATGGCCATCGTGTCGGGTTCGGCCGTTCGCAAAACGCGATCGAGGGAAGCACGCAGGTTGGAGACGCCGGTAGCGCCGGCATCATCCGGATTGTCGGGGAAGATATCGAAGAGGCCGCGCCCGAGGATCTCCTCGCGTCTGGTCATGGTGGCCTTCAGATAAGCATCGCTTACGGCCGCAATTTTGCGATCGGGGGTGAGCACGAGGTAGAGACCCGGCAGCGATTCGAAAAGCGCGCGGAACTGGAGGTGAACCTGCTCGAAACGCTTGCGCCCGGTGATATCGTGCGCCGAGGCAAAAATCTGCTGTTCACGCACAAGGGCGCGGGCACTCCACAAAAACCAGCGATAGGAGCCGTCCTTGCAACGGTAGCGGTTTTCAAAGGAGGTGATTTCCTGGCCGCGCGCGAGGCCGGCCGCTTCCGCCATCGTTCGCTCCCGGTCGTCCGGGTGGACGAATTCCAAAAATGGCAGGGCCCGCAGTTCATCAAGGGTGTAGCCGAGCGTCTCCTGCCAGGCGGGATTGAGCCGCGTGAAATAGCCGTCGAAGCTGGCGATGCACAGCATGTCGCGCGTGAGGACAAAAAAGCGGTCGAGGTCCTGCTGCGCCCGCTGGCGCGAGAAAAAGAACCACCCGCTGGCGGCGAGCAAGAATCCCACCATCAACGATCCAACGAGAAACCTTTGCCGCAGGTTATGGAAGGTGGCCACCCACTCTTCCGCCGTCACCTCCGAACCGATGACCAGGAAATCGTCGGCCGCCACCACGCCGTTGCCCCCGCCGGTCGGAATTTCCCGGGGAACGATGCGATGCCAGGTGAAAAGGCCGCCGGCGCGGCGCACCTGACCGGCCGTCTCGCGCATCAGCTGATTCCACAAAGCAGGATCCTCGCGCGCCAGGGTCAGGCCCGCGCGCTCAGGAAACATAAAGCCCCATTCCTCCTCCGGCCGGGCGGCCTTGAGCCAGTAGCCCTGCGCATTGAGCAACCGCAGCCGGTATTGGTACTGCGGCGCAAATTGCCGGAGCAGCGCGAGCAGATTTTCGCCCAGATAATTGATGACATAGATTCCGCGACGCCGGCCGGCCGTGTCGAACACCGGCACGGTGAAACGCAGGGTGGGTTTGAGCGGCTGCTCGATCCGGCCGTCTTCCTTGTTGAGGTCGAAGGGCGAGATGAAAATCTGCCCCAGCTGGAGCGTCATCCCGCGCCGGAAAAAATAAGTGTCGGCCTTGTTTTGCAGTTGATCCGAAGGAACGATGACGCCGTTCCGATTGACCCGGATAATCTCCCGGCCGCGTTCGTCGATATAGCGGATTTTGTCATACGCAGCCTGCTCGTGACTGAAGAACTCCGCCCGGTGGACCGCTCGCTCAAGGTCGCCCGGCCGGCCCGTGGCCAGAAAATCGTGCAAGCCCTCGCCATCAGCCAGCACGCGCAGATTGGCCGCGACCGGCTGAAGATCCCACACAAAAAGGCGGGCAAAAAATTCCGCCCGCAGGGATTCGCGATCGCGCAAGGTCTGTTCGATCTGGCCGGCCTCGCGCAGGTAAAAGGCAGTGCAGATGCCCACGGCCATGATGCCGGCCGCCAGAGAAGCGAGAATCGCGGGTGAGGAAACACGCGCACGGGCACACATAAGCAAAAGGACTGGTGAAGCTTAAGCAGCTGGCATTCACCAGATAGAACCAAAATCGACAAACCCTCTTCTCCAATCCAGACTTTCCTTGTAAGGAGATAACCCTAGTGCGCCTCGGCTCTCACGAACTTTCCTCCAACCTGTTTCTGTCGCCGCTGGCAGGCTACACCAACCTGCCCATGCGGCTGACCCTGCGCGAGCTCGGCGGGCTCGGCTGGGCCACGACCGACCTCGTCAATGCCCGCTCGCTGCTCGAACGCAATCCGCGCGCGCTCCAGCTCGTCGCGACCCATCCCGACGACCGGCCGATGGGCATCCAGCTTTTTGGTGCGGTGCCGGAGGAGATGCGCGATGCCGCCGTGCTGTGCCAGGAACTCGGCGCCCAGGCCGTGGACATCAACATGGGCTGCCCGGTGAAAAAAGTCGTCCGCATTGGCGGCGGCTCGGCCATGATGACCGAGCTTGAAAAAACCGCGGCGCTGGTGCGCGGCATGGTCGCCGCCGTGAAAATCCCGGTCACCGCGAAGATGCGGCTGGGCTGGGACGAGGAAAACCTCACCGCCCCCGATCTCGCGCGCGTGCTGGAGGACGCAGGTGTGGCGGCGATCTTCGTGCACGGACGCACGCGCGCGCAGGGCTTCAGCGGCACGGTCAAGCTCGCCGGCATCCGCGCAGTCGTCGAAGCGGTGCAAAAAATCCCCGTCATCGGCAACGGCGACGTCACCACGCCTGCAGCCGCGAAGCACATGATCGACGAAACGGGCTGTGCGGGCGTGAGCATCGGCCGCGGGGCGTTCTATGACCCGTGGATTTTCCGCCGCACCGAACACTACCTGCGCACGGGCGAACTCCAGCCCGAGCCCGGCTTCACGGAACGCGTGGCCGTGATGCGGCGGCACTTCGAGCGCTATGTGGAATTTTATGGCGAGCCGCAGGGGGCGAAACTTTTCCGCAAGGTCGCTCCGTGGTATGCGCGGCGTTTCGGGCCGGCCAAGCCCTTCAAGCAACGCATCATCACCATCACTTCGCGCGCCGATTTCGAGGCCGTGCTCGCCGAATACCTGCGCTGGCGCGCACCGTTCTGCGACGAACGCGGCGAACTGCGGCCAAAGTTCCAGCCCGGCCCGCTCGTTGCATCGTTCCTGCGCGAACCGGACGATGAAGCGCCGGCCACGGCCGCCATTCCTGTGCCCAAGGGGCCGGTGGAAGTGTGGTAAAGCCTCCCGCCGGCCGGGGGGCCCCGCCGCGCTCAGTATTTCTTCACCAGCGTGACGCCGGTCCCGTCTTTAAAGAGCGCCAGCTTGCGATCGGGATCAACGCCCACAAAAATGATGCCAAGATCCTCATTGACCACTTCGCCCACTTCAAAGGTGCGGCTGCCAATCAGTACGCGCGGGTTGGCCCCTTGAAAGACGCCGCTCACCCGCAGGCTGGAAATAAAGGCCTTGAAAGCCGGGCTGGCGGCTTCTGTCGGTGCAAGATCAATGCGCACCGTCTGCGGTTCGGAAGGTGCCGGCGCGGTCACTGGAGCCGACGCAGCGGCGGCTTCGGCCGATGCAATTGCCGCCGGCCCGGGAACCGGAACCGAAACATTGACAGCGGGTGGCGGTGCAGCCGGCTTTTGTCCGTCGACGACTTCATTGACCGGCTCGGTGCCCGCCGCGGTGTGCGCATCCACCGCCGCTTTCGCCTTGTCGATCATCTGGCCCGGCATGGCAGCCGCTTGATTAAGTGTTTCCGACGGGGTCGGACCGGGCGCGGGCTTGTGCGCCGGCACGGCGGCAGTGCCGGACTTCGGCTCGGGAGCTGATGAAGCCAACCGCTTCAGAACAACCTGATAAGCGATGAACCCGACCAGGCCGAGCAACACGATCGCCACAACCGCCACGATGACCGGGCTTAATTTTGCAGGAGGCGGCTTGGGCGGGGGCAGCACGCGGCGCACCGGAGCGGCGCGGACATGGGGCACGCCAGGAACCGGCGCGCCAGCCGGCAACGGCTTGGATGATCCCGGCGGTGCTGCAGCCGGCAAAGAGGCAGCAACCGGCGCAGGAGGCGCAGGAGGCGGCGGAGGTGGCAGAGATGGCGATGGCTCGTGAGGTTTAAGCTTGTAGGCGGCCTTCGCCGCGGATTCGGCGGAAGCAACCGTCAACGACCCTCCTGAAACTGTCGGAGTTTTTTCAGCTGCAGCAGGTGGCGCGGGGGGAGGCGGAGGCGCGGGGTTGGACGGAACCGCCGACAGTGGCCCGGCAGAGGGTTTAGGTGCGGGCGTGGGCGCAACCGGACTAGCTGGAAGCGGTGGTGGCGTAACTGAGACCGGGCCTTGGGGAATGAATGCCGGCGGCGCTTCGACTATCTGGGGTTTCCGATAGACGGGCGGTACGGCGGGTGCGGGCTCCACCGCAGGAGCGGAAGCGGGCGCAGAAGGCGGAGCCGGCGGAGTCTTGGCCGCTGGCGGTGCAGCCGGTGCCTCACGAGGCTTGAGGCGGAGCGGTTGTGGGTTGGGCTCGTCGCTCATGGGGTTCCGGCTTAACAATTTTTCCACAAAGCGAAACCAAAAAGATTCACTGGCGGTCTGATGACGGATTGATCACGTTTTACACCAAGCCTTGATTCAACCCATTTGCATGAAAAAGATTCTCCTTCCCCTGTTGGCTGGAGCGGTCGCGCTCAGCGGCTGCCACCATGGTGCGCACAAACCGAAGCCCGATCCGGCCGTCGCGACCGGAGTGGAGCGGGAGTTCATGCAACGATGGGTCGACCAGCGCGTGCACGACTACCTCACGCAGGGCAAGTTCACCGTCGAAGCCGATGCGCGCGAACAGGCGGTGCAGGACTTTTACCAGCAGTATCCCTACACCACCCTCGCGCAAAAGGCCGGCCATGGCGCGCCGGAACCGAAGTGATTTTTCCGCGGGCCGGTCATGACCGCCGGCCGCGCGGCTGAAGCACATCCGCGCACACTTATTTTTTCACCGCCTCATGCGCGGCGATATGGGTGAAGGCGGTGCGCAGAAGCGTCCGTCCCGGCTCCATGCGGTGCCACGGTGACGCGCCCGAAGGATGTGGCAACGGCACGCAGTCGGCCGCATGGCCGCGGTAATCGATGCGGAATTTTTTTCCAACGACCTCGATGAGCGGGCGCTCGCCGAGAAATTGCGTGATGGCCAGCTTGCCCACCGGCAGCACGAGTTGCGGACGCAGCAGCGCGAACTCACGTCCGAGCCAGCCGGCACAGTTGGCGATCTCGTCGGGCGCAGGCACGCGGTCGCCGCCTTCGGCGCGCTTGCCCGGAAAACAACGGCAGACCGCGGCAAAATAAACGCGGTCCCGCGTCTCGTCTTCGCTCCAGCCAAGCGCCTCCTGAAACCACTTGAAGAGCGTTTTTCCCGCCGTCCAGGCAAACGGCCGGCCGAGCTTCGGCTCCTTGTCGCCCGGCGCCTGGCCGACGAGCAGCACGCGACTCGGCACGGGCCGGCCGACGACCACGGGCTTGTGCATGCGCGGACAAAGCGCGCAGGCGCGCAGCTCGGCGAGGTGTTGTTCAACGGCGGCGACGGTGGCTGGCGATGGCACGATTATTTCAAAAACAAAAAAGACGAAGCCCGCGAGGAGCTTCGTCTTGAAATTTTAATCTGCGATGCGCTCAGTAGCGGCGTTCGCGGTTGAAACCGCCGCCACCACCGCGGCGCTCGCCGCCACCGCCGCCGCCGCCGCCACCGAAGCCACGGCCACCGCCGCCGCCAAATGAACGGCCGGCGCCTTCTTCTTTCGGGCGGGCTTCGTTGACCGTCAGGGGACGGCCGTCGAGATCGACGCCATTGGCTTTTTCCGTCGCGAGCTTCGCCTCTTCGGGCGTGCCCATGGTGACGAACGCGAAGCCGCGCGGGCGGCCGGTCATCTTGTCCATCGCGACATAAACGTCAGTGACGTTGCCGAACTGGCCGAAGTGTGCGCGGAGGTCGGCATCGCTGGTCTTGAAGGACAGATTGCCGACGTATAGTTTTGAGTTACTCATGTAATGATTCGTAGATCCACCGTCCGCTGCCAGTTCTGTTCCCACCGTGGGTTTCAAATCATCACTTAAGCCTACGCTCAGCCAACGACTCACCAGACCTTAACATCTAAACGCTTTCTCTAACGAGGCTTGGAAGGACACACAGGCGGCGGGAAAACGCAAGGCATAATAATCGGCCACCCGGGGCGGCCTTAATGCTTCAACCGGCCAAATTCGCGGTTTAACCAAGTGTCAATGAGCGCCTTTTCGTAGCGCATCGGATCATCGGGGAAGTAGGTGTTGATCCCGGAGAGGAACTCCAGGTCGATGATGTCGCGCGAGCCCTGTTTGAGGATTTTGCCGTCCGCCCCGGTGAGCGCAAACTCGAGTTTGATGCGCGGCGGGTAGACATCCTTTATAATGCGGATGTCGGAAAAATTCGGCCCGCGGGCCGGCTCGAAGTCACCGGCCATGTCCACGTTGGTGATGCGCAGCGCAAGATGCTGGCCGGCGGCGATGTAATATTTGGCGTGCGATTCGATGTGCACCCGAAGGAGGTCGAGATATTCGTCACGAACTTTGTCGTTGTCGCTGTTATAGCTGTCCTTGACATCGGTGAATTTTTCCGGGCTGACGTAAACCACATCAACCAAGGAGGCCTTGGCGGGCGTATCCGCGGCGCGCAACAGGCCGCCGGGAGCCAGGCCGAAAACTGCGAACAGGAGGCGGAGTATTTTCATGGGGGCACCTTTCTCTTTTTATACTGACGCAATCTAGCACAAAAAAATTCCCGCGCGAGTCCCCAGTGCTTTGCCCGCAGAGTCGCCCGTGGTGCCAATGTGGATAAAAAGCCGCTGGTGGCGCATAACCCGCGCCACCAGCGCAATCTACAAACAGCGGCCAAACGCCCTGCGTCAGGCCGGCCGGCTTACATCGACTTGACCGTCATATCGTTGGTCACGGATTTTACTCCGCGGAGATTCTGCGTCAGCTTGGTGACGAGATCCTTTTCCGCGTCGGAATCGGCTTCGCCGCTGATGGCGACGATGCCATTCTTGGTCGTGACTTTCGTTTTCAGCGCACTGGTGGAATGGTGGGTGAGAAGCTGGTATTTCACCTGTGCGGTGATCGATGCGTCATCAACCACATCGCCAAAGCTGCGCGCAGGGGCCGCGGGAGATGATTCGACCGTCAGGTTGTTTTTGACCGACTTCACACCATCAACATCCTGCACATAAACCTCGGTCAGTTCTTTCTGGGCCATGGTTTCAGCGGTGCCCGTGAGCGTGACCACGCCATCCTTCACCTCGACATGAGTATTCGTCGCGCTGACGTGGGCTTTCATCAGCAGCGTGGTCTGGATTTTGAAGGAGATCCAGTCATCCGAATGTTCGGGCGCCGGCGGCTCGACCTCGATCTGGTCATTGACGCTCACCACCCCGGGCAGGTCAGCCACGGTGTCTTCGGCGAGGCTCTTTTGATTCTTGTCGGGCACAGTGCCGGTCAGCGTGACCACCCCGTCCTGCGCCTTGACCTTGACGCGATCCTGAAGGACCGCGTGGTAATTATAGGAAGCCTTGGCGGCGTCCTCGATTTTTTGATCGGTTTCGTAATTTGCCAGCAGAGTTACAGGAGCCAGCATAAGCAAAACAAGGAGTCTGTTGGGTTTTTTCATGGGTGAGTTTGGGTTGAACTACTCCTTTGATAGCCCAGCTGATGCCAACTGCTTTTGTTATTTCATAAAATGTTTTCAATAATAGTTTTATATTTTATTTTCGCATCGCGAATTTCCTAGTATTTGAAAATCATAAGGCAAATTCGAGCCCCGGTCATGCAAAATGCACTGGTGTTCACCAGGCTCGACTGACCCGGCTCGCGACAAAAAACGCACCTCGAAAAACACCCGTCACCAAGAAAATTTCCCCCACGATCACATCCCTCGCTCCCGACCCAAAGGCATGGCCGATTCACATTCCCGCGCCCATGCTTTCCTTTGGCTGCGTTTTGAATAGGGTAATCCCGCGATGCTCGCCAACCTGCTCCATTTGATTTCACGCCGACCGCCGCAAACCTACGAAAATGCTTTCGTGGAGCAGGTCACCGTCACCGAAAAATCGCCGCGCAACCGCCGCGTCGAGCAATTGCTCATCGCGGGCTGGGTGCTCATTGCGATAAAGAGCGTGCTCGTCATCTGGGCCGTGCATCGCTGGCATGTGCCGTTTAGCCCGCTATGGGTCATCGCGCCCACGGTAGCATTTGCGGCACTATGCACCGCCGTCTATTTTTGGCGCGAATGAGTGGCGGTGGATTGGCGATTGCGGATTGCGCATCTGTTTCTTGAATCTTTCCTCCCGATCAAGAGCCATCATCCGCCATCCTTCCTTCCATGTCACACGTCCCCGGTCTCCGCAGCCCTTACCTCAAAGTCGGCCGACTCGTCTATTTCGGCCGCATGCTCGACAAAATCCGGCTTCACGTCGGTGGCCAGCTTCAACCGGCCGACGATTATGTGCCCAATCTCGGCAAGGGCTTCGACGGGCGCTGCTGCAATTTTCTCCGCGTTAACTACGAGGAGCTCAAGGCGCGCACGCTCGGCGGCGACCTGGACGACGCCCGGCTCCTCGCCTGGTGCGAACAGCGCGGGGGCGCGCGCACCGATGAGGAATGTGAAATCTGGAACGGGTTCATGATGAAGCGCGGCTGGCGCGATGCCGGCGCCGAGATTCTCGCGAAGCGCATCCGGGAAAGCGCACTGGAGTCCAAGCCCGTCATGACGATGTTCGATTATATCGACTTCGACGAGGGCCGCGACCCGGTGCAGACCCGGGCGTGGGAATCCGCTCCGGCATGATCATCCTGCTCATGGGCGTGGCCGGCAGTGGCAAGACCACCATCGGCCGCCTTCTCGCCGCTGAACTCGGCTGGAGCTTCCGCGACGCCGATGATTTTCATCCGCCCGCGAACATCGCAAAAATGGCCGCCGGCCATCCGCTCACCGACACCGACCGCTCACCGTGGCTCGCCGCCATCCGCACGCACATCGACGTCTGCCTGGCCCGCGGCGAAAACGCGGTCCTCACCTGCTCGGCGCTCAAGGACAGCTACCGCCGGACCGTGATGGCTGATCCGGCACGCGTGAAGCTTGTGCATCTCAACGGCGACTTCGCGCTCATCCTCCAGCGCCTTGGCCGGCGCCAGGACCACTTCATGAAGGAAACCATGCTCCAGTCGCAATTCGAGGCGCTTGAGCCGCCGCGCGATGCGCTCATCCTCGATGTGGCCCAACCGCCGGAAAAACTCGTCGCGGACATCCGCACGGCCTTCGGCCTGTGAACCCCGAGGTCGCCAAGCGCTTCCGCCTGCTCGCCGGCGTGCTCAGCCTGATCGCACTCGGCGCCGCCATCGCGGGCGCATGGTTTTATTCCGAGCTTCGGGCCAGCCTGCCGCAGCTCGATGGCACCGCGATCATCCCCGGCCTCACCGGACCCGTCACCGTCGAACGCGACGCGCTCGGCGTGCCCACCCTCCATGGCCGCACCCGGGCCGATGTCGCCCGAGCCCTGGGTTTCCTGCACGCCCAGGACCGTTTTTTCCAGATGGATCTGCTGCGCCGCCACGCCGCCGGCGAGCTCGCCGGGCTTTTCGGCAAATCCGCGCTCGACCACGACAAGGCCGTGCGCGTGCATGGGTTTCGTGCGCTGGCGCGCACCGTGCTGGCCCAGCTCGCGCCCGACGAGCGCACGCTGGTCAAAGCCTATGCCGAAGGCGTCAACGCCGGCCTGCAGGCGCTGCGCGCCAGACCGTTTGAATACCTTGTGCTCCGCGCCAGCCCGCAGCCCTGGAAGCCCGAGGACAGCGTGCTCGTGATTTATGCAATGACTCTCGACCTGCAGGATGCCGGCCTTTACGAACACTCGCTCGCCGCACTGCGCGACGCGTATGGCAGCGAAGCGCAGAAGTTTTTCGCCCCGCTGATCACGCCCGACGATGCCGCGCTCGACGGCAGCACCGCACCGCCCGCGCCCATCCCCTCGGCCAAGGTCATCGACCTGCGCGGCCAGCTCTCACGCCAGTTCCCCGCGCTGCCCGCGCCGCACGATGAATTCGCCTTTGCCGGCTCCAACGCCTTCGCCCTCTCCGGTGCGCACACGGCCGGCGGCGCCGCGCTCATCGCCGATGACATGCACCTCGCGCTCCGCGTGCCCAACATCTGGTATCGCGCCTCGCTGGTCTGGCCCGTCGCGAGCGGGCAGCCTTCAACCAATCAGGTCACCGGCGTGACGCTCCCCGGCGCGCCCATCGTCGTCGCCGGCAGCAATGGCCATATCGCGTGGGGCTTCACCAACGCCTTCGCCGATACCAGCGACCTTGTCACCGTCGAGCTCGTGCCCGGCGCCTCCACTCTCTATCAGACCCGGGACGGCCTCGTCAAAATCGACGAGCGCCAGGAAACCATTTCCGTCAAAGGCTCCGCTCCCGTGACAATCGATGTGCGCTGGACCCGGTGGGGCCCCATCGTCGGTCAGGATGGCAACGGCCGCCTTCTCGCGCTGAATTGGATGGCATATCAGCCCGCCGCCGCGAATTTCTCGCTCGGCCAGCTCGAAACCGCGCGCACCGCGGCCGAAGCGCTGGCCATCGCGCATCGCGCGGGCATTCCCGCACAGAATTTCATCGTGGCCGACGCCAATGGCGCCATCGGCTGGACCATCGCCGGGCAGCTGCCCAAGCGCACCGGCTTCGACGGCCGCCTGCCCGTCTCGTGGGCCTACGGCGACCGTTTCTGGGACGGCCTGCTCGCGCCCGGCGACATGCCGCAGATCCTCGCGCCCGCCTCGGGCCGGATCTGGAGCGCCAACCAGCGCATGCTCGGCGGCGAGGCGCTCGATAAAATCGGCGATGGCGGCTACGAGCGGCCGTATCGCGCCGCCCAGATCCGTGACGACCTCGCCGGACTCGAACACGCCACCCCGCGCGATCTCCTCGCCATCCAGCTGGACGACCGGGCACTTTTCCTCGCGCGCTGGCAGCAGCTGCTCCTCGCCACGCTTACTCCTGAAGCCCTGGCCGGGGGAAAATCCCGCGCCGAACTGCGCCGCCTGGCCGAACACTGGGAGGGCCGCGCGGACCCCGGCTCGGCCAGCTACCGTCTCGTGCGCGAGTTCCGCACCCAGGTCGCGCAACTCGTGTTCACGCCGATCTTCGCGCCCTGCGCCGAATCGTATCCGGATTTTGATTACACTCGCTTCAACTGCGAGCCGGCGCTGTGGACGCTGCTGGCCCAAAAGCCGCCGCACCTGCTCAACCCGCGGTTCGCCCGCTGGGACGACCTGCTGCTCGCCGCGGCCGATGCCGTCACGGCCCGGCTCGAGCCGCTCGACCGCGCCACGTGGGGCCGGGCCAATCTCGCGCATATCCAGCATCCCTTCAGCCGCCTCCTGCCCGGCCCGCTCGCACGCCTCCTCGACCTGCCCGCGGACGGGCTGCCGGGCGACGAGGACATGCCGCGGGTGCAGACGCCCCGGTATGGCGCCAGCGAGCGTTTCGCCGTCGCCCCCGGCCATGAGGACGAGGGTATTTTCGAAATGCCCGGCGGCCAGAGCGGCCACCCCCTCTCACCGTTCTACCGCGCGGGCCACGAGGCCTGGGTCCGCGGCGAGCCCGCGCCATTTCTGCCCGGCCGGGCCGCGCATACGCTCGTGTTGAACCCACATTGAAATTTCCGGCGCGGACTTTTGCGTTGAGCCGCGCGCGCTTTCACCGCTAGCTCGGTTGGGCCGGCATGAAGAAAAAGAAATCGAGTTGCACCGTTTATTTTGGAAGCGAGCTCTTCACGCTCAAGCATCTCATCGGCAATGCGTGGCTCGCCGAGGCCATCTACGAAAAATCCCACGGCCGCTACCGCTGCCTGCTCCCGCAGGACATCGAGCTGCGCAGTTCGACCCCCCGCACCATCCGCGACCAGGACATCCGCGCGCTCATCTCCTGCGACCTCGGCCTTTTCTGCTTCGACGGCACCGAGCTCGATGCCGGCACCGTCATCGAATTCATGTTCGCCAAGTTCGCCGACATCCCCGCCGTGCTTCTGCGCACCGACCTCCGCGCCGCCGGCGACGGCTCCGATCCGTGGAATCTCATGGCCAGCTTTTATCCACGCACCGCCAGCGTCATCATCGACAGCCTGGCCACCTATAAATCCAGCTCGCCGCGCCGTCGCAAACTCGACGAAGTCGTGCGCCTCGCCGGCCAGCACAGCTCGGCCACCGCGCAACTCGCCTGCGAGCAGATCGCCACCGCGTGCGTGCGCGCCTTCGACCGCGTGCGCGAAATCGAGCCGCTCATGCCCGGGCATCTCCGCGAGGAGATCTACAACTGGCTCGCGCTTATGCCCGGCCTGCGCGGCAAGCAAAAGGCCCTCCGCAAGGAATTCGAAAAGATCCTCGAGCGCAAAGTGGACAAGGATCTGCTGTAAGCCGGCTGCCCGTCACCAACGTGTGCCGCCGCCAAGGCGCAGCGGTTCGGCCTGCACCGTCTCCATCACAGCGAAGAACAAAAATAAAGACGGCCGCATCATCCACGGATGAGGCCGTCTTTTGTTTCCATCGACAGTGTCTTACTGCCAGTCGAGCAGCAGGCGGGTGAAATAAGTCGTATCCAGCCTTTTCACTCCGGCCCCGGGCTTGCTGTTGTAATCATTGGAAAAGCCGAAGCGGAGTTTCCACGCCGGATCGGCCAGCGGGATTTCATAAAAGCTTTCGTGCGAGATGACGAAACTGTTGAGGTTCTCGAACGCGGGCACGTAGGTCAGCTGGTTGACGAGCCGCGAAATGCGGAAAATCCATTCGTGGCTTAGCTCGAAATCGGCGCCGAGGGAATTTACGTCGGTCGTCGCGGGATTTTTGTAATCGTCAAAGCGGTAGGACAGACCGGCGCGGCCCGTGAGGGTGTGCTTCGGCTGTTTGATGAAGTCGTAGCCAAAGCCGGCCGCGGCGATGTCGTAGAAAGCAATGTCCTGCACGCGGTCGAAGCCGCCTTCGTCACGCACATACCAGGAATTTCTTTCCGAAAAGTGGGAGGCATAGTCGGCGCCAGCCTTGAACTGGTCGGCGGATTTCTGGTGATCGGTGACCTGGCGGTTGTACCCGCTGTAAAACTGCAGTTCGTCCTGCGGGGTCTTGAGTATGGCGCGAAAGTTGGCGTCGGTGCCGAGCTGCTCATGATTGCCGGTTTTTCCATTTACATCGACGGCGGCCTCGTAGGTCCAGTGACGGTGCAGCGCGACCATCGCCGGATCTTCGCCCCCCGCCTCCCAAGTCGCGGCAATCCGGGGAACATCGGTGGTGAGCGTTCCGTCCGGGCCGGCGATTTGCAGCGCGCCGCCGGCCGCCGGTACGACCTTGCCGTCGAGACGCGTGCCGCTGGTGAGACGCACCGCAATCGGTTCATCCGTGGCAAAGCCGGTGACCTCGGATTGCTTGATGGAGATGTCGCCAGCATAGTCGGTGTGCAAATACACCGTGCCGCTGTCGATCTTGGTGATCGTGCCGGTGAGGTGCGCACCGCTTTTTGTATCGACCGTGTCCGCACAGACAGGCGCAGCCATGACGGCTGCGCACCACAAAGCCGGAATGACTTGGGAGAGGATGCGACGGGTTTTCATAGAAGGGCTTCGGTGCGTGGTTGCATTGAAGAGTCAAACGGCCGGTGAAGAAGTTCCATGACGGGCACGGTGTCTTTGGCCGAACCCGGGGGCTCGACAATCGACGCCGTCCGCCCTTGTTTGATCGGCACATGCCCGCGCCTGTTCAACGCCCCGGACTCCTCCTCGCCGACCAGTGGAGCGACTACCAGCTGCTCGACGCCGGCGACGGCCTGAAACTGGAACGCTGGGGCGGCTTCACACTGGTGCGCCCCGATCCGCAGGTTTTCTGGCCGCGTGGCAAACCCTGGGAAAAATGGGACGGTTTTTATCACCGGAGCGAGCGCGGCGGCGGCCAGTGGGAATTCCGCCGCCCGCTGCCCGAGTCGTGGTCAATGCGCTACGCCCCGCTCGGCCTCACCTTCAAAATCCGCCCGACCAGCTTCAAGCACACGGGGCTCTTCCCCGAACAGGCGGTGAACTGGGAGTGGCTTTCGCAAAAAATAAAATCCGCGAAAACCTCCGGTCGCGAGATCTCCGTCCTCAATCTCTTCGGCTACACCGGCGCGGCCACCTGCGCCGCTGGCGCCGCGGGTGCAAGCGTCTGCCACGTGGACGCCTCCGAGGGCATGGTCAAGTGGTGTCGCGAAAACGCCGCGCTCAGCGGGCTGGCCGACGCGCCCATCCGCTACATCACGGACGACTGCCTGAAATTCGTCCGCCGCGAACAGCGCCGCGACCGCCGTTACGACGCCATCATCATGGACCCGCCCACCTACGGCCGCGGCGGCGAAGGCGAACTCTGGAAACTCGAGGAGCATCTCTGGCCGCTCCTCGCCGAATGCAAAAAAATCCTGAGTGACCAGCCGCTGTTTTTTCTCATCAACGCCTACACTGCACGCCTCTCGCCCACCGTTGTCGCCAACCTGCTCGCCGAGCTTTTCGCCGGCCGCGGCGGCACGCTCACCGCCGGCGAGGTGGGCCTGCCCATCGCCGCCGACGGCAAGATCCTGCCCTGCGGCATCTACGGCCGCTGGGAGGCGTGAAATTTTACCAATGAAAAAAACTCTGCTCCTCGTCGGACTGGCAGCCCTTGCCGTTCCTGCTGCGCACGGCGAAGGCGCATTCACGATTTACTCGGAAAACGACAAATATTTCGCCGGGACCGACCGCCACTACACCAACGGCTTCAAACTCACCTATGCCGACGAGCTCGAACATCCGCGGCTCAATGCCCTCGGCAGCCTGCTCGACCAGCTGGGCCGCCATCTCGCCGTGCTCGAGCCTGCCCGCTCCCCCGACCAGCCGCCCCCCGAACTGAAACTCACGTTTTCCTTGGGCCAGAACATCTACACGCCCACTCTCATTCACACGTCCACCCCCGATCCGCACGACCGCCCCTACGCAGCGTGGCTTTACGGTGCGGTGGGATTTCAACGGCAGGAGGCCAGGCAGCTTCAGGTCATCGAGCTCGATTTTGGCATGGTCGGCCCGGCTGCGCTGGGCCGTGAAATCCAGAATGGCTGGCACAACGTCATTCACGTCGCGCACGCCGAGGGCTGGTCGCACCAGTTGCATAACGAACCTGGCCTCGACCTCACCTACGACTGGCGCCACCGCTGGCTGGCGACGACCGAGCCGGCGACCGGGCTTGGCTTCGATGTCATCCCTCGCTGGGGCGTAAGCCTCGGCAACGTCCAGACCTATCTCAGCGCGGGCCCGCTCGTGCGCGCCGGCTGGCGCCTGCCCGCCGACTACGGCCCCGATCTCATCCGGGCCGCCGGCGGCAGCGACGCGAAAACCCGCGGCCTGAGCGTCTTTCTCTTTGGCAGCGCCAATGGACGCGCTGTCGCCCGCGACATTTTTCTCGACGGCAATACCTTCGAGGACAGCCCTTCCGTGCGCAAGCGCCCGCTCGTCGCCGATCTCAGCGCCGGCCTCGCGATTTACTGGGGCGTCGTCCACTTCGCCTACACGCAAAACTACCGCACCCTCGAATTTTACGGCCAGAAGCAGCGCGACGTCTTCGGCTCCCTCAGCATGTCCTTCGTCTGGTAAATCCGCCGGGCCGGCGTTCAGCCCGCTGGTTTGTTCCCGGTTGGAGCCGCCACCGGTGATTCAACTTTGGCCGGCTCCATCAGCGGCGCACCCGGACCCAGGTTCTTCGCCAGAAATGCCTCGATGGCCTTGTACTCCGTGACGCGGTCCTCCTCTTTACTAAAGCCGTGTCCCTCGTTGGCGACGAAGAGCGATTCCGGCGGATGGCCGGCCGTTTCGAGGGCATCGATCATTTTGTGCGCCTGCGCCGGTGGAACCGTGCGGTCTTCCTTGCCCTGGATGATGAGCAGCGGCGCCGTGATCTTGTCCGCAAAGTTCACCGGTGAAATCGACTTCAGGAACTCCCCATCGTTTTTTGGATCGCCGATTTGCTGCACCCAATGCGCGTAGGCAAATTTATATTCCCCGCTGGTCTTGCCTTTGATGATGTCCAGCCAGTCCGTGACGCCAGCAATGGAGATGCCGCAACAATAAAGCCCGGAATTGTGTCCCAGCGCAAAAAGCGTGGAATAACCGCCATAGCTCGCGCCGACGATCGCCACGTGCTTGGGATCAGCCAGGCCTTTGGCTATCGCCCAGCGCGTGCCGTCCTCAATGTCGTCCTGAATGCCACGGCCGATTTCATGACGCGCTTTTTTATAAAAATCTTCGCCGTAGCCGGGGGAACCGCGGTAGTTCATTTGTAATACCGCATAACCGCGATTGGCCAGCATCTGCACCAGCGGGTCGAATCCCCATATGTCGCGCACCCAAGGGCCACCATGCGGCAGGACGACAAACGGCAGGCCCTTGTGCGGACGGCCGGGCGGCAGCGTAAGGTAGCCGTGGATAAGCTGTCCGTCGCGCGCGCTGTACTTAATGGGATACATCGAGGCCATGAGTTCGGGCTTGATCCAGTCCATGCGCGAAACAATGCGGGTCAGGGTATTGTCGGCGGCATCGAAAAGATAATACGTGCCGGGATCCTTGTCGGAAAACGCCAGCACGAGCATGCGTTTATCGTCCTTGGTATAACTTGTGATGAGGTTGACTGTTCTCGGCAAAGCCGCATCGATACTCTGCTGATAGGCGGCAAATTCAGGGTCGAACCAGTGCACGCGAGGACCTTCGGTCATGTAATATAGGCCGACCAGCGTCTTCTTCCGCTGGGAAAATATCCACCGGTTGGGCGCAATGCCGGCGATGGCCGGGACCAAGCCCTCTTCCGCGGCAAGATCGTACTCCGGATCATCCATCACTGCATCGCCCAGCGTGGCCGTGGCCGGATCGAAGGGGTAAATCGCCCACCGCCTCGTGGCCGACAGGGCGGCCACGTACAGTTTCTGGTTCGAATAATCAAATCCCAGCGGCCTGATTTCGCCATGCGCGCCCGCGGGCAGGGACAACGCATGCCATGGCGCGTCTTCGTTTTCGCGGTAAATATAGCCTCTTTTCAAATTATCCGCCAGCGTTAAGCCCAGGCGGACGCAGCCCGCACGATCAGCGCTCCATCCAACCACATTGCCTGGATTTTTTACCACGGTCGTGAAGGTGCCGATCAGCGTGCTGACCTTTACCACATCCCGGTAAAGCATTCCCTCGCCCCAGTAATCGCGCTGTTGAAGCATGAGAATGTTTTGGTCGGCATCTTCAAAGCTGTGAATCGACTGGATGGCCAAAAGCTCACCCCCATCCGGACTGGCATCATAACCGCTGACCGCCTTCCAGTGCTTGCCATCGCGATCCACCGCCGACACCCCGCTGACATAGTGGTCCCAGAACGCAGTGGTGAACGTCACGCGCCGATCACTGATCCAGTTGAATGAAATGACCTCTTTGGTCGCTTCAAGCCCCACTCCAGGGATGCTGACATGCCCGGGATCGACGCCCGTGGTTTTCATGTTGACCATGTCCGAAAAGAACAAGGTCGGCTTTCCCTCACGCTCCCGCAGAAAGGCAAAAAACTGGCCGTCCGGCGAAAGCTTCATGGCGGAAAAAGCCGGCGCCCGCGCAAAATCCTCAACTGGAATAACGTCGGCCACACACAAAGTGGCTCCCAGCACTATAAATGCGATGCTCCATCGGCGTAATATCATGGCAAAAACGGGTAATTTGCCGTGCTCTCCCGGTGCTGCAATAAATTTTGCGAATCGGCCCCGGATGTTTTGCGCTTTCCCGGCCGCCCGCTTTACGGTTTTCCCCGCTGATGCCCTCACTCCCTGAATCCTACTTTGCCCGCGCCAACGAACTGCTCGCCGGCGCCTGGAAAACCAACGCCCCCGCGCTCGCCCGCCTGGCGCCCGTCCTTGGCGAATGCGTCGCGCGCGGCGGCGTCATCCACACCTTCGGCAGCGGCCACAGCGAGGTCGTCGCGCGTGAAATCATCGGCCGCGCCGGCGGGCTCGTCTGCGTCACCGGCCTCATCGACCCCACCGGCGGCTTCATTGAAAACCTTCCGGGTTACGGCACGCGCCTCGCCGCACGCTATGACCGCCAGTACCAGTTCCAGCGCGGCGAAGTGCTCATCGCCATCTCCAACTCCGGCAAAAACTGCGCGCCGATCGAAGTCGTCCTCCACGTGAAGGAAAAGGGCCTCACCGTCGTCGCGCTCACCAGCGTCGCCATGTCGCGCGTCACGCCGAGCGAACATCCCAGCGGCAAGAAACTTTCCGACGTCTCCGATCACGTACTGGACAACGGCGGCGTGCCCGGCGACGCCATCGTGGAGGTGGCCGACGGCGTCCGCGCGGGGCCGACCAGCACGTTCATCGGCTGCTCCGTGCTCAACTGGCTCATGCTCGCGACCATCGACTGGCTGAAGCAAAATAATCACCCGCTGCCTGTCCTGCGCAGCCAGAACCTGCCCGGCGCCATCGAGCACAACCGCGCCCTCGCGGAAAAATACAAGGGCCGCCTCAGCCGCCAGCTGGCGTGAGGATTTTTCAGCCGGGCCGGACTCAGCCCGGCCACTTTCTTCTGCCCCCTCCAAGCACGCCCGGCAAGGTGTGCGCCGGCTCTGGTCAAGGTCCTGATGCGCGGCGCTTGCTTTGCCCTGCGCCGTTCGGCAAATCGTTTGCATGCCCAGCCACGGTCGCCATCGCATTCTCTCACTTGATGGCGGAGGTTCATGGGCGCTCATCGAGGTGCGGGCGCTGCTCGCGCTCTACGGCGACATCTCCGGCCACGAAGTACTGGCCAGGTTCGACCTCGTGGTCTCAAACTCCGGCGGCAGCATCGTCGCGGCCGCGCTCGCCAACGGCCGGAAGCTTTCCGAGATCCTCGCCCTCTTCACCGATGTCACGCGCCGCACGGAGATTTTCGTCGGCCTGCCGTGGTATGAGAAGATCGGCCGCCTCCTCGGCCTCGGCCCGAAATACTCGACCCACGGCAAGATCGGCGGCCTGCGCACCGTCTTTGGCTCCGGACCCGCGGCCGTCGCCGATGTGCCGCTCGTCCAGCTGCCGGCGTTCATCGGGCTGCCCGGCACGCAATTTCTCATCGCCGGCTTCGACTACAACCTGCAGCGCGCCCATTTCTTCCGATCGAAAACGGACAGCCTCGCCGCCGACTTCTCGCCGCCAGACATCACCACGACGCTCGCTCTCGCCGTCCACGCCTCGAGCAACGCGCCGGTGAATTATTTCAACGAACCCGCGAATTTCGGCCACGCCCAATTCTGGGACGGCGCCATCGGCAGCTACAACAATCCCGTGCTCGCCGGCGTGCTCGAGCTGCTCGCCAACGGCGTGCCCCGCGATGCCATCGACGTGCTCTCGCTCGGCACGGGCCACGTCGCCCTGCCCTCCTCCGTCAGCGGCCCCGCGGCCGACCCCGCGCTCGTGCAGGGCCCGCGCAAAAGAAGTTTTCCCCGCGTGCTCGGCGACATCATGGAACTCGCCACGAGCATCGTCGATGACCCGCCCGACGCGGCCAGTCTTCACGCCCATCTGGCGCTGACGCACCGCCTGCCCGCCGATGCCGCCCATCCGCTGACGGACGGCCCCATCGTGCGCTTCAGCCCGCTAGTCCGCCCGCTGCGCGATGCGCAAGGCGCGTGGACGCCGCCATTGTTCAACCCGGCCGGCTCGCTCCAGGACAACCTCGCCGATTTCAAGGCGCTCGCCGCGCTCGACATGGACGCCACGGCCGACAGCCAGGTCGCGCTCATCCAAAAACTCGCCGAGGCCTGGATCGCCGACCGCGTGGCGAACCAGCCCATCCGCTGGCGCCGCGACGAGGACATTGGCTGCGAAATCGGCCAGGATCGGTTCGGCGCCGGACGCGCCCTGTGGCTCGCCCGCTGCCCTTAACCCGAATCCGGTGCGCATAACGCGCATTGATTTGTGCGCGCGCGGAGGTATTTCATCCGCCCATCCGTGGTCACTGCCGAATCGATCCATATCCTGGCCGAGGTCGAGTGGCGCGCCCGCCAGCGCGCACACGAGACGCGCGTGCGCGCATGGACCGACCCGCACCAGACGCGGGCCGCACGCGGCGAAAAGCATCCCGTCCACGATTTTCTTTTCGATTACTATGCGTTCCGCCCGGCCTGGCTGCGCCGCTGGCATCCCGGGCCGGATGTCGTGCTCGCGGGAGACGGCGCGAGGGAATTCCTGCGCTGGCCCGAATACCGCGAGACCGCCGACGGCGTGAGGCTCGAGACCGGCACGCTGCCGCCCCAGCGGCGCGAGTTCATCGCGTGGCTGCACGGGCTGCTCGCCGCCATGCGCGACCGGCCGGCCTTCTTCGGCTGCCACGGACTGCACGAATGGGCCATGGTCTATCGCCAGCCGGCCGGCGATATCCGCCATGCCGCGTGGCCGTTGCGCTTTCCTCCCGGCGAACTCGCACGCATCGTCGAAGACCTGCCGGTGCGCTGCACACACTTCGATGCGTTTCGCTTTTTCACGCCGGCCGCGCGGCCGCTCAACCTGGCGCAGCCCTCGCGCGTGACTGTGCCGGAGCACGAACAACGCGGCTGCCTGCACGCGAACATGGACCTCTACAAATGGGCGTTCAAACTCGCGCCCTTCGCGCCGTCCGAGCTCATTGCCGATGGTTTCGCCCTCGCGCGGGACATCCGCGAGATCGACATGCGCGCGAGCCCGTACGATTTCTCCGCGCTCGGCTTCGCACCGGTGAAAATCGAAACGCCCGAAGGCCGCGCCGAATATGAACGGCACCAGCGCGCCTTTGCCACCCGGGCCGAGCCGCTGCGCGCCCGGCTGCTCTCCTTGTGCGCGCGGCTTTCCGCGGGTTGACCGAGGCGGGGCTAATTCGCCCCGAAGAATGCGCCGATGGCGGCGGCTTCCTCGACTTCGCTTTCCTCCTCCGGCAGTTCCTCGAGCGGCGCAAAGCGTTCCGACGTGAACCCGAGCTCCTGCTTGCCCTCGTGAAAGGGATCAGGCGGATTTTTCAACTCTTCCAGCAGTAGGCCGACCGTCGCGGTCTCACCACCCTTCACGATCTTCTCGCGGCCCAGGAACACCTCACGAATCGTGTAGGTGTCGCCCTTTACCGGGAGCTGCTTGTAGAGCCCGCGAATGAACGGGGAGAATGTGTCGTTAATGCAGACGACTTTCTGGCCTTTGATCATGAGTTTAAAAAAACCGATTCACGCAAAGTCGCAAAGCCCGCCAAGAAAATTTTTGCAACCCGGCGTTCCTTGGGCGCTTGCGACAATTTTTTATTCGATGCGGCCTTCGTCGAAGTCGATCAGGTCGGGTACGCTTTTGATTTCGCCGATGCGGTCGGCACATCCCATCGCGGTGAGCGCCTGCCCGATGAACTCCTGGCCGGCGGGCGTCAGGCCTTTCTGCGCGAGTTCGCGGTTCCATTTGTGGGCCTGCACGTCCTTGGGCAGAAGTTCGATGAGACGGCGTTCGACTTCAGCGTCGTCGGCCGCTTCATGAACGATTTTTTCGACCGCCGCCGGATCGATGCCGAGGTGCAGGCAGAGAAACCGGTCGATCCCGCGCTTGTAATTTTTCGCGTAGCTCGCCGGCAGCGCGCCATGGGCCTTCACGTATTTGCACTTCGCGAGGAACCGCGGCAGGTAGAGCAGACCGGTCGCCGCATGCGGCAGGTACGGCGACGGCAGGCACGTGAGCACCTCGCCGGTCGAGCCGGGAATCGGTTTGGAAGGCATGGCAGGACAGCTGGCTGGCCGGTGAATCGGAAGTCGAGCCGGGAATTATTCGTTCAACGTCACAGATGAGCCACCCTGCTTGGCGGAGTTGGCTCTGGTGGCTGGTCAGGCGTTTTCTTTTCGATCGCTACAAAATGCTCTTTACCATTTTTGGGCCGTACCCCCACCCACTCCATTCCGGCGGGAATAGGCATCTTTGCCGGAGGTCCGGATTCCGAACACGGTTTTATTTTGATCGAGGGATCGTCGTAGTACGTCGATATAAATTCTTTTCGAACATAAGGGTGCAAAAAATAATCGAATGTCGATGGATCAAAATCCATTCCAATTTGCGCAGCAAGAAACGCTTGCGCTTCGTTGTCCAACTCACGCGGGCGCCCCAAAAAGTCTTCTCCGCTAAAGCGACATGCGGCGCGCAGTAGCGCAAACGGGACACCGATCAATTCAACCGAATCGGAAAATTGTTCTTCATCTTTCCTATAGCGCCTGAGCACCACTTTTATTCTAGGGTCGTCTTGCATGATTTCTTCTACGACTTCGCCTGCATGATCTCGAAGAGCTTTAGCCCATTCGGGGCGTAAAGTGTAGATTGGAGGTGGTCAATCACCAGTAGAAGTGCGGCCGCTAACTCCTGATCGCCTATTGGCCAATGATTGGTATTTGTAGTCGGGTGTCCTGTTGCTTGAGAACATCCTTTCCAAACCCTCGAAAGGACTTTCGCCTCGTCTTTCTTAAGATCGAACGAAGTGCCACCAAGTAATTCTAGCGTCACCGTGCCAGGGCGCAACGTGGGCCGATTCGGTAGTCCTGTCTTCGGATCGGTCCCCGAAACACCAACCAACTCGATAAGCCACCGCATGGTAACTCGCTGACCTTCGTCTATGGCTCTACAAAGGCACCAAACATGGTATGGATGGCCCGACATGGCGGGTATCGGCGGCATCTTCCAATCTCCGCTTATGCTTTGGCATCCTGCTAGCGCACCGCCAAGACGATGAGGGATGTGCTGATGTAGCCACTTTTGAATCTCCGATCCGTCGAGATTGGCCATTGGATTTTGCCTAAGCGCAATTAGTCTCAACTCAGTTGAGTTTGGCAAGACTGGGACACGCCGCTCACTGCCCGCGCGAAGGTACCGGATAAGCCGCGGGGCTGGCGTGGCCAGCGGCGTCCACCGCTTCGACGCCGAAGATGACATTGTCCTTGGACACGCCTTTCACCGTGAAGCGGGTGGTGTCCTTCGGCACGTCGAGCGCGTGCTCCCACAACGGCGCGGTCGTGTCGCGCCACACGATGCGGTAACCAGCAACGCCGGGTTCGACGCCGGCCAGCCAGCGCAGCGTGGTGTCGTTGAAGGACTGCGCGATCTCGACCTGGACGCCGCTGGGCGCGGCGGGAGCGCGGGCGAGCACCGCCAGCGCGGCGGCATTGATGCGCGCGACATCGGCGATGTAGGGGAAATTAAGGAGGTCGGTGGTGTCGCCGTAGGCCACGCCATTTTCCACACGCACGTCCTGCCGCTGGTGACGGAAGTCCTCGGCCGGCTCGGTCAGGCGCACCGCCGGATAGCCGCGGTCGAGAAACGCCTGCTGGTCGCCGTCGCGCAGATAGCGGTCGGCGCGGTAAATGAGCTTCACGTTCATCGCCGGCACGTAGACCGCGGCGGCTTCCTTGATGGCGCGGGCGAACTCGCGCGGCGGCGTGTCGTTTTCCCCGCCGGCGGCCAGGAGCGCGCGCAGTCGCTCGCCGGGCGCTTTTCCCTGCGGGATACCCTGCGCAAAAAGGCGCACGGTCGAGCTGTCGTGCGTGCCGTCTTCCGCCCGGGTGCTGCCGATGGTGTCGTTGTTGATCATCCCCGCGAGGTTGAGATTTTTCTGTTTCGCCTGTTCGGCCCAGTGCGCCGCGCCATAGAGGCCCTGCTCTTCGCCAGCCACGGCGATGAAAACGATGGTTGCATCAAATTCGTAGCGCGCCATCACGCGCGCGAGCTCGAGCACGGCGGCGACCCCCGAGGCGTCGTTGTCGGCACCGGGCGCAGGGCTGCCGGCGTCGGCCGGATGGGAGGCGGCCGAGTCATAGTGGGCGCTCACCACATAGATGCGGTCGCGCGATTCGGGCCGCGTGCCGGGCAGCGTGGCCACGATGTTGACGATTTCCACCGGCTGCGGGATGCCGGGGGCCCGTGGCTGCTGGAACGAATCCAGTTCCACGTGCAGGCGCCCGTCCGCCGCGGCGGAGGCGCGCTCGAATTCCGCGCGGATCCAGGTGCGGGCTGCGCCGATGTCGTTGCCGCCCGGCGCCGGGTCGGACAGCGTGTGCCGCGTGGTAAAACTGGTCAGGATGTGGAGGGAGCGCTCGATGCGTTCGGCGGAAATTTCGGAGACCATCTTCGCGATATCCGGGTCGCGCGGAGCCGGCGCAGGCTCCGCGGCCAGCGCCAGGGCGGCGAAAAACGGCGTCAGTAGCGACAGAGTGAGCTTCATGGAGGCAACTTGAGGGCTCCGGGCCATTGTGGCAACGCGCTTGACACCCCCGGCCGCCTCCGACACTTCAGTCAACTCTTAATCGTTAACAGCCATGCAACCGACCTTCCGCCCACACCGCAAAAAGCGCGCCCGCAAAATCGGCTTCCGCGCCCGCATGTCCACCCGAGGCGGCCGCAAGGTGCTCGCTTCCCGCCGTCTCAAGGGTCGCAAGCGCCTGACGGTCGTCTGAACCCGCGCGCCCCGCGGCGCCCCGTGCCCATGCGTTTCCGCGCCGAGCAACGCCTGCGCCGCCAAGGCGACTTCCGTGCCGTGCGTGCGCATGGCCGCCGTTATGACTGCGGTGCCTTCATGCTCTGGTGGCATCACCGTGAACCCCTGCCGGGGCAGACCGCCCCGGCCACCGCGCGCCTCGGCGTCGTCGCCTCGAAGGTCGCGACCGGCCCGGCCGTGCAGCGCAACCGGGCAAAACGCCGCCTGCGCGAGGTTTTTCGTGCCCACCAGAACCTTGTGCCGCCCGACTGCGACATGCTCCTGGTGGCCCGCGCCGCGCTCAATCGGCTTGCGTCCGGCGAGTTGGAGCAAAAGTTCGTGAACGCCTGTCACAAGATCTTTCCTCCCGCCAATGCCTGAGCCCCTGAAAGCCGCCCTTCGCTTTGCCGCCCGCCTGCCCGTGCTGGCGGCGCTGGTGCTCATTGCCGGCTATCAGCGCCTGATTTCACCCGGCCTGCCGGTGCTGTTCGGATCCAACTGCGGCTGCCGCTTCACGCCGACCTGCTCGCATTACGCCGCCGGGGCGCTGCGCACGCATGGATTTTTCGCCGGACTTTTCCTCACGGCCTGCCGCCTGCTGAAGTGCACGCCCCTGCATCCGGGCGGCTTCGACCCGGTGCCGGCACGAACCCGGCCGGCCTGCGTGCGCATCGGCGACGCGCACGCCAACCCCTGATTTTCACCACGTTTCATGGATAAAAAAAATCTCACGATCGGCGTCGTATTTTTCCTCGCGGCGTTCGCGATTCTTTTCTTCGGCCCGCACGCGCCGCAGCCGTCACCCCCGACGCCCAGCCTCGGCAGGATCGCAAACCCGCTCCCGTCCAACCAGGCCACGGCCAACGCCACGCCCTCCGCCTCGCCATCGGACGCCACGTTCGCCGCGCTGGAGACGGACGACACCACCGAGGGAATCACCCATCTCGGCAACGACTTTATCGACGTCGCCTTCACCGACCACGGCGGCGCGATCAAAAGCATCGCGCTCAAAAAATATCCCGCCGCACTCGGCCGGCCCACCCCCTATGTTTTCAACGAGCTGCACGTGGACCCCATGCTCGCGCTGGTTGATTTTCCCGGCCTCGACCGTGGCACGCACTACGTGCTCGTCTCACACACCGAGCGGGAAATTATTTTCCGCGCCGTCCTGGAGAACCGGATCGAGGTCACCCGCCGCTATGTGATCGAACCGGGCGACACGAAGACCGGCGATCCCTACCAGCTCCGGCACGAGACCACTTTCCGCAACCTCACCGGCGAGACAACGCCGCTGCCCCGCCTTACGCTCAGCCTCGGTACCGCCGCACCCATCGACTTCCGGGACCTCGGCCTCTACCTCAATACCGGCTACTCCGACGGCAGCAGCTTCACCTTCATCTCTCGCAACAAGCTCCAGGGCGGCGGCTTTTTCAGCCGGCACGATCCCCTGCCCTTCATCCAGACGACCGCGCCCATCGTCTGGGCCTCGGTGAAAAACCAGTTTTTCACCAGCATCCTGACGCCGGACGAACCCGGCACCGGCCTGATCACGCGGCGCGTCGAGCTGCCGCCCTTCCCCGGCTCGCTCGTGCCCGACATCGGGGTCACCGGCAGCGTGCTCTTCGAGCTGAAGCCGCTTGCGCCGCACGAGGAGACAAAGCTCGGCCTGGATTTCTACGTCGGGCCCAAGGAATACAACCGGCTCGCGAACCCCGATGTGTTCAAGCACGACCAGGACAAGGTCATGGAGTTCGGCATGTTCAAGTTCTTCAGCGAACTCCTGCTGAAAATCATGACCTGGGTGCACGGCTGGGCGCACAACTGGGGCCTCGCCATCATCCTGACCACGCTGATCATCAAGATCTGCTCCCTGCCCTTCACGATCGCCTCCGCGCGCTCGACCCGTCGCATGCAGAAAATCCAGCCGCTGCTCAAGGAGGTCCGCGAAAAATATAAGGACAACGCGAAAAAGCTCAACGAAGCGCAACTCGCCCTTTTCAAGGAGCACAAGGTCAACCCCGTCGGCGGCTGCCTGCCGATGCTCATCACGTTTCCGTTCTTCATCGGCTTTTTCGGCATGCTGCGCAGCGCGTCAGAGCTGCGTCTCGCCCCGTTCCTCTGGGTCAAGGACCTGGCCGCCCCCGACACCATCGCACATCTTTCCCTGCCCTTCAGCCTGCCCCTGTTTGGCAACGTCATCAACCTCAACCTCCTGCCGCTGTTGATGGGCGCGACCATGCTTTACCAGATGCGCCTCGTGCCGCAGCCCACGATGGACAACGCCCAGGCCCGCATGATGCGTTTCATGCCGCTCATGTACGTGGCCATCTGCTATAATTATTCCTGCGCGCTCTCCCTTTATTCGACCATCAACGGCCTTTTCACCATCGTGCAGCAGCTTTTCATCAACCGCATGAAGGACGACGGCGATCCCACCCACGCACCCGGGGCCGGTGGCAAGGCGTTGAAGAACGTCACGCCCGCGAAGAAAAAGTGACCCGGCCTTTCGCTTTCATCTTTCAATCCGGGAAGTTCCATCATGGCCGGCCACAGCAAATGGACTAAAGTCAAACGCCTCAAAGCCGTCACCGATGGGCGCAAGGGCAAGGTCTTTTCCCGCCTCTCGCGCGACATCACCATCGTGGCCAAGTCCGGGGGCGGCGATCCGGCCATGAACCCGCGCCTGCGCACCCTTCTGATGAAGGCGCGCGAGGCCAACATGCCGGCCGACAACGTCGACCGCGCCATCAAGAAGGGCACCGGCGAGTTGCCCGGCGTCGTTTATGAGGAAATCATTTATGAAGGCTACGGCCCGGGCGGCGTCGCTTTCATCGTGCAGGTCACGACCGACAACAAAAACCGCGCCGCCTCCGCCCTCCGCTCCATCTTCACCAAATACGGCGGCAATCTCGCCGGCGCGGGCGCCGTGGCGTTCCAGTTCCAGCACCTCGGCCAGTTCCTGCTCGCCAAGGACAAGACCAGCGAAGACGCACTCATGGAACTCTCCCTCGAAGCCGGCGCCGACGATGTGCTCGTCACCGACCATGGCTACGAAATCCGCTGCCCGGTGAAGGCTTTCGACGCCGTCACCCACGCCCTCGAAAAAAAGGGCCTCAAGCCCGACAGCGCCGAAATCGCCTACATTCCCACCAGCACCGTGCCCGTCACCGATCTCGGCGTGGCCAAGTCGCTCGCAAAACTTCACGATTCGCTCGAGGAGGACGACGACGTGCAAAACGTGTTTTCCAACGAGGAAATGGATGACGCCCTGTCCGAGGCCGCGCACGCATGAATTTCCGAGCTGGTTTTAAACCGCCATTTCGCCCTAATTGACGCCGATCAACCTCGGTCATTAGCGAAATCAGCGGTTTTATGAACGACGCGGAAGCCACTGCCACCACCCACGCCGGAACCGGCGAGGTCGGCCTCGTCGAGCCGCGTGACTTCGTCTGCGGCGAGCCGTTCACCTTCGACAGCGGCCAGACGCTGCCAGGCTTCACCCTCCGTTACGAAACCTACGGCCGCCTCAACCCCGCGCGCGACAACGCCATCCTCATCTGCCACGCGCTGAGCGGCGACCACCATTGCGCCGGCATCCACTCGCCCACCGACCGCAAGCCCGGCTGGTGGAACAATCTCATCGGCCCCGGCAAGGCCGTGGACACGAACCGGTTTTTTGTCCTTTGCATCAACTGCCTCGGCGGCTGCCAGGGCTCCACCGGCCCTTCCTCCCCTGACCCGCGCACCGGCCGGCCCTTCGGCGTCACCTTTCCGTTCGTCACCATCCGTGACATGGTGCGCGCGCAAAAGCTCCTCTGCGACCACCTCGGCCTCGCCTCGCTCTACGCCATCACCGGCGGCTCGATGGGCGGCATGCAGGTGCTGCAATGGGCGATCGAGTTTCCCGCCTTCGTGAAAAAAATCCTCCCGCTCGCCACCACCGCGCGCGAGAGCGCCCAGGCCATCGCCTTCAACGAGGTCGGCCGCCAGGCCATCATGCAGGATCCCGCCTGGAATCACGGCGACTACCCGCGCGACGGCGGCCCGCGCGTCGGCCTGGCCATCGCGCGCATGATGGCGCACATCACCTACCTCAGCGACGCGTCGATGGACCGCAAATTCGGCCGGCGGAAAAAGGACCCCGGCGCGGCCGGAGCCTACAGCCTGGACGTGCAGTTCGAGGTCGAGAGCTACCTCCGCCACCAGGGCGAGAGCTTCATCAACCGCTTCGACGCGAATTCATACCTCTACATCACCCGCGCGCTCGATCACTTCGACCTCGCCACGGCCGGCGGCTCGCTCGAGGCCGCCTTCGCGTCCGTGCAGGCCGAGACGCTCTGCGTCGGCTTCACCAGCGACTGGCTTTTTCCGCCCGAGCAAAACCGCGCCGTCGTCCTCGCCCTCCTCCGCGCCGGCAAGCGCGCCAGCTACGCCGAACTCGCCACCGACCTCGGCCACGACTCTTTCCTCCTCGAGTCGCCGCAGCTCTACGACCTGGTGCGCGGATTTTTGGAAAAGGAATGACGCATGACGAAGCCCGCCTCGCTCATCATTCCACCTGTTATCGACGCACATATCCAGACCGTGCGCGGACGTCGCGTAATGATGGACAGCGACCTCGCAAAACTCTACGGCGTGCCGACGAAAGCCTTGAATCAAGCCGTACAGCGCAACCGCGAACGATTTCCGGCTGACTTCATGTTTCAGCTCACCGCCAAAGAACTGGCCAATTTGAAATGCCAAACTGGCGTTTCAAATTCACTGTCTTATGAAAGTAAAGGGGTTACGAACTTGAGGTCACAAATTGTGACCTCAAGTTTAGTCTCCGGCGGCCGTCGTTATCTGCCCTATGTTTTCACTCAGGAAGGAGTGGCCATGCTTTCGAGCGTATTGCGCAGCCCGCGTGCGGTGGCCGTCAATATCGAGATCGTGCGCGCCTTCGTGCGGCTACGACGGCTCACGCTTTCCGTAAAAGAGCTGGCAACCAAGATCACCGATTTGGAAAAAAAATACGATGGGCAATTCGGCCTGGTTTTCGAGGCCATCAAGGAACTGATGGCCCCGCCAGGAGAAGACGATGGCGTCATCGGCTTTCTCGGAAAGCCGAAGAAAGCAAAATCGCCATGACGAAACCCGCCATCAAGCGCACCGTGGACATGCAGATCATCGCCGACTGGGTCGAGCCGCGGAGCCGCGTGCTTGATCTCGGCTGCGGCCGCGGCGTCCTGCTCGATTTCCTCGCGCAGACGAAGGAGGCGCAGGCTGTCGGCGTGGATCTCGACTTCAACAAGATCGCCGCCTGCGTGCATCTCGGCGTCACCGCCTACCAGGGCGACATGATGGAATTCATGCGCGCGTTTCCCGCGAAGCATTTCGACCGCGTCATCTGCTCGCGCACGCTCGAAGAGCTACCCGAGCCAGCCGCGGTCATCGCCGAGGCGCTGCGCGTTGGCCGTGCGCTCACGGTCGGCTTCGTCAATCACGGCTTCTGGAAAAACCGCCTCGACGTGCTCCTTCACGGGCGCAAGCCCCGCAACGCCGTCTACACCACCGACTGGTTCGAAAGCCGGCCGTCAAATCCCGCCAGCATCGCGGACTTTGAACACTACTGCGCGGCAAAGCGCATCCGCGTCGGCCGCCGCGTGTACCTCGGTGGCGACTGGCACGAGCCCTCCCGCTTCTGCCCCAATCTATTCGCCGGCTACGCGCTTTACGACCTGGCGCAGTAAACGCGCGCCGGACGCATGGCCCGCTTTGCGTCAGCCGCGCCAGGCCCGCAGCCGGTTCGCGCGGATGGCACAGCAGCAGTCCTCGCCGTCCTCACTGTGAAACCAGTGCGGGGTGAGTGCCTTGAATTCGCGTTCCATCGCGGCGCGCAGGCCGCCGACCTCAAGCAATACGACGCCGTCCGGCGCAAGGCGGTCCCGCGCCTGGCGCAGCAGCTTGCGGATGATGACCAGGCCGTCCGCACCGCCATCGAGCGCCAGCCGCGGCTCCTGCCTGAACTCGGGCGCGAGGCCGCGCAGCTCCCGCGTCGGGACGTAGGGTGGATTGCTCAAAATCACATCGTAGTGCGCCGGCGGTACAGCGTCGAGGACGTCGCTTTCAAAAATTTCCACCCGGCGCGAAAGCTGATGCGCACGGATGTTGATTTTCGCCACCGCAAGCGCGTCGGCCGAAAGATCGATGGCATCCACCTGCGCGTCGGGAAAGTGGTGCGCGAGCAGGATGGCAAGGCAGCCCGAGCCGGTGCAGACATCGGCGGCCCGCCGGACTTTTTTCGCGTCAGGCACAAACGAGCCCAGTTGCGCCGGCAGGATTTCCAAAAAATACGAACGCGGAATGATGACGCGCTCGTCCACGTAGAAGCGGTGCCCGCCGAGGAAGGCCTCCTGGGTGAGATAAGCCGCGGGCACGCGGCCGGCGATGCGGCGGCGCAGGATTTTTTTCACGGCGGCGGCTTGCGCCGGCGTGAGGCGGCGCGCGAGTACGCGCGCGTCGCTGTCGAGTGGCAGGTCAAGCGCATGCAACAGCAGGTACAGCGCCTCGTCGTGCGCACTGACCGCCACCTGGCCGAGCGCAACATCTTCGCGCGCATAAAGCCGCTCGGCCAACCCGAGCCAGTCGCCAAGCGTGGCGAGACCCGCCGCGCCGGCGAAGAGATCAGACCTTGGCTTTCTCATCCGTGAGCACGTGCTCGTGATTGAAGATGTGTTCGGAGCAGTAGCACTGGTCGCCGGCGCATTTCGAGCAGTAGCGAAAATCGAGCTGCGGATGCGTGAGGTCGGTCTTGCCGCAGATGCGGCAGCGGTGGCGCGGCTCCGGCTCGTCGCGGCTGCGGGCAAAATTCCGCACCTCGCCGGCCATCCGGCGCCGGTGCATGCGTGCACTGAGAAAGATGTCGCGGCCGAAGAAGAGGAAAAAATTACCCGTCGTCACGAGCACCTGGCAGCGGGTGCCCCAATCACCAAGCGCGAAGCTGACCGCGTAGCCCGCCCAGGTGAGCAGCGCGAGCCATTTGATTTTCACCGGCAGGATGAAAAAAAGCGCCAGCTCGAAATCCGGGTTGAGATAGGCAAACGCGAGGAAGACAGAGCCGGCGATAAAGGCGTTCGTGGCCGGCAGGTCCGGCGTGATAAAGGCCGCGCCCACCGTCAGCGCCCAGCCGATGAAGAGGAAGAGGTTATAGCGAAACACGCCCCAGTAGTCCTCCAGGGCCGTGCCCATGAGATAAAAAATCCACCAGGAAAACGCGATGAAGACCCACGACACGTTCGGGGGCACGAGCAGGAAGGTCAGCACCCGCCACGGCTGGCCATGCAACGCGAGTGCCGGCACCAGCAGGAACGGCTCAATCGAAATTGTGCGCAGCATCGCACAAAGGAACACCGCCACCTGGCCGGCCACGAGGTAGAGCGAAATATTGTGGACGGCGAAACGGCCAAAGATGCGTTCAAGTCGGTCGAGCAGCGGAGACATGGGAGCGGCGGAAAAGCCTACTTCTCCGCTTTTGGCGGCAGCTGGGCAACCAACTTTTCCTTTTCCGCGGCGAGCGACGGTTCGGTGACCGCGTTGAGCAGTGCGCGGGCGCCATCCGGCTTGTTTTGCTTCAACAGGACGTTCGCTTCCTGCAAATGGACCAATGCCAGCTCGGCGCCGGGCTTGACCTTCGGCTCGAGCGAACGCCAGGCGGCCAGCGCGGCGTCCCAGTCCGGGACTTCGATTTCGTTGAAGGCCTCGGCATAGCGGTAGGCGAATTCGGTGCGGTCGGGCGCGAGTTCCGCCGCGCGGCGGAAGGCCTCGATCATCGAATGGTCGAGCGCGGCGCGCGTCCAGTCGCCGGTTTTGAGAAAATCATCGCGCGCCGAGTGGAGCAGCATGCCGAGGTTGTAGTGATAGAGCGGCTCCTTGGGATCGAGTTTGATCGCCGCCATGAAATACGGCAGCGCTTCGAGCAGCCGGCCCTCCTCGGCCAGGTAGTCACCGAGCAGGTTTTTTACGAGCGGGATGTCCTTGTCGAGTTCGTTGGCCCTGATGAGCTCGGCGACCGCCTCCTTGCGCATGTCGATTTTCCACAGCATCTGGCCATAAGCGACATGTGCCGCGGTGAAATTCGGGCTGGCGCGCAGCAGCACCTCATAGGCGTTGGCCAGCTGCTGGAGCTGGGACTTGAAATTTTCCTGATCAAAATCAGGCGATTCATGGTTTTTGGCCGCATCGGCGAAAAGCTCCTGCTCGCGCGCCACCAGCTCCTTGAGCTTGTTTTCGGGCAGCGTTTCGGTGTCGGCGGCATGCAGCACGGCCGCAAAGGCCAGAAAAAGGGGAAGGAAGCGGAAAAATTTCACGGTGGCAGTTGAAATGCGACCGGCGTGGCGCGCAAACGTTCACGGAAAAATTCATCTGTTTTGTTACGCGCAAGCAGGCCTGGCCGGCTGACTTGCGCTCAACCAAGCAAAATGCGCTGGCGGGTTCACGTTTTTTATTAAGGTGCGTGCATGCCGCCCCGGCCCGCCACTTCGCCTCTTTCCTCCATTCCCGCGGCGCCGAAACCTCCGCCCGGCCGCGGTACCGGGATCAACCCGCCCAACCGTTTCGAGCGCCTCCACCTCGAACCCGACCCCGATGCACCGCCGGAAGAGCAGCCGCATCCGCGCACGCAATTCTTCTTCGATGCCACCGAGTCGATTCTCACCCATAACGACAGCCCCGACATCCCGTTCGCTGTCGGCCTGAATCCCTATCGCGGTTGCGAACACGGGTGTGCCTATTGTTACGCGCGGCCCTACCATGATTACCTCGGCTGGAGCAGCGGCCTCGAATTCGAGACCAAAATCCTCGTCAAGCTCCGCGCCCCCGAACTGCTGCGCCGCGAACTCACCTCGCCCAGGTGGACCCCGCAACTCGTCGTCAGCAGCGGCGTCACCGACTGTTACCAGCCGGCCGAGCGCCATTTCCGCCTCACCCGCCAATGCCTCGAGGTGTTGCTGGAGTTTCGCAATCCGGTCGGGCTCATCACCAAAAACTTTCTCATCACACGCGACCTTGATCTCCTGGCCGAACTCGCGCGCTGGTCATGCGCGACCGTCACGCTCACGGTCACCACGCTCGACGCGGAGCTGGCGGGAAAGCTCGAACCCCGCGCCGCGCGGCCCGAGCACCGCCTGTGCGCGATCCGACTGCTGGCCGAGGCTGGCGTGCCGGTGGGCGTCAATGTCGCGCCCATCATTCCCGGCCTCACCGACCACGAGATGCCTGCCATCCTCGCGGCTGCAGCCGCAGCCGGCGCCACCCGCGCCGGCTACACGATCCTCCGTCTGCCCTACGCCGTGAAGGATGTGTTTCTCAACTGGCTCGACACGCACGCCCCGACGAAAAAGGATCGCGTCCTCAGCCGCCTGCGCTCGTTGCGCGGCGGCGGGCTTAATGCCAGCACGTGGGGTCAGCGATTCAGCGGCGATGGGATTTTCGCCGACCAGATCGCCAGCCTCTTTGAAGTCGCCTCGCGCCGTGCCGGCCTCAATCGCCAGCGCCCCGAACTTTCGACCGCGCACTTCCGCCGGCCGGGCGGCGTGCAGCTAAGCCTGTTCTGAGCGGGCCTGCCAGTCGTCCGACAAACCGCATTGTCAGCACGCCTTTCACCTGCGAGATAGAAGTGCGTCCCTGTGACCCTCCTCGATCGTTACATCTTCAAAAGCGTGCTGTTCACCTGCGCCGCCGCGGTGGGAATGCTCTCCTTCGTATTCATCCTGGTCAGCGCCCTGCGCGACATGCTCGGTTATGTCCTCGCGGGACAAATCGCCTGGAGCATGGTGGCCAAGCTCCTGCTGCTCCTCCTGCCCGCCACGATGCCTTTTGTGCTGGCTCCAGGCATCCTCACGGGCGTCCTGCTCACCCTCGGCCGGCTTTCGGCCGACAGCGAAATCACGGCCATGCGGGCCGCCGGCCTGAGCCTGCCCCGGATCGCGCGGCCGATCTTTATTCTGGCGGCACTTGGCGTCGCGGCCGGCCTTTACGTCAATTATGAGGCCATGCCACATGGCCGCGTCCGGTATGAGCAGGAGCTGGCGGACGCACTGCGCACGAACGCTTTGGGCCTGATCGTGCCCCGGACGTTTGTGCGCAATTTTCCCAACACAGTGATCTACGTCGACAGCAAGCAGGGCGACCTGCTGCAGGACATCTGGCTCTGGAAGTTCGACAGCCAGAAGCGCACAACCCTTTTCGTCCGCGCGCCGTCGGGGAACGTTTCCTATGATGAGGAGAAAAATACGCTCGAAGTCCGGCTGTTGCAGGCGCAAGGCGAGTCGCGAAACGAAGCCCATCCCGAGGATTTCTCAAAAATGGTGGATGGTTCCTTCGGGGTTTTGCCGCTCTCCTTCCCGCTCGACAAGGTTTTCAACCGCGATCACGCCTTCCGCCGGAAGGCGCAGTGGCTGACTTTCAACGAACTGCGGGCCGAGCATGCCCGGCTGGCCGCGCTGCAGGTTCCCCCGGCAGAAGCGAGGGATCACGCCCGCGATCTCATGAAAGTGCAGATGGTGCTTAGCGATAAGGCCAACACCGCCCTCGCCGTGCTGTCATTCGCCCTCCTCGGTGTGCCGCTCGGCATCAAGGTCTCGCGCCGCGAAACATCCGCCAATCTCGGCGTGGCCGTGCTCCTCGTGCTCGGCTATTATTTTCTCACCGTGATGATCGGCTGGATCGACCGCCATCCCGAATACCGCCCCGATCTCCTGCTCTGGGCGCCCAATCTGATTTTTCTCACGCTCGGCACATGGCTGTTCTGGCGCCTCGACCGGCGGTGATGACACTCACGCCGCCTGGGTCGCCACGAGCCCGCTCCGGCCGTCGATTTCCGCCAGCACCTGGTCGCAAACCGGAATCGCCGCACGGTTTGCGAGCAGCTCGCGCGCCAGATCGTCGAGCCGGATGAATTCGACGCCGGCGTTTTTGCACGCCGCCAGCAATTCGCGAAAAAGCGCGCGCTTGCCCATGCCCTCGACCTCGGCATGCAGGGTGAAGACGTTGGGCCCGTCGGCGCGCAGCAGCGACAGATAATGCGGCACGATTTTGTTTTCGGGATACTCCGGCCGGCCGAGCAGTTCGTCGAAGGTCGGCAGCGTGCTCGGGATTTCAAGTGTGCGGAAAACCTTCCCGGCGATGCGCGGAAAAAACGGGGACGCACCGCGCGTATCGCTCGCGTAGAGCAGCCCCGCCTCGTCGTAGACCTCGCGGCTGTGCGCATTGCTCTGCCAGCCGGCCGCGCCGGCAGTCTGCGCCTCGCCGCTGAAGATGCGGAGGAACTCGGCCCGCGCGGCGATAAATTCAGCCCGCACTTTTTCAATCGGCATTTTCTGCATGTAATCCTGCCAGCGGTAATGGTTGTAGCAGTGGATGCCGACCTCGAAGCCGGCGTCCCGCACCGTGCGCATCACGCCGGCATTGCGGCGGCCGATATGCGGCGCGGGCAGCAGCGTGCCGTTGAGCAGCGTGCGGATGCCGTAAAGCTGCACGACGCTCGTGCGGCTGACCTTCTTGAAAAATCCGGGCCGCAAGACCCGGGTGATCGCCCGGCCCGTCTGGTCCGGCCCGAGCGAAAACAGAAAGCAGGCTGGCGCCTCGAACTCCTGGCAGTCGGCCACCAGGTTGGGCACGCCCTCCCGCGTGCCGCGGTCGGTGTCGACATCGACTTTCAGCGCGAGTCGGAGGGGCATGGCGCAAGCTTATTCGAGCGCGTAGTCCTTGTGCGCCAGGTGATAGTCGAGCGTGAGCCGAATCGCGGTCTTGAGATCCACCCGCGGCTTCCAGCCAAGCTGCTTCTTGATGTTGGCGATCGAGGGCACGCGCTTCTGGATGTCCTGGTAGTATTTGCCGAAATATTTCCCGGACGGCACAACGACGACTTTCGCCGCGGCAACATGCTCGCGATATTCGGGATAGTTTTTGAACTCGGCGATGATCAGCTTCGCGAGCTGGGCCACGCTCACGTTGTTGGCCGGATTGCCGATGTTGAAAATCTGGCGCGAGGCGCGGCCGTCCTTGTTCTCGATGATGCGCAGGAGTGCGTCCACGCCGTCGTCGATGAAGGTGAACGAGCGGCCCTGCTTGCCGCCATCGACGAGCTGGATCGGCTTTTTAAAGATGACATTCGAGATGAACTGCGTGAAGAGGCGCGAGCTGCCCTCCTTCGGCTCGAAGACGTTGTCGAGCTTCGGCCCGATCCAGTTGAACGGCCGGAATAGCGTGTAGTCCACGCCGTCGCGCACGCCATAGGCGTAGATGACGCGGTCGAGGAGCTGCTTCGAGCACGCGTAGATCCAGCGCTGCTTCTCGATCGGGCCGTAGACCATGGAGCTTGCCGCCTCGTCGAGCTCGGCGTCGGGGCACATGCCGTAGACCTCCGACGTCGAGGGGAAGATGATGCGCTTTTTGTATTTCGCGCATTTGCGCACGACGTCGAGGTTGGCCTCGAAATCGAGCTCGAACACGCGCAGCGGGTCCTTCACGTACTGCGCCGGGTTCGCGATGGCCACGAGCGGCAGCACCGCGTCGCATTTCTTCACGTGGTACTCGATCCACTCGCGCGAAATGGTGACGTCGCCCTCGACGAATTTGAACCGCGGATTGCCCAGGCAGTTGCCGAGCTTGTGGTCACCCACGTCCATGCCGAAGACCTCCCAGTCTTTCTGCTTGAGGATGGCATGCGTGAGCGAGCTGCCGATGAAACCGTTGGCACCGAGGATGAGGACTTTGATAGGCATGGATTGAAATCGGAGGTTAAAGCACGAATCGCAAAAAAGACACGAAAGAATCTCTGGCGAGAATGGCCCCTCAGAGCACCTGCCCGACCTTCAGCTCCGCCGCCGGCTCGCCACGCCACTCGGTGCGCGTAAGCTCAAGCGCACCATCACCCGTCGCCACTACAAACGGCGCCAGCGACAAAATCTCGCCCGGCCGGCCGCGCAACGCCGATGAGTCGGTCTCGGCCCACCACACCATGAGCCGCGCCTCGCCGATGTCAGCAAACGCGCCCGGATAGGGATCGGTCACAGCACGGATGAGATTAAAAATCTGCGCCGAGGTATGCTCCCAATGGATGCGCCCGTCCTCCGGGGTGCGCCCGCTGAAGTAAGTGGCCTGCGCAGGGTCCTGCGGCGTCTCCCGAGCCGTACCGGCAAGGAGCGCGTCGATCTGCCGCGCGAGCACGCGGCGGGCGCAGGGCAGAACCTTTCGGAAAGCCTGCTCGGCCGTGTCACGCGGCCCGATGTCCACGCCTTCCTGGTCCACGATCGCGCCGGCATCCGCCTGCTTGACCATGCGATGGAGCGTCATGCCGATGCGCGGCTCGCCATGGAGCACCGCCCAGTTGATGGGCGCGCGGCCGCGGTATTTCGGCAGCAGCGAGCCGTGCATATTGAAGGCCCCGAGCCGCGGCAGCGCGAGGATCTTCGAGCTGATCATGTGGCGGTAATACACCGACAGGATGAGGTCGGGCTGCAACGCCGTGATGCGCTCAATCCACTCGGGGGTGTTGACCTTCTCCGGTGTGAAAATCGGCAGGCCCTTTTCGCGCGCCGCCACCGCAGGCGTCTTGAACCAGATCTTTTCGTGCGGATTGTCCTCGTGCGTGATAAGCGCGACGATGCTGTCGCCGCGCGTCAGCAGCAAATCGAGGCACTCGTAGCCGACCTCGCTATACGCAAAAATGAGGATGCGGGGCTGGGACATCGTCTGGCTGAATGAGTTGGGATTATCCCAAAAAATGCGAGCGCCGAAAATGTTTGTTTTGCCGCGGACTCAACTGTCTTGATCCCCGGTCCATGGACCAAAGACCTTGTTCCCTCTCAATTCATGGCGGGGCCGCACAGGGGCTTTCGTTCATGCATCCCGTGCGCAGCAGCCGGTTTTGGCCCAAAGCCTGGGTGGCTGCATTGGCGCTGGCGGCGGCTGTTTCCGGCATGGCCGCGGTCGATCCCGGCGATGCCCATTCCGAGGAGTCGCTGATCAAGCTCGATCCCCCGGAACGCGTGGCCCAGCGGCTCGAATGGTGGAGCGAGGCACGCTTCGGCCTGTTCATCCATTGGGGTCTCTATGCCCAGGACGGCTGTCATTGGAAGGGCCAGGACGGTATCAGCGAGCACATGATGCAGCACCTGAAAATCCCGCTCGCCGAATACGCGAAGATCGCGGACGACTTCAATCCGGCAAAATTCGACGCCGGCGAATGGGTGCGCATCGCGAAGGACGCCGGCATGAAATATGTGATCATCACGGCCAAGCATCACGACGGCTTCGCCATGTTCAACAGCCCGTCGAGCGATTACAATATCGTCGCCCGCACGCCCTTCAAGCGCGACCCCGTCAAGGAACTGGCCGAGGCCTGCCGGCGGCAGGGCCTCAAATTCGGCGTGTACTACTCGCTCGGCCGCGACTGGCAGGATCCCGACGTGCCCACGCGCAACGGCTATCGCAGCAACACGTGGGATTATCCCGACGAGGCCAAAAAGGATTTTCGCAAATATTTCGAGCGAAAGGTCAAACCGCAGGTGCAGGAGCTCCTGACGCAGTACGGTCCCATCGCCGTCCTGTGGTTCGACACGCCCGAGGAGATTCCGAAGGATGAAAGCCTCGAGCTGGCCGGCCTCATCCACCGACTCCAGCCGGACTGCATCATCAACCAGCGCGTCGGCAACCGCTTCGGCGACTACCGCGTGGCCGAGCAGAAGATTCCGGAGTCCGGCTTTTCCGATCCATGGGAAACCTGCATGACGCTCAACCGGCACTGGGGCTATTATAAGGGCGATGAGGACTGGAAGCCGACCGAGACCCTCATCCGGCATTTGATCGATATCGCCAGCAAAGGCGGCAACTTCCTGCTCAATGTCGGCCCGACCGGCGAAGGGGTGATTCCGGCTGGCTCAGCCGGACGCCTTCATGAAATCGGCGCCTGGCTCAAGGTGAACGGCGACGCGATTTACGGCACGACCGCGAGTCCCTTCAAAAAGCTGGACTGGGGCCGTTGCACGAAAAAAACCAGTGGCGACGGCATGACGCTTTACCTGCACGTGTTCGACTGGCCGGCGGACGGCAAACTGATCGTGCCCGGCCTGCGCAACGCGGTCGTTTCGGCGACCCTGCTCGCCGGTGGCCAGCCGCTGCCGGCTTCACGCGATGATCAAGGCGTGACGATTGCCGTTCCCGCCACCGCGCCGGACAAGATTTCCTCGACCATTGTCCTGACGGTCAAAGGCCCGCTGCAAATCGAGTAAGGCCCGCGGGCCGCCATTCACTTCGTCTCCAGCGTCTCCTTCACGTGATACCGCTGGCGGGCGCGGACGACCTGATAGGTGCGGCCGACATATTCGCCGATGAGGCCGATGCCGACCATGGCCACGCTGAGCAGGAAAAACAGGATGCCGAAGAGGGTGAAAATGCCTTCGGCCTCCGCGCCGAGGACGAGGCGGCGGTAGGCCAGCACGAGCACGAGGAGCAGGCTGCCAGCCGAGCAGGCGAGCGCGAACATCGTGAAATACTGCAGCGGTGCGAGCGAGAAGCCGGTGATAAGGTCGAAGTTCAGGCGGATGAGCTTGTAGAAGGAGTAGTTCGACACACCGGCATGCCGCTCCTCATGTTTCACCCCAACTTCGGCTGGGTGGCCCGAAAAACTGTAGGCCAGCGCGGGAATGAAGGTGTTGATCGCGCCGCTGCGCACGATGGCATCGATGATCGGGCGGCGGTAGGCGCGCAGCATGCAGCCCTGGTCGGTCATCTCGATGCTGGTCATGCGACTGCGCACGAAATTGATGATTTTCGAGGCGTAGGTGCGGAAGAAACTGTCCTGCCGGTTGAGGCGGAAGCCGCCGACGTAATCGTGGCCGGCGTCGATCAACGCGAGGAGCTTCGGGATTTCCTCGGGCGGATTCTGCAAATCGGCGTCGAGCGTGACGACGATCTCCCCGCGCACGCGCTCAAAGGCGGCCATGATGGCCATGTGCTGGCCGTAGTTGGCGTTGAAATCGATGACACGCGTGACATCGGGCCGCGCGGCGTATTGCGCCTTGAGCAGCTCGAAGGAGCGATCGTGCGAGCCGTCGTTGGTAAAGATCACTTCGTAGCCACGGCCGAGGCCGTCGAGCACCGGGTAAAGTCGCGCGAAGAGGGTCGGGAGGTTGGGCTCCTCGTTGAAAACCGGGATGACGATGGAAATCTGCGGGATGGCGCTCATGGCTTCTGGTGGGCTTCAAGAATCGCGATCAGGGCCGACGCGACGCGCGCGACGTCAGCGGGCGTCATGGCCGGGAACAGCGGCAGCGTGAGGATGTTGCGGCCAGCATATTCCGCGTGCGGGAAATCGCCGTCGTTCCAGCCGTGTCGCCGGTAAAGCGCAAAAAGGTGGATGGCTGGATAATGCACGCCACTGCCGATGCCCGCTGTGTGCAATTGCGTCATCACGTCGGCGCGCTTGAGCGTCAGGCGCTCCTCAGGCAGGATGACCTGGAACATGTGCCAGTTGCTGTTCGCAAAGTCGGCGACCGGCAGGCGCAGGCCGAGCGCGCGGACCGCGGGCGTGTCGAGCCGCTCAAGATAAGCGCGGGCGAGTTCACGGCGGCGGGCGGTGAATGCATCGAGATGCGGCAGCTGCCCGAGCCCAACCCGGGCGGCGACGTCGGTAAGGTTGAATTTCCCGCCGACCAGATCGACCTCCATGCCGTCCTGGCCCGAGCGGACGACGCCCTGCAGGCGGTATTGCTCGGCGAGCTTCGCCTCGTGCTCGTCGTTGAGGACGAGGCAGCCGCCCTCGATGGTGGTGATGTTTTTGTTCGGGTGGAAACTGAACGACACGAAATCACCGAAGCTGCCGATGCGCCGGCCCTGCCACAGGCTGCCGAAGGCCTGGGCGGCGTCCTCGACCACGCGGAGCTTGTGCTTTTTTGCGATGGCGTAGAGCCGGTCGCGGTCCACCGGCAGGCCGGAAAGGTCAACCGGGAGAATGGCGCGCGTCGCAGGTGTGATCGCCGCCTCGATGCGGGCGAGATCGATATTGCGCGTGACCGGATCGATATCGACGAAGACCGGCCGCGCGCCGACCTCGAGGATGACGTTGCTGGTCGCAACCCACGAAAGCGGGGTCGTGATGACCTCATGGCCGGGACCGATGCCCGCCAGGCGCAGGGCGATTTCCATCGTGCACGTGCCGGAATTGAAGGCGCGCACCGGCCGGCCGCCGCAATACTCGGAGAGCTTCGCCTCGAAGGCCTTCACCTGCGGCCCGGAAGTGATCCAGCCGGAGCGCAGCACCTCGGCCACGCCGGCGATGGTTTCATCGTCGATGGTCGGCCGGGTGAACGGCAGGAACGGTGCAGCGGGCTTGGGTGACGCGACAGAAGGCGCGGACATGGGTCGGCGATTAAGGTTGGTTGCAGATGAGAATGTCGCCGTTGCTCTCGGCGATCAACTTGTATCGGAACGTCGGATCGGCAAAAAGATCCGTCACATCCTTCCGGCGCGCCACGGCAAAAACCCGGCCGGGCTCGGTCCAGAGCCGGCGGAAAGCCGCCTCGTCGACATAACGATCGCTGTGATCCTCTGCCGCAATGCCGAAGGCCATCTCGTCGGCAGACTCCACCGTGCCAATTGTGCGCCCAAGGTAGAATGGAAGATCATGGAAAAAATGGTGATAGCTGAACACCCGGTCGCCGGGCTTCAGCTCCGGGCGCAGACGGCCGGCGATCGGCTTCGTCGTTCGATCCATCACCGAGGGCAATGCGGATACTACCACAATAAAAAACACCGCCGTCGCCACCACCAGCGCCTGCAAGCCCATGCGCGCGCCGCGCCGCGCCGCCAGCCATGGCACCAGAAAACCGCCCGTACACAGAACCGATACCAGTACGGTGACAAACGGGGCCAGAGCCGTGCGCTGCGCAGGCGCCAGCTTGTCCGCTGGCAGGCGCGCCCAGACCGTGAACAACGCCATCGCCAGCGCCCCGGCGGTAAAACCGTAAACGCGAAACCCCACGCGCAGCGGCGCCTCAGCCGGCACTTCCCAGCCGAGCGCCACATAGCGCCCGATCAGCAGAGCCAGCGGCGGAACCACCGGCAAAACATAAGGCACAAGCTTCGAGTGCGACGCCGAAAAAAACAGAAAGATAAATCCCGCCCAGACCACGCAGAACCAGGCCACCGAATTGCCAGCGCGCGCGGCCCAGCCGCCTTGCAGGTTGTGCCGCAAGCTTTGCACGAAAAACGCGATCCAGGGAAACAGCCCCGCCAGGATGATCGGCGCGAACCACCAGAATGGCTCAACACGATTATCCACATCCGTCGTGAACCGCAGCCAGTGCTCGCGCACGAAATAAAACCACGTAAAATCGTGCTCTTTCACCGGCGAGTGGTTGGCCAGCCCGGCCAGCACGTGCCACGGCGCCGCAATCGCCAGAAAGATCAGCGCGCCGGTGGGCAGGTAAAATGGCCGCAGGCGCCGCCACTCATTGAAAATCAGCAGCCATAAAAACATCACCGCGCCCGGCAGCAGGAAGCCGATCAGCCCCTTCGCCAGCGTAGCCAGCGCCGCACAGACATAGAGCGCGTAAAACAGCGTGCGCCTCCGCCGCCCCGGCTCCGCCTGCACGCCCGTGATGAACGCAAATAGCACGCCAGAGATCAGCACCGACACCGCCATGTCGATGATGAGCACGTGCGCGAGCGCGAAGTAAAACAGCGACGTCGCCAGCACCACCGCGCCCGCCAGGCCCACCGTGCGGCCGTAAAGGGAAAGTCCGGCCGCGTATGTCATCAGCACGCCAGCGACCGCGAACATCGCCGGCCAGGCGCGCAGCGTCCATTCCTCCCCGCCAAATAGCTTCACCGATGCCGCCACGCACCAGTAAAACAGCGGCGGCTTTTCAAAATATTTCACGCCGTTGAGCCGCGGCGTCACGAAATCGCCTGTCGCCACCATCTCGCGCGGAATCTCCGCATAACGCCCCTCATCGGGATTCTGCAGCGGATAATTCCCCAGCCCGAAAAAAAACAGCGCGCCCACGCAGAGCGCCAGCAACAACAGGTCGCGGGCCCAAATTTCGCGCGGCGCCGGGCGGGGTTTGGCGAAAATCTGCATGAAAATCACGCGCACTCTCACAGTCCCGCCGCGACTTTGGCGATTTTTTTCGTTTCGTTCCGCCCGCCGCCCGGCCAAACCAGACGCATGCCCGCGCCCAAAGCCTTCGCCTTCGTCTGCGGCGCCGACGAGTTTCTCGTGCAGCGCGCCGGCCAGCAGCGTTTCGACGCGCTCGCCGCGGAGACGGGCGCCGACGAGTTCTCGCGTGAAGTCGTCAACGGCTTCGCGGCCAACGTCGGCGAGGTCGAGACGGCGGTGAACCGTTTCCGCGAGGCCGTACAGACCGTGCCGATGTTCGGCGGCCGCCGCGTCATCTGGCTGAAGGACGTGAATTTCCTCGCTGAGAGCGTCACCGGCCGCGCCGAGGGCACGCTCCGGCTCGTCGAGGACCTGCAGGCGCTTTTGGGAAAGATAGATCCGGCCGAAGTCGCCGCGCTCGTCACTGCCGCGCCGGTGGACCGCCGCCGCGCGTTTCCGAAATGGTGCGAAAAAAACGCCGATTTCGCGCTCGTCGGCGGCGACAGCGAAGCCGGCGGCGAGGCGCTCGCGGGGGTCGTGCTCGCCGAGGCACGCGCCCTCGGCGCGACCTTTGCGCCCGGCGCAGTCGACCTTCTTCTCGCCCGGATCGGTGCCAACAGCCGCCTGCTGGTCGAGGAGGTGCGCAAGCTCGCGAATTTCGCCGGCGAAAGCACCGCCATCGAGGAGGCGCACGTCGCCGAGCTCACGCCGAATGTCGCCGAGGGCGATTTTTTCGAGACCGCCGAGGCGTTTTTCAGCGGCGACCTGAAATGGACGCTCACCGCGCTGCACCGGCATTTCTTCACCGGTGGCGATGCCCGCCCGGTCATCAGCGCGCTGCAAAACCGCAACCGCATCCTGCTCCAGCTCCGTGCGCTGCTCGACGGCGGCGACGTGCGGCTCGGTCCGCGCGGCGTGGACGGCCTGCCCGCCGCGGCCGCGATGCATGCCGCGAAATTCGGCGAGGCCGCGGCCGAGAAAAGCTCCTTCAACGTCTTCACGCAGAACCCGTGGTATCTCGGCAAGCTCGCCGGCGCGAAGCTGCCCGGGCTGCGCCGGCTCATCGACAACCAGCGCGAATTCATCTCCGCCTTCGAGGAAATCATCCGCCGGCCCAATGAGCAGGAAGAGGTGCTGCACGCGCTGGCCGTACGGTGTTTGACGTGAAGTTTACGCGGCGCAAAATCCGCCTCTTTTCAGTCGTCAACGCCGCGGCGATTGTTATGCGTGGAGCCCTTCGACGTTGAAAACCTCCTCGCCTGCTCCCGCCACTGCCGACCCCGCCCCGCCGCCTGCGCCCATCGCCAATGTCCTGGCCGAGCGCTACGCGTCGCCGGCCATGAAGGATATCTGGTCTGCGCCCGGCCGCGTGCTCCTCGAGCGCGATTTCTGGATCGCCGTCATGAAGGCGCAGAAGGATCTCGGTGTGCCCATCCCCGCCGACGCGATCAAGGACTACGAGCGCATCAAAAGCCTCGTCAACCTCACCTCTATCGCCAAGCGCGAGCGCGTCACGCTCCACGACGTGAAGGCCCGCATCGAGGAATTCTCCGAGCTGGCCAACCGCCAGTTCATCCATCTCGGGCTGACTAGCCGCGATCTCACGGAAAATGTCGAGCAACTGCAGATTTTCCGCGCCCTCAAGGTCGTCCACACCAAGGCCGTCGCCGCGCTGCTCGCGCTCGCGCGCCAGGCTGAGACGCACCGCGACGTGATGATCACCGGGCGCACGCACAACGTCCCCGCGCAGCCCACCACGCTCGGCAAGCGCTTCGCGATGTTCGGCCAGGAGCTGCTGCTCGCTTTCGCCCGGCTCGAGGATCTCATCGAACGCTATCCCGTGCGCGGCCTGAAAGGCGCGGTCGGCACCCAGCTCGACCAGCTCACGCTCCTCGGCGGCCGCGCCGACAAGGTCATCGAGCTCGAGGCCCGCGTGCTCAAGCACCTCGGCTTCCGCGCGTCGCTGGCGGCGGTCGGACAGGTTTACCCGCGCAGCCTCGATTTCGACGTCGTCAGCGCTCTATACCAGCTGGCCTCGGCCGCTTCGAGCTTCGCCATCACCCTGCGGCTCATGGCCGGACAGGGCCTGCTCACGGAGGGATTCCAAGAGGGCCAGGTGGGTTCATCGGCCATGCCGCACAAGGTCAATGCGCGCAACTGCGAGCGCATCTGCGGCTTCGCCACCGTGCTCAGCGGACATGTCGCGATGACCGCCGGCCTCGCCGGTCACCAATGGAACGAAGGCGACGTCTCCTGCTCGGTCGTGCGCCGCGTTGCGCTGCCCGATGCGTTCTTCGCGATCGACGGGCTGTTTGAAACCTTCCTCGCCGTGCTCGCGCAGATGGAGATCTTCCCCGCCGCCATCGCCGCCGAAAACGAGCGCAACCTGCCCTTTCTCGCCACGACCACGATCCTGATGGAAGCCGTGAAACACGGCGCCGGCCGCGAAACCGCGCACGCCGCCATCAAGGAGCACGCCCTGGCCGCCGCCAAGGCCCTGCGTTCCGGCGGCGCGAACGGCGACGCCGACCTCCTCGCACGCATCGCGGGCGACAAGCGCATCGGCCTCGGGAAAAAGCAGCTGCAGGCCATTCTCGCCGAAAACAGCCGCTTCGTCGGCGCCGCGCCGCACCAGGTGGATGCGTTCATCGCCGAGGTGAAGCCGCTCGCCCGCAAGCACCCGCGCGCGGCCCAATACCGGCCGGGCCGGCTGCTCTAGCCCCGGGGCGGCACGCCGCGGGTTTCATCCGCCGCGCAATGTCCCTAAATTTTCGTTTGCCTCCGCCGCGCGCTGCCGGTTTGTTGGCCTTTCTCGTTTTTCGAACCCTTATTCACTTTCATCATGGCTGAACTCGTAGGAAATGTCTTGGTGGGCCAATCTGGCGGCCCCACCGCCGTCATCAATGCCAGCGTTGCCGGCGTCGTCGCCGAAGCGCTCAACCACGACTGCGTCGAGGAGATCTACGGCAGCTTCAATGGCGTGCTCGGCATCCTCCAGGAGGAGCTCATCGACCTCGCCGCCGAGTCGCAGCAGCAGATCCGCGCCCTCCGCCACTCGCCCGGCGCCGCCCTCGGCACCGTCCGTTACAAGCTCAAGAAGCAGCAGGACTTCGAACGCATCATCGAGGTCTTCAAGGCGCACAACATCCGCTACTTTTTCTACTGCGGCGGCAACGACTCGCAGGACACCGCTGACAAGATTTCCAAGCTCGCCCAGCAGCAGGGCTGGGAAATGCGCGTCATCGGCGTGCCCAAGACCATCGACAACGACCTGGTCGTCACCGACCACTGCCCCGGCTATGGCAGCGTCATCAAGTACGTCGCCACCACCGTGCGCGAGATCGCGGCCGACAACGAGGCCATGGGCCAGCACGACCTTGTCTCCATCGTCGAGGTCATGGGCCGCAGCGCCGGCTGGATCGCCGCCGGCGCCTCGCTCGCCAAGCGCCGCGAGCACCCGCACGACCCGCCCCATATCATCCTTCTGCCCGAAATCGCCTTCAGCCCCGAAAAATTTGCGGCTGACGTGAAGCGCGTCCTCGCCCGCGAGAAATACTGCCTCGTCGTCGTGGGCGAAGGCCTCGTCGATGCCGATGGCAACTACGTCAACGCCGACGGCGCCACCGATGCCTTCGGCCACGCCCAACTCGGCGGCGTCGGTGAATACCTCGCCGACCTCGTCGCCACCAACCTCCCCGGCATCAAGGCCCGCGTCGCCAAGTTCGGCATCGCCCAGCGCGCCGCCGCGCATTGCTCGTCGAAGACCGACAACGATGAGGCCTACCTCGCCGGCCAGGCCGCCGTGCGCGCCGCCGTCTCCGGCGAGACCGACAAGATGGTCACGCTCGTCCGCGGCGACACCGACCACTACACCTGCGAAACCGGCCTCACCCCCCTCAGCGACATCGCCAACGGCACCAAGAAACTGCCGCGTGAATGGATCAACGAGGACGGCGTCAGCATGAACTTCCAGTTCCTCCGCTACGCCCAGCCGCTCATCCAGGGCGAAGTCACGGTGCCCTACGATACCGGTCTGCCGCATTTCGTGCGCCTCGAGAAGGTCCGCGTGGACAAGACCCTGCCTTCCTACGAGACCTGAGCATTGATACTTTGCATCAAAAGGCGGCCCGCAACGGCCGCCTTTTTCTTTGTCCCGGCGGCTAGATCAGCTCGAGGTAATTGAGGTCCTTGCCGTGGGTTTCCTCGAGTCCGGCCAGCGCCCAGAGTGCGACGAAGATGCAGATTAGCCCGACCAGCACGGCGCCGGGAATGATGCCGAACTGCCCTTTGCAGTAATTGAAACCGAGCGTGATGGGCACGACCGCACCGCGCACGAAATTCGGCACCGTCGTCGCCACCGTGGCACGGATATTGGTGCCAAACTGCTCCGCGGCGATGGTGACGAATATCGCCCAGTAGCCGATGCCGATGCCCAGCAGCAGCACGATTGTATAAAACACCGCGGCACTCTGCCCGGCCGACAGGAAATACACCGCGACGGCCACAAGCGTGAACAGGATGAAGCCCAGGACGACTTTCTTGCGCGAGCGCATCACCTGGCTGATGTACCCGCTGGCAAAATCGCCGAACGCCAGCCCAAGATAGACGAACAGCACCGCGTAGTTGGCCTTGATCTCACCCTCGATGTGCAACGCCTTCGCGAATTCGGGCGAGAATGTGACCAGCACACCGACGACGAACCAGCTCGGCAGGCCGATCAGGATGCAGCGGAGATATTTTCCAAAACGCGCCCAGCTGGAAAACAGGGAGAGAAAACGGCCGCGGGAAAGTTCCGCCCCGCTGGCCTGCATCTGCTTGAACATGCCGGATTCGACGACGCTCACCCGCAGCGCCAGCAACGCCAGCCCGAGCCCGCCGCCGATGAAATAAGCCGTGCGCCAGTGCACGAGGTCGGCCACCAAGCCGCCCGCGACCGCGCCCAGCACGCCGACCGTCGCGACGATCATCGTGCCATAGCCGCGCGCCTCCTTCGACAGCACCTCGGAAACCAGCGTGATGCTGCCGCCGAGTTCGCCCGCCAAGCCGACGCCCGCCATGAAACGCCAGAAAGCATAGGCCTCCATCGAGTGGACAAAACCGTTGGCGATATTGGCCGCCGAATAAAGCAGGATCGAGCTGAAGAGCAGGACGACGCGCCCCAGCCGGTCGCCGAGAATGCCGAAGATGATGCCGCCGACCAGCATGCCCACCATTTGGAGATTCAGGAGAAAAATGCCGTGGCCGACGAGCTGGTCGCCCGTAAAGCCCAGCTCCATCAGGCTGGTGCGGCGGACGATGCTGAACAGGATGAGATCGTAGATATCGACGAAATAGCCGAGGGCGCCGACGATCACGGCAGGCTGCAAAACTTCACGGAAGGTGGACGGACGCGCGGCGGCTTCACTCATGGGCCCGGGACTCTGGCCTAAAAATCAAAAACCGGGCAACAAAAAGCGCTGCCTGACGTCAGGCTCGGCATCGTGACTTCCTTTGACAGCTTTTGCCCCGCCGCCAAGCATCCCGCGCCATGAAGCCCCTCCCCCGGTTGCTGGCGTTGATTTTCACGCTCTCCGTGGCCCTGGCCGTTTCCTCCCGCGCGGCGGATGACTACCAGCCAGGCCCCGACTCCAAGCCCCAGCCCGGCGTGCCCAAGGGTGAAGTGCTCAAGTTCAGCTTCGTCCATTCGCAGATTTTTCCCGGCACCACACGCGACTACTGGATCTACGTCCCCGCGCAATACACGCCGGGCACGCCGGCGTGCGTCTACATCGGCCAGGATGGCATCCGCTTCGAGGCTCCGACGGTCTTCGACAACCTGATCGCGAAAAGGGAAATGCCCGTGACCATCGGCATTTTCGTGACGCCAGGCATCACTCCCGCCGCCAACTCCGCCGCCGCGCTCGACCGCTTCAACCGCAGCTACGAATACGACAGCCCCGGTGACAGCTACGCCCATTTCCTGCTCGAGGAGCTGCTGCCCGACGTGGAAACGAAAAAGACCTCAGATGGCCGGCCCATCCGCCTTTCGCACAACGGCAACGACCGCGCCATCGGCGGCGCGAGCAGCGGCGCGATCTGCGCCTTCACCGCGGCCTGGGAGCGGCCCGACGCGTTCAGCCGCGTGTTCAGCGCCATCGGCACCTATGTCGGCCTGCGCGGCGGCGACCGTTATCCCATCCTCATCCGCAAATACGAATCGAAGCCCATCCGTGTCTTTTTGCAGGACGGCTCGAACGACAATAACAAATATGGCGGCGACTGGTGGATGGCCAACCAGACGATGGAGCGCGCGCTCGTCTTCGCCGGCTACGAAGTGCAGCACACCTGGGGCGACGGTGCGCACAGCGCCAAACAGGCCACCGCGATTTTTCCCGACGCCATGCGCTGGCTCTGGAAAGACTGGCCGCAGCCCGTGAAGAACGGCCCGACCGGAAACGCCATGCTCAACGACATCGTCCTGCCCGGCGAAGGCTGGCAGCTCGTGGCCGACGGCTTCAAATCCACCGACGGTCCGGCTTCCAATGCGAAGGGCGAGGTGTTTTTCAATGATGCACCGGCCAGCAAGACTTACAAAATCGGTCTCGACGGCCAGGTGAGCGTGTTCATTGCCGATTCGAAAAGAGGCGCCGGGCAGGCCTTCGGCCCGGACGGCCGGCTCTTCGCCGTCACCGGCGGCAGCCAGCAGGTCCTCGCCTACGACGACGCCGGCCATGCCAGCACCATCACCGAGGGCTTTCATGGCAACGACCTCGTCGTCGCCCACAATGGAAATATTTACGTCACCGAATCGGGTTGGAACGGCACCGACCTGAGCCTGATCTGGCTCATCAAGCCTGGCAATGAGAAGCAAGTCGTCGACACCGGCCTGCGCTTCGCCAACGGCATCACGCTTTCGCCCGACCAGACACTGCTTTATGCGAACGACTCCCGCACGCACTGGGTTTACAGCTATCAGATCCAGCCCGACGGCACGCTGCAGTTCAAGCAACGCTATTACTGGCTGCAGGCCGCCGACACCGACGACGATACCCGGGCGGACGGCATGCGCGTGGACCGCGACGGCCGGCTCTACGTTGCCACCCGGCTCGGCGTCCAAGTCTGCGACCAAGCCGGCCGGGTGAACTGCATCCTGCCGACACCGAACGGCAAGGTCTCGAACCTTTGCTTCGGCGGCACGAAGTTCGACACGCTCTTTGCCACCTGCGGCGACAAGGTTTTCAAACGCAAACTGAAGATCCAGGGCGCCTCCGCCTGGGGCGAGCCGAACAAGCCCGCCCCGCCGAAATTGTGATGCAAGCAGAACTGGCCGATGCATCGGCAGCGGGCAGATTTAAAACTGCCCACTGCCGATAGAAGCCAAAGCTCGTCACAGGCGCCAGTGCACGCCCATCGAGAGCAGCCAGCGGGCCTCCAGCTGGAGGCCGTTGACTTTCTGGTAGAGCGGCACCTGCAGGAAGGCATACGCGTCCGTGTGCGGGGCCACGTGCACGGTGAGGCCCGGAGTGACGAAGTACTGCGATGCGCCGCTGTTGTCGCGATCCGCGAGTTCGCCCGATTCGCGCCCCTCCCAATGGGCATCGATCTGCACCTGCGGCTCGAAGCGCGGCGAGGCCGTGAAACGCAGCCCGGCATTGGCATTGAGACTTGTGCCAGGCCGAAATTCGTCGCGCGCGGCCAGCGGCTGGTCGAGCAGCGTCTGCGCGAAGTAGCCGAGCGACGGACTCAGCGAGCCGAACTTGAACAGGCCGATCATCGCGTTTGTCGTGCCGGTGCCGGCCTGCAGTCCGCGGTCGAGCAGTTCGCCGGCCTGCGGGCCGGTGTCGAAATTCTGGCTGAAGCGGCCGGTCGGCAGTTTCAGGCCGAACTGCACACCGAAGTTGCGCGCGGGCAAAAAGCCCTGGTAGCTCGCAAGCAGTCGCAGGTCGCCCGGGCTATGCGCGCGCGAGGTGGATATCTCCGTGTCGCCCGCCGCGATCGTACTGTGGATGCGGCTGATGTAGGGCAGCTGCGCGGTGAAACTCCAGGCATCGCTGGCGACGTAGTTGTAGGTCAGCCACAGATTGCGGGTCAGCGTGCTTTGCTGGATCTCGTCGTCGTTGGGCAGGTCCAGCTTCGCCCGGTCCACGCTGTGCGTGCCGCTGCGCAAATCCGATTGATCGAGATACTCCATGCGCACGTCGAAGGCGCCGCCGGTTTGGATGCCAGCGCCCTGCACCGTCCAGTCGGAGTTGACCGAACAGCCGCAGGCCGAGCAGGCGGAACTGCGGGCCGGATAAGCGGCCAGTAGGCAAAGCGCCGTCCACAAAAGACCGCGCGAATTGAAACGAGAAGAGGATGAGAAACGAAAAAAATTCATGATGAAAAAAGTGAAAGGTTTCGCGCGCACGCTGACGCGCAGGGGCAACGACCGGCCCACAGCCGGCGTTTAACGGGTGCAAATGGACTTTATCGTTCGCGCACGTGGCGCGAACCCGAGTCCACCAACAAGGCTCAGGCCACAAGGCTTCGCGGCGGCGGCACCGGCACGGGCTCGGTGCGAACCAGGGCCGGGCGCGACGGCGCCTCCGGCCATTCGGTCAGAGGGGCGACCAACAAAATTTTCTCGGCCGGCTGGCAGGCAAGCAGAAGTTTTTCCGCGGAGCGCTCGGTCTGCTGCGGCGCTTGTTTGTTTTCGACGTCCTTCGCCTTGGCCACGGCCAGACAGATCGCACAGGGCTTCGCCGGATCAAAGGTCTCGCGCAACGCTTCGCCGACCGGCAGTGCACGGGCATGCTCGGCGAACATGCGGGTCCACGCGACCATCTGCACGACGTCCCAGATCGCGCCGTTGGCGCAGACCCAGGCGAGCAGCAGGCAGGTGATGGAAAATGTGCGACGCACCCAACCACGCTCGGCCGAAGAATTAGCCCACGCAAATAAAAAAGTCTCGAGCCGGCGCGCCATCGGCTTTCCCGCGGATGAAGACCGCTTTGCGCATCCCTTTCGGCATTGCGGGACACTCGGCAAATGCTGTGATGCGGCTGTTTTCAGGCCATGACGCTTCAACGCATTGTCCCAGAGAGCCAGCCCGATTCATCCAGCCGCGAATCTCCGCCCGGTGTCGCCATCTGGAGGCAAACGGTGCTCAAATACCAGCAGCCCTCCCTCCGACGCGCGCTCTGGCAGCTCGCCAGCACGCTGGGCTTGTACGCGTTGCTCTGGACTCTGACCTCCCGCAGCCTCGCAGCCTCTTCCTGGCTCGCCGTGCCGCTCGCGATTTTCGCCGGCGGCGTGCTCATTCGCATCTTCATCATCTTCCACGATTGCGGGCACGGTTCGTTCTTCAAATCGAAGGCCGCCAACGACGTGGTCGGATTCATCACGGGCATGCTGACCTTCACGCCCTATGACCATTGGCACTGGCTGCACGCGGGCCACCATGCCACCGCGGGCAATCTCGACCGGCGCGGCATGGGCGACGTCTGGACCCTGACAGTGCAGGAATATCTCGCGGCCTCGCCGCAGAGGCGCTTCGCCTACCGGCTGATGCGCAATCCCTTCGTGCTGTTTCTCATTGGTCCGCTTTTCCAATTTTTCATCCACCAACGGATTCCCGCACGCAACGCCAGCCCGCGCGAGCGCCGCTCGGTTTACTGGATGGACCTGGCGATCCTCGGCATGGCGGCAGGATTAAGCGCGCTCCTCGGGCTCAAGGCCTATTTGTTGATCCAGTTTGTCGTGGTCGCCGTCGCCAGCTCGGCGGGCGCGTGGATGTTTTATGTGCAGCACCAATTCGAGGACGTCCATTGGGAGCGGGACGACGAGTGGGATTTCACCGCCGCAGCGATGCAGGGCAGCTCCTACTACAAATTGCCGAGGATTCTGCAGTGGTTCACGGGCAACATCGGCTTTCATCATATTCACCACCTGAGCTCGCGCATCCCCAACTACAACCTGGAGCGATGCCACCGGGAGCTTCTGCCAGCCCAAGGCGTGAAACCGGTCACTCTTTCCTCCAGTCTGAAGTCATTGTTCCTTCGCCTCTGGGATGAAGAACGCAAGCAGCTCGTCGGCTATCGCGAATTGCGGGCAAGACGAAGGGCGTAAATCAACGAGCGGGCGGGGGCGCCGTCTGAATGCCGGACTCCATGGCGGCCTGCTCACAGCGCTGCCAAGCCGGTTCGGTGTCGTAGGCCTCCAGACGACGGCAGGTCGCCGGGAGATCGCCGATTTCGCCTTTCCACATGGAGATGAGATCCAGCGTGTCCTCCTGGGCGTTCTCTGCTTTCAATTTTTGCTCCCACGTGGCGCAATAGGCAGACCATGCCGTGCGAAACGGCTCGGGGCACCCGGCCACATCGATCTTCCTTATGGCAGCCAGATATTGCGAGCCGTACAGCTGCACGCTCGCGATTTTCTGACCTTCGATCAGGATGTGCGCGCAATTTGCACCCGCGCTTTCCTTTTGGGCCAGGACGCTGGCGATCGCCGGCTGATCGTTCGTTTGCGGACGGGAGAGGCAACCGGCCAGGACGAGGCCCATGATGGCCAGGCATGCGGCCGTGATGGGATATTTCATGCCATGAAATCGATTCATCAGCGCGGATTTTGACGGCGCGCGCAGGCCAGGCGATCCTTTCCTGCGCGCGCCGCGATCAAAATCATTGCGGAATGAAGGTGAACTTGTCGGAGGTGATGTAGAACTGTGTGGCCGCTGAGTTCTTGCCGGTGACCGTCATGACGATGGTGTGCGCGCCCGAGGTGGTGAGGGTCACGGTGCCCAGCGTGGCCGTGAGGTAGGCCGAGGTGGTGGCGTACTGGTCGAGCGTGCCGCCGACCTGGATGCCATCGACAGTCAGCGTATGCTGGCCGCGGGTGGTATTGGTCTTATAGCGCATCTGGAGCTGGTACGTGCCCGCAGGCATGTTGGGGGTCGTGAAGGTCATCGTCTGGCCCGCAGCGGTGGAGTTGAGGAACTCGATCACCCCGGCGCTGGCGTTGGCATCATTGCTGATGCTGACCGTCGCGCCGCTGCCGACCGGTGAGAGGCTTTCCGACTCGAAGTTGAAGGGCGGCTCGCCGATGAGGTAAGTCGCGCTGGTGACCGGGGTGTCGGCAAAGCCGCTCTCAAAGGCAATGGCCTTGAGCGTGGTGGTGGTGCTGATGTTCACCGGGCCGGAATAGAGCGTGCCGGCGGTCTCACTCGGCGTGCTGCCGTCGGTCGTATAACGAATCGAAGCACCGCTGGTACTGCTGATGGCGACCAATTGAGTGGTGCCATAGGTGCCGCCCGGCGGACTAAAGGCGGGCGCCGCCAAGCCTTCTGCTTGCGGAGTCAAGGTGAACGAATCCGCGGTGATATAGAACTGCGTGGCGGCAGAATTCTTGCCTGTCACCGCCAGCACGATGGTGTGCGTGCCCGAGCCCAGCATGATCGAGCCGAGCGTCACGGTCTTGTAGGTCGAGGTTGCCGCGTATTGATCGATCGTGCCGTCCACCTGAATGCCATCGATCTTTATCGTGTGCTGGCCGCGGGTGGTGTTGCTCTTGTAGCGGAACTGCACCTGGTAAGTTCCGCCGGAAATGCTTGGAGTCGTAAGCGTCATCGTCTGGCCCGCCGCCGTGGCATTGAGGAACTCGACCACTCCGCCGCTGGCGTTGGCATCGTTGCTGATGCTGACGGTGGCGCCGGTGCCGACCGGAGACATGTTTTCCGCCTCCAGGGTGATGGGGCCGCTGCCGATGGTATAGGTACCAGCGGTGATAGGGCTGTCAGTGAAGCCCGTCTCGTACGCGATCGCCCTCAGGGTCGCCGTCGCGCTGATATTGACGGGCGTGCCGGCATAGATCGTGCCTACGGTTTCACTCGGTGTACTGCCATCCGTCGTGTAGCGAATGGTGGCGCCAAGGGTGATCGTGGAAATCGCCACATTTTGCCCTGTCGCATAGGTGCCGGCCGGAGGGGAGAAGGTGGGCGAAGCAGCCTGCGGCCCTTCGAAGTCATAGGTGGCACTGGTCACGGTGCTGTCGGTCATGCCGCTTTTATAGGCGATGGCCTGGAGGACCGTGTGCGTGCTGATGGCCACCGGGCTGCCGGAGTAGATCGTCCCGGCGGTCTCACTCGGCGTGCTGCCGTCCGTCGTATAACGAATATTGGCGCCACTGGTCGCCGAGGTGATGGTCACATTTACCGCGGTTCCTATTCCAAACGTGCCGCCGCCGGGACTGAAGCTGGGCGCGGCCACGGGCGAGATGCCCAGCAGGCCGTAAACATTCACGCGGTTGGAATAGGAGCCGACATAAACCCGGCCGTTGGCGATGGTCGGATGGGCGTCCTTGACGAAGGTGCCCAAGGCGTCGCGGGTGGTGTTCTGGTTGCTGTCCCACAGCTCCGTGCCGCCGATGTTGTCGGCATCCCAGGCCCGGATAAGGCCTGAGACGTTGCCATGGTCGTTATTGGCGGTCCCGATCGTGGCCCAGACGATGCCGCTGCCCGCAGAGCCGTTGTTGTCCGAAATGGACACGAATCCGCCGGGCAATCCGGGCGAAGTCGCGGTGCTTTGCGCCGCCGCGGTGGTGGCAAAGGTCGAGCCGTTGAAGGTGTATTCCTTGAGGTGGTCGCCGCTGGCCATGTCGTAAACGACGGGGCCTCTTACCGGGCTGACGTAATAGACCGGACCGCCGCGCAACTGGCCGCTGCCAAAGGTGAAATGCTGGATGATCTGGCCGTTACCCGATTGCTCGTGGCCCATGCTGTTCGTATTGCAAAGGTAGGTCGTTCCCTGTTTGCCGCCGCCCATGACAATGCTGGTGCCGGGAATCAGCATGGCGCCGCTGGCGCCGAGGTCTTCATCGCCGGAGTTGAGACTGGCGAAGTTATCCGGCGTGAACCAGTCGAGGAGGCCCAGCGTGCTGCTCAACTTAAGGAAGCTTTCGCCGAAATTCTTGGTGCCGTCCCACGTGCCGTTGCCGGTGATGACATAGACATTCCCACTGGCATCGACCGCGGGAGCGCGGCCCTGCTGCCAGATGCCGCCCTGGGTGCCGGTGGCGGTGTCATTGAAAACGCCGGTCTGGGCCAGCGTGGTCGCATTGTAAGCCATCATCCAGCCGCGATAGGGCGTCTTGTCCTCGTGCGAAGTCCAGGCGATGATAATGTTGCCGTTGGCCAGGGCCAGGCCCATGCGCTGATTTTGCATCTTCGAGTTGAACCCGGAGGTCGTAACCACGACCGGGCCGCCGAACTTCTCCGCGCCGGTGCTGAGGTCGAGCGCATGCAACGTTTGAATGTAGGTCGTGTTGCTCGTGTTTTTCGTCCGCGCCAGCATATAGATCGTTCCCGTCGACTTATCGATGACCGGCGTGCCCTCGATACCCACGTTGCCGACGATGTTCAGGCTGTTGCTGCCCGTGATGTCAGCGATCGGGACGGCGGTGATGTTGCCGCCGATGAAACTCACGTGCCAGAGCTGCGTGTTGCTGTCGGCGTCGAAGGCATAGGCGTCGTCATTCATCGTCTCGATGAAGACGACGTTGTGCGTGCCGCCGGCGATGCTGATGCTGGACGCATAGAGTGGCTGGGCATAGGTGGATCCATTGACCGTGTAGGACCAGACCTTGCCAAAGGTGGCTTGATTGACGTTGCCTGTGTTCAGGGTCGTCTCGTTCGGATTGCGGCCGGTGCGACCGTTGTCGTTCATGTCCGTGAGGACGTCCACCGCATGTGCCGAGGGCAGGAGAGCCAGCGTAGAAAGGACAATCAGGCCGGTGCAGAATGCCGCCCGGGCGTTGAGCCAACGCGCGGCGACATGATGGGAACTAACATGGCATGAGGTATTCATGACTTTTCAGGGGTTGCCCGCCGCAAAAGCGACGGAAGGGATAGTTGCAAAATACTTGCATCATTGCGGGCGAGTGACAAATGGAATCGGCCTTGGTTCGGAAACATTCGTGTCACGCGAAGCATCGCTTTGGACCGCTTCGCAAGGCAGGGCTTTTTCGGCAAAAGGCGTTGTCCGTGGTCTTATGGTTCGTGGTCAACAACGTGCGAAAGGCCACGCAGTTGAAAGCCTGGTGGCGGCTCCACGCCACCGGATACCGGAAGTCATCTGGCCGTGGTAGCCCCGGCCCCAAACCGGGCACCATCAAACGGGGTGCTTCAATCCTGCAACAGTCTGACCAGCATCTGCACCCAGTCGATTTGACGGGGTGGCGCAGCAGCCGCAGGGAACTTCCTGCGGCCGATCTTCAGCCTGCGCCGACGACTATTGCGAGAAGCTCCCGGGCCAAATCAGGGATGGGCGTTACGGCGTGACCGGATTTTTCGAAGTGCAGAGAGCAGGGCCAGGGCGCCGAGAAACCACCACGACACGGCGCCCCCACGTGAAGAGGCTCCGCTGGAACCAGGAATGCCCGGCGCGTTTGGTGGCGGGTTGTTTGGCGCTGCACCCAGTGTCACAGTAAAGGGCGTGCTGACCACGACGTCGCCCGAAACCAGCCCGATCGCAACCGTGTAGATGCCCGCGTTGGCTGCCTGGGTGCTCGACACCGTGTAGGTTGACGAGGTTGCACCGGCGATGTCCAGGTTGCCCAGACGCCATTGATAGGATGACGGGGTGAAACTGGCCGGCACGGCCGTCAATGTGAAGGGGGTTTCAGGTGTCACCGCTGCGGATGGACCCGTGATCGAGGCCGAGCCAACCGCAGCATCGGTGGCGCCGGCACCGGCGATGTTGCCGGCACTGGTGGAAACCACGAGCGCCACGTCGGTCACCGGCAGCGCCTCGTAGGAGTATGATGGCGTGAAGACCTGGTCGAGGCCGCTGTACGGCGCGGTGCCGGTAGTCGCGGTGTAGAGATTGCCGAGCGCAAGAATGCGCCCGATCGGCAACGAGGTATTCACGTTTTGGACGGTGAGCGGACTGGCGGTGTTTGTGTAGGCGTTGCGCTCGCTCAGGAGCTGGGCCTGATCGCTCGACACCGTACCGCTGGTGTTCCCCGATGGGGCGAAGTAATTGCTGTAGAGGTGGGCGTAACCGAAGGTCGCGATGGGCATGCGCTGATCGACCAGGGTCGACCAGAAGTTGTGATGCAGGGTGACGTGCAGTGGCGCGGTTTCTGCACCGGCCGTGCCGATGAGCAGGCTGTAGCGATGCACGGTCTGTCCGGCCGTGTAGTAGAACTCACTCCACGAAACGGTGATGTTGTCCGCGCCATTCGTGATCTCGACGGCGTAGTTGGCCGTGTCGAAGAACGTGCAATGCGTGATGAAGACGTTGCTCGCTCCGGCGATCGTGACGCCGTCACCGCCGTCGGTATAAGCGCCGCTCACAATGGTCGTGCCGGGATTCGTGAAGTTGAGGCCCCGGATGATGACGTTGCTCACGCCGCTCGCGAGATGCAGGTTGCCGATCAGGGCCGAGTTCGCATCCGCGCCCTGGATGGTCTTGTTCGAGCTCACGTTGACAGGGGTCGCGCCAAGGTCGATCACGCCGGCGACGGTAATGACGCCGGGCGTAGCGGATGTTGCTTGAGTGCGGAAATTAGCCGCGGTGAGAACGGTGACCGACACCGATCCGGTGCCCGCGCCGCCGGTGGCGGAGGCGGCATAGCCATCGGGCACTGGCGCGGGATAGGAGGCGCTGACGGAGGCAACGCTCAGCTTTTTCGTGCCCGTCGCGCTGTTCTTGGTGCCGTCGTTGACGACGAAGGAGATCGTGCGGGTGCCCGAGGCCGCACTGCTGCCGGCGGAGAACGTGATGGCGCTGAAGGCATTGGCCCATTGCGCGTCGGTAGCGGTGGCGCCCGAAGAAGTCAGGGTAAGGACGCCCGTGCCTGAGTTGTACGAGCCGACGATATTGCCAAACAAGGTGGCGCTGGTGTTGGTGAAGGCCAGGGTGTCGCCGCCATGGAAGCTGGTCGTGATGGAAACGGTGGCCGAGGATTGCGTGGTGTTGTCCAAGTCGTTGACGGTGACCCCGCTGTCGATGACGGCGGCGCTGGTGCCGGCAACATAGTTGGTGATGCCGCCGGTGTTGGTGACGATCGGCGTCTGATCGGTGGCGGTCACCGTGAGCGTGCGCGTCGCTGTCGCACTGCTGTTGGTTCCGTCGTTGACGACAAAGCTGATGGTGCGCGTGGCGTTGTTCGGCGTGAGCGCGGTGTCGGTATAAGTCACGGCGCGCAAGGCCGCTTGCCATTGTGCGACCGTGGCGGTTGCGCCTGACGAGGTCAGCGTCAGCACACCAGTGCTGCTGTCGTAGCTGGCTGCGATGTTGCCGTACAAAGTCGAGTTGGTGTTGCTGAAAGCGAGCACGTCTTCGCCGCTCACGAAACTGCCGGTGATGCTGACGGTACCGCTGACCAGCGTGCTGCTGGACGAATCCGTGACCGTGAGGCCGGAGTCGATCACCACCGGGGTCGAGGTGGCGTTGTCCCCGGCAACGAACGCGGCGCTGCCGCTACTGAGGGTGACTACGGGCGCGGCGTTGTTGACAGTGGCGTTGGTAGTGTCGGCGGTGGTGGTGGTGTTGCCAGCGTTGTCGGTCGCAGTGACCGAGACGTTTTTGCCGCTGCCGTTGATGGAGCCCGCGACGATGGTGTAGGTCGCGGTCCAAGTGCCGGAGGAATTGGTGGCGGCCACAGCCGAGCCGCCGCCGAACTGGCTGAAGTCGACGGTGACGCCGGAAATGGTGTCGGCGTTGTTGTCACCGCCGGCGGTGTTGTTCCAGGTGGCGGTGACGGTGTCGCCGACCTTGTAGGCGCCGCCCGTGCCGCCGCTGATGCTGATGTTGGCATCGGTGACGGTGGGAGCGATGTTGTCCACCGTCGCATTCGTCGTATCGGCGGTAGTGGTGGTGTTGCCGGCATTGTCGGTCGCGGTAACCGAGATGTTCCGGTTGATGGCGTCGATGGAGCCGGGGACGATAGTGTAGGTGGCGGTCCAGGTGCCGGAAGAATTGGTGGCTGATACGGCCGACCCGCCACCGAACTGGCTGAAGTCGACGGTGACGGTGGCGATATCGCTGTTGTTGTCGCCGCCGGCCGTGTTGTTCCAGGTGGCGGTGACGGTGTCGCCGATCTTGTAGGCGCCGCCGATGCCGGTGGCGCCACTGATGCTGATCTTGGCGTCGGTCACCGTCGGCGCGGTGGTATCGACCAGAACGCTGGCCGTGCTGCCGACGCTGTTCAGCGTCAATACGGTGTTATTGCCAGCCGTGTCCCTGATCGTGCCGCCGTTGGCGGAAAGGGCGCCGACCGTGATGCCGTCGGTGTCGTTATTGCCGGCCGACACGGTGTAGCGGAACACCAGGGCGCTGGTGCCCGAGCCGGAGATGTAGACGGCAAAGACGCCGGTGGAGCCGATTGTCAGCGCGATGCGCGGAGTGCCGCCGGTGGTGTCGACGATGACCGCTTCCGACAGGTTGACGGTGAAGTCGAGATTTTGGCCGGCTTTATACACGCCGTTGCCCGGCACTGACACCGAGACGACCGTGGGAGCGGTGGTATCAATCGTCACGCTCAGACCGGAGGACGCGGAAGAGGTGTTGCCGGCGGCGTCGGTGGCCTTGGCGGTGAGGGTATGGCCGCCTTCAGACAACGCCGACGAGGTGATCGACCAGTTGCCGCCGGTGGCCGTCGCCGTGCCGAGCACGGTGGTGCCATCGGTGTCGTAGAGGGTGACGGTGCTGCCGCTTTCCGCCGTGCCGGTGAAGGTCGGCGTGGTGTTGGCGGTGATGTTGTCGCTGTTCGACGAACCGGTGTCCGTCCCGGCCGTCATATCTGGCGTGGAAGGTGCAGCGGGCGCAGTGTGGTCGAGGGTGTAGGTCGAGCCCAAGGTGTAGCCGCCGGCAATATCAACATTGCTGCCGTTCTGAATGCCAGTGCCGCTGCTATTCAGGTCCAGCCTCAGCGTGCCGTCGCCCGTCAGTGTATCGACCGTGACCGTATAAGTCGTACCGCTGCCCGAGACGCTGGCAATGTGGCCGGAGGCAGTGCCGGTGGCGGTGAGCGTGAAGTCGGTGGCGTCCACGCCGGTGACCGACTCGCTGAACGTGACGGTGTAGCTGATCGAGGTGGCACTGGTGTTCACGGTCGCGGAAGCGCCGCCGGTGCGCACGATGGAACTGACACTGGGTGCATCGACGATGGTGATGGTGAACGCCTGGTTGGCGATATTGCCGGCGGCATCGGTGGCCGCGATGAAGATTTTGTAGGCGCCGGCGGTGAGGGACGCAGCCCCCACCTCAAGCGAGGTGCCGGAGATCGTGAAGCTGCCGTTATCGGCATCGTTGGTGCCGTTACCCACGGCCAGGGTATAGGTGATGGACAGGCTATCGGTAGCCGAGAGAGTGGAAATGGTGGAGCCGCTGGTGGCGTTCGAGGTGGCGATCGTGGTCGCGCTCAGCCCGAGTCCCGTCGGGGCTGCGGTATCGATCGTCACGCTCAGGCCGGAGGACGCGGAAGAGGTGTTGCCGGCAGCATCCGTGGCCTTGGCAGTGAGGGTATGGCTGCCCGAAGAAAGTGACGACGAGGTGATCGACCAGTTGCCGCCGGTGGCCGTCGCCGTGCCGAGCACGGTGGTGCCGTCGGTGTCGTAGAGGGTGACCGTGCTGCCGCTTTCTGCCGTACCGGTGAAGGTCGGCGTGGTGTTATTGGTGATGTTATCGCTGTTCGACGAACCGGTGTCCGTCCCGGCCGTCATATCTGGCGTGGAAGGTGCAGCGGGCGCGGTGGTGTCGAGCGTGTAGGCCTGGCTCTTGACCGTGCCGTCGTTGCCGGCGGCGTCGGTCACCTTGAGCTTGAGGGTGCTGCTGCCGGTGAGCGTCACGCCATTCCACGTCAGCGTCGTGCCGGAAACTTTGTTGGTGATGTCAGTCCACGTTGAACCGTTGTCGAGCGAACCGGAGACGATGTCGCCGCCCGCCAGCGCACCGCTGAGCGTAGCGGTGATGGTCTGCGCAGCGGTGTTGGTGATGAAGTCCGTGCTGCTGCTGCCGGTGTCAGCTGAGAACGCCAGGCTGCTGAACGTGATGCTCGGCGCGACGTTGTCCACCGTGGCGTTGGTGGTATCGGCGGTGGTGGTGGCGTTGCCGGCATTGTCGGTGGCGGTCACCGCGACGTTGCGGTTGGTCGTGCCGTTGAGGACGCCCGAGACGATGGTGTAGGTGGCCGTCCAGGTGCCGGAAGAATTAGCGGCGCTCACCGCCGAGCCGCCCCCGAACTGGCTGAAGTCGACGGTAACACTGGAGATGGTGTCGCTGTTGTTGTCGCCGCCAGCGGTGTTGTTCCAGGTGGCGGTGACGGTGTCGCCGATCTTGTACGCGCCGCCCGAACCGCTGGCACCGCTGATGCTGATCTTGGCGTCGGTAACAGTGGGCGCGATGTTATCCACCGTGGCGTTGGTGGTGTCGGCGGTGGTCGTGGTATTGCCGGCATTGTCGGTGGCCGTGACAGCGACGTTCCTGCTGGTGGTGTCGATGGCGCCCGAGACGATGGTGTAGGTGGCCGTCCAGGTGCCGCTCGAATTAGTGGCGCTCACCGCCGAGCCGCCGCCGAACTGGCTGAAGTTCACCGTGACGCTGGAGATGGTGTCGGCATTGTTGTCACCGCCGGCAGTGTTGTTCCAGGTGGCGGTGACGGTGTCGCCGATCTTGAATGCGCCACCGGTACCGCTGGCGCCGCTGATGCTGATCTTGGCGTCGGTGACGATGGGGGGCTGGTCGTCCACTGACAGGTTGGTTGTGTCTGCGGTCGTGGTGCTGCCGGTACTGATGGTCGCCGTGACGCTTACGTTGCGATTGGTGGTATCGATGGCGCCCGAGACAATGATGTAGCTGGCCGTCCAGGTACCGGAAGAATTGGTGGCCACGATCGCCGAACCGCCGCCGAACTGGCTGAAGTTCATCGTCACGCCGGTAATGCCAGAATTGTTATCGCCACCGGCCGTGTTGTTCCACGAGGCGGTAACGGTATCGCCAATCTTATAAACACCGCCGGTACCTGAACCGCTGGAGGTGATGGAGATGTGGGCGTCGGTGACGTTGGGGCCCACCGTGGTGGTTCCACCTGCCGTGGTGGATATCGTCGAAGTGGCGGTGCCGGCCGCGCCGTTGGAGCTGCCACCCTTCGTGGCCTGGCCACCCGCGCCCGCGCCGCCAGTATTGCCGGTCGAAAGCGACGTATTGGTGGCTGAATCGATTTGCACAGTGCCGCCGGCATTCCAAATGCCACCGATGCCGGAGCCGCCCGCGCCGCCATTGCCGCCGGAACTAGTAGGCGAATTGAACGCACCGCCGCCGCCGCCGCCGCCCGCGCCGATATTGCCGGTGATGGAGCTGCCAGTGATAGTAAGCGTGCCGGTATTGGAGATGCCGCCCGCCGCGTTGCCGCCGCGTCCGCCTCCGAAGTCATAACCTGCGCCACCACCACCGCCACCGATAGAGATTGTTCCGTTGTTGGCCGTGCCACCGTTGCCGCCTTCTGAATAGCCTCCCGTCGTATTCGATCCCAAGCCTCCGGTTGTGCCGCCACCGGCACCACCCCAGAAATTAGTGCCCGCGTATATATATCCGGCGCCCCGCCCGCCCGTGCCGGCCGACGCAGCTCCCGGCGAAGCCGGAGGATTGGTTCCGCCCGCACCGCCAAAGGTCGCGCCAAAGCCACCACCACCACCGCCGGCACCGCCACCACCACCAGTTTGACTGCCGCCACCACCACCACCAGCAGCCTTGTTGCTAGTGATGGTACAGCCTGTGAGCGTGAGGGTGCCGGCGTTACGAATGCCCGCGCCCAAAGCATCACCGCCGGCGCTGCCAGTGGTGCCGGCACCGATGTTGCCGCCGCTTCCTGTAACGAAGCCGTTCGTGATGATGAGATTATTGATCGTCACATTGCCGGCGGTGACATCGATCACACGGGCCAGATTGTTACCGCTCAGCGTGAAGCCGCCGCCCACGATGTTCATGGTGTGGCCATCCGTGACGTTGATAGCGATCGTGTCGGTATTCGAGGCGAAGGTGATGTTGCCGGTGATAGTGATCACATCGTCCGAGCCATCGGTATTGCCCGTGGCGATGGCCGCCTTGAGCTGCGCAACACTGTTAACGCTCGCGGTGTTCAGCACGTAGTCATAGCCGGCCAGATCCTTCGCATCGAGGATCAGGGCCCGGTCAACGGGGCCCGTGGTGACTTCCAAATCCCAGTTGCCGCCCCTCGCCTTGCTGCCGGTGTCGTCACTCGAGGCCGCGATATCGGCGCCGGTGGCCGCCGCGAGCGTGTCGAGCAATCTCTGTCCCTCGCGACCCGCGCCCACTTCGCAACCGTAGAGAAAAATATCTCCGTTCTTGGTCAGGGCGCGGCCGAGTTCGTGCAACTGGGCAGAGCGCAATTCGAGATCGGCGGCGGTGTAGCGGCGGCCGTTGAAGACGAGCGCACCAGGCGCGCCGTGGGAAACGATGTGAATGGCGGCCAGACCCTGGAGCCGCTCCGCCTCCTGCGCCATGAACGCCCAAGGATCAACGCCAGCCGGAATGCACACAACGGTCGCACCCTTGGGCGCGGCGAGCCAGAACGCGCCGGGATCGGCGACGCCGGCGTCGATGAAAAACAGCTCCCCGCGCGAGCAGGCGGGAAGGACGGGCAGCTCAAGCGGAGCCGGACCGCTTTCCCCCAGCCAGCCGCCTTCGGGTGCGCCCGTGCCGGACACGGACTTGGCCAAAAGCATGTCGGGCCGCAGGCTGTAAATCGTCGACGACAGTGCCAGCCCGACCCGGATGAGCCGTTTGGGCAGGGCGCGGGCATGGAGGAAATTCAGCAGGTCACTCGGAGTCGACGTTGGCATAGGAAGGAGAAACTGGAGCGGCGGGTGGCGGCTGGGCGTTGATCACATTGGCCACGCTGCCTTCGGAATTTTTCCAGAAATCGAGCTGACTGTACTGTTTGAAAAGATCGGGCGGCAGGACGGTCGGCCGGGGCCGGTGGGCGACCTTGCGCTTGATTTCGTGCAGGCCGTGCATGCCGAGCCGGGCGTCGAAGCCGGGCTCCTGATAGTCGAGATTGTTGAAATCGTGGGCGAACGAAGGCTCGCCGAGAAATTGGTAAACCAGCGGCAGAACCTTGGCCGGAGCCTGGGCGAGCAGATCGTAGTCGATGACGAGGATGTTGCGGGCTTCCGGACTGTAGAACGCTTCCTTGAGCGCGTAATAGGGAAAGCCCACGAAACGGTCGCGGCTGGCGAGGGTCTCGACGCGGTGATAAACGGTGTCGCTCTCAGCCGGGCTGTTGAAGAGACGGGACGGCTTGATGGCGTTCTTGCGCACGAGGCGCTCCACGCTGTCCATGATCCAAGCGACATTGCGCACGGTGCAGAGCACCTTGGCGTCGGGAAAAAGCCGGAGCAGCAACGGCAGCCGGGCGCACCACAGGCGGTTGGTGTCGACGATCACTTCCTGCGCATGGTCCTGATAATAAAGATCGAAAAGACCGCGCAGCATGCGCTCGCGCTGCTTTTCATCAATGAATTCCGAGAATTCGTTGTTCTGTCCCATCGTGTTGTGCAGCGCAGTGAACAACGAACCAACGGGACTGGTCATCGCCGCGTGGATGCGCGGATTCTGCCGAAGGATGGCGGCAAGCAGGGTCGAGCCACTGCGTGGAAGACCGGAGATGAAGTGGAAGGTTTTGGGCATGCCTTGGGCAACCAGGGCGGGCTTCGCAGAAAAAGATCATCAACTCCAACAGTCGATGCTGAAAGAAAATCTGAGGTATGCACCCTAGCCGGACCAGCGCGCGAAGTTGCAGAAGTTATTTGCCATATCGTTGATGGTTCTTGGCGAATATTCCGGTGGGCGTCATGCGACGCCCACCGGAATCGTTCAAAACCATTAGAAGGAGGATCAGTTTCTTGAGGGGAAGACGCCAACGGTGGCAATAATGAAGGTCACCGCAAGAAACGGCGGCATGATGCTAATCGGCAGGCCGTTGCCCGCCATTCCGACGGCAACGGTACCGCCACCACCACCGCCGCCCGAAACGCCGGCGAGCTGCCCCGAGACCGGAGAAGTGGACGGCGCATAGATGGGCGCCTGCGTCGGACCGGCCGCCGGCGATTGTCCGAGCATGTTGCCGACCGGTGACGGAAGGGTCCCAACGGTGGTGGTGACGTTCACCTGGGCCGAGCCGCCACCGGAAGGGGTGAAAACCGCCGTGTGGGTGTGCGAAGGCATGTTTGAAAGCAGCACACTGGTATTTTCGGCACCGGCAAACTCACCCAGCGTGCGCGGCGTGAGGCCCTGTCCGTTGCCCCAATGCATCGGCATGCGGCCTTGCAGGTTGGGCAGCCCAAAGGTGGTTGTCCCGTTGCCGCCAAAGTTCGTGCCAATGATGCTGAAGAGGGCCTGGTTTTGCGAAATGGGCAATAATTGCCCGTTGCAAAGCGCCCAACCGCGCGGCGCGAAACTGCCGCTGAACATTCTGATCTCACCGATGTATGGATCTGACATATGTTTGATTTTTGTGGTTTGTTTTTTGCCCTCCGGAATGGCGGGCGTAAAATTACCAGCCAGGGGCCTTTGTTATCGGCGCGGGCGCTTGAGGCTGGAGTGAAAATCTGAAACCGTCGCCGGAATATCCATGTCCGACGACCATGCGCCGCACCTGAGCTGGCGACCCGCGACCACGGCGGACGCCGCGTTTTGCTTTTCCGTCTATGCAAGCACGCGGGCCGAGGAGCTCGCCGCGTGGGGCTGGGACGCCGCGCAGCAGCAAATTTTCCTGCAAATGCAATTTGCCGCGCAGGCGGCCTCGTATCGCGCGGCCTTTCCCGCGGCCGCGCAGGCGATCCTGCTGCGCGGCGACCGGCCGGTGGGAACGCTCATCGTGAACCAGGCCGCAGAGGAAATCCGGCTGGTCGACATTTCCCTTCTGCCGGAGCACCGCGGCGCCGGACTCGGCACCGAAATCATCCGCCGGTTGCAGGCCGAGGCCCACGGCAGCGGCCGGCCGCTGCGGTTGCAGGTCTTGAAAACAAACCCGGCGACGCGGCTTTACGCCCGGCTCGGGTTCGTCGCGACCGGGAGCGACGAGATGCGCGTGGAAATGGCATCGCGCGCCCGAGCGTGAAAAATCCTGCGCCCCGGCGGCCGCAATTTTTTCCGAAGTTTGCCGCCAAATGATTTGCGCGGCTTCGGCTGATCGTATTTTCACCATGGGCCCATGATGCAAGCGAGCTTCCGGATGACCCCAAAATTCGACGCCGTGCGTCTGCAGGCGGATCTCGACGGAATCGTGGCCAGCGACTACGTGCCGCATTTCAACACGCGTTATTACCAAGGCGACTGGAGCGCGGTCCCGCTGCGATCCGTCGGCGGCATCGCCGGAAACATCTATCCCGATCCCACGGCAAAAAACGCCTTCGCCGACACCCCGCTGCTCGCCCGCTGCCCGTATGTGCGGGAGGTGCTGGCTTTTTTCACCTGCCCGCAGCAGGCCGTGCGTTTCCTGCGCCTGAAGGCCGGATCGGTGGTGAAGGAGCACACCGACCTCGACCTCGGGTTTGAGGACGGCGAGGTCCGCCTGCACATTCCCGTGCGCACCAATCCCGACCTCATCTTCATGCTCGGCGGCGCGCGCGTGGTGATGCACGAAGGCGAATGCTGGTACAACAACTTCAACCTCCCTCATAGCGTGGACAACCGCGGTACGACGGATCGCATTCATCTGGTGATCGATTGCGTGGTGAACGATTGGTTGCGGGAGCTGCTGCTCGCCGACGCGGCGAAAGCGCTGGCAGCTTCGGCTCCGTCCGCCTGAGCGAGGCGGATCGATTCGAGCTGCTCATACGGTCCGCGGAGCACCGTGGCGGCGAGATGGCGGATTTCCGCGCTCGCTTCGCGCTGCTTGGCGGCGCGGTCGTCGGCATGCGGCAAGGCGGGGGTCTTGGCGCTGGCGAGCGTCGCCCGCTGCATTCGCGCAAGGTCGTCCGGCGTCCACTCGACGCCAAAAAATTCGCCGAGCGATTCCCACAGCACGGCGGGGAGTTGCGTGAAGTTGATGAGCCGGCCGTGTCCGCGCCGCAAATGCATCGCGGCCGCCATGCTGATCCGGGCGAGCACCTGCGCGCAATATTCGTCGGGTGACATTTGGGCAACGGCGGCCGGTTCGAGGCCGAAGAGCCGCGGATCGACGAGGCCCGGGATCATCTGCGTGCCGCGCTGCCGGTGCTGCGACACCATGATTTCAACGGGGTCGCGGTAGAGAAAGATCCACGGGACGTCGGGGAACGCCTCCAGGATCAGCGGCAGCTCGAGCACGTGCCAGCTGTCGAACTTGATGAAAAGATGGCGCTCATCGCGGTGCCGCGGCCGGCCGAGGGCGCGGATCAGGCCGCGGAATTGCGCGAGGCGCCGCTCGCGCGCGAGGGAGGGATCGGCGCGCTGCATATTCAGGAGCTGATCGATCGGAGGCGCCTCGGAGAGGACCAGATTTTGCGGCAGCGCGGCCAGCAATTGCGCAGCGAGCGTCGAACCGCAGCGTGAGAGATGAAAAATAAATCCGCGGGGCGGAAGCGCCGAGCGGTCATCCTGCAACGCCTCGAGATCGGCCACCGGCGTCTGGCGGCGAAAGAGCAGCCGGGCCGGATGGCGGAGCGCCGTTGCCACCGTCTGCTCGAAGAAAGGCTCGGTGAAACGCGTGCCGCCGAGAGGGCCCCAGTCCACCTGCGCGCCCCCGGACCGCCAGGCCAGGTTGATGGGCATCCACCCGGCGTGATCGACGGCGGCCGTGACGTTCATGCCACGTTCCTCTCGATCCAGGCGCGGCGGGCGGCCTGCAATGAGGTCCGCACATCATCAGCACCAAAGGCCAGGCCGCGGCTGGCGCCGAGCTCGACCGCGAGATCAACAAAAGCGTCGGTCGTGGATGTATTTTCCAGTCGCGCGAAAAGCGCGGAATCATTCACCACAAGTCGCTGAAACGCGGCAAAGCCGTCGACAGGACCGGACGTCAGCGCAATTGAGCGGGGCAGTAACGGCATGGCTGGAGCTGGAGGATGAGCAGACCGGAGCAAAGCTGCTCATCTTTGGCTTCATCTGCGGTTTACACAAAATGGTCAAGGGGGAAGGTTCCCTATTTTTCCGGATCGAACCGCCGCGCAAGGGGTTAACAAAAAGGGCAACCGGTCGTTTAAATCATCTCCCGTAAAATTGGTTCATATCTCGGCCCAAAAAAAAGAAGCCAGGCGTTTGGATAAAAAAGATGCCGCATAATTTGGCCAGCGGATGCGCCGGTGATACATAGGCCACGCTACTAGTTGCCGCATTTCCTTGCTGCGCAAACTTGCCCCGAGCTAGCGTCCTAATCCTATGGGCGACATCCGCATCGAACACTTTGCCACCAATGACGGCCCATCCCTTGGGGTGGTGGCCGCGAAAAGCGGCGACGGCGATGATTATTCCCAGAACGGAGGTTCTCTGTGCCTCGCGTGGAACGACGGTACCAGCGAGACGCGATGGTCCCTCTTCCCTTGGACAAAGTCGCACGAGATTCTCAAGGCCGCCATCACCGGCCGGCCCTCGGTGTGCAACGGGAACAACCCCATGGTGATTGCGTGGAAAAACGCGGAGGGCTCTGGAATGTCGTGGGCCATGATCAACGCGCTCGCCCCGGAGTCCTCCACCGGTTTCACGACAGTTCCACATCATGCTCACACCGACAGCTCGCCGGCGGTGGTTTCCGGCGAGCAGGGCTTCACCTTGATCTGGAAAGGCGATGCCACCGATGGCGGATCGGGGACAGAGAAGAAACTCTGGAGCATGTCCTATGGCGTGGACGGCTGGACGACGCCGGTGCAGGTGCCGGGGGCCAAGCCCAGCGGCTCGCCGTCGGCGACCCTTGGAGCACCCGCCGTGTACGCAGGATGGCTCTCGACCTACGCGGCCTGGGCTGATTCTTCCGGCCAGATCTGGTGGTCGCAGTGGTCGGGCTCGACCGGCCTGCCGGGCCCATGGTCACCTCCCCTGCCCGGCCCGACGGCCTTCACGACGGTAAGCCCGGCAATCGCCTACTTCAACGGTTCCCTGGTCGTCGCCTGGACGCTCCAGGGTTCCGGCTGGATCATGGTTTCCACGCTGGATGTCGCGAATTCACCGAACAAGTGGTCCAACCCGGCCCGGATCGGGAAGGTTCTGACCCGCAACGGCCCGGCGCTCGCCGTGTGGGAAAACAAGCTCTATGTCGCGTGGCGGGGTTTCAACGACGACTCAATCTACTACGAAGTGTTCGGTTCGCTCGGCGATCTGCCAAAGCCGAGCAATTCCAAGTCGTTCCTCATCCCTATCATCAATACCTATGTGAACGGGATTTACACCGCGAGCATCCTGGTGGGGAGCCAGCAGGACCAGGCCAATGTGATCGTGGACACGGGAAGCAGCACCCTGGCCGTGCTGCCATCCAAGTACCACGCGTCGCACGACACGGCCCTGGTGAAAACCTCGCTCGCCCAGCGGGTCCAGTACGGCACCACCGGTCAAACCGGCTGGTGGTATGGCCCGGTCGTCGAGACGAAGCTCACGATCCCCGCGGTCGACGGTCCCTCCCTGAAGGTCCACCAGGATACGACCAGCATTGGGATCGCAGTCGGAGCCTCGAGCTCGCCGCCAATTTTCCGGGGCGCCGATGGCATCATGGGCCTGGCGTACAGCAATCTTAACCAAGCATACGACCTGGCTTCCTATCTGACGCATCACAGCCACCCCTCGACGACCTATCCGTGGGTTTTGGCCAAGGGCTCGACGCCGGCCGATCTCACGGCCTTCAACGCCGTGGCTTCCTCGTCCGAAGTCACGACCAAGGATGTGCCGCCCGTCTTCACCCAGCTGGAGCAGGAAGGGCTTCTGCCCAACAAATTCGCCCTCTATACGCATCGCGCCCTCATCTCCTATTATACGACGGACATTACCACGGACCCGCGGAACAACGGATACCTGGTCCTCGGAGGCGGCGAGGGACACACCGACCTTTATCTCGGGTCGTTCCAGACGGCCGCCGTCATGGACGACAAGTTTTACTACCTGAATCTCATCAGCGTGCAGGTGGGAAACAACGCGCCCATCTCCGTCAATTCCTCCGGGCCGAATCCGGGACAGCCCTCAAACGCCCTGGTCGACAGCGGGACTTCCCAAATTCTCTTTGAGGCGAGCCTGTTCCAACAAATCATCGCCCAGTTCAAGGCCATCAACTCCCAGTTTCCCCAGCTGATGGGATATTTTCCCGGTGTCCCTTATGCCGACGTCGACTTCAGCCTTATGCCGACGCTCATCTTCACCTTTTCGGGAAGCGACGGAGCGGATGTGACCCTCCGGTGCGACCCGGGTGTCTACTGGCAGATCGACACCCCTCAAAAGGGGCTGGTGACCTGCACGCTCGGATCCGCGCCAGCGGGAGGCCCGTCGATCATGGGACTCACGCTCCTGAACCCGTACTATACGATTTTCGACCGTTCCGTGGGCGGGAATGGAGTGATCAAGTTTGCGCAGAAGATCCTGTATTACGAATAAACAGAGGAATGCGACGGGCGCCGGCCTCGCGAGAATATGCGCTCTTCCCGCGCCAAGCTTGAACGGTTTTGCGCGGACTGACCGCAGCGCATCGAGTCGTGCCAGCCGAACGCATTGGTTTTGCCGGTGCGTTGGACCGGCTTTTTCGGCGTTGCCCGGCCGGGAGCCGGGCCCTACCCTCTTCTGCTCTATGGGACGTCAATGGCTCCACGCGAAACGCGCGATCGTTAATCTTAAAAAAGGCCAGGTGGTCGGCAAGATCGTGAAAGAAATCACGGTGGCGGCCAAGCTTGGCGGCGGCGATCCGGCCGGAAACGCACGTCTGTTCGCCGCGCTCGAAAAAGCGCGCAAGGCGAGTGTCACCCGCGATGTCATCGAGCGCGCGATCAAAAAAGGCTCAGGCGGCGGCGACGACAAGATCACTCTTGAGCACATCGTCTTCGAGGGCTACGCCCCCCACAAAGTGCCGGTGATTGTCGAGGTTTACACCGACAACCACCAGCGTACCGCGCCCGAGATGCGCGTTCTCTTCAAGCGAGGATCGCTGGGCGGCGCCGGCAGCAACAAGTTTCTCTTCGATCACGTCGGCCTCGTGGAAGCGCACCATCCCGATGCCGCCACCGACCTCGAAGCCGCGGCGATCGAAGCGGGCGCCAATGATTTCGAGCCGCTTTCCCATGCCCAGAATGACGACATCCCCGAGGGACACGCGGGCGCCCGTTTCATCACCGAACGCACCGCCGTCCATGCCGTCTCGACCTGGCTCAAGGAGCACGGCTGGTCGGTCGTGACCAGTGAATTGGGCTACCTGGCCAAGACGTTTCCGGAGCTGGACGACGTAGCCCGGGGCGAAGTCGGCGAATTTCTCCAGGCGCTCGAGGATCACGACGACGTGCAGCGCGTATGGGCCGCAGTGAAGTGAACGCGCCAGGAAATACCGCCGTTCCCTCCCTGCGCCTCAAGGCCCGGCAATAAAAAGGAAACCTCGATGAAAGGTGCTGAAACTAAAAAGGCGCTCTCCGCAAAACAACGTGAAGAACTGCTCGGCACGTTGCAGGCCCGCTTTGAGAAAAACATGGACCGCCACAAGGGCCTCGAATGGGCCAGGGTAAGGGCGAGGCTGGACGCCAACGTCGAAAAACTGTGGTCACTCAATCAAATGGAAGAAACCGGCGGTGAACCGGATGTGGTCGGTCAGGATAAAAAGACGGGGGAGTATCTCTTTTTTGATTGTTCAGCAGAAAGCCCCAACGGCCGCACCAGCGTCTGTTACGACCGGGAAGGATTGGATTCGAGGAAAGAGCATAAGCCAAAAAATAACGCGATCGATATGGCCGCGGCCATGGGCATCGAGCTCTTGACGGAAGAACAATATCGGGAGCTGCAGAAGCTTGGAAATTTCGACACGAAGTCGTCGAGCTGGGTGAAGGCACCGGCTGATATTAGAAAACTCGGCGGCGCCCTCTTTGGTGATCGCCGCTTCGGCCATGTCTTCGTGTACCACAATGGTGCGCAATCTTACTATAGCGGCAGGGCGTTCCGTGGCTCCCTCAGGGTTTGAATTTGGCCAACGAGGCCGAGTTGGGTCGGAGCTGATTCCCTCTACTTGCCGATCTGCTGGAGCGCGGTCATCCAGTTTTCAATGTGATAGCAGGAGGCCAGTTTTCCGTTTTGCACCGTGAAGATATCAATGGCCATCGTCTTGAAGCTTCGGCCGGTCGGTTTTGCCCCCCAGAACTCGCCCGTGGGAGTGCCGGTGGCTTCACCTCGCACGATGATTTGATCGCCGATCGTCAGCAGGTCCTTGATGACCCACTTCAGATCAGGAATCACCGCGCCCATGTTCTTGAATATCTCGGCCAGTTGGTCGCGCGGCAGCCATTCTTCATTGGTGTGATATGATTTGTAGTCGGGATGAACGGCCTTCGCGAGCAAAGCGCTCACGTCCTTTTTGGCCGGTTGATTCAGTGCATCATAAAACGGCGCGAGGATCGCCCGTGCTTGTTCGATTGTCACAGTATCGGTGGCATTATTCATGGTTGTTCCTCCGTTAGTAAGGTTGAAGTGATAAGTTCGGTTCAGGCGGCTTTGCTGCCGACAACCTGGCGTTTCGTGGCACGGAACAACGCCACAATTTTTTCAGCGGGCAGCGGGCCTGCCGCGTCGAGTTGCCTGCCATCGCCACCCGAGCGAACCGCATACTCGGCGATCGCCGGATACTCGGTTTCGGCGAAGCCGAGCTGTTCGAGTGACTGGTAGAGCTGATTGTCCTGCAACCACTGCTCGAACCGCGTGATGAAGCCCTGGGCGCGCGTCGCTTCGGTGCCGGTCAGTCCAAAGATGCGCTCGCCAAGCTGCGCGAGGCGATCCACCGCGCGGCCTTCACTGAGCAGCCAGCGGAAGTAGGCCGGGTAAAGCGTCGCGAGACCGCGGCCATGCGCGAGCTCCGGCCTGAATGCGCTCAGGGCATGCTCGATCAAATGCAGCACAAATTGCGAAGGCTTGCGGCCGGCCTGCTGATAGTCATTGAGGGCCAGTGTCGCAGTCCATTGGAGGTTACCCCGGGCGACCAGGTCGGAAGGCGAAGCGAGCAGGCGTGGCAGGGTCTCGATGACCGTGGAGATGATGCCTTCGGAATAGCGGTCGGCAATCGCCGAATCACTGCCTCCCAGCAGGTAATTCTCGAAGACGTGGCTGAGAATATCGGCGGCGCCGTCCTGAGTGGTCCGGGCCGAAAGGCCGGTGGTGAAGACCGGGTTGAGCCAGGCGGTGAGCGGCTTCAGGAATTCCGCAGCCAGGATCGACTTTCCTTTCGCCGCGCGGTTCGAGATCACGGCGTAAGGCGTGACCTCGGAGGCGGTCGCCGCCGTCGTCGTGATCGCGGCGATCGGCAGTGCGCCCTTGAGCTGGAAAGCGCGAGGCTCGCCCGCCACAAAGGGCCAGATGTCGTTTTCACCGGAGTGCGCCAAAGCGGCGATCGCCTTGGAAGCATCGATTACCGAGCCGCCACCAAGCGCGACGACGATGTCCGCTTGTGCTACACGGAGGGCGGCGGTCGCGCGGTTGATGGTCGCCGCTTCGGGATTCGGCTCGATGCCGGGGAAATGAGTGAGCTTGAGTCCGGCTTTGGTCAGGGAGCCGCTGACTTGATCGAGGATGCCGAGGCGTTGGATCGTGCCGCCGCCGGTGACGACGAAGGCGTGGTGGCCGAGGCGGGCCGTGGCTTGGGCGAAGGCGTCGAGCTGGTCGGCGCCGAAGTGAATCCGGGTGGGAGTGTAGAGCGTGAACGAGTTCATGATTTTGATTTTTGAGGGCGGTTGGATGAAGGAGATTAACTGTAACGATCATTACAGATAATGGCGCTTGCCATTTTGCAAGCACAATTATAACGATCGTTACAGAAAATGCGAAAAACCTCCGAAAACGAACGCCCCAGCCGCCGCCAGTTCGATCGCGCCGAAGCCCTCGATACCGCGCTGCAACTGTTCTGGCAGCACGGCTATGAGGCCACGTCGATGGCCATGCTGCTGAAGGCCATGGGGCTGACCGCACCGAGCCTCTACGCGGCGTTTGGCAACAAGGAGCAGTTGTTCCGGGAGGCCGTGGAGCGTTACGTCCAGACCTACGGCGCGAAAGTGATCGCTCCCCTGAGTGCGCCGCTCTCCGCCCGCGAGGCGATCGAGCAGATGCTGCTGGCGGCAGCCGCGAGCTCGTCGTCGTCGAAACATCCGCCCGGCTGCTTCATCTCGTTTGGCGCGGTCAATGCGTCCGACCGCGAGTCCAGTCCGGTCACCTTGCTGCAAACGATGCGGGCGGCGATGGGGCGCCGCATTCGTGAGCGCCTGGAGCGGGCAGTCGCGGAGCGGGAGCTTCCCTCTTCCATGGACACCGCGCGCCTCGCCCGGTTTTACTACGCGGTGTTCGGGGGCATTCAGCTGCGCTCGCTCGACGGCTTTTCGCGCTCGGAGCTCGAGGCCGTGGCCCGCGATGCGATGCTGGCCTGGCCGGCGTCGCCGGCGCGCCGCTGACGTCGCGTAGCAGAAATATCCGCCTCCCTCCGCCTGCAGCGCTTTCCCCTGTCAGCGTGCCGCCGCCGGCACTTCGATCATGGCATCGTTGGCTTTGGCGAGGCTTTCCTGCACCGCACGACTGGCCTGCAAGCCCGAGATGAACGCGGCGGGAAGGCTGCCGTTGAATTCCGCCGGGCCGCATGCCTCACCGGCAAAGAAAACGCGATCCGCCACCGGTCGGGCCATCTCTGCGTGCATCTTCGAAGCTCCGGGCAACGCCGCCGAATAGGCGCCCAACGTCCACGGTTCCCGGCCCCAATGCGTGACCTTCGTCGCGCCATCGCGCAGGCCCGTCATCAGCTTGGGCCCGTACATCTCGGTGAGCGCAGCCTTGGCGTAGTCGATCGCAGCCTTGTCCCCGAGCGCCTCAAACTTGCGCGCCTGGGCCGCACCATAAAAACCAACGATGATATTCGCGCCCAGCGGCTTGATCACAAAGGCCATGACCTCCCGTTTGTCTCCCTGCGCAGGATTGGTCCGCATATAGAGCACCCATTCGCTGGCGCGCTCGGACTCGAGAATCGGACCGTCGAACTGCAGCACAACCTTGTTCAGGACGCCCATCGGCAGCTGGCGGATTGCCTCCCATTTCCACGCCGGAAGCCCGGGTTGAAACTCAATCCGATGCGCGGCGAGGACGCCGGTCGAAACGGTCACCACGACCCGGCGGCCATGATATTGCCGGTGGTCGGTGGTCTCCACTTCGACGCCATCGCCCTGCTCCGGGCCGTAGCGGATCGCTGCCACCGGTGACCGGAGCTGAACCGGGACGTCGCTGCCGAACCGCGCGACAAAGGCGCCGATCCCTTCGCGGAGAAAATCGTCCGGATCGGCTTTGAATGCCGCCGCATCGGCGCTCGAGGTCTGCGTGGCATCCGCCCCGCTTTCGAGCGGCCCGATATTGCCTCCAATGAGCGCGCGAAAGTCCGGCTGATCCGGCAGGAACATCGCCACCGCCTCATCCCGGCCGGCCCGGCTCGCCTCCTCCATCCGGTGTTCGGTTCCCGCGATCTCTTCCTCGAACGTTTTCTTTTCCCTATCCGTCAACCGATGGCGGCCGATGAAAACGGGGCCATCGAGCTGGCTCGGCGCCCGGTGGAAGCCGGCCCAATCGGCCGCCGCGGTGAGCGGATTGTAATCGGCATCATGCAGCCACGCCGCGCCCAGATCGATGGGGACGTCGAAGCTGGTGTCGGTCACGGCCCGCCCGCCAATTCTGTCCGTGGCCTCGAGGACCAGCACGTGCCGGCCGGTTCGAATCAAATCCTTCGCCGTGGTGAGCCCGGACAGCCCGGCGCCGACCACGATCACATCGTAATCCGTGGTCACCGGGCTCGAACGCGACTCGACCGGGGGAGCCGATGGACTCGCGCAGCCTGAAAAAATGGCGATGGTCGCGGCGAGACCCAAAACCAGCTGCCGCCGTATGGGGAAATTCATGCCTTTTTTTGGCGCCACCCATGGGATGACACGAGCGGGAAAAGACCCTAGCAGCCAGGGCAGCTTCACCGCCGTGTTTGATCTCGTATGCCG
>DATHNW010000010.1:0-137422 GCA_035485575.1 Opitutaceae bacterium | reverse complement strand
TAAGAGTAAGATTAAGATTAAGAACGAGGAGCGGGCACGGCCCCCTTCGAACGGCACGAAACTTTTTCGGAATGCGGTGTCGGATGCCATTTAGCACCTATGAGTATCCATCACGTCACGGCGCAACTCGGCGCCACTGCCATTACCATCGAGACCGGCAAACTCGCGAGACTCGCCGACGGCGCCGTCACCGTGCGCTCGGGCGAGACCATCATCATGGTCAGCGCGGTTTCCGCCACCACCATCAAGGAAGGCCAGGACTGGTTTCCGCTCACCGTCGATTACCGGGAAAAGGCGGCTGCAGTCGGGAAATTCCCCGGCGGCTACTTCAAGCGCGAAGGCCGTCCTTCCGAAAAGGAAATCCTCACCTCGCGCCTCTGCGACCGTCCCTGCCGTCCGCTCTTCCCCAAGGGCTTCCTCAATGAAGTCCAGGTCATCGGCCTGCTCCTAAGCGCCGACCAGACCCACGAATCCGACATCTCCATGGTCAACGGCGCCAGCGCCGCACTCGCCATCTCCGACATTCCGTGGAACGGCCCCATCGCCGCCGTGCGCATCGGCCAGGTCGACGGCCAGTTCGTTGTCAATCCCACCATCGAGCAGATGTTCTCGAGTAACCTCGACCTCATCTACGTCGGCACCGAGAAGGAAATGCTCATGATCGAAGGCTCGGCCGACCAGCTGCCCGAGGATCGCTTCATCGAGGCCCTCGAATTCGCGCACCAGGCCATCCAGCCCATCATCACCGCGATCAAGCAGCTCGTCACCGTCGCCGGCAAGCCGAAGGCCAAGTTCGCCCTCGTCACCGCCAAGCCCGAGGCCGAGGCCATCATCAAGCGCATCGCCGGCCCCAAGATCGTCGACGCCATTTTCGGCAAGGAAAAGCCCGTCCGCACCGCCAACATCAAGGCGCTCAAGGACGAGGCCAAGGCCGCCCTCACCGCCGAACTTGGCGTGGGCAACTTCGCCGATTCCGACGTCTCCATCGTCTTCGAGGAACTGCAAGAGCACGCCTACCGCTCCGCCGTCCTCGAGCGCGGCACCCGCGCCGACGGCCGCGACAGCCTCTCGCTCCGCCCGATCTCGTGCGAAGTCGGCGTCCTCCCCCGTGTGCACGGCTCCGCCCTCTTCCAGCGCGGCGACACCCAGGGCCTCGTCATCACCACGCTCGGCCCGACGAAGGAAGCCCAGGACCTCGACGCCCTCACCGGCGGCGCCAAGTCGAAGTCGTTCATCCTCCATTACAACTTCCCGCCGTTCTCCGTCGGCGAGACCGGCCGCTTCATCGGCCCCGGCCGCCGCGAAATCGGCCATGGTGCGCTCGCCGAGCGTTCGCTCCTGCCCGTCGTGCCCGCCGAGGACGTGTTTCCCTACTCCGTCCGCCTCACCTCCGAAATCATGGCCTCGAACGGTTCCACCTCGATGGCCTCGATCTGCGGCGGTTGTCTCTCGCTCATGGACGCCGGCGTGCCCATCGTCGCGCCCGTCGCCGGCATTTCCTGCGGCCTCATCACTGAGAAGAACGACGCGGGTGAAATCACCAAGTTCGTCACCCTCACCGACATCATCGGCGAGGAAGATCACTTCGGCGACATGGACTTCAAGATCGCCGGCACCACCACCGGCATCACCGGCTTTCAGCTCGACCTGAAGATCAGCGGCCTCCGCTTCGACATCGCCAAGAAGGCGGTCTTCCAGGCCCGTGAAGCCCGCATCCAGATCCTCAAGGCGATGCTCGCCTCCATCCCCGCGCCCCGTGCCCAGCTCAGCACCTACGCGCCGCGCATCCAGACCATCCAGATCGACCCCGAGAAGATCGGCCTGCTCATCGGCCCGGGTGGCAAGACCATCCGCCGCATCACCGAGACGACCGGCGCGCAGATCGACATCGCCGAGGACGACTCCGGCAAGGTCTTCATCTACTCGAACAATGCCGACGCCATGAACCGCGCCGTGCAGGAAATCGACTCCCTCTGCGGTGGCGGCTCCCAGATCGAAATGGGCAAGCTCTACCACGGCCGCGTCACCGGCATCAAAGAATTCGGCGCCTTCGTCGAATGCATGCCCGGCAAGGAAGGCCTCGTCCACATCAGCGAACTCGCCGACTTCCGCGTGCGCCGCACCGAGGACGTCGTCAAGATGGGCGACATGGTCTGGGTCAAGTGCATCGGCATCGACGAGAAGACCGGCAAGGTCCGCCTCTCGCGCAAGGCCGCGATGAAGGACATGGAAACGCAGCAGCCCCAGGCCGCCGCGGCCGAAGCCCAGCCCGCCGTCGCGAACTGATCCGCCTGGATCAACTCAGCTTAACCAAGCCGGAGGCCACGCGCCTCCGGCTTTTTGTTTTCATTCAATATCTTTGACTATTGATTTGGCGCTTCCCGACGCGTAGCCGACTACGACTTTTCAAGATCATCCAGAAGCTCTTTTATAATTTGTCGGGCTTCCCCTTCACCCATCTCCCTGAAGAGCTCTGGATTTGCCTCCATTTCATCCCAAGAATGCTTAGGAAATGAAGAATTTAGCGGTTTTACTCCCGATCTTTTCCTCCACAATTCCTTGCCTGCTTTGTCTTTGATAAGCGCTTCAACGCCAATACCAACACGTAGGGCAGGAGAGAACATATTAGGCTGAGCTAGGATGTAATAATAAATGCTCAGTGTAATCTCAGCATCACCATCTTTATCCACCAAGGAAAATATCTGACGGCTTTTCCATTGTCGCACGAATTCATTACGCACTACGTCCTCAATTGTGATGCCATGCCTTGCCATGTATTCCTCTATTGCTTTGCCCTCTTCACCGACGTTGCCCTGCCATTTACTAAGCACTTCAGACGTCGCGACAGCGATGGTGTCATAATCCAATGGAACACTTTCAATTTTCGAATTTAGCGTGACCGATTTAATTCTTGATCGATCAGCATCTGAGAGGGTCTGTGAGGTTGCACACCCTGAAAGCAGGGCGATTATTGCCAGCGAAAATAACGCTGAGGTTTTTTGCATGATGTCTTGTTAGGAAGGGCCTTGGTAAATTGATAACCTTTTGTTTGCAGCAACTCTGACTGCAATCTTGGAATTAGCCCCGCACGCCAGTACCGCTTCGCGTTTTGACGCCTTTGCGCTTCATACGGCGTTTCCACGATCGAAGTCCGTCACCTCACGGCATCCTCTGCACCTAAAAACCGTGCTTTGCAGCCACCTGTAATTTTTCCAAGGCCCTGCGCGCAGCCACAAAGTCGGGATTGATCCGCAGCACTTCCTCAAATTGCGCGATCGCCTCGGGAATCCGGCCCGCTTTATACAACGCAATCCCGAGATTGTTATGCGCCTCGGCGTAATCGGGCCGGAGCCGCACCGCGGCCTTGAGGTGATCGATCGCTTCGGCCAGACGCCCCGTTTGTCCGAGGCAGGTGCCCAGGTTGTAGTGCGCATCCGCATAATCCGGCTTGAGCCGCACGGCTTCCTCAAAGCAGCCGATCGCCTCGGAAATCCGGCCGGTTTTTTGCAGCGCGACCCCGAGATTATAGCGCGCCTCCGCGTAATCGGGCGCAACCCGCGCCGCCAGCTCGAACTGGGCGATGGCTTCAGGCAGACACCCGGCCTTGTCGAGGGCGATGCCAAGGTCATTATGCGCCAGCGCGTTGTCCGGGCGTTTGGCCACCGTGTCGCTCCAGATGGTCAGCTCCGTACGATAATCCCGATTGCGCCGCGCGGTCAGAAATCCGCAGCCCGCCGCCAGCGCCAGGAAAATAATCAGGCTCCGCCTTCCCGCCAGCCGGTGAATCCCCAGCACCAGCCCAGCCAGCACCGCCGCCAGCGGCAGATACATCCGGTGCTCCACGATCATCTGGGTGGTCTCGGGGATCAATGACGTCGGCGCCAGGATCGCGAAAAACCACAGGCCCAGAAAACCCCAGGCCGGCTTGTGCCACAGGCTGATGATCGTGCCGGCCATCAGCGGAATCAAAACCAGCGCATAGGGCACCGCCTCTCCCGCGTGCTTTACCTGGTATTTTCCATACTCAAACACCAGCGGATCGAGCCAGAGGGACAGCCAGAGGTAGTGCACGACAGCCTGAAACTGGGTCAGCCACTGCGCCCACCAGGAAACACCCACACTGAAGCCCATCACTCCGCTGCGGCTGCCGCCCATGCTCAATAAGAGATAGCCGAGTTGCAGCCAGGTGGCCGCCAAGCCGAGATAATATTTCACGCGCTGCTTCCACGCTTCCGCAAAGGTTCCGGCCACAAACGTCCGGTCGTACAAAAACACCATCAGCGGCGCCGACACCATCACCTCCTTCGTCGCCATCCCCAGCAAGCAGGCGATGATTGAAGCCGCCTGCCATCGCACCGGTTTTTGCGAGTCTACCGACCGGATGAAACAATAAAGCGTCAGCAAATAAAACAGCCCCATGAGCGACTCCGCCCGCTGGATCACATACGTTACCGCCTCGGTCTGCAACGGATGCACGGTCCACAGCAACGCCACACCCCCAGCCAGGGGCACGGCGGCTTCGCCATACTTTTCACGCAGCACCGGTCGGAGCAACGTCCGTCGCACGATCCCGAACAAGGTCAGTCCGGCCAGCACGTGAATCAGCAGGTTGAGCACATGGTAGCTCCAGACCTCCGTGCCGCTCACAGCGTAGTTGAGCGCCAACGACAGGTTGAGCAGCGGACGCCCCTCCACCGTCGTCCCGCGCGGAGGACTCAGCACATCACCTAGCGGCCAGAGATGGCGGATCGTCGGATTGTCCGTGATCGCCGGCTGATCATCAAAAATGAAGGCTCCGCCCAAGCTGTTGCCATACGCGGCCAGCGCCGCCAGCACGATCACCGCGCATGCCAGCCCGGTTGCCCAGAAGGGTGCCTTGCAGGAATTTTTGGCTCCCGTCAGCGATCCCGTGGTCGTTCCAGCCATAAAAGACGGGCGCATTTTCAAGGTATCGTTTTTGCCGACGGCAAGCCCCGCCGCAATCTTGGAATCGCCCGGCGCCAAGCGCACGTTTCCTTTGCGTCTTGGCGTCTTTGCGTTTCATTCGGCGTTTCCATGATTGAAGTCCGTAACCTCACCCGCGTTTTCCGCACCTATAAAAAGCGGCCCGGTTTCTGGGGCGGCGTGCGCGGCCTGTTCAAGCGCGACTTCGAGGAGACACGCGCAGCCGACGACATCTCGTTCGACATCGCCGAGGGCGAGTTCGTCGGCTTCCTCGGCCCCAACGGCGCGGGCAAGACCACCACGCTGAAGATGCTGTCGGGCCTCATTTACCCGACGTCGGGCACGGCCCGCGTCGCCGGCTTCGACCCGACGAAGCGTGAAAACGCCTACCGCCGCATCTTCGCCCTCGTGCTCGGCCAGAAAAACCAGCTCTGGTGGGACCTGCCCGCCATCGAGTCCTTCCTGCTCCTGCGCCACATCTACGGGCTGCCCGCCGAATCGTACCAGCAGACGCTCGACGAGCTGGTCGACCTCCTCGATGTGCGCGCGAAGCTAAACGTCATGGTGCGCGAGCTCTCGCTCGGCGAGCGCATGAAGATGGAGCTCATCGCCGCCCTGCTCCACCGCCCGCGCGTGCTGTTCCTCGATGAGCCCACCATCGGCCTCGATGTCATCTCGCAGAAGGCCGTGCGCTCTTTCCTCCGCGACTATAACCGCAAGCATCGCGTGACCATCCTGCTCACCAGCCATTACATGGCCGACATCAAGGCGCTCTGCGAACGCGTCATCGTCATCCACAAGGGCAAAAAGATCTACGACGGCGACCTCGACCGGCTCGAAGCCGCGGGCGGACGGAAAAAAATCATCAAGTTCCGGCCAACCGAGGCAAAGTTTCCCGCGCTGGCCGACCTCGCTGCGAACAAGGCCATCGTCGCCGAGGACGGCGAAGTGACACTGCACGTGCCCAGCGACCAGGTCGTGTCGGTCTCGCAGCGCATCCTTGCCGCCGGCCCCGTGGCCGACATCACCATCGAGGATGTTCCCGTCGAGGACATCATCGCCGAGCTTTTCACGCGGCACGACGGCTGAGCAGGCCCGGATTTTTAACGCAAAGGCGCCAAGACGCTAAGGAGAGCTTTAATTCGGAAGCCATAAAGCCATGAACCCGGAAAAGGCTGATCAGGAATCTGATCTTCTGCCTTCCTTCTTCCTGGATTCCCGGCTTCTAAATTAATCCATCCAGGCATCTTTGCGTTAAAAAAGTCCCTGCGCCGAGCTTGAGCCGCGGCGCACCGGCCGCCACGCTCATACCATGACTTTGTTTCTCGTCGCGCTGGTGGCCGCGGTCCTAGCCGGACTGATTGTCTGGCTGGCGCTCGGCAAAAAGTCCGCCGGAGAAAAATCTCGCCTGGAAACCCTCCTCGCCGCGGAGCGTGACGCCCACACCCGGCTGTCCAACGAATTCAAGGCCCTCAGCGCCGAGGCGTTGAAAAGCAATAACGAGTCGTTTCTCAAACTCGCGCAGGCCACGTTGGAAAAATTCCAGGAAGGGGCCAAGGGCGACCTCGCTTCCCGCCAGCAGGCCATCGACTCGCTGGTCAAACCGCTTCGCGAGTCGCTCGAAAAGGTGGACGGCAAGATCTCCGAGATCGAGAAGGCCCGCGCCACCGCCTACGGCCAGCTCTCGGAACAGCTCAAGACGCTCGGCACCGCGCAGATCCAGCTGCAGGCCGAGGCCACCAAAATCTCCACTGCTCTTAGCGGCACGCGCACCGCCGGCACCTGGGGCGAGCTTCAGCTTCGGCGTGTCGTCGAGATGGCCGACATGCTGCCCTATTGCGATTTCACCGAGCAGCAGTCAGCCGGTGCGCTGCGCGCAGATCTTGTCGTCCGCCTGCCTGGCGGCCAGCGCATCGTCGTGGACGCCAAGGCGCCCAATGATGCCTACCGCGAGGCCGCCAATGCCCCCGATGAAGCCGGTCGCGTGGCCAAGCTGGCGGAGCATGCGGCCAAAGTACGCGGCCATATCGATGCACTCGGCGCAAAAAATTACTGGGAGCAATTTCAGCCTTCGCCCGAATTTGTCGTCCTCTTTCTTCCTGGCGATCAATTCCTTTCCGGCGCCCTCCAGGCTGATCCCACTCTCATTGACCGTGGCATCAGCAAGAAGGTGCTGCTCGCCACGCCAGCCACGCTCATTGCCTTGCTCAAGGCCGCCGCCTACGGCTGGCGTCAGGAGTCCGTTTCGAAAAACGCCGAGGAGATTGCCCGCATCGGCCGTGAACTCTTCGATCGCATTTCGACGTTCGGTGAACATCTCGAAAACGTCGGCACGGGCCTGAAGTCCGCTCTCAGCAATTATAACAAGGCTGTCGGCTCTTACGAGGGCACGCTTCTGCCCGGCGCCCGCAAGTTCGTCGAACTTGGGGCCAAGGGCGCGAAGGACCTGCCGACGCCCGCACCCGTGGAAATTGCACCGCGCGAGGTCGCCAAGCGCGGGTAACCGCCGCTATTTGTCGCGGCGCTGCGCGCCCTTGGGCGTGAACAAAACCTCCGCCGGGATTTTTTGCAGCGGCGTGAAATCCGATTCCACCGTTTGGGAGGTCTCCGAGGCGCTGGTGGCCAGAAACCGCACCTTGACCGTCACATAGTCGTGAAAAAATCCTTGGGCTGAGGCCTTCAGTTTCAACCGCTGCGGCGTCTTGCCGATGGGAATGTTGTTCACGACGACGATGGCGCCGGCCGGCTGCGAATCGATGGCCATGATGGATTCATCCCTGGCCGGGGCCGGCGGGGCGGCGGACACGGAGGGAGGCGGTTCACTCGGCGGGACGGGTGGAGGTTTCGGCGGCGGAGCCGGCTCCGGTGGCTTTGTCTCATCCGGTGCAGCCGGGGCTGGCGCAGGTTGGGGCGCAATCATGGGCGGAGTGACCGGCACCGGCTTGGGCTCGGTCGCGCAGCCAGCCAGGATCAGAAGAAGGCAGAAACCGGAAGACAGAGAATGCATTTCCAGCTTCATTCCACCCCCACCCTTCCTCGCATGGCCTTGTGGCGGGCACGCCGGTGCTTTGTCTCGATCATGGCGGATTTCTGCCCGCGACTCTTCTGGCGGGTGCGACGCCGGTGCAATTCGCGTTTGTGCACAACCACCGCCCTCGCGGCCAGTTGCCGCGCCTCAAGCCTGGCGCAAAGCTCCGCCCAGGCCAGCGCCCGGTTGGCCGCCTGCGAACGCTCCCGCTGCACACGCACCTCCATCCCGGTCGGCCCGTGCCGCAGCCAGACCGTGGACGAGGTTTTGTTGATCTTCTGACCGCCCGGACCGGCCCCCCGGATGAATTTCTCCTCGACGGTGTCCGCGCGCAACCCCAGCACGGCCAGCCGCCGTTTCAAATTTTCGTCAAGCTGGTTGAAACCATCGGTCATATTTTGCATCTGATTGAAACCTATGCGGATTGTTCCAGTCAAACCCCGCAGAAAACTTTCCCTCGCCCCTCATCCCTCCCGTCATTTCACTCGTTTCCATGTCCACCGGTCCCGCTTGGTCCCAAAAACTCCGTGATGAAATCGGCAAGGCCGTCATCGGCCAGGACGCCGTCGTCGAGCGCCTGCTCGTCGCGCTCCTGGCCAACGGCCACGTGCTCCTCGAGGGCATGCCCGGCCTTGCCAAAACGCTGCTGGTCAAGTCGCTCGGCGTCGCGCTTGGCGTCCAGTTCGAGCGCGTCCAGTTCACCCCCGACCTGCTGCCCAGCGACGTCGTCGGCACAATGATTTTTTCGCCGAAAGACGGCACCTTCGCGCCGCACCGCGGCCCGATCTTCGCCAGCCTGGTGCTGGCCGACGAAATCAACCGCGCACCCGCCAAGGTCCAGAGTGCCCTGCTCGAGGCCATGCAGGAGCGGCAGGTTACGATTGGCGGCCAGACCCATGCACTGCCAAAGCCGTTTTTTGTCATGGCCACGCAAAATCCCATTGAGCAGGAGGGCACCTATCCCCTGCCCGAGGCGCAGACCGACCGCTTCCTCTTCAAGCTCATCGTCGATTATCCGAGCGCCGAGGAGGAGGGCAACATGCTCGCGCGCTGGGGCCAGGTCACCCGCCAGCCCGCACTTGCCGCGGTCTCGAGCGGCGACGAACTTCTCGCCCTGCGCGCCGAGGTGGACAAAATCCACGTCGCGCCCGCCGTGCAGGGTTACATTCTTTCGGTCGTCCGTGCCACACGCGCGCTGGCCGAGCCGGGCAGCAACGGCGGCGCCGCGCGCCAGCTTAACTTCGGCGCCTCGCCACGCGCTTCTCTCGCGCTCTATCAGGCCGGCCGCGCCCTCGCCTGGCTGCGGGGCCAGGACTTCGTCAGCCCCGCGCTCGTGCAGGAGATCGCGCCCGACGTGCTCCGCCATCGCATCGGCCTCACCTACGAGGCCGAGGCCGCGGAAATCACCCCCGACAAGATCGTCGCGCAGGTCCTCCAAAAAACCCCCGTGCCGGCCAAGTGAGTTCGCCCGGCCCACGCATGCCCACGGCCATCGAAAACAACCCCAGCCAGGCTTTCACCGACGCACCGCTCGCCCTGCTGCGCCGCCTCGAGTGGCGTGTGCGCCACGCGGTCGAGACCGTCCTCAGCGGCGAATACCGCTCCGCCTTCCGCGGCCGCGGCATGGAATTCGACCAGGTCGTGAAATATGAGTTCGGCGACGACGTGCGCGACATTGACTGGAATGTCACCGCGCGCCTCGGCGAACCTTACCGGAAAAAATTCGTCGAGGAGCGCGAGGTCACCCTCCTGATCGTATTTGAGGATTCGCCCAGCCTGCAGTTCGGCTCGGGAGCATTGTCGAAACGCGAGGCCCTGCTTGAGCTGGCCGGCCTTGTCATGCTGCTGGGCGCGGTGAACCGCGACCGCGTCGGGTTCGTCCACGCCACGCCGGGTGGACATTTTTTCCGCGAGCCCGTGCGCGGCCGCGGACGCATCCTGCATGCCGCTGCATCGCTGCTCAGCCGGCCCGCGCCCGACCTTTCAACGCTCAACCCGGAACTTTCCACAGTCGCTTCGATTCCCTGGCACCTGCTCTCCCGTGCCACGCCCAAGCACACGATCCTCGTCTGGCTTGGCGATTTTCCGGCACGTCCCGCGCCCGATGGCTGGCCGGTTTTCCAGCGTCGCTATCAAACGATGGGCTTCCGCGTGGACGATCCATGGGAGCAGGCACTGCCCGCAGGCGAAACTTTCACCGCCTACGATCCCCTCGCCGGCCGCCTGGTCACACTCGATGGCTCCGCTGCGCAGCGCGATGCCCACGCGCAATGGCGCGCCGGGCGCGAAACCACGTGGTCCGCGTTTTTCCCCGACCCGCGCAGCCGCCTCGTCGTCACGACCGAGGAGGACCGCCTCGATGCCCTCGTGAAATTTTTTCACGCGCGCATGCATACCTGAAACATGGGCAACTACGTCCTGCACGACCCGCTCTGGCTCCTCGCGCTGCTGCTCATCCCCGTGATCGTGTGGCTGCGGCAGGGCCGTCGCGTGCCCGTGCTGCTCGTGCCCTTTGCCGCCGCATGGCACCGCCCCTCTCTCGCGTCCGCCTCGCGCTGGCCCGCCTTCCTCGCCGGCGCCGGTCTCGCGCTCCTCGCCTGCGCCCTCGCCCGCCCGCAACGCGTGGACGACAAGCGCGAAGTGCGCTCCCAAGGTTATGACATCATCCTGACCATCGACCTTTCCGGCTCGATGCTGACGCCGGACTATGAAAAGGACGGCCAGCGCCTCAACCGCCTGCAGGCCATCAAACCCGTCATCCAGGCCTTCATCGACCGCCGGACCAATGACCGCATCGGCATCGTGCTCTTCGCCAAAAACGCCTACACGCTCGCTCCGCTCACCTTCGACCACGCCTGGCTGGCACGCCAGGTCGAGCGCCTGCGCATCGGCCTCGTCGATCCCAACCAGACCGCCATCGGCGATGGCCTCGGCCTCGCCCTCACCCGCCTCGAACAGCCCTCGCGCACCGAACAGGGCCACCGCAAGGGCGCCTTCGTCATCCTGCTGACCGACGGCGCCAACAACGCCGGTGCGCTCGCGCCAAAACAGGCCGCCGATCTCGCCCGCGCCCGCAACATTTCCGTCTACACCATCGGCGCGGGCTCCGACGCCGACCTCGACGAGGACACTCTCATCGACATCGCCGACGAGACGGCTGGAAAGTATTTTCGCGCGTCGGATTCCGACACCATTGAAAACGCCTTCAAGGCCATCGACCGCGCGCAGAAAATCGAATTCCAGGCCCAGTCCTACCTCGTCACGACCGAACTCTTCCCCTGGCTCGCCGCGCCCGCCGCCGTGCTGCTGCTCGCCGCTGCGCTGCTGGGCGGAGTGCGATCCCCGGGCGCGCTCAAATCCGGCCCTGGCGCTGCGGGGCGCCGCATTCCCTCTGCGCCCACCCTGCCGTCATGAGCTTCTACTGGCCCCATGTTCTCTGGCTGTTGTTCGCACCGGCTGCGTTGCTGGCCTGGGGTCTCGCCCGCCGGCGCGGCATCACGCAATCACTTCATCCAAAAATCCTGCGCGCCGAGGCGGACACACGGCATTTATCGCTGGTTACATCTGCCGCAAAAAAACCCGCGCACGCCCGGCCGTGGCTCTGCGTCGGGCTCGCGCTCGCGATCGTCGCGCTCGCCCGGCCGCAATGGGGCCGCCTGGAGGAGCAGGTCTTCGACCAGTCTCGCGAAATCCTCCTCGCGCTCGACCTCTCGCGCAGCATGAACTCGCAGGACGTGCGGCCCACGCGCCTCGACCGCGCCAAGCTCCTCATCCAGTCGCTCCTCGACCGCCTGCGCGGCGAACGCGTCGGCCTTGTCGTGTTTTCCGGCACGGCGTTTTTGCAAAGTCCGCTCAGCGCCGACTATGAAATCCTCCGCGAGTTTCTGCCCGCGCTCAACCCCGACTTCCTGCCCGAGGGCGGCACCAACTACCGCGAACTGCTCGAAACTTCGCTCGATGCCTTCAGCGCCTCCGCCAGCGCCGACCGCTATCTCATCATCCTGAGCGATGGCGAGGCCACCGACGAGAACTGGCGGCCGCTCATCGACGAACTGAAGAAGAAAAATATCCGTGTCATCGGCCTCGGCGTCGGCACCACCGGCGGCGCCATGATTCCCGACAGCGCGGGCGGCTTCGTGAAGGACGAGCGCGGCGCCGTCGTGCTTTCCAAGCTCGAAAGCTCGACCCTGCGCGAACTCGCCGAAAAGACCGGCGGCGCCTACGCCGACGCCAGCAGCTGGGTCGATCTGCCCGCGCTGCTGCAAGCCACCGTCGAAGCCGGCCACCGCGGCCAGTTCCATGAGGAAAACCGCGTCCGGCTCGCCGAGCGTTTTCAATGGGCGCTCGCGCCCGCCCTGCTCTGCCTGCTCATCAGCTTCTGGCGCGAATTTCCCGTGCGCCCGCGCGCGCGCGACATGCGCCTCGCCTCGGCACCGCCAAAAAAATACGCCAAGGCCCAGGCGCTGGCCGCCACCGCTCCGCTGCTCGTGCTCGCCATGCTGTGCCTGCCGCATTCTGTCCGGGCCGATGATGAAAACACCTTTGCCGCCCCGCTCACCAATCTGGTCAGCCATCTAGCCGCGCAGGAAACGGCCACGGCGCACAATTGGGCCGACCTCGCCGAAGCCACCGTCACTTACGGCCAACGCCTGCAAACCGCCCAGCGGGCCGTGCCCGCCGGCCCGGTACGCGATGCGTTTGCCGCCGTGGACGCCGGTGAAGCCCTCGATGCCAAGGCCGCCAACTGGCCCGAGCTCCGCCGCCAGCTTGCTGCGCTGCAAAAAAAGCCGGAGGAGAAAAAACAGCAGCAGCAACAGAAGCAACAGCAGCAAAACCAGTCTCAGCAGTCGCAATCGCAAAAAAACGATTCCGATCAAAGCCAGCAGAATTCCCCGCAGAATCAATCCGGCCAAGGCCAGCAAAAAGACCAGCAGCAAAAATCATCGGAGCAAAAAAATTCCTCCGGACAAAATTCAAAGTCGTCGGACAAGAATCAAAATTCGCAGGACAAAAACCAGTCCCAGCTCGGCCAGTCCGCCTTTGGCGACATGAAGGAACCGGCCCAGAAACCGGCTTCCGCCCAACCGCAGACGGCCGATGCGCGCGAGCTTCAGAAATTCGGCGGCACCCCGCGGCAGAAATCCAGTGACGCGGCCACCGATCCCGCTCTCGCCGTGCCGCTGGAAAAGCTCGACCAGCTCAAGCAGCAGGATTCTCCCGCCGCCCTTTACGAGCTCATGCGTGGAGAGGCCAAGCCCGCCCCGTCCAACGGAAAAAATTGGTGAACACCTGAGTTTATGCGCACGTTTTTATTTTTGTTCCTCGTTTCGCTCCTTGCCACTGCCGCCCGCGCACAGAGCGCCCATTGGGAACCTTCCGGCGGCACGCTCCCGTTCGACCAGGATTTCGAGCTGAAACTCGTTTTCGACAACTGCACGCCGAAGGACGACTCGGTGAAACCCCCACCCGTGGCCGGCCTGCAGCTCGACATCGGCTCGCGCAGCTCCGGCTTCTCGCTCATTAACGGCCAGTCGAGCTCAAGTTACACGATCACCTATCTCGCGCACCCCACCAAGAGCGGCTCGCTGCAGCTGGCCGCCTTCACCGCCGCCACCGACAAGGGCGACGTGCGCGTGCCCGCGGTGGCATTCGATGTGGACAACGCCAGCCCGTCCGCCTCCGGCAGCAGCAACTCCGGCGCCACCAACTCACTGGCCGACGCCGCCCGCGCCAAGCTCGCGCCCGCCAGCGGGGAATTTTGGGCCGGCGAAGTTTTTCCCATCAGCTACACGCTCGATCTCTCGCGCCGTTACCGGCCGCAGGGCATCGGCGACCTCCAATGGTCGCCCACGCCGCTGACCGTCGAAGACTGGGCCAAACCCGAACAGTTCGAACTCTCCGTCAACGGCGAGCCTCACCTCGGCGTGGCCTACAAGGCCCGCGGCTACGCCAAGACTCCCGGCGACATCACACTCCCGCCGGCCCGCCAGCAGGTGCAGCTCGCCATGAGCAACTCGCCCTTCGATCCGTTCGGGTACGCCTTCCCTCGCGTCGTGGAGCGCACCGTCGCCAGCAACGCCCCCACGCTCACCATCAAGTCGCTGCCCCCTCCACCGGCGGATTTCAGCGGCGCCGTCGGCCAGTTCACCTTCACTTCCAAAGTCGTTCCCGCCTCCGTGGCCGTCGGCGAGCCCGTCACCTGGACGCTTGCGCTTAACGGCACGGGTAACTGGCCCGACATCTCCGGCCTGCCCGAGCGCCAGGCGTCGCAGGATTTTCAAGTCGTACCTTCGAAGCCCAAGCGCGAGCTGAAAAACGGCTCGCTCTTCGACGCCACCCTCAGCGAGGACGCCGTGCTTATTCCGACCAAGCCCGGCGCCTACACGCTGCCGCCGGCCGAGTTCACCTATTTTGATCCGAAAGCCGGCCTCTACAAGACGCTCACGACCGGCAGCTTCACCGTTACCGTCACGCCCGCCGCTGAAAATAAAAACAACCAGCCCGCCGCCGGTGCCGGCAACACCGCGCCCGCCGCCGCCAGTTTGAAGTTGCCGCCCCTGCCGGTTCCGCCCGCTGCGATTCCCCGCGACCCGCTCACCGGGACCGCGGACGCCCCCGTGCCATGGGATAAACACACGTTCGCCGCCGCGCTGCTCGCGCCTTTCGCGCTGCTGCTCCTCTTCTGGCTTGGCCTCGCCTTGCGCCGCGCGCGCGCCACCGATCCGCGCCGCGCCCAACGCGAAGCCCATGCCCGCCTGGCCGCCACGCTCGCGCAACTGCGCACCATCACCGATGCCAACATCCGCGCACGCCTGCTGCTCGCGTGGCAGCACGACGCCGCCGTTCTTGCCCAGCTCCATCATGCCGCACCGCCCGCCGACGCCCTCGCCGACCCCGCCTGGCAGCAGCTCTGGCGCGAGACCGAGCGCACGCTTTATGCCGCCGGGGCCGGACTGCCCGCCGACTGGCCCGACCGCGCCGCCAAGGCGCTCGCCGCCCGGCCTGCGCCAAAATTTTCCGCCGTCTCCCTTTTGCTCCCGCGCAACCTGCTGCCCTTCGCCTTCGCGATTGCAGTCGTGCTCACGCTTCGCGCCGCCGCGCCGACGCCGGCCGATGCCGCAGTCGCCTATCGGGCCGGTGATTTCGCCACCGCCGAGGCCGGCTGGCGCGACGCCCTCGCCCACGCACCGACCGACTGGATCGCGCACCATAACCTCGGCCTCGCGCTCGGCCAGCAGGACCGCTGGCCGGAAGCCGCCGCCCAATGGAGCGCCGCCTTTGTCCAGCATCCGGACGATGAAACCCTCCGCTGGCATCTCGCCCTCGGCTTCGATCACGCCGGCTACTCCGCCTCCGAGCTCGCCACCTTCGTCTCGCCCGGCCCGCTGCAGCTGGTGGCCCGTCTCGCCTCGCCCGCCGAATGGCAGCGAGTACTCGTTGCCCTCGCCGCCCTCGCCGCCCTCGCGCTCGCCCTGCTCATCGCCCGCGCCTATGGCCATGTCCGCCCTTGGACGAAGTACGTGGCGCTTCCCCTGCTCGTACTGGCCTCGCTCGCCGCGGTCGCCGCCGGCGCAGGTCTTTATGCCTACGGCCCGGCAGCCGACGCACACGCCGCCCTCGTGTGGCGCGCCGCGACCCTCCACTCGATTCCAACCGAGGCCGACACTGCACAAAAAACCTCGCCGCTCTCCGCCGGTAATCTCGCGGTGGCGGACAAAACTTTCCTCGGCTGGTCGCGCCTCGTTTTCGACAACGGCCAGACCGGCTGGGTACGCACGGAGGACTTGGTCTCACTCTGGCGCTGACCCACCCGCCCCGCACTTTCACCGCCAGAGCGCATCGGCCTCGAACGGCCGGGGATGGTCAAGCAGCGGCCAAACCCCGTCCACGTCTGCCGCCACCGTGAAAAGATTTTCCACGCTCGACGAAAAAAAACGTTCGCGCGTCATGCGCTCGAAAAATTTCAGCAGGTCGTCGTAAAATCCGTCCTGGTTCACCAGCACAAGCGGCTTGTCGAGGCGGTTGAGGTAACGCAGCGTCACGATCTCGGCAAACTCCTCCAGCGTGCCCAGGCCCCCGGGCAGCGTGACAAACGCCGACGCCCGCTCCTCCATCAGCCGCTTGCGCTCGCGCATGGTCGTGACGGTCAGGAGCTCGTCCGCCTCGTGATAGGCCAGCTCGCGCGATTTCATGAACTCGGGAATGACGCCCACCACGTATCCGCCCGCGGCTTTGACCGTGCGGGCCACCACACCCATCAACCCGACATGCCCGCCGCCGTAGACCAGTCCCCAGCCGCGTGCCGCCATGCCGCGGCCCAGTGCCTCCGCCGCCACACGGTATTTCTCCTCAAGGCCATCGCTGGAGGAACAGTACACGCCGAGCAATTTCTGCATGGGCAATCTTGAACCGCTTATCAGCGCCAATTCACGCAAATTGTTTTGGAGTTTGCCCTGAATTGGCTGAGATTGGCTGAAAATCGGTGGTCAAAAACAATCCAACCTATCGCGGCCGCCTCGCGCCCTCCCCCACCGGGCACCTGCACCTCGGACACGCGCGCACGTTCTGGATCGCGGCCGAGCGCGCCCGCGCCGCCCATGGCGCGCTGGTCCTGCGCAACGAAGACCTCGACGCCACGCGCTTCCGGCTGGATTTCGTGGACACCATGCTTGAGGACCTACGCTGGTTTGGCTTCGTCTGGCAGGAGGGGCCGGACATCGGCGGCCCGCACGCGCCCTACAACCAGAGCCAGCGCCGCCCCTTTTACCGCGCCGCACTGGAAAAGCTCCACGCCGCCCGGCTGATCTTCCCCTGCACGCGTTCGCGGCGCGACGTGCTCGAAGCCGCCAGCGCACCGCACGAGGGCGGCGAAGCCGACGAACCGGTTTATCCGAAAAGTTTCCGCCCGTCCGCCGAGACACCACTGCCGCCGCTCGGCGAAAAAATCTCCGTCAACTGGCGCCTTCGCGTGCCCGATGACGAGGAACTCCAGTTCATCGACGGTCATCTCGGCCCGCAACGCGCCGTGAGCGGCCGTGATTTCGGCGACTTTCTCGTCTGGCGCAAGGACGACGTACCCAGCTACCAACTCGCCTGCGCCGTGGACGACGCGGCCATGGACATTACCGAAGTCGTGCGCGGCGCTGACCTCGTCCGGTCCACTTTTCGCCAGCTGCTGGTCTATCAGTCGCTCGGCCTCACGCCGCCGGCGTTTTATCACTGCGAACTCATGGCCGACGAACAGGGCGTGCGCCTGGCCAAGCGCCACGACGCACTCAGCCTGCGCGCACTGCGGGCCCAAGGCATGACATCGGAGGAAATCCGGCGAAAATTTTAATTCGGAAACCCTGAAATCATGAATTCTGATGATTTTATTCCCGCATCTCCGCTTTCATTGCCTGGTCTCGCGGCTTCTTAATTAATCTTTTCACATGATCGCGAAGATCGGCGTCCTCAACATCTCTGACCGCGCCGCTGCCGGCGTTTACGAAGACACGCCCGGCCAGGCCGTCGTCGCGCTCTTGCGCGCCTGGCTCACGACGCCGTTCGAGGTCGATTATAAAATCATTCCCGATGAACGGGTCCTCATCGAGGCCGAACTGCGCCGTCTCGCCGACGAAGCCCGGTGCGGGCTCGTCGTCACGACCGGCGGCACCGGCCCGGCGCCGCGCGACGTCACGCCTGAGGCCACTGTCGCCGTGTGCGAAAAAATCCTGCCGGGCTTCGGTGAACTCATGCGCGCCGCCTCGCTCAAGTTCGTGCCCACGGCGATCCTCTCGCGCGCCACCGCCGGCATCCGCGGCCAGACCCTGATTGTCAATCTGCCCGGCCGGCCCAAGGCCATCCGCGAAAACCTCGAGGCCGTTTTTCCAGCGATCCCCTACTGTCTGGACCTCATCGGCGGCCCGCGGCTCGAGACCGACGAGGCCGTCATGAAATCATTCCGGCCAAGAGCCTGAATCGTTACGGTTTCGCAACGGCGGTGTCTCTTTTTTACAGCGCCGCGTTACTTTCCGCTACGACCCAAAAGCCTCTCAGCAGAAAAGGCCTATTTCCCTCGCCTGATGGCACATCTTTTGCGTCGTCTTTCCCTCCTTTGCTTTATCCATAAATCTTTCGATGATGCCCATCCTTCTCCCACGCCGGTTTCTGCCACTTGTCTTCGTATTCGTCTTTGGCTTTGCCTGCACTTTCTCCGCGCAAGCCGCCAGATTGAATGTGATCTACAATTTTACCTCGTCCAACAATGGAGGGATCTATCCTGCGGGAAGCTTGGTGCAAGGCAGCGACGGTAATTTTTATGGCACGACCAATGGTGGAAGCGGTAGCACCGGCGGCACCGTCTTCAAGATGACCCCAACGGGGGGCTTAACTACCTTGGTTGCATTTAACGGCTCTAATGGAGCCCAGCCCTCTGCGGCGTTGGTACAGGGCAGTGACGGCAATTTCTATGGCACGACTTTAATTGGTGGCATCAGCAACGAAGGTACGGTCTTTAAGATGACTCCAACTGGCATATTGACCACGTTGGTTTCGTTTAACGGCGCCAATGGGGCCAATCCCCAGGCGGCTCTGGTACAAGGTAACGACGGCAATTTTTATGGCACAACCTCAAGTGGAAGCGATGCCAATGCTGGCACCGTCTTTCAGATAACTCCAGATGGCGTCCTGACTACCTTGGTTGCATTTAGCGGCGCCAATGGAGAACAGCCTTTCGCCGGTCTGGTGCAGGGCAATGACGGCAATTTCTATGGCACAACTTATTACGGAGGCAGCGATGGAAAGGGCACTGTCTTCAGGATGACCCCAGAAGGCGTTCTGACTACCTTGGTTTCATTTAACGGCACCAATGGAGCCCAGCCCTCTGCAGCGTTGGTGCAGGGCAGTGATGGCAATTTCTACGGCACAACCGAATACAACGAAGGCACTGTCTTTAAGATGACCCCGGATGGCACTCTGACCACCCTAGTTTCGTTTAACTACACCAATGGGGCAATCCCGGAATCTTTGGTGCAGGGCAGCGATGGCAATTTCTGCGGCGCAACCGAATATGGTGGCAGTGCCAACGAAGGCACTGTCTTTCAGATGACGCCAGATGGTATCCTGACCACCTTGGCTTCGTTTAACTACACCAATGGGGCAATCCCGGGATCTTTGGTACAGGGTAGCGACGGCAACTTTTACGGCATGGCTAACGAGGGAGGCACCGCCGGTGAAGGAGTGGTTTTTCAGCTGACTCTTTTGCCTCAGGTCGCCACGCCGACGTTCAGCCCCGAGGCCGGCACCTATACCAGCGCACAATCGGTAACGATCTCCACGGCCACTAGCGCTGCGTCCATTCGCTACACAACCGATGGCAGCACACCGAGTGAAACCACTGGCATAATCTATACCGGCGTCCCGGTGAGCATTAACAGCACCACAAACCTGCAAGCCATCGCCTATGAAACTGGGATTATCGATAGCCCAGTGACCAGGGGCACATATATGATTGTTCCACTGGCACCGGTTTTCAGCCCTGCTGCCGGTACTTACGCAAATGCGCAGAATGTGACCATGACATCAGCAACCAGTGGTGCACTAATCCGCTATACGACCGACGGCAGCACGCCGAGTGAAACCAATGGCGCGCTTTACTCCGGCTCGGTGACCATCACCGTGAATACGACACTGCAAGCCATCGCTTATGATGATGCCCACGATGATAGCAGCATCACCAGCGCCAACTACTCGATTGCACCAGTACCGGCCCCAACGTTTAGTCCGTCTGGCGGCACCTACACTACCACACAAAGCGTGACGATCACCGACGATTTCGGATTTGCATCCGTTCGTTACACGACCGACGGCAACACGCCAACTGAAAACTATGGCACGCTTTACTCTGGCCCGGTGACCATCAGTAGCCCGACGACCCTGAAAGCCATCGCATATGCCGACGGCCACAATGACAGCCCCGTGACGAGCAGTTTCTATGCATTTCCACCCGCTCCAGCCCCAGTCTTCAGCCCCGCTCCCGGCACCTATGCAAGTGCGCAGATCGTGGCGATGACCTCGGCTGCTTCTATTGCTACAATCCGCTACACGACTGATGGCAGCACACCCACCGAAACCAACGGCACGATCTACTCTGGTCCTGTGACCATCAGCAACTCGATCATGCTGAAGGCCATTGCCTACGGGAGCGACTTTGCCGACAGTCCGGTGACAAGCGGTCTCTACACGATTATTGCTTCTTCAGCCACGAGCATAAACGTCATTCATAATTTTACAGGATTCGACGGAGGCGGGGGGCCTACGGCTGCCTTGGTTCAAGGTAGCGATGGTAATTTTTATGGCACAACTGCATTTGGAGGCAATGGCACGATCTTTAAAATAACGCCAACGGGCACCTTTACGCCTTTGGTTTCATTTAACGGCACCAATGGAGCCCAGCCCTCTGCAGCGTTGGTGCAGGGCGGTGACGGCAATTTCTATGGCACTACTTCATTTGGAGGCAGCGGCAGTAATGGCACCGTCTTCAAGATGACCCCAACGGGCGTCTTAACTACCTTGGTTTCATTTAACGGCACCAATGGAACCCAGCCCTTTGCAGCGTTGGTGCAGGGCAGCGATGGCAATTTCTACGGCACGACCAGATATAGCAGCATTCCTTTTAATCTCCAAGGCACGATCTTTCGAATGACCCCAGCGGGTATCTTGACCACTCTGATTTCGTTTAATGGCGCTAATGGGGGCCAGCCCAATACTTTGATATCAAGCAGTGATGGCAACTTCTATGGGACATGCCAAAGCAGCGGCCTCGGTGGCATGTTCTTTAAGATGACCCCAGCCGGTATCTTGACCGGGGGGCCATCTTTTAATTTAGCCAGTGGGATTAAACCTGTGGCAGCACTCGCACAGGGCCGCGATGGCAACTTCTATGGAACAGCCACAGAGGGGGGCAATGGGAACCTAGGCACCATTTTCACAACGACTCCATCAAGCCCTGGTCCTTTGATCACACTCATTTCGTTTAACGGTAGCAATGGAGCTGATCCTGAAGCCGCGCTAGTGCAAGGCAGTGACGGCAATTTCTACGGCACAACCAAAAGTGGAGGTAGCAGTAATAAGGGCACTATCTTTAAGATCACGCCAGCCGGTGTCTTAACCACCCTGATCTCTTTTGACGGTGCCAATGGAGCCAATCCTGAAGCCGCATTAGTACAGGGCCGCGATGGCAATCTCTACGGCACTGCCTATAGTGGGGGCACCTCCAATCAGGGCGTAATTTTTCAACTGATTCTTCCGCCTCCGCCACAAGCCGTCGCGCCGGTCTTCAGCCCTACCCCCGGGACTTACACCAGTGCGCAGACCCTGACGATCACATCAGCCACGAGCGGCGCCACCATCCGCTACACCACCGACGGCAGCACGCCGACAGAAGCAAACGGCACGATCTACTCTAGCCCAGTGACGATCAGCATCACCACAAACCTGCAAGCCATCGCCTATGGGACCGGTCTCAGCGACAGCACAATGACCAGCGGTACTTACACCATCTCCCGTCCTATTCCGAGCTGGGCCTTGCGTGATTTCAATGGCGACGGACAGCCCGACATCCTCTGGCACAATGCCACCACCGGCGACGTGGCGGTGTGGACCATGAACGGCACCTCTGTCACCGGCGCCAGTTTCATCGCCAACATCGGCGCGCCGTGGAGCATTGTCGGAGTGGGCGACTTCAACCAGGACGGCAATGCCGACATCCTCTGGCGCAACGGTACCACCGGCGAAATTGGCGTCACGCTCATGAGCGGCACCACCATCACCAGTTACGTCGGTCTCGGCGCGCTCGATCCGGCCTGGACCGTGGCCGGCTTGGGGGACTTCAATGGCGACGGGCAGACCGATGTCTTCCTGGACAACACCACGACCGGCGAAGTCGGCTTCTGGGCGTTGGACGGCACCACCGTCACCGGTTATATTTCAATCGGCACCCTGCCTTCGCCATGGACGATCGTCGGCGTGGGCGACTTCAACGGCGATGGCAAATCCGACCTCCTCTGGTACAATCCCACAACCGGCGACCTGATCGTCAGCTTGATGGATGGAGCGACTGCCACCGACTTCGAGCCGGTCGGCAACCTACCGCTGCCGTGGACGGTGGCCGGCCTCGCCGATTTCAACGGCGACGGTTCCGTCGACATCCTCCTGCGCAATGCCACGACCGGGGACACCGGCCTGTTTCTCATGAACGGCACGACGCCCACCAGCTTCGTTCCGCTCGGCAATGTGCCCGCGCCCTGGCAGCCCAACGACTGAGTCCTGGGAACATTTAATTCACGCGTTCGCCCCTAGTTTCTCCACACCGCCGGCAGCAGCGCCTGCGGGCCGTGGATGGTGGCCTCGTAATAAAGGCAGAAAACGCCCACACCGAGCGCCACGAGAAAAAGCATCTCGCCCAAGTCGCCGGCGCCCTGCCGGCTCGTGCGCCGCAATGCCCGCACCACCGCCTCGATAGCCGGAGCGATGACGAAGGCCACGATCGAGCTGCCGATGAGGACCATGCCGATGACAAAGAGCGTGCGCAGCAATTCGTCATGGATGGTGCCGGATTTGTAGGTGATGATGCTGTTGCAGAGATTGAGCAGCAGCAGGCAGCAGGGCAGCACGTAGTAGTTGCGGACGATCTTTTCCTTTTTTGCAGCGAGGGATGACGGCATGGTTTCTTGCCCCGGAGCATCCGACATTTTTCCGCCGGGCGTCAACCGGCGCCGCGCCTCTTTCCTCCCCTGCGCGCAGGTCTTATCCAAAGGTGCAAAACCCGGCTGGAAAAAAATTTGGCCACGCCCGCAGCCGGCGCCCAGGCAACTTGCCCTGAACCGGCTTATAGCTCGGTGTATTTTTCCGAGCGCCCGCGCGCTTTTTCGACCGGATATTTTTTCGCGTTGGCCGCCATCTTCGCCTCGATCACCGCGGCCACGTCGAGGCCCGTCATGTTAGCGAACTCAAGCGCGTAGATGACGACGTCGGCCACCTCCTCCTCGATCTTCCGGCGCTTGGCCGGGTCGCGCGCGATGTCGCGCGATTGCTCCGGCGTCGCCCAGAGGAAATGCTCCATCAATTCCGCGGCCTCGGCCGCGAGCGCCATGCTCAGGTTTTTCGGCGCGTGAAACTGCTCCCAGTCACGCTCACGCGCAAAGGCCAGCACGCGCGTCTTGGTCTCCGCAAACGTCGTCGTCGCATCGGTCATCGGGTTCATGTCCGCAAAGCTGAGGCGCCATGGGCCGGCACGCAACTTCGCTGCACAAATTGAAAAAAACTTGGCACTGCGCCTGCTTTATGCATATTCACATTCTTCAGATGAACCGGAATTATCAACTCATCACGCGCGGCACGGCCGGCACTTCGTTTACGAAGGCCAGCCTTGCGATTTGCTGCGCGCAGATGCGTCCGGTCGTCGCCCAGTGGCATAAATCCACGGGCTCGGGCTACTTGAACTAAACACTCCGTTTAACGGAAACAGTTTAGCGATCAAGAAACCCGGCGGTCCTCCTCCGAGACCAGCTGACTATTTCCATTTTTACACTTTTCCCATGCATACGATCATCCAACCCACCAACGCCACCAGTCGTTCCAGCAGCAGCGTCGAAGCTCCGGCCACCGCCGGGCTTTTCCGCAAGCCGCACTACGACTGCATGGACCTCGCCGGCGCGGTGAAGCTCACGGTGTTCGTGCCGGGAGTCGAAGCTGCGGGAGTGGAGATCGCCACCCGCGGTCCCGACCTCACCATCACGGCGCGCAAGGCGCATTTCGTGCGGGTGAATTTTTCTGCGCTGCACCTGGAAAACGCACAGCGGGACTACCAGCTGCGCCTGCGGCTCGGCCACGGCCTCGACTACGCCGGCCTGCAGGCCGAGATCGCCAGCGGGGTGCTCACCCTCCTGCTGCCCAAGAAGCAGCCGGCGGGCGCTGCCGCGGGCGCACCTGCCCGCGCGCAAAGCGTGGCCTGAGTTTTAATTTCAGCACCCTCATCTTTGTGCCGATAACAGACTCAACCTCCATGCCACCCCATGCACTCGCTTTTCCATCTTCTTCGCCTTGCGCGTGATCCCGCCCATCCCGGGTCGGAAATCCTCCGTATTGTCGCGCGCAAGGATGTGCAATGGAACCGCCCGGTCTTCAAGGCCCCCTCGCTGCCCACTCCGCAGCAACTGGGCGGCGACCTGCCGTTCTCCGCGCATTTCCACGACAGAAATTCCCGCCTGCGTTAAGGCCGGTGGCCGGCTTCTTCATTCCGGCACGAGCCAGCGGAGCGCCGCGCCCTCACCGGGCGCCTGAGCCAGCAATCCGGCCAGCACCGGCATGAAAACCTGCGTCTCACGGTCAAACTGCCACGGCGGATTCACGATCACGAGCCCGCACCCGCGCATTTTCAAACCGCTCGCCTCACCCGCCACTGCCAGCTCCAGTGCCAGGGTCGGCGGCAGCTTCAGCGTTTCCAGCTCCGCAAAAAATGTATCCACGCGCGCCCGCTCCGTCAGCGGATACCAGATGGCAAACACCCCGCCCGGCAGCCGCCGCAGTCCCTCGCGTAGCGCCCCGGTGATTTGCGCGAACTCATCCTGCGCCTCGAACGGCGGATCGATAAGCACAAGCGCGCGTCGTTCCGGTGGCGGCAGCATTGCACGCAACGCCGTGTAGCCGTCCATCTCATGCACGCTCACCCGCCTCTCCCGCGCAAACTCCGCCCGCAGCTCCGCGCACTCCCCGGGATGTTTTTCACTCAGCGCCAGCCGGTCCTGCGGCCGCGCGAGCTGCTGCACCAGCCGCGGCGAACCCGGATAAAAGCGGGGCATAGCCGCGCCCTGGTCATTTTGCCGGTCAAATTCCCGGACCAAGGACACGTAATCTGCCAGCGCCGCGGGCAAATCGCTGCGCGCCCACAACCGGCCGATTCCGTCGGGCCACTCCGGCCTGCGCGCGAGCGTGTCGCCCTGTGCCGCGGCGACGAGGTCGTAGTGTCCGCGGCCCGCGTGCGTGTCGAGGTAGAGGAAGCCCTTTTCCTTTTGCTGCAGCGCGCGCACGAGCCGCACCAGCAGCGCATGCTTGAAGACGTCGGCAAAGTTGCCCGCGTGAAAAGAATGCCGGTAGTTCACGCGAAAACAGGCACCTTGACGACCGTCTTGCGCACAAGCGCCGGTTCCGCGCCCAGTCGCAGCGATGGCAAATGCGCGTCCGCCGGGAAAAACACCGCCGCCTCGCCCGCCCGCACGCGCAAGACAGAGCCGGCCCCGAACGGCTGGTAGAAAATCAAATCCTTCCCCGGCGTGAGATCTTCCGCAAGCGTGAGCCGCGCCGTATCGGCCACCTCCATCAGCTCCTCGCCGGCCATGACCAGCTGCACGTCGATGTAGGTGCGATGCGATTCCCAGCGGCCCTCGCTGCGCGGCTTTGTCCAGTAGGCCTGCTCGAGCGCAAACGCCCCGCCGCCCAGCTCCACGCGCCCGGTCGTGCCGGCCGCGATTTTTTCAATGCGCGCCTGCGCCGCGCTGCCGGGCCTCAGCACCTCCGCCGCGTAGGCAAACGCCACCGCAAAATGCTCCGGTCGCACGAGCTGCATGCGCAGCGTATCAAGTGTTCCAAAAATCGCCATGCGGCCACTCCAAACGCCGCCCGGCTCGCTGGCAAGCGCGAGCCCTCTCGCCCGCCTTGCCTTTCTTTGCCGGTATCCCATTCTCGGCCCGCCATGAATAAACTTACCTCTTTCCTCCTTTGTTTCCTGCTCAGCCCGCTGGCGCTCCTCGCCGGCAGCTTCGAAGGCACGATCCGCCTTTCGATGAAATCACCCAAGCGCGAGCAGCCCACGGTCATCGATTATTCCGTGAAGGAAGGCTTCCTGCGCATGGACATCGCCGTCACCGACAGCCACGGCAACAACCGGAACATCACCTCCATCTGGGACCTCGGCAAACATGAGATGTACACACTCATGCCGGAGCAGAAAATGTACATGGTGCTCAAGACCGAGGACATCGCCGCCGCCGCCCAAAGCGCCACGTCCAATGTGAAAATCGAAAAAACCGGCGAGACCGAAAAAATCCTCGGCTACACTGCTGTGAAATATCTCATCACGGACCCCGACCACAAAACCACCAGCGACGTCTGGGCGGCCGAAGGTCTGGGCACCTTCATGATGGGCCGCAACAGCCCCTTCGCCAAGAACGGCGGCATGAGCTCCATCGAAAAGGAACTCGCGGCCCGCGGCTTCTTTCCGCTGCGCATGATCAACCATGACGCCAGCGGTGCGGAAACCATCCGCATGGAGGCCGTCGCCATCGACAAGAAAAGCCTCTCCGACGACACCTTCGCGGTGCCAGCCGACTACCACCGTTTTGACATGAGCGGCATGTTCGGCGGGTTTGGCGGCGGCAAGCCGCCGTCGAACTGACCGCCTTTTGCCTTTGTTGCGCCGGCCGGCCCCTGCCCGCCGGCGTTTTTGTTTTCGCCACAAGCGGCCGGCCCTTGCCCCGCAGCAAAACCAGGTTTTAATCCTCAATACCTTTCATTCATGGCCGCCGGCGTTTTGCGCATCTTTTCCGACCTGCACCTCGGCGACCTCGGCTGCCGCGTACGCACCCTGACGCAGCTGATTCCCCTTTTTTCCGGCGCGGACGCCCTTCTCTTCAATGGCGACACGCTCGACACCCGGCCTGGCCCGGTCCGCCTGACCGCCACGGCCCTGGCATCCGTCAACGCCGCCAATGCCGCACACCGCTCGGAATTCTTCGATTTTCTCGCACGCCAGGCACCGCCCGCCACGCTACTCACCGGCAACCACGACCCTGATATTTCCACGCAGCACGCGCTCGATCTAGCCGGCGGGCAGATTTTCGTCACGCACGGCGACGTATTCTTCGACGACATCGTGCCGTGGAGCCGTGACGTGCCCGCGATGCGCGCGCACCTTGCCCGCGAATTCGCCTCCCTCGCACCGGCCGAGCGCACCCAGTTCGTCCCGCGCCTCGCCGCCTTCCGCCGCGTTTGCGCCCGCATCCCCCAGCGTCATCACACCGAACGAAATCCGTTCCGCTACACATTCAGCGCCCTGGCCGATATCGCCTGGCCGACCCGCATCCTTGCCATCCTGCGCGCGTGGCGGGAAGCACCTGCTCACGCCGCCTCTTTTGTCCGCGCCCACCGGCCGCAGGCGCGCTTTCTCATCACCGGCCACACCCACCGCCCCGGCATCGTACACACGCCCGGCGGCCTCATTATCCTCAACACCGGCTCCTTCTGTGCGCCCGCCCGCGCCTGCGCCGTCGATCTCACCCCGGACAGGCTCCTCCTCCGCCGCATCATCACGCGCGGCGGTGCGCTGCATTTTGGTAAGACACTGGCCGCCTTTGCGCTCGCACCCGCTGCCATATCGGAAAAAATGCCCTCTACATGAGCACCGAATTCGGCTGGTGGGCGCGCGACGCCGACGGCAACAAGATCCAAATCTGCGCCGACTTTCACGGCGGCAACATTGACTGGCGCAGCAAGTCGGGCCATCATCAATCCTGGCAATCCCATCCGCCCACCGACGATGACTGGGAAAAGCTCTTCGCCGAGGCCGCCCGCCGCCTTCCCCGCCGCCTGCTCTCGCAAAAACAGTTCGAGGAACTCAAGCGCTGCCGTCCGCAATAGTCCCCAAATCCCCGGGCCCAATCAACACGTCAACCAATGGTTGACAGAAAATCGACGCCTTTCTCCTCGGCCAGCCGCCAGATGAGCCGGAACGCCGGCGCGAATTCCTCCGGCCGCGTTTGCACCCACGCCGTGATTTCCTCAGGGGCGAACCATGCGCCGCTCTCGATTTCATCGACATTGAGCACAAAAGGCCCGTCCGCCCGCAGGCGGTAAACCCAGACGAATTCCTCGCCCGTGTCCCCGCACGCTTCGACGCGAAACCACCGCACCGGCGCAGTGGCCGTGCGCAGCCCCAGCTCCTCACCGAGCTCGCGCACCGCCGCGGCATCATAATCCTCGCCTGCATCCACATGGCCGGAGGACGAACTGTCCCATTTCCCCGGCGACGTGTCCTTCTTCATCGAACGCTTTTGGAGAAAGACCCGCCCCATACCATCGCTCACGAGCACGTGCACCGCACGGTGCAGCAGCCCGCGCGCGTGCACCTCGCGCCGCGGCGCCCTTCCGACGGGCTCGTCGCGCTCGTTCACCACGTCGAAAAATTCTTCAGCCATAGCTTTCCTTTACTTTCGTCGTCATTCGTTCATTCGTGGCTATTCCATCAAAAAAGCCATGCCGAAAATCGATGTCAGCAAAGTCGCTGAAATTTTAAAGAAAAACCAGATCGACCCCTCCCTGCTCCGCCGTGTCATTGAGGAAATGAACCTCGCCGTGCAGCCCGACCCGGGTGAGGAGGAAAAACCACCGGCCATCAAAAAACAGTTTGTCGTCCTTGTCTCAGACCCCGAGGGCAAGATGCCCAAGCACGATTTCGCCGGCTGGGTACTGCAAATTCCCGAAAACGAAAGTCCCGCCACCACGCGCGAGCGCATCTTCCGCGCGGCCTATGATTTCAACGCCAGCAAAAAAGGCCGCCTGCTCCCCGCCAAAACCGTCGGCGAGGCGATCGAAAATGTCCCCGCCAAGCATTTCAAGGAAGCCGAGCTCTGGGTGAAAACGAAGACGCCCGTCCTTGTCCTCAAGACCGACAATGAGATTCCGCGGGAGTAGCCCGCAGGTTCCGCAACATCACGGCACCCGGTTGAATTGGAGTTTCTCGCCCGTAGGCCAGAGCAGGGTGATCTGATTATCCTTCTTTCCGTCGATGGGAAACACGGCGAGGTGCTTTTTGCCCATGTCGACGATGAGATAATCAAGCGCTTTCTTCCAGGTGCCAGCCACCGGATTGAGTTTCTTCTCACCGGCTGTCACCTGAAGGCTCATCTCGCCCTTGGCCGACAGGTTCAGGTCGAACACGAGCTTGACGGGGGCCGAATTCGGGGCACCGCGCATCGGCTGCGTCGTCTCGGCTTTCCAGTTGCCGGCATAATCTGATGGCGTGCTTTCCAGCCTGGCCTCGGCGCCCGCCAGATCCTGCCGCAGAGACTTAATGCTGGCCTGCGCGGCCGCCAGATCACTATTTGCCTGGTCGAGTTTTGACCTCGGCACGCAGCCGGCTAAAAAAGCCAGATAGAAGACGCCGGATAGGAGGATTTTTTTCATGGGCGGAGTTGGGCATTATCAATGTCCATCATCCGCTTTATCCAGCCCAAACGCCTTCGGCTCAAAGCCGCGCGCCTTCAGTGCGGCGCCGAGTTCCGCGAAATCAAGCGGCGCGCCCGGTCGCACGGCGTTGTCGTGAAACCAGCCCTCGTTCATCTCCAGCGCAAACTGGAGCTGCTTGCTGCGCGCGTTGAGCGGCGTCTCATCGAACGGCTGCATCTGGTAAACCTCCTGCAGCTGGCCGTCGCGGTCGAAAAATCCGATGTCGAGGGGGGTGGGCGTGTTGTGCATCCAAAAGCTCATGGGCTGCGGCTCGGCATAGACGAAGAGCATGCCATCGTCGCGGCCCAACCCACGGCGCTCCATCAGCCCGCGCTCCATCTCCGGCATTGTCACCGCCAGCTGCAGGCGGACGGCATGGCCGCCGAGGTGGAAGGCGAAATAATCGTCCACCGTTTTGAGCGTGGCGGGCTGGCCGGGCTGACTGCGTGCACAGCCGGACGCAAAGAGAAGGGCGAGACCAAAGAGGAACAGGCGGGCGTTTTTCATTTTTACGATGGAACCCGTGGCTAAACCCGCCCAACGTTCTTCTCAATCAAAACCGCCATGCCCGTCCCGTTACTCTACGCCGACACGTCGCATAGCGCCGACCAGCTTTACTTCTGCCGCCTTTACGTGCCGGACCCTTTCATCGCCTTTACCGCAGGCGGGAAAAAGCACGGCATCTTCAACCGCCTCGAATTCGGTCGGGCGCAAAAAGAGTCGGCGCTCGACGTCGTGCTGCCCCTTGAGCCGCTCGTCGAAAGGGCAAAAGCGCGCTGGCCCGACCGCCAGCGCGGCCCCGCGGAGGTCATTGCCTTGCTCGCCAAGGAGCATGGCTTGGATGAATTCACCGTGCCTCAGGATTTCCCCGCCGGCCTGGCCGACAAGCTCCGCGCCCACGGTCTTGCCATCACGGTGGCCGACGGAGCGTTTTTCCCCGAACGCGAAATCAAAACCCCGGCCGAGGCGCGCGCCCTCCGCGAGGGCAACCGTTGCTCGGCCGCCGGCATCGCCGCCGCCGAGCGCGTCCTGCGCGCCAGCAAGATCAAGGGCCGCAAGCTCTTCTGGCGCAATGCAGTGCTCACATCCGAGCGTCTCAAGCTCACGATTGAGACCGCCTGCCTCGAAGCCGGCAGCGTTTCACTCGACACCATCGCGGCCGGCGGCGACCAGGCTTGCGACCCGCACGCGCGCGGCACCGGGCCGCTCCGTCCGCACGAACTCATCATTGTGGACGTTTTCCCCCGGGTGAACAAAACGGGCTACCACGGCGACATGACGCGCACTTTTCTCAAGGGCCGCGCCAGCGATGCTCAACGCGCGCTTGTCGCCGCCGTGCGTTCCGCGCAAAAGCTCGCCCTCAAGGACATCCGCGCCGGCGTGAGCGGCCGTGCCGTGCACGGGCAGGTCGTCGTGCATTTCGAGTCACTCGGCTATAAAACCGGTCATGACGCGAATGGTTCCACCGGCTTTTTTCACGGCACCGGCCACGGGCTCGGGCTCGAAGTGCACGAACCGCCACGCATGGGCACGACCGCCGACACCGCCTTGAAAAAAGGCGCCGTGGTCACCGTCGAGCCCGGCCTCTACTATCCCGGCCTCGGTGCCTGCCGCATTGAAGACGTCGTGCAGGTCACTGATAACGCGCCAAAAATGCTCTCGAAGTATCACTATGAATGGGAGTTACGCTGAAGCCGCCGGCGATATCCCATTTGTCACCAAAACTTGATCTTTTTAATGTGGAATCCAACCAAGCAGGAAACTAACGCAACCCCGCCCGAACTGTGCCGATCTTCTGAGCTCCCTGGAACAAACCGATCCTTCCTGAATTTTTCCGATGCCCATCACACCTGAACAAACCCACGCCCTCCTGAAAAAAATCGCCGGGCTGCACATCCTCGTGATTGGCGATGTGATGCTCGACCACTACATCTGGGGCGATGCCACCCGCATCTCGCCGGAGGCGCCGGTGCCCGTCGTGGACGTCAGCCGCGACACCTACGCCGCCGGCGGCGCCGCCAACGTCGCCCTCAACATCGCCTATCTCGGCGCCCATGCCGTTGTCGCCGGCTGCATTGCCAATGACGAGGCGGGCAAAAAACTGCAGCAGATCCTGCGCGAGCATGATGTGCAGATCGTTTCCGCGCCCAGTGCCGGCGCCACCATCGTCAAAACCCGCGTCCTCGTGCAGCACCAGCAACTCTGCCGACTCGACCGCGAGTCTCCGCCCGCCGTCTATGTCATTTCCGCCAACGCGCTTTTTGACAAATTTCTCGAAGACGCCATCCACAAGGCCGATGCCATCGTGCTCTCCGATTACGCCAAGGGCCTGCTTGATGACGCCCTGGTCGAAAAAATCTCCAAGCTCGCCCGGGCCGCTGGCAAATTCATTGCGCTCGATCCCAAGCCAAAGCGCAAACTCGCCTTCCACGATCTCGACCTCATCACGCCCAACAAAAAAGAATCATTCCAACTCGCCGGCCTTGAGCCTGACCCCAATGCACCGTTCCCGGCCGAGAAAATCTGCGCGCGCCTGCACGAGCTTTATCACACCCGCCATGTCGTCATCACGCTCGGCGAGGACGGCATGCTGCTGAGCGAAGATGGCCGCGTGACCGGCAAGATCCCCACCGCGGCGCGTGAGGTTTACGACGTTTCCGGCGCCGGCGACACCGCGCTGGCCGGCCTCGTGCTCGCCTTGCGCGCCGGCAGCAGCCTCGAGACCGCGGCTCATTTCGCCAACGCCGCCGCCGGCGTGGTCATCGGCAAGCTCGGCACCGCCACGGTCACGCCGCAGGAGCTGCTCGCCTACGTGTAGCCTCCGCTGTGAATCGCGCACTTTTTCTCGACCGTGACGGCACGCTCATCGTGGACAAGGTTTACCTGGCCGACCCCGCCGGCGTGGACCTGATCCCCGGCGCCGCCGCCGGCCTGCGCCATGCGCGCACACTCGGCTACAAACTTTTCCTCTTCACCAACCAGTCCGGCATCGGCCGCGGACTGCATACGCTCGAAGACACGCACCGCGTCAATGCCCGCATGGAAGAGCTCCTCGGCCTGCCCCGGCCGGTTTTTGACGCGGTCTGTATCGCGCCCGAGGCACCCGGTCAGCCAGTCGTTTATCGCAAGCCTTCGCCCAAATTCATCTTGGAAATGATCGCGCAGCATGCCCTCGAACCGGCGCAATGCTTCATGGTCGGCGACTCGGCAGCCGACATCGGCGCCGCTCATGCCGCCGGCATCCGGCCCATCACCGTGCGCACGGGCAAGGTCGATCCGCATACGCTGCCCGAGGTGGCGGAAAAAAGCATCCCCGTCTTTTCGGACTTCGCGGCATTTGCCGCGACCCTCGCCTGATTACGGGCCAAGGTTGCGAAACAATTCCGTCGTTTTTCGCCCAACCTGTTTCACGCATGCCCGAGCTCGCCGAAGTCGAATATTACCGCAAACGATGGAATCCCGCCCTCGGCCGGACCATCCAGGCAGTGCTCGTGCATGAGCGCGCGAAGGTTTTCCGCGGCACCGATGTCAACGCGATTCGTTCCGCCCTCACCGGCGCCACGCTGCTTTCCTCCGCAGCCGCCGCGAAGCAGATGATCTTCCGTTTCAGCGGCGGAGGCTGGCTCGGCATCCACCTCGGCATGAGCGGGGAACTGCGCGCCGAGCCCGCCGGTTATGCACCGCAGAAGCACGACCACCTGGTGCTCGTCACCGACGCGACGACGCTCGTTTTTACCGATCCGCGCATGTTTGGCAAAATCGAGTTCACCCGCGGCGAGGCACCGCCCGCCTGGTGGACGCAGCTCGCTCCGCCCATCCTGTCCACTGTCTTCACGGTTGAGACCGTGGCCGCGTTCCTGCGCCGCCGCGCCCGCTCGCCCATCAAGGCGGTGCTGCTCATGCAGGAGCGCTTTCCCGGCATCGGCAACTGGATGGCCGACGAGGTGCTCTGGCGCGCGGCCATCCATCCAAAGAAGCCGGCCGGCCAGCTGACGCCCAAGGAAATTCGCGCCCTTCATCGCGAACTGCGCTGGGTCTGCCAGCACGCGCTTGCAACCATCGGCAAGACCTTGGCCGATCCGCCGAAGACCTGGCTTTTTCCCCACCGCTGGGAAAACGGCGGCCTTTGCCCGAAAACAAAAAAGCCCCTCATGCGGGCGGAAATCGGCGGACGCACGACCTGCTGGTCACCCGCGCGGCAGAAATTGCGCTAGCATCCGTTCATGGCCGAGAAAAAAATCCGTCTCGACGAACTGCTCGTGGCCCGCGGCCTGGCCGCGACACGCACACAGGCCAAGGCTCTCATCCTCGCCGGCCGCGTCTTGCGGGGCACTGAGCGGCTGGACAAGCCCGGACGCGAGCTGCCCGATGATGTGGAACTTGTCCTCGAACAGCCGCCCCGCTTCGTCAGCCGTGGCGGTGAGAAGCTTTCCGCCTTTTTGGAGAAATTCTCTCTCGACCTAAGAGGCGCACAAGTGCTCGACGTAGGCGCCTCGACCGGCGGTTTCACCGACTGCGTATTGCAGGCGGGTGCGGCCGCCGTGACCTGCGTCGATGTCGGCCGCGCCCAGCTTCACGCCAAACTCCGCGCCGATCCGCGCGTGACCAACCTCGAACAGCTCAATGCCCGCCATCTGCGCCCCGGCAACCTGCCCCACGCGAGCTACGATGCCATCGTGATGGATCTATCGTTCATCTCGCTGAAAAGCGTGCTGCCGGCCGTGTGGCCGTTCTTGCGGGCCGGCGGCACGCTCGTGGCCTTAGTGAAGCCACAGTTCGAGGCCGGCAAGGCCGAGGCCGACAAAGGCCGGGGTGTCATCCGCGACGAAACCGTGCGGCAGGCCGTGCTGGCCGGCGTGCGCGCTTTTGCGCTGGCGGAACTGCCCCGCGCGCAGCTCATCGGCGAGATGGACTCACCCCTCGCGGGCGCGGATGGCAACCGGGAATTTTTGCTGGGATTGAAAAAGCCGCAGGCCGCCAATTAACAGGATCCAGTGCTAATTGGTTTGGAATCATCGGCAATTAGCGGCAATTAGCGGTTAAGCATGCAGCCCATCCGCAAACTCGCCTTCCTCGTCAACGAGCAGAAAAACGGCGCGCCCGAGCTTGCGCAGACGCTGCTGGACATTGCCCGGAAATCAGGGGTGGAAGCCATGCATGCGCCGGCATTTCCCCGTCCGGCCGGATGGCTGACGGGATTTGACGCGTGCTGCGTCATCGGCGGCGATGGCACGCTGCTCGGCGTGGCGTGCGAGGCGGCCCAGGCGCAAGTGCCCATCATCGGTGTAAATCGCGGCAGCCTCGGCTTCCTCACAACCTTTTCAGCGGACGAAGCGCGCGCGCAGTTCACTGCGTTGCTCGGCGGAGCCTATCGGCTGGCGTGGCGCTCGCTCCTCGACTGCTCGACCGAGCCCGGCCAGCACGATTTCGCACTCAACGACGTTCTGATCAAGAACGAGGTCAACTCGCGCCTGGTACGGCTCGAGGTCCTGGCCGGCGATGAGCTCGTGACCGATTATTCGTGCGACGGCCTGATTTTTTCCACGCCCACCGGCTCGACTGCCTATAATCTTTCCGCCGGCGGACCGATCATCCACCCCGATGCCGGCGTCATTGCGATGACGCCCATCTGCCCGCACACGCTGAGCAACCGCTCAATTATCTTCCAGCATAACGTGCGGCTGCGCGTGTTCAACCGCAGCGGCCATTCCCGCCTCCTCGTCGCCGTGGACGGCCAGCGCAACCTGATGGTGTGTGAAAATACGCCCGTGGAGATCAGCCTCGCGAACCTCAAGCTGCCGCTCGTGCAGCGGCTGGACTACTCCCACTTCTCCGTCGTCCGGACCAAGCTGAAATGGAGCGGCGGCTTCACCGACCCGCCCAAGCTAGCCGGTTGAAAATAAAAGCCTGCGCAGGCTTTACGGGCTGACCACAAGCTGCGTGCGCTGCGCGCGCTGGAAATATTTCAGGGCAAAGCGCGCCAGGTCGTCACGCGTGACCGCGTCAACCCGCACATCGTAATTTTTCCAGTCGTTGACCGGCAGGCCGTAAAGCGCGTTGAGCGCGGCCTGCCCCGCCCTCGCGCCGTTGGACTGCAGGCTCTGGCGGCGGCCGGCCTTGAGGCGCGTCTGGCAGCGGCGCAGCTCGGCCTCATCCACGCCGCCGGACTGCACGCGGGCGACCTCCAGATCAATCTCCTCGAGCACGGCGGCGGCACTGGCCGGGGCGGTGCCGGCGTAAAAATAGAACATCGCAGCGTCGAGACCGGTGACCCGGGCGGAACGCACAAAATACGCGAGACCCTTTTCCTCGCGCACGCGCTCGAAAAGGCGCGAAGCCATGCCGCTGAACAGCTCGTCGGCCACCTCGCCCACATAAAAATCCTCCGCCAGCAGGCCCGGGCCGGGAAAAGCCTGGAATACCACCGCCTGTTCGCGCGGCTGCTTCTCGACGAAATTCCCGACGGTCGCCGGACCACTGAATCGGAAGGCCGGCACCGGTGGCGAAGTTCGCGGAAATTTCCCCAGAAAGGCCCGGAGCTTGGGTGCCAGTTTCCGCGACGAAAAATCGCCCGCGACGGCCAGGACGATGTTGGGCCCGACCAGGAGCGTGCGATGCAACGCCGCGAGGTCTGAGGGCGCCAGGGCGCCCAGGCCGGTTTCATCGCCGGTGGCATCAATCGCGAAGGGATGCGCACCGAAGAATTTTTTCCGCAGGAGCTTCCGGCTGAAGGTGACGACGTCATCGGCATCATGCTGCAATTCGGCCAGCTGCGCGGCGCGCTCGGTAGCGAAGGTTTTTTTGTCGAAAGCGGGCGTCAGCGCAGCTTCGGCCAGCAGCCACAGCGCGCGATCGACGTCGGTGGGCAGGACCTCAACGGCGAGTCCAAAGGCATTGTTGCCCGCGAAGGGCTGGAGCGCGCCGCCCACCTCCTCGATGGCCTGGGCCACTTCGGCGGCAGTGCGGGTGCGCGTATCCTTGGCCAGCAGCGTGGCCATAAGCGCGGTCGCACCGCGCTTGCCAGGCGCCTCGTAAAGTGAGCCGCCGAGGCACGCGAGGCGGAGATGGAGGTTGGGCAGGCGCGAATCGGGCTGGAGCAGCAGGCGCGCACCGTTGGCGAGCTTGATTTCCTCAAAATCCGCCGAGACGGCACGGACCGCGGCCTTTTCATTTTTTTTCACGGCGGCACTCGCGGGATTCAGCGAAACCGAGGTGAGATGTGACGGCACCAGGTAGGTTTTGAGCACGCGGCGAAGATCCGCCGACGTGACCGTAGCCAGCCGTTCGAAATAAGTGCGGCTGTAGTCGAGATCGCCGATCACGACCTCCGCGAGACCCAGACGCGCGGCCTGGCCCGACATGGTTTTTCGCGTGTTGATCTCGGCCACGGCAAGCTGGCGGATGGCCTTCTTGAGCTGCGCGGGTGAAAAGCCGCGCACAGCGCAACGGGCAAGCGCGCGCTCAACCGCCGCGGCCGCGGGCTCGCGCTTGGCCTCATCACAGGTGAAAGAGATGCTGAAAAGACCAGCGCTGCCGGGATTCCAGCTGCTCGCATCAATCGTGTGCACCAGACGCGCCTGCTCGCGAACTTCCTGCCAGAGGATTGAGCTGTCGCCATGGCCCAGGATGGTGGACAGCAGGTCCAGCAGCGGGGCGTCGGGATGCGTGAGCCCCGGAATCTGCCAGGCGAGAAAGGCGCGCGCGAGTTCGACCTCCTCAAAACGATGCTGGGCCCGCGGAGCGAGCTGCGGCGGCTCGTCGGGCACGAGCACGGGCGCGAGCGCCGCGCGCGGGGCGGTGCTGAAATGCTTTTCTATCTCGGCCCGGATGGATGCGACATCGATGTCGCCAGCCACGACCACGACGAGGTTGTTGGGCACGTAGCGGGCCCGATAGTAGGCGGCGAGTTCGTCGCGCGTGACGGCGGCGAAAACGTCGCGATGGCCGATGATGGGATGACGGTACGGATGCTCACGAAAGGCCGTGGAAAAAAGCGTCTCGGCAATGCGGTCATCGGGATCGTCCTGCGTCATGGCGATTTCCCGCAGGATGACGTCGCGCTCGCGCACGACTTCATCGGCGGGCAGCGTGGAATGCAGCATGGCGTCGGCCAGCAGGTCGATGGCGACCCCGACGTGCTCGCTGGGCAGGTCGATGTAATAAACGGTGCGGTCGAAGGTCGTGTAGGCGTTGATGTAGCCGCCATGAACCTGGACGGTCGCGGAGATGTCGCGGCCGGCCCGGCGTTCCGTGCCCTTGAACAGCATGTGTTCGAGAAAGTGCGAGAGTCCGGCGCCAAGCTGCGCACCCTCGTGGATGCTGCCCGTTTTCACCCAGACCTGCACGGAAGCGAGCGCGGCGGAACGATCAGGCTTGAGCAGCACGGTGAGACCGTTGGACAGGACAAAACGCTCGACCCGCTCGCCCCAAAATGGCCCGAGAAGGCGGAGGTCGGCGGCGATGGAAGTTTTTTTGGACATGGGAAGACGGTGGCCGCGCACGGCGCGGAAAATTTTTGCCGGTGCGGTGGCGGACCGCTAGGCCGAGCCAACGGTCTCAGCGGACGAACCGAAGCGACGGCTGCGGGCCGGGAGGAAAGGTTTCACAAACGCGTCATCGAAATTGAAGACGTCGGCGAAATCCTCGCGGCGATCATTCTCGGTTTTGCTGAACACATTATATTCGATCAAATTGAAGACGATGTCGCCAAAATCGGCGCAACGCTGGATGCCCCACTCGTTGAGCACGGTTTTCGCGAGCGGACCAAATTGATCGAGCGCATAATCGCGCAGGCCATGGAGCAGCTCCGCGCCGGTGACGTGTAATGAACGCGCCGCACGGCTGCTGTCCTTTTTTTTGATTTCCTTCACCGTGTGATCGAGGCCCTGGCGGATGAATTCGTAAGCCTTCCGATCAAAGCGGGAATCCTCCTTGCAGATGAGCTCAACAATTTCAGTGAAATCGAGGTCGGACATAAGGCTAACAGTTAGGTATCAGAGGTGCACCCTCTGTGCAACTTTGCAACTCTGCGTTGCATCAATGTGCTGCAAATCATCTGCCCGTGGAATATTGCAAACGGGATTGTAAAATCATGTGTAAAATTTTACATTTTTAACATAAAAAGCAAGGTGTAAACAAAGATTTTACTTGTTTTTACAGAAAAGACTGCTAAAAATTAACATTACTATGATAGCAACTCATATTCATCATCCCTTGGCCGGATTAAAAGCCGCTCCGAAGCCCACCTCTGCCCTCGATCAAGCCTGTGCCCGTCTGAAGTCCGCTGGCCTGCGCATTACGCAGCCCCGTATCGCCATCGTCAATGCGCTCATCAAACGCGCCCAACCTGCAAGCATCGAGCAATTGCACGATGACCTTGCCGACAGCTCGTGCGACCTCGTCACCGTATATCGCTGCTTGGCCGTGTTCGAAGAGCTCAATCTCGTTCGCCGCAGCTTCCTCCACAACGGCACCGCCCTTTACGAAATCAACCTCAATGGCACGAACCACTACCACATTGTGTGCAAAGACACCCATAACGTGGAAGAGATCGATGCGGAAACCGCCGGCGAACTGCGCCGCGTCGTCAAGCAGGTCGAGGAAATCCTGAAGAATCGCGGCTACAGCGACATCACGCACGTGGTCGAATTCTTCGGCATCTCTCCCGCCAGCCGCAAAAGCTCCGAGGCCTCCGCGGCCCGCTGAGACCAGACCCGGTTTGGCACCCAAAAAAGATCCAGCTTCATAAAACATAAGCCGAGGGGGATTGAATCATGTTATTCGTCATGTTTTTCCTCGTTTTTTTCACGGCATTCGTGGCTTGGGACAGCTCCGACTACGATCACCACAGGGATTGAGCCACGAAAGCCGGTTGAGACTACCTGACTACACCTAACGACATCTTTGGATGTTTTCCCATGAGGCCGCTCTTTCCGGGCGGCCTCATGTTTTTTAAAAACCGGTCAAGCCTTCACTGCCGCGGCGTAATTGGCCCCGGCCTGCGGCCAGTTGGCCACCTCCCAAAACGCCGCGACGTAGTCGGCGCGCTTGTTTTGGTGCTTGAGGTAGTAGGCGTGCTCCCACACGTCGAGACCGAGCACGGGGGTGAAGCCGCCCATGAGCGGCGAATCCTGATTCGTCGTTGAATGCACCGCCAGCTGACCGTCCTTCACGCTGAGCCAGGCCCAGCCGCTGCCAAAACGACCCATCGCCGCGGCGGTGAATTCCTTCTTGAATTCATCGATTGAACCAAAGGTTTGCGTGATGGCGGCCGCCAGCACACCCGACGGCTCTTCACCCGCAACCGGTGTGATGATTTCCCAGAAAAACGTGTGATTGACGTGTCCGCCGGCGTTGTTGCGCACCACCGGGCGGATTTTCTCCGGCACTTTGTCAAGATTGACCACCAGGCCATTGGCGCCGAGCGCCAGCAGCTCGGGATAATCGGCCAGCGCTTTCTTCGCGTTGTCGATATACGCTTGATGGTGCTTCGTGTAATGGATCTCCATCGTCCGCACATCGATGTGCGGCTCAAGCCCGTCATAGGCATAGCCGAGCTTGGGCAATTCCCACGGCAAAGGTTCGGTGCCGCCGGGCGGCACGACGGCAGGGGTGTCGTCGGCGGAGAGTTTTTTGGCTGAAAGCAGGCCCAGGCCCAGCAAGGCGGCGCTGGCACCCATGGTCTTGAGCACATCGCGCCGCGAGAATGAATCAGAGGGGAAATTTTTATCGTTCATGGCACAACACGCTAAGTCCGCACCGGCCATGCGCAACTCACTTGCGTGTTTCGCGAGCCACGCCGGCCCTCACATCTGCGCAAGCAAACGGCGCAAGGTCTCGTCCACCAGCTTCGGGTCGGCCTTGCCCTTGGCCGCCTTCATCACCGGACCCTTGAAGCCATTGATCGCGCTGTCCTTGCCCGCCTTGAAGTCGGCGAAGGCCTTCAGGTTGCCGGCAATGGCCTCGCGGCACCATTGCTCCAGTTCGCCGAGGTTCGTTTCGACTTTAAGGCCTTTCTTTTCAACAATGACTTCCGGCATTTCGCCGGACGTGAACATCGCGATAAAAACTTCCTTCGCTGCATTGCCAAGAATCGTGCCAGCCTCGATGAGTTTCACCAACGCGGCGACGTGCGCCGGACGAACCTTGGAGTCAGCCAGCGGAATCTCCGCATTGCCGAGCTCGCGCAAGAGGTCGTTGACGATCCAGTTGCCCGCCGCCTGCGCTTTACCTCCGCCGGCAAGTTTGGCCGCTTCCTCAAAGAAATCGCTGAGTTCACGCTCGGGCACGAGCACAGACGTGATGGTGTAGGGAATCTGGTATTGCTCAAGGAACCGGCGCTGCTTGTCGAACGGCAGCTCGGGACATTCGGCGCGGATTCTTTGCTTCCATGCCTCGTCCACTTTCACCGGCATGAGGTCGGGATCGGGAAAATAGCGGTAATCGTGGGCCATTTCCTTTGAGCGCAGCGACTGAGAGGTGCCGGTCTGGCCGTCGTAGTCGCGCGTTTCCTGCACGATCGTGCCGCCGCTTTCGACGACCGAAATCTGCCGTTTGATTTCATGCTCGATGCCGTCGCGCACGAAGGAAATGGAGTTCAGGTTCTTCAGCTCGACCTTCGTGCCGAGTCTGGTTTCGCCCGGTCGCCGGATGGAGATGTTGGCATCGCAGCGGAGCTGGCCTTTTTCCATGTCACAGTCGGAGATGCCACCGTAAATCATGACGGCCTTGAGCGCCGTCAGATAGGCAAAGGCCTCCTCGGCGGCATGCATCGCGGGCTCGGAGACGATTTCCATCAGCGGCGTGCCAGCGCGGTTGTAGTCCACGAGCGAGTCGTTGGCGTAATGGTTCAGCTTGCCCACGTCCTCCTCGAGATGGATGCGGGTGAGCGGTATTTTCTTGTGCTCGCCCATGACGTTGCGCGCCGACCCGGGCAGCTCGATCTCAACCTGGCCGCCAAGGCAGATGGGCTGGTCGTATTGGGAAATCTGGTAGTTCTTCGGCGAGTCGGGGTAGAAATAATTTTTCCGATCCCATTTGCAGACGGGCGCGATCTCGCAGCCGAGCAGGAGACCGGCCTTGATGACGGCATCGAGCGCAACCTTGTTCATGACGGGCAGGACGCCGGGCAGAGCGAGAATGACCGGATCGGTGAGCGTGTTCGGCTCGGTGCCGTAGCCGGCAGCCACGCGCGTGAACATCTTGGAACGCGTCTTGATCTGGACGTGAACCTCAAGGCCGATGACCGCTTCGTAGTTTGACATGGATCCGTTCCTTTGCGGTTAAAGCTTGGGATGTTTCAGGTGCCAGTCATGGCCCCGTTCATAGGCGCCAGCGATGGCGAGCAGGTCGGCTTCCTTGAACGGCTGGCCGATGATTTGCAGACCGATGGGCAGACCGCCGGACGAGAAACCGCAGGGCACGCTGATGCCGGGCAGGCCGGCGAGGTTCACGCCAATGGTATAGATGTCGCTCAGGTACATCGAAAGCGGGTCGGCGGCCTTCTCGCCCTTCTTGAACGCAGGCGTGGGCGAGGTCGGCGTGAGGATGGCGTCCACCTCCTTGTAGGCGTTGAGGAAATCCTGGCGGATGAGCGTGCGGACCTTCTGCGCGCGCAGATAATACGCGTCGTAGTAGCCGCTGCTGAGCACGTAGGTGCCAAGGATGATGCGCCGCTTCACCTCGGGACCGAAGCCTTCGGCGCGCGACTTGAAATAAAGGTCCACGATATCGGTCGCGCCCTTCGCGCGATGGCCGTAGCGGATGCCGTCATAGCGGGCGAGATTCGACGAGCACTCGGCCGTGGCGATGATGTAATAAACTGCGACGGCATGCTGTGTGTGCGGCAGCGAGATTTCGCGGATTTCGCAGCCAAGTTTCTTGTAATAATCGATCGCGGCCTGCACGGCGGCGCCGACTTCCGGGTCGAGACCTGCGCCGAAATATTCCTTCGCGATACCGAGCTTCCATGGTCCGCGGCGCTTCGCGAGTTCGGCCCGGTAATCGGGAATTTCCGTTTTGAACGATGTCGAATCGTTCGTGTCGTGCCCGGCGATGGTGCCAAGCATGATTGCCGCATCCTCGACCGTGCGCGTGAAAGGCCCGATCTGGTCGAGCGACGACGCGAAGGCGATCAGGCCGTAGCGGGAGACGAGGCCGTAGGTCGGCTTGAGGCCGACCACGCCGCAGAGCGCGGCTGGCTGGCGGATGGAACCGCCAGTATCCGAGCCAAGCGTGGCGATGGCCTCGCCAGCGGCGAGCGCCGCGGCGCTGCCGCCGGATGAGCCGCCAGGCACACACGCAAGATCCCACGGATTGCAGGTGGATTTGAATGCGGAATTTTCCGTGGATGAGCCCATCGCGAACTCGTCGAGATTGAGGCGGCCCCAGCAAATCGCGCCGGCATCCTTGAGCTTGCGCGTGACGGTTGCGTCATAGGGCGAGACGAAATTCGCCAATATCTTGCTCGATGCGGTCAGCGGCTGGCCGGTGACGGAAATGACATCCTTGATGCCGACAGGGATGCCATCGAGGGGGCCCCTCGTCTGTCCGGCGGCACGGCGGGCATCCGAAGCTTGGGCCTGGACCAGCGCACCGGCTCCGTCGTACGAGTTGAAAGCCTGCACCCGCGGCTCGACCGCCTGCGTGCGCGCGAGCACGGCCTGCATCAGCTCAACCGAGGAGATTTTTTTCTCAGCAAGCTGCGCGGCGAGTCCGGCGACGGGTTGGAAAAAAAGTTCGTCGGACATCGTCATTCCACGACTTTCGGCACAACGATCATGTGGTCGCGCTGCGCGGGCGCGTTCCGGAGCGCGACGTCGACCGGCAGGCCCGGCTGCGGCATGTCTTCGGCCCAGACGTTGAAGAGCGGAAACGCATGCGCGGTCGGTTCGACGCCGGAAACGTCCACTTCCTTCAGCTGCGCGATATAGGCCAGCACATCGCTAATCTGAGCCGAGAAACGGGCCTTCTCCTCGGCCGTGAGCGCGAGGCGCGCGAGGCTGGCCAGATGGTCGATGTTGAAATCGGCGGGCTGGGGCATGGCTATTTGCGGATGGCGTAGCCGGCGGTCTTGACGACGTCGTCCTGGATTTTTTGAAAAGCGGCGTTGACCTCGTCGTCTGTCAGCGTGCGATTGGCGGCGCGGAACACGAAGGAAAATGCCAGGCTCTTTTTCCCCTCTGGCAGGCCCTGGCCGCGATAAACGTCGAAAACTTCGACCGACTCGACGGCAAAGGCACTCCCCACGGCAGCGCGGGCGGACTGGGCGAGCCGGGCGCGGATGTCGCCGGCCGGCGCGGCCGTATCGACCACTAGCGCGAGATCGCGCAGCGCAGCGGGGAAAAGGCTGAAATCGGCATAGCGGCGGCGGGCGGGGGCGACGGCGAGTTTTTCCGGCAGAATCGAGAAAACGCCGCAATAGATTTTCCCCTCGAGGCCCAGGGCCTGGACCATTGCGAGGTTGAGCAGGCCGAAACGCACGGTCCAGCCATCGCCGAGGAGGTCACCGGCGGCGGCGGAATGGCCTTCCTGCCAGCCATAATACGGGCCGAGCGCGGCAGTGAGCGGCTGCTGCGCAAAATCCATCCCCGCGGCACCGGCGATGATCTCGACGTGACGCTTCGCGGTATAGAAATCAGGCGGCTCGCGGTGCAGCCACGCACGGTCGGAATCGTTTTGCACAAGGACAAACGCCGCGCAGGCGGCTTCAAAAATCTGCCCGTCACACTCGACGAACACGCGGCCCGTCTCGAAGACGCGCGAGATGGCGACGCCGCGCGACTGGTTGAGCTTGACCGTGTCGAGCAGGCCCATCGCCAGCGTGGAACGGAGGTGCGACATGTCCTCGACGAGCGGGTTGGCGAGCGCGAGTTCCTGCGCGGAAGTCTGCGAGACCCAGGTCTGCAGCTCTTGACGCGAGCGCAGCGTGTAGTTGACGCACTCGTGGAAATGCTGGCCGACAAAATAATCCGTGACGCGGCGCGTGAAGGCCACGACCGGATCGTCGTCACCCACAAGTCCGGGCACGAGCACCGGGCTGGCGGGTACCTTGTCGGAGCCATGCAGGCGCAGCACTTCCTCGACCAGATCGATGGGGCGGTCGAGATCGCCGCGCCAGCTCGGAATGGAAACCGTCCACTGCGGACCGAAGGGCATGTCGTCCTCGCGGGCGATTTTCAACTCAAGCGATTCCAGCGCGGCCTTCATCTCGGCGGCGGGGATCTCGAAACCGAGTTTGCGGCGGATGAAAGCGGGCGTGACGACGATCTCGCGTTTCCACGGCACATCGCCGCCCACCTGATGAAGAGGACCGACGACACGGCCGCCGGCGGTTTCAAGAAGAAGGTCGATGGCGCGGTGCGAGGCTTCGAGCGCCATGTGCGGGTCGACGCCGCGCTCGTAACGATAGGATGAATCGGAGGCGAGGCCGAGGCGCTTCGAGGTCCAGCGGATGGATTGCGGCTTGAAGTAGGCTACCTCAAGCACGAGGTCGGTCGTGGTTTCATCCACCCCGGCATTGGCGCCGCCCATGATGCCAGCGACGACCAGCGGTTTTTCCGCGTCGGCAATGACCAGCATGCGGGAGGAAAGAGCGCGCTCCTTGCCATCGAGCGTAACGAGCTTCTCGCCGTCGGCGGCGCGGCGGACGATGATTTTCCGGCCGGCGATTTTCCTGGCATCGAACGCATGCATCGGCTGGCCGGACTCGAGCATGACGTAGTTGCCAACATCGACGACGTTGTTGATGGGCCGCAGGCCGACCGCCTTGAGGCGCTCCTGCAGCCACACCGGACTCGGGGCGATTTTCACGCCGGCCAGGATGGTCGCGGAATAAAGCGGGCAGTCCTCACCGACTTCGACATTAACGGACGAAAGCAGGTCCGGATGCGGCGCGGCATCGGGCGGATGTCCGTTGAATTTCACCTGCGGATACACGAGATCGCGCTTGAACCACGCGGCAAGCTCGCGCGCGAGGCCGAGGTGCGAGAGGCCGTCGGGGCGGTTGGGCGTGATCTCGACATCAAAGACGACATCTCCAGCCGGCAGCACGTCATTGATCGGCGCGCCGAGTGCCGGGCGGCCTTCTAAGATAAGCAGGCCGTCAGCGTCCTCCGCGATGCCCAGTTCCTTGGCAGAGCACATCATGCCGTCGGAGAGCTGGCCGCGGATTTTGGACTGCTTGATTTTGAAATCCCCAGGCAGCACGGCGCCGGGAAGCGCGACGGGCACGCGGTCGCCCACCTTGTAGTTTTGCGCGCCACAGACGATGGTCTTCACACCGCCGGCGGGACCGATATCAACGGTGCAAACGGAAAGCTTGTCCGCGTTGGGGTGCTTGTCGCGCGTGAGCACTTCGCCGACCACGACATGCTCGAGCTTCGGCGCGCCAGTGTGGTGGACGCCCTCGACCTCGAAGCCGAGAAACGTGATGGCGTGCTTCAATTCCTCGATGGAGGCATCGAGCGCGACGTAATCCTTAAGCCAGTTGAGGGAAATTTTCATCGCTTTGGCCTCACGCAAACTGCTTCAGAAACCGCAGGTCATTCTGGTAAAAATAACGGATGTCATCGATGCCGTAGAGCGTCATGGCCAGACGTTCGAGACCCATGCCAAAGGCATAGCCGCTCCAAATCTCGGGATTGTAGCCGACGCCCTCAAAGACCGAGGGATCGACCATGCCACAGCCGCCGATCTCAATCCACTCCTTGTTGACCTTCGGGAGATGTTTCGCGCTGAGATCCACCTCGAAGCTCGGTTCGGTGTAGCCGAAATAGTGCGGCCGGAAACGCGTCTTGGTGCCCGGACCGAGGAGCGACGTGAAGATGTAGTCGAGCAGCGCCTTGAGATCACGCACGGTGACATCGCGATCGACGTAGAGGCATTCGAGCTGGTGAAAATTAGCCGAGTGCGACGCGTCGCTGGTGTCGCGGCGGAAGACACGGCCGGGCGAGACGATGCGGATGGGCGGCGGCTGCTTGAGCATGGTGCGGATCTGCACCGACGAGGTGTGCGTGCGCAGGAGATAGCGTTCGCCCGGCGTGCGCGGGGCGATGTTGCCGAAGCGAGAGGTCTCGGGAAAATAAAACGTGTCCTGCGCGTCGCGCGCGGGATGGTCGGCGGGGGTGTTGAGCGCGTCGAAGCAATAGAACTCGGTCTCAACCTCCGGGCCGTCGGCAACGGTGAAGCCGACCTTGCGCAGGATGCGACACATCTCCTCGCGCACGAGTGTGAGTGGATGCCGCGTGCCGGGGCCGCCATTGGGCGCGGGCAGCGTGGGATCAACGGGCGGGCCGAGCTGCGACGCGATCTCCGAATCGGCGATGCGCCGGAGCGCGGCATCGAGCAGGGATTGGAGCTGCGTCTTGGCTTCGTTGATGAGCTTGCCCAACGCCGGGCGTTCCTCCTTGGGCACGGCGCCCATCTGCTTCATCAGCGCGGTGAGTTCGCCATTGGGGCCAACCAGGCGGGCCTTGGCGGCCTCAAAGTCAGGGCGCGACGACAGCGCGGAAAGCTCGGCGGTCGCCTTGGCGAGGAGCGCGGTGAGTTGATCGTGCATGGGGAAGAGACTTGGTAACCACGGATTGCGCGGATTGGCACGGATAAATTTAAACCAATCCGCGGGCCGCCACGGCCGGCCAAAAGAAAGAGGACGGCGCCCCGGCTGGGGCCCGTCCTCCGGGTGCGGCAAAAGCGGAGAAGCGAGCCCGCCCGGGCTCGCGTTGGAAGTTCAGGCTTTTTTCGCTGCGGCAGCCTTGGTCTTCAACGCGTCCTGGGCATGTTTGACCAGGGCGTTAAACGCGGCCTCGTCGCGCACAGCCAGATCGGCCAGAACCTTGCGGTCGAGCGCAATGTTGGCGGCGTGCAGGCCTTCGATGAAGCGGTTGTAGCTGAGGCCGGCGGCGCGGCAGGCGGCATTGAGGCGGACGATCCAGAGGGAGCGCCATTCGCCTTTTTTCTTCCGGCGATCGCGGTAGGCGTATTGCCAGGCGTGCTGGACGGCTTCTTTCGCGTAGCGGAAGAGCTTGGATTTGTTGCCGAAATAGCCCTTGGCGTATTTCAGCACTTTCTTGCGGCGCTTGCGCGACGCGGGGGAGTTGGTGACACGAGGCATGTTATTTGGTGTTTTGGCGCCGGCGGGTCGCTTCGTTGGAGTTCACCCGCCTGGCGAAGTTAGGATTTGCGCGCTGGGCTCTTATATTAGAGGCCGAACGGCAGGCAGCGGATGAGCGGCGCAGCATGGCCTTTGGCGACGAGCTTGTCCTTCGAGGCGCGACGTTTTTGCTTCGTCGACTTCGCGGCCAGCAGGTGCCGAAAGCCCGGCGTGCGGCGCACGAGCTTCCCGCGAGCGGTGAGCTTGAAGCGCTTGGCGACGGATTTTTTCGTCTTTTGCATGAGTGGAGTGGACAAAAACACTAGGCGCGGGCGGAGTTGGCAAGGGGATTTTTAAGAAAATGCCAGCTGGCCGGGCAGCCACGCCGAGAGCGGGAATTGCTGTTGACATCGAGTGTGTGTTGCTGAGTTTTTGTCCCTTCACTCTCGTTCTATGGTCACTTTTGGCTTCCTAGCTCAATGGTAGAGCAGCTGACTCTTAATCAGTAGGTTCGGGGTTCGAGTCCCCGGGGAGCCACCACCTCCTTCCCCAAGGTGGACAAAAGGTTTTCTGTTGTTTCTCAGATTCGCTCAATATATTCCAGATTCGCTCAATATATTGTGTATTATGAAAGCGCAGCGGTTTTCGCCGGCGTAGCTCAATGGCAGAGCACCTGTTTTGTAAACAGGCGGTTGCGGGTTCGAATCCCATCGCCGGCTCCACTTCGCGACGCCCAGGGAAAGAATTTCTTCGCACTGCCCGATGGTGTAATTGGTAGCACAAACGACTCTGACTCGTTTTGTCTAGGTTCGAGTCCTAGTCGGGCAGCCATCGCGAAAAATAATTCATATTGCTGACAAAGGTGTTTGACAGAGGGCGCGCAATTTTTCCAAGTTCACATTTCTACTGTTTATTTTCCGCTCGGCCACCCTACTCCACCAGCCTCAAACATTTCGAGCCGTCACCGTAGCCACACCCAAGCCGGCTAATATCCGGATCCTGCTGAAAATTTGAATTCCCCTTTAGTTTATTTGCTGTTTAATGTGATACTCCGCCAAAATTTTGTGTGAACCAAAAAAATGGCTCATGTCAAAATAAGCAATCCTCCCTACTCCCGCCGCATTTTTCCGCTCTTACAGAGCTAACCTAAAAAACTAACTCACACCCGATATGATCACCCATTGCCTCCCCCTAGCCTTCCTGCTCGGCGACGACACGCCCATGGAACTGTTCAAGAAAGGCGGCCCCGTCATGTGGCCCATCCTTATCATTTTCCTGGTGGGTTTCACTGTTGTCATCGAGCGCCTCTTCTTCATTGCCCGTGAAAACGGCGCGCGCGAGCACGCGGTGGTGGAGAAGATCCTTGAGAAGGTGGAGGCCCGCGATATCGATGGCGCCCTCGCGCTGGGCAAAAAGAGCGGCGATTTCCTAGCCCGCATCCTGACTTACGCACTGTCCAACAAGGATCTCTCAATGGCCAACGCCTTCATCCGCGCCGCCAATCAGGAAATGAACCGGTTCCAGCAAGGCCTCGCTACGCTTGACACGGTCATCACCGCAGCTCCGCTGCTCGGTCTGCTCGGTACCGTCACCGGCATGATGAAAACCTTCGGCTCCCTCGGCACCGGTGGCGATATCGCCAGCAATGCCGGCCAGATCACCGGCGGCGTGGCCGAGGCGCTCATCGCCACCTGCTGCGGTCTTTTCATCGCCGTCACCTGCCTCTTCCCCTATAATTACCTCAACGCCCGCGTCGAAGAAGCCAAGCATGAGGTCGAGGATGCGTCCAACGCTCTTGAGATCATCATCAAGAAATCCGAGACTGCCCCCCCCTTCCCGCAATAAGCTAGCATCACATCACCCTACCCATGCACGGTGGAGGCTCCAGTTCCGGCGGCAGAAAGCGGGCGCGCATTGAGATCATCCCTCTCATTGACGTCATTTTCTTCCTGCTCGCCACATTCGTTCTGTTCACGCTTTCGCTGACCAAGTCCAACGGTCTGCAGGTGCGCCAGCCGGATAGCGTAACGAGTGTGGGACGCGATCCCAATGGCACGCATACTGTCACCATACTGGCTGAAGGCGCTCTGGCATGGGACAAGGATTCAGTGACCGCCGATCAGTTCCTGCAGCGCTTGGTCGAATATCATCAAGCCGATCCCGATGGCCGCATCCTGGTCAACGGTGATGAAAACGCCCATTTCTTTGCTGTTGTTTACGTGATGGACGAGGCGCGCAAAGCCGGATTTGGGAAGGTTTACATCGAAACCCGCTCAAAACAAGCCGGTAAGCAGTAAAACACACCCTTTCTTTCTAATTTTCTCCTGCTCTTCACGTCTACGCTAAGGTAACGATCAATTTTTATTTCAAAAACAATATGGAAGGCGGAAGTTTCAAATCCACAGGTAAGAAGAAGGCGCGCATTGAGATCATTCCGCTCATTGACGTCATTTTCTTCCTGCTCGCCACCTTTGTTCTGTTCGTGCTGTCGCTGAACAAGCTTCAGTCCCTCCCTGTCCAATTGCCAGTGGGCGTGCCGAGCAAGAATACGACGCCGCCCAAAATGGTGACGCTGCAAATTTCCGATACGGGCACGCTGTATTGGAATCGCGAGCCTATCACCATGTCAGAACTTTCCCCCCGTCTCGCCAGTTATCAGCAGGCCAATCGCGACGACACGCGCATCCTGATCACCACCGATGACAAGGCTCTTTTCGGCCAAGCCGTCGCAGTGCTCGACCAGATCCGCCTGCTCAATATCGAGCAGGTCTCGATCGACACGACAAAGACTTATCCGACCGGCAGATAAAACCGACTTCCTCATGCGCCGCGATCTCGTCACAGCTTTTCTCATCGTCATCTCCGCCACCACCGCGGTGGCCGTGGTGCCGCAGCTATTCAAAGGCGGGCCCAAGCACATCAAGCACGAAGACGACACTCCCACGATCAAAATCGAACTGCCGCCCCCACCGCCGCCGGAAGAGACTGAACAGGTCAAGGACCTCGACGCCGACACGCCGCAGATGCAGATGCCCACTCTCGTGGACATGCCCACGACCGTGCCGGTCGATGCCTTCACCACGCCCATCGAGCCCCCGCCGCCGCCCACGCTGAATGCCGGCTCTGCGATCAACGTTCCCGTTCAGCACACCAATCTCGCCGGCGCCAAGATCTTCAATCTGGCCGACCTTGATCAGGCACCCGAACCCCGCTTTCAGCCCGAGCCCCAGTATCCGTTTGACCTGAAGCGGCAAGGCATCGAGGGCGCAGTCAATGTCGGCTTGGTTTGCGATACACAGGGCAGCGTTGTAAGTGTGTATGTCATCACCAGCTCCGGCCAGCATGATCTTGACCAGGCTGCTCTTCAAGCCGTCGGCAAATGGAGATTCAAACCCGGCAAACGGGGCGGCCAGCCCGTCAGTGTCCGCATGTCGGAACTCATCACTTTCAGCCTCGAGGACAAATAAGCCCGCTTCTCATGCGCAATTCCTCCCCATCGCTTTCATCCTTACTCCGCATCCTGCTCTTGGCTAGCGGCCTTGCCGGTGGGTTCGCGCAGGCTGATGCCCAGGACTCCGGGCCAACGAATATCTCCGATCAAACCCCGGACACGAATGCCCCTGAGCAATCACAGCAACCCCATGAGCTCTCGGATAAAGTCTCGGAAGCGCTACCCAAAGTGCAGCCGCTGGTCGACGCCAAAGACTACAATGGCGCCCTCGCCCTAATCGATTCGCTTCTTCCCGGCGTCGGGCCCACCAGTTATGATCGCGCCATCCTTTCCACCAGCAAGGCGCAGATTTTGTTTCAGAAGAGCGACTTCGCCGGCGCCTTGGAGCCATTGGAAACATCGCTCAAGCTCGGGGAGACCTATCACTATTTCGATAAAAAGACCTGCCAGCAATTTCGCTTTTACCTCGCCAGCCTCTACAATGAACGAGCTTCCGAGGATAAGGATCCTGCCATGCAAATGGTCAATTACAACAAGGCCCGCGGCTATATCGAGCGCTGGCTTCAGGTCGTTAACGATCCGGATCTTCCCAAGGCCCCTTCCGGCATTGATGTTTCCAACGGCGAATATCTCTATGCCGCGCTTCTTTACAATATCGCCCAACGCGACCCGCATAACATCGACAAGGCGCTCGTCCAACAGGCGCTCGACGCGGCGGGAAAGGGCTTGCGCGCCACAGCGCACCCCAATGATGGCTTCTATGTTCTGGAGCTGGCCGCCTATCAACAGCTTGGCAATTATGCCGATGCCGCCGATGTGCTTGAGCATGTCCTCAAGACCAAGCCTGACAATAAAACCTACTGGCAGCAGCTCACGGCCTTCTATCTCAACCTCGCCAGCATGGCCGATGAAAAGCAGGACGAGCAGCAATCTCGCAATTACAACATTCGCGCCATCCTTACCATGGAGCGCGCCCAGCAGCATGGGGCGCTAATCACCCCGAAGGACAACCTCCGGCTCATCATCATCTACTTCAACATCGGCCAATACTCGCAGGCCGCGGAGCTCCTCGATGCAGGCATTCATAACGGCAACATCGAACCCACGCCGGATAACTGGAAGCTCCTCTCCAATGCATGGCAGCAACTGCACAAGGACATGAAAGCCGTGGAGGTCCTGCATGAGGCCGCCCAGCTTTTCCCCAAGGTTGGTCAGTTTGACTACCTCGCAGCACAGATTCTTTACGGCCTGAATAATACCGCCGAGGCCCTCAAGGCCATCCAAAGCTGCGTGGCCAAGGACGGCGGCGACAAGCCATGGCAATCGTGGCAGTTCCTCGCCTACCTTGCCTTCGAATTGCAGAAATTCGAGCTGGCCGGCGATGCCGTGGAACATGCCGCCAAATACCCACAGTCCAGGCCCAAGGAAATCGAAGGCCTGCGCGACGCCGTACAAGCCGCCATCGAAAAACGTGACGCTGCCCTTCAAAAAGCCAAATAATCCCCAACTTTTCCGGTTATGAAGAAAAAATACATCTACATGCTCGCGCCGCTCGTCGGCTTGATCATTTTTTGCGTATTCTACATTCCTTTCGCGAATCGCTACGACGCGCAGCAGGAAGCCAAGCATAAAAAAGAGCTCGCCGATCGGGATGCCAAGCTCATGGCTGAAGCGGAGGCCCGCCGCCAGGCGATCATCAAGGCCAATGAGGACGCCGACCGCCGCAAGCGGGAGCGCGAGGCCAAGGCCGCGCGCGATAAAGCCGATCAAGACGCCCGCGAAGCTGCCCTCGCCCAGCGGGAAAAAGCCTTTAACGATCAGAAGAAAGACAAGGACCAGGTGGCTTCCCTGCAGAAGGAAATCGCGACCGAGCAGAAAGCCATCGCCGCGCTCGAACAGGACAAGCAGGACGCCCTGAAGGAACAGGCATTTCTCAAGAGCTATGTTCAGCAGGCCGAGACCAATGCCCAAAATATCCTCAGCTTGGTCGACAAACTTGCCGCAGCCGAAAAAGCCCGTGCTGACGCCGATGCCGCCGCCAAGCGGGCCGCAGCCAACAATTCCTAAGTCGCGCCTCCTCCATGAATAAATTCTACTTCATCATCCCTGTCGTTTTGCTGGCGGCTTTCGTTGCTTACTATTCACAGTTCAGCAAGGAATTCGCCCATCGTGAACAGGTGAAAGCCGAGCAACTCGCCAAGGTCAAAGCCGAGGAGGAGCAAAAAAAGCAGGAGGCGATCGCCAAGGCGGCCGAGGAAGCCCATCAACGCGAGGAAACCCAGCGTGCGGCCGACGCCGCCGCCGAAGCCGAGCGCCGGGCCAAATGGGACGCCGACAATCAAAAGATCGCCGACGAGACAGCGGACTATCAGCAAAAAGCCGATGTCTACGCCAGGCAAGCCGCCGACCTCGGCGTGCAGCTCGATTCCCTGCGCAACACCCACGACCAAGCCTCGCGCGATCTCTTCAATCTGCAAAAGGACATTGAACTGGCCAAAATCGACAAGCGCAATGCCGACCTTGAAATCCAGCGCACCTACGACATGGTGACGCAAAAGGTCGCGGCCAGCACGCTGGCCAATTATACTCCCCCCGCCAAGGCAAAGTAACCCCCTTGCGGCGCCATTTGCCGCGCCGCAGGCAGGCTTTGCCGCCCCTCGGTGGGCATCGGAAGATATTCCTCCCATGCGCTGCTTTGCCCGACTTGCCGCCCTATGCGCCTTGCTGGTTATATCCAGCCGGCCGGTAGCAGCTGCGCTTATCTGGTCATCGACCAAGATCGAAGCCGACGCAAAGGTCGGGCAGGAGTCATTCGACACCGTTTTTTCCTTCAAAAATACCGGTGATAAACCTGTGACGGTCACCTCCGTCCAGACCAGCTGCGGCTGCACCACCGCAACCATGGCCAAAACAACCTATGCTCCAGGGGAAAGCGGTGAATTAAAAGCGCAGATCGACCTTCGAAACCGCAATGGCTTGCAGGAAAAGACGGTCACGGTCACGACAGATGATGCGCCGGATGCACCGGTCCTGCTCACCCTGCGCGTAAAAATCCCCCAGACGATCGAGCTTTCCACCCGACTGCTGGTCTGGATGCATGGCAGCAAGCCGGAGACCAAGGAAATCATCGTGACAGCCGGCAGCGACGTCGCCGTCACCCTGCGCGGTGTGGTCTATAGCCCGCAATTTACAGTCGAACAAATCACCGACAGCCCAGGCCGGCGTTACCGGCTGCGGATCACCCCCCGCTCGACCGATTCCCCCTACCGGGACGACATTCTCGTGCAGTATGAGGCCATCGTCGGCCAGCCCCAGGAAGTGCTGGTTTACGCGGTCATTCAATAGGACCACCGGGCTCCAAATTCATCAGGCAGCGGCACTCCCACGCCGATTCTTCTTGCTGGCGGTTGCAAGGCCTGACTCCATTTTCCTTCCACCAACGCGCTTCAAGCGCCGCAATTCCCATCGGGGCGTAGCTTAGCCTGGTAGAGCGCTACGTTCGGGACGTAGAGGTCGTGAGTTCGAATCTCACCGCCCCGACCAATTCGAGAAGGCGTGCCCATGGCACGCTTCTCATGCCACGAAAGGATTAAACTGCCTTTCGTTTTTTATTGTCGTCAGCGGCCCATGGCCGGGCGCGACCACGGTATCGGACGGAACAGCTTCCATGATACGGCCCAACTGCTCAGACAGCCGCAGGTTGCAAAAATAGCCGCCGCCGACCGAACCGGCAAAAAGCAGATCACCTGAGACCAGCAGCGCCCGACCGCTGCCAGCGGTACGGGTGTGGATGAGATAACAGTTATGCGCCGCACAATGGCCGGGTGTGCTAAAAACCGTTACTTCGAGGTTGCCGAAGACGCGGACCAATCCTTCGCCTAATGGCTCGGCACATGGAGCTGTGGCCCCCATGGGGACAAAGGCATGCGGCGTGCCGAAGGCGGCCAGTGCTTCGCACAATCCACCGGCATGCTCGGCCTCGACATGCGTGAGAAACACCGCGTCAATTTTCTTGATCGCGCCAGGCCAGCTTCGCTGCAGGGCCGAAAAATCAGCGCCGGCGTCGAAAAGCAGGCCATGATCGGCGCCCGCCTCGGCCACGAGGTAGGCATTGGCGACCCCGATGCCATGCGCCATGTGCAGCGCATGCAAATCGAACGGCAGGCCGGAGATTTCGGGTCGCGGGTAGCGGCCCGCACCGAGTGCGCACAGGCCGACCTCGTTGAGAGCCAGCGCGGCGGCGATGCGGCGCAACTCATCGCACGTAAGCTCGGAGCGGTAATCGATGGCGTCACCGATGCGCGCCGCGTCGACCTGCGCGCGCGCCGCGAGGGTCTGGGCCGTAAAGCCGGCGCGGCGCAATGCCTTTTCAAGCACGTCGCCGAGTTCGTCTTCGAGCGGAAGCCCAGCTGTGACCATGCGAAGAGATTAGCGGGAATGCCGCGCTCTGCAAAAATGATTTTGTTTTTTTCCCGCGAGGCCGCAGCGTGGGGGACTCATGGACGAAATCCAAAAGGAAGTGCTCGATATCCTCACGCGCACAAAGGCGCTTTTACAGGGCCATTTCGTGCTCCGTTCGGGCCTGCACAGCGCCCATTATTTCCAGTGCGCACAAGTCTGCCAGCACATGGATGCGGTGGAACGGCTAGCGGAGCTGCTGCGGTCCCGGTTGCGGGGGCTGGATTTCCAAACGGTGCTCGCGCCGGCGATGGGCGGGCTCGTCATCGGCCAGGAAGTGGCGCGACAGGCCAGGGCGCGCTATGTTTTCGCCGAGAAGGAGAACAACATCCTTGTACTGCGGCGCGGCTTCACCTTCCTCCCCGGCGAACGCGTGCTTGTCGTCGAGGATGTGGTTACGCGCGGCGGGCGCGTGCTGGAATGCCTCGAACTGTTGCGGCAGGCGGGGGCGGTGCCGGCCGGCGTCGCGATGCTCGTGGACCGCAGCGCGGGTACGACAAAATTTGACGTGCCGGCATTTTCACTGCTGGAGCTGAGCTTTCCCACCTACCCTGCCGGCCAGCTTCCCGACTGGCTGGCGAAATTGCCGGTGGACAAGCCGGGCAGTTGAGGCAATCCGAAAAAAAATGCGCGCCGGTCGGGCGCGCATTTTAAAAGAGGGCCGGATGGCTACTTCACATCGATCGAGAGAAAACGGTAAACGCCGTGGTAATAAACAAGGAAGAGGTTGCGGCCGCTCGCGATGAGGCTCTTGGCCGTTTGCACATCGGTGACGGGCGTGCGATTGATTTCGAGAATGATCACGCCATTCACCAGACGGTCGCTGTAAGGCGAACTGTCGTCGATATTGGTGATGAGCAGGCCGGTGACATTATCGTCGATATTCAATTCACGGCGCTTCTCGTCGGTCAGCTTGATGACAGTCACACCGGGGATGATCTCGTCCTGCGTAACCTCGTCGGAGAGCGCGGCCAGCGTGACGGCAATGACCTGCGGTTTGGCATCGTGCACAATTTGGACATTCACCTTCGTGCCGGGCAGCGTCTCCGCGATCAGCAGGCGGAAATCCTCCAGTGATTTGACCACCTTGTCGTTGATGGCAAGAATGACGTCGCTGCGTTTGAGGCCGGCCTTGGCCGCAGGGCTGTCGGGCTTCACATCCGTGACAACGACTCCCTTGGTGTCTTTGTTCACGCCGAGCTGTTCCGCGACCTCGGAGGTAACGTCCTCGGCGGTGACGCCGAGATAGCCCCGGGCGACCTTGCCGGTCTCGATGAGGCTTTGCATGATGCTCGAAGCCAGGTTGATGGGAATGGCAAAGCCGATGCCGATGTTGCCGCGTGACGTGGAGATGATGGCGCTGTTGACGCCAACGAGGCGGCCTTTCGCATCGATGAGCGCACCGCCGGAATTGCCCATATTGATGGCGGCATCGGTCTGGATGAAGTCTTCGTAGCCGCCGACATTGTCGAGCAGACCAAGGGTTTTTCGGCCGGTGGCGGAGACAATCCCCATTGTGACGGTCTGGCCGATGGCCAGCGGATTACCGATAGCAAAAACGATGTCACCCACACGCAGCTTGTCGCTGTCAGCGAGCGTGACCGTAGGCAGATGGTCGGCTTCGATTTTAATGACGGCTACATCCGTCTTCGGATCCGTGCCGATGACCCGGGCCTTGAATTCGCGGTCGTCAGGCAGCATGACGTTGAGCTCGTCCGCGCCTTCAACGACGTGGTTGTTGGTGAGAATATAGCCGTCGGACGAGACGATGACGCCGGAGCCGAGTCCCTCCTGCTTGCTTTCGCGCGACGGAGCTTCGCCGCCAAAGAACTGCCGGAGAAAGGGATCCATCGGGACGTGCTCACGGACGATTTTCGTCGAATAAACAGAGACCACGGCCTTCTGCACGGGCGCAACGACATCGGCGTAGCTGGTGACAATGCCGGATTTGCCGTCGGACACGGGCGAAAGGTCGACGTGCAAGACAGGCTTTGCCGCGGGTGCGACGACGTCCTTGGCCGCGACAAGCAGCCCGACGGCACCCGCCGCCAGGACCATGAGGATAATGCTGGAAAAGGGTTTGGATTTCATGGAGCAGATGAATGACAAACTGTCGCGCACAAAAGTTCCGCGCGCAATGAGCCGGTCAATCAGAAGCCTTTGACGCGAAACAGGCTCGTGATGCTCTCGTTGCTGTGAATGCGAAGGATGGCTTCGCCCAGCAAACCAGCCACACTGAGCACGCGAATGGGCAGGCCGCGCGTGTCGATGGGAATGGTGTTCGTCGTGATGAGCTCGTCGATATCGCCTTTCGCAAGACGTTCATAGGCAATGGGACTGAGCAAACTGTGGCTGACTGCAGCGCGGACGCTGCTGGCGCCGCTTTCGCGCATGACCCGGGCAGCGTTGGCGAGCGTGCCGGCGGTCTCGGTGATGTCGTCCACGATCAGCACATCCTTGCCGGCGATTTCACCGACAATGCTGATGGATTCGACCGTCGTGGCGCTGGTGCGCTTTTTCCAGACCATGCCAAGGCTCGCACCGAGGATGGTGGCATAGGCCGCAGCCATCTTCATGCCGCCGACATCGGGCGAGAGGACGACCATGTTTTCGCCCTTCAGCTTTTCCAGATATTTGAAAAACACGGGCGAGGCGTAGAGGTGGTCGACCGGGATGTCGAAGAAGCCCTGGATCTGCTGGCTATGCAGGTCCATCGTCAGCACGCGCGTGGCGCCGGCGGCGACGAGCAGGTTGGCGACGAGCTTGGCCGTGATGGGAACGCGCGGCTGGTCTTTGCGATCCTGGCGCGCGTAGCCATAGAATGGCATGACCGCCGTGATGCGATGGGCCGAGGCACGGCGCGCCGCGTCGATCATGATGAGCAGCTCCATCAGGTGATGGTTCGTCGGCGTGCACGTGGACTGGATGATGAAGACATCCTGGCCGCGGATGTTTTCATCGATTTTCACGAACGACTCCCCGTCGGGGAAACTGGTGACGGTGGCCTGCCCGAGCGGGACGTCGATGGCCTTGCAGATTTCCTCTGCCAGCGGCCGGTTGGAATTGCCGGAAAAAATTTTCAGGCCGGTTTTGCTGCTCATACGGACGTCATGGTTGCTGAGTTCACGTTGCGGCGGAAGATTTTTTTATCTGTTCCTCCAGCGCATCCACCCGGCGGAAGAGCTCGGGCAGCCGGGGACGGAGGACATTGATGCGTTGCTCAAGCTGGTAAGGCAGCCAAGGCGTCCCCTTGGCCGAGCTGCCGGGCTCGAGATCGGAATTGACGCCAGTCTGGCCGTCGATTTTGGAACCGCGCCCGACGGTGATGTGGCCGGCGAGGCCGGCCTGGCCGCCCAGCACGACATAATCCCCGACCACGGTGCTGCCGGAGACTCCAGCCTGCGCACAGATGAGGCAGTGCTTGCCGATGACCACGTTGTGGGCGATCTGGACGAGATTGTCGATTTTGGTGCCCTCGCCAATGAGGGTGCGGCTGAAGCGCGCCCGGTCGATGGTGGTATTGGCGCCAATCTCGACATCGTCTTCAACGACAACCTGGCCGACCTGGGGGACCTTTTCGTGGCGGCCCGCGACGAATTCGTAGCCAAACCCATCGGAACCGATGACGGCGCCAGCGTGCAGGCGCACGCGCCGGCCGAGCCGGCATTCGGTCGCAACCATGACGCCGGGCATGAGCCAGCAATCGTCACCTATGCTTGCTCCGCGGCCAATGAAGACTTGCGCCTGCAGGTGGGTACGTTCGCCGATCACCGCGCCTGCCTCCACAATGCAAAGCGGACCAACGGTGGCGGTGGCCGCGACACGTGCCCCGGGATCAACCTGGGCCGTGACATGAACGCCGGGTGCGGGGCGGGGCCACAGTTGCTGCTCAAGGCGCGCGCACAGGCGCGCGAGCGCGACCGAGGGATTTTCAACAAGGAAAAAAAGCTGATTGGCCCGCGGTTCACCGGCATAGTCAACGGGCAGCAGCACGACGGAAGCGACGCTCGCCGCGACCTCCTTCTTGTATTTCGGGTTGCCCAAAAAGGAAAGGTCGCCGGGCTGGGCGGCGGTCAGCGCGGCAATGCCGCGGATTGTCTCGGTGGTGGCGCCGCGCGTGGCACGGGGCTGAAGCAGTGCGACAAGCTCGGCGACGGTGAAAGCGATCTGCATGCGGGGGAAGCGTGGGTGGTTTTGCCGCGCGGCGCAACGCGTGAGCGACGCAACAAAAAGCCCCGCTCCAGTGAGCGGGGCCGGGAAAAACCTCGGCTTTTATGGCGTTTTTGGCGCGAGACCGGGCAGAGTGACCTTGGGGCCGTCAGCGGCAGGCGCAGCCGGAGCGGCGCTGGAGCTGGGAGCGGAAGGCATGGGATGGTCCTTGTTCACCTCTTTGATCACTTCGTCGGTGATGTCATAAGCCGGATCCGAATAGAGGAGAAAATTGGCGCCGAAAATGGAGGCGCCGGATTTGTCGAGAAGAAGCGTCGCGCCATGGCGCTTGGCGATATCGGCAGCCGTCCGGCTGATTTCATCGATGAGCACGCCGCGGACATTCTGGATGCGCTGCTGAAACTCGCGCTGGGTGTTCGCCTTGAAGGTATCCAGCTCATTTTTCTTGTTGTTGATCTCCTCCATTTTTTTCTTCGAGTCGTCGTCCGCCTTGGCGCGGGCCTCGGGCGTCAGCGCGGGATTCTTGGACTGATCGACCAGATCCTTGTATTGATCGACGAGGTCGTTGCCCTGCTTGACCAGCTGCTCCATCTCCTGCTCGGCCTTTTGCTCGTCATTGGAGAGCTGGGCCTGCTTCTCCTGTCTTTCGTAGTGGTTGTCGAAGACCTTGCCGATATCCACCACAAGGATCTTGGGCGCAGGCTGGGCCCACGCGGGAAGCGCCACAACCGCAAAAGCCGCCAGCGCAAAGAGGAAGGAATGGAGTTTTTTCATAGGACAAAGGACTGCATGGATCAGAAACGTGTTCCAAAGGAAAAGTTAAACTGTCCGCCCTGCTTGTTGTTTATGTCGCCGCGGATCGGGATGCCATAATCAAGGCTGAGGGGGGCGCCGAGGACCGACATGCGGATGCCAAAGCCGAAATCATCATTGTAAGAGCCGGGATTGAAGTCGAAGGAGCCCTTGTTGACAAAACCGCCGTCGTAAAAGAAGGCAACGCGAATGGGGTTCACGACCTCGACGGAGTACTCCAGGCTGAGCATGCCGTAGGATTTGCCGCCGATGGGCTCCTCATTGTTGTCCTTCGGGCCCACCGCACGGTACTCGAAGCCGCGCAGGGTGTAGGGGCCGCCGAGGAAAAAGCGGTCGAAATAGGGCACCACCTTGGTGTCGCCATAATTCTGGATGATGCCGCCGTGCATGATGACGCTGAGCACCTGGGTTTGCGCCTCGAAAACGGGATAAAACTGAGCCCCGCGAAATTCCAGGCTGTAGTAATCCACGTTTCCACCGAGCGCACTGCTGGCGAGCGTGGTATCAAATTCGACGCGATTGCCGTTGGTGGTGTTGATGTTCTTGTCGCGCGTATCACGGACGAATTGGAGGCCGACCTTGGATTCCTTGGTCGAGCCGGCAAAGGACTGGATGATGGGCGAGGCATCCGGGGCGACATTATTGATATTAATAATATCGTAGGTATAAGACAGTTGCGCATCGACCAGTTCGAAAAGCCGCTTGCGGAGGTAAACCTCGATGCCGGTGTCGACCTCATCGTAAAACGAACTCTGGTAATCGGAACTGGTGCGGAAAAGTTCGAAGCCAAGATCGAGCTGGCGTTGAAAGAGCCAGGGTTCCTCGAAGGAGATGACGGCATCATTGAATTCCGTGCCGACCTCAAGGCGGATGCGGAATTTCTGCCCGGCGCCCTGGAACAGGGAATGGCTGTTGGAAAGATCGAAGTTGCTCTGCGAGAGCTGCACATACACCGAGGCTTTTTCGAGGGAATTGAAGCCGGCGCCAAACTCGAGCTGGCCGGTGCGGGCTTCCTTGACGGAGACCTTCAGGTCGCGGCGCTGGGGGATGTTGGTGCTTTCGGGCGTGACGTTGACGTCGTCAAAAAAGCGCGTGTTATCAAGGCGCTGCTTGCTGATTTTCATGCGCACGGTGTCGAACACATCGCCCGGGCCGAGCAGAAGCTCGCGGAGGATGACGGGGCTTTTCGTCTTGGCATTGCCCTCGACCTTGATCGATTCGACGTAAAACTTTTCGCTTTCCTCAATCTGGTACTCGATGTCGATGTTGCCGGTGGAGATGTTCGGCTTGCGCACCAGGCGCACGCGGGTCTCGAGATAGCCATCACGCCCGTAGAAGTCCTCCATCGTCTCGACATCCTTGTCGAGCTTGGAGGGCGAGAAGACCATCCCGGGCTTCTGTCTGAGCGCGAGGCGGAGAATACGGGAGGGATAGATTTTGTTGCCCGAAAAGGAAATGGAGCCGATATGGTACTGGCGGCCTTCGCTGACTTGAATCGTGATCACCAGCCGGTTCGATGAAGGATAGTCGAAGATGACTTTTTCCTGCGGGATGTCGACGTCGAGATAGCCCTGGTCGCGATAGTAATCGCGCAGCTTGTCGAGGTCGTCCTGAAACTGGTCTTCCTTCATGCGGCCGCTGCCGGTGAGCCAGGAGTAAAGCCAGTGGTAGCGGCGGGTCTCCATCTGGCCGCGGAGCTTGCGGGCGGCAATGTGCTGGTTGCCGATGAAACGGACGTCGGAAATATGAACCTTGTTGCCCTCATGGATCTTGAAGATGACCGTGCCCAGGCCGGTATTGCGGTCGCGTTTGATTTCGTAGGTGACCGTGGCCTGGTTGTAGCCGTGCTTCTCGTAATAGTCGTGGAGCTTTTCCGAGTCCTCCTTGACCTGGCGCTCGTCGAGCGTGGCCCCGTTCTTGGTCTTGACCTGTTTTTCGAGCGTATGCCAGGTGACCTTCTTGTTTCCATCGTACCGGACGGAGAGCACGCGGTATTTGGGCGTGACCTCGACCACCAGGTCGACGGTGCTGCCGTCGGCCTCGCTCTCACGCTTCACCTCGATGTATTCGAAAAGGCCGGTCTTGTAGAGCGAGCGGATGTCACGATCGATCATGGCCTCGTCGAACGGGCTGCCTTCATGCACCTGCATGTTGGCCCGGATGACCTGCTCGTCCACATTGGCGGCGCCGACAAATTTGACCGTGATGGTCCCGGCCTTGTAGGTGGCCTGCGGCGCCTCGCCCGGCACCTGCGCTTCACCCCGAAACGCCCATGCGGCCAGAAGCCAGAATGCAAACAAAAATCGCGCGGCCCCGCGCACTGGGTTACGGAGTGTGGTTTTCAAAGCGTGTGATGTCTCTTAAGAAGGTAAGCTTCAATTCTCCTACCGGCCCATTGCGCTGCTTGGCAACGATTAAGTCGGCCAAATCGGTGGCGACTTGGTAGTTTTCATCGGAATCCTTGGGGCGGGCAAGCATGAGTACGACGTCGGCATCCTGCTCGATCGACCCGGATTCACGCAAATCCGACAATCTCGGCACGCGGTTTTCCTTTTCGGACGAGCGGTTCAACTGACTTAATACAAGCACGGGCACGTCGAGTTCCTTCGCCAGTGCTTTTAATCCGCGGGAAGCCTCCGCCACCTGCTGCTCGCGCGGCACCTTGGAGTCGGTCGGGCTGATGAGCTGCAGGTAGTCGACGATGATGAAGCCTAGCTTGTGGCGCGCGTGCACGCGGCGGGCCTTGGCCCGCAGCTCCATGATGGAAAGGTGGCTGGAGTCGTCGACAAAGAGCGGCGCCTTGGAAAATTCGTCCGCGACATGGAGGAGGCGCGACTGCTCCTCGCCGTTTTTCGAGAGCAGGCCGTCGCGCAGGAGCTTCATATTGACCTTGGCGCGGGCGCAGAGCATGCGCAGCGCGAGCTGCGACGCGCTCATTTCGAGCGAAAAGATCAGCGTGGCCACCGGCTCGCCCCGCTTCGGCATCGAGGCGGCCTCGGCCACGTTGAGCGCGAGGCTGGTCTTGCCCATCGATGGACGGGCGGCGAGCACGATCATTTCCTGCCGCTGAAAGCCCCACGTGAGGTTGTCGAGGTCCTTGTAGCCCGAGGCCACGCCGGTGAGCTCGCCTTTTTTCATCATCATTTTCGTGATGACGTTCATGGCCTCGCGCGTGGGCTCCTTCATCGGCTTGGCCGCGTCGCTGATGCGCGCCTGCGTGACGCTGAAGATGTCCTGCTCAACTTTGTCGACGAACTCCTCCAGGCCGCCCTGGTAATTGAACGCCTGCTCGACCGCACCGGTCGCGACCTTGATGAGCTCGCGCAGCAGGTAAAGCTCGCGGACTTTTTCCAGAAAATAAACCGCCTGCGCGGTCGTGGGGATGCTGGCGCTGATCTGCGTGAGGTAGGCGTAACCGCCGACGGCGTCGAGCTGCTGCGCGGTCTTCAGCTCCTCGGCCAGCACGGCGAGCTCGACCGGCGGGCTCTTCTGGTAAATCTCGCAAAGTTTTTCGTAGATGATCCGGTTGGCCGACGAGTAAAACGCCGCCGGCAGAAGCCTGGCCTCAAGGCAGCGCGCAATGGTGTCGGATCCGTCAAGCAGACAGCACGCGAGCAGGTACTGCTCGGCCTCGGGAGAATGCGGCGGAGCCCGGCCAGCCACCGGCGCGGCGGCCTCGCCATGGGCGCGCGGGCGGCGGGATTGCTGGACTATGTCTTCGACCATCTGAGGCGTTGAGAGCACAGAGCGGATGCTCTGAAAGCAATAGAAGAGTTAATCAGAAATTATTCTCAAAAACTTGTTCGCAAAGTTTTCCCAAAACAAAAAGGCCGCGCGGGTTCGCGCGGCCGGTATTTCAGGAACGTGGCGGCAGTTCAGGCTTTCGCCGGCTTGGTGCGCTTTTCCGTCCGGGCGGGCCGCTCTTCCTTCGCGGGTTCGGCCGGCGCTACCACCTCGATGGGATTTTCCGAGACGACGTCGAACGCGAGTTCGACGGTGACGTCGGCGTGCAGCTTGATTTTGACGGTGTGCTGGCCGAGGGTCTTCACCGGGGTGTGCAGGTGGATGCGTTTCTTCTCGATCACAAATCCGGCGCCGGTGAGCTTGTCGTGCAGGTCGTTGGCCGTGATGGCACCGAACATCTTGCCGCCGTCGCCGGTCTTCACCGCGAAAGCGAGCGAGGCCTTTTCAAGTTTCTTGGCAAGCTCCTGCGCACCGGAAAGCTCGTGCGCTTCGCGCTCGGCGCGGCGCTGCTTGAGCGCGTCGATCTGCTTGCGGTTGGCGCGCGTCAGCGGAACAGCGAATTTGCGCGGGAGCAAAAAGTTGCGGGCGTAGCCGGCGCGGACTTTGACCTGATCGCCTTCGCCACCGAGGCTGTCGACGGGCTTGAGGAGGAGGATTTCACTGTGAGCCATGGGAATGAGTCGTTGTAAGATTTTAAGGGACAGGGCGCCCGGTTTTGGCGTGCAAAAATTTTGAGCGGAGCCCGACCAATTCCCACACGCCAAGGGGGGTGTCAATGCCGTATTTCCACCCGTGGAGGCCGGTTGCATCAACCGGGTTTCCCTATTGGCCGGAACAACAGACCCTCAAAACACACTGAATCGGAAAAGCAAGGCAATGGCAGTAAAGGGCCTTGCGAAATTACCAAAATTGCGTTGCTGCGCTTCGGGTCGCGTCTCTATGCTGGCTGTTCCTGGTTCCAGATATTCATCCATTGCTCTGCCAAACACTTAACCATTTCCTTGAATACATCACGCGCTGTTCTTGTTGTCGATGACTCCGTGGCAATCCGGAGCATCGTGGTCGATATTCTCCGCCAGCACGGCTATACGGTTTATGAAGCCGAGTCGGGCGACACCGCCTTGACCGAGTGGCAGCTCCACAAGGATGAGATCGGCGTCGTTTTGTCCGATGTGGTCATGCCTGGCGGGACAGATGGCATCACATTGGCACGGCATCTGCGGAAACGGTCTCCGAACCTGTCAATCGTTTTGCTCAGCAGCCATATCAATGAGGACACTCAATGGGTCACCGAGGAGGCCAATTTTTCCTTTCTGCCAAAGCCGTTTGAAAGCACGCAGCTGCTCGAGACCGTACGTTCGATCTTGGGATAGAGCTGCAAGCTCATCCGTCTTCGTCTGATGAACGAAACTCTGTTACTCACCGCTGAGAAGCTGTCCCTGAATCGGGATTTGCGTTTTGGACGCAGCTACAAGGGGGCTTTCGTCGTAAAGAATGTCCCGGCCCAGACCTATTTGACCGTCACGCCCCAGCAATGGGCGGTGGTGCAGGAATTCATGGAGCCGTCCAGCGTGCCAGATGTGCTGGGCCGGATGATCCAGGAACGCACTTGTCCCGCCCTCAGTGAATTTTATGAGGTGGTGCTCAAGGCCCATCGGGCCGGCATCCTGCATGAGGGGCAAAACGTGCCCTTCCGCCGCAACGCCGTGCGGTGGTTCATCCCGCTCCCCGCCCATCTCACGCTGAGCTTTTCCATCGCCGCCCTGCTCACCGCGATCGCCGCCATGATCCTGCGTCCGGTGCCAAATCCAATCGGATGGCATGACTTCGCATGGGGCTGGCTGGCCATATGCGCCGGGTTGAGCGCGGGCTATGCCATGGCGGCCTCCGTGCTGCGCGCCAGCGGCAACGAAGTCTACCGGCCTCACCTGTACTGGCAGACGCTTGTGCCCCATTTCGCCCTTGATCTGCGCGATGTATGCATGGCCGACCCCGCCACACAGCTGGCCGCTTGGTTCGGCCGCGTGGCTCCGTCTGCAATTATTACGGCCATCGCGCTCTTCATGGGAAAGAGCTGGAGCCTGTTTCCCATCATCGGGCTGTTTGTTGCCATCCGCCCGGTCCGGGGCCTATTTGGCCAGATCGCGGCGTTTGTACGGCGACGCCCGTGGCTGGATGTCGATCACAATTTGTTGTTCACGCTCAACCATGAGCCCGGAAGACGGCTGCAGATCATCCGGCGGCAGCTTGACTGGCGCTCGAGCGCGGTGGAACTCGTGCTCGGCATAGGCTGGGCACTGCTGGCGGCAACGGTCGTTTTCAGCCTTTTTCATCTTTCACTCCGAACGACGCTTTCCGATATCAGCTATTGGCGGAAGAGCCTCCCGTATTTGTTGGGAGCCGTGGTCCTGGGCGGCTGCGGATGGTGCATGCATGAATTCTGGCAGACCATGCGCTTGAGTGTCCGCTCGTTTGCCAGCCGCTGGCAGCGGCGCTGGCGGCGCTGGCATGCCAGCGCGGAGCCGACCTACATGGATGCCACCCTCCGGCAGGCCATCGCCAAAAGCGCGCTGCTCCGGCGCCTGGATGCGGAAACCCAGACGGAGCTGACCAGCTTGTTTCGCCCGCTCACCGTCAAGGCATGGAGAACGATTATTTCCTTTGATGAAGCACCCACCCAGGTGGGGCTCATTGCATCCGGTTCCGCGGCCGTCTATCGCCGGCTCAAATCGGGCCGGAAAGCTTTCGCCTTTTATCTGTCGGAAGGAGAGATCTTCGGGACCAACGACAGTGTGGACAGCCGCAATACGCAGCTGGAGGTCCGGAGCAAGACACCTCTTTTCGCGCTCGTGCTGCCCATGGCCGATTTTGAACGGCTGGTCGTGACCGGGCTCGGGGCCGAGCTGGTCTATAACCTCACTCACAAGCTGGCCTTTCTTGGGCGCCTCCCGCTGTGCACCCATTGGGGGCACCAAGCCACCGCCCGGTTTGCCCAGCTTTCACATGTCGTCAAATACAAGGAAGGCGATCTCGTCGTCCGGGAAGGCGATTCCGTCCAGGCCTTCTACATAATATATGAAGGAAGCGTGCAGGCCATGCGCGGCTCCAAGCGCGTCGGGAAAATCCGCCGGGGCGGATATTTTGGCGAAATCAGCCTGCTGCAAAACGGCGTGGCCACCGCCTCCCTCATCGCCCGCGAGGACACACTCTGCCTCGCGCTCAGCCGGGCCGACTTCCTGCGCTTCGTGCGCCATAATTATTATGTGGCGATGGAATTGGAGCGCGTCAGTTCAAAGCGCCTCCGCCGCCCGGTTTTCCCGCTCACTCCGGTTTCGATCGATGAGCATTACATGTCGCATGCCCGGTCTGCACAAAATCTGCCCGTGTTCAAATCCTAGGCCGATCACCCAGTCCAGCTCGGGCCGGAGAGCGATGCAGTCCTTTTTGCCCGCACGTTTGACGGGCAGATAAAGCAAAAGAAGAGTAGGTTCGGCATACCACGGCTGGCCCTTGGCGCATATCATGGGCGCGTTGGCGAGCACGACCGTCACAGCCGTACGGCCAATGTCCTGCATGAAGACAGGACAGGGAAAGAGGGGCCTCAAATCCGCGCCATGAAGGCCATCCGGCATGCTCATGGCTGCCCGGCAGATACATCGTCCATACCCATCGCTGCCGGGCATCAATAATGCAAACGCATGGCCATATCATATAATGCAAATAATTATATATAATCTATAATGCAATTAACTAGATGATCGATAGCAGATTCGCTCGGTGCATATAAGCGCTATCTATTCGTTCTTGGGAAAAAATTATAAATATAGATTCTGGTTTTACAGGTAAAGCCTTCACCCCTGCATAGAGTAATCACCCCAGTAGTTAATTTAAGTTTTTGCTTCGTGCGCTGACAGCGCCTCCCGCGAAACACGGCCAGCTTTCTCCCATAAAAACATGCCTCTCTTTCCAACCGACCTGCCCAATGCGGTCTCCCGGAGTCGTGAAATGATCTCATGAATCCTCCGTTCCCTGCCTCGGTCTTTTTTTTCCTGCAATCATTCCAGATCTGAAATCCAAAAACGAAAATGAAACCAACACCCTACGCGTCCTTTGCGGCGCCTGATATCAGTCCCACAATTCACCGCCACCGGCCACTCCTGAAATTGATGGGCGTGGCGGCATCGCTCTGCCTGCTCTCACCCGCCCTCACCGCCCGTTTGGCTGCGCAGTCCACCAGCTTCGAAGCCGAAAGCCTCACTTACACGCCCAATGGCGCCACCGCTTCGGTCCAGACCGACGTGAACTCCAGTGGCGGCCAGTGGATTGTGCTCTCTGCCACCGCCACCGGCCAGTATATCAGCTACGCCATTCCCAGCGTGGCCGCCGGCACCTATCAGGTGCAGATGGAATGGAAGGGCAACACTTCCCGTGGCACCCTGCAGCTCTCGGTCGACGGCACCAACGTCGGCAGCACGCTCGATCAGTACTCCGCCGCCCAAAGTTATCCCACCACCACCTTTGGCAATGTGACCTTCAGCTCGACCGGCACGCACACCATCAAGCTGGCGGTGACCGGCAAGAATGCGTCCTCGACCTCCTACCAGCTCTCGGCCGACAAGTTCGTCCTCGTCTCACAAACCGCCCAGGCGGCCGCGCCGACGTTCAGTCCCGTCGGTGGCACCTACACCAGTTCGCAGACCGTGACCATCAGCTCCACCACCAGCGGCGCTTCCATCCGTTACACCACGGACGGCAGCACGCCTTCGGAGACGGCCGGCACGGTTTACTCCAGCCCGGTAAGCATCGCCGCCACGACCACCCTCAAGGCCATCGCTTATGAGGCCGGTTTCACCGACAGCACGGTCAGCAGCGCCACCTACACCATCAGCGCAGCGACCGTAGCCACGCCGACGTTCAGCCCTGCTGGCGGCACTTACACCAGTGCGCAAACCGTGACGATCAGCTCTTCCACCAGCGGCGCTTCCATCCGTTACACCACGGACGGCAGCACGCCTTCGGAGACGGCCGGCACGGCTTACTCCAGCCCGGTGAGCGTCAGTGCGACGACCACCCTCAAGGCCATCGCCTATAAGAGCGGTTCCACCGACAGCGCCGTCAGCAGCGCCACCTACACCATCAGCACCGGCGGCGGCGGGACCACCACATCCTACGAAGCAGAGAACATTTCCTACACCGGCACGGGAGCGACCGCTTCGGTCCAGACCGACGTCAATTCCAGTGGCGGCAAATGGATCGAGCTGGCTGCCACCGCCACCGGTCAATATATCGACTTCACCGTGCCCAGCGTTCCCGCCGGCACGTATCAGCTGCAAATGGAATGGAAGGGCAACACCTCCCGCGGCACCCTGCAGCTCTCGGTCGACGGCACCAATCTCGGCAGCGCGCTGGATCAATATTCGGCGGCCCAGGCCTATCCCATCACCACGTTTGGCTCGGTGACCTTCGCCACCACGGCCAATCACGACATCCGCCTGACGGTGACGGGCAAGAATGCCTCCTCGACCGCCTACCAGCTCTCGGCCGACCAATTCACCTTCTCCGCCGGTTCCGGTGGCGGCACCTCCGGCACGCCGAATGGCAATCCCATTCTGCCGCCGAAGTGGGCCTTCGGCGTCATGTTCGGTTCCTATGACGATCAGCCCACCATCCTGAGCGACATGGCCAAGCTGCGCAACGGCTACTGTGGCGACCTCATCTGGGTCGACTCCAGCTGGCTGGGCAGCAATTACAACGGGCCCGGCTCCGAGTACATCGACTTCAAATTCGATCCCAGCCAGTTCTCCGATCCGCAGACCATGATCAATACCATTCACTCCAATCACTTCCACTTCGGCGTGTGGGAATGGCCCTGGATCGACAAGAGCAACACCGTCTACAACACGGGCGCGACCAACCATTACTTCATCCAGAACAGCAGCGGCACCGTGGTGAACGGCGGCGGCTGGCATGGTGTGACCTATACCGGCCAGTTCGACCTCTCCACCACCGCGGCGGCCAACTGGTGGAAGAGCCTCAACGCCCCCCTCTTTGCCATGGGCTTCGATTTCCTGAAAATGGACACGACCGTGGGCATTCCCTCGGGCGGCGTGCTGGCTAATGGCAGCACCAGCACGTCCGATTGGCTGGGCTTCTACCACAAGGCGGCGTACGAGGAAACGACGACCGCGAATCTGGCGCAAGGCAGAGGCTTGATTCTGGCCCACCGGGACATCGATGGAGGAGCCACCGCCACGAACAACGACCAGTACCCCGGTCTGTGGACGGGCGACACCACTGCGACCTTCTCGAATCCGGGCGCCCAGGGCGGCCTGGCCGACAAGGACATGGCCAATGGCTTCGCCTGCAATACGAAGACCACGGCGGCCTACTGGTGCGGCGACACCGGCGGCTATAACGGCACTTCGACCGACGAACTCTATCAACGCTGGCTGCAGTATGGCTGCTTCACGCCGCTGACGGAATTCTTCGGCGCCAAGGGCCAGGTGGGCTCGAACACCATCCCCGGCCGCTTCCCCTGGTGCTTCAGCACCACGGCTGCAGCGACCTTCTCGCATTACACGCAAATGCGCTACCAATTGCTGCCGTTCCGCTATTCGAACGCCCAGGCGTGCTATCACGTCACCGGCGGCGCGGTGCAGTATCCGGTCTGGTGGCCGACCTCGAAGCAGATCGTCAACGGCCAGGGCACCAGCGAGATTCTGGTCCAGCCGGTGACCACCGCGGGTGCGACCAGCACTTCAGTGGTCTTCCCGGAGTCCTCCTCCACCACCTGGCTCGATTATACAGATTACCTCAATGGCACCAACAATGGCGTGACGCACAAGGGCGGGACCACCGCCACGATCTCGGCGCCGGTTACGGAAGTGCCGCTGTTCATCAAGGCCGGCTCGATCATTCCGATGGTCATCCCTCCGGCCGGAAGCGTGATCCAGTACGTCGACCAGTACGCGGCCAACCCGCTGACCCTCGACATCTATCCGTCCGGCTCGACCAGCTACACGTTCTACGAGGATGACGGCATCAGCGACCTGTACATCACGGACAACGAGTTCTCCACGACCGCGATCACCTCCAACATCACCAGCGGACACGAGGTCGTGACGATCGGCGCGGCCAACGGCACCTTTGCCGGCCAATTCACGTCGCGGACCTACGTCCTCAAGATCGAACTGCAGACCGCGGCCCCGGCCGGCGCGACGCGGGACGGCAATGCGGAGACGCAGTATACCTCGCTGTCGGCGTTCACCGCCGCCTCCGAAGGCTGGTACTACGACAGCACGGCGAAGGTCACCTGGGTGAAATTCCCGACCTCCACGAGCACCGCGACATCGGTGACGTTGAACTAAGCACTCATCCGCCAGGTCCAGCTTGCAAACCGCACCTTCCCGCGAAGGTGCGGTTTTTCTTTTGCGTGGTCGGGGTTCCTGCGCAGCCCGGCTCTTTCCTCCCGGGTCAGTTTCGCTTGCTTAGGACCCGGCATCCGGGTTTGAAAATACTCCCCGTATTCATGGCAACCGCCGGACCCCGCGGCGGTCAGGACAACCCAAACACCCGGAAAAAGGAACCCCATCATGGCTGACGCCGACCCGCAGTTTTTATCGCGACGCAAATGGATCGGACTTGTTTCCCCCCCAGCCCTCGCGGCTTCGCTTGGCGCTGGCTTTCTGGGCGAAAAAAGCCTGGCGGCCGAGACCGCCCCCGCTGCCACCGGAAATGACCTCGGTGCCCGGATCTACAACATCCGGGACCACGGCGCAAAGGGCGATGGCACCACGCTCGACACCGCGGCAGTGCAGGCGGCCATCGATCTGTGCAACCATGACGGCGGCGGCACCGTATTGGTCCCAACGGGCGATTTCCTCATCGGGTCGGTCGAATTGAAAAGCAACGTCACGCTGCACGTCGCCGCCACCGGAAAACTGCTGGGCAGCACCGACGGGAAGCAATATCACGCGGTCGACGCCATCCCGCTCAGCGGCGATTCGACGCTGGGCGATGGGAATTGGGCGCTGATTTTCGCCGTCAATGCCAGGAACGTGACGGTTGAAGGGCCGGGCACCGTCGACGGCCAGGGACTGCAGTTTCACTCGAATGTCCGCGGCACCACTCCGCCCAGCGGGCTCGGTGGCAACCGCCGGCCCTACACGCTGCTTTTCTACCGCTGCCAGAATCTCGTCGTCCGCAATATCGACCTGCTGCGCAGCGCCTACCATTGCCTCCGCGTCATCCAGAGCACGCGCGTCCACCTGGACGGCCTCTACATCCACAATCGGGTCAACGGCAACAACGACGGGTTCCATTTCATCAGCTGCGAATATGTGACCGTCAGCAATTGCACCGTGCTATCGCAGGATGACGCCTGTGCGCTGTTCGGAAGCTGCAAGTTCATCACGATCACCAACTCTTCGTTCAGCACCCGCTGGTCGGTCTTCCGTTTCGGCGGCGGCGTCGCGGAAAACATCACCGTTTCCAATTGCCTCCTGCACCAGGTGTACGGCTGCCCGATCAAAATGCACGGCCGTCCCGGCGACCGGTTCGAGAATATTTCATTTTCGAACCTGGTGCTGCACGATGTGACCGGCCCGATCAATATCAGCGTCGGCCCGAATTCGCGCCGGAACGGGCTGGAGCCGACGCCCGAACAACCACACCCCGCCGCAGACGGTAAGGGCCCGGGCATCGTCCGCAACATCTCCTTCAGCAACATCCACGGCACGGTCACGACCAATCCGCCGCAGCTGCCGGATTACCCCTTCACCAGCGAGTACCGGCCCGGCGAACTCCACTCCTGCATCACCCTGAACTGTGTCGGCGAATCGACCCTCGAAAACATTTCCTTCGACAACATCCATCTCACCTTCGGCGGCGGAGGCACGGCCGAGGATGCCGTGCGGCGTGATCTGCCGAAAATTTCCGGCGAATATTTCGAGCTGGGGCCCATGCCCGCCTATGGCTTGTACGCCCGCAACGCCCGCGGCCTGACGCTGCAAAACATCCGGTTCCAGGTCAGCGAGCCCGATTTGCGCCCGGCGCTGATCTTCGACCACATCGAAGACGCCGCCCTCAACGGTTTCAGCGCCCAGGGAAACCCCGCGGCGGAATCGGTTCTGCGATTCATCGACACGAAACAGACGTTGCTGACTGCCACGCGGGTTCTCACCCCCTCCGCCGTCTTTCTTCAACTCGAAGGCGCTGCAAACGAAGGCATCATCATCGATGGCGGTGACCTGACCAAGGCCGCTTCCCCCCTCGCCTTCAACGGCGGCGCGACCGAAAAATCCGTGAAACTGCGGACCTGAATCGCCCCGGAATGAAAACGACACGACCTGTTGTCCGGCTCATGAAAAGGAGCTCCTGGATAATTTTTGGCGCGGCGCTTGCGGCCAGCCTGGCCGCCCAGCCGGTGGCAAGTCCCGCCACCCCTCCGCCGATTCCAGCCGCCACGCCATCGGAGCCTGCACCGCCCATCCCGCCCAGTGCCGGGCTGGACGCGATGACCGTTCTCTTCGATGGCAAGACGTTCGACGGCTGGGACGTGAATCCCGCAAATTGGACGATCCAGGACGGCGCCATGCACGGCACCGGCAAGTGGTGCCTGGCGTTGACGAGGCAGGACTACGGCAGTTTCCGGCTCATCGTCACTTCGCGGGTGGTGCTGCCCGAAATCAACAATGGCAGCGCACATCTCGGTATTTTATTCTGGGGCAGCCGTCCGGCCGCGGGAAATTATACGCCCAAGGGAACGGGCATGCTCAATCTGCAGCCACCCTATGGCTCGATCTGGGACTACGGTCCGAACAAGAACGCCCCCGTCGATCACCTCATCCCGAAAAACGACAACCGGCTGCGCTGGCACGACTGGCATACGAGCGAAGTCCTCGCCAATTTCCAGACGGGCGAAATCCGCATGGCGGTCGATGGCGTCGAGCTCATCCGCTACAAGCACGCCGATCCCGCGGCCTTGAAAAAAGGCCCCATCGCGCTGCAGGTTCATTCGGGCAAGTCGGTCGTCGAGTACAAAGACATCCGGATCGAAGTGGATCCGAAGGTGGACAAACTTATCACCTTGAAGTGAGCCTCCGGGATATCATCCCACGGACTGCCGAACCGGGCCCGTCGGGACACGCCCAAAAAGCCTCCCCTGCCGGTGCACAAGCGCTGCCTTCATGGCCGCGCTTAAATATCTTTGGCGACTAATGCGCCGCGTATTCCGCAGGAATCTCCTTGATCGGCCGGATCTCGATGTCGCGGAAATAAATCTCCCATCCCTCCATATCCAATTCGAGCCGCCCTTCGGTCAGCGGAGCTTGAATTTTTTCCGCCAAGCGCCGCGAGGCGGCGATGCGCAGCGTCACGTGTCCATTGACGACCTGGATGCAGGTGTCACCCAGGCAAATGACTTCGATCGTGTTCCATTCTCCGGACGGATTTTCGTAGTCCTTGCCCGGCATGGCGCAGTTCGGGCCCGCCACTTCTTTGTTGCCGAACGTCACCGCGTCCGCGGTTTCATCGTTGGTGAAATTTTTCCCATCGGCCGAGCGCGCATGGATGCTGGCCACCGCGTCCCCCATTGCAATGTAGTCGCCCGTGCGACCCTCCTTGATCTGAAACTGATGCGAGCTCATCCAGCGGCCCTTCACGGCGCCAGGCTCGCCGTATGCGTGGTAAAGAAAGCCGCTGTTGCGCGATTCGGTCGCGCGCTGGTCTTTTCTTTTTTCACCCCATTTGAACTGCAGCCTGAGGTGGTAATTGCCGAATGACTCCACCGTGGTGAGACCGCCCTGCACAGCACCGGAAAGCCGGATGGCCGGCCGGCCATCGGCTTCGACCACGGAAAAAGCATGCAGGGGATCATGGTTGATACCCAAGGGCTTCAAATAGCTGCCGCTGGCATCGCGCTCCGCCCCCGGAATCTGAACCGAAGCCGGTGGCACGCCCAGATAGCTCTCCCATCCGGAGAAATCCCTGCCATTGAAAAGCGGGCGCCAGCTGTCGTCCGCGGCCAGACCGGCCGATGCGGCCAGCAATGGAAGGATAAACCATAAAGGGGTGCGCAATTTCATGCGACCGAAACAGCCGTTTTGTCATCAGCGCGGCAATTCGTTTCTTCGGGCAACGCAGCAATGTGATCAGCGCCGGTGCATGAATTCAACGGTAACACACCTTTCTCCGCGACGAGGGCCACCGCTATGATCCCAAACTGGTCCATTTCCGCTATGGCCCGATTGGAGTTATTTAACGGTATAACCTTCGCGCCTCTTGCCTGCGCAAAGTCAAAGCCGCGATATCGTGCCTGATATCCAGGCGCTTGCTGCGGTTCCCCCCAAGTCCGCAGGAGCACGCAGCGTCTGTTTCCCCTGACTACAACCGTGCATCCGACCAACCTACCCATGAACTACCGTCATCCTTCCGGTAGGCGCTGCCTTTTCGGCGCCACCATCGCATTCGCCCTGGCCACTGGCCTGCTTGCTCAAACCACTTCGCCTGAATCCGGCCCATCGGCGAACAACGAAGAAGTTCTCACCCTCCCTGAATTCGGCGTCAGCGCAAAGACCGGCGAAACTTATGTGCCCACCGAGGACGCAGCCGGCTCTCGCATCAAAACTCCGCTCAAGCAACTGCCCTACGCAGTCACCACGCTCAATGCGGAATTCTTCCAGGACTTCGGCATCTTCGATCTCACCGATGAGATGAATTTCATCCCTTCGCTCCAAGGTTCGGACCTCAGCGGCGGCCAGACCTTGCGCGGCTTCACCGGCAACAACACCCAATTGCGCAACGGCTTCGCGGCCTTGGGCACCCGGACGCGCAACGGCCTCGAGAAAGTCACCGTCATCAAGGGCCCGGCCGCCATGATTTACGGCCAGACATCTCCGGGCGGCACCGTCTTCCTCGATACCGTAAGGCCGAGCACCCATCCCTACCAAAAGGCCGAGTTTACCGTGGGTAGCTACGGCACCAATCAAACCAATCTTGCCGTCTCCGGTCCGCTTTGGCTCGGGTCAAAACCCAAGCTTTTCTACCGGATCGACGTCGAGGACTATGAAAGAAGGTTTCAGGATCCGGTTAACAGGAATCTGACCCGCGAATGGCTGCTCACGCTCATGTACAAACCGAGCGAAAATACCGACATCCTTTTCGACGGTGGCTATCAGGTTACCGAACAAAATAATGCCCAGGGCCTGCCCTACCTCGTCAACGGAGCCAAATTCATCGGTTGGGCCTATCAGCTAAAGGATCATTACTATTCGACTCCAACGGACTACCGGGTCCGCCAGAGAAACACGGCCGAGGTTATTTTCGAACACCGGTTCAACGACTGGCTGTCTTTCCGCGCCGGTGCAAACGTCTATAAGTACCCAAACACCACTCTCTCCGCCGGTTATTCCTCTTCATATGATCCCGCCGTCCGCTCCAATTTTGCGCCGGGACAGAATGTGATCGGCCGTGCCAACAATGAAACCTGGAGCGAGTTCACCGGATTCGGAGAAAGCTATACCGGAGAGTTCCTCGCGAATTATCACACCGGCCCCGTCCGACACACCACGCTGATCACTTTCGATTATTATAACAATATTCGCCGCAACGAGATTGGAGCAAAATCCAATACGACAGCGCAAGGCGGTGCTTATGACACCTTCGTATCCGTGCTTAATCCCCGGCTCTATCCTGCACTTCCCGTCAATACCCAGTTCTTCACTTACTCGACGTTTGCCCTGAGCACCAAACCACTTCCTACAATGGTCAATGGGCATACCGGTTCGTCCGGATCATATGCCAAGCTGAACGTGTCGGTTCCCGCCTCAGGGGTGGATTTCGCGCACGAGGCGTTCTTCTTTGATGACAAGCTGCTTTTGACCGCGGCCTATCGGCATGATTACTATCGAGTTTACGCCAAAGACGACTACTGGGGGCTTACCAGCAAGGTTCACGGCAACAACGACGCAATTGAGGCCGGCATAAGCTATGCCATCACAAAAGAAATGAACATCTATGCAGATGAAACCCAGGGCTTCCTGCCTCCCAGCACCAGCACCGCGTTGTATACCGACGCCACCAAAACGACCAGCCTTGGCTATGAAGCCGGCATGAAGGGTGCCTTCCTCGACAACAAGCTCAACCTCACCGCGGATATCTACAAGACCGTGCAGCGTAACATCCCGGAAACCACGATTGATATCTTCGGCAATACCTTCACACAGAATATCGGCGGCGTTAACTCGCAAGGCTTTGAAGGCGATGCCACTTGGCAGGTCAGCGATCGGGCCTATGTCTATGCCGCCTATGCGTACCTGGACAGCCGCGTGGTCAGCCTCGGCACCGCCGATGCCAAACTCGATGGCTGGGGCCGCCAGTCCGGCACACCGAGGCATTCTTTCGCTTCGGTCTTCAGATATGAATTGCTGACCGGCCTCAGCGCCATGGTCCGCATGCGTTACAATAGCGATGCGCCAGTCAACACCCAGAACAGCCAATCGGCGGTCACAAGCGGACAGGCTCTCGTTTACTCTCCTGCCTTCGCCGTGTGGGATCTCGGCCTGCAGTATAAGTTCAAAACCACGAAATACACGCCCCTGCGCCACAGCATCAGCCTTTGGGCGAAAAATGTCTTCAATAAGACCTATATCATCCCGGGCGGTGATCGCTATGTTGGCGATCCGATCGGTTTTTATCTGACGTACACGCTCGAACATTGAGTTCGCAACGACCAAGTTCAGAACAAAACCGCCGGTGCATACTGGCGGTTTTTTGTTGGCCGTATCGGCTGGTTCGGATGGCGAAATATTTGGCACCCGCGCCACGCACGTCCAAGCTGCGGTCGTGAAATCCTTCGTCCCCGGCCGGCCGCACTGGTGGCAATGGCCCACCGTGCTTTCGCTCGACGCGCCAGCCGTGGCCTTGTTGTGGCAATGGCTGCTCGCGCGCGTCGCCCATACGCCGCTGGCGTGGCCGCAGGTCTTCATCCTCGGTGCAGCGACGTGGCTGGCTTACGCGGCCGACCGCTGGATCGAGGGCTGGCGGCTCTCGCCAGCCCAGGTGCTCACGCAGCGGCACTGGTTTTACCAGCACCGGCGGTGGCCAGCCTTCGTCGCGTGGCTTGGCGTGCTCACGGTGGCGCTCGCCGTTGCCTTCACCCGGCTGAATTCACGCGAACTGTCCGCCGGGCTTCTCGTGCTCGCACCTGTGCTCGTTTACCTGCTGTCGCACCAGCTCCTGCACCGGGGACATCCCTGGCGCGCGCCGAAGGAACTGTGCGTGGCGCTGCTCTTTGCCGCCGGAGTGGCATGCTTTCCACTCGCCCGGGATCCCGGCGTCCTGCGGCCGCTCGCCGCACCCCTCGTGCTCTTCGGCGCGCTCTGCCTGGCCAATTGTGCGCTCATCTCACTCTGGGAATCCGAAGTGGACCACGCCCACGGGCAGACTTCGCTCGCCTTGCAATATCCGCGCGGCCGCCAGCTCGTGCACGCGCTGCCTTGGCTGCTCGCGGCGCTCGCCGCGGGTTCCGCGGTCCTTGAAACAAGGATCGCGCGCACCACCGCGCTCTGCGCCGCCACCAGCGGCGTGCTCCTCGGCATGGTGGATTTTGCCCATGCCCGCTCCGGCCGCCAGCTCGCACGCGTGCTGGCCGACGTGGCGTTGATGACGCCACTCGTGCCGCTGCTGGCCTGGTGGCTGTTCCAACGATAAAAAACCGCGTCATAAAACCATGCGTCAACTCATAGCTGACAAACGAAGTTCGCCCGCCCCGATCAAGATCGGGAAAACTGCTCCATGAACCCGCGCAGTTTCGACCGCCTCGCCGGCGTCTACCGCGCACTCGAATATCTGGCGTTCGGCCGTGACCTGGAACGCGCCCGGTTTTGCTTCTTGGAGAAGCTGCATGCCTGCCGCCACGTCCTCGTGCTGGGCGAGGGCGACGGCCGTTGCCTTGCGCAACTCATCCGCGCCGCGCCGGCCGCGCACATCGACTGCCTCGATCTCAGCCCGGCCATGCTGGCCCGGTCCGCGGCCAGGTTGCCGCCGGAAGCGCGGGAGCGCGTGACTTTTCGCTGTGCTGACCTGCTGGCCGCCGAATTGCCGCTCGCGCGCTACGACGCCGTCGTCACGTTATTCTTTCTCGACTGTTTCACCGCGGAGCAGGCGGCAGACATTGTGCGCCGCGTGACCGCAAGCTTGCAGCCGGGAGCATGCTGGCTGTGGGCCGATTTCAGCCTGCCACCGCGTGGCGTGGCCCGGCTGCGCGCACGGGCTTGGGTCGCCCTCTTGTATGCATTTTTCCGCTGGCAGACAGGACTGCCCGCCCGAACGCTGCCGCCGGCGGAGGAGCTCATCCTTGCAGCCGGTTTCACGCGCAAGGATAAGCGTGAGTTTCAGCGCGAGCTCGTGCGCAGCGCGTTCTTCAGCCGGCCCGGTTCGGGCACATGCTCCTCCTGATGTCGCTGCCCGAGCCTCCAGGATGGGCCGCGCGCCCTGGAAGAAACGCCGCCTACTGCAGGCGGAACGGCAGGCCCTGCACACGCGCGATGAGCGTATCGAGGGCGGCGCCCGTATGCTGGCCGGCAATGTTGTCTCCGGTCGTGAGGGTTCTCTCCGGGAGGAAATTGTTCACGACAGCACAGTAGTCGCTGTTGACCATGATGCCGAGAAACTCACCCGTCTTGCTGAGCACAAGGTCGCCGGTCGAGGGCGAGAAATCGCCGAAGAGGCGCTTGAAAAAACGGTTGTCCATCTTCACGTAGCCGGGCGTCGAGGGATCGAGCTTGAAGGCGACCTCGCCGTAGCCTTTGCCGCCTTTGCTGATGAGCACCGCCTCGGGAAATTTGAAGGGGTCGAGCGCGGTCTGGTAGACTTTCGCGCCCAGCGCGCTGGGATGCCCGGCGGCATCGACGGTGACCTGCGCAGGATCGACCGGAATCGCGATGACCCGCGGGTCCAGCGCAAGGAAGTGCAGTTTTTGCACAGGGCTCTCATTGGGCGGCTTCGACAGGGTCACCGAGATCCTGGCCCAGTCGATGCCGGGTCTTTGCGGACCGAAGCTGAAAGGCGTGTCATCAACGTGCACCAGCGCATAAACCTCCTGGCCGTCCTGCACGAGGATGGTGCTGGTGTCATTCGTGCGCTCGCCCGAGCCGATGAGCACCGGCCGCTGGGCCGAAAAGATCGTGTGCACACGGTTGTCGCGGAATTGCTCAAACAGCGTGTTCTCGTTGATCGGCGTATTCTCGCGAATCTCCTTCGTGAGCCGGCTTGAATTCTCGGCCAGCTGGCCGACGCCCTGTGCCAGCTGCGTGGTGGTGGCCTGGACTTTTTCCCGCTCCTGCCGCTCGGCCTGGACCTGTGTCTTGAGCGTGTCGGCGGTCTCGCGCAGGAGCTGCTTTTCCTGCTCGGAGACCTTGACCGCGACATTGAGGTCCTCGATTTTTTGCCGGGCCTCGGTCTGGGCCTTGGTGAGGGCGGCGAGATCCTGCTTTTGCTTTTCCGCCTCGGCCCGCCTGGCCTCGAGTTCCTTTTGCAGTGCAGCGAGCTGCTCCTTGGTCATGCTCGCGTCCTGGGTCGCCGCGGTGACCTGCTGGGCCAGGGCCTGGGCCTTTTGCTGCGTTTCGCCCAGCGTGGCCGTGAGCTGGGTCCTTTCGGACTGGAGCTGCGAAACATTCTGGTCCCGCTGCTGGAGCGTGGTCTGCGCGGACTGAAGCTGCTGGGCAAGCTGGGAACGCGCGGCCTGCTCGTCGGCCAGGGACTGCTTCATCACATCGACAAGATCCTGATTTTGCGTGGAGGCGGTGTTGTTGGCCGCGACCTGCGGGATGGGCGGCTCATTCGGGCGCACCGGCTCCGCCTTCTCCCATCGCGTGAGGGCGATGAGGTTGAGGAAAAGAAAATCAACGATGATGAGGAGTAGCGTCTTGTTCATGACGCGAAAAATAGGGGTTGATCAGGCCTTGGCGGGGACGGCGGAGACCGGGGTGGAGGCAGCCTGGCCCTGGCTCTGCAGGATGAGCTGGCGCTTGTAGCCGCGCACGTGGCGGATTTTCACCACCGCAACGCAGACAATGCCGAAAAGATTCGAGGAATAGGCGGCGAGGAGGTTGGCCTGGATCACGCCGACGACCTGCAGCACGAGCGCGGTAGCCGTGCCCATCATGCCGATGTAGAGGCCGCTATCGAAGAGGTTCTCTTCGTTTTCAATGAGCCGCAGCTTGAGCAGGGCTGGAAGATCCTGGCGGTCGATCTCGCCGATTTTCATGAGGCAAACCAGGTAGGTGACCACCTGCAGCAGGGCAAAGACGCCGATGGAGATGATTGTCGATGTGTCCATATTGGGATGAGCGGAGGTTGAAGGTTGTTGGGCGGACGGCGTGGCGATGTTGGCCAGCACGGGGATGACAATGCGAAAGCGGTATTCCGAAGGCGGCGCAGCATTCAGGAGAAAGGGCTCGGTGGCGATCACAAGCAACAGCGCGGCAAACAGCGCGAGCGCGCCGCTTTTGAAGCGCGGCAGCGTGGCGCTGCCGCCCTCTTCACCGCCGCCGAACGCAAACAGCCAGCTGTCCAAGGCGCGAAACAGCAAAAACGCGCCGGCAAAAAAGCCCAGCCACTTCACGGTCAGGGCCAGCCGCGGATAAAGGAGCGCCAGCGTCGCCGCCTCGCCCAGCGCGGGACCGGCCTCGCGGTTGACCGGCACCTGCCGCAACAAAAGCTGCTGCACGGCACCCTGTCCGCCCGCCAGTGCGAGACGCAAATCCTCCGCCCCAGTCTTGCCGTATTGGATGAGGTAGCTCGCCACGCGGTCAGCCGAGTCGGAAAACAACGCCGCCGCGTAGATAAGTGGCAGCTGGTCGGGCGCGACGCGCGCGAGATGCGCGTATTCGCCGACCGTCTTCGTGTTGTTCGTGCGGCTGAGCAGTTCGCTGAGCTGGCCCCAGTCGAGACGCCGGCCAAGCGAGAGCAGGTCGAGGTAAAACAATTCCAGCTCCCCGAATTCCTTTTTCTCGAGCGCTTGCCCGGCCAGGCTGCGCAGTTCGCGTTGCAAGGACGGCGAGAGATGTTCGCCCTGATAGAGCAGGGCCGTCAGCAGAATGACCGAGTCCAGCGCCTGGCCGCCGGGCTGGCTGACGGGGACAAAGCGCGTCGCGGTGTTGATATCGCGGGTCTGCAGGACGTCCTGCACGCCGAGCGAGCGCGAGCCGGCGAGATAGTCGCGCAAGGAGAGGCGCGCCTTTTCCGTGATGAAAAACGTCAGCACCGGCGTGCTCGCGCCCCGGCCGGTGTTTTCGCGGAGTTTGAACAGCGGATCGATAAACGGGTCCCAGCCGCCCCAGGCGACAAATTCCGGCTGGCGGGCGGTAAGTTTTGCGAGATCGCCCGCAAGCTGCGGTGCTTGCGCATCGCCCACCGCCTGCGCCGCGGCAAGCACGAGCGCCGCCGGGCCGATCTTTTCCGATTCGACAAGCTGCCGCCCGAACTCCGCGAGTGACGGCGTGCCCGCGCCCGCCGCCTTGAGCAGCGCCGGGCTGACCGACTTCAGGTTCACCGGCAGCATCCAAGCCGCGACAATCAGCATAAGGCCCGCCGCGGCCAGCGCGAACGCGCTCGCCGGCGGAAAACGTGACGCGCTGGCAGTCGATGCGCTCATGGGCGGAGTCTGGACAACAGGGAAAGCTGAAACAAATTTATTTGCCGCAGCCCGGGCCAAAACCCACGCTGCAGCCTTCTCTCGACCCATGCTGCTGCGAATTGTTCATTACGACGACTCCATTCTACGCAAAAAAGGTGAGAAAATTAAAACTTTCGACCCGGCCCTCGCGCGGCTGGCAGCCGACATGGTCGAGACCATGCACGAGGCCGGAGGCATCGGACTGGCCGCCCAGCAGGTCGGCCGCGCGCTGCAATTGTGCGTCGTCGATTTGCGCGTTGCCCAGGTCGATTTCGACTGGCGGCTCGACGGGGCGACACCACCGCTGGACCTGTTCATGCCGATGGTCATCGCCAATCCCCAGATCGCCGCGATGCCAGAGCCGATCGAGGCCGTGGAGGAAGGCTGCCTGTCGTTTCCCGGCATCCGCGGCGACGTGTCGCGGCCCGAGGCCATCACGGTAAAATTCCAGGACGAACACGGCACGCCGCATATGCTAAGCTGCAATGGGCTCTTCGCGCGCTGCATCCAACACGAGGCCGATCATCTCAACGGCTTGCTGTTCATCGATCGCATGGACAAAAAAACGCGGACCAAGCTCGATCCGGCCATTCGCGAATTGAAGAAACAAACCCGGGCCGCGGCCAAAGGGTGACCTTATGAGCGCCAAAGCCGACGGCATGAATTACGCGCCCAAAGGCAAGCCGCGCCCCGTGGTAAAGCCGGGTGAATTCGTCTTTGCCGCCATGCACCTGGATCACGGCCACATCTACGGCCAGTGCAACGGCCTGCTGGAGGCCGGCGCCGAGCTGAAATGGGTTTACGATCCCGATCCGAAAAAAGTGGAGGCCTTCCGGGCCAAATTCCCGCAGGCCCAGCCCGCCCACGACCCCGGCCAGATCCTCGATGATCCGGCGGTGCGCCTCGTAACCGCCGCCGCCGTGCCATGCGACCGCGGTCCGATCGGGTGCCGCGTGCTGGCCTCGGGCAAGGATTATTTCACCGACAAGACGCCGTTCACCTCGCTCGACCAGCTCGACAAAGCCAAGGCGGCCGTCGTGCGCACCGGCCGCAAATACATGGTTTATTACAGCGAGCGCCTGCACGTGGAGAGCGCCATCTATGCCGGCGGCCTCGTACACGGCGGCGCCATCGGCCGGGTCGTCCAGGTCATCGGCCTCGGTCCGCACCGGCTGAACAAGCCGTCTCGCCCGGCGTGGTTTTTTGAGAAAGCGAAATTCGGCGGCATCCTCTGCGACATCGGCAGCCACCAGTTCGAACAATTTCTTTTTTATTCCGGCGCGACCGATGCCGAGATCGCGCACGCCGCAGTGGGCAATTTCGCGAATCCCGGCACGCCTGAATTCGAGGACTTCGGCGAGGCCTCGCTGCTCGGCAACAACGGGGCTACGAACTTCGTGCGCGTCGACTGGCTTACGCCCGACGGCCTGGGCACGTGGGGCGACGGCCGCACCGTCATCCTCGGCACCAAAGGCTACATCGAGCTGCGCAAATACGTGGACGTCGCCCGCGATCCGTCCGGCGATCATGTCTACCTTGTGGATGACAAAGGCGAACAGCACATCCCCGTGCAGGGCACGGTCGGCTTCCCGTTTTTCGGTGAGTTGATCCTCGACTGCCTGAATCGCACGGAAAAAGCGATGACCCAGGTGCACGCCTTCAAGGCCGCCGAACTTTGCCTGCGCGCCCAGCTGGCCGCGCGGAAGATCGCCTGACGAAAAAATGCCTGCCAAAGGCCCCGCCTCCCGCCCTTCCATCGCCACCCGCACCGGCGACGACGGCACCACCGGCCTGCTCTACGGCCGGCGCGTCCCGAAGCATCATCCGCAGATCGAGGCCGTGGGCGCCTTTGACGAACTCAACGCCGCGCTCGGCCTCGCCAAGGCGACGTGCAAAAAATCCTCGCGCCGCGCGGAGATGGAGAAAATCCAAAAGAACCTCGTCGCCCTGATGGGCGAGCTGGCCTGTCCGGAAAGCGCTGCGAAAAAATATGCGGCCTCGAAGTTTCCGAAACTCGGCGCGGCCGACCTCGCCCGGATCGATGCCGCGGTCGCCGCGCTCGAGGCAAAAAAAATCCGCTTCGACGGCTGGGCTACCCCCGGCGCCAATCTCCACGCGGCGGCGCTCGATCTCGCGCGCACGACGGCGCGGCGCGCAGAACGGCGGCTGGCGGCGCTTCCCGCCGCCGGACGGAAAGTGCGGCCGCTTCTGCGGCAATGGGTCAACCGCGTCTCGGACCTCCTCTGGCTGATGGCGCGCGAGACGGAACAATGATAAAAAATTCTGTCCATTTCGCCCGTTCTGCGTAGATTCCACGCATGCCTTTCGCCGTCGCATTGATTCTTCTCTCGGTCGCCTGGCGCATCGTGGCCGCCCTGACGCCAGCACTGGTGAATTTCTCTCCGCTGATGGCGCTGACGTTTTGCGCCGCCATGTATTTTCGCGATAAACGGCTGTGGCTCGTCCCGTTCCTGGCGCTGGGCCTGAGCGACCTCTGGCTCGACTGGCATTACGCCTCCACCCTGCATTACACTTGGAGCCTGAACGGCGCGCTCGTGCGCACGGCCTGCTTCGCAGCCGGTCTCGGCCTGGGCGCACTCGTGGCGCAACACAAAAACTGGATCACAATCTTCTCCGGCGCGCTCGGCGGCTCGCTGCTGTTTTATTTCGCGACCAACACCCAGGCGTGGCTCGGCGATGCATTTTACGCGAAGACCCCGGCCGGCTGGTGGCAGGCGATGACGGTGGGACATCCGTCGTTTCCTCCCACCCTCTTTTTCTTCCGCAACACGCTGGTGAGCGATCTGCTCTTCACCGGCCTGTTCGTGATTGCGATGGAGCTGGCGGCACAACGCCGCGGACGGGAAAGCCTGTTAGCGCGCCAGCCGGCGGCGTAATGGCAGACCGGGCAGGGCAAAATAAAGCTCCCTGCTTGGCAGCTCCTGCACGACAGACTCAGGGGTGGCCGGGCGGAGGCGGCGCCGACCCTGGCCCAGCCGGGGTTATATATTCTTTGACCACGGGCGCGGCGACATCGACCTTGCCCTGCGCCCCCTCGGGGACATTCAGCCATTGCGGCTTTTCGGTTTCACGGCCGAAAAAGGGTGCGCCAGAATTGATGAGTGCGGGCAGTGTGTCTGCGAGGTCAAAGTGGCCCTGGGGCACGCTCATTCTCGAAACCCAAAGCGCGACCGCCTTGTGCTGCCGGTAGAATGCGTCAAAGTCGTAAGCGGTAACCGTGACAAAGTAGCGCGGGTCTCTCACCGCAGAGTCATACTGGCTGATCTTTTCCTCGTCAGCGCCAAGGGTAAGTTCTTTCTGCGCTCCGATGAACATGAGTTCCGTCTTAAGAGCCGGCGTATCGTATTCTGGAACATCTATCCCAGGATCATCGGGAGGCGTACCCGGGAGATGGACATCGTGCTCGATGTAATTGACCACGTTCACCTGTCCCCATTTGAAAATAAGAATCAGGGAGGGCGGCGGATCGAATTTGTCCCCGTTGACCTGGGTGACCAGATAACCCTGGGCCGCGAGCGCCTGCGCGAGCAGATGGATGGTCGGCGGGTCCAGCGGTTTCTTTGCGCCAGCGGTCACAGCGCCAATCTCATTGTAGCCGACGACCTTTGGAAAATAATAGGCCGGGTGGTCCGGGGTTGGATGCGGTAGCTTCTTTCCCTCCGGGGTCATCTCGGTATTGACGTTGACCTCCCAGGCTGAGGCGAAAGCAGCAGGACCGGTGACAAAAAGAATCAGCGAGGCGCTGATCCACATAAGCTTGTAGTGCTTCATGGCTGGATGGGGGAAATAGCGGGGCAAAAAACCGTTCAGTGTTTAATGCAAATCGAACCCCATTGATGATGTCACTTCACAGCAGATCCGCCGCGAGTTCGGCGAGCTTCGAACGCTCGCCCTTGGTCAGCTTCACGTGCGCGGCAAGGCTCTGATCCTTCATCCGGTTATGCGCATAGACCAGACCGTTGCTGCGCGAGTCCACGTAGGGGTTGTCGATTTGCGCGGGGTCGCCGATGAGGACGATTTTCGAACCCTCGGAAATACGGGTGATGACGGTCTTCACCTCGTGCGGCGTGAGTTGCTGCGCCTCGTCGAGGATGAAAAAACGGCGGGCGATGGAACGGCCGCGGATGAAGGCCAGCGCCTCGATCTCGACCAGGCCGCTGCGGATAAGACGCTCGTAGGGCTTGACCGGCGCGAGGCCGTTACCGCCATGGGCACCGCCGTGCGCGGGCTGCGCCGGGGTCATCGAGGAGAACAGGTCGTCGTGCTTCTTCTTTTTCTTCTTGGAAACTTTCTTGGCGGCAAACTGCGGCTCACGCGGCGGCTGCGAAGGCATGAGGACCTCGAGCGCGTCATAGTAGGGCTGGAGCCAGGGCTTCATTTTTTCCTCGAGCGTGCCAGGGAGGAAGCCGATGTCCTTGCCGAGCGAAATCACCGGGCGGGAAATCGAGACCCCGTCGAAGCGCGTGTGCTCGTCGCGCGTCTGATGGAGCGCGCAGGCAGTCGAGATGAGCGTCTTGCCCGTGCCAGCCTTGCCGAAACAGGTGACCAGCGCGATGGAGTCGTCGAGCAGCGCGTCCATCAGGAATTGCTGCTCGAGATTGCGCGCACGGATGGGGATGCCCCCGGGGGCCTTGACAAACTCGGGCAGCTTCAGCCGGCGCACGAGACCATCGCCGTAATAGCGCGCGGGCATGGTTTTTCCCTCGGCCGAGCGCAGCAGGACGTATTCATTGAGATAGAGGCCCTGCGACGCTTCCACTTCCTCGGGGGAAAGCTCGAACTCGCCCTCGGAACAGAAACGCTGCAACTCGTAAATCGTAAGCGGGATTTCACGGTAAGCAGCCTCTTCGTCCGGCTCCGGCACCTTGTCGTTGAGGTAGTCCTGGGACTCGAGGCCGACGGCGCGGGCCTTGAGCTGGACGTTGACGTCTTTCGTGACGAGGATGGTCGGCGGCGGATAGGTTTCCTGAACGAAAAGCGCGCAGGCGATGATGCGGTTGTCCTTTTTCGAAAGGTCGGGCAACACGGCGCGGAGGCGCTGCATCGCGGGCGAGCCAAGATTGCTCTCCACCAGATAGCGGTTGATCACAACCGAGAGCGTGCCGCCCGTCGGCAGCTTCACGCCCTCGAGCATCGTGCGCGAATCAGGCAGGAGCTCCTGGAGGTGCCGGTGCACCCGGCGGGCGTTGCGTCCGCGCTCGGTCGACTGCTCGCTTTTGATCGCGTCGAGCTCCTCGAGCACCTCGACAGGAATTACAAGGTTGTTCTCCTCGAACTTGAACAGCGACTGCGGATCGTGCAGCAGGACGTTCGTGTCGAGGACAAAGGTCTTAACTTTAGCAGAGACCTTGAGCTGCGGTTTGGAGGTAGTGGCCCCGCTCAGGTGTTCCATCGATGTGGATATCTTGTGAACAAGATAATCAGCACGCTTCGGGCCATTTGTCGATGCCGGAGTGCCGAAAATTAAAAATTGTTACGCAATCGGCAAACAGCTTGCAGCACTTGCCCCTTTGAAAGTAAGCGGGCCGCCTACCCCTAGACGGCCCGCCCTTGCTTGCTTGTTACCCTATATCCCCCCTTCCGGGGAGACACAAACCAGTAACAAACCAGCCAGACGCCTACAGCAGCCGTTTGGTTTCAAAATTTATTCCACGCCGAAAATTTCCGGCCGGGCTTTGTGCTTGGGCCGGGGCGCCGTCCATAGCCGCAGCCACAATTCGGCCAGATTGCGCAGACTTACCCGTCGCAATCCCTGCGCCGCCAGCTCGCGAAAGGGCGACGCCACGCGGCTGCGTTCCTCAAAGTAGCTCCAGAGCTCACGTTCCAGCTCCGCCGCAGCTGCATGCTCCTCCGCCGCACCGGCGGCAACCGCCTGCACTTTTTGCTCCCAAAAGCGCCTCTCCTCGGCGTGGGCCTGTACATAGTCGAACACCATTTGTTCGCTCCGGTTGAGGCTCATGCCGCAAATTAGTTGGAACCCAAATGCGAAAACAAACACTAACGCCCCTTTTTTGCCCCTTTTCACGAAGTAATTGCATTTTGCACCCCAGCCCCTAACATTAACCCCCATTTAACCCAAACTCCCTCCAGCTATGTGGCCTAAACTCAAGGAACAGCTTCCCGCCATCATCGTCACCGCTTTGCTCGTGACGATCGCCGCGTTTTTCATCCATCAGCAGACCGTCTCTGATATGGCTCAGCGCCAGCAGGATGAGCTCGCCGCGCTGAAAGATGAGACCAAGGCGGAAATCACGGCGGCCTCGGAAGAAAATCGTCAGCGCATCGAGGCCATCAATAGCCTCCTCAAGGACGCCATCGCGAAGCGCCAGGCCGACGCCCTGATGACCGACGAGGAATTCGCGAAGGTCAACGCCGAGAAAATCGACAAGCTCGCCACTGCCATCGCCCAGAAAATCCAGCCTTACAACCCCCTGCCGAAGACGCCCGAAGAGGCTGAGAAACAGCAAAACGAACAAATCGACCGCGTCTCCACCCGCCTCACCGTCAAGATCCAGCCCATTCTGGCCGACATGGCCAAGGACCAGCATCTCACGCGCGACTCCATCAACGCCTACAGCCACAAAATCTCCGACCAGATCGGCGTCGTGCTCACCGACGAGATGGCCAAGAACCAGCAGCTCAATAACAATCTTCTCGCCACGCAGGACGTCGCGCGCGATTCGCTCGCCCTCTCCCGCCAGGTCACCGCGCTCTATCTCAGCTCGTTCAAGGATCAGGGCATTCTCTCCCGCCTGCTCATGCTGCCCGCCGATGTGGTCAAGGACGCCGCCCACATGAGCATCGTCAACAGCAACGAGCGGGAAAAAATCGAGCAGGATCTTGTCACGCAGATGAACGCCCTCGACAAGCGCCTCAACGACATCGAGGCCCAGCAGCCGAAGAAATAACGGACGGCTCCCCGCCTTCCCTTTCTAGCCATGCGCCATCCGCGCATGGCTTTTTTGTGTCCGCAACCCGTGGACAAATCCCCGGCCGCATGTTTTTTCGCACTTGTCTCAAAGCGGACGGGTCCGTTTCGACCTTCGAACCCCTCTGACCCGCAACCGGTGGGCAAATCGCCTCTTTTTTGGCCTGTTTGCTTCATGCAATAACATTGCAAATCGCATGTTTTGACCTGCAAACCCGCTCAAGCTGCACGTTTTCAGCGTCTTCCAATTTTTGCAGAAATTTTTTAACACGTTTAAGAAAAACAAGTTATCTCTCAATCAAACGACGTTGGCACGGTCTGGGTTATAGGGCTGGCAGTTCAAACAAAGTATTAACCTTCAAACGCCACCGTCATGATCAATGCCTACACAGCCCTGAAGAACCAAGCTTTGGAAGCCGGCTCCCAACAAGAAGCCGTCTATGACGCCGGTCTCGTTCAGCGTTTCAACGACGGCGATGAAGCCGCCTTTGTTGAAATCATGCAGCGTTATCGCGGCAAAATCTACGGCCTCACACTCAGCATGCTGCGCAACTCCGCCGACGCCGAGGAAATCACGCAGGATACCTTCATCCGCGCCCATCGTGGCCTCGCCCGTTTCCGCGGCGACTCCTCGCTCTCCACCTGGCTCTACCGCATCGCGCTCAATCTCTCGCGCAACCGCTACTGGTATTTCTTCCGCCGCCGGCGCCAGGATTCCGTCTCGCTCGAGCGCGAGCTCTCCGACGACTCCACCGCCACGTTCTCCGATCTCATCGCGGCCGACACGCATGACCCGCTGCAGGAGACCGTCACCTCCGAATTCAGCGATCTGATTTCGCGCTGCATGGATCGCCTCGACGCCAAGCACCGCGAAATCCTCAATATGCGCAACGTCCTCAACCTGTCCTATGAGGACATCGCGCGCACCCTCAGCATCAATGTCGGCACGGTCAAAAGCCGCATCGCCCGCGCCCGTGAAAATCTCCGCACGCTTCTCAGCGAAATGTGCCCCGAGTTCGCCCCCGACGCCTCGCCCGCCGACTACTTCATCACGGCCCGCACCGCCTATGGACGCCCTGCCATCGCCTATGCATAAAAAGACGTTCGCGCGTTGCCCGCAAAAACATCGCCGGCTCCTGACCGAGGACGCCGGCGATGTTATTTCAGCAGCTTAAAACTTCCACTCCGCGCCGGCGAACAAGCCGAAGCCCAGCGCCGGATAGCCGTTCACTTCCTCGTATTTTTCGTTGAGCGCATTCTCGATCCTCGCCTTGAGCGCGAAGCGGGGAGTCGCCTGCCACGCGGCGTAAATACGCACCACGGTGAAGTCCTCGGCATCAACCTGCGCAAAAGTCTGCGCATCGATGTCCTCACGGCCCGCGACGATTTTCACGCCGGCGCCCGCGCTCACCCCGCCGCCGAAATCGTGCCACACGTCGAGATTCGCGCTGTTCCGCGGCCGACGCACCAGACGCAGTTGCGTCGAGCGGTCGATCGCGTCGAGATAAGTGTAGGCCAGCCGCGCTTCGGAAGTACCGGAAAGACTGATCTTGGCCGAAAGCTCGACTCCGCGCGTGCGCGCCCGTCCGACGTTTTCCGTCGTGGAGGGGAAAACGCTGAAATCCGTGACGATCAGATCGGTGAAGTCGTCCTCGAAATAGGTCGCACCCAGCGTGCCGCGGTTTTGCGGCAGATAGTAATCCACGCCCGTGTCCCAGCCGCGCGCATGTTCAGGCTTCAGGTTCGGGTTGCCGACGTAGAACGAGCTTTTGCCGTAAAGATCGAGGAAGCCCGGCGAGCGGAAGCCCGTGCCGTAGCTCGCGCGCAGCTTCAGCGTTTTTGGCACGATCAGCCACGCTGCGGTCGCGCGGCCGGTCGTCGCATCGCCGTACGTGTCGAAATGGTCGCGGCGCAGCCCGGCCGTGATAAAAATATTTTCGACTGGCGACCACTCGTCCTCCGCGAAGACGGCAAAGAGTTTTTCCCGCTTGTCGATGTCGCCGAAGCCGGTGTTGCGCGTGGTGTTGGTCTCCGCCGTCAGGCCCGCCGTCAGACGGTTCGCCGCGGGCAGCGTCACGGTGTTCTGCCAGTCGAGCACGACGCGGCGGTTGGTGATGACCGTGGTTTGCGCCGGGTCAAAAAAGGGTGGATTGGGCACGGGATTATCCGAGACAAACCGGCGGTCCTGGCCGCCGAGCGTGAGATGGCTGGAAAAATTTTCCGACGGACGGGCATCAATAAAAAGCGTGCCCAGCCAGTTGTTTTCACGGTCGACGTTGTTCGGGTCGTTGGTGAAGCGGTCGCCCGGATCGCCGAAGCGGCCGTAAAAACCGCGCAGCGTCCCACCCACGGAAACCGTGTCCGTCAGCGTACGGTCGAGCCGCAGCGTGACGTTGCCGCTGTCGAAGGAATTGTTCGCGCGGGCGTTGTCGGTATGTCCGCCCGACGCCGAGAAATTATAGGCCCACGGACCCGGCGCGCCTTGCGCGGCCACCGCGCCCTGCACCGTGCCGAAGCTGCCGGCCTCCGCCGTCACCTGGCCCGTCGGCGCGCCCTCCCCTTTTTGCGAACGCAGCGAAATGACGCCGCCGATCGCCTCGCCGCCGTAGAGCGTGCTCTGCGGCCCGTGCGCGATTTCAAGGCTGTCCTTCGCCCCGATGTCGGCGCCGCCGAGAAAAATGCTGTAATCCGTATTCGGGTCGTTGAACCGGATGCCATCCACCAGGAACAGCGTCTGGTTCGAGTCCGCACCGCGCAGGAAAACCGCCGTGCTTGCGCCGGACTGGCCGCTCGTGAAGGCCGGCGCACCTGGCACCCCGCCGAGCGCCTCCTTGAGCGAGGAGACCTGCTCGCGCGCGAGGTCCGCGGACGAAAACGCATCGACGACCGTGCCGAGCGTCTGCGGCGCCTCGGGCGTGCGCGTGGCCGTGACGACCATCGGCGCGAGCTGCGCGGTGGCGTCCGGCGCATCGGCGCGGAGTTGAGTGAACGCCGGCGCAAGGAGTGCGCAGGCGAGAAGGAACCCGCGCGACGTGCGCGCAGGCAAGGGATGGATCTTCATGGATGTCTGCTTGGGCAAGGGGCAAGAGCAGACACCCCGGAGGGCATCGCTCTCACGCTTCATTTCTGCGATGAAGTTTTCGCGGACCGCCGCGCGCAAAAATTCCGCGGCGGAACGCGTGAGCCTCCGGGGCCAGATGTTCGGACTCCGCATTTTCGCGCGCCAAACGCGCAAATCTCAAAACGCCAAGGGCCAAATCTCAAAATCGTCCGCGGCCCGGCGGGCCGCCGCAATTTTTTGGAGTTTGGAGGTCTGGAATTTTTGAATTTTGCGCGCTCGCGCGCATCCTCGCTCCTCGCCTTCACCCGCGCCCGTGCGCCGATTGGCTTTGCCCGCGCGGCCGAAGCCGCCCGGTGGGAGTCTGTGATGCGTTACCGCAGCGCAACTGTGGCCGGTTTTCACGGCCTTCCCTGTTTCCCCGAAGTTTCAAAAGAACGTCAGTCGGCTCCGGTGCTGGCAGGCACCCGCGCCGACCACAAGTCTTTTTCATATCAATGTATCGCGATACGTAGATAGGTAACTTGCCAATCGCCGCCCTTTCATTACTTTTGTGGGAATTCCCGCCATGACCGCCACCACCCAGACCCGCGAAACCGAATCCCTGGCTGCCCTGCGCGCGCTTTTCGCGCAGCGCATCGTCCTGCTCGACGGCGCGATGGGCACGATGATCCAGCAGCACCCGCTCACCGAGGCCGATTTCCGCGGCGAACGCTTCAAATCCCACCCGCACGATCTCAAGGGCAACAACGACCTGCTCTGCCTCACCCGCCCCGACATCATCGAGGACATCCACGCGCAGTATTTTGCCGCGGGCGCCGACCTGGTCGAGACCAACACCTTCAACTCCACCCGCATCTCGCAGGCCGACTATAAGATGGAGCATCTCGTGCCCGAGCTCAACCTCGCCGCCGCGCAGATCGCCCGCCGCGCCGCCGATGCCTCGTCGAAAAAACTTGGCCGGCGCTGCTTCGTCGCCGGCGCGCTCGGCCCGACCAACCGCACCGCGTCGATGTCGCCCGACGTCAACCGCCCCGATTTTCGCGCCGTCACCTTCGACCAGCTCGTCGAGGCTTACGTCGAACAGGCCCGCGCGCTCGTTCAGGGCGGCGTGGACACACTGCTCATCGAAACGATCTTCGACACGCTCAACGCCAAGGCTGCCCTTTTTGCCCTCGAGACGCTCTTCGATGAAACCGGCACACGCCTGCCGGTGATGATTTCCGTGACCATCACCGACGCCTCCGGCCGCACGCTCTCCGGCCAGACCGTCGAAGCCTTCTACGACTCCATCCGCCACACCAAGCCGTTCAGCGTCGGCATCAACTGCGCGCTCGGCGGCCGGCAAATGAGGCCGTACATCGAGGAACTCTCGCGCGTCGCCGAGTGCAACGTCACCTGCTACCCGAATGCCGGTCTGCCCAATGCTTTCGGCGGCTACGACGAGACGCCGGACGACATGGCCGCCGTGCTCGGGGAATTCGCCGCCGCCGGCTTCGTCAACCTGGTCGGCGGCTGCTGCGGCTCCACGCCCGCGCACATCGCCGCCATCGCACAGGCCGTGCACGGGAAAAAGCCCCGCGCCCTCCCCGCCGCAGACCACACCCTCCGCCTCAGTGGCCTCGAACCGCTCAATGTGGCTTGATGATTTCTCACGCCAAGGCGCAAAGCCGCCAAGAAATTCACTTTAGTTCTTTGCGCCTTGGCGCCTTTGCGTGAGGCTTTTTATTCATCCGCAGTGACCAATTTAGCCTCCAGTTTCCTCGTCATCGGCGAGCGCACCAACATCACCGGTTCGCCGAAGTTCGCCAAGGCCTTGAAGGCGGGCGACTGGGACGCCTGCCTCGCCATCGCCAAGCAGCAGGTCGAGAGCGGCGCCAACGTCATCGACATCAACGTCGACGAGGCGCTGATCGACGGCGAGGCCACGATGGTGAAGTTCCTCAACCTCATTGCCGCCGAGCCCGACATCTGCCGTGTGCCCGTGATGATCGACTCCTCGAAGTGGACCGTGCTCGAGGCCGGCCTGAAATGCCTCCAAGGCAAGGGCATCGTCAATTCCATCTCGCTCAAGGACGGCGAGACCGAGTTTCTCCGCCGCGCCAGGCTCGTCCTGCGCTACGGCGCCGCCGCGGTCGTCATGGCCTTCGACGAACAGGGCCAGGCCGCCACCCGCGACGAAAAAGTCCGCATCTGCACGCGTGCCTACAAGCTGCTCACCGAAAAAGTCGGCTTTCCGCCCGAGGACATCATCTTCGACCCCAACATCCTCACCGTCGCCACCGGCATCGAGGAGCACAACAACTACGCCGTCGATTTCTTCGAGGCCGCGAAGATCATCAAGGCCACGCTGCCCTACGCGAAGATCAGCGGCGGCGTGTCCAACGTCTCATTCTCCTTCCGCGGCAACAATCCCGTGCGCGAGGCCATGCACACCGCGTTCCTCTACCACGCGATCAAGGCCGGCCTCGACATGGCGATCGTCAACGCCGGCATGCTCGGCGTTTACGACGAGATCCCCAAGGACCTCCTCGAACACATCGAGGACGTACTCCTCAACCGCCGGCCCGATGGCACCGAGCGGCTCGTCACTTTCGCCGAGGAAATCAAAACCAAAGAGGCCGCGGCGAAAGCCGTCGGTGGCGATCCCTCAACCCTCAACTCTCAACCTTCAACCGCCGACGCATGGCGAAGCCTTTCCGTTGAAGAAAGGCTGAGTCATGCGTTGGTGAAAGGCATCGACACCTTCGTCGAGCAGGACACCGAGGAGGCGCGCGCCAACACCGCCAAATATCCTCGCCCGCTCGCCATCATCGAGGGTCCGCTCATGGACGGCATGCGTGTCGTCGGCGACCTCTTCGGCGCAGGCAAGATGTTCCTCCCGCAGGTCGTGAAATCTGCGCGTGTGATGAAAAAATCCGTCGCCTATCTCACGCCGTTCATGGAGGAGGAAAAACGTCAGAACCTCGCAGCCGGCCGCGCGTCGCGCGCCAACGGCAAGTTCCTCATCGCGACGGTCAAGGGCGACGTCCACGACATCGGCAAGAACATCGTCGGCGTCGTCCTCGCCTGCAACAATTACGAGGTCACCGACCTCGGCGTGATGGTGCCGTGCGACAAGATCCTCGCCAAGGCCCGGGAGATCGGCGCCGACGTCATCGGCCTCTCCGGCCTCATCACGCCTTCGCTCGACGAGATGGTGCATGTCGCGAAGGAAATGAAACGCGAGGGCTTCACCGTGCCGCTGCTCATCGGCGGCGCGACCACCAGCCCCGCGCACACCGCCGTGAAGATCGCGCCCGAATACGCGTCCGGCGTCGTCCACGTGCTCGACGCCTCGCGCGTGGTCAACGTCGTCAGCTCCCTCCTTTCGCCCGAACAAAAGCCCGCCTTCCTCGGCGAGATCGCCGCCAAGCAGGAAAAGCAGCGCGCGGAATTCGCCGCGCGCCGCTCACGCAAGCCGCTCCTCCCGCTCGCGACCGCGCGCGAGCGCCGCCAGAAATTCGACTGGGCCACGGTCGACATTCCGCGCCCGGAATTTCTCGGCACCCGCGTCTATTCTTCCGACACTCTCAACTCTCAACCCTCAACTCTCAGCCTCAATGAAATCGTGGATTTCATTGACTGGGGTCCCTTCTTCAGCGCCTGGGAACTGCATGGACGCTACCCGGACATCCTGAAGGACGAGGTCGTCGGCACCGAGGCGACCAAGCTGCTCAACGATGCGCAAAAGCTTCTCGCCCGCATCGTGAAGGAGAAACGCTACGTCGCAAAGGCCATCATCGGCTTCTGGCCCTGCAATGCCGTGGGCGACGATGTCGAAATCTACACGGACGAAAAACGCAGCTCGGTCGTGACGAGTTTTCACATGCTGCGCCAGCAGCTCGAAAAACCGGCCGACCAGTTCAACCACTGCCTAGCCGACTACGTGGCGCCGAAGGATTCCGGCCGGCTCGATTACATGGGCGGCTTCGCCGTCACCGCCGGGCATGGCGTGGAGCAGCTCGCCGCTGAATTTCGCGCCCAGCAGGACGACTATTCCGCCATCATGGCCCAGGCGCTGGGCGACCGCCTGGCCGAGGCGCTGGCCGAACTGATGCACAAGAAAGCGCGCGATTTCTGCGGCTACGGGAAAACGGAAAAACTCACGATGGAGGAGATCATCCGCGAAAAATACCGCGGCATCCGCCCCGCGCCCGGTTATCCCGCCTGCCCCGACCACACCGAGAAGCCCATCCTGTTCAAATTGCTCGATGCCGAAAAAGCGACCGGCATCACGCTCACCGAAAGCTGCGCGATGAACCCCGCGAGCAGCGTCAGCGGCTGGTATTTCAACCACCCCGACTCAAAATATTTCGGCGTCGGCAAGATCGGCAAAGACCAGATCGAAGAGTACGCAAAGCGAAAGGGTTTCAGCATGGCCGAGACTGAAAAATGGCTCGGGCCGTATTTGGATTACGATACCGCCTGAGCTTGTAGAATTGGTGGGAAGCAGAAGGGCTTTGCCCTCGCTGAGACTGAGAAGTGGCTGGCTGCTTATGGGGTTGTGTGTCCACACCAACGCGGTTAATGCTCCAGCCACATGCTTTTCCGCGCAGCCGCTTTCCCCGGCGTTGTTTCGATCCTCCCCCACTCCGCGCGGCCTGCGCCGACCAAAAAATTGACCTCATGGTTGATCGCCGGCGGACTTTTGCTCGTGGCCGGGATGGCCCGGCCGCTCTCTGCGGCCGACCTCAACGAACCGGTTGAAGCCCCCAAACGATGGGTCATCGATTACACGAGTGCGATGCTCTGGAAGGCGGGCGGGGGCGCCACGCCCCTGTCCTACCGGCTGCTGCCGCAGATCATCTCCGTCCTGTGTCCGCCGATCACCGAACAGCCTTTTGCCGGCGGAACCCTGGTCATGCGCACGCGCCTCAGCCTGTTGCTGGAGCCGATCATAACCGGACCGGAGACGTATTTCATCGGCACGGCGGCGGCCGGCGATCTGGAGTGGCGCAACCGGTCGGGGCGGTTCGCGTGCTTCTTTGCCGGTGGTGGCGGCTTCGGCCTGATGGACAGCCGCGGCTATCAGGTCAAGGGCGCGCAAGGCCAGGACTTCAACCTGAACTGGCTCCTCCATGCCGGCATCCGCGTCCGCGCCCACGGCGACTGGCGCTGGTCGGCCGGCGTGTATTTCCAGCACATCTCGAACGGCGGCATGAACAAGGTGAACCCCGGCCTCAACGCCGTCGGCCCGGCCTTGGGACTCTCGCGACCGTTTTGATCCGACGCGACAGGGTCATGGCCTGACGGTTGACTGGCAGCCCACAGCTATACCTACACCAACGCGTAGACCTTCGCCTCCCACGGAAAAATCGGCTCACGCCCGGCCGCGCCCGGCGCCACGGCCCGATCCTGCGGAATTTCCCGCCAGCTTTTTCCCGCCGGCGTCGCTGGCCAGTTCGGCACGACATACTCGGCGTTCGGATCAGTCAGTCCGTTCGGCGTCGCATAGTCGGAAAAATTCGCCACCACGACCACCTGCTCGTCCGCGCCCGCCACGCCCCGCTGCCAGACCAGCACTCGTTTGTTGTCGTTAAAATCGACGTGGATGAAATTGACGTCGTTTACCGCGAGCGCGTCGGACTGGGTGCGCCACCCGACCAGCCGCGAAACATAGAGGTTGATCCGCGCCCGCCAGTCGTCGCCGAGCCGCGTAAAATTCACCGGGTCGACCTGCTTGCCGCCGTCCTGCGTCACCTGGCCGTTCGCGCCAAAGAGATCGTGCTGGTCCGCGAATTCGTCGCCCGCGAGGATCATCGGCACGCCCACCGCCGTCAGCAGGCAGGCGAAGGCGAGCTTCACGCGCTTTTCGAGATCGGCGGTCGCGCTCAGGCCGTTGTTCAGGAAAAAATTGTACAGCCGCTCGTTCCGATAGCCCTCCACGTCGTGCGACGTGAGATAGATCACGGCTTGCGCGAGATCGGTGTACCCAAAGGCACGGCAGTCGATGGCCTTGCGCACGGTCGCCTCGAAGGTGCTCTCGTTCTCGTGGTTCCGCCCGATCAGGGCCATCCGCAGGTAGTCCTTGAAGCTCTGGTGCCAGAGGCCGTCGAGGCGGTTTTGACTCAAAAGCGCGAGCGGTTCCGACAGTTCCTCGCCCACGACGAGGAAGCGCTCGTCCGCGCCCGCCACGCCGGCGTCCGCGAAACGCTGCTCATTCAGCGAACGCGCCAGATCCTTGTATTCCTAGACGAAATCCCAGTTCTGCACGTTCTCAATGCTGTCGAGCCGCAATCCGTCGATATGGAAATCCGCGAACCAGCGGCAGAGTGCGGTCTTCATCAACTGGCGCGCCGGGTACAGCGCCTGCGCCTCGCCCGAAATCGGGTCATAGGCGTCCGGCACTAGCCGCGCATAGCGAAACAGCGAAGCGCCGTAGCCATTACGCAGGCTGCCGGCGCCGCGTGAGTCGGGCGCATCCGGATCGTCTGGCGTCGCCGCCGGATCGAGGATGAAAAAATCGTCACACGCCGCCGCGAGGTACGGATTGTTTTTCGAGAAGGCCATGACCGAATCGACAAAGAACCGGATGCCGTGCACATGGCACCCGTTAACCAGCTCGATTAAATCGCGGTTGGGCGCGGGAAACGAATACGACAACGGAAATCCCAGCTCAAAATCCGGCGCAAGGTAGTTCGTCGTGCCGTAGCCCCACTGCCGGTCGTAAACGCTGTCCGCCGGCGGCAGCAGCTCGAGCGCATTCACGCCCAACTCGGTGAGGTACGACCGGCCCACCTGGGTGACGTCGAGGTCCGCGAAATTTTCTCCCTCCGCGTTCGCGTCGATCAGCGCAAGCGTGTCGCGAAACGTGCCCACGCCCATGTCTCTCCCGCCCACTTCCGCCGAACGCGTCCACGTGGTCGGCAGTTCATAGATCACCAGGCGGTTGTTCGGCGGCAGCGTGTCCGGGCCTGGCTCGCCCGCAAAACCCCCGATTCCCACTTCCGGGTCCGCTGGCACGAGCTGGCCTCCGCTGAATTTCACGACCGCGGCTGGATAGCGGTCGTCATCGCCAAACGGCGCCGCCATGCGCGGCCCGCGCAGGCGCCAGTCCACACTCCACGCCGTCGGGTCGGTGATTTGCAGGCGCGCGGCGGCCGGCAGATCCGGATGGCTCACCGACACTTCGAACCAGTAATGATAAATCACGCCGTCGGCCAGACCGCACTCCGCGGCATCGATTGTCCACAGGTCCGCAAACTCCGGATCGGGGACCAGCGGAAACCGCTGCACATCGAGCAACAGGATGGGCGCACCAGCCTGAAACTGTCCGATCACCAGCACCGGCGGCGGATTCGGATTGCCCACCCGCCAGAGGACGAAGGCCGTGGCTTTCCGCTGCAGAAGATTCGACGTCATCGCATCCCATGCAGCCTAAAGCATGCCGCTGGAATGGCTTCTCGGGGCCACGGATATTTCATTGGAAGCAATTCATTACGATGACCGGGATGCCGGCACGCTTGAACAAACCGGACGCGTCATCTCTGTCGCGCATTCAGGGCATACTCCGTGGGTGAATCTGGCTTCCAAATGCTTGGTCAGATAATTTTCCAGCTGCTCCCACGAGCCGCCGTCATTGCGGATTTTTTTGCACCAGGCGCAAATGGGAATCAGGCCCCGGATGGTCTTGATCTCGTCCAATGCCTGCTGGAGCTGGCCGACAAGGTCAGCCTGCGCCTCGGCCGATTGCTGGCGCTCGGCCAGAACCGCCACCAAGGCGAGGGTCGTCACGGTCAAAACACCCACAAACGTCTGCAATAAGATGAGGGAGTCGTTCAACGTTGCCCGGACAAATGGACCATGGCCCTGGGCGGTACCCCAAACCGCCAGGCCCGCGATCAACACCAGGGTCGCTGTCGCTCCGTAGCGGCCAAACCGGAACGCAGCCCACACCAGGGGAGGAATGGTCATATAAGCGAGGTAACTCGTGTCGATGCCCTGAAAATTCAACCGCCCGAAAACGCAAAGCCCCACACCCAGCACCACCAGCCAAAGGAGCCCCGCTTCGGCCAGCAGCGGCGATTTTCCCGCCAGCAGAGGTGGCCGGCTCCAGGCGAAAACCAGGGGAGTCACAATGAAAATCCCCATCGTGTCTCCGACCCACCACGTCCACCAGTTGAAGCCATAGTCGGCCCAAGGCGCATAACCCACGAGGCACATCGTCGTTACGCCCGTGGTCGATGCGACCACGCACACCAGCAACGCGATTCCCATGAATCGGAATACACTTTGCGTTCTATTCAAAATCCCCGGGCCACCAATCCAGCGGTGCACCAACCAGCCGCCCAACAGTGCTTGCACCGTGGAGCCAACGGCAATGCCCGATGACAGTACGAGGTGCGTGGCCAGCGGCAGCTTATTTGCCGCCGCAAAATAATCGAAAAAATTGGCGAGGAAAGCGCCCAGCCAAATGCCCGGCCAGGCACGGCGCCCGATCAGCACGACCGCGGCCAGGGCAATTCCAGAAGGCGGCCACACGGCCGTGGCTTTGGCCTCGGGCGACAAAGCCAGCGTCAGCCCCAATCTGGCCGTAGCCGCATAGAGGCCGGCCAAAAACAGCGCCAGGCCCAATGGTCGCAAAAGCAAAGATCGTAATTGCTTCAAGGGAGACAGGGGAAAAGGGATCCAATCGCCAACGTTCGAAATCAATTTACAAAGAAATGCATTTCAAATCCCGGTGCCTAAATTTGCTTAAAACATTTATTAATTTCAGCCCCTCCTTGGCTGGGTGTTACTGCCCAGAAGAAGCCACGGCCCTGTCTTAAGCCTCAGCGGTACAGCGCGGCGCACAACAATAGGGCCCAACTTTTCCGGTCAGCCCTGCTTCGGCAGATACTCCACGAACCGGCCCGGCGTCCCGACCGCCGCTTTCGTTATTTCTGCAGCTTGTAGCTCGACATCACGCCGACATACGTCGTTTCGCCAATTTTGGCGGACTGCTGCACCATGCCGACGCCGGGGGAAAACCAATAGTCATTCGGAAACATCGCCTTCTGGCCGCCGGGAAGCAGGATCGCCAGTTCCGAATGGACACGCATGGCTTTGAAGTCGCCGGCGGCGGTCTGCACCGTTTCCGGGCCGCTGACCGAGAGGTCCGACGTCCCCTTGAAGGTTTGCCCGGCCGCGGTGGTGATCGTGCCGGTCCAGGTCCACTTGCGGCCATCGGTCAGGGGATACTGGGCGATGGGAAAAGGCGGGCTGAGGGTGTTGGCGGCGTCCTTACCGTCAGCGACGCGCGAAATTCCCTGATCGTCGAAGCGGTAGATTTCGGTCTGCATGACTTTGCCGTCGGTTTGATATTCGATGTAGGCGTCGGAGGCGTTCCCCTCGCCGGCGGTGACCTTGGTGACCGTTAGAACCATGGAAACGGTTGTATTGTTGGCCTTGGTGTCCAGCGTCCAGGTATTGCCCACCTGGAACGGCCAGTAATTCTCGGCGGCACCCCGGACAGGCGCGGTCAGCCCGCAAAGACACAGCAGGACCAGCCCGCAGACGACCGCGGCACGTCGGTGGAATGTTTTCATGGGCCTTCTCCCTAGCCCGACGCCACAGAGAAAGCCATCCCTTATGTCAGCCCAGCTTCGGCAGATATTCCGCCAGGCGCCCGAGAGTCTGATGGGCGCCTTCGAGGGCTCCGAATTCCCTGACGACCCGGTCGCGGTCCTCGGCCGAGGAAAAGACCATGCGGATGGTCAGCTTGGTCTGCTTTTCGCACAGCGCATCGAAAGTCCACAGCGACTTGAAGCTGACTCCGGGGCCGCCCTTCCGGCCGCCGCCGTGGGAATAGGCAATGCGCTCGGGCTTCACGACCTCGGTGAAGACGCTCTTGTTGGGATAGTCCGTGCCGTCGGGGCCGTGCATGGTGTGGACCCAGGTGCCGCCCGGCCGCACGTCCATCGTTTCGATCGTGGTGGTGAAGCCGTTCGGCCCCCACCATTTTGCCACGTGCGCGGGATTGGTCCACGCTTCCCACACGAGTTCGCGCGGCGCGTCGAACACGCGCGAGACGACCATTTCGCGGTTGGAGCTGTCGGTTGGATTATCCAGAGTCATGTTTGTGCTTTCATTTTGATTCACCGCGGAGGCACCGAGAACGCAGAGAAAAATTCTTGAACGCACTCCGTGTTCTCCGCCCCTCCGCGGTGAATCTATTTCGGCCTTTTTATCTTCAGATACTTCGCTGCATTCGCAGGAAACAGTCCGGCCTCTGTAGTAAAAATTGAGACGTCCCTCAGCGGCGGAAGGGAATGAGCGTGCGCAGGCGCGGATCGCGCAGGAAAAGGCCGCCCCAGAGGACCACGCCCACCACCGGCGTCATCAAGTAAGGGTCGCCGACACGCAGCGTGCTGGCGGTGGCGCCGCCGAGATAGCCGGTCAGCAAAATGGCGCCGAGCACGGAGGTGCACGGAATCAAATAGATGATCGTGCAGGCGAGTTCGACGAACCCGAGGCAGAAGGCGATGCCCGCGGGATAGCCGAGGTGGACGAAGCCCTGCACCACGGGAGGAGGCGCCATGAATTTCATGACTGCGCTGAAGATCAGCAGCAATGACGGCAGCACGGTCATGATCCAGCCGGCCCAGAGGGCTTTTTTCGAAACAGAGGAGGAGCGGGTGTCTGATGGCATGGGATTTTATTTTGTGGGTTGTGGGGGTTGAAAATCAAACGATGCGCGGAAGATGCACCTCGAGGCGGTCAAGGCTTTGCGACCAGCCTTCATTCATGCCCATCTTCACCATCGCCGCGAGGATCGCGCCCGATTCCAGGCGCGTGCGGATCGTGAGCCTCGTCTGGCCGCCCAGATCATCGAAAATCGCGGTCTGCAGCATTTCACCGGTGGAATTGCCGCCTTTCGCGCGATGGGGATTCACCTGGTCATGCCACGAATCCGGATGCCCGGAGCAGTCGAGGGTCATGACCAGCCGCCCGGGCTCGACGACTTCCCGGTAAACGCCCGTGATCGGATAGAGCGCGCCGTCGGGCGCGCGCATGTGAATGCGGAAGGCGCCACCCACCCGCACATCCAGCTCGCAAACCGGATTGGCAAAGGCCCGGGGACCCCACCACTGCGCCATGCGCCGGGGATCGGTCCATGCCTCCCAGACCAGCGCTCGCGACGCGGTAAACACGCGCGAGATGGCGAACTCGCGGTCGGAAGCGACCATGGCGGTGTCTGTCTCGTTGGCGGCCATGATCATTTTCCGTTCGAGGTTTCCACACATTGCCTGAGGTTGGTGCCGATCAGTTCGGTCCAGCCCTCGATGAAATTCGTCCGGACAAAAGCGGGTGTCCGCGGGAAGGTTTCCAAGCCGGCATGCGTGAGCCGGACCCGGGTTTTGCCGCCCTCCGGAAATAATTCAAAGGTGACAAGGGAATCGCCCTCGTGGCCCTCGTACCGCCAGCTGTAGGCGAGTTTTTTGCCGGGTACGACCTCGGTGATCCTGCACCGATGATAATATTTCACACCTTCGTTTTCGCCGTAAAACTGAAATTCAAAGCCGACCTCCGGCCTGAATTCCTTGATCTTGAAATACCACCGGTCGAAATCCTCCTTGGTGGTGAGGGCCTGCCAGACCCGGGCCACAGGGGCATCGAATGTCCGCTCGATGGCCAGCGGTCCGCTTTTCGCGGCAAGATATCCCGCAAGACGCTCAAGGCTCTGCGTCCAACCCGCTTCCATCCCGTCGAGATATTGATCGGCCCCGGCGGTCTTTTTAGTGACGCGCGCCCGGAGGGTCTGGATCGTTTTGCCGCCTTCTTCGGCGAAGGTCACGGTAGTCAGCACTTCGAAGAGCGGCTGGCCCGCCCCATCGAGCGCCGAGCTGATGAAAACAAGGCGCTCGGGCGCGACAAGCTCCTGGTAAACGCCCGTCATCGGATAGACGGTGCCATCGGGCGCGCGCATGTGAATGCGGATGGCGCCGCCGGATCGCGCGTCCAGTTCGCAAATGGGATTCGTGAATCCGTTCGGTCCCCACCACTGCGCGACGTGATTCGGATCGGTCCATACCTTAAAGACGAGTTCGCGCGGCGCGGCGAATGTCCGCGTGAGGACCAGTTCCTGTTTTGATGATCCCCCCGCGGGGCCATGCTTCGTGCTCATGTGATTTTCTCCAAGGAAGTTTGCGGAAGAAGATTGGGAGGCCGTCGTTCAGAGCTTGGCCAGATAAGCAGCGAGCTGGTCCATGGTGCCGCCCCAGCCCTGCTGCATGCCGGAGTGGCCTTCGTCGAAGGTCTTGCGTTCCACCTCGGTGGCGTTGAAGGCGGACCACTCAAGGGTGAGTGTGGTCTTGCCCGCATGCTCGGTGAACGTGCTTTTGGAGAGCGTCTCCAACGGCCAGTGCGGGCTCATGGGATGCCTGGTCACGCCGCCCTTCGCGTCCGAGAACGAAACGACGACGACGAGCTTTTCCGGTGCCACGATTTCCCGGAAGATCCATTTGCCCCACATCTCGTGGCCATCGGGCGACTTCATGCAGTAGTGGAAAACGCCGCCCGGCCGGAGATCGAGCGAGCAGGCCGGCATGGTGAAGCCCTTGGGGCCAAACCAGCGCTTCAGGTGCTCCGGGTCGGTCCAGGCCTTGAAGACAAGTTCGCGCGGCGCGTCGAACACGCGCGTGAGGACAAAGGGCTGGCTGGCGGATTTTTCCGGGGGATTATTTTGTGCGGTCATGGTTGCAGTGGTTGAGTGCGTTGAAATCAGGTTCGTTATGCGGGCGGCAGGCCGGTGGATTGATCAGGGGATCATTTTTTCCCGTGGTCGGATTTTTTCTCCTTTGCCGGTTTTTTCGGCCCCGCCTGCAGCTCGCGCAGATAATCGTCCAGCCGGTCGAAACTCTGTTCCCAGAAACGGCGGTATTCCTCGAGCCAGTCGACCGCATCCCGCATCGGAGTGGCCTTGAGCTGGCAGGGCCGCCACTGCGCTTCGCGGCCTCGCGCGATCAGGCCGCTGCGCTCCAGCACCCGGAGGTGCTTGGAGATGGCCGGCAGGCTCATGTCAAAGGGCTCGGCCAGCTCCGTGACCGTGGCCCCGCCGCGGGAGAGCCGCCCGAGAATGGCGCGCCGGGTGGGATCGGCGAGGGCGGCAAACGTGCGGCTGAGGCGGTCGGGTGACATGGGAAAACAGCTCGATTTTGTATTTAACCAAATGGTTAAATACTACCGGTTTTCTGTCAAGCCACTTTCAGCATGAATTTTCTCCGGGTTGATTTTCGGGATCGAACCGCCGCCGAATCGTCGACGACCGGCTTGCGTTGCCTTCCGCCACGCGCAACCTGCCAGCATGAAACCCGGGCAGAAGTTGCTAGGCGCCGCGGAAGGCCTGCTGGATCGCGCCTTGTGCGTGGTCGGCGCGGTGATTTTTTCCCAAGTACCGGAATTCATGCAGCAATACCTGCAGCGCCTCGGCGGCCATCTTGATGAGGCGCGCCGCCAGCTGCAGCAATTCCAGGAGGCAGCCGCGCAATCCGGCCTTACGCTCGACCGGTTCATCGGCCGGACCAGCGCCAATGCCGACCCCGCCGTGGCCCGGCTCGGCGAGGTGATGACGGCGGCCGTGACGCGCGTCGACACCCTCGAGACCGCGCAGTCGGCCATCCAGCACGCCTCATTGTGGACCCGGCCGTTTGTTTTCCTCCGGCACCTCGACCCCGCGATAGCGCATGCCACGGCCGCGATTTTCAAACCCGCCGTACCCACGACGATCGAAGGACTGGTTTATGCGCTGCTCGGCATGCTCGTCCTGCTCGCCGTTTACCATCTCGGATTCAAATATCCAATCACCCGCCTCGCGCGGACGCGGGCGGGCCGGCCGGCGGTGCAAACTTCGAGCTGAGCCGGGGTCCGGAAACGTCAGGCACTGACCTTGCGCAACCGCGTCCGCCAGCCGGCCACGCCCAGCAGCGTGAAGCAGCCGAGGATGGCCGCCGTCATGGAGGGTTCGGGAATCGCGGTCACCACGAGCGACAGGGAATTCGCATCCAGCACAAAATGCCCGTCAAACCCGTCATGGGGTGAGCCGAAGCCGAACTTCGTCGAATCGAGCCCGGCTGATGAGCCACTGAACGTAAGCAACGTGTGGCTGCCAAGGCCGACGCCATTGTTGGTGAAGTCGAACAGGGCCTGACCCGGGCCGGTGAAGGTGAGTTCACCGCCGGCAACGAGCAAATCCGAGCTGGCGGCGTTGGGGCCAAGGTCGAAGGCAAAGAGCGAACCATCGACCAGGTTCAAATTTCCGCCGAGGGAGAGCGTGCCCGCGCCGCCATTGCCGGGAGCAATGAGGCCACCGCTTTGCACGCTCACGTCGCCGCCAATGTTTCCGGTACCCGCCAGGGTCGCGAGGCTGTCCACCGTCACGAGGCCCGAGCCGGTCGCGCTGCCGGTCGTGTTCATGGCCAGCAACATCCCGCCCGAAAGGGTGGTCGGGCCGGAATAAGTGCTGGCGCCGGAAAGCGTCACCGTGCCGCTCTTCACCTCGGCGCTGCTGAAATTCGAGATCGAGCCGGCGTAGCTGAAATGGTTGCCCGTGCCGGGATCGATAATGAGCGAGTTCGTCCCCGTGCTCGTGCCTCCGGAAATGCTGCCGGTGATGCTGGCGGAACCGCCGGAAATAGTGAGCTTGTTATTGCCGGCACCGAGATCGATCGCCTTGCCGCTTCCATCGGCAATAATCCTGCCTGAATTGTTGACGGTGTCGTTGTCCGCGCCGGTCTGGAGCGCGGCCACTGTCGTGCCGCCGCCTTCGACCGTGCCCGTGGCGGTGTTGTTGATGGTGACAGTGAAGCCGGTGGCGGGCCCGAGGACGGCGATGCCTGAATCGCTCTGGCCCTTGATCAGGCCGCTGTTCGTGACGGTGCTGTTCGCGTAAATCCCCTGGACCGGAATGGGGTTGCCGTTGGAGTCCTTGTCGACGCCGGCCAGGGTGATGCCGCGCCCAACCGCGGTGGTGTTGCCGGCCGCGACGTCGCCTTCGATCGTGCCGGAGTTCACGATGGTACCGCCGCCAACGGTGACGCCTTCGCTGGTTTCAGTGCCGCCCACCCCGAATGAGTTGATCGACCTGATCGTGCCGGTGTTGGTCAGGTTAACCAGCCCGTCCACGTCGACGCCGTCGCCATCGTGGGTTGCGCCGTCGCCGATGTCATGTCCGTTTCCGGTGATGGTCCCGTGGTTCACGATGGTCACGAGTTCATTGGCGTTGATGCCGTCGATGTTGATGCCGGAGCCGTTGTCGCCCTGAATGGTGCCGCCGGAATTATTGGTCACGCTCATGGTGAAGACCCCGCCGCTCGTGTCGCCACCGGTGATGCCGTGGCGGCCGCCCTCGATAAGGGCGCCACCGGTAGTATTGGCGTTGGTGATGCTGATCCCGGAATTCGTCTGCGCATCGATGCCATCGCTGCTGCTGCCGGTGGTGGTGACCGACTTGATCAATCCGTCATTGAGAACCACGCCGTTGACGCCGGGCCGGACCGCGTCGGCCTCGGCCGCGGTCAGTACCCCGGTGGAATGATTGTTCAGTGTATTCGTTCCGGTGGTGATGGCATTCCAGTCGATGGCCTGGGCGCCGCCCGCCGAATGGTTGATGGAATTGATCGTGCCGAAATTATCCAGCGTCACGTTGCTATTGGCCTTGTTCATCTGGATCGCGTCGGAGTCCTGCGCCTGGATCAGGGCGCCGGCATTGTTCGTGATCGTGAGCGTGAGGCCGCCGGTATTGTCGCGGATCGCCCGCCCGCCGCCGTTGGCGGTCTGCTCGATGACGCCGCTGTTCACGATGCTGGAAGTGCCGGTCACCTTGACCGCATCCGCGGTGCCACCGACGGCGAGGACGCCGGTGGCGGTCACCGTGCCGGTGCCGGAGGAAAGAGTCTGCGCCGAGGTGGAATTTCCGGTGATGGTGAACCCGGCGGCAAACACCGGAGTCACATTGATGAGAAGGGCAGCCGCAATCAGGCCGGCAAGGATTTGAAATTTTTTCATGGAGGGAAGCAGGATCAAACAGGGCAACGGCCAAAACCTGATCAGCCCTCCGGCGCGGGAAAAGTCTTTTAGTGTAACATTCCGGAAACGAGCGGCGCGCCGGTGGCTTCGCGCGCTTCGCAGAGCCGGCGGAAGATGACGAAATGGCTGACGATCAAAACCGGCACAGCCCAGAGTGGAACCAGCGTCAGCGGCAGGCCGGCCAGTTCGATCATCGAGCCGGGCCGCGTGAAGCTGAGCCAGCCGCCGGTGCCCACCGCGACAAACAGATCGGCCAGCCCGACCACGTTCCAGAGGACCAGTGCGCGACGAAAGCCGGGGCCCTCCGGCCAGAAAAGCAGCGCCAGTGCACCAACCGCAGCCACGACATCACCCCACCCCGCATTATGCGCAAATTCGGCCGGCAGCCGGCCCAGCGTATGGAGCCAGAGAAAATAAAACCCGACGAACCGGATCAAATGCACCGTGAGAATGCCCCGCACGCTGATCCGGCGCACAGCTTCGCTGAGCCAGGCGACGCGGGAAACCGCCACGGCCAGGGCGACCGTCAGGCCACCGACCAGGACCGGCACGGCAAACACGGGCAAGCGGAAGAGCAGGTGCACGGCGCCGGCCGCGGTCGCGGCCAGGCCCCAGGCGGCAAGCAGAATCAGGAAGCGGAAGATCGGTGATTTCATGACAGAAGGAGGTTGATTGTTACTTTTAATTTGCAAGTTACTCAGCGAACATAGTGACTTGCCTTTTGCAAGTTAAAAGGCACCCTCCCCGCATGACCCGCTTCCGCCGCCCGGCCGCCGACCATCGCTCGCCCTGCCCCATCGCCTGCTCGCTCGACCTGCTGGGCGATCGCTGGACGCTGCTCGTCATCCGCGACCTGGTGTGGGGCAAGACCCGCTACGGCGAATTCCTCGGATCGCCGGAAGGCATTCCGACCAACATCCTGGCCGACCGGCTAGCGCGGCTGGAAGCCGCGGGAATCATCTCCAGCAAGCCCTACCAGCAGAATCCGCCGCGCCACGCCTACACGCTCACGCGCAAAGGCACGGACTTGCGGCCGGTGCTGGCCTCGCTGGTGAAATGGGGCAAGCGCCACGTGCCCGGCACCAAAACGCGGGACGAACTGGCAGCGTAAGATATTTATAGATAGTGCCTTAATATCAGCTCAGACGCCGGATGACCGTGGAAACATCCGTAATTTGAATTTGACCTCTTTGGCCCGGCGAAAAGACTCAAGATTCCAGCTTCCTTTGGATTACCCTTGTTGCAGTCGTAGCCAATGGATGCCCCCGATCCGGGTTCCGTCACCTCCAGGCCGCTCGCGAAATATACCTGGCCAGCGGTGGTGGTTTTGTTGGCACTTTATGCCGTGATCACGCTCACCGCCTCGATGCGGCACGGCCTCTCCTTTGATGAAGGAGAGGAACTCGCGGTCGGATACAATATCTGGCTTCGCCACGATTTCCGCATGGAAGCGGCCAATGGCGACTTGGTAAAACGGTGGGCGACGCTTCCCTACCTGATTTCCCGGCCGGCGTTCCCGGACACGAGCGATACTTACTGGCGCCAAGGCGCGCCCTACGAGGTGGGCTATCGGTTTTTCTTCCGGAAGGGTAACGATCCCCGTTCCCTGCTGCTGCAGGGCCGGACGATGATCCTGCTGCTGGGCCTGGCCGCAGGCCTGCTGGTCTTTCTTTGTTCGCGCGAAATTTTTGGCGACTTCGGGGGGCTCGTTTCCCTCTGCCTTTTTGCGTTCAGCCCGCACATGCTCGCTTTTGGCGGCATGGTATCCACCGAGATGTCGGTCTGCCTGACCCTGCTGGGCTCGATCTGGTGCATCTGGCGCCTGCTTCATCGCGTCTCGTGGAGACGGTTGTTCGCGAGCCTGGCATTTTTCGGATTGCTGCTCCTCGCCAAGCCAACCGCCCTCGTCATTTTTCCGATCACGGCCGTGCTGCTGGCCGTAAAGCTATTCGGCCCATGGCCGCTGGAATGGAACCTGACCTCGCCCAGGGTGATTTCATCGCGCCGTGCCCAACTGGGAATATTTTGCGGCCTGATCATGCTGCACGCGCTCTTCGGCTGGGCCGTGATCTGGGCCCATTACGACTTCCGGTACGCCGCCAGCCCGAATCCCGCCGATCCCGGGCTCACGTCCATCAAGCAGGTTTACACCGACCCCGTCGATCCGTCCGTGGCGGCCTTCATCGCTTGGTCGCGTCAGGCGCATTTCCTGCCCGAGGGTTACCTGAATGGAATCGAATGGCTGCTCCGGGAGAACGAGAACCGGCCGGCGTTCCTGGACGGCCAGTGGAAGATCGGCGGGTGGCGCACGTTCTTCCTTCGCGCCATGTGGTTGAAAACACCGCCCGCCCTTTTCCTGTTTCTTATCCTGGGGCTGGGCGGATGGTTGTGGCGAAAACGCGCAGCAAAAACACCGCGGCAAAACGGCCGGGCCCCTCCCGGACAGGCACCCCCGCTTTACCTGGCGGTTCCCTTCATTGCCTTTGTCGTCATTTATTTCGGTGTGGCCATGATCCAGAACCTGAACATCGGGCACCGTCACATCCTGCCGGTTTATCCGGCCATCTATGTGCTCATAGGCGCAGTCGCGCTGCTTTCCTTCCGCTGGATGAAACCGGTCCTGATCCTGTTGCTGCTCGGATCCGTCCTCGATTCCTTTTCGGTCTATCCCCACTACCTCGCCTATTTCAATCCGCTCACCGGCGGGGCGGCGCAAGGCTACAAGCACCTCGTCGACAGTTCGCTCGACTGGGGCATGAACCTGCCGGGCCTCAAACGCTGGCTCGATGAGCACAACCCCGACGGCCAGCAGCCCGTGTTTCTGGCCTACTTTGGCACCGACAGCCCCCGGTACTACGGCATCAAAAGCAAACGGCTGCCCAGTTTCTTTGAATGGCGAAAAATGGAGGTCTATCCCCTGACGCCCGGCATCTACGCGATCAGCGCCACGCTGCTGGAAGGGGTGTACACGAAGACCTTCGGGCCATGGAACAAGGTCTATGAAACAAAATACCACAACGTGCTGAAAGCGATGGAAGCCCTTGACCGCTCGGCCCAGGATTCACAGCTGCGCTCCGCGCTATTGAAAAAATATCCCCAAAGTTTCTGGGACAATGAATACAATGTGTTTGAAAAACTCCGTTTCGCCCGCCTCTGCGCCTGGTTGCGCCACCGCGACCAGCCCACGGCCAACATCGGCTATGGCATCCTGATCTGGAAACTGGATGACGCGTCCCTGCGCGACGCGCTCTATGGGCCGCCGGTGGAACTGGCCGACGCCCCCTTGGGCGGCAAATAAAAATCCGCGTCACTCAACGTGCAAAGTTATCGTTACATGAAAAGGCCGCGATTGTCTTAAGGTTTATTGCGGTTTGCATGAAACAACTACCATTCCATGCCCACCCATCACATTCCCCAAGGACTGCACAGCGTTACGCCCTACCTGATCGTCAAGGACGCCGCCCGCCTGCTCGAGTTCGTGCGACGCGCTTTCGATGCGCAGGAGCTTTTCTGTTCGCGGCGCAACGACGGCACCATCGCCCATGCCCTGGTGAAGATTGGCGATGCCGCGATCGAATGTGCGGAAGCCCAGCCCGAATGGCCGGCGACGACGACCGCCTGTCATCTTTATGTGTCCGACGCTGACGCCACTTACGAACGCGCGCTCGGAGCCGGCGCCACGTCGCTGTACCCGCCGGCCGACCGGTTTTACGGCGATCGCGAGAGCGGAGTGAAGGACCCCTGCGGGAATGCCTGGTTCATTGCCACGCACAGGGAAGACGTTCCCCCGGATGAACTCGCGCGACGCGCGGCCGCCGCACTCAAGGCCTAGCCGCGCATCGACCGGCCGGCAGCTGACAAGGCCGGATCCGTTTTGCAAAAAATGCACGAATCTTTCGTAGCTTTTTCGCAGAACCTTGCATGAAAACAGAAGTCTGTGAAACGGTGGCAATGCCGATGACCATGCTCGCGATGACGCAAAAAAAAGCCGTTCCAACGAAAAAAGCGCGGCGTATTCTTTACGCCGATGACATGCCGGAGCTTCGCGACATGGTGCGAATTACGCTCGCGCGCGATGGGCATGCCGTCGCCTGCGCCGCCGACGGATTGCTCGCCCTGGAAAAAATCACGACGGAGCCCGAAGCCTTCGACGTGGTCATCACCGATCATCAGATGCCCAATATGAATGGCTTGGAGCTCGTCACCCGGCTGCGCGCCCTCCCCTTTGCCGGGAAGATCCTGCTCTTCAGCTCCGGCCTGAGCAACGAGTTGTGCGAGGCCTACCACAAGCTGAAGGTTGACTATATCCTGCACAAGCCCGTGTTCCCCCATGAGTTGAGGCAGGCGCTGGCAAAGCTTTGACCGTTTCGCCGGCGATCGGTTCGATCCGTGTCAGGCCCGGCGGATTTCCGGCACCTCGACCACACGCACACCCCGGGCGCGCGATTCGACGGCGTGCACAAGCGCACGAACCATCTGCGGCAGAGTGACAAAGCCCAGCCGTTCCGCGCCTGCACGCGTAGCCGGAATCCAGCGCAACACCGCATAGACCGGCAGCAGCGCATACGGCCAGCGATGGCCGGGACCCAGCACGTACCACGGCCGCAGGCAGGTGGCGTCGAGACCGTGCGCCTGGATCAGCGCCTCCCCTTCCTGCCGGACGGCAAGGTAGGCCTTCATCATCGGCGCAGGCTGCGCCACGCTGAGATAAACCAGATGCGGCCGCGGCTGCGCACGCTCCGCCGCCTCGACAGAAGCCTGGATGGAAACCAGATCAATTTCGCGAAACTGCCGCGCTTTGGACGGGTTCGGATGCGGCACGCCGACCAGGTGCACAAGGGTGTCGGCGCCGGCGAGCGCCGCCGCCACGCTAGCTGCATCAAGCGGATTGCCCGGCACCGCCACCGCGCCCGGCGGCAGTTTCTCCTCCGAGCCGGGCCGCACCAGCGCGCGCACGCGATGGCCGCGGGCCAGGAGCATGGGAATCAGCGCACGGCCCAGATAGCCGGTGCCGCCAGTAACGAGTACGTGGCGCGAAGCTGCGCCGGTTTCAGAAAAGGGTGCGGGCATGATGCCCTCTGTTACGTTTCGTCCGGGCCCAACGGATGCGTGCGCACGACCCATTCGGCCACCGGCCGGTCGCCGCCGAGATGTTCGCGCACGATGCGTTCGCAACGTTCGGGCGTGACGCCGCCATACCAGACGCCCTCAGGGTAGACAACCATCCAAGGTCCGCCGGAGCAAATGCGGAAGCAGGCGGCCTTCGTGCGCAACGCCGGCACGCCGAGCTCCTTGAGGCGCGCCTTGAGCACTTCCCAGGTGGCGAGGCCGGCCACGGACGCGCAACAGTCGGGCCCGACGCACAGGAACACGTGGCGGCGCGCGCCGTCGAGGTCCATTTTGGCAAAGGCTCCGGCCGGTTCGGAGGCAGCATCTCCATCCATGGGAAAAACTTGATGCGGCCGGCCCGCGAAAGGCCAGACTCTTCGCCCGGCCCGGCCTTGCATCGCGATGCCCTTACCGCTGCAGATCGCCGTCCTCGTCCTTGCCCGGCTCGTCCAGGGTCTGGAAGCAGGACGACGGGCCGAGATCGGGATTGGCCCACTGGTACAGCGCCCAGGCGACTTTTTTATCGGGAGTGACTTCGATGAGCTGCACAACCTTGTCCCAGTCTTCCTTGCGGATCGAGCCGCCCCAGTTGCAGATGATGGTGTTGCCGTTGGCGAGGCGGTCGACTTCCTGCACGGTGTAAAGGGGAATGCCCGGCAGGTCGTCCTTGTTGATTTCCCAGACGATCTCGCCCTTCGGATTCACTTCGCGCACGTAGCCGTTCTGGTTGCCGCTGATGAGGGTATTGCCGTTCTTCAATCGCACGGCGGCCCAGGCCGATGGTGCCGGGCACGACCAGATTTCCTTCCAGTCCTTGTCGTATTCGATGACCTTGCCCAGGCCGAGCGCGGCGATCAGGTAAGTGCCGGCCTTCGTCATGCGGATGTGGCGAAACTCGCCGTGGATGCTCTTGGGGTCGTTGGGCGACTTGATTGGCAGCTCATGCTCCATCTCGACCTGGCCGGTCTTGATGTTGATGAGCAGGGCCCGGGCGGGCAGGCCGTTCAGGCAGAGAAAAACCTTGTCCAGCCCGATGGGCTGCGCCGAATGGCATTCGGTGCCTTTCGGGCAGTCATAATTCCAGACGATTTTTTTGTCGGACGTGATTTCCGTCACGCTGGTCTTGGCGGCGTAGAGCACGTTGCCATTCGAAAGCAGGTGAATGTCGTCGAATTCGCTCAGGTCGCCCTTCGGGTGATCCGGCGTCGGCGCTGTGTAGGTGGGAATTGAATACGTCCAGGCAACCTTGCCGTCGCGAATGAGAAAGATGGTCTGCACGTGCACGTTCGGACGCACGTCCCACTCGCCGGTGTAGAGAAAATTATGCCCGGTGAGCCCTTTGCCCGGCAGCGAACCGGGGGCAGGCGCCGGTGCACGTGCCGCCGGCCGGGGCGTCGCGGGTTTTTTCGGCAGGTCACCGGCTGCCGGGGTCGTCTGCGCCGGCGGAGCCACCGGGGCGGGTGCGCCGGCCGGATCGGCCTTCAACATTGAAGCCACACCGAGCAGGAAGAACGCTGTGCTGAGGTACGGGACGCGCATAAGAGATTCCTCGATTCGAAACGTTGCAGGGGTTGGGGCAAGGCGCGGAGACGGAGGCGCTGCTCCAGGATGGGTTAACCCGCCGACAAAACAGCATCCCGCCACACTGCGCCAAGCAAAAACCCCGGATCAAAGCGGCGGCACCGGCCGGCCCTCCCTCCGCACCAGCCAGAGGAGAACAACGCCAAAAACAATATTGCGCACCAGGGCGAATGAGAGCGGAACGGCGCTGGCCGCGCCGAAACAGCCGCAGGTGATGTCGAGTCCGCGCAGCCACGCCGACGCCACCGCAAGGGTGAAGACGACCGTCAGCCCGAGCAACAGCACCAGCGCACCGCGACGGGCGGCACCCGCCATCGTCGCGAAACCGCAGATCATCTCCAGCCACGGCAGATAAAGCGCCAGCGGCGCCACGGCAAAGTAAGGCAGCAGGTGATAGTGATCGATGTCCGCCGCGAAATGCGCGGGATCAAGGGCCTTGAGCGCCCCCGCGATGACGAACAAGCCACCGCAGAGAAATCGCAGCAAACAGGCGAGCCGGTTCATGGTTTTTGGGCCTCCAGCCAGGCGTGCCAGCCGCCCTGCAGCACAAAGACGTTGTCGATCTGCAACTCGTGGTGCAGCCGCAGGGCCACCTCGTGGCTCGCATCGCACCGCTGGCTGTCGCAATAGACCACCACCCGCGTGCCCGGCTGCCAGGCCTTGACGAATTCCGGCAGGCGTTCCTCCCACTGGCTTTGGTCGAGGGAAATCGCACCGGGAACATGCCGTTCACGATATTCCTTCTCCGGGCGTGCATCGACCCAGATGACCGGCGGCGCCAGCCGCGCCGCGTCGGCCAGCGCCAGTTCGGCCACGGCGGGCCGCGTCCAACCCCACGCGGGCCGCTTCGGATGCAACCACGCCGCGAGGAAGGCCGGCACCAGTGCGAGGGCCAGCAGTAGCATGGCTTGGCGGCAGATTTTCGCGCCGGAGGGGTTCATTTCATCACGAGCCATTACAATATGAAGAAATGATCGCCGCAGTGAAAACGCGCAAAGGCAAATTTCACCCCGACGGAAAAGCGGCGGCCTGCGGCATTGCGCCCAGGCACACCATCGTTGAAAGTCGGCCAGAGCATGAAATCATTCCGCAAAGAACTCTGGTTTGAAGTGCCCGATCGCCGCGCACTGCTCAACATCACGCCGCAGGTCGAGGCGTGCCTGCGCGAAAGCGGCGTTCGCGAGGGCCTCTGTCTCGTCAATGCCATGCACATCACCGCCAGCGTCTTCATCAACGATGACGAAAGCGGGCTGCATGCGGACTTCGAACGCTGGCTGGAAAAACTCGCGCCGGAAAAACCGCACTCCGCGTATGCCCACAACCGCACCGGCGAGGACAATGCCGATGCACATCTCAAGCGCACGCTCATGGGCCGCGAGGTCGTCGTGGCCGTGACCGACGGCCGGCTCGATTTCGGCCCATGGGAACAGATTTTCTATGGTGAATTTGACGGCCTGCGCCGGAAGCGCACGCTGGTGAAGATCATCGGCGAGTAGCACGACGATCCGCCGGGCAGTCATCAGGAATTTTCGGCAAGACGAGGCCGGCCGGAACGCCGAGCTTGCACCCCCTCGCGGTCATCAGCGGGGTCTGCCTCTATAAAGCAGCTTTGGCGAGGACAGACTGGTCGATCTCGACGCTGCATCCCTTGCGCCAGACGCGGATCTGATCCGCGCGGATTCGCTCCTGCAAATCCCGGAAATAGTCGTCGCCGATGCGCTCCTTCTCCGCCGTGAAGGAAACGGCATGCACGGTGCCATCGCCCGCTTTCACGGTGTAGAGTTTCTTCAAGTTGGCCTCATACCATTCCTTGAGGCGGGTTTCGATCTCGGGGCTTTTCATCTGGGCCTCCGCGCGGGCGGTCAACTGATCCAAGGCATAAAGCCGGGTGAGGACATTGCGGTTGAGCTGCATCTTCTCGCGCACCATCGGCGATTTTTCGAGACCGCGGGAGCGCGCTTCGGCGATGAGAAGATCGGTGCCCAGCATCTGCTTGAACACGGCGATGACGCCTTCATGGCTTTGCAGATCCGGACGCTGGGTTGCGGGCATCCGGTTGTAAGTCTGCAAAAATTCTCCGACGGTGATGACGCCGAATTTGCAGCGGGCCAGAGAAAGATCGCGCACGTCGGCGGAAAGCGACACCTCTTTGGCCGCGGCTCCGGGTTTGCCCAGAGTCTCCATCACGCCGGCGGTGCGTTCCATCCGCAGGACTTCGTCCTTGAGCCGGGCATAGGATTCGTTGGACACAGTGATGTCCATCCGGCCGAAAAGCTGGTCGCGAAGTTTGCCGAGAAGTTCTTTGCCCTGCTCGGGCGGCTTGCCCTGGGTCGCGAGTTCCTGTTGAGTCAAAACTTCTTCCAGCAGCATGGTTTGCGTGCTTTTGAGCATGCCGGCGACGTCTTTGGTCTGATCCGCCTTTTGCTCATATCCGTTCCAAAGCAGCAGGTGGTCGTCGAGCAGCGCGTCGAGATATCGGCGTTTGTCGGCGGGAGTCAGGGCCGCGCGGGCGGTGCCTCCCAATTGGGTGGCGACACAGGCGCGAAATTCGCTCACCGGAATTTCGATCCCGTATTGCGGGACTCGCACGACCACGGGATTGCCCGGGCCGACCGGCGTGAAATCGTACAGCCGTCGCATCTCCTCCACCGGGACTTCCGCCCCGCGACAAGCTCCCGGGGAGAGAAAAAATGCGGTGGGGAAAAAAAACAGGCAGAGGCGCAGGCAGACAGACATATTTGTTTCGGAGAGAAAAGCGGCCGCGTCCCCTGAGACGCGGCCGCTTCCCTGTATGTAATCCTATCTACCCTGTACTACCAATTCGCCGGCTCAGCCAAGTCGTAAGTTGTGGCCACGCGATAGTGCGTGCCATAAACGAGCCGGAAGGAAGGACCCTGCGGGGATGATTTCTGGTACCAGCCGGAAACATAGCAGCCGGTGGACCAGCGGATCGCGCCGCCATTGCCCGGAGCGTCGAGATTTCCCGTGTGGCTGTAGACATGGTTGCCGTTGATCCAGCACTCCCAAATGCCGCCGGAGGTCGAGCTGCGGATGTGGGTGACGACCCTCACCCAAACGCCGTTGGGCACGTTTTGGAAGATATGTGGCTCGTCAAAGAACCCGTCGGGCAGGTGATCGAACAAGATAATGATATCGGGCCCATCGATTCTAAAGATGATCCAAGGGCCGGTTCCAGCCCATTGCTGGACGTTGACCTGATCCGTGGCGTACTGCCAACCGGCCGGCAGGAAGAAGGTCATGCCATAATAGCGATCCTGGTTCGTCTGCTGTGCGCCCTCGATATCGACCTCGGAGTGGTACCGACCCGTATAATTGTTCTGGAAGGTTTGGGTAAACTCGATCGCCGACGTGCTATGGTAGGTGGGAGTCGTCACGTCCGTGATGGTGCCCTTGGCTTCGGGCGTCTGGGGATAATTGGGCCAGCCTTCCTTGGTTCCGTTGTTCTGGAAGGTGACGGTGCCGCCGCCGGTGTTGATGACGTAGGCACCGCTGGTCACGCTGCTGTCGGTCATGCCGCTCTTGGAGGCAATGGCTTGCAGGGTCGCGGTCGCACTGATGCTGACCGGACCGGAGTAGATCGTGCCGGCGGTCTCGCTCGGCGTGCTGCCGTCCGTCGTATAGTGGATGGTCGCGCCGGCGGTGGCCGAGTTGATCGTGACCGTCTGGGCCGCGGTGTAGGTACCGGCCGCCGGGCTGAAGGTCGGAGCGGCGACTTGAGCCGGCGGGATGTTGATCGTGTAGGCAGCGCTGGTGATGCTGCTGTCGGTGGAACCGCTCTTGTACGCGATCGCCTTGAACGTGGTGCTGGCGCTGATGTTAACCGCGCCGGAATAGAACGTGCCCGCGGTTTCACTCGGCGTGCTGCCATCAGTGGTGTAGTGGATCGATGAACCGGCGGTAGCCGAGGTGATCGTGACCGTCTGCGCACTGGTGTAGGTGCCGGCGGCGGGGCTGAAGACCGGAGCGGAAACCGTGCCCCCGCCTGTGCCGCCCGTGGCGGTGAAGGTGAATTTATCGGCGGAGAGCTGATAAGAACTCGAGGCCGAGTTCTTGCCGGTGACGGTCAGCTTGACGGTGTGCGTACCGGCGGAGCTGAAGGTGACCGTGCCGAAGGTCGTCGTCGGGTAGGTCTGGCCGGAAGCATACTGGTCAAGCGTGCTCCCAAGGTTGGTGCCGTCGACCGAGAGCTGGAGAATGCCGCGGCTGTTGTTGCCCTTCCATTCCATCTGCACCGAGTAGGTGCCGGCGGTGATGCTGGAGGTGGTGAAGGTGATGGAATCGCCGGTACTGTTGCCGGCCAGTTCGACCCACTTGCCGCCGCTGGAGTTGGTGTCGGTCTGGACCGAGGTGGTCGCGCCGCTGCCGGTGTAGCTGAGGTTTTCGGCTTCGAAGGAGACGGTCGTGCCGCCGCCACCGGTGTTGATGGTGTAGCTGGCAGTGGCCACAGCGCTGTCGGTGAAGCCGCTTTCATAGGCGATGGCCTTGAGGGTCGTGGTCGCGCTGATGCTCACCGGGCCGGAATAGATCGTGCCAGCGGTCTCGCTCGGCGTGCTGCCATCGGTGGTATAGCGGATGGAGGCGCCGCCGGTCGTGGTGCTGATCGTCACCGTCTGGGTCGTGGTGTAGGTGCCGCCGGCGGGGCTGAAGACCGGAGCGGCCGCTTGCGGGGTCTGGGAGGTGAAGGTGAAAGAATCAGCAGTGAGCAGGAACTTGGTCGCGGAGGCATTCTTGCCGGTGACGGTCATCGCGATGCTGTGCGTGCCCGCCGTGCTGAAAGTCACGTTGCCGAGGGTCGTCGTGAGGAAGACGGCCGTCGCGGCGTATTGATCGGTCGTGCCGCCGATCTGGGTGCCGTCGATCTTCACTGTATGCTGGGCGTGAGTCGCGGCGGCCCAGTAACGCAGCTGGAACTGATAGGTGCCCGCCGGGATGCTCGGCGTGGTGAAGGTCATGATCTGGCCGACGGCGGTGGAGTTGAGAAACTCGACTACTCCGCCACTGGCATCAGTGGTGCTGCTGGTGCTGACCGTCGCGCCGGTGCCGACCGGTGAGAGGTTTTCCGCTTCGAAGGTCTGCGCGGACAAACTGCCGGCAAGGCCGAATGAGAGCAGGCAGAGAAATGCCGATACAATCGCAGACCGTATCGACAGGTGGGGTGATGATACTGTTTTCATTTTTGGGGAAGGGTTACAATACCGTTTTCCGGCGGGAAACGGTATCCTCAATAATCACGATATTGATTCCACCCCTGCGGCTCCCTCTTCCAGGCCGGCGAGATGAAGTTGAACCTAAAAAAATCCTATCGTATTCACAGTTAGAAACTTCAGCTTCAATTTCCCGCCTGTTTCCCCCGCCGAGCCCATCATTTCATCGCCCGGCCCAAGTACAGCCGCGGTTGACCCGCTTGACGGGCGCGAGCAAAACTCCGGCGGGTCGATCGCATGAAAATCACTTACTATCTCGAAGTCCTTTCCTCGTGGTGCCATTGGGCCGAGCCCGCCTAGACCGAATTGAAGGCACGCTACGCCGGCCGCGCCGAGTTCGCGTGGAAGATCGCGCTGATGAACCCGGGGGACTTTCCGGCATCGCGCGCGCAATGCGACTGGTTTTACCGCCGCAGCGGCACGATCGTGCGCTCACCCTACCTGCTCAACTCGGGCTGGTTTGAGGCCGGACGCAAAGGGTTGTATCTCGCGCCCAATCTCGTGGCCGAGGCAGGCCGCGACTTCGGCTTCGACGACGACGGCCTGCGCCTTGCGCTGGCTCACGCTGCCCTGCGCGAAGGCCGCAAGATCGGCGATATGGCCGAGGCGATCGCCGTTGCGGCCAAAGTGGCGGGCATTGACGCGGAGAAACTCCGGGCCAGGGCGCAGTCGCGCGAAATCGAGGCGCGCGTGCAGGCGGCCACGGCTGAATTCCACGCCCTGCAGATCACCCAGCGCCCGGCCTTCGTGCTGGAGGATGCCATCGGCGACAAGGCCATCTTCTCCGGGCTCACCACGGCCGCGCCACTCGCCGCCGCTCTCGATGCCATGCTCGCGGATGCCGCGGCCTATGCGACGCATGCCGCGCATTTCGGCCCGCCGCCAGCAGAGTGATGCGATGCCGGCCGAATCGGGGAAGACTTGCCCCCTTCGGCGGCTCCATGGAGACTCGCGCAACTTTTACCCTAAGAAACCGTCTTCATTACCAATGCGCACCTTGCATAAATTCGCCGCCGCTCTCGCCCTGCTGGGCGCCAGCGCGGGCCTCGCCCATGCGGAACGCACACGCGATGTCATCGTCTACTCCATGGTCACGGAAGCCGGAAAAGCGATGACGCCGCCCACCGCCGACCACCCCGCCACCTGTCTGCTCATCGCCGGCGGTTACCATGAAGAGGGCGACAAGGCCGCCGGGGAAAAAAGCCCGCCGCCGGAAAAGATCGAGCAAATGGTGCGCAATGCTCTCGCTGCCGCCCATTATCACGGCGCAAATTCGAAGGCCCTGGGCGTGTTCAACGGCACGCCCGGCGGAAATTTTCCCGCCAACTACGACCCCGCCAAGAGCGATTCCCAGACCATCGACTACATCATCGCCTACAACTGGGGTTACATGAATCCCGAAACGATGGACATGGGCGACGATCCCACCGACAAGAGCAATCAAATCGTCTTCAACAAGCCGATGATGCTCGTCCTCGTGGCCGGAGCCAGCCTCGACAAAATGGAGCCAGGCGTCCCGCCGTGGGACGACATTGCGCAGGCCGCGGACACCGACCGCTACTTCATTGTCATCTCGGCTTACAGCCCGGCCGCCTTTATAAAACGTCATGAGAAGAAACTCCTCTGGCGCGCGCAGATGAGCCTCGACTCCGACGGCACGAGCCAGGTCGAATCCATGCCCGCGCTGGTCAGCGCCAGCGTGCCCTACCTCGGCCGCGAGACCGACATCCCGCAACAAATCAACGAAAGCCTGGACCGCCCCTCCCAGGTCATCATCGCCGCCCCCAAAGTGAAAGAGTACCTGCCCGCCGTCCCGGCGCAGAAGGACAAATAGGCGCCCGGGCCCAAGCCCGGCCCCACTCTGGGAATTCTTCCAGAGGGGAAAACAACAGGTAAATTTCGCCAATGGCGCCGGCAGGGCTTGCGAACAAAGCGGCCGATTTCTTTCATCGGCTTAATCCCCTCCCACCAGCTCCATGCGCAACCTGTATAAATTTGCCGCCGTCCTCGTCCTGCTGGGCACCCGTGCGGGCCTCGCCCGCGCCGAGCGGACGCGCGATGTCATCGTTTACTCCTACGTCACGCCTGCGGGGAAAAAAATGCTCCAGCCCACGCATGATCATCCCGCCATCTACCTTCTGATCAAGGGGGGCTATCGCGAAGAGGGTGAAAAAGTCGCCGGCGAAAAAAGCCCGCCGCCCGAGAAAGTTGAGTCCATGGTACGCAACGCCCTCGCCGCCGCGAACTACCAGGGCGTCACCGCCGACTCCCGGGAACTCGACTACATCATCGCCTATCACTGGGGCTACATGAACCCTGAAAAAATAGACGGAGTCACCTTCAACCAGCCGATGATGCTTGCGCTCGTGGCCGGCGGCAGCCTCGACAAAATGAATCCCGGATTCCCGCCATGGGAAGACATCACGCAAGCGGCGGACAACGACCGTTACTTCATCGTCATCTCGGCCTACAGCCCCGGCGCGTATGTGAACCACCATGAGAAAAAACTTCTCTGGCGCGCCCAGATGAGCCTCGATTCCGACGGCACGACCCAGGACGAATCCATGCCCGCGCTGGTCAGCGCCAGCGTCGCCTACCTGGGCCACGAAACCACCCTGCCCCAGGAAATCAACGAGAGCCTGGAGCGCCCGTCCCAAGTCATCATCAGCGCACCCGTGGTGAAAGAATACCTGCCGGCCATCGAGACCGGGGACCTGCCCGACGCCATCAAGAAAAATTAATCAGACGGGCCCGCGCGACCCCCGGCGCGGATTCAGAGTTTTTGCGCCGACGCATTCTTGTGCTCCACCCAATCATCGTGGAGATCCATGCCCTTGGCCGTGCCGCGATAGAGGCCCCATTTCGGACGGTAATCCGTCGCATCAGGACGATAGACCCGCACGCCTTTCACACCCTGAAAATCATCGCCGTCCACCGACACGAGCACCTCTCCGTCGTCCTTCTCCGAGGTCTTGACGCGGAGGCGGACGGTCTGCCACGCACCGGGCTTCCAGGAAAATTCGCGCACGTTGATGAAATCCTTGGAGTTGCCCGGCCAGTAACGCACGCAGGCACGGCCAACCCCATCAAGGACCGAGATCACGACCAGCGGCGCGCCATTGTCCCCATCGGTCGCCTTGATTTGGAACACATGACAAAAGCGGCTGCTGCCGTGAAACGCGGGATCCGTGCGCCAGGTGGTCGCGTACTCGAAGGTCTCACCGGGCTTCTGATGCGGGCCGAGCCCCTTGATCTCGGCGCGCTGCCGCGTGGTATCCGGCCGGTCGCGGTCGCTGTCCCACCAATCCGGACCGTAGCGGAGCGTCATGCGCACCGTGTGGTCGCCGACATCGGTGATGTTGACGAACGGGTCGTAAACAAATTTGCCGGTCGCCACAATATAACGCAGCTCCGGTTCCTCGATGCCCTCGAAGCTGCGCAAGCCGTCGGCCGTCACGGCCAAAGCCGGAATCGCCAGGCCGGAGCCCAAGGTAAGACAGATCAGGACGATCGGTGAAATTTTCATGGAATAAGGAAGTGGAATACGCGCATCGCGACCAAGCCACGCAACCGGCGCCTGGTTCGCAACAAGAGAATTGACGGACGCCTTTCGCCGAAGTTGCGGCAAGAGGGGATTTTGGTTCGCGCCCTCTCCTCCCGGCCTTGACACGGGCCGCAAACCCGGTTCTCTTTGCGCTCCTTTCATGATCCTCGCTGGCACGACGCCCTTCAGTTCATTCTCCGGCTCCTCTTCCGTGGTCGCCGTCGTCGTCGCTATTGCCCGCACGCCGCGAGGGGAGTGATTTTAAAACCACTTTCGCCCCCTCCGGTGTCCACCGGAGGGGGTTTTTTATTTTACCCCGGCCGGTGAAACAGCGGAGGCGGACAACTCAACCCGCCATCCACATGAACCACACCCGCCATCATCCAAGGCCCGGCCGGCCAGCCCCGCGCCCGGCGCCAATGCACGGCAGCCCCCTGCCGTTTTTCCACGAAACAGCCAGCTGCGCCGGACACGACTTTCTCGTGCTCAATACGCGGCCCGACCTTGCCCGCGGGGAGCCCGGCCCGGCCACCGCGTTTCTACAGCGTTGTTTTCCGCGTGAACAGACATGAACCACCGGCCCACAAACCTCACCAACCGTGTTGCATGGGGGAGCTAATGCATTATCAACCCTCTTCGCATGGCTTCACGTTACAATGCCCAGGCCTTGGCTGGCTTCGCCTCCACCCTGTTGCAACGCGCCGGTCTCGACGCGGAAAAGTCGGCGGCTGTCGCGGAAATTCTCGTCGAGGGCGACCTGCTGGGGCACACCACCCACGGCTTGCAGCTCCTCGCACCGTATCTTGGGGAACTCGAAAGCGGCGGCATGGCCAAAGCCGGCTCGCCGCAGGTGCTCGCTGATTTTCCGGCGGCGGTGACGTGGGATGGCCGGCGTCTGCCGGGACCCTGGCTCACGCTCCGGGCCATCGCACTGGCGGTGGAGCGCGCAAAAATAAACGGCACCTGCACCGTGGTGATCCGGCGCTGCCATCACATCGCCTGCCTCGCCGCCTATCTCAAGCGCGTCACCGACCAGAATTTGATGGTGATCCTCGCCTGCTCCGATCCGCGGCGGGGCGACGTCGCGCCTCACGGCGGCCGGCGCGCCGTCTATACGCCCAACCCCATCGCAGCGGCCTGGCCGACCGGCGGCGACCCCGTGGTGCTCGACGTCTCACTTTCCATCGCCACGAACGGCTTGATCAACCGTCTCCGCGCCGAGGGGCGCAAGCTGCCGGGACCCTGGGTGATCGACCATGAAGGCAATCCATCGGATGATCCCGCGGTGATCTTCACCCAGCCGCCGGGCGCGCTGCTGCCGGTCGGCGGACTTGATCACGGCCACAAGGGCTATGCGCTCGGCTTGCTCGCGGAGGTGCTCACCGGCGGTCTGGCCGGCCATGGTCGGGCCGATCCGCCGGAAGGCTGGGCCGCCAATGTTTATCTGCAGGTACTCAATCCCGCCTTGTACGGCGGCGCCGAGGATTTTTTGCGCCAGACCTCCTGGCTCTCTGCCGCCTGTCATGACACTCCGCCCCGCCCGGGCTTCGACCGCGTACGCCTGCCCGGCGAAGGCGGCCTGCGCCGCCGTGAAGCCCATCTGAAAAACGGCCTCGAGCTTTATCCGACCATCATGCCCGCGCTCACGCCCTGGGCGGAAAAATTCGCCGTGCCGGTGCCCGTGCCGCTGCTCTACCCGGAAGGACCCCATTCCGTCGGAAATTTTTGCCGAGCCGGCGGATGAAAACATCAGCGAAACCACCATTGGTCTGGAATGCTGGCATCGAGTGGATCGATTGTCGTAGCCGGTAGCTCCGCTGCGACTTGGCGAAGCCGGCCGGCGTGCTTTTGCGAAGCCATGAGTGCGGACTGGCCTGGCGTGAGCCATATGAGCACATAGCCGCGGCTGAACAGATCCTCCGGGCGCAGCCGGTCCCGCGCAAACCGGAGAATGACGTAATCCACCGGATAATCCCGAATAAGGCGATCCCAGCCAGGACCCGATTTTTCAAAAAAATCGTTGTTTAATTTGTATGTAGATTCTGGATACGTTGTCTCATATCGGCCATCCATCGAAATCCTGATGCGCGGATAAAGCCGCCAGAAAGAGTAGCAGCCCCACTCGAACGGAACAGCCAAGTTACCTTCGCTGCCGGCCCGGGAAAGAATGTCCGCTTCACGGACGGGATCATGGCCGACCGGCGCAAGCACCGTGAACGAGACATCTGGCAGAATCCGGGCGGCAACATGAATGGCGAGCGCGCCATACAACACCATCAGCGCCAGACCCGGGTTCAAAGCGGCCCGCGCCCGCGCCGGCAGGAAAGCGGCCAAATCAGCGAATAGTGTCTGCAGAAATGGCCCGGCAAAGGCCATGGCCGTCACCCCGAAAAATGGTGTGTGGCGTCGGCTGTGCCAGCCCAGCGCCGCAGTGATTGCCAGCATGACAAGACCAGGCCAGCTTTTTTTCTTCGTGCGTCGCCAGGCCAGGATGAGCAGGAGGACCACCAGCGCAAAAAGAATCCTAAACCCGGTGAACACATCATAAATATCGTTCGCAAGAAGCGGCAGCGGCTGCCACTCGGCGATATGAGGGCGCTTGTTGAGGAGCGCCGGGATCAGATACCCCCAGAACTTGAGGCCGTAAATATTGACGAGCGTGGCCGCGCCACAGGCAAATGCGACGGACAGCATGAGCCTGGCCGGCCGGCCGCTGAACAGCGAGAAGACGGTGTAGACGGCAACCGTGCCCAATCCGGCCACGAACCCCCCGTGGATGTTCGACCAGGCGAGCATCATCACCGGCAGCGCGAAGGCCGGCCATTTCCGGCCTGCTCGAATTTCCTCCAGGCCGAGCAGGGTGAGGGCAAAAAAGCAGTAGGTGAAGGCGTGGCTGCGCAAAACAGGAATATAGGCGGGAAGGATGCACGCCGCCACAGGCCCAGCCAGTACAAGCAACGCCTCCCAAGCACATCCGGTTTTACGGCCGACAGCAATGGCCGACAGCAAAGCACCCAGAGCGAGAACGATTTTCAGGGTCATCAAGCCGGCCGAGCCGAAAAATTTGAGCACACCGAAGAAAAGCGCGCCCGCGCCCCATTCGTGTTCGATATACTGAGGCAATACCGGCGTGAAAGCGAAGGTGTCGCGCAGCGGAACCGTGCCGTATTTCCAAACGTGCGCCCCGATGGCGAGCTTTCCCCAGAGATCGCCGTCCGCGATATTGTGAACACCAAGAATAGCGGTGAAGGAAAATAATCCGAGAACCATGACCAGCCCGCGCAGAAAAGGGCCGGACGGAAAGCTAGAAGCAGAGAGCACGCAGACAGGCTATCCCTCCTGCCGGTCAGCGGGCAAGCATGAGACTAACGGACCATGCTATTGATGACACAGGGCGCCTTCGCGTCGGCTTTACAAAACGGCCGCGAGCAGACGGTCGATGACCTCCGTGTTGCGCAGCGTTTCGACCAGGCCGAAATGCGGTGTGCGACTGTGCCGCACCGCGTCGGCGAAATCCTCCAGTTCGAGGAGATAGCGATCGGTCGCCGTCACCGGAATTTCCCGGCGCTCGCTGCCCGCGGTCAGCACCAACGCCCCCGCCTCATCGCCGAAGGTGTCGGGGATTTCGAGCACACCCTGCGTGCCGACGATCTCTGAAAACACGCGGCGGTGCGCATTGAACCCGCTGTTCAGCGAAGCCAGCAGACCGGAGGGATATTTCAGCACCGCGGAAAAAATCACGTCAATGCCGCCCGTACGCATGCATTCGGCAGAAACCGCTTCCGGCCGCACCGAACCGGCCGGCGCACGCGCGATCTCATCGGCCACCAAGCCGGCGAAATTCACCGGATAACAGCCCACGTCATAGAGCGAACCGCCACCAAGCTCGGGCTTGAACTTGATCGAGGCCGGATTGGCCAGCAGGAACCGGAAACTTGAGCTGAGATATTTGATTTCACCCAGCACGCCGCTGCGGAGCACGCCAAGCACCTGCCGCGTGCGGTCGGTGTAGCGGTACATAAACGCCTCCATCAGCGTGACGCCATGCGCGGCGCAGGCGGCGGTCATTTTGCGCACCTCGGCGGCGTTGAGCGCGAGCGGCTTTTCACAGAGCACGTGCTTGCCCTGTTCGGCAGCCTTGACCGTCCATTCGCAATGCAGCGCATTCGGCAGCGGAATGTAAACCGCGTCCACCTCCGGATCGCGCAGAAGCTCGTCATAGCCGCGATAGGTTTTGGCAAGACCGGGAAAACGCGCCCGGCATTCGGCCAGCTTGGTTTCGTCGCGCGACGCAATGGCGTGAAATTCCGAGCTGCCCGAACGAAGGATGGCGGGGATAAGCGATTCCCGGGCGATGCGCGCATACCCAAGCACGCCCCAACGGAGTTTGCGGTCTGGGGGGATCATGGAAAAACCGCCCCTTCTTTTCCGACTTTGGCGTCAACCGCAAGCCGCGGCTGAGCCTCGCCTGAGGCGGATCATCCGCGCAGGAATACTTGAAGGCGGAAGCCAAAGCTCCATTTTCAAGAACATGAGAACAAACTGCCGGATGGTTTTGGTCGTGGTGTTTTTTTCAACGACTCTGGTCGCGCAGCCCACGGCGAGCCCTGCCGCCGCATCCGCTCCGGCCCCAGTCGTCGCGCCGGCCAATCCGACCCCCACGCCCAGTGCGCCGCCACCCACATTGCCCGGGGTCGAGGCCAAGGAGCTGAAGGTGCTTTTCGGCGGCAAGACCCTTGATGGCTGGGAATATGACCCCAAATACTGGACCATCGCCGACGGCGCCATGCATGGCACCGGCAAGTACGGCCAGATTTTCACCCAAGGTGATTATGGCAGTTTCCGGCTCATCGTCACCGCCCGGGTCGTGATTCCGGAGGCGAACACCGGGAGTGGACATCTGGGCATTCTCTTCTGGGGCGACCGCCCAGCTGCGGGAACCTGGGGCACCGCGCACGCCCTCCAAGTCCAACCGCCGCATGGGGCCATGTGGGACTACCGGGTCAACAAGGACGTCAAACCCACGCGAGTCATCCCGCGCCAGGCACTGCGCTACCACGACTGGCACACGAGCGAAATCCTCGCTAATCTCCAGACCGGCGAAGTGCGCATGGCGGTCGACGGCATCGAGATCATCCGGTACCGGCATCCCGATCCGACCCTCTTGAAAAGGGGACCGATCGGGATGCAGATTCACTCCGCCACTTCGGTGGTCGAATACAAGGATATCAAAATCGAAGCCGACCCGAAGGAAGACCGGCTCATCACGGTGAAATGAGGCGACCCACGCCGCCTCTTTCCTCCCCTCACCCGCCCTGTTTTTCCAGCTCGGTCAATTTTACCCCCGCCGCTTCCCATTCAGCGGTGATGATCTGCAGACGGTCGACGATGGGGCTCAGCTCGCGATTGAGGTGCTGGGCCCTGCCGGGTTCCTTGTAGGTTTCCGGAGCCTCAAGCGCAGCCGCGAGTTCGCCCTGCGTTTTTTCGAGTTCGGAAATTTCCTTTTCCAGCGCGGTCATAGTTCCGCGCAGGCGCTTGATCTCGGCCGACCGGGCAGTGCGGGCCTCGGCCTCGGCGCGTTTTTGCTCCTTGGTCCTGGTGCCGCCCGGGGCCGCGGCAACCGGCTCAGCCGGACGCACAACCTTGTCCTGAGCGGGCCGCGCGTCGGTGAAACCGGCCGTAAGCGCGGCGCGCTCATTGGTAGCACGCGATTTTTCGAGATAGTAATCGTAGTTGCCGGCGTAGGCCGTGAGGCGGCCGGAGTGGACGTGCAGCACCGTCTGGGCAAGCGCCCGGATGAAATACACATCGTGGCTGATGAAGATGAACGTGCCCTCGTAGGCTTTGAGCGCGGTGATCAGCGCGTCGATCGACGAAATATCAAGGTGCGTCGTGGGCTCGTCCATGAGCAGGAGATTGGGCGGGGCGAGCAGGAGCTTGACGAGTGCGAGACGCGATTTTTCGCCACCGGAAAGGACTGAGACCTTTTTGAAAACGTCGTCCTTGCGGAAGAGCAGGCCGCCAAGAATGGCGCGGGCCATCTGCTCGGTGACATCGCGGTTGACGTTGCGCATCTCCATCGCCTCTTCCATCACGGTGCGCTTCGGGTCGAGGCCATCGAGGCGGTTCTGCGCGAAATAGCCCGGGACGACGTTGCTGCCGGGCTCGCGCACGCCGCCCTGGATCGGGATGACGCCCGCGAGAATTTTCAGGAGCGTGGATTTGCCCGCGCCGTTGGGCCCGACAAGCACGATGCGCTGGTCGCGCTCGGCCATGAAATCGAGATCCCGGTACACGACATGGTCGCCGTAGGCCTGCTGGACGTGTTCCAGCGTGATGACCTTGCGGCCGGAGCGCGGCGGCTGGGGAAACTTGAAATTGACGCGGCGCAGATCCTCCTCGGGCTCGTCGACCGCCACTTCCTGCAGGCGCTCAATCTGCTTTTCCTTCGACTTGGCGCGGGACGCGAGCGAGGCCTTGGCGCCGAAGCGGTCGACGAAGCGCTGGAGATGGGCGATTTCGCGCTGCTGGTTTTTGAACCGGGCGGCCTGCTGCGCCTTGCGGTCCTCCTTTTCCTGGAGGAAGTCGTCGTAATTGCCCGTGTAACGGTTGAGGGTGCAGTTGCGCAATTCCAGGATGCCGGTGCAAAGGGCGTTGAGAAAGGCGCGGTCATGCGAGATGACGAGCAAACCGCCGGGGTAGCGGGTGAGGTAATCCTGAAACCAGAGCAGCGCCTCGAGATCGAGATGGTTGGTCGGCTCGTCAAGGAGCAGCAGCGCGGGTTCGCTCACCAGCAGGCGGGCGAGATGGGCGCGCATGACCCAGCCGCCGGAAAATGATTTGGCCATGCGCTCGTGGTCGGTCTCGCGGAAGCCGAGGCCGGCGAGGATTTTTTTCGCGCGCGGCTCGAGGGTGTAATCGATGTCGTGATCGTCGTCGGACTCGGGCTGGAGCTTCGCGCCGCCCGTGGCGATCTGCAGGATGGTTTCGTCACCGGCCGGCGCGCTCTCCTGCGGGAGAAAACCGAAGTCAGCGCCGCGTTCCCAGCTGATGGTGCCCTCATCAGGCGCTTCCTCGCCAAGGATGAGGTTGAAGAGCGTGGATTTGCCCGCGCCATTTGGACCGACCAGGCCGTAGCGGTCGGTGCGCGAAACGAAGAGGGAGACCTCGGCGAACAGCGTGCGCGGACCGTAGGACTTGGAAACATCGGCGATGGTGAGCATGGCGAAGGGTCAGCAAAGCCCATCCGACCCATGCGGGTCAACGACGGAGAAGCAATTCCAGCCATGGGCCGCAATGGAACATCCTGCTCCAGTGCTCAAGACTTGCAGCCCAACCCGTTCCAGCTTTCGCCATGACAAACATTAGCTCGCACCAGGTTGTTCATGCCGGCAGATTGGAGATATGATGACTCAAGAAGCAGTTAACCGGAGCCTCGGCGTGCTGGTCGAAGCCTCAATCAAACAAGACGCCGGCAGCACCTTGATCGGGACGAAAGCCCTGCGCCACGCCACCAAGCTTCAGCTCGACAATGCCCGGCATTATTGCCGGATCAAATTCGGTTATGCCGACAATGTGATCTCATCGGCCATCACAAGCCGGCCATCGGCCATCACCCCGGCCTTGCAAAGCTGAAGATAAAGCCCCGGGCCGAGTCGCGAAACGATGGCGTCAGGAGTCGGCAGGCAACGCCTTTAGGAGCAAAATCAGCGGAGCCGAGAAAAGAAAGCCTTCACGCCATCGCGTCGGGGGCCGGCGCCACCTCGGTCAGGGCATTGAGCATCCTGACCAATTCGGCACTCCTGATCGGTTTTGACAGGCACCCGTCCATTCCCGCAGCCAGGCAATGCTCCTGGTCTTCCTTCAGGGCAAAAGCGGTCAATCCAATGATGGGCATGTGCACGGATCTGCCAGTTTCTTCCCGGCGCATGGCCGCGGTGGCTTCCAGGCCGTCCATCTCGGGCATCTGCACATCCATCAGCACCACATCGAAGTGGCCCGTGCGCTGGAATTCCACCGCCCGCCGGCCATTTTCCGCCAAGGTCACCTCATGCCCCATCTGCTGGAGCAACTTGGTCGCCACTTTCTGGTTCACGGCATTGTCTTCCGCCAGGAGCACCCGGAGTTTTCGCACCGGCTTCGGAGCCGTATTCGTCGCGGGCGCGGCCGGCCGCTGGGTCTGCCGGTGCTGTGGCACGGCGGCGAGCACCGCCTTGATCGCAGTAAGCAGATCCGCCTGCCGCACCGGCTTGATCAGGTGCGACTTGATCCCTGCCTCCGTGCAGCGCGCCATCGCGGAATTATAATCATCGGAAGTCAGCATCATGATCAGGCCGCCCGAAAACTCCGCTTGAATCCGTCCGGCAAGCTCGAACCCGTTCATTTCCGGCATCTGATAATCGACCAGCACCAGCGTGAACGGATCGCCCTGCGCGCCGGCCTGCTGCAAGGCCTGCAACGCGCTTTTCCCATCCGCCACACAGCTGACCTGCGCATGCCAGACGCCAAGCATCCCGCCAAGGGCGCGCCGATGGGCGGCACTGTCGTCCACGACCAGGATCCGGCTACCCGCCAAATTGGGCGGTTCGCCCGCCGGCGCCGGCGCAAACCCACCGCCGAAGGGGAGGAGGGGAATGACAAAATGAAAAGTCGTGCCGGCACCGAGCGTGCTTTCCAGCCAGATCTCGCCGCCCATCAATTTCACGAGCCGGCGCGAGATGGCGAGCCCCAGTCCGGTGCCGCCAAACCGCCGGGTCGTGGAGCTGTCCACCTGCGAAAAGGCGGCGAAGAGCTTCTTTTGCTTGTCTGCCGGAATGCCCACGCCGGTGTCTGCCACAGAAAATTCCAGGAGAGGTTTTCCATTCTCCCTGCGCGACGGCGCCACCCGCAGGACGATCTCGCCCTTGGGCGTGAACTTCAGGGCGTTGCCAAGAAGATTGAACAGAATCTGACGCAGCCGCGTTGGATCTGCCTGAATGAAGGACGGGCAATCGGGTGACATCTCGACCACCAGGTCGAGTTTCTTTTTGTGCGCATGCACGGCAAACGCCTTGCCGCACGACTCGACCATCTCCCGCAAATCGACGGCCAGTGACTCCAGCTCCAGTTTCCCGGCATCGATCTTGGAAAAATCCAGGATGTCGTTCACGACGGTGAGCAGGGTGTCGGCCGATTGGGAAACCGTGGTCAGAAAATCCCTTTGCTCAGGGGTCAGCTCGGTTTTCAACGTCAGCTCCGTCATGCCGATCACACCGTTGAGCGGAGTGCGTATTTCATGGCTCATGTTCGCCAGAAATTCGCTTTTGGCCCGGTTCGCGGCATCCGCGGCGATCCGGGCGCGCCCGAGATGGAAGCCCAGCCAGCCCAGCAGGCCCAGCGCCGCCGCCAGGATGCAGATCGCGAGGGCCATGTACTGGTTGCGCTGCTGCACCTGCCTGAGATAAAAAAGCGCCAGGCTGTCGTTGTTCGGATCCAGGCACCAGCGGAAGTAGATGGAAGACAGCGTGCCATCCATGCCCATTCGGACAATTTCGGCCTGGATGGCGTCGGCCGCACGCGCAGCGTCCGGGCGCTTGAACGAAGCGCCGACGCCCAATGATGATTCGCCGCCCGGCAGGGGCAGGAACTTGAGCTTGAGATTCCGGGCGTCTTTCACGTCCTGGAGTTCCGTCGAGTGGACTTTGCTTCCAAAGATCAGGCCGGCATCACTCTGGCCGGAAACCACACTCTCCAAGGTGCTTTTGTTGTCCCGCACGCCGATCAAGATCGATTGGGGAAAGTAAGAAGCGGCCAGGCTCTTGCCAATCGGATCATTGCTGTGACTCAAGGTTCTTCCCGTCATATCCCCCGGGCCGGTGATGCCCTTCGAGGCCAGGGATACCAGCCAAAAGCTGTTCATGGTCCATGGCTCGGAAATATATAATATTTTCCGCCGCCGGGCCGTGATATTCATCAACGGCCACAAATCGACTTTTCCGTTGATCAGGGGCGCTTCCGGACCATCCGGAGCATAAACCCATCGGATCGGAATATGCCGCCGCCGGCAGGCTTCGGTGATAATCTCGATGGCCGGGCCGCCGGGCTGTCCGTCCGGCATCACCACTTGATTCGGAGGGGAGGACTGGTACCCCATCAAAAACGGAGTCGAAGCCAGCGCAGGATCGCGAAACTTCGCGGCAAACCATGCCATCACGCCAATACAGATGATGAGTCCGGCCAGACCCGAAGCCGCCCATTTCCAACGTAATTGCGCGGGATGCATCTGATTATAAAAGTGTATCAGTCTACATCGGTTTTTCCATCCTTACCTTTAATTCAAAAACATAAGAGCCGAAATGCCATTATATCTTAACTGTTATTGACTTATAAATTTAAAGTACAGCCAGGCTAAATCCGGCAGCCCCGTTCCGCCCAGGTCGGCCTGCTTTCGCGGGCCAAAACTGCTCACTAAAATAAATGCGCGGATGCCCGCCAAGGGCATCCGCGCACGATGTTTTTATATATCAGGGGGCTTACTTCGTCGTGATCAAATCATCAACGGCCGGATTAACTTCGATTGTAACGTTCCGGTATTCGTCGAGCAGACCGCTGTTGTGCATCTGAAAGGCGAAATAGCCTGATATCGCCTCCGTGGGATCACTGAAGTCCATGATTTCGGTCGCCTTGCTGCCGACCGGCTGGGCCTCCGCGATGCGGGCCGTTCCGTTTCGGCCGTCGACGAGGAGCTCAATCGAAGTCCACTGCGAGCCGTCAAGCGTCGGGTGCGAGAAGACGGTGAAATGCGGGCCGCCGCCTTTGTTCACGCCCGGCCGGTAATCCCAATCGCCGCCATTGGGGAACTGGAACTGGATCCCTCCCATGGCATCGAGGGAAGGAGAGGTGCCGAAGAACACCATGCAGGCTTTGTGGTCACTGCCTCCGGCGGTAACACCAAGGTGGCGTACCTCGAACCTCAGGCGATAGAACTGGTATTTGTTGTTCGCATAGATGAAACCGCGGCCCTTGCCGAGGCTGGCAATGGCGACGTCCGTGGTATTGACGGTCCAGGAACTTGCCGGCACCTGAGTCCAGCCGTTGAGGTCGGTGCCGTCGAAGAGCGAAATGATGTTCGACGATGAAACCGTGTAGGTGGCGCTCGCGACATTGCTGTCGATGAAGCCGGCTTCGTAGGCGATCGCATTGATCGTGGTCGTGGAGCTGATGACCACCGGAGCGCCGGTGTAGAGCGTGCCGAGCGTCTCGGTCGGCGTGCTGCCGTCCGTGGTATAGCGGATGGAAGCGCCGGCGGTGGCCGTGCTGATCGTGATATTTTGCGCGGTCGAATACACGCCGGCACCGGGGCTGAAGATCGGAGCCGCGACTTGGGTCGGACCGGATTGTCCGGTGAAGGTGAACGTGTCGGCGGTGAGATAGAACTGGGTAGCAGCCGAATTCTTGCCCGTCACCGTCAGCACGATCGTGTGCGTGCCGCTGGTGTTGAGGGTCGCACTGCCAAGCGTGACCGTCGTATAGACGGAGGTCTTGGCATATTGGTCGACCGTACCGCCAACCTGTACGCCATCGATCTTCACCGTGTGCTGGCCGCGGGTTGTGTTGCTCTTGTAGCGCATCTGCAGCTGGTACGGTCCAGCCGCGATGACCGGCGTCGTAAAGGTGATGGTCTGGCCGGCAGCCGTGGCATTGAGGAACTCGATCACCCCGCCGCTGGCGTTGGCGTCATTGCTGGTGCTGACGGTGGCGCCCGTGCCGACCGGCGAAAGATTCTCCGCTTCGAGGGTGAAGGTCGCGGGAGGGGATCCGATCTGATAGGTGGCCGTAGTCACCGCACTGTCGGCGAAGCCGCTCTCATAAGCGATGGCCTTCAGCGTGGCCGTGGAACTGATGTTCACCGGGCCAGAGTAGACGGTGCCTAGTGTTTCAGTCGGCGTGCTGCCGTCCGTGGTGTAGCGAATCAGGGCGCCGGCCGTCGACGAAGTGATCGTTACATTTTGCGCCGGGCCATAGGTGCCGCCGCCAGGGCTGAAGGCGGGATCCGCTACCGCGCTGGCGGCCTGCCCGACGAGGGTGAACTTGTCGGCGGAGAGCTGGTAATTGCTCGATGAGCCGTTCTTGCCTGTCACCGTCAGCTTGATGGTATGGGCGCCAGCCGAGCTGAAGGTCACATTGCCGAATGTAGTCGTTGGATAGGTCTGGCCGGACGCGTACTGGTCGAGCGTGCTGCCGAGGTTGGCGCCGTCAACCGAGAGCTGCAGGATGCCGCGGCTGTTATTGCCCTTCCATTTCATCTGCAGCTGGTAGGTGCCCGCCGCCACACTGGGCAACGTGAAGGTGATGGAATCGCCGACGCTGTTGCCCGCGAGCTCGACCCACTTGCCACCGCTGGAATTGGTGTCGGTCTGCACCGAAGCCGTGGCGCCGCTGGCGGCATAGGTGAGGCTTTCCGCCTCGAAATTAAGCGTAGTCTGCGCCGACAGGCGGCTGGCCAGAGCAAGCAGGAGCATGCAGGCAAACGCAGCCAAACCCATGAATCGGAGGGAGGGCCGGATATTCGACATCATGTTATTACGGACAGGTGAAAAAGCCGAAACGGCGGCAGGCCGCGTCGACGCGCAGGGTATTGATTTCATTTTCATTTTTAGGCTCATGGGATGAGAGGGGTGGTCTGAAACAAAGAGACAAAAGACGCAGGAGGCGTGATGCACCCTGCGCCCTGGTGAAGTTTTATTGTCCGACGAAAGTGAACTTGTCGGCGGAGAGCTGGTAGTTGCTCGAGGCGGAGTTCTTACCGGTTACCGTCAGCTTGACGGTGTGCGTGCCGGCCGAGCTGAAGGTGACATTGCCGAACGTGGTCGTCGGGTAGGTCTGGCCGGACGCATACTGGTCGAGCGTGCTGCCAAGGTTGGTGCCGTCGACGGAGAGCTGCAGGATGCCGCGGCTGTTGTTGCCCTTCCATTTCATCTGCAGCTGGTAGGTGCCGGCCGCCACGCTGGGAATCGCGAAGCTGATGGAGTCGCCCACGCTGTTGCCCGCAAGTTCGACCCATTTGCCGCCGCTGGAGTTGGTGTCGGTCTGCACCGATGAGGTCGCGCCGCTAGGCGTGTTAGTCAGGCTTTCCGCCTCGAAGGAGACCGTAGGTGGCGGGGTCGAGCCGATCGTGTAGCTGGCGCTGGTCACCGGGCTGTCGGTGAAGCCGCTTTCATAGGCAATGGCCTGGAGCGTCGTCGTGGCGCTGATGTTCACCGGAGCGGAGTAGAGAGTGCCATTGGTCTCCGTC
>DATHNW010000009.1:0-56221 GCA_035485575.1 Opitutaceae bacterium | reverse complement strand
TGGCGCAATGCCGGGGCTTCCGCGGGGAGATCTCCGAGCCGTCGCTGCTGCACAAGCGCATCGGCTACGACATGATTTACATTCGCCGCTGGACGCTCTCGCTCGACCTGCAGATCCTGTTTCAGACCGTCCGCCAGGTGGTATTTCCCCCGCGCTCGGCCTATTAAGGCTGGCACGGCGGCCGGCGGGGTGCGGGTGCTCTAATCGGCTTCGTCAGGCCGCCTGCTTCGCCCGCTTGGCCTGTTTCCAGGGGTCATCTATCATCATCAGTCCGGCCCGCGCTTGGTGTAAAAGTTTGGCTGGCACGTCGCCTTTGCGGCAGAAGACACAGCGGCCAATTTGCTGAAGATCCTTCCGGCTCGGAGTGGCCAGGGATGAAATCAGAAGCAGGGGGGTTTTCACGCCCTGCTTCCGCAGTTCTTCCGCTATCTGCAGGCCGTTTTCCGGCCCCAGCATGATATCCAGTACGATCATATCGGGGCTGGATTGCTTCATGGCCCTGAACAATTGCTCGGATGACTCGGCCAGATCGCACACCACCATGTCGGGTTCACCATCGATCAGGCTTTTCAGGGAACGAATAAAAAACCTGTTGTCGTCGACGATCAACAACTTGCGGCGGCGTTTGCCAGAGGAATCTGTGGGGTCGAGGGGCAATGTCCTAGCTGATGTAGGAGTGATTATGCCATTAATTTGCTTTCAGGTCGACCCGGGTTGAGCTGATTAGGCCCTATTGCTTTGCCTGACGGCGGGGTAGGGGCCAAGTGCTTCTAGTTGCGTTGCATACGAAGCATTTGCCATGCCAATACATTCGACAAAATGGCCTTGAATCAGGCCGTTTCAGCAAGCGGCGAAGAATTGTTTTCTTCCACCCAGCGCACGCAAAACTGCACCAACTGGGTCGCGTTTTCCACGTTGAGTTTGCGTTTTATGTGGGCGCGGTGCGTCTCCACGGTCTTCACGCTGATGTGAAGTTTCGCGGCGATTTCGCGCGTGGGCAGCCCATTGCCGATCAGATTGACGATCTCCAGCTCGCGGTCGCTCAGGCTGCTGACCGGAGAATCATCCTCGGTGCGCTTGCCGTTTACGAGCTGGTTCAACATCTGGCTGGCCACGTTCTCGCTGACGTAAAGGTGCCCTTTGCTGATGCGGCGGATTGCCTCGATGACCTTTTCAATCAGGTCGTTTTTCATGACATAGGCCCTGGCGCCCGCTTTCAGCACCCGTAGCGCATAGATCGATTCATCGTGCATGGAAAGCACGAGCACATGGATGTTGGCGTCGAAGGCCTTGATGTTCTTGACGAGCTCCAAGCCGGAATTCCCCTTCAGGGAGATGTCCACGATGACGAGATCCGGGCGCAATTGCATGATCTCGGTGGTGGCCTTGCTGGCATCCTCGGCCTGGCCGCAGACCTGCATGTCGGGTTCGGCGCCGATGAGCGTGGATAAGCCGCGCCTGACCAAGGCATGGTCGTCAACAATGTAGATTCTCGTTTTCAAGGTGGTCTGGCTCGATTCAGGAAGGAGAATTTGCCGACAGCGGATATTGCAGCTGGACGACGGCGCCGGCGGGCTCGTGATTGCCAAAATTCAAACTGCCACCGAGAAACCGCGCGCGGTACTGCATCACGTGCATGCCGATGCCTTCGGGACGGCTGCCACTGGCCGGGAACCCCGGGCCATTGTCCTCCACCCGCAGTTCCACGCTTTCCGCCGAGACTTTGACCGCGATTTTCACGGCGGTGGCTTTGCCGTGGCGGATGGAATTGCTCACCGCCTCCTGGGCGATGCGGTAAATATGGAGAATCTGCTCGGGGGCATGGTGGGGAAGGCGGCGCGGGAGATCGAGTACGATGGCCAGGCCGAAACGCGTTTTTATCTGCTGCACGAACTCCTGAAGGGCCTGCCGCAGCGCGGTGCAATGCAGCTGGGCCGGGAAAAGGCCGTGGGCCATCGAGCGGGTTCGCTCCATAGTCGCGACCACATCCGCATTGAGCTCGTTGAATTCATTGCGCAAGGCGGGCGCGTCCTTCATCAACCGTCCGGCCAGCACCCGCATCATGTAACTGAGGCCGGCCAGCACCTGGCAGACGTCATCATGCAGCTCATGGCCGATGCGGTTTCGCTCGCGTTCGCTGACCCGCAGGCATTCCCATTCCAGGCGTTTTTGCTCGGGTATGGCCATGATCAGGCCGGACAACCGGATTCTTCCGTTGTCCCCGGTTGATCGGGCCAAGGGCCAGTGACGAACCCAGAGCAATTCGCCGCTGGCCAGGATCACGCGATAATCGATCGACGGGTGTGCAGGAGCGGATCCACCCGGGATTAAAAATGCCTTTACTTGGCTGAGATCGAGAGGGCAGATCCGGTCCAGCCATCGGATGCCGGGCTGTTGCAGGGAGTGATCGAAAAACAAGGCGGATTGTTCACACCGCCCGAAATCCATCGAAATCAATTCAAGCGTGTCGCCCCAGGCCTCCCAAATCGTCGCTTGCAACAAGGGCAGGATGGCCGGCAGGAAGTCATTGATGCTTTTGTCTCGTGTCTGCACGGGCGCAAAGGGGCTTTGGCGGGAGGATGCCGGCGGCGCCGGCGGTTCCACGGATAATCCGGCGGAAATCGCCCGCTGGGCTGAGGGTGAATCCAGCAGTCCAAGGCCGGAAAGGCCGTCGCCGCGATGGGCGGTCTGCTTGCGCCTTTGTTTGACGGCGGTAATTAGAGTCGGATTTGCGTTAAGCACTTGTACGGATATATAGTCAGAGCACGTCTCTTGCCATGCGCTATTTATGTCAAGATGACCGTGGTTGGATGATGATGCTTTCGAATCATTAGCATTATATTAGCATCGCCGGCCTTTGTGGAGGACTGAAGCTTTTTTTGCGAATGCAAATAAATAACAAGTAGGAATGATCGGCGGAGGGTACCTCGCCTATTTTACCGGGGCATGTTGCCATCAGATGGCGCGCCGATTACTTTTGGGAAACAATCAAATGGATCCCCGGCATCAATTTTTCGCCATGACGGACCGGATGTCCCCTGCCGGTTCCAAGCGCTGCCGCATTTCACTTGCTGAAAGCTGGTTAAATGCCACCATCAATCATCCGGGTTGATCAGACTGGTTACCTTAACCGCCACCCCTTTGCGTCGCCTTGTCACCGCTGCTTCGTCTGTCCGCCCCGGCCGGGTGCGGGCACGGAAGCGGATTCTGATCATCGACGATAACTGTTTTTTTACGGCTTGTCTGCGGGAGCTTCTTAACAACGAGGCTGATCTCGTGGTCTGCGCCACGACGCAGTCGTCTCGCGGGTTATCGAAGCGGGTTGCCTTTTATAAGCCCGATCTGCTCGTCATCGATGTGATGCTTGGATCGGAAAGCGGCTTTGATCTCGCGCAAAAATTGCGCACGGAACGGATCATGACGCCAATTTTATTTGTTTCCACCCTGGACCGGCCGACCCGGCGGCAATTGGGCCGGATTGAAAAAAGCGCCTATGCCATGAAGAACAAGCGGCCGGCTCAACTGTTGCGGGCTTTGCGCGGCATCTTGCGCGCCCACGACACCGGGTCCGATGCAGATGGACAAATTTTGGAGTTGAGGGTGGCGGGCCATCCTCGATGATCCGCTGGCAGGGCAGATGTGCGAGCTGGGCGGCCGCACAAAAACATTATGGCTCAAGATGTTCTCGTCGTCGAAGATGAAGCACCAATTTTGGAGGTGCTGGAGGCTTCCCTCCACATCGCGGGCTATTCAATTTTCACCGCTTCCTCCATTCTCGCGGCGGAGAAAATTCTGGCCGCGCATCCCAAGCCGCAGGAATTGTTGTTTGTGATCGATGTCGCGCTTAAGAATGAGAGCGGCGTGGATTTCGCCGTGTCCGCTTCAAGGCGATTTCCCGCGATCCGCATCCTTTTCATTTCGGGCTACATTGATGAGCTGTTCATGATGCGTTCGGGCATTCCGAACGAACATGTCGGCTTTTTGGCCAAGCCATTTACCCACGCCCAGCTGGTTTTTGCCGTGGAACGTATCCTGGCCTGAGGCTTGGATTCCTCCAGGCGTCTCTTAAGCGGCGAATTTTGCGGGCTGCTTGCGCCCGCCGCCGGAGCCGTCACACTTCATGCATGGTCAAGAAACTTCTCCACACCCGCATGCGGGTGGACGATCTCGAGCGCACAGTGAGATTCTACCAGGACGCGCTCGGCCTCACGCTTGAGCGCCGCCATATCTCACCGCGTGGCGCCCAACTCGCATTTCTGCGCACGCCCAACAGCGACGAGGAAATTGAAATCTGCCAGATGTCGCCCGGCGCGACGCCCGTGCAGGTGCAGCCCGATTTGATGCACCTCGCCTTCCTGGTGGACGACCTTGAAAAATTTGCGGCCGAGCTGAAGAAAAAAGGCTATGCGCTCAGTGACGGGCCGACGAAGACGGGCGCCGGCTCGATCATCGCCTTCATCGATGCGCCGGAAGGCTATGAGATCGAGTTGATCCAGCGGTCCAAATGAACGGCGACAACACCAGGGCTCCTTCCCAGCCTTGGTGGACCGAAGCATGGCCTGACGCGCTGGCGTTTGCGCTCGGCCTCGGCCTTGCTTGGTGGAATGCCTGGAAGACGACGGACCTGGTCTGGAGCCTGTGGCTGTCGAGCCTTTGCGTTGGTTACGCGATCATTGTGGTCACGATTTTCCGGCCCGTGGTGCAGATAATCCGCGGAGCTGCCGCCCAGCCGGCGCTGGTCAGGGCTTCGCCTTGGGCTTCAATCTTGGGCGGGGCGGCGATCCTGGTTGGGGCGCTGTTCATGCTGGCGTTCTTCACTGTGCATTTCGGTGGATTTCATTTTGTGCATTCGGTGCTGTTGGATTCGTTTTTTCCCGTGACCGGACAACCCGTGCATGGCTTCCACATGGGGCCGGTTTATGGGGAGGTTTTCCGCCGCTATTGGCCGTTTGTGATTGTGGCGGCGCTGGCCGAACGCGCGGCCTTTCGCGCGCCGCCGGAGGGACCGCCCGACACCGCTGTCACGGCCGAGGCCATTGCCCGGCGCAAGGCACTGGCAACCGATTCCGGCCTGATGGCGCCCTACAAGAATGTCATGCGCATGCATGTGCTGATTTTCTTTTTCGCTTTCGCCCACTTTGCGCACTTCGAAAATTTTGCAGTCTACACCGTCGTTTATTTCGCCTATTTTTTCCCATGGCGGCTGCTGCAGCGGACTAAAACTCCGGTTGCCCGTGCGGCCTAGTCGTCACCTGGAAAGCCTCGCATCGATATCCGTAACCTAGCCAAACATGTCATTGATTTCCTTTCACAGGGCGTTGCGCCACTTGATCGCAGGCGCATTACTGGCGCTGGTGGCAGCGGGCGAAGCCAGGGGTGCCTCCGGAGTGCAACGGTCTGTTTTTGGGCGGATGGCTGATGGCGCGGAGGTCGACCTCTTCACGCTGACCAACAAGAATGGACTCGTGGCCAAGGTCATCACTTACGGCGCCATTCTTGCCGACTTGCGTGTGCCCGACCGCGAGGGAAAGCAGGCAAGCGTCGTGCATGTGATCGACGACTGGCAGGAGGCGCACGACCGCGGATTTGCCAACGCGGCGGCAGTCATGGGACGCGTGATCAATCGGATTGCCGGGGCGCGCTTCGAACTTGACGGACATGAATACCCATTGATCGCCAATTCCGGTCCCAATCAGATTCACGGCGGTCCCAAAGGATTCAATCGGGTGGTCTGGAAGGCCGAACTGCCGGAGGGCAAAAACGGTGCTGTCGTGAAGCTCACGTATTTGAGCGTTGATGGCGAGGAGGGGTATCCGGGCAATCTGCAGGTGACGGTCGAGTATACGCTGACCGACCAAAACGAGCTGCGCATCGATTACACGGCGACCACCGACAAACCCACCCCGGTCAATCTCGGCAACCATGCTTATTTCAACCTGGCCGGCGGAGGCGACGTGCGCGGCCATGAACTGATGCTTAATGCCGATCATTACACGGTGGTCGGGCCGGACAAGATTCCCACGGGCGAGATCAAGAGCGTGCGGGGCACCCCGATGGACTTCACCCGGCCGGTCTTGCTCGGCACGCAGCTGGCGAAGTTCAGCCATTATGATCATAACTTTGTCGTGAATCGAAAGGGCGCGGCCGATGGCGATCTGGTACTGGCGGCGCGAGTGGATGAACCGAAGTCCGGCCGCGTGATGGAAGTCTGGACGACCGAGCCGGGCGTTCAGCTTCTGACCGTCACTCCCGACGGCCGATCGGGTGCGCTCTGTCTCGAAACCCAGCATTTTCCCGATGCCGTGCATCACGCTAATTTTCCCTCGACCATCCTCCGGCCCGGCCAGATCTTCAGAAGCACCACGGAACTTCGCTTTTCCGTGAAATAAAAAATGCCGCCGGTTTCAGCGGCGGCGTTCGAAGGCGAAAAGATATTGCTGGGCGAGTCCGGCGAGCGGGCCGAAGTGGACGCGGCCGAATTGTGCCACCTGCGCCGGCGGCCAGCCGTGCAGCCCGTAGCGCGCGGCCATCGTCTTCAGAATCCACACATCGACGGGAAACGCTTCGAGCCGGCCTGCGCCAAAAAGCAGCACGCAGTCGGCGATTTTTCCACCCACGCCGGGCAGCTCGCACAGCCGGGCCCGGGCCTCGGCGTAGGGCAGCGTCGCCGTCGACTCCAACCAGCCGGGATGTGCGGCGAGAAAGCGCGCGGTTTGATGGATGTAGCGCGCGCGAAAGCCGAGCAAGCAGCGGCGCAGCTCGGCCTCGGGAATTTCGGCCAGCTCGGCCCAGGTGGGCAGGCGGTGGAAGTCAGTCGAAAGTTGGGAGTCCAGAGTTGGGAGCGAGACAAGCCGCGCGCCATGGCGTGCCGCGAGGAGTGAGCTCATCTGCTTGATCTGCACGATTTGTTTCGTGGCACTGCACAGGAAATGAAGCAGGGTTTCACCGAATGGCTGGCGTAAAAGGCGCAGGCCGGGAAAAGCGGCCAGGCAGCGCGCCAGGTGCGTGTCGCTGCGCCAAGGCAGGGTGTCGGCGAGTTCGGCCCAGTCTGTGTCCACGGCCAGGTAATCGTGCAGGCTGGGGTCGGTGAGCGGCGCAAGCGCGGCGGGTGTGCGCCACCGGAGCCCATCGCCGGAAGCTTTCAGCTCCACGGCGCGGTCAGCCCACGCACCCCGCCAGGCGCCGTCCGGCTGGCGGTGCCAGCGGAACGTCTGGCCGCCGTCGAGGATTTCGGCGAGCGTGGCGGCATTGGGCACCGGCTTGAGCGCCAGCGGCTGCCAGTCGGACCAGGCGAATGACATGTCCGTGACGCTGGCAGTGCGATGGTGCGGGCGCAACCGCCGTTCACCACTTATGCGCGCCGGCGGTCGGATAGGTGATGAAGACGCATTGCGCGGCTTCATGGATTTCCGAGACTTTGAGTTGGATCTGGTCGAGGTATTCGTGCAGGCCGTCGGCGATGACATCGCGGATGACAACTTGCTCGAGCTCGGCGCGCAGCTCGGTGAGGAGCGTGGCGGCGGCATTTTCCGCGAGATGCGGCGCGTCGGCGGTGATTTGCGCGAGCGCATGCTCGGCTTCGCGCACGGAAAAATAAATGCTGCGCGGGAAAGTGTCGTCGAGCAGGAGATAATCCACAACGCGCTCGAGGTTGAGCTGGCCGCGGCGGCTTTTCCGGAACGCCTCGAAGCCGGAGCACGAGCGCAGCACGGAGGCCCACTGGATGATGTCGAGCGCGGAGCCGACGACATCGAGCGCGGGCAGGAGGGTGAAATATTTCACGTCGAGGATGCGCGAGACGTTGTCGGCGCGCTCGAGGAAGCGGCCGAGCTCGAAAAACCACCACGCCTGGTTGCGCGGGAGCATGGACTCGGCGATGCCGTAGAAGAGCTGGATCTGCGTCTTCACGCGGCTGAGGTATTCGGACGAACCCAGCTGGGCGTAGCGCGTGTAGTCGTCCTCGCACAACTTCAGGTAGAACGTATTGATTTGCTCCCAGACCTCGCTGGCGAGCTGGTCGCGGATGCAGCGGGCGTTTTCGCGGGCCTGGCTGACGCAGGAGAAAATCGAACCTGAGTTGCGCTTGTCGAAGAGCATGAACTCGACGACGGTGCGCTCGGAGACATCGTCGCCGTAAAGCTTGGTGAACAGTTCCTCGCCGCCGGAAACGTAAACGAGGGATTCCCATGATTTGGGATCGTCGGCGGCGCGGCGCGATTGCAGGTCGAGGACGAGGGCGGCGTTGACGTCCACGATGCGCGCGGTGTTTTCCGCGCGCTCAAGGTGGCGGGCAAGCCAGTAGACGAGATTGGCGACGCGGCTGAGCATGGTTACACCACAATTTTTTCCGAATCCTGGGCCTGCTGCTGCCCGCCCGCGATTTCATCGCTGAGCACCCACGTGTCCTTGGAGCCGCCGCCCTGCGAGGAGTTGACCACGAGGGAGCCTTTGCGCAAGGCGACGCGGGTCAGGCCGCCCGGCATGATTTTCACGGTCTCGCCATTGAGAATGTAGGGACGCAGATCGATGTGCCGGCCCTCCATGGTGTCGCCGCATACGGCGGGGCAGCGCGAGAGGCCGAGGGTGGGCTGGGCGATGAAATTGCGCGGATCGGCGAGGATTTTCTGGCGGAACTCCTCGATTTGTGCGCGCGCCGCGTGCGGGCCGACAAGCATGCCGTAACCGCCCGCCTCATTGACGCTTTTGACGACGAGCTTCGGCAGGTTGTCGAGGATGAACTGCTGGTCGCCCGGGTCGGAGGAAAGATAGGTGTCCACGTTGGGCAGGATGGCCTCCTGGCCGAGGTAGAATTTGATCATCCGCGGCACGTAATGATACATCGCCTTGTCGTCGGCCACGCCGGTGCCGATGGGATTGCAGAGGGCGACGTTGCCGGCGCGGTAGGCGCGCACGAGGCCCGGCACGCCGAGGAGCGAGTCGGGGCGGAAAACCGTCGGATCGAGAAAATCATCGTCCAGCCGGCGGTAAATGACGTGGACGGGCGCGAGGCCGTCGGTGCGGCGCATGTAGACACGGTCGTTTTCGACGACGAGATCCGAGCCCTCGACGATCTCGATGCCCATCTGCCGGGCGAGAAAGGCGTGCTCGAAGTAGGCGGAGTTGTAGATGCCGGGCGTCAGCAGCACGACAGTCGGCTCGGGCACGTGCTCGGGTGCGAGGTGGAGCAGGAGCGAGAGCAGGTCGTTGGGGTAGAGTTCGACCGGCCGCACGCGGTAGTCGCGAATGAGATTGGGGAAAACACGCTTCATGATCTGGCGGTTTTCGAGCACGTAGCTGACGCCGCTGGGCGTGCGCAGGTTGTCCTCGAGCACGCGGTAGTCGCCATGTTCGTCGCGCACGAGATCGGTGCCGTTGATATGCACGTAGAGGCCGCGTGGCACGGCGAAGCCGACCATCTCGGGCCGGAAATTTTTCGACGAGGCTATCATCTCGCGCGGCACGATGCCTTCGCGCACGATGCGCTGCGGACCGTAGACGTCGGCCAGGAAAAGGTTGAGCGCGGTCATGCGCTGGATGAGGCCGGCCTCGAGGCGCGCCCATTCGTGCGCGGGAATGATGCGCGGGATGAGGTCGAAGGGAAAAATTTTCTCGGTGCCGCGGTCGTCGCTGTAGACGGTGAACGTCACGCCGCGGCTGAGAAACGTCTGGTCGGCCCGCCGCTGGCGCTCAAGCAGCTCGCCCATGTTTTCCATGAGCGCAAAACGCGCGAAGAGACGCTCATAGTGCGGGCGCGGCCGGCCGGGCGCGGCGAACATCTCGTCATAGAAACTGTCGAGCGCGTAATTTTGGAAGAGGTCGGGCATGCGGCGTCGCGCGGGGTCAGTTTTGTCCCGGCGGTTTGTCCCAGAGGAAGCTTTGCGCGCTGGTGAGCCCGGCATGATCGGGCGCGAGCACCGTGAGTTTCCAGGCCACGGGCTCGGTTTTTGCGCCGGGCCAGTCGGCGCCGGTGAGGCCGAGGTTGAAGACATGTTCGCCCGCCGGCAGATCGCCGGTAAAGGTGAAGAGGTGCGGCGTGGCTGAGGCGGGCGTAATGACGCTCAGCTCGAAAGTGGCGCCCGTGACTGTGGCGCCGGAGTTTTTCAGCCGGACGAGGAAATAAAATCCCATGCGTTCGGCGGGCTGCGAGCGCAGCATGGTCTGGCCGCCGGTATTTTCATTGCCGGTGAAATATTCCGAAATGCGTTCGAATGATTCGGTGGTGCGATAGCCCGGCCAGACGCGCACAAGGGCCACATCCGCGGCCCGGGCAGGCACAAGGCACAGCAGGCTCAGGAGAGAGGCGGCGAGGGCGAGGCGGTGGCTGATGAGACGCATGGGGATGCGATACCCCAACGCATAGCACGCGGCAAGCCAGCTTCGCACCCGCGGCTATTTTTCAAGGTCGATTGACTGGTAGCGGTGGATACCGAGCAGCGAAGGCACCCAGCCTTTGACGTAAGGCTGGATGAGGTAGGTGCGGGTGCCGTAGTAAACCGGCGCGATGGGCGCCTGGTCGAGCAGCAGTGCCTCGGCTTCCTGCATGAAGGCATTGCGCTGGGCGGGGTCGAACGCGCGGTCGGCCTTGTCGTTGAGGTGGTCGTAGCGGGCATTGGCCCAGCCGGTCTCATTGTTGCCGCTGTCGCTTTTGAACATGTAAAGAAAGGTGGTAGGATCGTCGTAGTCGCCGACCCAGCGCGCACTGCTCATCTGGTAGTTCAGGGTCTGCCAGTTCGCGAGCCAGGTTTTCTGTTCGAGTGACGCGATTTGCACATGGATGCCGAGCTCGCGCTTCCAGGTTTCCTGGATCGCTTCGAGCACGGCGCGCCAGGTGGCGTCATTCTTGGTCTGGAGTTCGAGGATGGGGAAATTTTTTCCGCCCGGATAGCCGGCCTCGGCGAGGAGCCGGCGCGCGGCGTCGAAATCGGTGGGGATTTTCGCATTTGGCGTGTAGCCGGCGGTATCGGGCGGCGTGAGCGCGTAGGCGGGCTGGCGGCTGTCATGAAGCACGTTGCGCGTGATGGCCACCCGGTCGATGGCGCGGGCGAGCGCCTGGCGGACGCGCTGGTCGCTGAGCGGCGGCTTGGTGACGTTGAAGCGCAGGAAGAAAGTCTCGCTGAACGGGTCGATGCGGAGGAATTGCGGCGCCTCGCGGCGGTAGTGTTCGATGCGGTCGGGCAGGAGATCATAGGTGAGATGGATCTGGCCCGCGCGGAAATTACTCTCGTCGGTGGCGATGTCGTCGGTGGGAAAAAAGACGACGGAGTCGAGATGATTGTGCGCGGCGTCCCAGTAGAACGGGTTTTTCACGGCGACGATCCGTGCGTTCTGGCTCCATTCCTTCAGCATGAACGGGCCGTTGCCGACGAGGTTGCCCGGGCGCGTCCAGCGCGTGCCAGGCTGGTCCATCCGGCCAAATTTCTCGATGGTGGGTCGGTGCACGGGAAACCATGACTGGTGCGCGGCCACCGCGGGGAGGAAAGGGCAGGGGTGTTCGAGCGCCACCCGCAGCGTGTGCGCGTCGGGCGCCTGGACGCCGACCTGCGCAAAATCGGAAATCTTCCCGTTATTGAAGGCCTCGGCGTTTTTGATGAAATAAAGCATGTAGGCGTATTCACTCGCCAGGCCCGGTGAAAGGATGCGGTGGAAGGAATAAACAAAATCGTCCGCGGTGACCGAATCGCCGTTCGACCACCTCGCGCTGGCGCGCAAATGAAAGGTGTAAACCAGTCCGTCGGGCGAAACCTCCCATGACTCGGCCACGCCGGGCACGGCCTGGGAGGTCTTTTCATCGATGCAGGTCAGGCCTTCATAGAGGGCGATGAGGATGTTGTAGTCGGTGTAGGCGTTGCAAATTTCCGGATCGAGGTCCCGCGGCTCGGCGCCATTGCCGAGCAGGAGCGTTTGGGTGCGGATGCCGTCCTCTGCGGGCGTCGTGCGCCGGGCGCAACCCGCGGCGAGAAAAATGGCCAGAAAGCCCAGGGTCACGGTCGGGAGGCGTAAAAGCATGATGACAGGAAAACCATGGCTCGCGTGACACGCAAAAAAGTTTTCTAAGAAAATAAGGCCCCGGCCGTATAACCCAGCGAACACCTGCGTGAAACCCGCATCCGATCAACCGGAGGCCTCACATGCTCACGATACCGCCTGGGTCGAATCCACCGTCGTCCGCTACCAAGCGCAACTTGTGCGCTATGCCGCGCGTCTGCTGGGCGACGCGGATCGCGCCCAGGACGTCGTGCAGGACACCTTTACCCGCCTTATGGCCCAGTCGCGTGACGCGATCGACGGCCATGCCGCCGAATGGCTCTTCACCGTCTGCCGCCACCGTGCGCTCGACGTGCTGCGCAAGGAAGGCCGCATGATTCGCTTCGAGGAAGGCGCCGTCGAACGGGTGGCCGCCGCCGAGCCGCGCCCCGGCCGCACGCTGGAGCGCGAGGAGATGCACGCCGCATTGCTGCGGCTCATCGGCGGCCTGCCATCCAACCAGCAGGAAGTCATCCGCCTGAAATTTCAAAATGGCTTCAGCTATCAGGAAATCAGCCGCATCACGCGGCTCTCGGTGAGCAATGTCGGGTTCCTGATCCATACCGCGGTTGCGCGGCTGCGGCGGGAATGGGCGGCGCAACCGGAATGAAGACGAAGGAAATGCCATCATGAACGAGACGAAATTTTCCCCTGATGACCCGCGGCTCACGGCCTATGCGCTCGGCGAGCTGGAAGGCGGGGAGCGCGCGGCGGTCGAAGCGGCACTGCAAACCGATGCGGCCGTCCGTGCCACGGTCGAGAATATCCGTGCGACCGCACAGCAGCTTGAGGCCGCCTTTGCGGCTGAACCCGCTCCTGAGCTCAAGTCGATGGCTCCCGTGCAACGGCCCGCCAGCCTTCCTGATCGCGAGTCCGAAAAATCCGGCAGTGGTTCGTTTCGGTGGCTGGTCAGATTCCCCCGGGCTTATTATCTTGTGGCCGGCCTGGCGGCGGCGGCCTTTGCCGTGATGGTGGCGCTATACCAGCCGCCGGTGCATGTGGTATCGCAGCAAAAAGCGGCGGCCGGGCCGGCCGAGGCCGGTCAATCTTCGAGCTATGTCGAAGTGCCGCTGGCGCTGCCGGAAAAAGCCAATGAACCGGCGCCGCAATCAGAAACGGCCGGGGACAAAGTCGCCTCGGTGGATTTCAGCTACAGGGCACCGGCCGCGCAAGCGATGCAGGAACAATCTGTCGCCGGCGCTGCGCATCGAGAAGTGTCGGTGCAGGCCGGTGATTCTTCAGTTCAAGATAAATTCAAGGACGGTCAGTCTGCGGCCATGGCTACGCAGGCCGCCTACGGGAATCTCTCCGGCAAAGATCCGATGAACGGATTTTTGTACCAGAACCGGAGTTTCGATGCCCCGACCGTCTCAGGAAAGCCGGCCGGGGAACCGCCGTATTTTGATGCCAGTCCTTCATCGAAATGGAGGGCGGATGCGCAGCGTCAAAACTTCAACACCGAGACCTATGCCTACCACGCGGACAGCGACTTTCTTTCCGTGGCGCAGAACCCGCTTTCGACCTTCGCGCTCGACGTGGACACGGCGAGCTATGCGAACGTGCGGCGATTCCTACAGGCCGGCCAGCGGCCGCCGCGTGACGCGGTGCGCATCGAGGAGCTGATGAATTATTTCCCCTACGATTACGCGGCGCCGGCTGCCGGCGCACCACTGGCCGCCACGATCGAGGTCGCCGCCGCGCCGTGGGCGCCGACGCACCGGCTCGTGCGCATCGGGTTGAAGGCGCGTGAAGTGAGCGCAGCGGCGCGACCGCCGATGAACCTGGTGTTTCTCATCGATGTTTCGGGCTCGATGGACGAGCCGAACAAGCTGCCGCTGGTGCGGCAGTCGCTGCTCCTGCTGCTCGACCAGCTCAAGCCGGACGACCGCGTCGCCATCGTGATCTACGCCGGCGAGTCGGGCCTTGCGCTGCCCTCGACGCCGGCCTCGCACCGCCGCGAAATCCTCGAGGCCTTGGATGCGCTGCATGGGGACGGCTCGACCAACGGTGCCCGCGGCCTCGAGCTGGCCTATGATGTGGCGAAGGCCAATTTCATTCCCGGCGGCGCGAACCGCGTGATCCTGGCGACAGATGGCGATTTCAACGTCGGCGTGACGGGCGAGGGCGAACTGACGCGGCTGGTCGAGGAGAAGGCGCGCTCTGGCGTGGAGCTGACGGCGCTCGGCTTCGGCACGGGTAATTACAAGGACGCGATGTTCGAGCAGCTGGCCGACCGGGGCCATGGCAACTACGGCTACATCGACACGCTGGACGAGGCGAAGAAGCTCTTCGTGGAGCAGATCGGCGGCACACTCGTGACTGTGGCCCGTGACGTGAAGGTGCAGGTTGAGTTCAACCCCGCGCAGGCCAGTGCGTATCGATTGATCGGATACGAAGACCGGGCGCTGAAAAAAGAGGGCTTTAATAATGACGCCGTGACGGCGGGCGACATGGGCGCGGGGCACACCGTGACGGCCCTTTATGAGATCGTGCCCGCGGGCGTGGAGCCGCCGGGGGTTCCGTCCGTGGATGCCTTGAAATACCAGAAAACCGGCGACGATGACCGGAAAGGGGAAAAGGCCGGATCGGCGGCGAGCGGCGAGCTGCTGACCGTGAAAGTGCGCTACACGCCGCCGGAGGGCGGGCCAAGTCGGCGGCTGGAATTTCCGCTCACTGATCATGGTGCGGCGTTTGCGCAGGCGAGCGCGGACTTCAAGTTTGCCGCGGCGGTGGCCGGCTTCGGGATGATTTTGCGCGACTCTCCCGACAAGGGCGGGGCGACGCTGGCGGCGGTGGAGCAATGGGCCGGGCAGGGGCTGGAGTCGGATGCCGGGGGTCACCGCGCGGAGTTTCTCAGGCTCGTGCGGCAGGCGGGAAAGCTGGCGCAATGACGCCGCGGCAGCTGTTTCAGCACCGCCGGCGGCGCCGGCCGGAAGCGACCAGCACGCTCACACCGAGCGAGAGCAGCGCAACCGTCGAGGGCTCGGGCACCGGCGTGAAATTAAGAAAAAGATCGTTGCCGCTCTGGGTGAGGAAAAACTGGCCGGTGCCGAGTGAATTCTGGAAGCTGGAGGTATCGATGGTGAACGCGCTGGGATCGAAGCCGGTGACGGATGTCGCCGAGGCGATCCGCCACGTGTAGCTGCTGTTCGAATCGAAACCTGCCAGCACATCGGGCGCGCCCGTGGTATTGCTGTAGCTGGCGAGAGTGAGATTGAAGGGCGAGCCGCTCGTGGCGGTGAGGCTGAGCGTGCCGTTGACGGAGATGGAATCCCAATCCGTGCCAGCCGTGCCGGTGGCATTGATGAACTTGAGCGCGAGGGTGCCTCCACTGTCCAGCGTGAGGCCGGGCGAAAACGTCAGGGTGCCAACCGAGGCATTCACGGGCATATGATCACTGTTGGTCTGGATAAAGCCGGGTGACACGGTCAGGCCCGAGCCGATGGTGAGGGCGCCGCTGCTGGGCGCGAAGGTGCCAACGCCAGCGAGGGTGCCATTGTTAAGCGTGAGTGGATTGGTCAGTGTGAACCCATTGTTGATGGCGAGCGTTCCGGCAAAGTCGGCATTGCCGAGGATGACATTGCCGCTGCCCAGGGCGCTGTTGCTGCCGGCGATGACCGTGCTGCCGAGGATTGTGGTGCCGCCGGTGTAGGTATTGTTGCCGGAAAGCTGGAGCGTGCCGCCATCGTCAATCGTGAGCGACTGCGGCCCGCCGGATTCCGAGATATCGCCCGTGATGATGAGAGGGCTGCTTGAGTCGCTGGAGATGGAAATCGTCGGGCTGGCGGTGAGTGTGACCGGGCCGGAAAGCGTGAGCGAGGCGTTGGTGCTGTTCCCGATGCCAAAATCGCTTCCAATCGTCACCGCATTGTCGAGCGTGATGTTGCCTTGGGCGGCGATCGTGCTGTTGCCGCTGATGGTGAGTGGACCGCTGCCGAGGGCGTCGTTCGCGTTCAGGCTGAGGAAAAGGCCATCCTCGAGGATCGTGCCACCGCTGTAGGTGTTGGTCGAATTGAGGATTAACGAACCGCTGCCGCGGAGCGTGAGGGCGCCGGCCCCGGAAATGACGCCGTCAATTTGGAGGCTGTTGGCAAAGATGTCCCATTCCTGTGCTTGCGGCAGATTGAATGTGATATTCGAAGAGAAAGACACATCGCCGGAAGTATCCATGTCCATGCCGAGCGATCCCGTTTCCAAGGTGAGCGTCACGCCAGGGGCGCCATCAAAAGCATAAGAGGCGGTACTGGCAAAAAAATTAAGGGAATTGATGTCGTAGTTTTGTTCAATAAACGGGGTGAAATTCGTCAGGCTGGTATCATCAAAAGTCAGGGTGGCGCTGCCGTCATTGGCGGGCGCGCCGGAGGGCGACCAGTTGGCGGCGGTGGACCAATTGCTGTCGCCGCCAAGACCGATCCAAGTCTGTGCACGCGCGGACAGGATCAAGATGAAGAAAAAAGTGAGACGCCGGATGCCACGCATAGCCGCGACTGTGTAGTGATCGCACGCCATTGCTCAAGCGACAAAATGAGGGAATGACCCCAGGGAATTTTACGCCTTAATTTGTCAACCATTGGTTGACATAAAAGAAAGGCAAAACCGGAAAATCCTGGTGGTGAGTTTATGCGGTCGCAAGGGGAACGCGGGCGAGGGCGGCGGCGAGGTCGGCCGGGCGCACGGGCTTGCTGACGTAATCGTCCATGCCTGCGGCGAGGCAGTTTTCCCGGTCGCCCTGCATGGCGTTGGCTGTCATCGCGACGATGTGCAGGGGCGTGAACGTTTCCCCGCGGGTGCGGCGCTCGGCTTCGAGCGCACGCAGCCGGCGCGTGGCCCCGTAGCCGTCGAGTTCGGGCATCTGGCAATCCATGAAGATGACGTCGTAGCGCACGGCTTCGACGGCGGAAAGGACTTCGAGGCCGTTGGCGGAGACGTCGGCGCGGTGGCCGAGCCGGTTGAGCTGCAGCAGGGCGACGCGCTGGTTCACGGCATTGTCCTCGGCGACAAGGATGCGGAGCTTGCCGGGCGCGACCGCGGGCGGCGCGGCGGGACGCCGGGCGCGCACCATGGCGGCGGCGGTGCGGCCGGCGAGGACGCTGGCGAGTGCGTCGTGCAGCTGGGTTTGTTTGACCGGCTTGATCAGGGTGAGCGCGACGCCCGCGGCGGCGAGCTCGGCCGGCGGAATGCTGCGGCCCATGGAGGAAAGAATGAGCATTTTCAGCCCGGTGAGCGCCGGATCCTCATGGACGTGGCGCGCGAGGGTGAGGCCGTCCATGCCGGGCATCTGCATGTCGAGCACGGCGGCGTCGAAGGGCTCCTTGGCCGCGGTGGCGGCCCGGATTTTCTCCAGGGCCTCGGCGCCGGACACGGCGCTGGCGTGCACGACGTGCCAGGCGGCGAGCTGGCGCTGGAAAATTTCACGGTTGGTGGCGTTGTCGTCCACGACAAGGACGCGGGCGCCGGCGAGATCGGCGCGGCGGTGGACGACTTTGGCGGTTTCGGGCTGGAGTGAAAACTGCACGGTGAACCAGAAGGTGGCGCCATGCCCCAGTTCGCTCTCGATGCCGATTTCGCCGTGCATGAGCCCGACGAGCTGCTTGCAGATGGCGAGGCCGAGGCCGGTGCCGCCATATTTGCGGGTGGTGGAGCCATCGGCCTGCATGAAGGGGCTGAACAGCTTGGCTTGGGCCTCGGGTCGGATGCCGATGCCCGTGTCGATGACGGAGAAACGCAGCGTGGCGACACGCCCGGTCTCGGTGAGCTTGGTCACGCGTACGACGACTTCGCCGTGCTCGGTGAACTTGATGGCGTTGCTGACGAGGTTGAGCAGAATCTGGCGCAGGCGGCCGGGATCGCCGCGAAGCTGCGTGGGGACGTTTTCCTCGATGAGATAGGCCAGCTCTAGGCCCTGGCCATAGGCTTTTTCGGCGAGCAGTTCGAGGGTGCCCTCCACCGGTTCACGGAGGTCGAAGTCGATCGTTTCGATGCCGAGCTGGCCGGCCTCGATTTTGGAAAAGTCGAGAATATCGTTGATGACGGTGAGGAGCGCCTCGCTGCTAGTGCGCACGGTTTCGCTGAAACTGCGCTGGTCGGAGGTGAGGTCGGTGTCGAGGAGCAGGCCGGTCATGCCGATGATGGCGTTGAGCGGGGTGCGGATCTCGTGCGACATGTTGGCGAGGAATTCCGACTTGAGGCGGACGGATTCCTGTGCGGCGGTGGCGGCGTCACGCAGGGCCTGGTCGGCTTTTTTCCGGTCGGAGATGTCACTGGCCACCCCGAAGTAGCCGATGATGCGGTCGCGCTCGTTGCGCAAGGCAGTGACCGACAGCCAGACGGGGAAGCGCGAACCGTCCTTGCGGACGAAGGTCCATTCGCGATCGTCCGCCGTGGCCAGGCCGGTCCGGATTTTTTCCACGAACACGTCGAAGCCCGGGGCGATTTTTCGACCGAGCTCCGCGGAAAGTTCCTGCGCACGGGCGGCGATCTCCGGGGGATGATGAAAAACGGCGGAGGTTTCGCGGCCGACGAGTTCATTGGTGCGCCGGTCGAGCCAGCGTTCGACCGCCGGGTTGATGGAAAGAATGCGGCCCGCGGGGTCGACGGAGATGACCGCGACATTGGCATTGCGCAGGATGCCGGTTTGCAGGGCAGTGACCTCGTGCAGCCGGAGTTGCGCCAGGCGGCGGACGTGGAAAAGCCACGCGCTGAAAGCGGCCAGGGCCAGGGTGATGGCGCCGACCACCAGAAAGCCTTCGCGCAAGGCATGCTCGTTGCTGGCTGCCTCCAAATGGTAGAGCATGACATAGGTCGTGCTGAGGGCGCATCCGACGGCCAGGAAAAATAAAAGGGAGGGAATCGCGGCTTTGACGGAGGTGCGCATCGGGAGAACTGCGAAGACAATGATTTGCGTTTAGGTTTTAAGGCGCAATGCGAAGTTTTACAGTGGGTGGAAGCGCGGTCAGGATGCCCTGTGGCAAGGCTTGGGCCCTATTATCGACCGTCCGGGGGCGTTTTTTAGCGCAAAAAAAGCGCCTGACGCGCGGTTTAGCGGTCAACGGCGAACATGCGCACGAGGACGGCGCGGCTGGCGCACTTCGCCTGATTGCCATCGCCCCGGGTGAAAATTCAGCGGTTTTGAATCTTGCCACCGGCTGGTTTCGGCTTCGCCATTTTCCCCTCACCCATGATGCGAAACGTGGTCATGTTTCACTTTACATTGCGCGACCCGCAGGGCCGCATGCTCGACACATCGCGCGGTGGCGGGCCGGTGGCCTATCTCGAGGGGGCGGGCCAGATCATCGACGGGCTGGATGAACAGTTGCGGGGCGAGCCGGCGGGCGCGAAAAAAAACGTCCGCGTGCCCGCAGCCAAGGCCTATGGGTTGCGCGACGACTCGCTGGTGCAGAAAGTGCCTCGCCGGCAACTGCCGGTGGAGGGCGAGCTTCGCGTGGGTGATCAGTTTCGTGCGGGCGATGACCAGGCTGCGCCGGTCGTGACCATTGCCGGCATTGAAGGCGACGAAGTGCTGCTCGATGCAAACCATCCCCTGGCCGGTGTGGACCTGGCGTTCGAGGTCGAGATCATCGCGGTCCGGCCGGCCACGGCGGACGAATTGCGGCACGGCCATGCGCATGGCGATGGAGAAAAATGTGATTGAACCCCGGGGAGACGAAGGTCACGGAGAGAACATAGAATCAATGGTTCCGAGGCTGCGATGAACCCTGGGTTCAAAATCCCATGAAAATCCTTGGCATAGATATTGGCGGATCGGCGCTCAAAGGGGCGCCGGTGGATGTGCGAACCGGGCGGTTGCTCGCGGAGCGCCATCGTATCGAAACTCCCAAGGTCGTGACGCCCGCGAAAATGGCGAAGCTGGCCGCGGAGATCGCCGCGCATTTCGACTGGCGCGGCCTGGTCGGCATCGGGGTTCCCTGTGTTGTGCACGGCTCGCGTACCCTGACTTCGGCCAACCTGCACAAGGGCTTCATCGGGCTTGATACCGGCAATCTTTTTGCCCGGGCGCTGGGCCGTCCGGTGGCGCTTCTCAACGACGCGGCGGCGGCGGGACTCGCCGAAATGGAATTTGGTGCGGGCTGCGGCTTCGATGGCAAGGTGCTCATGCTGACGCTTGGCACGGGCGTGGGCTCCGTGTTGTTTCATCGCGGGGAGATTTTTCCGTGCGAACTCGGCCATCTGCCGTTCAAGGGCAAGGACGCGGAGAAGCTCGTCGCCGCTTCTGTGCGCAAAAAAAAGGACCTTTCCTGGAGCAGCTGGGCGGGCGGGCTGAACGGCTACCTGCAGCTTTTGGAGAGAATCCTCTGGCCGGAGCTCATCATTCTGGGCGGCGGCGTGAGTGCGAAGCACGAGAAGTTTTTCAAATATCTCAAGCTGCGCACGAAAGTCGTGCCGGCGGAGTTTTTCAACGAAGCAGGCATCGTGGGCGCCGCGCTCTGGGCGGCCCAGGCCAAAGGCAAGGGCTGAGACGTTGCGCGGGGCTGTCAACGCGGCGGCGACGGGTCGGATTTCGGCAGAGGGGATAATTCCTTAATTTGCTCTGCTTGCCTTGGGTAAGGCATTGTCCAAGGCTCCCCCATTACTCCGCATCGCCATGGCCCAACTTTCCACCTCCCACGCTGCGTCGAATCCGGTCGCACCGGTGTCCGCACCGGTCGCTTCACGCAAAGGGGGCTTGGCGAAGTGGCTGCTTCTGGGCGGCGTCCTGCTGGTCGGGCTTCTCATTGCGGCGGTTTTTGCCCGGCGCGGCCGCGGTGAAAGCACGCCCGTCATCACGGAAACAGCCAGGACCAAGACCATCACGCAGGTCGTGACCGCCACGGGAAAAATCCAGCCGGAAATCGAGGTGAAGATTTCCCCGGATACGGTTTTCGGGGAAATTCTGGCGCTGCCTTTCCGCGAAGGCGACGCAGTGAAAAAAGGCGACCTGCTCGTGAAAATAAAACCTGACTTCTATCAAGCCCAGGTCGAGCAGCAGGAAGCCGCCGTGAACTCGACCCGCAGCGCCGCCGTGCTGAGCAAGGCCAAGCTTGAGAAAGCCGAACAGGACTGGCGGCAGTACCAGGATCTCTATCAGCGCAAACTGGTCTCGGACTCCGATTACATCACCTACAAGACCAACTACGACGGAGCCCAGGCCGCCTATGCCTCCGCGCTGGCCAACGTGCAGCAAAACGAGGGCCTGCTCAGCCAGGCTCGCGACCAGCTTTCCAAAACAATCATCTATTCACCGATGGACGGCACGGTCAGTTCGCGTTCCTGCGAGGTGGGTGAGCGGGTCGTCGCCACCGGCCAGTTCAGCGGTACGGAGATCATGCGCGTGGCCGACCTCAGCAGCATGGAGGCCCGCGTGGACGTGAATGAAAATGACATCGTCAACGTCAAGATCGGCGATCATGCGCTCATCTCCATCGACGCCTATCCCGCCCGCAAATTCAACGGCGTCGTCAAGGAAATCGCCGCCACCGGCACCACCAACGGCACCGGCACCCAGTCGGAAGTCACCAATTTCCAGGTCAAAATCCGCATCACCGACCACGACGTCAAACTGCGCCCCGGCATGAGCTCGACGGCCGATATTGAAACGCAAACCGTGAAGGACGCCGTCGTCGTTCCCATCCAGAGTGTCACGGTGCGCGATCTCGCCAGCGGCAGGTCGGCTGATGAACTCCAGCAGGCCCGCGCCAAGGACGCCCAGCAGAACAAGGGCGACAACCAGGCCAGTGTGACCAACCTTCATGATCAGGCCCATGCCAGTCGGGAGCACCTGCCCTATGTCGTTTTTATCAAGGAAGACGGCCGGGTGCGCATGCAAAAGGTCGAGATCGGCATTTCCGACGATACTTACACCGAGGTCAAAAGCGGGGTGAAGCTCGGCGACGAGGTCGTTTCCGGAAGCTACACGGCCATCAGCCGCACGCTCAAGGACGGCATGAAAGTGCGCATCGAAAAGCCGGCGAAGGGCAAGCAACCATAACCCGCCGGCTCCGGCAAATTTCCATGCTCGCCACCGCCGCTTCCGCCGCCGCCCGCGCGCCGCGCCTCACCCGTCCGGCCGGGTCGCTGGTCATCGAGATCGAAGGCGTGACCCGGCTTTACAAGATGGGCGAGGAAACCGTCCACGCCCTCCGCGGTATCGCGCTGCAGATCCGCCGCAATGAATACCTCGCCATCATGGGCCCGTCGGGCAGCGGCAAGAGCACGCTCATGAACCTGCTGGGCTGTCTCGATACGCCGACCGTCGGACGCTACGAATTCAACGGGAAGAACGTTGCCACCATGGGCGATGACGAACTGGCCGGAATCCGCAACCGCGAGATCGGGTTTGTCTTCCAGACCTTCAACCTCCTGCCGCGCTCCGACGCCCTGCATAATGTCGAGCTGCCGCTCATCTACGCCGGCCTGCCGCCACCCGAACGCCGGGAGCGCGCGGTGCGCGCCCTCGAAAACGTCGGCCTTGGCCATCGCCTTCATCACCGGCCCAGCGAGCTCTCCGGCGGGCAGTGCCAGCGAGTGGCCATCGCGCGTGCGCTGGTCAACACTCCCTCCATCATTCTGGCCGACGAGCCCACCGGCAACCTCGATTCCCGGACCGGCGAGGAGATCATGGCTCTCTTCGAGCAGCTGTACGCGCAGGGCAACACGCTCATCGTCGTCACGCATGAGGAGGCCATTGCCCGGCATGCCCGCCGCATCGTGCGTCTGCATGACGGCCTCATCGCCAGCGACGCCCCCGTGGAGTGATTGCCATGCGCGCCCTTCAGCGCCTTTTCTACGAGTTCAACGAGTCCCTGCACATTGCGTTTGCGCAATTGCGGGCCAACAAGCTGCGTTCGGTCCTCACCGCGTTCGGCGTTATCATCGGCATTGTCGCCGTCACGCTGATGGGTACGGCCATCCACGGCATCGACACCGGCTTCAATCGCAGCCTCTCCATGATCGGGGACGACCTTGTCTATGTGGGCAAATGGCCGTGGGGCCACGTGGACGATTGGTGGGTCTATCGCAACCGGCCCAATATTCGCACCGATTACGCCGCGCGGCTCAACCGCATCATCATGGCCACGCCAAACTCGCTGCTCGATATCGCCGTGCCGGTGGCCCAGTCCAACCGCGCCATCAAGTTTGGCGAAAACCAGGTCAACAATGTCTGGACGATGGGCACTAATTTCGACTTTGCGCGCATCCTCGTGCCCGATTTTGCGGAAGGACGCTTTTTTAATGAAATCGAGGCCAACAACGCGCGCCAGGTCTGTGTGCTCGGTTATGACGTGGCCGATGCGCTTTTCCCCAACCGCTCCGCCCTCGGCCAGACCGTGACCATTCATGACGAGCCTTTCCGGATCATTGGTGTGCTGGCCAAGCAGGGTAGCTTTCTGGGCCTCTTCAGCTTCGATTCCCAGGCCATCCTTCCGCTCACGGCTTACGAAAAATATTTTTCCGCCAACCAAAATGCCGAAATCCGGGTAAAAATCGCAGACAAGGCGCGCCTGCCCGAGGCGGAGGCCGAATTGACGGGCGCCATGCGACGGGTGCGTGGCCTGTTGCCGGGTGACCGGGACAATTTTTCGATCAATGAACAGCAGGCCTTCAAGGCGCAGATCGATCCGGTGCGCAACGGCATTGCGCTGGCCGGGCTTTTCATCACCGGCCTTTCGCTCTTTGTTGGCGCCATCGGCATCATGAACATTACGTTCGTGAGCGTGAAGGAGCGTACGCGCGAGATCGGCACGCGCAAGGCGCTCGGGGCGCGCCGGCGCACCATTTTGCTCCAGTTTCTCATCGAGGCCGTGTCCATCTGCCTGGTGGGCGGAGCGGTCGGCCTGGGCACGGCTTACGGGCTTTTCGTGGCCATCGCGCACTGGCAGCCGCAGCTGCCCGTCGAATTTTCCCTTGGGCTGGTGCTGGTGGGCATCGTGGTCTCGGTGCTCACGGGCGTTGTCTCCGGCTTTGCGCCTGCGCTCGGCGCCTCACGCCTCGATCCGGTGGTGGCGCTGCGTTACGAATAAAAACCATGCCCCTCGCCGAGATTCTCCGCCTCGCCCTGGCTGCCCTCGGTGTAAACCGCCTCCGCTCGGCCCTGACCATGCTCGGCATCACCATTGGCGTGTTCTCCGTTATCGGCGTGATGACGGCGGTGTCGGCGATGCGCACTTCGATCGAGTCGGGGCTGAGTGTGCTGGGTGCGAACAATTTCCAGTTCGGAAAATATCCGGTCAATTTCAACCTGGGCGGCGGCAATCGCTATAAATATGCGAACCGCCGCGACATCACGCTCGCGCAGGCACAGCGTTACGCCGCCCTGATGGAGGGCGTGGCCTCTTCCGTCTGCCTCAAGTGCTTTGATGTCAGCGCGCAGGTCGTCTACCACGGCCACCAGACCAATCCCAACATCAACTATGGCGGCACGGACGGGAATCTGCTCGTCGCCAATCAGTGCAGCATCGACTACGGACGGAATCTGTCGGACGAGGATGTGGCCTTCGCACGTCCCGTGGTCGTGATCGGCAAGGACGTTGAGAAAAAACTTTTTCCGCAGGAGAGCCCGCTCGGCAAGACGGTCAAGGTCAACACGCACAACTACACCGTCATTGGTGTGTACGCGGAAAAGGGCACGTCCTTCGGCCAGAGCCAGGACAGCTTTGTTGCGGTCCCCATCACGCGCTACCTGCAGGACAACGGCTGGGAGCACCGCACGGTCAACATCGCCACCGAGGCGCCCTCGCATGAGCTTTACAATGCCACGCTTGACCAGGCGATTGCCGCCATGCGCATCGCGCGGGGTTTGCGGCCCGAGCAGGAAAATGACTTCGAGCTTTACTCGAACGACTCGCTGATCGCCGCTTTCGCCAAAATAGCCGACATGGTCGGGGCAGGGGCCTTCATCATCAGCGGCATCGCCCTGCTCGCGGCCGGCGTCGGCATCATGAACATCATGCTGGTGAGCGTGACGGAACGGACGAAGGAGATCGGCATCCGCAAGAGCATAGGTGCCAGAAAGCGCAGCATCCTCCTGCAGTTCCTGTTCGAATCGGTCACCCTTTCGTTGCTGGGCGGTTTCGCCGGCATCGTCCTCGGAGTCGTGGCGGGCGACATCGTGGCGGCGCAGCTGAAGGCCGCCGCAATTTTTCCTCTGGGCTGGGCTGCAGCGGGCGTATTCGTGTGCACCGCCATCGGCGTCGGCTTCGGCCTGTATCCGGCGTGGAAAGCCGCTTCGCTCGACCCGATTGCGGCGCTGCGCCACGAATGAGCCGTGGGGCGCCCTAGATCACCGGCGGCGCCGAAGCCGTGCCGGCGTAGGCAGCATCGCCGAAGGCAAGAATGGGGTAGAAAATAAAGCTGAGCAGGGCCAGGCCAAGACCGAAGCCGCCGCCCTTGCCGAACGCTTTTGCCACATCGATCGAGACGATGATCGCGATCACAAAATTAACGAGGGGGATGAAATAGAGCAGCAGCCACCAGCCCGGGCGGCCGGCGATTTTCAGCAGAATGTAGGCATTGTAGACGGGAATGATCGAGGCCCAGCCGGGCTGGCCGGCCTTGGTGAAAACTTTCCAGAGGCTGACGATGAGGAAAGCGGCAATGGCCAGTTCAATCAGAAGTATGCGTGCCATGGGATTTTTGGGTTAGCTGGGGTGGAAAAACCGGCCGGTGCCAAGCGCCGCGCCGTGCTTGGGATTAAGCCTTTATCGTCGTTGCCTAGCAAGGGCAAAGGGCTCACGCCCGGGGTGTTGCAAACCGGTTTAACCCCGGCGGATTTCCGAACCCTGGAAGCGGATTTGCAGGCGGAAGACCTTCTTCACCCGGCACTTGATGAGACCGGTGGCCAGATCCACTTTTTCAGGAATCTCGATGCGGTGCAGGTCCACCACGGCATGGTAGCCGCGCTCGGAAAAGACATCGATGAGCATGGCGAGCGCGAGCGGATCATCGAGCAGCAATTCCTCGGTGTTGATGAGCGCCAGGCCGGAGATCGCGTGGCGCAGCACGATGGGCATCATCTTTTTCTCGATGAAGAGTGCGACCTTTTGGAAAAGCTCGGTGTGTTCCAGCTCATAGCTGTCGAGACGCTTCACCAACTCCTGGCGGGCGTGCACGACGATCTCCTCCGCCACGGGCAGCGAGCGGAGGCGGTCATGGGTGCGTGGATCGAGTTCCAGCGTGCTTTGGTATTGCAGCTCATCGAGGATGTTTTGCTCGACCTCCCCGATGGTGCCCTGCGCGTTGATGAAGTGATAGTGGAAGATTTCCTTCAGCGACTGGAGCGCCTCCCAGGTCTGCTCCTTGAAAACACGGTAACGGCGCCGGGCGAGTTCCTCGTCGTAATCCGTGGCGCGTTCCTCGAACAGGTCACCGATGCCGCTGCGGAGGACTTCCTCATTGTGCGCCCGCACTTCACGTCCACGCTTAAGCTGGCGGGCGATGCTGGTGTGTTCGTCCACGAACAGCACCATGATATGGGTGGTCGGCTGGCGGAAATGGATGCCGAGCGGCGTTTGATAAAAGTCATGCCGGAGCTGCTCCATGTGTTCCACCAGCAGTTTAAGGCACTCGACCTGCACTTTTGTGCGCGGAAACCCGTCGAGAATGACGCCATCGCGGTATTCGGGGCCCAGAAGGCGGCGCAGGAGCAGGCTCAGGACTTCGCGGTCGCCGACCATGCCGCCGGCATCCTTGATGCGTTTGGCCTCGGGCGAGTCGAGCAGCGCGCTGATGACGACCGGAGGGCAGGTGAGACCGCGGGCCTTGCTGATGAACGCGGTGTGGGTGCCCTTGCCGGCGCCGGGGGCACCACCGAGGAGGATGAATTCCTTGGGGAAGCGGAGGTTTTCCCGGCCGAAGTCCGCCTCCATGTCCTGCCAGATGGACTCAAAAATGATCTGCGCATCCTTGATTTCAAGGTCTTGCAGGCGGGCATTGTTGCCGGGCGCGGGAGCAGGCGTGGCAGGCTGGGTGGAGACAGGTGACGACATCGCGGCAGTCGGGAAGAACGCACAGCATGCAGGTTTTTTGGGCGGATTCGACAAAAGAAATCGAATCCCTGCCCCATGGCCTGCCCGTGGCTTTTGCCGGGCTGCGATCAGTCTGCGCCGGCGCGGGCTACTTTTTCTCAGCTGACGGCACGGCCAGCTTGTTGATGAGCGGCGCGAGGCGGTTGAGGCGGATGCTGGGCGGCGGCGTGGCGTCGATCAGCGCGAGGAATTTTTCCCGGCGCTCGAGCAGCAGCTGGCGGAGGGCGGCTTTCTGGTGATCGTCGAGCTTGAGCTGGTCGCTCAAGTGGTCGACAGCGAGCGGCACGACAATGATCGCGGTCATGCCTTCAACCGGTTCGGCGAAAAACGGCAGCTTGAGCGTGGCACCGCCGGTGGGCGTCAGCTCGACGGCAGGCAAAGGGGTGCTGGCGCGCTTGGTCTGGAGTTCCTCCAGGTAGCGCTTGTGCATTTTTTCAAATTGCTCGAGCTGGACGGGCGTGAGCAGAGCCTCGAATTTCTGGTGGAAGTCGTCGTTGAGCGCATCGAGCTTCTGGCGGAAGGCGTCGATGTCGGGCTTCATATGCTCGATTTCGGCGTTGATTTTGGTGATGGCGGCGGGATCGCTGAGCTGCAGATGCACGTCGAAGGAACGGCTCCTGATCTCGCCCAGCAAACCGATGGGCGGCGAAAGGAGGGGGCTATGATGTTGCGTCCAGATGCCCGCGCCAAAGCCCACGGCAAAGATAAGGATGGTGAATGTGGCGATGAGAAGGCGCAACTTCATGGCACGGACGCAAACAAATCGGCCTGGGAGGAGATTTGCTGCCAGTCGGCGAGCGCCTCCTGGTTGGTTTTTTGGGTATTATGGGCGTGGACCAGCACGACAATGACCAGGCAGGCGGCGGCGGTGCAGGCGGCGAGGAGCATCTGGCCGGCCGCGCTCTGGGCGGCGGTGGCCTGGGTACGCAGGGCGCGGAGCACGCGGTCGGCAAAGTCGGACGGGAGCTGCGTGGCGGCGTGCCGGCGCAACGCATCCCACGCCTCGGGCGAATCAGGAGTCATGTTCATAGATTTTACGGAGTTGTTCGCGGGCGCGGTGCAGGCGGGCCTTCACGGCGGCGATGGTGGTGCGGGTGGTGGCGGCCATCTCGGCCTGGCTGCGGCCTTCCTGCGCAAGCGCAAGGAGGACGCGGTCCTTGGGCTTCAATTGTTGCAGGGCATGTCGGAGCGCGTCGAGCTCGGCGGCGTCAACAGTGGAGCTGGTTTCAGGGATGATTTCGTGCTCGGTCTCAATGGGGGTGAAGAAACGCCGCCATTTTTCACGACGCAGGTGGTCAATGCAACTATTGCGTGCAAGGCGGAAAAGCCAGGCTTCAAAGTGTTCGGGATCATCGAGCCGGTCGAGCGCGCGAAACATTTTGATGAAGACGACCTGGGTGAGATCCTCGACGGAGTCGCTGCGACTGGTGATGGCATAGACAAAACCGGCCATCCGCTGTTGATAGCGGGCGATGAGAGCGCGCTGGGCTTCGTCGCGACCTTGCTGTGCTTGGCGCACGAGGTCGGCCAGAGCGGTCGAGTCGGTGATATCCATGCAGTAGTCATTGCTTGTGACCTGTCTGACGTGATTTGTCCCGCGAAAGTTGCGAAACTTTCCGGCTTGTCTAGTGGATGATGACAGGTGTGCAAATTGCCGAATTCGGCGCGCAGTTCGCCCGCAAACTGCAATGACGGCGGGTGGGCAGGCATCCGATTATTTTATCCTAACTTATTGTCATGTAAACTATAGCGATGTGTGCATCAGCAGTTGGCATGAGGCTAGCAGTAAGACAGTGCTTTCACCCTTATGATGATTAATTGGGCCATTACTTTTCTCCTGCTTGCCGTGGTGTGCGTGTCGGTCGGGCTTTTGGGAACCGACCGTGAATTTGCCGGTCACTCCGCTTGCATTCTCGCCGGCTGTCTTTCAGCCGTTGCGCTGGTGCTGTTGTTTTTGAATCGGAAGCGTCCGCGACTCCATTGAGCCTGGAGGCAGGAAAAATCATTTAATTCCCGGGGCGAGAGCCTCGGGATTGTTAGTTGAAGCTGGACCTGGCGGGGCTGCCTTCGGTAGCCCCGCCTTGGCTTTTCTGGTTGGCCTACAAGAAGCAAAAGCTAGTTTCGCGCCAAGATCATGCGTGTTCTCATCGTTGATGATGAAGCGAGTATTCGCAAAACCACCACCATCGCCGTTGAGACGATGGGCCACGAGGTGGTGGGCGCGCCAGGCGGCGCGCGGGCGCTGAAAACGCTTGAGACGGAGTCGTTCGACGTTTGCTTCCTCGACCTCAACCTTGGCGGTGAGGACGGTCTCGACGTGCTCGACAAGCTGCTCAAGGCCGCGCCCGGCATGGCCGTGGTGATGTTCACCGCCTATGCCACCATCAGCGCGGCGGTCGAGGCCATGCGCAAGGGCGCGTTCGATTTCATCCCCAAGCCCTTCACCCCGGACCAGATCCGCCAGGTGCTTGGAAAAATCGCCAAGACCCGCTCTCTTGAGCAGCGCGTCAAGCAGCTCGAAAAGCAGCTGGCCGACGAATCGCCCGAGATCGATCTCAGTTCTGCCGAGCCCGCGCTGCAAAAGACGCTTTCAATTGCCTTCAAGGCTGCGGAGACACCCGCCACCTTCCTCATTCTCGGCCCCAGCGGTACGGGTAAAAGCGTGCTGGCGCGGGAAATCCACCGTCGCAGCGCGCAGCGCGACGCCACCTTTGTCACCGTCAACTGCCCTTCGCTCTCGCGCGAGTTGCTCGAAAGCGAACTTTTCGGCCATGTCAAAGGCTCGTTCACCGGGGCGGTCGTCGACACCCTCGGCAAGGTCGCCGCGGCCGACGGCGGCACGCTTTTTCTCGACGAAATCGGCGAGATGCCGCTGGAAATCCAGCCCAAGCTCCTGCGCCTGCTCCAGGAACGTGAATACGAGCGGGTGGGCGAAGCCAGGCCCCGCAAGGCCAACGTCCGCGTCATCGCCGCCACCAACCGCGGCCTGGCCGAAGAGGTCAAGGCCGGCCGCTTCCGCGAGGATCTCTTCTACCGGCTCAACGTCATCAATGTTGCGCTTCCGGGGCTCAAGGACCGACCTGCCGACCTGCCGCGCCTGGCTGAAAACTGCCTGAAGTTTTTTGCCGAGCGCATCGGCAAGAAAATCACCGGCTTCTCACCACAGGTGCGCGACGCCTTTGCCGCCTATGCCTGGCCCGGCAATCTGCGTGAGTTGCGCAACGTCATCGAGCGTGCCGTCATCCTCGCCAATGACGAAACCGTCGGCTTGGCCGACCTGCCCGAGGATTTTTCGCGCACACAGCCCAACGCCGCCATCGCAGTCGGCGCACGCGTGCCCATCGCCGATCTCGAGACCGAGCACATCCGCCGCGTCCTCGGCCTCGCGAAAAACCTGGAAGAGGCGGCGCGCATTCTCGGCATCGATCCGGCGACGCTTTACCGCAAGCGCCAGAAGCTCGGCCTCATGTGACGCGCCATGCTTCGCACGCGCCTCTACCTCGGCCTGCTGCCGCTGCTGCTGCTTTTCATCGCCGTCGGCCTCTACGCCATCTACACCTGCCGCCAGCTGGCCCGCTCCATTGAGCAGGACTTGCTCGCGAGCGAGGCCCTGCGGGCCTGCTATGACATGCGCGACGCCGTCATGCTCATGGATGGGGCCCTCGCCGGGGTGCAGCATGGCGATGCCCTGGCGGCGCGGGCGACCTATGCCGTGCAGCGCGCCCGTTTCGAAAAAAAATTCCAGGACCAGGCACTCGCCTCCTCCGGCACCGCCCGCGCGCCACTCATCCAGAAGCTTGATGCGGCCTATGGCCGCTTCGTGGCCCAAGGCGACCGTCTGCTCAAGGAGGGAACGCTCTCGCCACTGGAAACGCTGCGTGACACCGAATCCGCGCTTTTTGCCACACTCCAGGCCATCGAGAGCATCACCTGGCGCGACTCCGCCGAGCTTCAGCGCGCCGAGGCCAGCGCCTCGGGATTGGCACAGTTCAGCATCGATTTCCTTGCGGCCGCCATGATCAGCGCGATTCTGCTTTCGCTCTATCTTTCCTACCGCCTGGCGCGTTCGCTGCTCCGGCCGATCCAGGCCCTGAAGGATTCCGCCGTCGCTCTCGGCGACGGCCGTCTCGATCGCGATGTGCCCGTGGTCTCCGACGACGAGCTCGGCGAACTGGCCCGCGCCTTCAACACCATGGCGGCCAAGCTCCGGGCCTACCGCCAGACCACCACGGAAAAAATGCTCCGCGTCCAGCGCACGATGGAGGCCATGCTCACCTCCGTGCCCGACCCGATTTTCATCGTCTCGCGCGATGGCGCGCACGAACTGCGCAATCCTGCCGCGGAGGCGCTGGCGCGGTCACCCGATTTCGCCTCTGGCGTTCCGCCCGCTCTGGCCGAGCCGCTCCAGCGTGTGCTCGCCGGTGGCGACCATTATTTGCCCGCCGGCTATGACCGGGTCGTCACGCTCCGCGTTGGCCGCGAGGACAAGCATTTCCTTCCGCGCATCCTGGCCATTGGCGATTCCGTGACCGGCTTCGGGGGCGCGGCGCTGCTCCTGCAGGATGTGACCAAGTTCCGCCTGCTCGACGATGCCAAGAGCAACCTCGTTGGCACTGTCAGCCACGAACTGAAAACGCCGCTCACCAGCCTGAGCATGGCCATTTATCTTTTGCTCGAGCAGAACCTCGGCCAGCTCACGGCCGCCCAGCGCGAACTCGTTGAGACCGCGCGCGACGATGCCGACCGGCTGCTGCGCATCCTCAATGACCTGCTCGACCTCAGCCGCCTCGAGAGCGGCGTCTCGCAACTCCACCTCGCCCGCCGCCCGGTGACTGCGCTGCTCGCCGACATGGCTCGCGAAATGCGTGCCATCGTCGATGCGGCCGGCCAGGCCATCGACGTGCGTGTGGCGCCTGATCTCGATTCGGTGGATGTCGATTCCGACCGCATCCGCCATGTTTTCATCAATCTGCTCGGCAACGCCTCGAAGTATTCGCCCAAGGGAACGGGCATCACGCTCTATGCCGAACTGGCGCCCGACGCTTTTGTGCGTTTTGGCGTGCGTGACCAGGGCCCGGGCATTTCGGCCGAAAGCCTGCCGTTCATTTTCGAAAAATTCTACCGTGTGCCCGGGCAGCCGAAAAAGGGCGCCGGGCTCGGGCTTACCATTGCGCGCGAAATCGTCCTCACTCATGGCGGCTCCATCGCCTGCGCCAGCCGCCCGGGCGAAGGCAGCGACTTTTACTTCCTGCTGCCCAAGCATGCGGTGAATCCCGGCTCGCCGCCGCCGGCCGCGCCGATCAGGCTTGAACGGGCCAATTAAACCATGCGCCAAGTCAATGCCCTCGTCCTCATTCTGGCCGGCACCGGACTTTTCTGGCACGGCTATGAACTTGGCCGTTCCGTCCGGGGTGCTGTGCAACGATTGGGGGCGGAGGTGCATGGAACCCTGCACAACGAGCTCGATGTCACCACCGCGACCTGGTTCATGATCGCCGGCGGCGTTTTGGTCGCGGCCGGCACGGCTGCGCTGCTGAAAAGATAAACAGCCCCCATGCGGTTCAAGCGGTGCTTTTGGGAAGCGAAGCGAGTGTTTCGCGCAGGACGGTGAGGAATTGCGCTGCGCCGCGACTCTGGTAGCGTTGCAGGTGGCGAAGCACATGGATTTCGCGCTTGGGCGCCCGGCCGGAGAGGGCCCGGTAAACGAGTGATTTGCCATCCCCGGGCGCGCGCACCATCTGCGGCAGAATGGAGATGCCCGCGCCGAGCGAGACGAGCGCCTTCACGGTGGCGATCTGCGAGCAGCGGTGCCCGATGTGGGGTTCAAAGTCGTGGTCGCCGCAGAAGCGCCGGATCTGATCGGCCAGGCTGCTGCCATCGCCGGTCAGGATGAAGGTCTCGTCGGCGAGGTCGGTGGGCGTGACCTGCGGCTGGGCGGCGAGGCGATGTTTTTTACCGACTACCAGCAGCAGCGGTTCGCTGAAGACCGCCTCGATGGAAAGGCGCCGGTCGTTCACGGGCAGGGAAATGATGGCGAGGTCGATTTCGCCTTCCGCGACCGCATGGGCGAGCTGGTCGCGAAAATTTTCGCGGGTTTGCACCTGCAGGTTGGGCTGCGACTTCCGGCAGCGCACCAGCAGCCGGGGCAGCAGGTAGGGCGCAATCGTGGTCGTGGCCCCGACCGTGATGCGCCGCATGGCAGTGGGGTCATCGCGAAGCTCACGGGTGGCGTCGTCCACCTCTGCGAGGATGCGGCGGGCGCGCTCGAGAAACGCCAGGCCGGTCTCCGTGGGCACGGCGCGCCGGCCAAGCCGATGAAAAAGCTTGTGGCCGAGTTCGCGTTCCAATTTCAGAATCTGCTGGCTGATAGATGATTGCGTTATGTTATTGCGCTCGGCGGCGCGGGTGAAATTGCCCATCTCAGCGATGGTCATGAAGTAACGCAATTGGTGCAGCTCCATAGGTTAAACCAATGGTTATGATAACAACAAATAATTTTAACAATGCCAAAAGTGGGGTATGATATGCGCGGCCGGATTTCCGGCCATTAACCTGAAATAGAAAAACAACCATGAAACAGACAACCCTCGTAGGGTTCCAACTCGCGGTGGTCGTTACCGCAGTGGGCCTGATGGCTGCCGGTATCGTGACCCGGGCTCATTCCGATGCATTCATCGGAAGCGGCTCGGTGCTGATGATGCTGGCCCTCGTGGCCTTCGACTACCGCGCGGGTTGGAAGCGGGGTCTGAGTAAGTAATTACTCGGAAACCGTAACGCGAGAGGCCGGGGCGCAAGTCCCGGCCTCTTTCGTTTTATGAACGTGGCGTTGATGGACTCAGGTCGTCGCGGCCGGCGGGGAGGCCGGGCGTTTCACAAAAGCTGCGGCGATGAGCGAGATGATCGTGCCCCAGCTCAATGTGCCGATGATCCCGAAGACGGCCTGTGCCGCGGGCTTCAGGAACGGGCGTATGAAATTTTGCGCGCGTTCAATCTGCTCGCTGCTCAGTCCTTTCGCTTCGAGCTTGGCCGTCTGCGCCTGCTGGATGATGCCGGTGAAGTCCGGATTGATGAAAGCCAGATAGACATAATGAAATGCCGCACTGGGGAGAGCGGCAAACAATGTGATCATAAAGCCGGTGACGAACGCCTGGCCGAAACTGAATTCTTCCGTGGATGGCGTGGTGTTGCGTTTGGCGCGCATGCCGAGGGTGGTGGCCGTGATGCCGATAGCCAGTCCGATCAACGCAGCAATGTATCCTGCGGTTTGCACCTTGTCCGGATCGGAGTGAAAACCGAGAAGGTAGCAGACGAGGGTGACCAATGCGTTTCCGAGCATTATGGCGAAACCATAGGTGAGGTAGATTTTCATGCCGCTTCAGTATGTGGCGTGTCTCGGTCAGGGCAAACCCGCGGTGACGTATGACAGGTGCCGGACTGGTTTGCGCCGCTGTCATGCACCTATCATCCGCGCCGCAGGGTCACGATCGTCGCGCCCCAGCCGCCGCTGGTTTCATCGCCGGACCGGAACCCATATACGAACGGCAGGCATCGCAGCAGGGCATGCGCGATCTCGCGCAAAGCCCCGGCGCCTTTGCCATGCACGATGCGCACGGAAAAAATTCCACGGGCGCGGCATTCTCCAAGGTAGGCGGGAATGAGTTTCCCGATATCGCGCGGTTGAAACGTGTGCAGATCGAGTTCGCCGGTGATCGGCAGCGGGACGGGCGGCTCGTCGGCGCGCATGGCGATCAGTTTTCGCCGTGCTCGAAATCAGAATGCTCGGCGGGCGGCTTGGCTTCGATCGGGATCGCCGTGGCTGCAGGCTTGGGTGAGTCTGTTTTTGTCACGGTGGGCCGGATCGCGGGCCGGGGCGGCTCTTCCATGGCCCGCTTGAATTCCTCCTCGATGCCCGCGGTGGCTTTTTTGAACTCGCGGATGGCCTTGCCCAGCCCGCGTGCAAAGTCGGGCAGCTTTTCACCTCCGAAAAAAATGAGCACGGCCACCATGATGATCAGCAGCTCGGTGCCGCCGAGGTCGAAAATTGAGAGGTACAATGCGGGCGTGGCCATGGCAGGAAGGATGACGTTTGCGCCGCAAGCTAATCGTGGTACCTGCAGCTTGGCAACTCGCGCGAGCGGTTCATTGCACGCGCACCTCGACCAGAAAGCTCTGGGTGCCCCCGGGCGGGACGTGGTGCAGGCCGACTTTGTGCCCAGCGGCATTGGGCGGGCCCATCCATGGCTCGACGCAGTAAAACGGCGAATCGTCGTCGAAGGTCCAGGTCACAAGGGCGGCCTCGGGCGCGGGTACGCGGTCGACACCGTGGCGAACGATGATGCGTCCGGCGCCCGTCTTGTCGCCGAAGACCGTTTCACGGCTGCGCAGGCCGGAATGGATGCAGTCGATGAGCTCCTTGCCGGCCAGATTCTCCTCGGCGGCGAGACGCGGCCCGGGCACGAGCTGGCCGTTGCTGAAATCTTGGCGCAAGGTTTTGGCCGCCGGAATGCGGATGGTGTAGTCGCCGCGGGTGAGCCCGTCGCCCCACGGCACGGTGAAATAGAAATGGTGGCCTGCGCTCCATGGAAGCGGCGTGGGGCCGAGATTTTTCAGCGTAAGCTCGCAGAAAAGCCCGAGCGGCTCGAAGCGGTAGGTCACCGTGAATTCATAATCAAACGGGTAGCTGGCCTGGGCTTCATCGCCGGGCACGAATTGCGCCGTGAAGCCGCGTTCGCCGGCATGCGTGAGCTTGAACTCACCCTGGCGTGCAATCCCGTGCAGGGGCATGGGCCGGCGCACGCCATCGTCCGCGCGCCAGAAATGGATGTCACCACCGTCGAAGGTGCGTCCGCAGAACGGAAACAGGATTGGGTTGCCCCCGCGCACCTTGTGAAAATCGTCCAGCGTGGAGAGTTCGGGCCAGTAAATCACATCGCGCACGCTGCCGTCGCCCAGCGTGACGTTCCAGTTCATCAGGCGCGCGCCATGCTCCGGCAGCGCCAGAAAGCTTGAGGGGCCAACCTGCCAGCGCAGCAACGTCGTGCCGAGATAAGAAATTTTCTCCATTTTGCATCTGTTGAAATCAGGGCGGCGCGCGGCGCGCAAAGACTTTTTCTGCGCGGACGTCGGCGGGAGTGGAAATAAAGCCGTCTCTTGTAACTGGCTGGCGCTTGCCAGCGACGGGAGGGTGGACTAATGCTCTCGTTTCATGTCGGGGAAATTTTCCAGGATCCTCCTCGGGGCGTTCGCGGCGGCGTTGGCCATCGCAGGCGTGCACGCTGCCCCGCCGGCCCCGCCGAAGCAGGCCGTGGTGTTTGTCATCCCCGTGCGCGAGGAAATCGCTGACCCGACGTTTTACATCCTGCGCCGCGGCCTGAAGGACGCCATTGCCCAGAAAGCCGATCTCGTTGTGCTCGATATGCAGACGCTTGGTGGCTCGGCTGCCACGGCGCTCGATATGATGGAGGCGCTCGGCAAATATCCGGCCGCGACGCTGACCTATGTGAACAACCAGGCGATGTCCGCGGGCGCGTTCATCGCGGCGGCCACCCAGGAAATCTGGTTTGCACCCGACGGGGTCATTGGCGCCGCTGCGCCGGTCACTTCCGAAGGGCAGGACATTCCGGATACCATGCGACTCAAGCTCACGAGCTTCCTGCGTGCGAAAATCCGCGCCATCTCCGAAGGCAAGGGCTACCGTGGCGACGTGCTTTCGGCGATGATTGACAAGGACTTCGAGCTGAAAATCGATGACAAGGTGATCAAGCCCAAGGGCGAGCTGCTCTCGCTCACCGCCGCCGAGGCGACCAAGACCTATGGCACGCCGCCACAGCCACTGCTGGCGGTAGGCGTGGCGAAAACCCTCGACGACCTGCTGGCGAAAAAATTCGGCCTAGGTGGCTATGCAGTCACGCGGCTGGAGGTCACCTGGTCGGAGCAGCTGGCCGTGTGGCTCAATGCGCTTTCGCCGGTGCTCATCGGGCTGGGGCTGCTGGCGCTATTCATTGAATTCAAGACGCCGGGCTTCGGCGTGTTTGGCGCGGCGGGAATTGCCCTGATCACATTGGTATTTCTCGGGCACTTCGTTGCCGGCTTTTCCGGCCACGAGCCTCTGCTCTTTTTCGCACTCGGTGCGGTGCTGCTGGCGCTCGAACTGGTTTTCTTCCATAGCGCGGGTTTCCTTGGCGTGGTCGGACTGCTGCTCATGGCCGGCTCGATCGTGTGGTCGATGGCCGATCTCTGGCCGAATGAACCGCTGACCTTTTCCGGCGGGGCTTTTCTGGCGCCGCTGCTCAATCTTGGCCTCGGCACGGTGATTGCCGTGGTGCTGGCTGTAGCGCTTATCCGCTTTTTGCCGCGCGGCTGGTTTTGGGACCGGCTTGTCATCGGGGCAACCGTCAGCTCGTCCGCGCAGGCCGCCGGCGGCGCGCCGGAAGCGGCTGCGACCGTGGGCGCACTGGTGGGCCGGCGCGGCATGGCCATGACGGCGCTGCGGCCGGCCGGACAGATCGAGATCGATGGCCGGCGCTATGAGGCCCAGGCGGCTCTGGGTGTGATCGACCCCGGCACGGCGGTCGTGGTGACGGCCCGTTCCGACTTCAACCTCATCGTGGAAAGGGCGGACGCATGAACATCATCCTCCTGCTGTTTTTACTTGGGCTCGTGTTCCTGTTTTTCGAGGTGTTCACGCCCGGCCCCATTTTCGGCATCCTGGGTGCGCTGACCCTGATCGGTGGGGTCGCGATGGCTTTCACTAATTACGGTGAACAGGCAGGGTTGCTGGCGATCGTGGGTGCGATCGTCGCGGTGGCGGGGACGCTTTATGCCGAGCTCGTCTGGCTGCCGAAAACGCGCTTCGGACAAAAACTCGCAATACAGGCGATCTCTGGTTCGACCAGCCAGCCTCCGCTGGCGGACCCGGAGGAAGTCGTGGGCAAGCCCGCCGAGGCGCTGACAACGCTCGCGCCGAGTGGTTATGTGCTGGTGGAGGGCCGGCGTTACGAGGCGTTTTCGCAGAGCGGGCACGTGGCACGCGGCGAACGGCTGCGTGTGACCGGCCTCGATAATTTCCGTCTTATTGTCACTAAACCCTGAACATTTATGAACATCCCTACAATTGTGCTAATCGTCAGCGCGGTCATCATCGTCGTTCTCGTCGCACTCGTACTGTCCTTCCTTAGTGTCTTTGTGAAGGCGTGGCTGAATGGTGCGCCTGTCGGCATCCTTAATCTTGTGGCCATGCGGTTCGGTGGCGTGCCCTACGGCCTCGTGGTTGAAGCGCGTATCAATGCCGTCAAGTCGGGCATCACTCTCACCACGGATCAGATTTCCGCGCATTACCTGGCCGGTGGCAATGTCGTGCCCACCGTGCAGGCGCTCATCGCCGCGCAGAAGGCCGGCCTGGCCCTCGACTGGAACCGCGCGTGCGCCATCGATCTGGCCACAAAGGGCTCGGAAAAATCAGTGGTCGAAGCCGTGCGCACTTCCGTCGATCCGAAAGTGATCGACTGTCCGAACCCGGCCAGCGGCCGCACGACCATCGACGGCGTGGCCAAGGACGGCATTCAGGTGAAGGTGAAGGCGCGCGTAACGGTGCGCACGCACCTCGAACGCTTCGTAGGCGGTGCCAAGGAAGAGACCATCATCGCGCGCGTGGGCGAGGGCATCGTCTCCACCATCGGCTCGGCGGAAAGCTACAAGGTCGTGCTCGAGTCGCCGGATAGCATTTCCAAGACCGTGCTCGCGCGCGGGCTCGATGTGGGCTCCGCCTTCGAGATTCTCTCCATCGACATTGCCGACGTGGACGTGGGCGAAAACGTTGGAGCGAAGCTGCAGGAGGCGCAGGCCGAGGCAAACAAGAGTATTGCCCAGGCCCAGGCTGAAATCCGCCGCGCCGCCGCCGTGGCCGTCGAGCAGGAGATGAAGGCCCGGGTGCAGGAGATGCAGGCCAAGGTCGTCGAGGCGCAGGCGCAGGTGCCGCTCGCGATCGCCGAGGCGTTCCGCTCGGGCAAGCTCGGCGTGATGGACTACTATCGCATGCAAAACATCCAGGCGGACACCGACATGCGTTCGAGCATCGCGAGTCCCGATGAAAAAAACAAGGCGTGATGAAATGGCTGTTCGATAATCCGCAGATTTTCGTGGTCATCGCCATCGCGGTGGCGAGCCTGCTGCAAAAATTGAAGAAGGTGAACACGCAGCAGCAGGCCCGCGAGGTGATGGATGCCGACGCGGACGCCCCGGAGCGGACGCGCCGCGTGCAGGAGGAGATCCGCCGCAAAATCGCCGAGCGCACCGGCCGGGCGCAGACGGACGCGCGGCCCAGGCCGCAGCCGCCGGTGATTGCGCGCGGTGGGCCGCCCGCGGAGCAAAGGCGGAATATTTTTCAAGAGCTCGCACGCCAGATGGCGGAAGCGAAGAAAGTCGCCGAAGCGCGTGCCCGCGCTGCAAGCGAGCAGCAGGCGCAGTCGCACGCCCAGGCGGAGGAAAGAGCGCGCGATCTGGCGGAAGCCCAGCGCGCAGCCGCGGAGCAGTCGCGCCTGGCCACCGTGGCGGCGCTGAGACGGGACCGGGAGCCGCGGACAGCCGCCGGTGCGGGCGGAAAGCTGCTGCCGGAACTGCGCGGTCCGGCGAGCCTGAAACGGGCAATCGTGCTGCGTGAAATCCTCGGTCCGCCGGTCGGCCTGCGTTGAGAAAAATCTGTGCGCCAACCAACCGTTGACGGCCTGCAGGTCGCAATCACGGGCAGGGTGGCAATGGGCCCGGAAAAACCGGCGCGCAATTACTCGATGCGCGCGCGGTCGTAGCCCGTCGTCGGCATGCCGTAGAGGTGGCCGTTGATTTCGAGCTGCAGGTTTTTGCCCACGGTATAAGTGATGAGAATCGCACCGCGCTTGACGATCGACATGCGTTCGCCGGCGGCGAGTGTGCCGCGATAAATGATTTTGCCGTCGAGCTCCTGCTTCACCTGCACATCGAGCGGACCGAGCGCGACGAGCGTGACCGTTTGCTCGGGGAGCGGCTGTGCAGCGACGGGCTCGCCGGCTGTGATGGTGGGGGAGGATTTTTTCGGGCCGGAGAAGGCCATCTTCACGCCCCAGACGACGAGCAGCAGGGCGACGATGATCGCGATGGCGGCAAAGGCGATTTTAAGAATGACATCAATGGGCACGCCGGGACTCGGCATGCCGCTGCGAAAAGTCTGGGCTGGGCGGCGCGCCGGCGCTGATTCAGCCGCAGGCTCCTCGGCAGGTGGCTCGGGCTGGGCCTCGACCGCAGCGGCCGAGGCGCCGGAGGCCACGGACAGGTCCATGCGGCCGTAGATTTCGCGGCTGGGCATGCGGGGCCCGCGGGAGGCAGCATGGCCGAGCGCGTTGAATTCGGCGGCGATCTTGTCCGCAGGGAGTTTCAGGAAATTCGCGTAGGTGCGGAGGAAGCCGCGCACGTAGATTTCGGGTAGCTTGATGTCGTACTGGTTGCTTTCGAATTTGTGCAGGTAGTCGCCGCGAATTTTGGTGGCTTCCGCGGCTTCGCGCAGGGAAACACCCTTGCGCTTGCGGGCTTCCTCGAGGCGTTCGCCAATGGTCTGCATGTAGAGTGAGCTAAAGAAAAGAGGCGGCTAAGGGAAGGCGGAATTCAAAAACCGTGGAACCGGGGACAAAAGGCAGCGCGGCAATAGGTTCATCGGCTCCCGGACGTCGGCCCTCAGGCTTTGTCCAGGTCGGCGAGGATTTCGCGGGGGTTGGAGCCGTTTTCGGGGCCGACGATGCCCTTTTCCTCCATGATCTCCATGATGCGGGCGGCACGATTGTAGCCGATGCGCAGGCGGCGCTGGAGCATCGAGGTACTGGCGCGGCGAGTGGACTTGAGCACGTCGAGCGCCTGCTTGAAGAGCTGGTCGTCGTCGCCGAGGTCGCCGTCGGCGAGTTCGCCTTCTTCATCATCGGCGTCGGGATCGCGGTCAATCTGGGCCTGGACTTCCTGCGCGAATTGCGGCGGGCCGTTTTTCTTCAGGAATTCGACGATGTTGGAAATCTCGTCGTCGGAGACGAAGGCGCCCTGCGCGCGGACGAGACGCGAAGAGCCGGGCGGCGAGAAGAGCATGTCGCCGCGGCCGATGAGGGTGTCGGCGCCCTTGGTGTCGAGGATGGTGCGCGAATCCACCTGCGAGGCGACCTGGAAGGCGATGCGCGAGGGGAGGTTGGCCTTGATGACGCCGGTGATGACGTTCACCGAGGGGCGCTGCGTGGCGATGATGAGGTGGATGCCGGCGGCGCGGGCGAGCTGGGCCAGGCGGGCGATGGAGGTCTCGATCTCGGCGGGCGCGATCATCATCAGGTCGGCGAGCTCGTCGATGATGGCGACGATGTAGGGCAGGCGCGCGGGGATCTCGATCTCGTCGGGCGCGACGCCGGCGAGCTGCTGCTGTTCGCTGGCCGGTGGCGTGGCGGGATCGGCGGACTTCTTGCGCGTGTTGAAACCGCTGATGTTGCGCACACCGACCTTGGCGAAAATCTGGTAGCGCTGCTCCATCTCGCGGAGAAGCCATTTGAGCGCGGAAGGCACTTTTTTCGGCTCGGTGACGACCGGGATGAGCATGTGCGGGAGCGTGTTGAAGATCTTCAACTCGACGATCTTGGGGTCCACCATGAGCAGCCGCACGTCCTTGGGCGTCTTGCTGTAGACAATTGAGCTGATGATGGAGTTGAGGCACACGCTCTTGCCCGAACCGGTGGCGCCGGCGATGAGCAAATGCGGCATCTTGGTGAGGTCGGAGATGAGCGGTTTGCCGGAGACGTCCCGACCGAGGGCGACGGGCAACTCGGCCTTGGCGCCGGCCCAGTCTTCGCTCTCGATGATTTCGCGCAGGCCGACGGGCGTGGGCGTCTGATTGGGCACTTCGACGCCGACGGCGGCCTTGCCGGGGATCGGGGCGAGGATGCGCACGGACTGGGCGCGCATGCCAAGGGCGATATTTTTATCGAGGCCGGCGATTTTTTCGACGCGCACGCCGGCGGCCGGGACGACTTCGTAGCGCGTGATGACCGGGCCGACGTGGATTTCGCCGAGGGTGACCTCGACCCCAAACTCGGCAAGGATGCGCAGGAGATTCTCGGCGTTGCGCCTGTGCTCCTCCTCGCTGTTGGCAGCGGAAATCTTGATCTGCTCCTTGAGCAGCGCAAGCGGCGGAAACTGGTAATCATCGTCGGCGCGCTGGGGAATGGTGGCTTTGGCGGCCTTCTTGGGTTCCTCGGGTTTGACGATATTGAGGGCGATCTTGCCGCCCGCGGCAGGCTTCTTTTCCTTTTCTTCCTTTGCGGCGGGTTTTTCCGCGGGTTCGGCTTTTTCGGGTGCGGGAGCCGGCGTCGGCTTGGCTTCGGGGGCCGGTGCGCTGGCGGGCTTCGCTTCTGCGGCTGGAGTAGGTGCCGGGAAGGGCGGGTTGGTCTGGCCGGTGGGAAAAGGCGGATTGGTCTGCCCCGTGCGTGGGAGCGTGAGTTTTTTCGGCGCTGGCGCCGCCGCGGGCGTGGGCCTGACGTCGATGGCCAGGCCCTTTTCCTTGGCGCGGGCTTCCTTCTTGAGACGTTTCGCGAGGGTGCGGTCGGCATGGTACTTGGCCCGGTCTTCGCGCCACTCATTGAAGGAATGGACGATGTGCTCGATCTCGCCCGCGATGTCGCGGGTGAACACGAAGAGCATGCTCAGGCAGTAGACGCTGGCGAGCATCAGACCCGAGCCGAAGACGCCAAAAACGTCTTTCAGCATTCCAGTATAAATAACATGGCCGAGCCAGCCGCCGGGGCCGTGCGGAAAGAACTTCGGCGTGGTCAGAAACTTGCTCTGCATCGAGGCCAGGCCCGAAAGCGTGGCGATGCAAAGCACCATGGCCACGATGCGGGTGAAAACCAGGCGGCGCGCGGAACGCAGCGAAAGATAAGCTGACCAAAACAGAAGCAGCGGCATCATCACCGTACTCGCCCCGATGAGAAACAGCAGCCACCATGAGGAATCCGCACCGAAGGTTCCGACCAGATTCGTATCGGTCGGATTTGTGGTCATGTGGGAGCTTTGCTCCGGGCGGAAGTCGATCAATGCAACCGTGAGCAGCACGCCGAGCAGGAAGCAGACGGATGCCAGCAGCCAGCGCGGGCGGTGGCGCGGCCCGGAAAAATTCGGTGTGTTCTTTGGGTTTGAACTTGCAGGCTTGGGCATTTGAAGTGGCGCGAAGGGGCACCGGCGATTCCACGCCAAGCGGTTTTGCGGTCAAATGTAATCGGCCCCGTATTTATTACAAAAATCTGAAATCTGCGAATGGACGAATTACTTCGCTTTCAACCGCTTTATTTTGACCGCGTCTGGGGTGGCCGGGCCCTTGAGACCGCTTTGGGCCGCCCGCTTCCGCCCGGCGGGCCGATCGGCGAGAGCTGGGACCTCGTGGACCGGCCGGAGGCGCAGTCGGTCATCTGCGGCGGCACGCTTGCCGGACAGACCCTGCAGGCCGCCCTCCACAAGCATTCCGCTGCCATCATGGGCCCGGGCTGGCCCGCCGGGCGGCCGTTTCCCCTGCTGGTGAAATGGCTCGATTGCCGTGAGCGGCTCAGCCTGCAAGTGCACCCGCCGGCGGATGTGGCCGGTGAACTTGGCGGCGATCCCAAAACGGAAAACTGGTTCATCACCGACACCTCGCCCGGCGCGCATCTCATCGTCGGACTGAAGCGGGGCGTGACGCGGGACCAGTTTGAACGGGGCCTTGCCGCCGGTACGGCGGAGCAATACGTGGAGCGCTTTCCCGTCGTGCCGGGCGATTCCATCCTCGTGCGCAGCGGCCAGCTGCACGCTATTGATGCCGGTTGCCTCATCCTCGAAATCCAGCAAAATTCCGACACGACCTACCGGGTCTTTGACTGGGGCCGCATGGGACTTGATGGAAAGCCCCGGACGTTGCATGTGGCCCAGTCGCTCCGTTCAATTTTGTGGGATGATGCCGGACCGGCGCTGGTGCGGGCGGCGCCCACCGCAGGGGTCATCGCCGAGTGCCCGGAGTTTCTCATCCGTCGCCTGCCCCTGGCCGCGGGCGAAAAATTTTCCATCGCCGCCGGCGAACAACCGCGCCTGCTTAGTGTCGTGGCCGGGAGCCTGCGCGTCGCCAAGCCAGAGGGCGAAGCCTTGGTGCGCGGCGACAACGTCCTTCTTCCCCGCGCCGGCTCCTTTGTTTTTGAGGCGCTCAGCGGCGCTATTGTGCTCGTTACGGAAAACTTTTACATTCCCAGCAAATGAAACCCCCTCTCCGTTCAGCTCACTTCCGTCCCACGGGCGGAAATGTGTTTTTCAAAGTGCTTGTTTTTCTCATGGTGCTTGCGGCGACCTTCGCGATCGCCTGGGTGCTGCTGCTGCCATCGATGGTGGCGGGCGTCATTAGAAAACGCACCGGCTTCAATGCCTCCGTGACGAGCCTTTACGCGAATCCGTTCACGGCCAGCGTCAACATCCGCCAGCTTAAAATCGACAATCCCGACACGTTTCCGCAACCGGACTTTGTGGTCGTCAACCAGTTCAGGACCGCGGTTGAGCCCAGTTCCATTTTCAGCGACCGCGTGGTGGTCAGGGACGCTTTGTTTGACGTCGCGCTTATCGCCGTGGTCAAAAACGCGGCGGGCCAGACCAATGTCGAGGTCTTCAAGACCGGCGTGCTCGGCGCCAATCCGGAAAAATCGGAAGCCACGCCCGGGCAAAAACCGGAGGCGAAGCCTGCGCCCGAGCAGAAAAAAGCGCCCAAACAGTTTCTTATCCAACATCTTGTGGTGAAGCTCGATAAAATCATCCTGGCCGATTATTCGGGTTCCACGCCGCAGGTGCGCGAGATTCCAGTGAACATCAACCGTACGTTCACCGATGTCACCGATCTCAAGCAAATCAGCGGACCGCTGCTGGCGGATCTCAGCGTGGCCGGCATCGGCAAATTTGCCGGCGACGTGCTGGGCCTGGTCATCCCCGCGCCCCTGCTGGAATCCCTGGGCGTTGTCGCCAAAGGCACCGGGGGCATTATCCAGGAGACCGGCAAGACGACCACGAATTTTATCAAGGGCCTGTTTGATTCACTTGAAGAAAAGCCAAAGAAATAGTTTATTCGGCGGTTCATGACCGCTTCTGACCAGTCCGACGTTCTTCCGCCCGACTCTCCGGCCCCGTCCGGCGATCTCACAGCACAACTTGCCGCCGCCAAAAAAGAGGCGGCCGACAACTACGAACGCGTCCTGCGGGTTTCGGCCGATCTCGAAAATTTCCGCCGCCGCACCGTCCGCGAGAAGGAGGACCTGCGTCAGTTTGCCGCCACGCGCGTGCTTGAAGACCTGCTGCCTGCGCTCGACAACCTCGCGCTCGGCCTGGCCGCGGCGAAGCAGCCCGGGGCGGATGCGAAGGTGCTGGCCTCCGGAGTCGAGCTGGTGCTCGGCCAGCTCAAGACGGCGCTCGCCTCGCATGGCCTCAAGGAAATCAATCCCTCCACCGGCCAGTCTTTCGATCCGCATCAGCACGAATCCATTTCCCACCAGCCCAGTGCCGAGGTGCCGGCCGAGCATGTGCTCAGTGTCGTGCGCACCGGCTTTGCCCTCAACGGCCGCCTGCTGCGGCCGGCCAGCATCGTGCTTTCCAGCGGCCCGGCCGGGGAGGCGAAAAAAGCTTAACAACCGCGGCGCGCGTCCGGCCCGGCTGACACCATGGCGAAGGAAGACTATTACGAATTACTCGGCGTCGAGAAAAACGTCTCGGCGGAAGATTTGAAAAAGGCCTATCGGAAAAAGGCCGTTCAATACCACCCGGACAAGAATCCCGGCAACAAGCAGGCGGAGGAGATGTTCAAGAAAATCTCCGAGGCCTACGAAGCGCTGAAGGATCCGGAAAAGCGCGCGGCCTATGACCGTTATGGTCATGCCGCCTTCCAGCAGGGTGGTGCGGCCGGCCCGCGCGGGCCGGCTGGCGGCGGCTTCCATGATCCATTCGATATTTTCCGCGAAGTTTTCGGCGGTGGTGGTGGCGGAGGTGGCGGGGGCATTTTTGAGGAAATGTTCGGCGGCGGCGGCAACGGCCGCGATGGGGGGCGCGACGGTGCCGACCTGCGTTACGACCTTGAAATCACGCTCGAAGAGGCTGCGCGCGGCGTGGAAAAGGAGATTTCATTCCGCAAGCTCGTCGAATGCGACCGCTGCCACGGCAACGGCGCCGAACCCGGCTCGAAGCGCGTCACCTGTCCGACCTGTCGCGGCGCCGGGCAGATCCGCCGTTCCGGTGGCATCATCACCTTCACCCAGGCCTGTCCCACCTGCGGTGGCACCGGCACACGCATTGAGAAGCCGTGCACGCAATGCCGCGGCGAGGGCCGCGTCGCGAAGACGACCAAGCTCAACGTGCGCATCCCCGCCGGCGTCGAGACCGGTTCGCGCCTTCGTTCCGCCGGCAACGGCGAGGCGGGCGTGCAGGGCGGCTCCGCCGGCGATCTCTACATTGTGCTCAGTGTGGCCGATCATGAAATCTTCGAGCGCCAGGGGGACGATCTTTTTTGCGAGATTCCGATCAAGTTCACGCTGGCCGTGCTCGGCGGCACCATCGAGGTGCCTACGCTTTTCGGCAAGGTGTCGCTTAAAATCCCGCCCGGCACGCAGAGTGGCACGACCTTCCGCCTGCGCGCCAAGGGCATGCCGCACCTGCGCGGCGGACAGGGCGACCAGCTCGTGCGGGTGCATGTCGAGGTGCCGAGCAGCCTCACGGCCGAGCAGCGCAAGGCGCTCGAGGACTTCGCGCGCCTGAGCGGCGATGCCGACGAGCCCGTCGCCCGCAGTTTCTTTGAAAAGGCGAAGAAGTTTTTTTGAACCGGCCGGTTTGAGATGAAGCTGACCACCCCAAAATTGATGTCGCTCAGGCAGGCGGCGGCGGTGCGGAAAAAACTGCGCCGGGCCGGTGGAAAACTGGTGCTCACGAACGGGGTGTTCGACCTCCTGCACCCGGGGCACACCTCGTATCTGGCCGCAGTCCGCCGGCTGGCCGGCAGGAAAGGCAAACTGTTCGTCGTACTCAATTCCGACCGGAGCGTGAAGGCGTTGAAGGGGAAATTCCGGCCCATTCTCGACGAGCGTTCCCGCGCCTACAATCTCGGGCAGCTGGCGTCGGTCGACGGTGTGATCATTTTCCGGCGGAAGCGGCTGGACCGGGAAATCGCGGCGTTGCAGCCCGACATCTATTGCAAGGCCGGTGACTACACGCTCGACAAACTCGATCCCGGTGAACGCGCGGCGCTCGAAAAAGCCGGCGCCAGGATCAAGTTCCTGCCCTTTCTGCCCGGCTTCAGCACGACGAATCTCATCGCCAGGATCAAGGCGGCGGGCGAAATCTGAAACTCATGCGGGTCGTCATCCTCGGTTCCGGTCGCGGCAGCAACGCCGAGGCCATTTTGCAGGCGCAGGCCGCCGGCCGGCTGGGCCGCGCGCGCGTCACGGCGATTTTTTCAGACCAGCCCGGGGCGAAAATCCTCGAACTCGGCCCGCGCTTCGGCGTGTCCGCGCAATTCGTTGATCCCGCGCCGTTCAAGACCAAGCTCGAAGGCGAGGGCGAGCGGCGCTTCATCGCGGCGGTGGGCGCGGAGCGGCCCGACCTCGTGGTGCTGGCCGGCTTCATGCGCGTGCTGAAACCCGGCTTTTTAAACGCATTTGCCGGCAAAATCATCAACCTGCATCCGAGCCTGCTGCCCGCGTTTCCCGGGCTCGACGCGATCGGGCAGGCCCTGCGGAGCGGTGGGGGGACGACCGGCTGCACCGTGCACCATGTGACCCCCGAGGTGGACGCCGGCCCGGTCATCGGGCAGGCGTCAGTTTGTATTGAAAAAACGGATACAATCGAGACGCTGGCCGCAAAGGTGCATGCGGCCGAGCACGCGCTGCTGCCGGCGGTGATCGCGAAGCTGGCCGAAACAGGCGGGTCATGAGCCTGGTCGAAATCAAGGCCGGGATTTCCGCCGATGCGGCGGATGCCGTCGAGGGCGTGCTGCTCGAGCTGGGGGCGGGCAACTGGAGCGTGCTCGAGGATGCGCTGGCGAAACGCGCGTGGGTGGCGGGCATTTTTCCGAATGAAGCGGAGGCATGCGCGTCATGGGCGGAATTGCGTGGAAAAATCACCGCGGATGAACCGGTTGTGCGCACGCTGGCGGATGCGGACTGGCGCGACAGCTACAAGGCGCATTTCAAGGCGTGGCAGTTCGGCCGGCTGCACTGGGTGCCGGTCTGGGAGCGCGAGACTTTCAAGCTGCCGCCGGACGAGGCGGTCCTGTGGCTGGATCCCGGGCTGGCCTTTGGCACGGGCAATCACGAGACGACCCGGCTGTGCTGCGAGCGATTGGTGGCGTTTGCGGAGAGACGGCCGTTGGACGCACCGATCATCGATGCCGGCTGCGGTTCGGGCATTCTGGCGTTGTCGGCCGCCCGGCTTGGGTTTCGCGATGTCACCGGCTTCGACAACGATCCGGAGGCGGTGCGGGTGAGCGAAGAAAATGCCGTGCTCAACGGGCTCGCGGGCCAGGTGAAGTTTTTTACCGGCGATCTGGCCGGCGGTCTGGCCGGGCGGCAGGCCGCCCTGGTGCTGGCGAATATCCAGGCTGATGTGCTGATGCGCTTCGCGCGCGAACTCACGGGCGCGGTGGCTCCGGCCGGCGACTTGGTCTTGAGCGGCATCCTGGCGCATGAACTCGATCAGGTCCGGGCGGCGTTTGCCGCTGCTGCACCGGGCTGGGCGGCCGGGTCACGCGTGCTGGGCGAGTGGGCCTGTCTTGCGCTGGCGAGGCCGCGCGGGGCCTAGAAATCCGCGTGCCCGTCAACCACGCCGACAATTTTCACCTCGATGGGACCCACTTCCTTGAGGCCGAGATTCCGGCGGTAGATATCGGTGATTTCATCCGTGAGGTACCCTTGGATGGCGTCGAGTTTGGCGTCGGGGCGGATTTTGAGACGGACTTCAGTGTTGAACCGGCCGCGGCTGCGCACCACCAAGGCCCGGGCCGAGGCCACGCCTTTGACCTGCTCGCAACAGGCTTCGACGATGCGATGCAAAGCATGACGCGAAATGGTCAGGCGACCGCGTTCGCTGGTGCCAAGCACGAGCATGGTGGGCTGGCAGAGCAAAATCAAAATGAGCAGGAACAGTGCAATCAGGCCTGTGATCGCAGCGGCGAGGACGACGGGAAAGTCGGGGCCAAAGGCGAACAGGGCGAGGCTCATGGGCGCATCAGTCCGTGGCGGGAGGCTCGGGCCAGAGGTCGTCGGAGCGGCCGTCGTTTTTGGCGATGTCGGAGGGCAGGCGCACGCCTTCGATGATGACGTCCACGCGGGAGACATTTTTGCCGGTCATGGCGATGACCTGCTTGCGCACCGAGACCTGTACGTCGCAGGCGGTTTTCCCAATGTCGGAGCCGTAGGCGACGACGAGACGCAGTTCGATCGCGTAGGTGTCCGGGCCGTCCTCGCTGACCTTGACCCCGCGATGGCTTGATTCGCGTTTGGCAAAAAGTTCGCTCAGGCCGTCCACCAGCCCGCCACCGACGCCGGCCACGCCTTTGACCTGGAGTGCGGCCAGGCGGACGATGCTGGCGACGACATTATGATTGATTTGGATCTCCCCCAGTGCGGGCTGGTCGTCAAGTGTGGTGGGAAATTCCGGCGATTGCATGGCAACGAATTGCATTTAATGCACATCCGCCCCGCGGGGCAAGCCGCCGTCGGTAAAGAGATGCCGAAAATTGCGCCCGCGCACGGGCGCCGGAACTCAGGAAAAGAGGTCCGGCGGCGTCCGGCTCAGGAAATCCTCCATATAGGCCGTGGTGGCCTTCCCCTCGATAAAGGTGGGGTCGCTCATGATGGCTTTATGGAGGGGGATGGTGGTCTTGATGCCGCGGATGAGATATTCGCTCAGGGCACGGTACATGCGCTCCAGGGCGGTCTTGCGGTTGGAACCGAAGGCGATGAGTTTGCCGATCATCGAATCGTAGTAGGGCGGGATGATGTAGCCGCTGTAAACATGCGAGTCCACGCGGACGCCGTGGCCGCCGGGCGCGTAATACAGGCCGATGACGCCGGGTGAGGGCGCAAAATTGCGGGCGGGATCCTCAGCGTTGATGCGGCACTCGATCGCATGCTTCTCGAACTTTATGTCGCTCTGGTCGAAATCGAGCTTCTCACCATTGGCCACACGGATCTGCTGCTTGATCAGGTCAATGCCCGTGCATTCTTCGGTCACGGGATGCTCAACCTGGATGCGGGTGTTCATCTCGATGAAGTAGAAATGGCCTTTGGCATCGACGAGGAATTCGATGGTGCCGGCATTTTCGTAGTCGGCTGCCTCGGCTGCGCGGACGGCGGCCTTGCCCATGCGCTTGCGGAGGTCGGCGGTCAGGAAAGGCGAGGGTGACTCCTCAATGAGCTTTTGGTGGCGGCGCTGGACCGAGCAGTCGCGTTCGCCCAGGTGGAGGATCTTGCCATGGCTGTCGGCGAGGATCTGAAACTCGATGTGGCGCGGCTTTTCGATGTATTTCTCGATGTAAACCGCGCCGTTGCCGAAGGCTTTCTCAGCCTCGCCGCGGGCGACATGGTACTCTTTGGCGAAGGAGACGTCGTTGTGGGCGATGCGCATGCCGCGTCCGCCGCCGCCGGCTACGGCCTTGATGATGACGGGATAGCCGATTTTGCGGGCGGTTTTGACGGCCTCGGTCTCGTTGTCCACCGGTCCATCGCTGCCGGGCACCGTGGGCACGCCGGCCTTGCGGACGGTATGTTTGGCCACGGCCTTGTCGCCCATCATCTTAATGGAATTGGACTTGGGTCCGATAAATTTGATATTACAGGATTCGCACTGCTCAGCGAACTTGGCGTTCTCGGACAGGAAACCATAGCCGGGATGGATGGCGTCGACATCAGCGATCTCCGCGGCACTGATGATGCGGTCGGCCCGGAGATAGCTATCGGCGCTCTTTGGTCCGCCGATGCAAATGGCTTCATCAGCCAGCTGGACGTGCAAAGACTGTACGTCGGCCTCGGAATAAACGGCCAATGTTTTTATGCCTAACTCACGACAGGCGCGCACGATGCGCAAGGCAATTTCACCGCGATTGGCGATAAGTATTTTCTGGATCATCGAAAAAAAGAAACCGGTTACCAGCCACCGATGCGCCCAACGGAAGGCCCATCCGAATGGCTATCGTCGGGCTGATCAGCCAACTTTGACTTTAAAGAGGCGCTGGCCGTATTCGACCGGCTGGCCGTTTTCGATGAGGATTTCGACAATCGTGCCTTTGGTTTCGGCTTGGATTTCGTTCATGATCTTCATCGCCTCGATGATACAGGCGACGGTCTTTTCCTCGACCTTGGCGCCGACTTCGAGGAAGGGCGGGCTTTCCGGCGAACCCGCGCGGTAAAAAGTCCCTACCATTGGGGATTTTATGTAAGTGATGCCCGGTTCATCCTGCGGGGGCGGCACAGCCGCCGTAGGCAGGGTGGCGGCGGGGGCGGCAGGGACAGTGGCAACCGGAGCTTCCACCATCATGGGCGGCGTAGTGAGCATCCGTCCGTTGGATATTGTCGGCATCCCATCCGCGCCGCGACAAATCTTCAGCTTGAACCCTTCTTCTTCGATCGCGAACTCGGTCAGGTCGGTTCGCTTCATTAAATCGATGATCTGTTTGATTTGTTTTAAGTCCAAAACGGGCCTTGGTTGAATTGCAGGACGTGGGTTAGTGGCGTTTCTGTGCTTGGCGTTCAAAATAAAAACTCATGAACTAGCAATCTTTGAATTTTCATCGAAAAAAGGCCAAAACACACATAAAAACAGCAAAAATGGCTCAAAATCGCTGTATTTTCTGCAACTTTTTGAGGGTTTCCAGAGTGGAAAAATCGTCGATTTTAGCTCGATTTTGCCCATGAAAAGGGGGTGGCAGGTCAACCTGGCGATTGGGGGGATCGGACTGCTGGTTTTGCTCGCTTTCCACCTATCCGGCCGCAGCCAATATGTCGACTGGGCACTTTTTGACTGGGCGGAACAGCATCCTTGGCGCCCACGGCCTGTCCCCACGAATTCCGCCCTGGTTTTGGTGGATGAATTCTCGCTGGAGGCGATTGCCCGCGACCCTTATTCGGCCAAGTGGCCCTGGCCCCGAACCTATTTTGCCGCCATGGTGGCGGGGCTGCACCAAGCCGGAGCCCAACGGGTGGTACTGGACTTCATCTTTCTCGAACCGGCGGAAGAGGCTGAAAATGACGCGATTTTTGCGGCCTATACGGCGGCGTGTCCCGAGGTTGTGCTTGGAGGGCTGGCCGGCAAAGGACCCGTTTTTTGGGCGGGTGAGTTTGGCGCCCGGCATGCCGGACTGACTGATCGGGTTGGCTTGGTGGATGCAAAATTTGATGAGGATAATGTGATTCGCACCTATCCTTGGCCGAATTCCCTGGCGGAACGGGCCAGCGGAGAAGCCCGGAAATCGGTTCCGACCCACACGCCATTACTTCGGTGGTACGGTGGGCTTGGAGCCTTGCGGCAGGCTGGCGTGCCGGTGCTGCCGGCGGCGGCGTTCGTCGAGCAGGGCTATGAGATCCTGGGAAAAATCAGCTCGGCGCATCCTGATTACACGCCGGAGGCAGTGACCGCCGGCTTGGCGGAGGCGCCGGAATTGCATGGCGGAATCTTTGAAAAAGTGCGCGGGAAGGTCGTCTTTGTCGGCGTAAACGCGGCGGGCACTTACAGTTCGGCCTACGATCTTGTGGCGACACCGGTAGGATCGAAGGATCCGGGTGTGCTCGTGCATTGGACTGCTTGGGCGGATGCCGTCGGCCGCGGTTTCATTCGGGAAGTGCCGCGGTCGGCGATGCTCTCCTTGGCCCTGATGCTGGGCGCCATGATCTTTGCTGCTGGCTGGCGCTGGCCGCGGCTGGGCCTGACCGCCGCACTGGCCGGCCTCTTGGGTGTAGCCACGCTCGGCGGCAGCTATCTTGGCCTCGGTCATGGCTTGTGGCTGGCGCCGACCTCGCCGCTGGCGGGGGTGGTCCTGGGGCTGCTCTGTGTCACGGGTCGGAATTTTCTCAACGAACAGGGCCGCAAACGGGAGATTCAGGCCATCTTCGGCAGCTACGTCTCGGCGGCGGTGGTCACGCAGCTGCTTCATCATCCCGACGCCATCAAGCTGGGCGGCGAAAAGCGCGATCTCACCGTCTTTTTTTCCGATCTCGCCGGGTTTACCGATCTGTCCGAGAAGATGGAGCCCGAGCAGCTCGTGCGGCTGGTCAATTTTTATTTCAACGAGACAAGCCCGTTCATCATCGATGCCGGGGGCTACCTAGATAAGTACATTGGCGATGCCATCATGGGTGTCTTTGGCAGTCCCGAGCCACTGGCCAATCACGCGCTTGCCGCCTGCCGGGCCGCCCTGGCCTACCGCGATCATCTGCCACGCATGAATGTTGAGCTTGAGCGCCGCGAGGGGGTGCAGCTGGCCGTCCGCATCGGGATCAACACCGGCCCCATGATCGTCGGCAATCTCGGCTCCGAGCGGAAGAAAAATTACACCGTCATCGGTGACACGGTGAATCTCGCCTCGCGTCTGGAGGGTGCCAACAAGGAATTCGGCACGACCATTCTTATCGGTGAGGAGACCGAGCGCCAGATGCGTGGCGAGATCCTCGTGCGTCCCATCGCGCGCCTGCGCGTCAAGGGCAAGCAGCAGGCCGTGCAAACGTACGAACTCGTCGGCTGGCCTGCCCAGCTCGGCGAATCGCAACGCGCCTTTCTTACCGCCTATGCCGAAGGCTATGCGCGGTTCATGGAAAAAGATTTCCGGGCGGCCAGCGTGGCTTTCGGCCGCGCCCGCGAAATCGTGCCCGGCGACCGTATGGTCGCGAAATACTTTGACTGGGCGGCGGTCCTGACTGAAAAACCTCCGCCCGGCGATTGGCAGGGCATTTACCAACTGGACGCGAAATGAACCAGCACTCGCGAATCTGGCTCGGCCTCACCGTGCTCCTTTGTGTGCCGGTACTGCTGGCTTACGAAGCCGGCGACAAAGCCTTTACGAAAAAGCTCGAGACAGCCCTGCTCGAGGAACCCAGGCCGCTGTCGCATCCCGTCGCCAAGATCGGCTATGCGGCCGAGTTGAGCGTGGAACAGGTTAACGGCCCCTGGCTGCTGGTCTCCGCGGGCGAAAGCCGTGGCTGGATTTTTCAGGGCAACGTGGCCGAGAAAAAACCCTCGGCGAGTCCCAAGACGGATTTTTTGCCTGCGACCGCTTCGGAGACGACCGCCAGTATCGCCGCGCGGCCCCTCGACGAAGTGGCCAAAAATTATGGCGACCAAAAAGGCCTCGGCGAGGCCAAGGCCGATGTCGAATGGGTCGAACAGCAAAGCGCGCAGGTCAATGACGCGGCGGTGACGGAATACCTGCAGACGAAAAAACTGGGGGAATACAAATGAAGCGCGCCCGTTCCGCCTTGGTGGTGCTCGTGCTGGCCGCGACCGCCGGCGTGGGGCTCGCGCAGTTCAGCCTCAACGGATTCGACCCCTTCAAGGCTGCCAAGGACGCCGGCAAGATCGTCAAGGGCACGGCTGGCATCGGCTTGAAGGAAGAAAGCTCCATTGGTGGCTCGGTCGCCATCGAGATTGTCGCGCACTTTGGTGGACTGTGGAAAGACGCCGCAGCCACGCGCCGCGTGAACCTTGTCGGCAAGTCGCTCGCCCGCTACTGCGACCGGCAGGAGCTCGATTTCAAGTTTGGCCTTCTCAATTCGGACACCGTCAACGCGTTCTCCGCCCCGGGCGGCTACGTCTTCATCACCAAGGGGCTTTACGACCTGGTAGGCGACAACGACGACGAACTGGCCGGCGTGCTGGGCCATGAGATCACGCATGTCACCCGCCGGCACGCGCTGAAGATCATCGAGCGCGGGGAGCTGCTTTCCGGCGTGTCGGACCTCGCGGCGATGAAAAGCGACGATTTTGCCAAGTACAGCGAGGCGGTGAACTCTGTCACCAAGACCTTGTTTGAGAAGGGCTTCGACCCGAAGACGGAATACGAGGCGGACCAGGGCGGCCGGGCGCTGGCCGCGGTCACTGGCTACACCCCGGGCGGCCTGCGGGCCACCCTGCTCATGCTGCAGGCGAATGCGGCCGCCGGGCCCAAGCGGGCGGTTTTCTCCACCCACCCGCCGTTGAAGGAACGCATCAAGCGCCTGCCGGCCGAGTGAACTGGCTTTCACCCGGCGGCTCTGGCTGACGTTCCCCGCGCGGCTAGCCGCGCCACTGTATTTGAATTATGGATACAATCGGCCTGCGGCAGTCCCGGTTGATCTGCGGCGTGGGAAACGGGCCGGCCTGGCCAGCCCAAACCGCCCGCTTCAGGCCGGCAAATTTTTATCGTAAGACATTGATTGGTAACGACGAGAGCCGCATTGTTGCAAATCCGTAAAAAAGGACTTGAGTCCCGGTTTGGAGTTAGCACTTTCACCGCTCCCTTCTTTCAACGCTCGGTGTTGAAACGCGGGTGAGTGAGAGAAGCCTCGGTGAAGCGACTGTTGCTCCTTTTGTTTTTTTAGAAAAATTTTCGGAAAAAGTATTGACGGAGCAAATTGAAGTCGATGTCGTGGACATCTTTCCCTCATGGGAAGACGCTCTTTGAAATTTACTTTGTGCGATTGATTGGGACCCCCAATCAACATTCAAGAGATACGCGATGCCGGCTTCGGCCGGCATCAATCAAGTAGTTCAAACGAATCACTAGGTTTTGAACTCTTTTCGGAGAGTTTGATCCTGGCTCAGAATGAACGCTGGCGGCGTGGTTAAGACATGCAAGTCGAACGGTTTTTCCTGTGTAGCAATACATTGGAAAAGCAGTGGCGAACGGGTGCGTAACACGTGAACAATCTACCTCCAAGTGGGGAATAGCTCGTCGAAAGGCGAATTAATACCCCATACGGTTGAAGCCCGCATGGGTTTCACACCAAAGCTAGGGACCGCAAGGCCTGGCGCTAGGAGAGGAGTTCGCGGCCTATCAGCTAGTTGGCGAGGTAACGGCTCACCAAGGCTAAGACGGGTAGCTGGTCTGAGAGGATGATCAGCCACACTGGAACTGAGACACGGTCCAGACACCTACGGGTGGCAGCAGTTTCGAA
>DATHNW010000008.1:0-243589 GCA_035485575.1 Opitutaceae bacterium | reverse complement strand
AGCACGATGGTGTGCGCACCGCTGGTGGCGAGGGTCACGTTGCCGAGGGTCGCGATGACGTAGGTCGAGGTCGTGGCGTACTGGTCGATGGTGCCGCCGACCTGGGTGCCGTCGATCACGACGTTGTGCTGGCCGCGCGAGGTGTTGGTCTTGTAGCGCAGCTGGACCTGGTAGGTGCCCGCGGGAATGCTGGGGGTGGTCAGGGTCATCGATTGGTTCGCACCGGTGGAATTGAGGAACTCCACCACTCCGCCGCTGGCATTGGCGTCGTTGCTGATGCTGACGGTCGCACCGGTGCCCACCGGAGAGAGGCTTTCCGCCTCCAGGCTGATCGGGCTGCCTGTGCCGGAATTGATTATGTAGACCTCGGTGGTCACATTGCTGTCAGCGAAGCCGGTTTCGTAGGCAATGGCTTTCAGGGTCGTCGTGACGCTGATGCCGGTCGGAGCGCCAAGTGTGCCATGGGTTTCCGTCGGCGTGCTGCCGTCCGTTGTGTAGCGGATGGTCGCGCCGGGGGTGCTGATGCTGGCGGTGATGGATATCGGGCCACTATATGTGCCGCCGGCGGGGTTGAACGTGGGCGCTGACACTTGCGGCAGGCCGATCGTGTAGGTGCCGCTGATCACCGGGCTGTCGGTGAAGCCGCTTTCATAAGCGATCGCCTTCAAGGTCGTCGTGGCGCTGATGCTCACCGGGCCGGAATAGATCGTGCCGCTGCTGGAAGTCGGCGTGCTGCCGTCGGTGGTGTAGCGGATCGAGGCGCCGCCCGTCGTCGTGCTGATCGTCACGCTTTGCGTGCTCGTGTAAGAGCCGGCGGCCAGGCTGAACGTGGGCGCAGCGACTTGCTGCTGGACGCCGCTCGGCGTCACCTTGACCAGCCGGCAGGCGTGGGTAGCAAGGCTGCCGCTGCTGAAGCTGCCGCTGAAGGTACCCAGATCCGTGTGGCTCCACAGATCGCGCACGGTGGCCGAGCCGCTGAAACCGAGGTCCGTGGAGAAGCTGACGGTCTTAGTCGCGCTGCTTGAGCCGGTGTTAAAGAGCGCCACGGTGTAAGTTCCATCGCCGTTATTGGCCCGCCACACCCCGGAGCTGGTACCCGGCGTGGCCACGTGGCCGGCCTGGTCAACTGCGATGACTTCGGTATTGGCAAGAAGCGCCGCATCGCCGGAAGTGATTTTCGTCACGTCACGGCCAATGATGAGCGGAGAACAACAAATCGACCAGAGCGTCATCGCCGTCTTTTTTTCATCACTGCTGAGGGTCGAAGGTCCGCCATCGCCGATCGGCAGGCTGTCCATGTCGCCCCAGAAGCCGCCATTCGCCGTGGCACCCTCGGAAGACGCCCAACCGGGGGCATCGGAAAAACGGGATGAAATGTTACTCCAGGCCGGACCGCCGCCCGATTCGACGTCTCCGTCAATACGAGCTCCGTTGGAAACGACTTTCCATGTGCTGACATTGGCCAGCTTGAGGGAATTCGACAGCTCAACCCACATTGGCCGGCCGTTGGTCTCGAACGCGGTCAGCCATTGCTGCATGTCGTCGCGATTATCGGCAGGAACGTTGCCGCCGCCGGGCCCGACGAAGTCAAACTTCATGTAGTCGATGTCCCACGACGCGAGAAGATTGGCGTAACCTTGAATGTAGGCCACCGCGCCGTTTCGAGAGTAGATGATTTTATAAGCCTGCGACTTGCCGGTGCTCGTATTGCCGGTGATGGAGGTATCAGCGATGTCCTTGGTGTGAGCGGTGCTGTTGATGATCGGGGCGTTGGCGTTGTAAGCCGCGATGATCAATCCGGGGTGCAGGTACAGGCCGAATTTCAACCCCAGGTTGTGGCAAAAATCCGCAAGGGGCTTGATGCCGCTAGGGAACTTGCCCGAACTGGTATCAGGCACTTCGTATCCGTTGCCATCGACAACGTTCTCAACGCGCCAGCCGGAATCGACGTTCACGTAGACATAGCCGACGGATTTGAGGGTGACGCCTGCGGGCTGACCGGGAAGTTGGGCGACCATCGCGTTGGCGATGCTTTGGGTCTTCGCCGCGCTGACACCGCTGCCAAAGGCCTGCCAGCTGCTCCAGCCCATGAGCGGCTTTTGTCCGAGCCCGTTGTCGGCGGCGAAAACCGGGGAAACGACCGCAAGGGAGGCGGCCAAAGCGGCCAGAATTATGCGGCGCTGAAAATGAATACTGCGTGAGAAGAAGCGACCAATGGATTGCGAAGCGGTATCATCAAGCGAGGTAACGTGGTGCATAAAACTGACGTGAGGGGTTAATTTTCAGGCGGGGCAAACACCCTAGAAGAACGACCATGCGGAAACAATCGGGGATAGATTCCGGGATGGTTAGCCAATAGATAGTCATTTGCGTACGCCCGCTTGCATACCCGGTCAAGGCGGCGGTTGGTTTCCACGTAAACCTGTCATGGGTTCGTTGGCTTTTACCCTCTATTTACTCCAGATTTTCAGACGTGAAAAAACGAAGTGTGGTGGCTGCAGCGAGATAGAATTTTTCGGTCATCGTGATCCGCGCGATTGGCCTGCCCGCGAAAGAATTTTCGCAACGGTTTGAAAATTTTCACACCGCTGCTGCAAAGATTTTGCGCCCAGAACTGCATTATCGGCCGGGAAACCCGCCCGCGCGCCTCATTTCCGCCGCCGCGAGGGCAGCTTTATGCCGGCCACCCTGCCGCAGGTTGAAATTGGTGCACCCGTAGGGAGTCGAACCCCAAACCTCTAGATTCGTAGTCTAGCGCTCTATCCAGTTGAGCTACGGGTGCGCAGAAGAGGGCGAGAAAAGCAAAGATTGCGGAGGAAGCGCAAGCGCGAAGTTGCCCTGAATGACCGGGCGCCGTCAGGAGGCCGCCAGCCGCCAGTCGATGAGCTCCATCTGCAGGAGCTTGCGGTCATTGAAATAATTCCACGCCAGCTCGATCGCGAAATCAAGCGGCACGCCGGCGGGCGGAATGCGGTGGGCCATTTTCCACGCCACGCCATGAAGGCGGCGGCCGCGCCCGTTTTCGAGCAGGAAACGGAAGTGCTGCTTGAAAACCTCTGGCGGCGTGGACAGCACAACGCCGCGAAGACCAAAGACCGGCTCGGGATTGCCCTGCCCATAGGGATGCAGGGCGCCGAGCTCGTCCATGAACTTTTCGAGCACCTGCCCGGGTGTGAGCCATGCGGCGATTTCGAGGCTCGGCTCGGTCGTCCGGCCGCCGGCGTGGGCGTGCACGGCGGCGGCAAACTGCGCGCGGAATGCATCGATTTTATCCTGGGGCAGCGCGATCCCGACCGCCATCGGATGACCGCCCCAGCTGGCAAGATGCTCGCAGCAGGTGCCAAGGATTTCGACGAGATTGAAGCCGTCTACACTGCGGCCGGAGCCCTTGGCGAGGCCGGCTTCGTTGCCGAGCACGATGCAGGGACGATGGTATTTGCGCGAGACGCGGCCGGCGACAATGCCGACCACGCCGGGATGCCAGTTCTCGCCGAAGAGCACAACGCCCGGCACGCCGGCGAAATCCTTTTCCACCATCCGCTCGGCCTCGTCGGTGATCGCGCGCTCGATTTCCTGCCGCTCGCGATTGAAGGCATCGAGCGCCTGCGCGGTGGTGGTGCAGAATTTTTCGTCCTCGCTCAGCATCAGCTCGACCGAGAGCGCGGCGTCGGCCAGGCGGCCGCTGGCGTTGATGCGCGGGCCGAGACGGTAGGAAATGTCGGCCGGCAGGATCTCCTGCGCCGGCTTAACCCCGGCGACCTGCATGAGCGCGCGCAGGCCGGGACGGCCGGTGTTCTGCAGGATTTTCAAACCGTGATGCGCGAGGATCCGGTTCTCGCCCCGGAGCGGAACGAGGTCGGCCACGGTGCCGAGCGCGACGAGGTCGAGGTAATCGCGAAGCTTGATCTGGAGCGCGATGGGATTGTTTTCCGCACGAAGCTGTTTGAGCAGGCCGTGGGCGAGCTTGAAGACCAGGCCGACGGTGCAGAGATGCCGCCACGCTGCGTCCGCGCCGTCAGCACACTCATGGACATGCGGATTGACGAGCAGCCCCTCCCCCAGCGGGCGTTCCTTCGACCGGTGATGGTCGATGACGAGCACGTCGATGCCCTGCGCGCGCAGGTAGGCGACTTCGTCGTGGGAGTTGGTGCCGCAGTCGAGGGCGATGAAAAGATGCGGCTTCCCCTGCTCGAGCGCGCGGTCGATGGCGCTGCGCGAGAGGCCGTAGCCGTCCTCCATGCGACGCGGCACGATGAAGCGCGGGGTGGCGCCGAAGCAGCGCAGGATGCTCACGAGCAGGGCCGTGCTGGTGACACCGTCGACGTCGTAGTCGCCGAGCACCACGATGTCCTCGCGGTTCGCCAGGGCCAAACGCAGGCGCGCGGCCGCGGCGTCGAGATTGGGCAGCAGGAACGGATCGGCCAGCCCGGCCAGTTCGGGCCGGAGAAATTTTCCCGCGGCGTCGGATCCGCCCAGGCTGAGGCGCAGCAGCAGCTCGGCGACCACCGGGCTGACGCCGGCGGCGCGGCCGAGCGCCTCGACCTCAGTTGCCGGGGGCGGCGTGTAGGTCCAGCGCATGCCGGGAAATCAGGAAAATTTCCTTACTGCGATGCGCGGCTGGTGCCCTGCCACTCGTATTTCGGGGCGACATCGGAGTGCGCCTCGACGTGCTTGCGGTCGCCCTTGTGCCACCAGTAGAAGACCGGCGAGGCGATGAAGATCGAGGAGAACGTGCCGGTGATGATGCCGACGAGGAAGGTGAAGGAAAGCTCGTGAAGGACGCCGCCGCCGAACAGGAAAAGCGCGAGCGCGGCGAGGAACGCCGTCAGGCTGGTCATGATCGAGCGCGAAAACACGCGGTTGATGGCGAGGTTGATGACGTCGCGCAGCTTCATGTTCGGGTTGAGCTTCAACTCCTCGCGGATGCGGTCAAAAACGACGATGGTGTCGTTGATCGAGTAACCCGCGATGCAGAGGATGGCCGCGACCATGGGCGCGGAGAACTGGTAGCCGAAAAGAACGAACACGCCGATGGTCATCAGGATGTCGTGCACCGAGGCGACGACCGCGCCGATGCCGAAACCGAATTCGAAGCGGAAGGCGACATAGATGAGAACGACGACCATCGAGAGCGCGAGCGCGATAAAGGCGTTCCACTCGACTTCCTTGCCGATGGAGGCGCCGATCTGGCTTTCGCCGATCTTGTCGAGGCCGGCCGCCGGATAATCCTTTTGCAACGCGGCCAGCAGCGTGTCGGCTTTGCCGTAGGCGGTCTCAAGCTTGAGCGTTTCCTTGCCGCTGCCGAGCTCGCTCACGTACACCGGATCGATGTCGCCGAGGCCGGCCGCAGTGGCGGTGGCGCGGATCTTAGAGGGATCGAGACGTTCGTGGAAGGAGATGTTGATGACGTCGCCGCCGGCGAAATCGATGCCGTAGATTTTGTTGCCCTTGTAAAACACGACCGCCACGCCGATCAGCACGATGGTCCATGAGGTCAGGAAGGCGGGCTTGGCCCACTTGACGAAGTCCATGTTGGGCTTCGAGAGCAGGTGCAGCATCGGGAATTTTTTGACGATGTCCTTTTCGATGAGCCACTCCATGATGATGTGGCCGGTGACGAGCACCGAGAACATCGTCGAGAACACGCCGATCGCGAGGGTGACACCGAAGCCCTTGATCGGGCCGTTGCCCCACAGGATCATCACGGCGCAGATGGCGAGCTGCGTGATGTGCGCGTCGATGATGGTCACGAAGGCCTTGTTGTAGCCGGCGATGAGCGCGGCCTTGAGCGATTTGCCGAGGTTCAGTTCCTCGCGCATGCGCTCGAAGATGAGGATGTTCGCGTCCACCGCCATGCCGATGGTGAGGACGACGCCAGCCAGGCCGGGCAGCGTCATGGTGGCGCCGAGGCTGGCCATGACGGCAAGGATGGCGAGGACGTTGACCGCGAGCGTGGCCACGGCAATGACGCCGCCGATCATATAGTAAGTGATCATGAAGCCCGCCACGAGGACGACGGCGATGACGGACGCGCGCACGCCGCTGGAGATGGCGTCCTCGGCGAGCGAGGGGCCGACCTCATACTGCTCCTTCACCACGAGCGGCAGGTCGAGCGGGTTGTTGAGGACATTGGCGAGATCGAGGGCCTCGCGGTCGGTGAAATTACCTGAAATCTGCGCGGAGTTGCTGTCGATTTCCTCCCGCACGGTGGGCGCGGAGTAAAGCTTGCCGTCGAGCACGATGGCGAGGCGGCCGGGCCGGCCGCTGCGCTGGCCTTCGGCGGCGATTTCGCGCGTGACCTCGGCAAAGCGGGCCTTGCCCTTGTCGGTGAACTGCAAAATGACCTCGGGCCGGCCATAAAGGTCGGGCCGCGCGAACGCGTTGGAAATGGCCTCGCCGGTCATCTCCGGGATGCGCTTCACAAACAGCTCTTCGGTGCCGGACTCGCCGTTGCGGCCTTCGTAGTCGAGTGTCGCCGCCTCATAGCCAGCCGGCGCCTCGGCCGGCGGGGTGAGCGTGGGATGGACGAGGCGGAAGCTGAGCTGGGCGGGCTTCTTGATATTCTCAAGAATCTCGGGGTTGTCCTTGGTGTTGATGCCGGGCAGCTGGATTTCGATGCGATTGTTGCCGATCGGGCGGATTACGGGCTCGGCCACGCCAAAGGCATTGATGCGGGCGCTGATGATCTCGATGGCCTTGGCGAGTTTTTCCTGGCGGACGTTGTCCGGGTCGGCACCCGCGAGCTTGGGATCGACCTCGAGCGTAACGGCGATGCCGCCATTCAGGTCGAGACCGAGCTGGAGCTTGCTCTTGGAACGGTGCAGGAGCTCGTTGAGCAGGATGTCGTTGCGCTTATCGACATTCTTGAGGGCGCTCTCAATGTTGATGTTGGGGAAAAAATCCGTGAGGTCGATTTTTTGCTCCTTGGCGATCTGCTTGAGCCCGACGAATTCGCTCAGCGCCTGGCCGGATTTTTTGCGCGCGACGGCCTGGTCGAGCAGCTGGCCGAACTCGGTCGGTTTAGCGGTGACGTGCGTGCGCGCGTAGTTGACGAAGGGCTGGTTATTGAGCGGCAGCAGTTCGCTGACGGCCCAAGCCACGATGAGGACGCTCAGGACGAGCTTCCAGAGGTTGCGTTTAAGCATGTAGGGTTTTGGTTAAACTGGGGGGGGTGCGCACAACACGGCGCGCGGGGTTACTTGGACTTTTCGCCGTCAGCTTTCGCGACGACGGTCTGGACGAAGCCCTTGCCGACCTCGATCTTGGTGTTGTTGTCGGAAATGCGGAGGACAAAACGGTCGGATTTCACGCTGGTGATGACACCGTAGATGCCGCCGGTGGTGATCACTTCGTCGCCATTGCCGAGCGTGCCGAGCATCCGGTCATGCTCCTTCTGTTTCTTTTTCTGCGGCGCGATGAAGATGAAATAAAAGCCGGCGGCAATGAGGCCGTAGATGGCCATGATCTGCCAGGGAAAGCCGCCCGGTGACTGGGCGCCGGGAGCGGCGGCTTGCTGGGCGAGGAACAAAGGGAGTGTTTTCGTCATTGCGTGTTGCTTGATTTGAAAAAAGAAAACAGGCATCTAACTCAATCTCACCCTCAGAAAGCAAGCCTAACCTCCGCAGCCACTCCCGCGTTGAAAAGTAAAACCTCATCCGCCTGGACAGTCGGTAAATCCGAAGAACTCTATGGTTTCAAGCGCTGGGGCGCTGGCCACTATTCCGTGGACGCCGCCGGGTGCGTCTGCGTGCAGCCGCGCGCGGACGACCGCGGCATCCGCCTGCTCGACGTCATCCACGAGGCCTTGGGCATGGGCCTCAATGCTCCGATGGTCATCCGTTTCCAGGATTTGCTCCATCACCGGGTCGTGCAGCTCAACGAGATGTTCCGCAATGCCATCAAGCAGGAGGGCTATAAGGGCGAGTACCGCGGCGTGTTTCCGATCAAGGTCAACCAGCTCCGCGAGGTCGTCGACGAGATCATCGCCGCCGGCAAGGACTTCAACTACGGCCTCGAGGCCGGCTCCAAGCCCGAGCTGATGATCGCGCTCGCCATGCACGAGGGCAGCCAGCGGCTCATCATCTGCAACGGCTACAAGGACAACGACTACATCCGCCTCGCCCTGCTCGGCCGCAAGCTCGGCAAGAAGATCATCCTCGTCGTCGAGCAGCTCTCCGAACTCGACGACATCATCCGTCTCTCCGCCGAGACGGGCGTGAAGCCGATGATCGGCTTCCGCGCCAAACTCCAGACCCGCGGCGAGGGCAAGTGGGCCATGTCCACCGGCGACAACGCCAAGTTCGGCCTCAACACCGCCGAAATCCTCTTCGCCTGCGAAAAGCTCAAGGCCGCCAAGCTCACCTCCGCCCTGCGCCTCGTGCATTTTCACATCGGCTCGCAGGTGCCCAACATCATCACGATCAAGAACGCCGTGATCGAGGCCTGCCGCTTCTACTGCCAGCTCGCCAAGATGGGCTTTCCCATGGGCTACCTCCACGTCGGCGGCGGCCTCGGCATCGACTACGACGGCTCGCGCACGAACTTCGAGTCGTCGATGAACTACTCGATGGAGGAATACGCCCGCGACGTCGTCTTCAACATCCGCGAGATCTGCCGCTCCGCCGGCGTGCCCGATCCCGACATCGTCAGCGAGTCCGGCCGCGCCGTCGTCGGCCCCCACTCCATGCTCGTGGTCGAGGTCTTCGAGCGCATCAACAAGCGCGAATCCCTCGGCCAGCAGCACCAGCCGAAGGAAAAACACAAGGTCGTGACCAACCTCGAGGTGCTGCTGAAAAACAAGGCCAAGCTCGGCCGCCTCGAGCGCTTCCACGACGCGCTGCAGAAAAAGGAGGAGGCCTTCTCGCTCTTCAACCTCGGCTACCTCAACCTCGAGAACCGCGCCGCCGCCGAGCAGATTTTCTGGCAGATCTGCGAGCAGATCGCCAAGGAGGGCCGCAAGACCGGCTACCAGCCCGAGGAGCTGCATGACCTCAACAAGCTCCTCGCCGACCAGTACGTCTGCAATTTCTCCGTCTTCCAGTCCCTCCTCGACCACTGGGCGCTCAAGCAGCTCTTCCCCATCGCCCCGCTCCACCGCCTCGACGAGCGCCCGACCGTCAACGCCATCCTCGTCGACATCACCTGCGACTCCGACGGCAAGATCAGCAGCTTCGTCGACCTGCAGGACGTGAAGGACTACATCACCCTCCACCCGCTGAACAACAAGCCCTACTACCTCGGCGTCTTCCTCACCGGCGCCTACCAGGACATCATGGGCGACCTGCACAACCTCTTCGGCCGCGTCAACGAGGTCCACGTCTTCCTCGAGGACGACGAGCCCAACGGCTTCTATATCGAGGAGGCGCTCAGCGGCAGCCGCATCGCCGACGTCATCGAGGGCGTGCAATACCAGCAGGAGGAACTCTGCCGCCGGATGAAGGCCCAGATCGACGCCGCCACGCGCAAGGACATGGTCAAACCGCGCGAGGGCGTGCGCCTGCTCGAACTCTACGAAAGCCAGATGCTCAGCAAGACCTACCTCAACATCGAGCGCGCCAACGGACGGAAGAAGAAGGCGTGAGGGCTGTGAATCCTAATTCGATAAGTCCAGCAATGCATCGTCAAAAGAAGTTATGAAGAAATTCATTATAGGTTCGGCCCTCCTATTCGCCGCCTTATTCGTTTTAATGTTCGGTTTGGCCGAAGTGCGTCATGCAAGGCAACTGGCAATCATCGCGGTTCTCGATCAAGCGTCCAAAGCCAAAATTCAGACTAAAAAGCTCAAGGATGGCCGCACTCTTATTATTCATCCAAATAATCCTCAGTTTTCGCTAAAAGTGTACACCCAACAACTAAGTCAGATTCCGACTGTCCAGTGTCCTGAACCATTTCAATTGGCTTGGCTCAATTATGTTCAGACGTGGGAGAGATCTGAGGCGCCATTTGCTGGTGTAGGTTCGGCCATTGAGTTTACTGTTTCAACGGTGAAGCCTAATGGAGACGCTGCCAAGGACGCTCTCGCAAGGTTGGATAAAATGAATCCAAATGAAGCCTGGATGCGCGTTCAGGTCGTAGCACTCCGGTATGGAGTCCAAATTCATTGACTTAAATTTCGAACCCTCCTTCGGCACACCACAGCCAAAGCATCGCCGGTGGTGGGGCGAACCATCGACCGGTAAGCCACTTTCCTTCCGGCTCGGCGGGACGCCTCGCCCTACCCGCCCTCAAGGCAGGCTGTAAATTCGCTTCAAAGCCGCGACAGCCTCGTTATAAAAGCCGGAGGCCTTGCTCGCGCCGTCGTCGAGGTTGACCAGGATGGCGAAGCCGGCGCCGAGGTTGGGATAGCCCTGCATGAAGGAGCTGAAGCCGTAGTTCGAGCCATTGTGGTTGAAGAGGTAGTTCGTCTGCGTGGCCGGATTTGCCGTGAAGATGCCGAGCTGCTGCGCCAGCATGTTCTTCGCCGTCGTGGAGGAAAGCACCTGCGTGCCGTTGGGCGCCTTGCCCGCGTTGTTGAGCATGGCCACGAAGCAGCACAGGTCGCCGGCGTTGGTGTAGAGGCCGGCCGCGGAAAGCTCCGGATAGCGGTTGCGCAGGCCGGGAATGGGATGGCTGTTGGTGTCATGGCCCGCCGCGCCCCGCGAAAGGCTGGCCGGAAGGGTGATGCCGTAGGCCGACTTGCCCATGCCGCAGGGGCCGAGGATGTGCTGGCCCATCCAGGTGGCGAAATCGGCGCCCGTGACGTCCTGCAGCATGCGCATGAGGACGACGAAGCCCATGCCGGAGTAATAAAAGGTGCCGGGCTGGGTGGTGATTTCGATTTTCGGGGAATTCGCGGGCGAGCTGCCGGCCAGAACCTGGCTCAGGGTCGGCAGCTGGACGCCGGGCACGTCGGGATAGCCGCCGAATCCGCCACCCTGCCCGGCCGTGAAGTTCGAGCATTTGTCCAGCGGATAGGTGTTGCCGCGGCCGATGAAGCCGCCGGAGTGCTGCAGCACGAGCTGGATCGTGGCGAGCCCCGGCCAGGAAGTCTGACTCTGGACACAGGAGCGCAGCGGCACTGTCCAGGTGGTGTGATTCCCGATCGGGTCGCCGAGGCCGATGCTGCCCTTCTGCGCGAGCAGGACGATGCCGGCGGCGCAGTGCGGCTTGCTCACCGAAGCGGCCTGAAATGCGGTGTCGGGGTAAACGTACTGGCTGCCGCCGGCCTGGAGCCGGCCATAGGCCGTGGTCCAGGCGACACTGTTGCCCTGCACCAGGCCGACGCTCGCGCCGGGCACGCCGTAGCTGGCCATGCGGTCCCAGACCGTGTGCCACTTGCCGGCGCTGTCCTGGTAGAAATCGGTCTCGAAAGTGCGGATCGGGTCGGAGCTGGCGTAGGGATTCTGCTGGTTGCAGACGATGGAGTAACCGCCGCCGGGCGTGAAAGCGATGTGGCCGAGCAGCCAGTGCTGGTTGTTGCTGAAGGTGACGAGTTGGTTGTAGCAGCCGTTGTCGATGTTGCGGGCGTAGAAGGTGTCGCCGCCATAGACGATCCAGCCGCCGCCGGGCGTGAAGGTGACCTGCAGGGCGCGCCGCGGTCCCTGCGTGTAATTGCAGAGGAACTGGAAACACTCGTCGTCGATGTTGGAGGCGTTGAAGGCGTTGTTCCCGATCACCGCCCAGGAGTCGCTGCCCGAGGGCGGAAAGGCCACGCAGGTGACCGGCCATTTGTTGTTATAATACTGCCCGATCATCGCGTAGCAGTCGTTGGGGATGTTGTGGGCGTAGTAGCTCACGTCGCCGATAATGACCCAGGCTCCGGCCGGCTGCGGCGGAAACGCGATGCACTTTATCTTCCAGCCCTGCCCGATGCACTGGACCAGCGTGTTGTAGCAGTCCTGCGGAATGCCGCTCGCCTGATAGATGCCGTTGGCCGTCACCCCCACCCAGCCGCCGGTCGGCGTGAAGGCGATGGCCGCGATGCCTGCGCCGAGATTGCTGACGATGAACTGATGCGCGGCATCAGGAATATTGCTGTTACAATATACAGGCATGGGGATAAGGACTGGCTGGAGGTTGACCGGCGATTTCCCGAAGGCACGCAGGCCCGGCTGAAGAGTCAAATACTTTGCATTAACCGCCCCGGGCCGCCTCCGCGCCGTTTTTTTCGCCAGCCTCACGCGTCAAAATCAGGCCGAGCGGGGATGGAAATTTATCCGCTTGCGATTTGCGCGAAAACAATGGGCATGATGGCTTTTCCCCCATGGCCCGTTTCTTCCGCCTGCCCCCGTTCCTCACCGTCATTGCCCTCGGGCTGATTGCCCGCCCGGCCCTCGCCGCCGAGCGCCTCACGCTGAATTTCAATCCCGACTGGAAATTCATCAAGGCCGACCCGGCCGGCGGCGCAGCCGCCACCGATTTCGACGACCACGCGTGGACGACCGTGTCCGCGCCGCACACCTACAACGACACCGACACGTTCGACGACTGGTCCCTGCCCGGTCACCGCGGCGAGCAGAACCAGTGGGGCGGCCGCACGTGGTATCGCAAGACCTTCACCCTGCCCGATTCGTACCAGGGCAAAAAGGTCTTCATCGAGTTCGAGGCCGTGCGCCAGGTCGCTGAGGTCTATCTCAACGGCCACCTGCTTGGCGTGAGCAAGACCGGTTTCATCCCCTTCGGCTTCGACCTCACGCCCTACCTGCGCTTCGGCGGGCCCAACGTCCTCGCGGTGATGTGCGACAACCGCTTCATGAAGGACCCGATGGATCCGAAGATGGCGCCGCAGGCCGCGACGACCGATGCGACCCATCCCAACCTCGGCCAGCTTTCCGCCCAGGTGAACAAGACCATTCCCGACGACGTCGACCAGCTCCAGGCCAACCAGATCCCGTGGAACAACCCGCACTGGCATCCGGCGCACGGCGGCATCTACCGCAACGTCCGCCTCACCGTCACCGACCCGCTGCACATCACGCTGCCGCTCTACAGCTTTCTCCAGACCGCCGGCCCTTATGTTTATGCGACGGATATTTCCGCCGATTCGGCCGACCTGCACGTCGAGGTGCCAATCCAGAACGAACGCACAACGGATGAAAACGTCGCGCTGCACGTCGAGGTCCTCGACGCCGACGGCAAGTCCGTCCTCGCGCTCGACCGCGGCGGGCACATCGCGGCCGGCGCGCACGATGAATTCGATGTCGCCGGCGACCTCCCCCACCCCCGCCTGTGGGAGCCGGCCTATCCCTACCTCTACCGCGTCGTCTGCTCGCTGCGAATTGGTAGTGAAATTGTGGATACATATGAAATCCCGTACGGCCTCCGCACGGTGAAATGGGACGCGCAGACCGGCTTCTACATCAACGGCCATCACTTGAAGCTCCACGGCTGGGGCCAGAAGCCCACCGACGAATGGCCCGGCCTCGGCGCCGCGCAGCCGGACTGGATGCATTTCTACACCCTGCAGCTGATGAAGGACGCCGGCGGCAACTGGGTGCGCTGGGGCCATTGCGCGGGCGCGCCCGCCATGCTCAATGCCGGCGACAGCCTCGGCATCATGGCCGAGCAGCCCGGCGTGGACGGTGAATCCGACACCGTCGGCGCCGCGTGGAAGCTGCGCGCCATGGCCTTCCGCGACATGATCATTTATTTCCGCAACCATCCCTCGATCATGATCTGGGAGGGCGGCAACCAGAAGGTCTCCCGCGACCACGCGAAGGAACTGCGCGGCTACATGGACCGGTACGATCCGCACGGCGGCCGCGCCTACGCGCACCGGCGCGCCGACCAGGTCGACGCGGAGTTCATGGACGTCGGCATCGGCACCGAGGGCGGCCGCGAAATCGGCAGCCTGCCCGTGATCGAGGGCGAATACGACCGCGAGGAATCGCCGCGCCGCGTGTGGGACGACTTTTCGCCGCCGAATTTCGGCTATCCCGAGGCCAAGGGCCAAGTCTACCAGCTCACGTCCGAGCAATACGCCGTCAACCAGGTCAGCCAGTTTGTCCGCAAGGTCGGCGCGCCCAACCATTGCGGCGGCGCCAACTGGATTTTCTCCGACTCCACCAGCGGCGGCCGTGATGCGGCCGAGGTCGCCCGCGCCGGCGGCGAGGTAGACGGCGTCCGCCTGCCGAAGGAAGCCTATTACGTCTGCGCAACGATGTTCCGCGACGATCCACAGGTGCACCTCATCGGCCATTGGAACTACCCCGCCGGCACGAAAAAGACCGTCTACGTCAGTTCGAACGGCGACAGCGTCGTTCTGTTCGTAAACGGCAAGTCGCTCGGCGCCGGAATAAAATCCGATCATTATCTGTTCACGTTTCCAGATGTCGCATGGGAACCTGGTGAAGTTAAAGCCATTGCTTACGAGACATGGGGACACCCGATTGCCGTGGATATTAAGCACACCGTCGGCCCGGCTGTCGCACTGCGTCTCACGAGTCTCACCGGCCCCGATGGACTGCAGGCGGACGGCTCCGACACCGCGCTGATCGACGTCGAGGCCGTGGATGCCCATGGCGAACGCTGCCCGACTTTCCAGCAGCGCGTTGATTTCGCCTTCACCGGCCCGTGTCTCTGGCGCGGCGGCTATAACAGCGGAAAAATCAAATCGACCAACAATCCCTACCTTGACCTGGAATGCGGTATCAACCGCGTCTCCGTGCGCTCCACGCTCGAAGCCGGAGCCATCACGATCACCGCGACCTGCGAAGGGCTCAAATCCGGCAGCATCACCCTCGAGGCCAGGCCAGTCGCGATAACCGGCGGTTCCGCCGCTGCGCTGCCGGCCGTGCCGCGCGTGTCACCGCCGGAACTCCCGGCTTCATTGCAAGCCGCATGGACGCACATCGCCGAACTCAAGACCTCGACCGAAGCGCATGCCGCTCGCATGGCCGGGCAGTTCACCAAGACCTTCTCCTACTCCGGCCCGACCGGCATCGTGCACCTCGAGCAAAACGCGCAGGATGGCAAAAATATCTATGTCGATCGCGACTATGCCTTCGCCGGGCTGCCGCCGGAGCTCATCGGTGCCGACTGGCTGCAAGCCGCCGACAGCGACTCGCTCTACAGCGCTGTGGACCTGGTTGAAATCGCCGTCAGCGGCGGCACGGTTGTGTCCATCGCGCACGACGACCGCCTGCCCCTCCCCGCGTGGCTCACGAGCCAGTTCAAGCCGACCGACCTTTCCCTCACGGTGAAAGGTCATGCGCTGAAAATCTTCCAACATCGCGCCGCCCACGACGAAAGTCTCACGCTCGGCTCCAATACCGAGGATTCCAGCGCAAAAACCGGCGACATGTATGTTGTCTTCGTGAACGCGACCCACTAATCCAAACAGGATGCCTCGTCCTGCACCCACCGCCATCCCGCGCGTCGTCTTGATCGATGACGACCCGCATCAGGCCAAATTCATCAAGGCGGGCCTCGATCTCCTGGGCTTCAACATCGAATATATCCGCTCGGCCGATCAAGCCCGCCGGAAGCTGGAAGCCCGTGAGTGGTCGGACGTGGCGCTTTTCCTCGTCGATGTCATGATGCCCCATGGGAAAAATTACAGCGAGTTACTGACTCGCAACGGGGAAATCACCGGCTTTTTCGTGGCCAGGGATATTCGCAGCCGCCTCCCCTCCACGCCGATCATCCTGTGGTCGACGGATCCGTTGAACTCGATCGAAAAGCAAGCCCATGAATTTGTCCGCCGCTCGATCCCGCGGTGCACCTTTCTACGCAAGGAAGATGCGGTCAAAAAAGTTTTGCTCTGCTACCAGGGCTACGTGGATGGCGGCCAGCTGGATCCCAGGAAACGGGACAGCCCGGTTACTTTTGAGCGTTTGTTGAGCCTGTTAAAAGTTCTCGCCCCGCCCATCGCCACGATTTCCAAGGCATGGCTCGGTCAGCGTAGCGGCAAATAATTGTTTCCCTGGCGGCCGGGCACCGTTTCCGCTCATCAGCTGCCCACCGAAGGCGTTCGTCGCCGGCAGACCAGGAGAACTTCATAGACGCCGGTCAGATCGATCAAGCCATCCGTAAATCTCAACCGCTTCTGGAACAGCAGGCCGAACGGCAGCAAGAGCCAGTTATAATAGCGCAGGGCGGCCGACCGATGCTCGGTGAGCCATTTGACCGCGAAGCGCAGCATGCCCGGATTGTTGGGCTGCATTCCGAACACCGCGCTTTTTTCGACGACCAGCCCGTGGTCCGCGATCAACTCCCGCAGCTCCGGCGGCTCGTAGCGCCGCGCATGACCGACATAATCGTCGAATTCGTTCCAGTAGGCGGAATGCAACGGCACGGAAAAAATCAGGCGTCCGTCCTCCTTCAGCACGCGGCTCAATTCGGCAAAGACGCGCCGGTCGTCCTCGACATGCTCAATCACATCGCAAGCCATCACGAGATCGAAGCTTCCGTCGTCGAAAGGCAGCGCCGTGATTTCGCCCGACCGGGCAATCCCGCCGCCGGCATTGAGGCGCTCGATGGCCGGCGGGCTGATGTCGATGAAATGCGTGCCGGCGATCGGCAAGCGCGGACGCAAGCCGGGCCCGACTTCCAGCCGCATCGGGGCCGAGGGCATTAGTTCGGAAATCAAAGGCCACGTATTGAAACGCTCCGGCCGAACCAGGTAGGTCTTTGCCCAAAGGGCATCATAAAACTCGCTGTTTCTCGCAGCGATGTCGCTTGGTTTCATCGGGTGCGGCATGGAATGCGCAAGCTCTTGTACCGGCACCGGTTCGGTTGACACAAGACAAAGGCCCTTCACGAGCCGCTTCTTTGCGCCCCGATGTCAGTGCAGAAACCCGCCGGCCCGGAGCATCCCCACGACGCCGACCAGGATCCAGAACACATTCAGAAAACTATAGGCACAGTCTTTCCTGAGCAGCGAACACCAGGAAAGGATCACCGCGTCGGTCGTATTGAACGTCCAGACAAACATGAAAGGACTGCGCGGCCCCAGCCAGCTGACGAGGCTGAAGCTGAAGATTCTCATCAGCACGCCGATCATTTCGATCGTCTTGATGCGCCCGAGGATGAATTGATTTATTTTATTGGTGATCATGGTTAAAAATTTTCCGTTTTATTTAATTTCTACCGCCATTCGTGGCGCGGATACCGGCGCGAGAGTTCGGCCTTCACCTTCGGATACATGTCGCGCCAGAAGCTGGTGAGGTCGTCGGTCACCTGGATCGGCCGCTGGTTGGGCGCCAGCACCTCGATCTTCACCGGCACGCGGCCATGGCCGAGCGTGAATTTGCCTTCGACGCCGTAAAGCTCCTGGATGCGCGCGCTCAGCACCGGCGGCCCTTCCTTATTGTAGGTGATGCGCGAGCGCCGGCCATTGGCCATGGTCAGCCGCTCGGGCAGATAATCGTCGAGCACGGCGAGCTGCTCGGCCATCAGCCAGTCGCGCAGGATCGGCATCACTTCCTTTTTCATCACGCCGCGCGCGCTCATTTCGCCGTAGCAAATCTGCTCGATGAGCGTGGCCCGGTCGGCCTCGGTGATGGGATTCACCTCGAGCTCGGGAAACCATTCGGCCAGCCGGTTCACGCGGATGATCCATTGCTCCACGCTGTCGTCCCACGCGTCGATCTTGATCCGGCCGGCCAGCACTTCGCGCGTGAGCAGGGCCGCCGCCTCGTCGGACGACACCTCGTCGCTGCCGGCCTTGGCCTCCAGCACCAGGTCGCGGAAGCGCCGCTCGCGCCGCGCGACCACCCGCTTGGCCTGCTCGTCGTAAACCACGCCCTGCGCCATGCGGTAATCGTCCGGAAAAAGTTCGGCCAGCCACGCTTCATCGATCGCTGTGGCCAGGCTGAGCAGCACATTGACCTCGCCGCCGCGGCCCTCGATCTCGCTCACCTCCGCCGCCACCAGCAATGGCGCCTTCTGGATGGCACTTTCACGGGCCAGCACACCGCGCCGGTTGTGCACGAGCTCACAGCGCAGCGTGCCGGCGTCGAGCCGCCGCGCGAGATGGTCGGAAAAACCGGCCAGCACGCACTTGCGCACGGCCGTGCCATCAACGCGCTTTTCCGCGATGTCGAGACCCTCCTTGCCGGCGATTTCCAAAAATTGCTCGAACAGCGGGCCGACCTGCCGCGACGCCTGCGCGTGAATGCCGAGCCGGCGGCAGGCATCGAGCGAGTAGTTGTTTTTATCGGCATAGCGCCAGGCGCGCATGAGCAGAAAAAAATCGCTCTCGTGCTCTTCGCCGAGCAGGTCCTCGCGCGCCGCCTCGACCTCCTTCGAACCGCCGCGCATCAAAAAATTCCGTCCCTGCGTGAGCGCAGCCATGAGCGCGACGGAGCGCACACAACCGCGCGCGTCGGCCTCGAGCAACATGCGCGCATAGCGCGGATGCACCGGAAACCGCAGCATCCGGCGGCCGGTGTCGGTGATGGATTTTTTCTCGCCGCCAAGCGCGCCCAGGTCAACAAGCAAGGCCTCCGCCCGTTCCAGCGAACGCGGCTCGGGCTTTTCCAGCCAGGGAAATCCCGCCACATCGTCGATGCCACTGGCCTTGAGCGTGAGCACGACCTCGGCGAGGTCGAGGCGCTTGACCTCGGGCAATTCCTGCGCCGGCCGCTGCGCGTGTTCGCGTTCCGTCCAGAGACGCACGCACACGCCTGGCGCGGTGCGGCCGGCGCGGCCGGCGCGCTGGTCGGCGCTCGCCGCGGAAATTTTCTCAATGAGCAGGGTGTTGATCCCGCGATGCGGGTCATAGCGCGCCATACGCGCGAGGCCGCCGTCGATGACGGCCGTGACGCCGTCGATGGTGAGCGATGTCTCGGCGACGTTGGTCGAGACGATGATCTTGCGCGCGTCGTAACGCGCCACGGCGCGGTCCTGCGCCTCCGGCGGCAGTTCGCCGTGCAGCGGAAACGCCACGAAGTCGCGCAGGGTGCGGTCGCCCTGCACGGCCTGCACCGTGCGGCTGATTTCGTAGGCGCCGGGCATGAAGACCAGCAGATCGCCCGGCGTTTCGGCCGCGACCCGCGCGCACTCGCGCGCGGCCACGTCCCACACCGGCTCGCGCTCAAAATCCACCGCGCGCGGCAGATATTCGATTTTCACCGGAAAGCTGCGGCCCTGCGACGTGAGCACTTCGCAGGGCGCGAGATAGTCGCGCAGCACCGCGGCGTCCAGTGTCGCGGACATCACGAGAATTTTCAGGTCGGGCCGCGTGGTCTTCTGGATCTGCAAAGCCCGGGCGAGCGAGATGTCGCCGTAAAGATGGCGCTCATGAAATTCGTCGAACACCACCGCGCTTACGCCGCGCAGCGCCGCGTCGAACGACATCTGCCGCAGCAAAATGCCCTCGGTGACGAAGCGGATGCGCGTGCGCTCGCTCACGCGCGACTCGAGCCGGATCTGGTAGCCGACGATTTCGCCCAGCGGCGTGCCGGCCTCCTCGGCCACGCGCTTGGCCAGCAGCCGCGCCGCGAGCCGCCGCGGCTGCAGCACGACGACTTCGCCTTTCGCACCGAGCAACCCGTGCCGCAGCAGCATCTGCGGAATCTGCGTTGATTTGCCCGAGCCGGTCGGCGCCTGCACGATGAGCCGGCCCGACGCGCGCAGCGCCGAGACGACGGCGGACTCGAGTTCGTAAATGGGCAGGTCGCGCGGAGACATCGAAGCCCGCAAGCGTTCGCCTCGGGCCGTCGGTGGCAAGGCTGGAGCGTGAATAACCGGCGGATAAGATTACCCACAAGTTATTCACCGCCATGGACAACGTGAGCAAGTTGTGAAGAAGAAAGCCTTCCTTTTGCGCGCCCTCTTTCGCAACGTGATTGCGTTCCTTGATAGAACAGTCGCAGCCCGGCGGCCTGAAAAACCCGCCGAAAGCACGACTGGGATAATCCCGGGCGACCGGGGAAAGATTGACCGCAGCTGGTGCGGGCAGTCCCTTCCGACGCGCGCAAGCGCGTTTCCGGCAGGCAAATATCACCAGTTCCTCTGGACGGTGTCGTGACCGTTCCAGTCCACACACGAATCAGGAGCTGTGCGGCGAGCCGCGATTAGAAACCGCGCGCAAGCCGAGTCAGGCCCATCGGACGTTTCGACCGATGCGCCCACGCAGTTACCCAGAGGGTTATGGTTGCTACTGCGCAGACCAGAACGCAGCCGCGTTTCCCGGCGGGCCGACCCCGCCAAAAGGCTCCAACCTTCGCAGGCTTGGAGCGCGCAACGGAAACGAGGCAGCGGGGAGCGAACGGGCCAGGCAAAGCCCGCCAAACCTCCTCACCAGGGCGGTGTGAAAAACCGCATCACCCTACTGTAAGCCTAAAGCGACCTGAGAGTTAAGAGGTCAGACCCGTAACGTGGGGCCAACGCCCGGCCAAAAGCCGGGGCCGTCCCCACGACAAAGGTGCCGACGCGAATCACGTCCTTGCAGGCGTGTCTGCACCCCGTCCGGCGTGTCCATCACCGGCAGGTGGTGGCCGAACCGGGCGAAGAGACCTCACTCAACAAACCGCAGCCGGCAACGACCGCGGCGATCCCGCCATGAGATCGAGAACTTCGCATGCCGCGAAGAGTGGCGTCGGGGAGCACACGGCCCGCGAAAGCGAGGCGCCCAACAGTGTGCGACCGGGAAAGAGCGCGTGGCGAACGCCGACCCCCAAGTTTGGCCCCGGGACCGAAAGGTTCCGGGGCCTTCTTGTTTTCTGAAACTGAGATGTCTCCTCTTGTATCAATTCCCCATTTATCATGGCGCGCATGAGAACCGATTTCCGTAGCTTGGCTTTGCTAGCCATCACCATTGTTCCAATGATTCCCGCAGTTGGTTCGACGACTGATGTCGCACCTGCAGCCTTAGCTGCCGTTGCAGTAGCAGCTAAAGACAACAGTGAATTAGAATATTTGTATGAGGCAGACCAATCAGATCGAACGCCCAATGGCGATCGGCCGATTGATTGGAAGACGATCGAGCCCAGGGATCAGGAAAGGCAGAGGCGGGTCAAGGAGCTTTATACGACCAACCAACTGCAAACCGGCGGCGACTATTACAACGCAGCCATGGTCTTACAACACGCGGATGCTCCTGAGGATTATTTGCTCGCCCATGAACTCTGCATCGTTGCCGTCAGCAAGGGAGATAGAGATGCGCTTTGGTTAGCAGCGGCAAGCGAGGACCGCTTTTTAGAATCGATCAAACGCCCCCAGCGTTTCGGCACGCAATTCACCTCGGATGGATCAACTTCTCCCGCGAGTCTTTATGAAATGGAAGAGGGAGTTACGGATGAACTCCGGGCGGCCTTTGACGTTCCCACGCCGGCTGATGCCAAGGTGCGCGAAGCCATAGGCATGTATCCTCAAGAGGATCTTTTCATACAAGAGGGCAAGCTCACCGAAGCTGAAGCGATTGAACGACGGATGCTTGATCTGGTTCGTGCCAGCAAGGATGGACGGATCCTCGGTGCATTTTTGATCAAACTTGCCCAGACATTAAACCAAGAAAAGAAATATGCCGCAGCCGAGCCACTGGCCCGCGAGGGACTTCTTCAGCGCACGAAGGCCTTTTCACCCACAAGCTGGCAAATTTTCAGTGCCCAAACGACATTAGGAAGAAGTCTATTGGGCCAAAAAAAAGTTTCCGAAGCAGAACCCCTGCTGATTTCTGCCTACGCCGGCTTGAAGCAAAGCGAAGCTACAATTCCGAACCAGTTTAAATTGCGCATCAAGGAAACCGCAGAATGTCTTGCGCAGCTCTATGAAACGACTGACAAGCCGGCAAAGGCCAAGGAGTGGGCGCAGAAGATCACCGAATTTGATTTAGCACAGAAAGCACCCAACTGAGCATTACGCTGGCATAATAATTATCTGTCGGTCTCATTTTTCGCAGTTGGCGGCAGATCCAGCGTCACCGCCACCGGACGATGGTCGCTCGCCGCCGCGGCCTGCGGCGCATCAAAAATCCGCGCCCGGCCCTCGCGCACTGCGCCAATCAAACCGGGTGAAACGAGCACATGGTCGAGACCGGAATATAGTTCCTCCTTGGCGTAAAATTCCGTCCAGACTTCGCCGTGCGAGTCGGTCGCAGGCAGCACGGACGCGATCTCCATCTCACCGCGTCGCGACAGATACTGCAATGGCTTGCTCTCCTTGCTGTCATTGAAATCGCCGAGAATGATGAACTGGTCCGAGGCCGGGCGGGGAAACTCCTTCAAAATCAGCTGGCGGATCGCTGTCGCCTCCCCTGCGCGCCAGCGGGCCGAAATCGGATCGTCGTCCCGCTCGGTGAAGCGACTTTTCAAATGCACGGCCCAGAGCGTGACGTCGCCGCCGGCGGTCGCGAACGTCACCTCGAGCACGCCGCGCTTGGCCTTCTCGTGTTCGTGGAAATAGGAAAATTCCACATCCGGGTGCGGCATCACGGATTTCCATGGCCGCTTCGCGAGCAGTGCCACGTGCCGGTCGGGATCCGGCCCCTCCACCAAAAAAGCATTGGGATAATCATCGCCTTGCTTCGCCAGGTCGCGCTGCAGCTCGTCCAGGTAGGGCCGCGGGCCCACCTCCTGCAATACGAGGATATCGGCGTGCAGCACATGGATGACTCTGCGCAACGCGGTCTTTTCCGCCTCGGGCTTGGGATAGTCCTTTTTGAAGCCGTCGGGAGTCATGCGATCGGTCGCATTATAGTTCTCGATATTGTAGGTGGCGATGACGAGCGATTCGCCGCGCGCGACGACGCACCAGCAAAGGCAGGCCACAACGAAACGGAACGCGTTCATGCGGCTTTTTTCACCAGCGCCTGCTCGCGTTCGACCAGCGTCGGGTGCGAATAATAAAACCCGCTGAAGAACGGATGCGGCGTGAGGTTGCTGAGATTTTTCTGCGCGAGCTTGCGCAGCGCGCCGACCATCGGCGCGGGCGCACCCAGCGCGGCGCACGCGAAGGCGTCGGCGGCATATTCGTGCTTGCGCGAGAAAAAGTTCCCAATCGGCGAAAACCAGAACATCACCAGTCCGCCCAGCAGGCCGAAAAGCAAAAACGCCGGCGCCAGCCCGCCCATTGGGAAGCCAAATGCCGTGACAAACCATGGGCTGCGCGCCAACCAGGCGAGCGCCGCGAAACCGCCGAGTTGCAACGCCGCCGACACAGCCAGCATGCGCGGGATATGCCCGAGCCGGTAGTGCCCGATCTCATGCGCGAGCACGGCTTCGAGTTCATCGGGCGCCAGCTGCGCAATGAGCGTATCGAACAGCACGATGCGCCGGAAGCGGCCGAAGCCGGTGAAAAAGGCATTCGAATGGGCCGAACGCTTCGAGCCGTCGATGACCTCGATGGTCTGCGCACGAAACCCGGTGCGCTCCGCCAGCGCCATCAACCGCGCGCGCAGGTGGTCGTCGGGCAGCGGTGTGAGCTTGTTGAAAAACGGCAGGATGAGCTTCGGATAGAGCACCATCATCAGCAGTTGAAACGCGAACAGCAAACCCCAGCCCCACAGCCACCACGCGCCGCCCGCCGCATGCACCAGCGCGAGCAAGGCCCACAACAGCGGAAATCCGATGACAAATGCCAGCGCGAGGCCCTTCAACTTGTCCGCGATCCACAGGCGCGGCGTGCTTTTGTTGAAACCGAATTTTTCCTCGAGGCGAAACTGCGTCCACCATTCCAAGGGCAGACCCGGCAGGCTCAGCAACACGCCTGCGAGCAAAAGAAACAGCGCGCCTTGCCAGGCCCGGCCGGAACCGGCCACATGGGCAAAAAGCCAAGGCAGCGCGCCGCTGAAGACCGCCAACGCAAGCACGCCGGCCTCGAAAACCAGTTCGAGCTGCGCAAAACGGTTCTTGGCCAGCGTATAAGCCACGGCCTTCGCATAGGTCGGCTCGTCCATGATCGCAGCCACGGCCGCTGGCGCCACACCGGCGTGGCGTTGCACTTCTCGACGGTTGAGTGCATTAAGCCACAGTTCGGCCAGAAGGCGCAAAACGATGAGCACAGCGGTGATAATTAGGACCATGCGCGCAGTTCAGCGCATTTCGCGGCCGTGCGAAGCCCAAAGTTTGGTTGAAAATCCCGGCCGGCAGCGCAGAGTGGCCGGATGGACACAAAGGAACCCAAGGAGTCCAAGCTCAGCTTCGAAGCCTCGCTCACCAAACTTGAGACCATCGTTGAATCGATGGAATCGGGCGAAGTGCCTCTGGCCGAATTGCTGGCCAGATTCGAGGAGGGCAACAAACTGCTCAAGGTCTGCGAGGCGCGCCTCAAGGATGCCGAGATGAAAATCGAGCAGCTGAAAAAGCAGAACGGCGGGACGACCTTTGCCAAGTTTGAGCCGGAGCGCAGCCAGGATTAGTCTGCATCGTTTTTGCAGCCGATTCGTCTTCCATCTTTACGTTTCAATGAACGATTCCGTCCCTTCCCCCCGCCTGCTCGACGCCATTCACGGCCCCGCCGATGTCAAAGCCCTGCCGGCCGAGCAGCTTCCGCAGCTCGCGCAGGAAATTCGCGATGAAATCATCGCCGTGACCTCGCGCAACGGCGGCCACGTCGGCCCCAACCTTGGCGTCGTCGAACTGACCATCGCGCTCCACCGCGTGTTCACCACGCCGGAGGACCAGATTCTGTTTGATGTCGCGCACCAGGGTTATGTGCACAAGCTTCTCACCGGCCGCGGCGGCGAGTTTTTCAAAAAATTGCGCCAGACCGACGGGGCGAGCGGCTTTCTCTACCGGCCCGAGAGCGAGCACGATGCCTACGGCGCCGGCCACGCCGGCACCGCCCTGAGCGCCGCGCTGGGCATGGCCGTGGCCCGCGATTTGCGCGGCACCGCCGAGCACGTCGTCGCGGTCTGCGGGGACGCCGCCTTCACCTGCGGCATCACCCTTGAGGCGCTCAACAACCTCACCAGCACGACCAAGCGCCTGGTCGTCATTCTCAATGACAACGAATGGTCGATCGCCAAAAACGTCGGCGCCATCTCGCGCTACCTCAACCAGCTCTCCACCAACCCGACCTACAACAAGGTCCATGCCGACCTCGAAGCACTCTTCCGGAGCTTCCCCGTCGGCGTGAAAATGAACCGCATTTATCACCGGTGGAAACTTGAGACGAAGGATTTTTTCGTCGGCTCGTCGCTCTTCGAGAAATTCGGCCTGCGCTACCTCGGCCCCATCAATGGGCATGATGTCGACCGCCTGGTCAAAAACCTCGAGTTCGCCTCGCATTGCGAGCAGCCCGTGCTGCTCCACGTGCTCACGAAAAAAGGCCAGGGGCTCGAAGCCGCGCGGCAGCACCCGGAAAAATTCCATGGCGCCAGCCCGTTCGACCCGGTCACGGGTGAAAGCAAAAAATCCGCGCCCGGCACCCCGCCAAATTACCAGGATGTGTTCGGCCGCGCGCTCGTGCGCTTCGCCCAAGTAGATCCACACATCGTCGGCATCACCGGCGCGATGCCGAGCGGCACCGGCCTTTCGCATCTCGCAGAAGCGTGTCCGAAACAATTTTTCGACGTCGGCATCGCCGAGGAGCACGCGGTGCTTTTTGCCGCCGGCCTCGCGACAAAGGGCTTCCGCCCGGTCGTGGCGGTTTACTCGACGTTCCTGCAGCGCGCTTACGACCCCATCGTCCATGACGTCGCGCTGCAAAATCTGCCCGTGGTTTTCTGCATGGATCGCGCCGGGCTTTCGCCCAACGACGGTCCGACGCACCACGGCCTGTTCGATCTCGCCTATGCGCGCTGCGTGCCCAACTGCGTGCTCATGCAGCCGAAGGACGAGGACGAACTGGTGGACATGCTGCACACGTCGCTGCAGCTCACCTCACCCGCTTTCATCCGCTACCCGCGCGGCGCCGGCACCGGCATAAAGGTCAAGGACACGCCCGCCGTGCTGCCCATCGGCCAGGCGGAGGTGCTGCGCCAGGGCTCGAACATCATGATCTGGGCGCTTGGATCGATGGTGCCCGATGCGCTCAAGCTCGCCGAACGCCTCGCGACCGAGGAAAACCTCAGCGTGGGCATCGTGAACGCGCGTTTCGTCAAGCCGCTCGATCGCAACCTGCTGCTCAGCCATGCCGCGGTCGTGCCGCTGCTGGTGACGATGGAAGACCACGTGCTCGCCGGCGGCTTCGGCAGCGCGGTGCTCGAGACGCTACAGGAGGCCGAATGTCCCACCGCCGTGGAACGCATCGGCTGGCCCGACAAATTTGTCGAACACGGCAGCAGCATCGAACAGCTCCGCGCCGCGCATGGCCTCGCCCCCGAGGACCTCTACCGCCGCGTGCTCGACCGATGGCGCAACCGCCACACCGAGCCGGTGGAAGTGGATCTTTGACCGGCCGGATCCGCATCGCAGGCCACGTCGGGAACGCCGCGATTTGCGCCGTTCAACTACCGCCCTGATAACTCGGGATCGGTTCATAAGTGCTGATTCCGCCGCCGCTCCCCGACCAGGCCGTTTCTGTGATGACATTCCCCGAAGCGACGTGCCGCTGACGCCGACGACATGCGGCGAACACGCCGGATAAGAGATGCCGGCATCTCTATCGCCTGATGACGCGAAAAACGTCACGCCAGAAATGGTTACGCAAACGATCTAGCACGGCATGATTCGGCATAGGGTTAACGGTTAAAAATAATTATTCGACTCAATCGCTGGGCTGCCAGGGCGCGGGCACATTGCTCAGCGGAACGAAGCTGGTGGGCGTCGTGCCGTTCATGAGGAAGAGGCCGGTGTCCCCGGTGGTGGCATTGCGCAGAAGAATGTCGACGGAACCGTCGCCATTGAAATCGGCGAGGCCGGCCACGGTCCACGGCAGCGGCAGATTGCCGACCGGCTGGAAGGCGGTGGCAGTCGCTCCATCCATCAGACTGACGATCATGTCTCCGGTTGTGGGATTGTACCAGAGCAGGTCGGATTTGCCGTCGCTGTTGAAATCGCCCACGCCGGCGATCGTCCACGGCGAAGGCAGGTTGCCGATGGAAATATAACCGGTGTTGGTGGTGCCGTTCAACGCCCAGAAGCCGACCTCTCCGGTCGTGGTGTTGTCGAGGAAGACATCGGTCTGCCCGTCGCCGTTGAAGTCGCCGAGTCCAGCCACGGTCCAGGACGGGTCGAGCGCACCGAGACCGACGTAGCTGGTGATGGTGGTTCCGCTCATGAGCGTGACGCCGATCTCACCAGTGGTGCCATTGCGCCAGAGGATGTCCGGCTGGTCATCGCCGTTGAAATCGCCCACGCCGACAATGCTCCACGGCGGGCCGATGTTGGCGATGAAAGTGGCGCCGGTGACGGTGGTGCCGTTCATGGTCCACACGGCCACATCGCCGGTGGTGGTATTGTGCCAGAGGATGTCCGGCCGCCCGTCGCCGTTGAAATCGCGCAAGGCCCAGCCGGGAACCAAACGCGGCGTGATCGTTATCGAGAAATCCTGGGTGGCGTCCGGACTGACGCCATTGGTCGCGTCGATCGTTCCCTTGTACACGCCGCTCGTGGTAGGCGTGCCGGACAATACTCCGTTTGCGGTGAGTGTGAGACCCGGTGGCAAGGCGCCCGAGGAGAAGGTTGGTGTTGGGACACCGACGGCAGTGTAAGAGAAGCTGTAGAAAACTCCAACCATGCCTGAAGGAGGAGGCCCATTGGTGATAATAGGCGGAGAAGTTACCGGCTGCACGGTGATGGCGAAGCTTTGCGAGGCCGGGAAGCCGACGCCGTTGGCAGCCGTGACCGTCCCGGTATAAACACCCGGCGTAGTCGGCGTACCGCTGAGTACGCCGCTGGAAGACAGATTCAGGCCGGCCGGGAGGGCGCCGGACGAAACTGAGAAGGTCGGTGACGGAGAGCCGGAGGCCGTGTAAGTGAAGTTAAACGGGACGCCCACCATCGCCACGGTCGGCGGCGGGTTTCCGATAATAGTGGGCGGATACGGCGTTGGGTTCACTGTAACGGTGAGATTCTGCATGGCGTTCGGATTCACCCCGTTGGCGGCTGTCACCGTAATAGTGAAGGGAGATCCCGTGACGCTCAACGGCGTGCCGCTCAAGACGCCTGTCGTCGCGTTTAGGCTCGCCCACGAAGGCAATCCGGCGGCGCTGAAGGTTGGCACCGGAAAGCCCGTGGCTGTAACGGTGAAGCTGCCGGCTTGGCCAACGGTAAAGGTCGTGTTGTTGGGACTCGTAATCGTAGGCGCAACCGATGTTCCAGGCCGGAACGCCCGCAGATACCCGTCGGAACCGGCGATGTAGAGCGTTCCGTTTGTCACGCTCACCGGGCCACCATAAGGTATGGTCTGCACCAGCGTGCCAGTCTGCAGATTGAACAAATAGGTGCTGGTGGAGGATGAAACGACGAGCGAATCGGTGGCTACGACCGGCTGGCCCGTCAACCCGGTGTCGCCCGTTTGATACGCGGTTATGCTTGCCCCCGTGGATGCGTTCAGCACCTCCACCTGCGAACCCGAAATAACATAGAGGTTGCCGTTGGCCACCGCAGGCGTGCCGGTGAAAGTGCCGCTCACCGTCCATGCGATGGCGTGTGTCGTCACGTTCACTGCGTTGAGGTAGGCGCGCCCATTGGCATAGGCTAGGTTATTGGCGATTGGCACCGCACAATTCATCGAAGAGTTACTCGAGTCGGTCAGCGACAAGGACCACGAAACGACCCCGGTCGACGGATCGACCGCTTTGAAGCTTCCTGCCACGTATGAATAAACCACGCCATTGTAGTAAGTGGGGGTCCATTCATCGTACTGGGGCTCGGCGACAAAGGCGCTTTGGCTTCCGTTAAAATTGAACCCGTATAAGCCGCCAAACGATCCTCCGTCGACCCAAATACCAATCGACTGGTAAACGGTTGGCGCGAGATAGCTTTCCCATTGCGCAGTAAAAGGAGCCGTCCAATTGGTTTGTCCCGTGGCCGCGTTGAAAGACCACAAAGCTGGCGGTACCGTGCTCGACCCGCCATTGGACAAGCCCTGGCCCTGCTGCACATAGACATTCCCCTTGTAGTACGTCGGTGGGTTGATGGAATTATAGGCTACGCCGGTTGAGGTAAGACCGCTCGGACTGTAAATGTAGTTCCACAGCGTTGCACCAGAAGTCACGTTCACCGCACTCAAGGCTGCTGGACCAAACCGGGAAATCGGGGTGACGTACGCGACTCCGTTCTCGATTGCGACCTGGTTTAGCGGCAAGCTTCCGCTGATAAACGAGACCACCCATGCTTCCGCGTAAGTCGCCCCGAGCAGCGACCCACGATAGACGCCAGTATGGGCCTGGCCGTTGCCAAAGCTTGCCCAGTTAGCTGTGGTCTTGTTGTCGGTCACGGTGACAATCTGGTTCGCAGTGGTCCAACCTGCGGCAGTTGCGGTTACCGTGGTGGTCTGCGTGCCGTAAACACTAAGGTTGTCGATGATGGTATAGGGGAACGCGACGCTGTTCTGCCCGGCCGGGATTATGACACTGGTCGGCACGGTCAACGCTCCCGTGTTCGACGAAGTAAGCGTAATCGTCGTGGTCGTCCCGGATACCGCGCTGATGACAACGGTTCCCTGCCCATCCGGATCGCTTTCATTGACGGTTGAGGGGAGGGAGAAGGCGAGGATCGAACCAGAAACGACGGTGAGACTGAAATTCTGGCTGGCGCTGCCTGCCGTATTGGTGACCGTGACTGTTCCCGTGAAGGTTCCCGGTGTCGTCGGCATTCCGGAAATTACGCCGACGGAGGAGAGAGTTAGGCCCGGTGGCAGGTTTCCATGTGATACCGAATAAGTCGGAGCAGGCGAGCCTGTAGCCGAGAAAGTAAAATTAAAAGCGCTGCCCTGCGAAATCGGAATCGAGAGCGGGCTGCTCGTGATGGCGGGCGCTTGGTTCACAGTGATGCTGAAATTCTGCGAGGCCAAGCCGCTGGTATTGCTGGCCGTGACCGTGCCGCTGTAAGTTCCCGACGTGGTCGGCGTGCCGGTCAGCGCCCCCGCACCCGAGAGCGTAAGGCCGGGTGGGAGACTCCCCGAGGTGACGGCGAAGGTTGGGAACGGATAGCCCGTGGTCGTCCAGATGAAAGCGTAATTCGAGCCGACCGTCGCGATGGCCGGAGGAGGTCCGTTCGTGATAACAGGCCCGTAGGTTTGCAAGACGGTGATGCTGAACGTCTGGTTCGCATTGGGAGAAACGCCGTTTGTGGCCGTCAATGTAACCGTGAAGGGCGACCCATCCGCAGTCGGCGGGGTGCCGCTGAGGAGGCCGGTGGCGGAATCGAGGCTCGCCCACGACGGCAAGCCGGTGGCGCTGAAGGTAGCGGCCGGATATCCGGCCGCCATCACGGTAAAACTGCCAGCTTGGCCGGTCGAAAAGATGGCGCTGTTGGTGCTGGTGATGGTCGGCGCGACCGGGGCGGCCGAATGGAAGGCCCGAAGCGTCCCGTCCGCGCCAGCGAGATAAAGGGTGCCGTTCGCCACGCTCACCGGGCCACCATACGGTATGGTCTGCACCAATGCCCGGGTGCCCAGGTTGAAGAGATAGGTGCTGGTGGATGACGAAACGACGAGCGAATCGCTGGCCACGATCGGCTGGCCCGTCAATCCGGTGTCGCCCGTTTGATACGCGGTTACGCTTGCCCCCGTGGATCCGTTCAGCACCTCCACCTGCGAACCCGAAATAACATAGACGTAGCCGTTGGCCACCGCTGGCGTGCCGATGAAAGTGCCGCTCACCGTCCATGCGACGGCGTGTGTCGCCACGTTCACCGCGTTGAGGTAGAGATGCCCATTGGCATAGGCTAGGTTATTGGCGATGGGCATTGCACAATTCATCGAGTAAGAGGTACTCGAGTCGGTCAGCGACAAGGACCACGAAACGGCCCCGGTCGACGGATTGACCGCTTGGAAGCTCCCTGCCACGTACGAATAAATCACGCCGTTGTAATAGGTGGGCGTCCACTCATCGTACTGGGGCTCGGTGACAAAGGCGATTTGGCCTCCGTTAAAATTAAATCCGTATAAGCCACCATAAGTTCCACCGTCGACCCAAATGCCAGCCGACTGGTAAACGGTTGGCGCAAAATAACTTTCCCATTGCGCGGTAAAAGGAGCGGTCCAATTGGTTTGTCCCGTGGACGTGTTAATCGACCACATAGCTGGCGGTACCGTGCCCGACCCGCCATTGGACAAGCCCTGGCCCTGCTGCACATAGACATTGCCCTTGTAAACTGTGGGTGGATTGACGGCGTAGCTCGTTTCTCCAGTACTCGCGAACGAAAGGGACCCGACAAGCGTGCCCGTTACGGCGCTGACCGCCGTCAGATCGGCGGTACCGGAATGAGTGCGGGGTGTAACGTACACGAGACCCTTATCGACCGCGACCGGATTAAGCGCAGTGGATCCGCTGCTGAACGTGGCCGACCACGCCTGGCCATAGGTGACCCCGAGCAGCGACCCGCGGTAGACCCCGGTATGAGCCTGGCCGTTGCCAAAGGTATTCCAGCTCGCGATGGTCTTATTGTCGGTGACGGTGACGAGCTGACTGGCGCCGGTCCAGCCCACGGCGCTCGCGCTCACGGTGGCAGTCTGCGTGCCATAAACAGAAAGGTTGTCGATGATGGTATAAGGCAGCGGGACGCTCGATTGGTTTGCCGGCACGGTTACTGTCGCGGGCACGGTGAGCGCACCGGTGTTCGACGACGCAAGCGTGACGGTGATCGGACTCGACGAAACTGCGCTGACGCTCAACGTTCCCTGGCCATCGGGATCATCCTCGTTGACGGTGGCGGGCAGAGTGACGCCGAGAACCAGGCCTGAAACAACCGTGACTGTGAAATTCTGGCTGGCGCTGCCGGCCGAGTTGGTGGCCGTGACCGTGCCCGAATAGGTTCCGAGCTGCGTCGCAGCGCCGGTGATCGCGCCGGTCGACGAAAGTGAAAGGCCCGGCGGCAGGCCTCCGGCCGTGACCGCGAAAGTCGGCGTCGGGGTGCCGGTGGTCGCGAAGCTGAAGTTATAAGCTGAACCGATCGCGATCGGCACGGAGAGGGGCGCGTTCGTAAACGTCGGAGCCTGCTGTACGGTAAGGACGAGTGTCGCCGATCCGGTGCCATTCGCGTTCGTTGCGCTAAGGGTGATGTTGCTTATGCCCCCGGCGGCAGGCGTGCCGCCGATCAGGCCGGTTGAGTTGATACTAAGTCCAGTGGGCAGGCCAGTGGCGCCGAAGGAAGTTGGGCTGTTCGAGGCCGTGATTTGATAACTGAACGGCTGGCCAGCGGAAGCACTCGCGGTCAGGCTACTGGTGATGACGGGAGGCGGAGGCGTCACGGTCAGCGAGACCGAACGAGAAGTGTTGCCGAAACCGCTGGTCGTGTTGTTGAAGTTGATCGTGCCGGTGTAGGTCCCCACCCCGAGGCTATTGGCCGCAGTGTTGATTGAGGCCGTCACGGTCGTGCTGACGCCGGAGGCGAGCGTACCGCTGGCGGGCAAGAGCGTGATCCATGAGGGCGCGCCGTTCGCGTTCCACGACATCGACCCGGATCCCGTGTTCGTCACCTGGTAACTGGCGCTGCCCGGTGTGAACGGTCCGCCGGTCCCGCCGGTCGAGGTGAATCCACTGGCCGGAGTGACCGAAATGTTGGCCAGCGTGGTGACATTAAATGAATTGCTATTGCCGATGTGTCCCGAGCCATCACTGGCCTCGAGGACAACTCCTGCCGCAGCCTGGCTGATGGTGAGCGATCCGCTCCAGGCACCCGCGGTGAACGCCTCGGTTGTTCCCGGCGATACAGGCACAGAACTACCGACGGTATATTTCAAGTCGACGAACAACCATCTGTTCGTATCGGAAATCGTGGGGAATGCGTCGCCCGAGGCAGAGTAATCCTGATTGATCGTGCCGTTGGCGAAAATCGAGGGGAGACCGGTGCTCCAATAGTAGGTCTGGCCTCCCGACAAAAAGGCGACGCGATAAGTGACGCCGGACTGCAACTGCACTGGTGTGATCGGCGTATCCGTCCACACACCGTTGGGGCCGGAGACGGGCGTACTGGCAAGCAAGACGCCTGAATCGGTCCAAATGGATACCTTCGAGCCGGAGTAACTCCGCACTGCGGTAACCGTGATGGGGCTCGAGGGCGTGAAGGAATAGCCGAGGGTCCAGGTCCCGTTATTTCCGCTGTTAGTAGACGTTGGGCTGTTGAGAATTGTCTGCGGGCCCGCCGACGCGAGCGTGGCAGTCCCGGTGAAACCCGTTACGGTGTTATTGACCGAATCCTGTGCGGTAATGGTCACGGCAAACGGCGTGCCGACCGTCTGCGGCGAGCCGATCGTGCCCCAAATAAAGTGATCGAGCGATCCGTAAGCCTGGATCGTAAGGCTGAAGGCCTGGGAAGAGGAAAGCCCGTCCGTGCCGGCCACCTTGACCGTGAAATTGGCTGTTCCAGCTGCGGTTGGTGTGCCGGTGATGACACCGGCGCCATTCATCGTCAGCCCCGCCGGAAGGGCCCCGGAAGTCATCGACCAAGCGTAGGGCGCCTTGCCACCGGTCGCGCCGATCGACTGAGTGTAGGGCGAATTTAGGATGCCGCTCGCCAGCGTGGGCCCGGAGGTGAACGTTGGCGGGCTGCCCACCGTCATCGTGAAAGGCGCATCGGAGTTGGACCCAACATTGTCGGTGAGCTTGACGTCAAAAGTGTAAGTGCCGGTTGCACTCGGCGTGCCGCTCAGGATGCCCCCGGTGCTCAGAGTCAGCCCGGGCGGGAATGTGCCGGTCCCGGGCGAATACGTATAGGGCGGGGTTCCGCCTGCCGCCGCGAACGGCAGATTATAAGCCAGCGCTGTCGAGCCGATCGGCAGCGGGCTGATCGTGGTGATGACGGGAGTTCCCGCCGAGAGGCAGGTAATCGCCAGGGCCGTGGACGACGACTTTCCCTTGCTGTCGGTTACCTGCACGGTGAAGTCCGCTGTGGTACCGGAGACATTGGTCGTACCACTGATCACGCCACCCGAGCTTAAGCTAAGCCCGTTCGGAAGACTGCCAGAAAGGATGGAAAACATGTATCCGGGCGTGCCGCCGGTTGCCGTCAGCGTCTCATTGTAGGCCACGCCGGCGGATGATGACGGCAGCGGGTTCGTGTCGGCGATGACCGGAATCGAGGCGGGGGCCAGCGCATTAATGAGCGCTGCGCCGCTGGGCGTTCCCCAACCCGTGCAGAGATCATATCCGGCCGTGCCCGGGAATTTGCTGGGACTGCTCGAACTGAAATTGTTGCCTACGGTCGTGTCGTGAAAATCCGTCGCATAGCCCGATCCCTCGCCGATCGCGTAGACGGCGGGGTTGATGAACCCGACCGTCGTACCCGCGTTGACCATTGCCTGCTGATTGACCAGCGCGGTGAAGCCGGCCCAGAGTGGTGCGGCGCAACTGGTGCCGCCGACGAGCTGGTCACTGCCGTCCGCACGCACGTAGGCATTCTCCGCCGTAAGCGCCACGTCGGGCACGTTGCGCATCGTGGTCGATCCCAGGTTCGCCGTCATGCTGATGCCCTGCTGCCAGCTTGGGATCGCGTACTGCGTACTGATGCCGCCGCCCGTTCCAATGCCGTCGTTGCGGTTCCAGACCTGCTCGGAAGAATAGGCTCCCCCGGCATTGGCCGTGGTCAGCATTGTCCCACCCACTTCGGTCGCATAGGGTGTGTCGCCGGGAAACGGAATCAGTCCAGTGAAGGCGTCGTTGTCGCCCGATGCGGTGAAGAATGACTGCCCCTGCGCCGCCATCTGTTGGAAAATCTGGTCCGCCGCCGGGTCCATCGGGCCGCCCGGGATATACCAAGAGCAGCTAAGCTGCTTGGCTAGATTGTCGTTGGCCATGCGATTGAGAATATCATGCCAGTTGCCCGACGGGCCTGCCTCGTAGACGATAATGCCCGCCAGACCCGGTGCCATTGACATCGACATTTCGATATCGAGCGAGACCTCGACCTCGCCACCGTTGCCGGTCGGCACGCCGCTGAAGCCGTCGAGCAGGACATTGGTCAACGGCACCGCGGGAAGGTTCGCCTTCGTCTCGTAATAGGTAATGTCGCTGGCGGTGTAACCGTCGAATTGAAGTAGACCCACCGTCTGGCCCGAACCGGTCAAGGCCACGCCGGGCACATAAGCCGTACGAAAATCGCTGCCCATGTAGCCACCATTCGCTCCGGTTCCGAGATTGGGCGAGGCGGTCGGCGAACCGGAGTAAGGCGCCGACGCGGCCGTGCTCTTCCCGGTGGTGGTGCCCGATTGCGACGCAGTCGCCCCGCGAAGCTTGTAGCGGGGCTGCGGCAAGGTGTAGTTGTCGAGGCCGCTGATGCCAAGGACCTGGACCGACAGGTTGAGCGTCGGGTCGGCATTGGGCGCGAAAAACTTCCGCTTCTCAGTTGGATGTTGGTAGCTTAGCATCGTGACCCCCAATGCCTTTTCCACCACCGGAACCGTGCCCTTCACGTCAACGATCAGCCGGTTTGCATATTGTGCAGTGACCGTCAGGCCGTTCGCCTTGGCGAACGCAATAACCGCCTGATAATCGCTCTGCGTCGGTCCAAACTGCGCCGTGAACTGCGCTGGCGTCAGATAATGGCGATAGTTGGGGCTCTTGGGATCGCTGATCTGCTGCAGAAACTGGGCCAGCCCAGCTTGGTTGCGCACCGGCAAGCTGATGGCAAGGTTGAGTTCCTGCGTCTTATCGAGAGGCCCGATTGGCTTCAGTTGGGAGAGAATGGCAGGTCGATGTCCATGCACCGTCTGCAATGCGGCGGCGTCCACCTGAAGCGCCCCCATCGACACGGCAACGCCGATCAAAAACAACACATTAATCAATGTGCCCTTTGGCCGGAAATAGGATGCAGCATGGATCATTCCAAGCCAGATGGAGAATTACCCTCATATTTAATTCAAGCCTCTAATGCAACAGATTGCTAAAAAACTCATCGAACAAAAAATTGGCCGGGAATTTACCGCTGGCTGAACATGGACCAGGTCGAGATCGTCGATTCTAGGCATGTTTCTGGAAGGCGATTCCTCTTGGTTTCGGCGAAATTTTTCCCGTGGGCATCTTTCGGCAACCTGGTAAAGATTGCGTGATGTGAAATGACCATTCCCAAGTGTCTTCTCGTCTCGATAAACCACCTAAGCAATGAATAACAGTGCCTCCCCTTCATCTTTGGCCAACACCAAACAACGGGCTTGTTCACTCTATTCTACTCTGCCACACAAAAGCGATGAGTGCACGTCGCAACGTAGTGATCTTTATAACCGGACTAGTCATTTGCTTGCTGGTGGGCATAGGCGTTTATCTTCTCTCGCCAGCTAAAAGATCAGTTACAGGAGCGACTAACGGTCCCAACGTGGCGGCGCAGCCTCCAGGCTTGGCGTCTCAGAGCGCGGATACAATACATTCACCTCAACCCCAGGTAAGCTCGGGATCGCCTCCTGTCTACAAATACAATGCCCAAGGCCAGCTCGCAGCGATTATTTACGCTGATGGCTCGATCTGTACCTACCGTTACGACGCTAACGGGGACAAAATCAGTGAAACACGCCAATCCGGCCAAACCTGGACCTACCTCTACGACAAATCCCATAAACTCGTTGCCACTATCGACCCGAAAGGCGACGTAACCCGTGAAAAAGGATCTTCCACCACCGCCCAATAGCACAGCAACTACGTTCTCCGCGTAGGCCGACCGATTTTGGGTACTTCAGCTTCTGCCATCACGCAGTGCGCGGCTCGCGCAGATTCGTGTGCGTAACTGATCGGCCTCGGTTTTTCGGTCCACCCCTAGAGTCGGTCTGGACGATGGGTTGATGTTAATATGGATGACGTCGATTGTGCATCCCTGGCAGAGGGAACGCCCGGCTCGGCGGGCCTGACCGGAGCCAGGGATGGAAGTAAACTCGCCGCGTAAATGGCCGGACTGCGGTAGCCAAGCTGGCGGCGCGGGCCGGCGCTGATTGTAACGGTTGCGATGGTCTTCGATCACGAGCGGGTCTTCGTCAGGCTCCAGAGCTGCTCGCAGTTCAGGCACTCGTCGCGGAAGCGGCCATGGAAGGATTCCACGAAGTCGTTCCACCAGGGGGTGCCCGGCTCGATGTAGATCGTCTTGATGTTTTTACTCGGCCCCAGCGCTGGATTTCTCTGGCGATGAACTCCGAGCTGTTATCTGAACCGATGGATTCAGGTGCGCCATGCCGGGCGATCACCCGTGTAAGCCGCCTCATAAATCTTGAGCCGGGTGTTGCACAGTAGGGGCAATGGTTACTTCGAAGACTGACGACGTGCGGAGCTTCTGGGCAGGATTGCCACGTCAACCGGCAACCCAGCTTCGCGATTTTCTCTGTCAGAGGAGAAAACTGGTGCGGGCGGAGGGAGTCGAACCCTCCTCTCAAGCTTGGGAAGCTCACATAATAGCCGATATACTACGCCCGCAGAGGACCGTGTGAGCTAACAAGCGCGCCTCACTCGCCGGCGCAATGCAAAAAATTATCATCTACAATGCATCCTCATGCTTGTCTCGCCGTGATTTTACTGAGATATATTGGTTCCAGTGGCATTCGTGCACACTACTCGAATAATTTCCTGCACGCGCCGCCGATCCGGGCCGGTCATCGCTATGTTATTGGCGATCGGCCTATTCATTGGTGAAACCGCCCGGGCTGAAGCAGTGCCCGCATCCATCAGCGATCATTTCACCCGGCCGATTGTTGTCCCCACTCCGATCGACAGCTATCCCACCTCGTTCCTCGGGCCATCGGGAAAGTATGATGGATTCTCCGTGGAACTGCTGGATGCCGTCGCCCGGGTGATGGACCTGCAGTTGAAGCGCGTGCAAACGTCGGCCATCGACCTCCAGCCCCGGCTTCTCGCGGGCGAATTCGACGTCTTGCAGGTCTACACCCGCGTACCGGAGCGCGAAAAGTATCTCGATTTCTCGGTGCCATATATCGAACTGCAGGGCACCCTGTTCGTCCGGAAGGAAAAAAACCTGGTCAATGAAATCCCCGATCTCAACGGACGGGAGCTTGTCATCGTCAGCAAGGGCAGCATCGGAGATGAATTCGTACACAACTATAATCTCAATGCCCACATCGCTTACGAAAGCTCGGTGCAACAGGCGCTCCAGGAATTGAATGCCGGCCAGCATGACGCGGTCTTTGCCAGCCGTCTGAGCACCCTTTCCGTCATCGATAAATTCAAACTCGACAACGTCCGCCCCCTCGGCGTGCCGGTCGACGGCTACGACATGCAGCTCTGCTTTGCCGTGCGCAAGGGGGATGCCATGCTGCTCGCCCGCCTCAACGAGGGTCTCGCCATCCTGCACCGCACGGGCGAATTCGACCGCATCTACACCAAATGGTTTGGCCAGTTCGAACCGAAAAAATTCACCCGCGAGGAATTGACCGCGTATATAGCGGCCACACTCGCCATCGCGTTTCTCATCGCACTCTGGGGTCTCATGCGCCAGCGCCAGTTGCGGCGCCAGATCGCCGAGCAGGCGGCTGAAATCGCCCAAAGCCGCGCCATTCTCGCGGAAGCCCAGCACTTCGCGCGCATCGGCCACTGGCAGATCACACTTTCCTCCCGCGTGCCGGCCATCTGGTCAGAGGAAACTTATCACATCCTCGAGCGGAATCCGCAGCTGGGGCCATTGTCTTTCACCGCCCTCACCCATTGCGTTTTCCGCGAAGACCGAGCCCGCTGGCTCGGCGTGCTGCGCCGCAGCGTGGATGCCGCCGCCGACTACGCCCTCGATGTCCGCATCGAGCCACGACCCGGTGTCCGCAAAATCATCCACGTGCGGGGCCGGCCGGTGCGCGACGCCCGCGACCGGCTCATCGGTTATTTCGGTACCGCCCAGGACGTGACCGAATGGCGCGAAGCGGAGCGCGCCCAGCGCGAGACCGCCCAGTTGCTCCATGCGCTTTATGATAACGCCCCCTATGCGATGGGTGTTTTTGAACTCGCCGACAGCAACGTCGCCGTTGTGTCGGTCAATCCCGAGGCATACCGGCTGCTGGGCCTGACGGGCAAAGCCATCCCCGGACGCTCCCTCGCCGAGTTTGGCCTGAACCCCGAACAGGTCTCCTTCTGGACGGAACTGTTCACCCGCCACCCCGATGACGGCGCCCCGTTCAAGACCATGTTCCGTCACAACGCCACGCATCGCGATCTTGCCGTCACCCTTGTGCCGCTCGGCGTAGTCAGCAAACACCCGCGCTTTTGCCTCATCGCCGAAGACATCACCGAGCGCGTCCAGAAAGACGCCGAAATCGCCCAGAGCCGCCGGCTCCGCGCCATCGGCGAACTCGTCGGCGGCATCGCCCACGAATTCAACAATCTCCTCACACCCATCCTGCTCAAGGCCGACGCGCTCCAGCAGGAGTGGGCCCGCCAGCCTTCGCTCGCCGGCGAGCTCCAGATCGTCATCGATGCTGCGATGCGCGCCTCCGAGATCACCCGCCGCCTGCTCACCTTCGGGCGCAAAACCGACCGGCGGCCCGAGAAAATCCGCCTCCGGACCGCCATCGAAGGCGACCTTGAACTGCTCCGCCACACCGTCGACCGCCGCATCCAGATCAATTGCACCGTGCCTTCCGACCTTCCGGTGCTGTGGCTGCCCAGCACGGACGTGCACCAGATCATCGTCAATCTCCTGCTCAACGCCCGCGACACGCTCATCGAAAAACTCGCCCGCACGACGGCCAACGAGCAATGGGTCGCCTGTATCCAGATCGAGGCGGCAGCCATGCCGGCGGATGCCGTCACGCCACTCGACCCGCGTGTCCGGTCGCGCCCCACCGGCTGGGTGCGCCTCACCCTGCGGGACAACGGCCTCGGCATGCCTCCGGCCGTCCTCGAACGCATTTTTGAACCTTTCTACACGACCAAACCCGCCGGCCAGGGCACCGGCCTGGGCCTGGCCACGGTATGGCATCTTATCACCGAAATCGGCGGCCGCATCGAGGTGGATTCCACGCCCGGCACCGGCACGACTTTTCACCTCTGGCTTCCCATCCACACGCCCACCGATGCCCCGGTCAGCTCCATCCAGACCGCGGGCGCTCCGGCCGTCTCGCTCAGCTCGGCCCATATACTTCTGGTGGAGGACGAGGAAGTCGTTTCCCGCCTGGTCTGCGAGATTCTTGAACGCCAGGGCCACCGGGTCACTGTGTTTGCCGACGGCCGCGGAGCCTGGGAAAAGCTATCCGCCACGCCGGGCGCGTTCGACGCCATCGTCATGGATTTCAACATGCCCGGCCTCAACGGCCTTGAACTCGCCCGCCGCGCCCGCGACCTTCCCTTCAAAGGCATCATCATCGTGATCAGCGGTCGCGTGACCGAGGGCGACCGCGCGGAGTTTCTGCGCTGCGGCGTCAACCGCATCATCGAAAAACCCTTCACGCTCGACACCTTCGTCGGCGCGCTGGCCGCCTTTGGCCTCGCCCGGCCGCGGCTGATGGAAACCATGACGAAGGCGACCGCCAGATATTAGTGATAATCGCGCCGCCCATCGAGCGCGCTCTTCAGGGTCACTGAATCGGCATAGAGCACGCCTCCGCCGCTTGGCAGGCCAAAGCCGATGCGCGTCACCTGCACGCGCCCCGCCGGCAGCCGCTCGGTGAGAAAATGACACGTCGCCTCACCCTCGACGTCATTCGAAAGGGCGAGGATCAATTCGCGCACCGTGCCCGCCTCGACCCGTGCCAGCAGCGGGGCAAAATTCAAATCGTCCGGCCCCACGCCATGGATCGGCGAAAGTTTCCCATGCAGGACATGGTAGACGCCGCGATATGCGCCGCTGCGCTCGATCGCCACCAGATCGGGCACCTGCTCGACGACGCACACGACGCCCGCGTCGCGCTTTTCGTCCGCACACACCGCGCACAGCTCCCCCTCGGCCAGGTTGCCGCAGCGCCTGCAACGCCGGACCGCGGCCGCCGCCTCCTGCAGCGCCGCCACCAGCGCGGGCAGCCGCAGGGGCTTCTCCACCAGCAGATGCAGCGCGATGCGTTCCGACGAACGGTAGCCGAGGCCGGGCAGTTGCTTCAGGTGCTTCTGGAGTTTCTCGAAGGCCGGCGTCATCGCGTGCCCCGCGTCACATCAGGCCCGGCATCTGGAATGCCGAGGTCACCTTCTGCATCTCGGCATCGTTGTAATCCTTGGCCTGCTTCGCGGCATCCTGCACGGCGGCAAGCACCGCGTCGGCCACGAACTTCGGATCCTCTTTCAGGAGTTCCGGATCGAGCGTCAGGGCCAGGAATTTGCCCGCGCCGTTGATCTTGATCTTTACCGCGCCGCCGCTCGCGACCTCGATTTCCTTGGCCTCAAGCTGGGCCTGGAGCGCGTCGATGGAACGCTGCATTTTCTGCGCTTGTTTGAGAAGTTTGCCTACGCCGGCCATGGTTGTGTGGGGTTGTGGGGAAAAGTTGAGAGTCAGACCGGCGGCGGTTGCGACAACAAATTTTCATAACCTTCGCGAAAACCTGGAAAACGCGGCCGCCAGCCCAGGGTCGCCTTCAATTTCCCGTTGTCGATGATCCGGTCGGGGGTGACCGCCCGCCTGCCGCCCGCCGCCGTGCTGGTGAAAGCCGGTGCGGCCACCCCCAGCCGCGCCGCCAGCCATCCAGCCACCTCGGCCCGTGTCGCTGCGCGGTCATCGGCGACATTGAATATCCCGCTCGCGCAGCCCGCCGGCGCACCCAGTGCCGCCCAGATCGCCGCCACCACATCATCACGGTGAACCAGGTTCAAATGATGTCCGCCCTGTCCGGCCAGCACGGTCATGCCCGAACGCAGGTCGTCGAGCAGCCGGTGCCGGGCAGGCCCGTAAAGCCCGGCCAGTCGCAGCACAAACCATCGCGCACAGGGACAGCCGCGCGCCAGCGCCTCGGCCTCAAGCAGGAATTTTCCGGCCTCATCCGCGGCTTCCGTCGGCGCCGTTTCATCGACGCGCATCCCCCCGGTTTGCGGATAGACCGACGTGCTGCTCGTGTAAACCAGCGTGCCGACCGGCGCGTGCGCCGCCCAGGCCATGATCGACCGCATGCCCCCGACATAGCTGCGCTGGTAGCCCGCCAGGCCGTCGCCGCCCGCACTGACGCAGTTCACGACAAAATCCGCCCCGCCGGCAATGCGTGCATGCCAGGTGCTGCCGCCCAATTCCGCCACAATTTCTTCCGCGCCAAGTTGCGCCAGCGCGGCCGCCTTCCCGGCGTTGCGCGTCAGTGCGGTCACGCGCATTCCCCTCGCCAGCGCCTGCCGCGCCAGCTCGCCTCCGGCATAACCCGCGCCAAAAACGACCAGGTGTTTGCCGTGAAATTTTTCGTTTTCCTTGGTCTCCATCCGTGATTAAACTCTGCCCATGCCCACAGTTCTCGCCTTGCTGGCGGAAGGTTTCGAGGAAATTGAGGCCCTTGCGCCCATTGATCTTTTGCGCCGGGCCGGCGCCGAGGTCACCACTGCCGCCCTTGGCGGGCAGATTCACGTCACCGGTCGCAGCGGGGTCACACTGCATGCCGACACCACCCTCGATGCCGTGGCCGCGCGCGATTTTGACTGCGTCTTCCTGCCGGGCGGCCCGGGCACGAAGCATTTGCGCGCCGATCCGCGCGTGCGCGACCTCGTGCAGCGCCAGCACGCCGCCGGCCGCTGGCTCGCCGCCATCTGCGCCGCGCCCGCCGTGCTGCATGACGCCGGCCTGCTCGCCGGCCGTCGCTACACTGCGCATTTCTCCGTCGCGGCCGAACTGCCCGGCATCCTGGCCGATGAACGCACGGTGGCCGATGGCCGGCTGCTGACCTCCCGCGGCGCCGGCACCGCATTGGATTTTGGACTGCTGCTCGTGGAAAAACTTTTCTCGCCCGAAAAAGCCGGCGAGATCGCCCAATCCATCTGCACGTGAGCCACCCCGCCCGAGGCCGCCGTGCACGAATAAATGGCCCCCTTTGCGCAAGTAAAAATCTTTGCGCGCCCAATCAACGGAATTGCCCCGCCGCCGGCTTTGCGTTGACCTGCCTCAAGTCAGGTAAGTCCCGACCGATAAACATCCTGTGATTCCTGGCGTTATCCCGCCATCTCGCCGCTTTGCCCCGGAAGCGACGGGGCGAAGCTTTCCCTGTTTTCCCTTATGTGCGGCATAGCCGGATTTGTCGGCCCGGCCGATGCGCCAGCCCAACGGGAAGCGGCGGTCATGCGCATGTGCGCCGCCATGTGGCATCGCGGCCCGGACGATGACGGCCTGGTCGCCCAAGGCGCCGCCACGCTCGGCATGCGCCGCCTCGCCATCTTCGACCCGGCGAACGGACATCAGCCGATGGCCACAGGCGACAGGCGCTTCCATCTCGTTTTCAACGGCGCCATTTACAACCATCGCGAGCTACGGGCTGAACTCGGGCCGACCGGTTATGCTTTCAAGACCCACTGCGACACCGAGGTTCTGCTCGCGGCCTTCGCGCACTGGGGCGAAGCCTGCCTGCCACGCCTGCGCGGCATGTTCGCCTTCGCCGTGTGGGACGCGCACGAACAACGCCTTTTCCTCGCCCGCGACGCCTTCGGCATCAAGCCGCTCTACCTGCACCACGATGGCCCTCGCCTGCTCTTTGCCTCCGAGGCAAACGCCTTGCTGGCTTCAGGTGCCATCGCCGCGGAAATCGATCCGCACGCCGTGGCCGATTATCTCGCCTGGCTCGCCGTGCCGGCGCCCCGCACGATCTGGCGCGGCCTCAGCAGCCTGCAGCCCGGCGAATGTGCGACATTCCAGGCCGGCCGACTCAACGTGCACGCTTGGTGGACCTTTCAAAAAATTTCCAGCGAAGCCAGACCCTGCGCCACCCGCGCCGAATTCACCCATGAATTGCGCACGAGGCTTGACGATACCATCCGCGCTCACCTCCTCGCCGACGTGCCCGTCGGGGCGTTTCTTTCGGGCGGCCTCGACTCGTCCGTCATTGTCGCCCTCATGCAGCGCGCGGGCGCGGCACGGCTGAAAACTTTCTCCATCGGTTTCGATGAAAGTAAATTTTCCGAGGCCACCTTCGCCGCCCAAATCGCGCGCCACCTCGGCACCGAGCACCATGCCAGCGTGCTCACCGGCGTCCAGGTTTCCGCCGATTTGGAAAAAATTCTCGGGGCGTTCGACCAGCCCACCGGCGACGGCATCAATACTTACTATGTCAGCCGCGCCGCCCGCGCCGGCGGCGTCACCGCCGCGCTCTCCGGACTCGGCGGCGACGAGCTTTTCGGCGGCTATCCCTCGTTTCGCGACCTGCCGCGCCTCGCACGCTGGCTTCCCCTGTGGCAAAAGCTGCCGTCCGGCTTGCGCGAAACCATACTCGGCCGCCTCGCGCGCCGCGGCACGCGCGCGCGCAAGCTCGGTGATTTTCTCCGCCATGCGAATAACGCGAACGAGCTGGCTGCACTGCAGCGGCGCGTCTTTTCCGAAACAGCGGGCCACTCGCTGCTGCATCCCGACCTGCAGGCTGCGCTCCCTCGCCAGCCGCCCCATCACCCGCAGTTGGCCACGCTCGCCGCCGAACTCGCAGATGCCGGCCACTTCGAGCTCATCAGCGCGTGGGAACTGCGCACCTACATGGCCGACGTGCTGCTGCGCGACAGCGACGTCATGAGCATGCGCCACTCACTCGAGCTACGCGTGCCCTTTGTCGACCGTCCGCTCGTCGAATGGCTCTGGCGACAGCCTGCGCGCTTCAAGGATGACCGGGCGCACCCGAAATCACCGCTCGCCGACGCCGTGGCCGACGTGCTTCCACCCGAAATTTTGCGCCGCAAGAAACAGGGTTTCACGCTGCCCTTCGCCATCTGGATGCGCCGCGAACTGCGGCCGTTTCTCGAGGAAACCTTTTCCGCCGCCAGCGCCAACCGCAGCGGCCTCTTTGCGGCCGAGGCCGTACAGGGGTTCTGGAAAAATTTTCTGGCCGGCGACGACACCCGCGAATGGTCGCGGGTCTGGAGCCTCGCCATGCTCATCGCCTTTGTGAACCGCCGCCCCGCCCTCCAGCCCCATCGTGAACACGCTGCTGCTGTGCCCTGAGTTTTTCGCCTCCGAAGGCGGCATCCCGCGCATCCTGCGGCTTTATCTGCGCGCACTCTGCGAGGAGACCGCCGCCTCGGGTAGCCGTGTCGATCTCGTGGTATTGAACGACCCCCTCTTTCCTCCCGCCGCCCTGGCCCGGTATGGCCATGACCGTCTGGGCCAGGCCATCGCCTGCCATCACGGCAAACTGCGATTTATGCTGGCTGCCCTGCGCCTGGGAATGCGCGCCGATCGCATCGTGTGCGGACATGTGCGGCAGCTTTTCCTGTCTCGTCTGGCCAAAGTCTTTCGCCCGTCGCTTAAATATTATCTCGTCGCGCATGGCATCGAGGTCTGGCGCCCTTTCGGCCCGCTTGAGCGTATGGCCCTGCGGGGCGCCCAGCGCATTTTCTGCGTGAGTGATTTCACCCGCCGCGAACTGGCTAAAAACTGCCCATGGCTCCGCCCCGACCAGCTCGCCGTGCTGCCCAACGCACTCGATCCAGCCTTTGTCCCTGCAGTACCCCCATCGCGGCTGCGCACGCAGGTGATTTTCACCCTCACCCGGCTCAATGCCGCCGAGGCCTACAAGGGCGTGGATCATCTGATCATGGCCCTTCCGCTGATCCGCCGCGAACTGCCGAACGCGCGACTCCGCATCGGCGGCACGGGCGACGACCAGCCGCGCCTGCAGGCACTCGCGAAGGCCAATGGCGCCGGCGACGCCGTGGAGTTTCTCGGGTTTGTCGAGGAGTCGCGGGTGCGAGATGAATTTAACGCCTGTGACCTTTTCGCCCTGCCGAGCGAAAAAGAAGGCTTTGGCCTGGTCTTCCTTGAAGCCATGGCGCACGGCAGGCCTTGCCTGGGAGCACGCGCGGGCGGCATTCCCGAAGTGATCACGGAAGACACGGGCATGCTCGTTGATTACGGCGACGTACCTGGGATCGCCGCCGCGATTATCGCTGCCCAGCATCGCAGCTGGAACGTCGAGACGATCCTCGACCGTGCACGCCATTTCTCCTATGAGAATTTCCGCACCCGCCTTGCCGCCCTCTGGTAAGCCATGAACGAAACCTCCGACCCCGCCCTGCCGCCGCTTATTCTTGAGGCGGGCCGCACCGAGGCGCACTATTGGCGCGATCTCTGGCGCTACCGCGAGCTGTTCCTCTTTCTCACCTGGCGCGATTTGCTCGTGCGTTACAAACAAACAGCGGTCGGTATCGCCTGGGCCCTGCTGCAGCCGGCCCTGACCACAGCGGTATTCTGCGTTTTTGGGCAGATCCTCAAACTGCCCACGGGTGGCGTGCCGCGGCCCGTGCTCATTTTTGCCGCGCAGCTGCCCTGGCAGTTTTTTTCGGCGTCGCTCTCCGCCTCGAGCAGCAGCCTAGTGGGCAACGCCCATCTCATTTCGAAGATTTATTTCCCGCGTCTCATCATTCCGGTCAGCGCAATCGTCGTGAGCCTGGTGGACTTTTTTATCTCAGCCGCATTTCTTGCCGTGCTTATGGCCGTCTATGGCCTCACGCCTGATGCACATCTGCTCGCACTGCCGATTTTTCTGCTCGTTGCCTTCGGCGCGGCGCTCGGGGCGGGCCTATGGCTCACCGCGCTCAACGTGAAATATCGCGATTTTCGTTTTGTGCTGCCGTTTATCATTCAATTTGGCCTCTACGTATCACCCGTTGCATTCACTAGCGATCTCGTGCCGGCCCGATGGCGCGCGCTCTATGAACTCAATCCCATGGTCGGCGTCATCGACGGCTTTCGCTGGGCGCTTCTGCGCGGCGCCACTCCGCCCCCGTGGTCGAGCCTGGCCTATTCGCTCGTGCTGGTGACCTTCCTGCTGGTTACAGGCGTGTGGTATTTCCGCAAGACCGAGAAAACCTTCGCAGATGTGATTTAAACCGTGGGCGAACCCGTTATCACCGTCGAGAATCTGGGCAAGCGCTACACGCTGCACCATCAGGCCGCGCTTGGTTCATTGCGCGAGAAACTTACTTCGGCTTTGCATGCGCCCGCCCGCTGGCTGCGGCGTGATCACCAGGAAAAATCTCCCGGCCGCGAAGAGTTCTGGGCACTTCGTGAAGTCAATTTTTCTGTCAATCACGGCGAAGTCGTCGGCATCATCGGACGCAACGGCGCGGGTAAGTCCACCCTGCTCAAAATTCTTTCGCGCATCACCGAACCAACCGCCGGCCGGGTTGCGCTCCGCGGACGCGTGGCTTCGCTGCTTGAGGTGGGCACGGGCTTTCACCCGGAATTGACCGGCCGTGAAAATGTTTTCCTCAACGGTGCCATCCTCGGCATGACGCGCGCCGAAATCCGCCGCAAGTTCGACGAGATCGTCGCCTTCGCCGAGATCGAACGTTTCATCGACACACCGGTGAAGCACTACTCAAGCGGCATGTATGTGCGCCTCGCCTTTGCCGTGGCCGCGCACCTTGAACCCGAAATCCTCATCATCGACGAAGTGCTCGCGGTCGGGGACATCGCCTTCCAGCGCAAATGCCTGGGCAAGCTCGAAAGCGTAACGCGGCAGGAGGGAAGGACCATTCTCTTCGTGAGTCATAATTTCGCCTCCGTCCGCCAGCTTTGCACCCGGGCTCTCGTTCTGCACGAAGGACGGCTCGTGGCCGACGCCCTGCCCGTCGAAGCCATAACCCACTATATGAAAATGGTGCCGCGGTCCAAGGGCCGCTCCGCCTACCGGCACGTTGCCGGCGACGGGCGCGCCCGCATCACCGCCCTGCGCCTTAATGCGCCGACGGGGGCGGAGCCGGTCTATGCGATTTTCGAGAGCATCCGCATCGACATCGATTTCGAGGTGCAGCCCATGGTGACTTCACTGGAATTCTTCCTGCTGGTATACGCTGAAGATGGCGAATGCCTGGCCGCCAGTTTCCAGCGCGATACCGGGCCGTTCACCACGCCAGGCGGGCCGGCAGGCACCGTGTCCGCCATCTTTAAAAATCCATTTGCCCCCGGACGCTATCTTGTCTCGGCGGGCATCTTCGATTCGTCACGTCAGTTTCTTGACTGGGTCGAGCTAGCCGAAAGTTTTCAAGTCGAGACGGGTTTCGCCAATGGGCGCGCCTTTGACCAGCGACTCGGCCGTTTTTCCCTCCGGCCAGAATGGCTCCCATGAACCCCCTTCCTTTGAAATTGCGGCTGTGGCGACGCCTGGAGCTCTGGACCAACCAGCGGCGTGAGGCGCTCCTGCGCGCCCAGTTTGTCACCTGCGGCACGGACGTCTCCATCCAGTGGCCGGTGGTGATCAATGGCGCCGACAAGGTCCGTCTCGGTGACCGGGTGTCGATCAACGCGTTCGTACATATTTGGGGCCAGGGCGGTGTCACCATTGGCGACGACTGTCTCATCGCCAGCCATGTCGCCATCACTTCTCTCACGCATGATCCCCGCGCCTCAAGTCACGCGGAAAGCCTGATCGCACAACCGGTGGTGATCGGCCGTAATGTGTGGATCGGCAGCCACGCGGTAATCCTGCCTGGTGTCACCGTCGGAGACGGCGCCGTTATCGGCGCCGGGGCCGTCGTCACAAAAAATGTGCCACCCGGAATCACAGTTATCGGCGTACCGGCGGCGCCTCGCCCGCCTGCGCCCCCCAAAACGCCTTGATGCCGGCTGCGCCACCTTGTCAGTTCCACGACTTTCCGGGCAAGATGGAATTCATCCTCTCCCGGTCCGGCGGACTCCACTCCATCGCATGCAAGAAACGCATGCAGGAAATATAACCTTTGGTCTACGGTAAGGATCCCTTCGACCAACCCAGCTGCATGGCCGACCGGCCTTCACGACCGATCATGTCATTTCCACCGCAGAGCCTGCTGGCCAGCCTGCCGCCCCCGCCGCCGGGCCGCACCGGCTGGCCCTGGACCGTGGAAACCGTGCCCCCGTCCGCCCCGGGCACATGGCCGCGCATCACCATCGTGACACCAAGTTACCAACAGGCGGCCTACATCGAGGAGACGCTCCGCTCCGTGCTTCTGCAAAATTATCCGGCACTCGAGTACATTGTCATCGACGGGGGTTCGTCCGATGGATCGGCCGGCATGATCGAACGCTACGCTTCACGCCTTTCCTACTGGCATTCGCGACGCGACCGCGGCCAAGCTGACGCCATCAACCAGGGCTTTGAGCGAGCAACCGGTGAAATCGTGGGCTGGCTCAACAGCGATGACTATCTGCTGCCCGGCGCGCTGTTCGCCGTCGCGCATGCCTTCCAGCAAAGCCGCGCCGAGATCGTCTACGCCGATGCACTTGAATACTTTGAGGACGATCATTCCCTGCAATACTGGCAGGGTTACTGGGTGCGCCCGGAGTTTCTGCAGTTCGGCGGAGTCCTGCCCTCGCATGCGACCTTCTGGAAGCGCGCCGTCCACGTGCCGCTTTGGACCGACTTGAATTGCAATGTCGACGGCGAACTCTGGCAGCGCCTCGTGCCCGGCCGGCGCCTGAATTACCTGCCACAGCCCCTCGCCGTCTGCCGCATCCACGGCGAGTCAAAGAGTGCGGCACCCCGCTGGCGTGAAAAATGGAAGGAAGACGACCAGCTCATCTGGTCGCGCCATGGCCGGCCGACGCGCAACCGGTTATTTCGCGCCTGGTTCAACCGCAGCCAGCGGGTGTTCAAGTGGTTTACCCGCCGCCGCAACCTTGCCGCGAAGCAGGCGGTTCTCGCCGCCTGCGCCTGGCCACCGCCAAAATGGCGTGCTTCCCGCCTGTGAACCCCAGCCCGGCCACGCTCGCCTTGTGCATCCCGGCCTATAACGCCGCGGGCTTTATCGGCCGCCTCCTGGAGAGCGCCCGCCGGCAGACCACCCCATTCGACGAAATCTGGGTCTACGATGACGCCAGCACCGACAATACCGCCGAAGTGGCGCGCAGCTTCGGTGTACAGGTGATACGGGGCGAACGCAACGCCGGATGCTCGTACGGCAAAAATGTCCTGGCGCAAAAGAGCAGCTGCAACTGGCTCCATTTTCATGACGCCGATGACGCCCTCGAACCAAACTTCGTCGAAACCGCCCGGCCCTGGATGATGCGCCCCGACGGGCCCGACGTGGTTTTCTTCTGCTACCGCTCGTTCGACCACGAAGACGGCCGGATGCTCGGCACCCGGGTGTTTGACGGCGAGGCGCTGCGGCGTGATGCCCTCGCCTACTGTCTGTCCGAACAGGTCAATCCATTCTGTGGATTATACCGACGCGATGCCTTTTTGCGCGCCGGCGGCTGGGACGAAGACCCGCAAGTATTGCAAAGCGAGGATCAGGCGGGGCATTTCCGCATGGCGCTGGCCGGGCTGCGTTTCGATGCCGATCCTGCATTCACGGTCATCAATTATATCCGGCAGAGTTCGATGACGACAAGCAACCTGCCTGGCGCGCAGCGCTCGACCTACCACGTATTGCGCAAGGCTGCGGCCGCCGTGCAGGGACATCATCTCCAAATCGTGGCCTGGCGCCTGTGGATCACCGCGGGGTTGTCCGGCGCGTACGGCGATTGGGAAAATGCCGATCGCGCCGCACTGCTGGCCCGGCAGATCGCGCCCGGCATTCCCGTACCCGGTGGCGCGCTGTTTCGTCTCCTCGGTCCGCTGGCCCCGCGGCTGGCCCTGCGTTTGCGGGAACGATTGATCCGCCGGTTCAGACCGGGGCAACGGGCCGAGCCCGTTTATCATCGCGCTCCCACCTTCAAGCCCGGCACATGAGCACGCCCCTCGTTTCGGTGCTGATTCCCTGCTACAATGCCGCACCGTGGCTGGAGGCGGCGATCGCCTCGGTGCGAGCCCAGACGTGGCGCTCTTATGAGATCATTTTTGTCGATGACGGTTCGACCGACGGTTCCGCCGAACTGGTCGCACGGCTGGCGGGCCCCGATCTTAAAATTGTGCACCAGTCCAACGCCGGCCAGTGTGCTGCGTTCAACCATGCACTGCGCCTGGCCCAGGGCGATTATCTTGAGTATCTTGACGCCGATGACCTGCTGGCCCCGGAAAAAATCTCGGTGCAAATGCGCCGGCTCGGCACCTTGCCCGAAGGCTGGGTCGCAGCAGGCGAATGGGCACGATTTTACCACTCGCCCCAGGACGCAGTTTTCCAGCCAGAACCGGTCTGGCAGGATCTGTCGCCGGTGGACTGGCTGGTCACCTCATGGTCGGGCGGCGGCATGATGCATGGCTCAAGCTGGCTCGTGCCCCGCAGCGTGGCGGCGGCGGCCGGGCCCTGGAACGAGCGACTTTCGCTCATCAATGACTTCGATTATTTCACGCGCGTGCTGCTCAACAGTCAGGGAGCGGCCTTTTGTCCCGGTGCGCGCACCTTCTATCGCTCCAGCCTCGGCAGCAGTCTGAGCCAGTCGACCAGCCGGCCGGCCTGGGAATCGGCTTTCCTTTCCACCCAACTCGGCACCGAGGCGCTGCTCGCGCGCGAAAACAGCCCGCGCACGCGACAGGCCAGCGCCATCAACCTGCAGCGCCTCGCCTACAGCGCCTATCCCTTTGCCCCCGATCTCGTGACACAAGCCGAACAGCGAATCCGGGAACTGGGCGGCTGCGACCTCGCACTCGGGGGCGGCCGGGTGTTTCAACTGATCCGCCATATATGCGGCTGGAAATTCGCCCGGCGCGCGCAAGTCATCGGCCGCCGCCTCGTACGCAGACGATCCTCATGATTGCCATCGTTTCCTCCACCGTCGCCCCCAGCCCGCTCCCGAGCCATGACGGTGTGCGCACCACGTTTACCCCCGAGCAGCGACTGGAACACACGTGCGGCACCGTGGCATCGCTCGTCGAGCTGGGCGTGAAGGAAATTTTTATCGTCGACAATTCCGCCGGCGGCTGGCTGCGCGGTCGCGAGGCGGCGCTTGCACCGGCACGCGTGCTGCATTTCGACCATCCGCCCATTCGCAACAAGGGCATTGGCGAGATGTGGCTGCTGCTCGGCGCCCTTCCGGCGCTGCCCGACAGCGTGCCGATCCTGAAAATTTCGGGCCGCTACCGCGTCGGCCGGGGCACCGGGCTGGCGCTCGGTGAGGCCGACGTGGCCGCTAAAATTTATACGCAGGGAAAACGCAGGGAAATTTCAACGCGTTGCTACCTGCTGCGCAACCGCACCGTCGCCGCGCGCCTGTGGGAACGGACACTGGATGAAATCTATGCCCCGCAAACGCGTATCGTCGGGCCCCGCTCATTCTGGCGCATGCTGCAAAATTCACTGCATCCCGAGCGCGATGCGTTCCGCCATGGAGATCCGCCGGGATCGGTCGAAGCCGCCGCCTACAATGCCATCCAATACCTCGGACTCCGGCTGCAGCCGGTCGAGCATCTTGCCGTCGCAGGCATCCTCGGCAGCTGGATCAATCCCCCGGTCAGTGAGTAGCCTGGCTGGCGCGACGGCACGGCCGGTTTTGCCCGGCACCCCGGTTAACCCAAGCTTCAAACTATGCCTGTAGTCCAAACACCGGCCGCCCTGCGGGACTCCAGCCGCATCTTCGAAGCGCCGGTTGAAGGTGTGCGCGGCATCGCCATGCTTTTGGTCGCCTTGGGCCATTGTCTCGCCATCGCAATTCTCGACCCGACCTGGTCTCCCCCCGCACCATGGCCTTTTTTTCAAGCCGGTCACGCCGGCGTGATGCTGTTCTTTATGCTCTCGGGTTACGTCATCGGCCTGACCGATCCGGAGCCGTTCTCGGCCAACGCCGCCAAGGACTATCTGTCCCGGCGCGCCCTCCGCATCCTGCCGATCTACATCATCGCATGGTTCTTCTCCGCATTAGTCAGTTCCGGTGAATCCGTGAGAGCGATCATCGGAAATTTGTTTTTCCTGCAAAACCTCGATCCCTACTTCTCCACGACCCTATTGCCGATCAAGGCCAACGGCCCCTTGTGGAGCCTGCATTATGAAGTCATGTATTATCTCCTGTTTTTGGCCCTCTGGCGTTATCGGCCGCCATTTTGGCTGCACTTCACGGGAGCGCTTGCACTTGGAGCAATGGGATGGTTCGTACCCGGCTTTCCATTTTTCATAGCCGGCTATGGCTGCGGCTGGCTTTTTTGGGGCACCGGTTGGTGGCTCTCCCGGCAACCGCGTCTCGCATCGGCCGCCGAGCCGGCCGGACCTTTGCTGAGCGGGATATTTCTACTCATGGCCACCCACCATTTCGCTTGCGGCCGTATTTTTCTGAACGGCCTTGGATTCAAAAGAGACTATGCGGGACTTGTTAATCTCTCAAATGTCAGCCTGCTGCCGTCGGCGCTCCTTATCATGGCCGCAGCCTCGCGGAGAAAACTGCCTGGTGCGGGCCTGGTTAAAATCGCGGCTTTTGGCCAGGTAATCGGCACCGTCGTTTTGCTGCTTTTGCTGGGTCGTCTTGGTGATTCTTTACAGTGGCTGATCGCCACGGGATATGGAGCCGTCGCCTGTGTTTTTGCCGGATTCCGGCGGATTGACTGGCTCAAAATCTTCGCACCGCTGGGCAAAATTTCTTATGCGTTTTATATCATCCATTTTCCGATGCTTTTCGTCGTGCAACGCCTGCCCCTGCCCCACGGGTCCTGCGCTGGATATCTGCTGCGGCTCGCAACCTGGCTGATCCTCACCATTGGCGCGGCGTCATTGCTTGAGCTGGTTTTTCAAGTCCGGATCAAAAACTGGTGGTTGCGCCATCGCCCGACTGCCGCCCGGCCGATGACCGTTCCGGAGCCTGCATCCAGCTGAGCCAATCGACCGGCAATGCCAGCCTCGCGGCAATCCATACCGTCTCCCGGCTGACCTGCCTTGCCCTTCCGCACATAATACATAGTGCCCGAATTTCATTACCATCAGAGCCGCGGTCCAGCGATGCTGGATGCATTCCCTCTTGGTTGATTGCCCGGTGCAATCCCCGCCCCTGAGATCATGCGTATTTTCTTGAGCTGCCAGCAGGCCGTACGCCGTCACGATGTGCCGGCATATTCCTTCTGGGCGAATTACTTCAAGAACGGCCTGGTCGAGGCCGGCCATGAATGGCTGGAGGCCCCAGGAGTTGACTGGGCCGAGGGACTGAATGCGTTTTCGCCCGAAGCGCGCCGCCAGTGGCTGGAAAAAACCTGGACGCAGACCGTGGCATTTTTGCGCGCGGAACATGCGCGTCGGCCGATTGACCTGTTTCTTTCCTATCTCTTTCCCTACCAAGTCGAGCCCGGCGCGGTGCGCGCCATCCGCGATCTGGGTATTCCCTGCGTCAATTTTTTTTGTGACAATGTACGCGAACTCACGCACATGCCGGAGGCCTACGGGGCCTTCGATCTTCACTGGGTGCCCGAGGCGGAGGCACGCCCACTCTACACCGCGGCAAAATTCGCCTTTGTTTATGCTCCGATGCCGGCCTGGGTGCCGCCCAAATTTCGCACCGTGCCTGAAAGCGAAAACAACGACACTGTCTTCATCGGCTCGCACGACCCATTGCGCGACGAACTGCTGGGTCAGGCCGTGGCACGCGGCCTGCCGCTCCGGGTGCATGGCGACGGCTGGCTGCCGGGTACCGCTCCGGCATCCGCCCCCCCCCAGACGCTGGCAAAAAAGCTGGCCAACCAGATGGAATTCTGGCGCGAGCACGGGCTGCGCGGCTTCGCGATGCGCGCCACCTATCGCTGGCGGCCGGGCCGATCCAACGACTGGCATGCGCCCCATTGTCGGCCTTCGATCAGCGGAGAGGCCTATTTGCTCGTCACCCGTGAAAGCCAGATCGTGATCGGGATTAACCGCTATCCGAGTTTCCGCCATTCCTTCCAAAGGCCCCATCGTTACTCGCGCCTCAGGGACATCGAGGCACCGATGCTCGGCGCGTGTTACCTCACCGAGTGGGCGCCCGGGCTGGAGGATCTCTATGAGCCCGGTGTGGAAATTGAAACCTATCGTGATGCAACGGAACTGGTGGAGAAAGCCGAGCAACTGCGCCGTGATCCCGCACGGCGCCGGCTGCTCCGAACCCGCGGCCAGCGCCGGGCCCTTGGTACACATACCATCGGTCGCAGCTTGGGGCTGATACAACATGCGCTTGGGCTTGGCCGCCGGTCCGCGGAATGAAATTTGATTCTTATTATCGGCTGCAAACAGCCTTGCGCGGTCTGGCCGCACTGGCCGTGGTCTTTTATCACACCGGCTGGCTGTTTCGGGCCGGCCATGCGGAAATCAATGCCAACTGGCGCTGGATGCGGGAGCTCTTCGATCTTGGCTGGTTCGGGGCAGACGTATTTTTTCTGCTGAGCGGTTATGGCATCGCCGCCAAACTCAGCATCCCGCCCGCACCCACCGGCCCGCGTGCGGCCGTCAATTTCGCGTGTGACCGCGCCGTGCGCATTTACCCGCTCTATTGGGCATGCATGCTTGTTCTCCTGGCCATGGCTTTCCTGATCAGCCGGGTGCATCCCGGCAACTGGCTCGCAGATCTCCCTCTTGATCCGATTGGACTGCCCGCCACATTTTTTTTGGTCGAGCCACTGACGGGCACCGGCCGCTACATTGCCTTCACCTGGACGCTCAACTGCGAACTTGGTTTTTACCTTATCGTCGCCCTTGCCCTGGTGATACGCCGGCCCTTGCGCGACCGGGGCTTGCTGATCGGGGCCGCCGTGCTCACCGCGATTGCGCTCACGGGCTGGCTCACCCCGGCGCGATGGCTGCTCGCATTCTGGCCGACTTTTGCCTGTGGCCTTTTCGTGCATGCCGCGCTGCGTCAGCGTGCGGCCGGCGATCGCAAGGGATTTTTTCTGGCCACCGGCATGGTGACGGCTGTCGGCATCATCGCATTGCTGGGACCGCTGGTTTCCCACAGGCTGGCCGCGGCCGCCGGCGTGGCACTGGGGCTAATCGCGCTGCATCCCTATGACCGGATGCTTTCTTCGCCTCGATTGATCCGCCCCTTCGTCTGGTGCGGAATTGTATCGTTTCCGCTCGTCTTGCTGCATGGCCCGATAATCACTCGGGTGGTCAACCTGGCCCAGCGGATAATTGCACCAGGCAGCATCTGGTATCCCATCGTGCCTTTGACGGCGGTTGGCATCTCGCTCGCCGCTGCCGCCGGTATGCACCGGTGGGGCGAGCAGCCTTTGCAACGCTGGCGCAAGGGCAAAGCCGCCTGATGCAAAACACCCTACAGTCAGGTTCGGCCCAACCGGCACCTTCCATGCCGGCGCGAACTTTCGACGCCTGGGTCGAAGGCTTGCGCGGTTTGGCCGCATTGCTGGTGGCGGCCGAGCATTTGTCGCTCATGGGCATACTCTATCCGTCAGATCGAATTTCGCCATGGTTGCGTTTTTTCGGGGCCGGACAGGCTGCCGTGCTCGTTTTCTTTGTTCTTTCCGGCTACGTGATCAGCCTGACCAATCAGGTCCCTTTTACCGCTGGGCGCGCCCGGGCCTATCTTGGCCGGCGGGCCGTGCGTTTGCTGCCAATTTATTGGCTGGCCCTGGCGCTCACGTTTTGCGTGAGCCTGGGGGATTCGCCAAAAATCTACGCAGCGGCGGCCCTCATGCTGCAAAACGAAAACCCTTACGGGCCATGGCTCCTGCATCCACCGCGGGCCAACGGCCCCATGTGGAGCCTGCATTATGAAATGATCTATTATTTTCTATTCCTCGTGATCTGGCGTCGCGAGCAATGGTTTCCCGTTTCAATGCTGGCGGCAGTCGCGTTCAGCATGGCAGGGTGGGTATTGCCGGATTTTCCCCGTTTCATCGCGGGCTACGCGAGCGGCTGGCTGTTTTGGGGGGCGGGCTGGTGGCTCGCCCGCCAGACCCAGAGTCATGATGCCGTCCCCCATGTTCCGCTCCTTGCGGGCGTCTTCCTGCTCATCGGCACGCATCACCTGGCTTGCGGCAACATTTTTCTTTCCGGGATCGGCTTGCCGCCAAAAGATATCAGCACGGTTAACCTTTCCAATCTGGCCTCATTGCCCTGCTGCCTGCTGCTGGTCAGCGGCGCCGCCCGGCGGGTCCTTCCCTGCCAGCGCCTATTAACGTGGCTTGCCTTCGGCATTCCAGTCGGCACATCGCTGCTTTTGATCGTGACCGGGCGCCTGGGAGAAATGCCGCAATGGATCGCAGGCGCCCTGTTCACCGCGATGGCGCTGCCGGTTGCGGCATGGCGGTCCGGTGCCTGGCTGCGCTGGCTCGCACCGATGGGAAGTATTTCCTACGCATTTTACCTTTTGCACATGCCGATGTTTTGGGTAGTGCGCAGACTCGGGCTGGCGGCCAATAGCCCGCTGAGCTTTGCTCGGGCCGCGCTGATTTGGTTCAGTCTTACCACGGCAATGGCTGCGGTACTCGAACTATGGCTGCAGCCCCGGCTGCGCCGGTGGTGGAAAGCCCGTGCCGCAATCACATGAGCCGTCTCTGTCTCTACTATCTCCCCGAACCCGAACGCGACCGCTGGCTGCCGGGCGACCGCTTCATCCGGCCGCTGGCACGACGGCTCTTGCGCGGCGCGGCGCAGCCCGGGGGGCTGGACAAGGTTTTCCTCAATCTTTGTCTCGGGCTCGACCGGCTGGGCATCGACCATGAGGTCAATGTGCCTTTCCGCCGGCTGCGACCGGAGGATCGCGTGGCCGTGCTCGGCCGCGGCCGCCATTGCCTTGAAGGTTACGCCCGGCCGAATGCCATCGTGGCCGGCATTGGCCTGATGACCCATCCCTCGGAATGGCCGACTCTCTGCGAGGACTATCCCATCGTGCGCTACCTGCAGCACAGCGCCTGGTGCGACGCGGTCTATCGCCGTTATTTCGGCAATCGCTGCGCAATCTGGCCAGTCGGCATCGACACCCGTCACTGGCAACCCGCAGATCCCGGCGGTAAAAATATCGATTTTCTTCTGTATGACAAAATCCATTGGGAACGCGAAGCGCGTGAAAGCGACTTGGTCGCACCTATCCGCAAGATCCTGGCGCAAAGCGGGCTCACCTGCGAAACACTGCGCTACGGACACTATGCACCGGACGCATTCCAAACGGCTCTGACGCGTTGCCGGGCTATGATTTTTCTCTCCGCCCACGAAAGCCAGGGCATCGCGGCGCAGGAAGCGCTGGCCAGCGGTGTTCCCATCTTTGCCTGGGATCCAGGCACGGTGCAGGATCCTGAACGCTTCCGTTGGGGCGAGCCGGTCATCCCGGCCACTTCGGTGCCCTATTTCGACGATCGTTGCGGGCTGCGCTTTCGTGACTTCGTCGAATTTTCCGCGCGGCTGCCTGAATTTCGCGAACGCCAGGTGGCGGGCCACTTCGCACCGCGCGACTATATCATCGAAAACCTGACGTTGGAAAAATGCTCGCAGCACTTCGTCGATATCGTGAATGCCGCCAGCTCCGCACAAGCATGAACACCAATCTCAAGGGCCGTCTCAGCGCATTCCTCGCCCGCACACCCCTGGCTTACATTCCCGTGCGGGTGCGGACCGGCCTGGCCAGCGGCGCCCGGTGGACCCTGCTGCCCCATTCCGCCTACTGGCGCGGTTATGAGCCTGAGGTTGATGCGGCCATCCGCGCCATTGGCCCGCTCAGGGGCGCGGCTTGCTGGGATCTCGGCGCTCATTTTGGCATTTACACCGTCGGGTTGGCCCTGGCTGTGGGCCCTTCCGGCGAAGTCGCCTCCTTCGAGCCCGATCCAATTTCGCATGCCCGCTGTGCACGACATATCAAGATGAACAGGCTCGGCTGGGTACGTCTGTTCAAGGCCGGTGTCGGCGAAAACTCTACCCAGCAGAATCTAATCGTCACCGGTGGCCTCGGTTCGACCAGCAATCATCTCCGCTACGAGGATGAGCCCGCGGCCGCCGGTGAAAAGCTCGTTGCAATCAAGATGCTCGTACTTGACCAGCTCGTGGCCGCCGGTTCCATTCGGCCGCCTGCTTTCATAAAAATCGACGTGGAAGGACACGGCGCGAAAGCCCTCCACGGCGCCAGCCGCACTCTTGCGCAACACCGGCCCGCACTGGTGATGAGTTTCCACAGTCACTTTGAGACCGACGATACGCAGGCCCTGCTGGAGCCAATGGGATACCGCTGCTTTGAGAATGATGGCCGGAAACTGCCCTGGTCGGCCGCCGTGTTCCGCACTGTACGGCTGATTGCACCCCATGCCTGAGCCCCCTCCGGCCGCTCTTATCCCGTCGGCATGAAACCGTCCGCCCGCATATTGATCATTGGTTCCGGCAATCCCTGCCGAAATCCCCGGCTGGCGAAAGAAGCGAGCGCACTCGGCCACGCCGGCTTTGACGTTACGCTCCTTACACCCGGTGGTTCACTCGACCTCGACGCGCTCGACCGTGAACTCACCAGCAGTGCGCCTTACCGGCATGAAATCGTTCCCCCGGGCGGAAATCGGTGCACGATCTTTCTGCAAAAACTCCGGCATTGGCTGGCCCGGCGCGCCGTCCCGCACCGGGTGGAGACGGTAATGGCGCTGGGTATCGTCAGTCCACTGGCTCGCCGGGCCCGGGCACTTCCCGCCGATCTGACCATCGTGCACAACGAGATCCCCTTCTGGATCGGCTGTCAGTTGTTGCGCCAGGGCCGGCGGGTGGCGGCCGATTTCGAAGACTGGTACTCTGAGGATCTGCTGCCGGAGGATCGCCTCAACCGTCCATTGCGGCTGCTCCGCCGGATTGAAGCCGGACTCATGCGCCATGCGGCTTACAAAACCACCACTTCTGCCGCGCTCAGCCGGGCATTGGTCCAACGCTACGGCGGCGATGCGCCGCATGTGATCAGCAATGCCTTTCCGCTCCAGCCCGATCCTCGCACCGGCGCCCCCGGCGATCCGCCCGTGTTTTTCTGGTTCTCCCAGACGCTCGGGCCGGGCCGCGGGCTCGAACTTTTCCAGGCGGCGTGGCTGCGCACAACCCGGCCCAGCCGGCTTGTCCTGCTGGGCGAATCGAGATCCGATTATCACAGGCAATTTCTCGCCCGGCTCCCCGATGATTTCCGCGGCCGTGTCTCGTTTCTTCCGCTGGTGCCTCCGGCCGAGCTGCCCGCGCTCATTGCTCGCCACGATATCGGCCTCGCCCTCGAACAATCGTCCATTCCCAACCGCGATCTGACCGTCACGAATAAAATCCTGCAATATTTCAATGCCGGTCTCGCCGTCGTCGCCAGCCAGACCGCCGGTCAGCAAGAGGTGTTTGCCCGCGCCCCCGGCGCCGGACTCATGGTCACGCTGGCCCAAACCGACGAGGTCGCCCGACAGCTCGACGCGCTGCTGGCCGATCGCGCACGGCTTGCGTCGATGGGCACCGCCGCGCGTCGCGCAGCGGAAAACATTTATTGCTGGGAAAAGGAAGCCCCCCGCCTCGTCACGATTGTCGAGGCCGTTTGACCATCCCGTCGCCCCATCATGAAAGCCGCCTTAAAATCCCTGCTTGCCGCCTCTGGCTATGTCATGCAACGCCTGCCGCCCGGGCTCCCGACAGGGCATGATCTCGCGCGCGATCTCCGGTTGGTTGTCGGCGGACAGCCGGGCCCGGTCTGCATTGATGCCGGCGCGCACGTCGGCGATTTTGTCGATCTGCTGCGCACCGCGCTGTCTGCCCCGATCGTGCATGCCTTCGAACCCGCGCCGGAGCCCTTTGGCCGCCTGCGCGTCCGGCATGCCGCCACGCCCGACGTCCACCTTGTGCCCGCCGGCCTTTCCGATGAACCGGGCCAGCTCGACTTCAACATTTATGACAACCAGACCCTGAATTCATTTCTTCCCCTGGCGCCCGGCGCAGACCGCACTTTTGGCGGCGCCGCCCGGTTAAGCCAGGTGCGGGTGCCAGTCGTCAGGCTTGACGACTACGCTGCAAAGGCCGGGCTCGAACGGATCGCCCTGCTCAAGATCGACACCCAGGGCTTCGAACAACACGTCCTGCGGGGCGCAGAACGATTGTTGGCGGACGGTCGGGTGGGCGCCGTGCTGGTCGAGTTGAACTTTGTGCCGCTCTATGCCGGCCAAGTGTGGGCCCATGAATTGATGGCCCATCTTCATGGGCAGAACCTGCATTTGGTTGATTTCTACGAAAAATGCCGGCTCAACCCATTTCTCGGCTGGTGCACCGCACTATTTGCCCATCGCACCGGCACACCGTGACATGAACATTCCTCCCGTCACGCTGCAGATCAGCCTTGCACCCTCCGACTACCGGCATGCCCGCATACTGTTGCCGCACCAAGTGCGCGCCTGGCGCGGACAGGTCGCGGAGATATTGCTCACGGTGGATTTTCACCGCAGTTCCGGCCGCTTCTCGGCAGGCTGGAAGGAGGGCCAGGATAATATCATGTCATTCGCGCAGTCCATTGATGGAGCCCGGGTGCTGACCGTCGATTATGGCGCCCCGACGATGGCGCGTGTCGCCACTGAATTTTTTGGCGGCCGCCGCATACCGGCAAAGGATTTTCGCGGCGGACCTTATTATTCATATTTCTTCTCAATGGCCGAAGCACGGCATCCCTACGTGTTGCACACGGATTCGGACATGTTTTTTGGCGGCGGCAGCCCCACCTGGGTCGCTGAAGCCCTCGCGCACATGGCCGCGCACCCCAAGGTGCTTTTCACCGCCCCACTGCCGGGCCCGCCGGCGGCCGACGGCCGTCTGCACAGCCAGACGGCAGACCCTGAGCCGGACTCGGCGCATGCATTCCATTTCTCCACCATGAGCACACGGCTTTTTCTGATGGATCGCCGGCATTTTAAAAACGTCATCGGCTCGCTACAGCCCCGGCGCCCACCCGCGCTGCGCAATTCAATCAAGGCCCTCGTCGAGGGCAATCCCGCCGAGGACCTGCCCGAACATCTTTTTACCGACGCGATGCGCGCGGACGGACTTGTGCGCCGGGAATTCCTCGGCACAGCGCCGGGCATGTGGTCGCTGCATCCGCCCTACCGCTGCGCCGATTTCTACCACCGGCTGCCTGAGCTGGTGAAACAGGTCGAGGCCGGCGAGATTCCGGAAGCACAGCGCGGGAATCACGATATGAATGCAAGCATGGTCGACTGGAGCGAAGCGCACGCCGCACTCTCGCAAAATCGCTGGTGGAAGCGCCTGCTGCGCCATTCCTGAGCAGCCCTTGCCCATCCGATGGTCTTTCATCACCCGCTGGCATTCACTCTCGCCGTGTCGATAGCCATCCCAACCCGGTCGCGCCTTCGCTGTTTAATGCGGTACATGCTCAATCGTTGCGCGCGTTGTATGCTCCGATTGCGCAGCCGGCCCTACCCCATGGAAGAGGACGGCATTACACTTATCTTCGCGCCCCATCAAGATGACGAGAGCCTTGGTTGCGGCGGACTTCTTGCCCTTAAGCGAATCAAGGGAGACCCCGTGCACGTGGTATATATCACCGATGGCCGCGCTTCGCACCCCGGGCATCCCACACTTACGCCTGCCATGGTCGCCGAGCAACGGCAGGCTGAAGCCATGAATGCGATGCGGATCCTCGGGGTCGACCACGCTGCGCTGCAATTTCTCGGAGCGCCGGATGGTGCGCTCATGCATCTTGATGTCCACGCGGCAGACGAGCTGGTCCGGCAGATCGCCGCCGTGCTCCAGTCGACGCACCCCACCGAGATCTTTCTGCCCTGCCGCCATGATGGTAGTTCGGAACATGAAGCCGCCTTTGCCTTGGTGGCGCGAGCCCTCGCGCAGACCGGCCTGCGGCCGCGCATCATGGAGTTTCCCGTATGGTCGTGGTGGAATCCCCTGTTGCTTATCCCGCCTTTTTTTAAAAGCCGCACAGTGTGGCGCGTGGATTTTCGTAATCGCGAAAACATGAAACGGCAGGCCCTTGAAGCCTATGCCTCGCAAACGCAGCCCGCTCCTCCCTGGGAAAGCCCCCTCCTTTCGCGCGAATTCGTATCGTTTTTTTCCTCCCATGAGGAATTTTTCTTCGAGATGTGAGCGATCACATGAAATCTGCCGCCATGCCCGGTTCTGAACGGCCCCTGCGTCGGGTGCTGATCGTCTCGCCGCACTGGCCACCGGTCAATGCACCCGACATGCAACGGGCGCGCATGAGCCTGCCCTATTATCGAGCCTACGGCTGGGAGCCCATCGTGCTCGCCGTGGGCGATCGCTGGCAGGACGGCGTACGCGAGCCGGAGCTGCAGCAAACGATCCCCCCGGATATCGGGATATGCCGGGCGCGGGCGCTTCCATCCGCGTGGACACGCTGGTTCGGCGTGACCAACCTTGGCCTCCGCGCCTGGATCGGTCTTTTCCTCAAGGGCAGGCGGCTCATTCGCCAACACCGGGTCGACCTCGTATTTTTCACCAACACGCAGTTCGTTACCTTCACGCTTGGAAGGCTGTGGCTGCGTCTGTGCGGCGTGCCCTACGTGCTCGACCTGCAGGATCCATGGCGCACCGATTATTATGAGCGTCCCGGTTCGCGCCGGCCGCCGGGGGGCTGGAAGTACCAGGTGGCGCGCGCCATGGCCTGGCTGCTCGAGGGATGGTCTTTCCGCCGGGCCGGCGGCATGATCAGCGTGTCACCCAGCTACCTCGACGACTTGCGCACACGCTATCCGTGGTTCCCGCGGATTCCGTCGGCGGTCATCGGCTTCGGCGCCAGCCGGGAGGATCTTGCCACCGCCGCCACCATGCCTCCGCCGACCTATGCTTATACCCGCGAACATGGCGAACTGCATATTCTCTATACCGGTGCCTCCGGGCCGGTAATGCCGCATTCGCTGACCGTGCTCTTTGATGGACTGCGGCTCTACCGTGAAAGATTTCCCGAGCAGGCCAGCCGGCTGCGATTTCACTTTCTGGGAACCAGCTACGTGGCCCCAGGCCAGGGCAAATGCTCCGTGCTGCCGTTTGCCGAAAAATGCGGGGTGGCCGACCAGGTGGCGGAGATTCCACACCGGCTGGGCCATCTCGAGTGCCTCCGCCTGCAGAGGGACGCCGACATCCTTTTGCTGCCGGGCTCGAGCGACCTCGCCTACTCCCCATCGAAACTTTATCCCTATTATCTCGCTGGCCGGCCCATCCTTGCGCTCGTTTTCAAAGGCAGTGTGATGGAAAAGCTTCTCGATGAGCTCGCCTGTGCAGTCATGGTTCGTTTTGGCATCAACGAAGCCAAGGATTCCGCGCATGCCGCCCTCGCCACATTCTTCGACGCCGCACTGGCGGGCTTTCCGGCCGGCTCGCTGCCAGAACGTGACGATGCGTTCTTCAACCGGCACTATCTTGCTGAAACCCTGACCGGTATGCAAAGCGAGCTTTTCAACCGGGCACTGGTGCCCACGCCATGATTGAGTCAACGTCCGCCCCTTCTGAATCCGAGGACAGGCCTGAACTCCCTGCCCGGCCGGACCGGCGCTTGTTCCACGGCGGACTCGCACTGCTGGCGTTCACTCTCGGATATTACGCGTTCAATGCCAATACCAGTTCGACGACAGAGCTTTATCTGGGCCTGACCATTATCGTACTGGCTGCACTGCCCACGCTGCAGTGGGCCAAACGTGCGACCTACGAATTCCCGGTCTTCGAAGTTTTCATGCTCACAGGCATCAACATCTATGCCCTCCCCCTGCTCAACGGCCAGATTGAGCTTCAAGCTTATTCCGAGTCGGTGATCACACAAGCCGGGTCGGCCGTGCTCCTTTTTCAAATCATCGCGATTATCACGCACGGCATAACCCGCGGCCGGCCCCGCGTCACCCCGTTTTGGGCCGAGGAAGTGATCTCCCGGGACATTGGCATCTATCTCGGCTACGGCCTGGTGCTGACGACCATCTACACGGGGATAAACAATCTCACTGACTTGATCCCTACGGACATCGAAGGCCCGTTGCGCGCCGTATTTTACGGCATCGGCATCATCAGCACGTTTGTTCAAGGCCGGCGCTGGGGCCGGGGCGATCTCAGCAACCAGGAAAAAATCTTCTTCGCCGTGAACGTCGGCCTGCAGGTGGTATTTGGTTTCGTCACCTTGTTCCTTATCTCCGGCATTTCATTGATCGTGCTTGCACTGCTCGGCTACGTCTCCGGCAACAAACGCCTGCCGGTCATGGCGCTTGCCATCGTGTTGCCCGTCATCGCCGTGCTCCATAATGGAAAATCCGCCATGCGTGACAAATACTGGAAGGACAACACCCCTGTCGTACCCAGTCTTGTGGAAATGCCCGCCTTTTTCGCCGAGTGGTTCCAACAAGGCATGGAATATCACCCCAAGAACGGCATGACCGGCAAGCTGATCGAACGCACCTCGCTATTCCAGATGATCTGCCTTGTGGTCGACAACACGCCTGATCGGCTGCCCTTTCTAAATGGAGAGACCTATGCGCAAATCCCGGGGCAATTCGTGCCGCGTTTCTTCTGGTCCGACAAACCCCTCGGCCATATCAGCACTTACACCCTCTCGATTTATTACGGTTTGCAGCGACCCGAGGACACGAAGAAAACCACCATTGCCTTCGGTCTTCTCGCCGAGGCTTATGCAAACTTCGGCCTCTACGGAGTCGGGCTGCTGGGCGTTCTTTTCGCCTTCTGCTTCAAAAAATACGGCCTCTGGGCGCAACAAAGTCCGATGTTTTCCTACGCCGGCCTGTTGCTCGTGCTGCTGATGGCCTGGTCTTTTCAAACCGAGTTTACACTCAGCATCTGGTTGAGCTCCCTCGCACAGGCTTCCATCGCCGTGCTCGGCGTACCTTTCATTCTGCGCCATTTTCTCGGGTGAATCCGTCCTCCCATTCTACGCCGGGCGGCAGCCGTCAGGCCACGGCGGAAACAGGCCGACAGCCGCGCCTGGCCGTCGTGCTTTCCCACCCCACGCAATACTACAGCCCATGGTTCCGCTGGCTGCAGCTGCACGCACCCTTGGAGTTGCGGGTATTTTATCTCTGGAAATTCGGCGTTGAGACCACGCGCGACCCCCAGTTTGAAAAAAGTTTCACGTGGGATGTCGATTTGCTCGGCGACTATGACAGCGAATTCGTTACCAACGTTGCGCGTGATCCCGGCACCCATCACTTCTGGGGCTTGCGCAATCCATTGCTGGCCGCCCGACTCACCGCCTGGCAGCCTGACGCTCTGCTGCTTTTCGGCTACGCCTATGCCAGCCATCTGTGCACTCTGGCGTGGGCGCGACGCCAGCATGTTCCCGTCGTTTTTCGCGGCGATTCGCATTTGCTGGGCCAGCGCACGGTAGCCTGGTGGAAAAAGCAATTATTCCGCCTCCTCTATCGCCAGTTTGCGGCCGTCACCTATGTCGGCGCGGCCAATCGCGATTATTTCACCACCTTCGGCGTGCCGTCCGAAAAACTGTTCTTCGCCCCGCACGCAGTGAATCACGAGCACTTTGATCCCAGCCGGGCTGAATATCACGCCGCCGCGCAAACGCTGCGCGCGCAATTGGGCCTTCCGCCGGCCACGCGGGTCGTGCTTTTCGCCGGAAAATTCACGCCCGCCAAGCAGCCGCGCCTGCTGCTCGACGCCTTTCTTGCGCTCGATGCGCCTGAGGCTGCGCTTGTTTTCGTCGGCGACGGCGAAGAAAAATCCTCCCTGCTCGAGCGCGCCCGCGCCGCGCCGCCCGGCCGAGTGCATTTTTTGCCTTTCGCGAACCAGAGCGAGATGCCCTCGCGTTATCTTCTCGCCGACATTTTCGCACTGCCCTCCCGCGGCCACTATGAAACCTGGGGCCTGGCCGTCAACGAGGCCATGCACATGGGCGTGCCCTGCTTCGTGAGTGATCTCGTCGGCTGCCAGCGCGATCTCGTCACCGACGGGGAAACCGGCTGGGTTTTCCGCGCCGAAGACCCCGCGCACCTGCGCGAAAAGCTGGCCGCCGCGCTCGCCACCTCCCCACCGCAAGTCGAGCGCCTCAAAAAAAATGTCGCGGCCAAAATCTCCGGCTACACCTACGCTGAGGCCACCGAAGGCCTGCGACGTGCCCTCGCCTTCGCCAGCCCCGGTTTCAAGTTTTGATGCTTCAGCCGATCGTCGACAAAACCACGGGTTCCCCCGCGTGAAAATTTCCATTGTCATGGGGTTTTTCCTGCCCGTGCCGCCCGCCGCCGGCGGCGCCACGGAAAAAACCTGGCACCGCCTGGCCGGTGAATTCGCCGCCCGTGGCCACGAGGTCACCGTGTTTTCACGCCGCTGGCCGGGTTTTCCCGATCAGGAAACCCTCGATGGCGTCCGTCACGTCCGCCTGCGCGGCTTTACCCATACGCCACGGCTCTGGCAGAATCTGCTGCGGGATTTCTTGTGGAGCTGGCGTGTCTTCCGGGCGCTGCCGCCGGCCGACATTGTGGTTGTGAATTGCGTCGCCCTGCCCGCTTGGCTCGGAGTATTTCGGCCTTCCGCCGGCCGGGTCGTGGTCCTGCCCGGTCGCATGCCCAAGGGCCAGTTTCGCCTTTACCGCCGCCTCACCCGCGTGCTCGCGCCCAGCACTATCGTACAGGAAAGAGTCGCCGCGGAAAATACACGGCTCGCCCCAGCCATCCGTGTCACCGGTTATCCCATCGCCTGGCGGGAACTTGAAAAAATATCGACGGCCCGCGCCACCGGCCTGCCCGTCACGCTTGGCTATATCGGACGCCTGCATCGCGAAAAAGGCCTGGATCTTCTTGTCGCCGCGCTACGGCTGCTCGCCGCGGAAGCAAACCTGCCCGCATGGCGCGTCGTGCTTTGCGGCCCGGCGGAAGTGCAGCAGGGCGGTTCCGGCCAGGACTACGCCGACAGCCTCGCGCGCCAGCTGGCGGAATTCCTGCCCGCCGATCGCTTCGCCCTTCTGCCGCCGGCTTTCCACGCTGACGCGCTGAAAAAAATCTACCAGGAGATCGATATTTTCTGCTACCCGAGCCTCGCCGTGCAGGGTGAAACCTTTGGCGTGGCCGTGGCGGAGGCCATGGCGGCCGGTGCGGCGCCCGTCGTGTCGCGCCTCGCCTGCTTCACCGACTTTGTGACCGACGGTGAAAACGGCCTTGTTTTCGACCACGACGCTGCCGATGCGCCGGCCCGCCTCGCCGCTGCGCTGGCAAAATTGTCCGCCGATCCCGCCCTGTGCGCACGCCTGGCCGCCGCGGCGCGGCGCACCACCGGGCGCTACGATTTCCCTCGTTTTGCGGACGGGCTGCTCGCTGATTTCGAGGGGCTTGTGGCGGGCGGAGCCTGACGCTTCCGCGTTGCCACGCCGCCAGCGCACCGACATCGTTTTCACCACCAGACCGTGCCCAGCAACGAAAAACCTTACCTTGGCCAAGGTTGCGTCACGCCCTATTCCAAGCGCGAACTGCTTGCGCGTTGGTTGTGGGCGTTTGTGCAGGCGACGCTTTTCCGCTGGAGCCCGCGTCCGCTGCACGGTTTTCGCGCGTGGTTGCTGCGGCTTTTTGGCGCCAGCATTCCCGCGCCGTCCCGGGTCGTGGTTTTCCCCACCGCAAAAATATTCTCTCCCTGGAGGCTTTCGCTCGCGCCACGCGCGATGATCGGCCCGCATGTCAACCTCTACAATCTTGCGCCTGTCACCATTGCCTATGGCGCCAACCTCAGCCAGCACTGCCACCTCTGCGCCGGCACCCACGATTTCCTGCGCTGGAGCATGCCGCTGGTGGTGCGGCCCATTGTCATCGGCGAAAACGCCTGGCTCGGTGCGGATGTTTTTGTCGGACCCGGTGTGACAGTCGGCGAACTGTGCGTCGTGGGCGCACGCTCCGTCGTGGTCCGCAGCCTGCCGCCGCGCATGATCTGCGCCGGCACGCCCTGCCGTCCGCTCAAGGAGCGGCCGCCACCGCAGTGAAATGAAACTCACGCACATCGTGCCCAGCCTCGAGGCACGCCATGGCGGACCGAGCAGGTCCGTCCCTTCGCTGGCCGCCGCCCAGGCGCAACTGGGGCACGATGTTGAACTGCTGTCCACGGGACCGTCTACGGAAACCCGCGAGGAAGGAAAATTGCGCATCCGCATCTTCCGCCGCGGCGCACCGGAAAGCATCTGCCCTTCATGCGAGCTGCGAGCCTATCTGCGGACGCATGAATGCGATTGCCTGCACACCCATGGCTTGTGGCTGCGCACCCTGCACTATGCGCACGAACGTGCCGGCCGGCTGGGCATTCCGTTCGTCATCGCACCGCGCGGCATGATGAGCGACTGGGCCTGGCATCACCGTCGCTGGAAAAAACGCCTGGCTGAAAAGCTTCTTCATCCCGGTGCTTTCGCCGCCGCACGCGGCTGGCACGCCACCAGCGACTCCGAAGCCGATGACATCCGGGCGCGCGGGTTCACGCAGCCGGTGTGCGTTGCACCCAATGGCGTGACACCGTCCGAACCCACCGCTGTCGCCGAGGCGGCTGCCTATTGGCGCACAGCCTGCCCGGCGGCCTTCACCCGGCCGACTGCCCTTTTTTATTCACGCTTTCACCGCAAAAAACGCGTGCTTGAGCTCATCGATCTTTGGCTCGCCCATGCCCCGCGCGACTGGTTGCTGCTCATGGTCGGCATTCCGCAGACTTACGGTGTCACTGAGCTCGCACACTACATCCACGGGCAATCCGGCTCGGGCCGCATCGAGGTATTCAACGGCAACGATGCACCCCCGCCCTACCCGGCGGCCTCGATCTTCCTGCTGCCCTCGCACTCGGAAAATTTCGGGCTGGCCGTGGCCGAAGCCATGGTGCACGGACTGCCCGTGGTCGTGACCGACACCATGCCATGGGATGCGATCAACCAAAATCAAACCGGCTGGTGCGTGCCATGGGCCCATTACGCGCCTGCATTGCGGGCGGCCCTGGGCGAAAGCCTGGAAGCCCGGAGCGCGCGCGGTGCCGCGGCCCGCGAGTGGGTGCTGGCAGAGTTTTCCTGGGGGAAATCCGCCGAACAGCTCATCAAGTTCTACGCCGGCCTGCGCGGTGTTGCGGCATGAAATTGCTTCAACCCGGCAAATTTTCCTCCACCGGCCCGGCTGGTGACGCCGCTGGACCGCGGCCGCCACTGGCCCCTCTCGAGCAGGCGGCGCTCGTTCATGCCGGTGGGCTGCTGGTCTTCGCCGCGTGGGCTTTCGACGGCAATGTCGGATGGGCCCGCACCTTCATCACGCTGTGGGGGGGCGCCGGCGTGCTGCTCACGCTGGCCGCGGGACTTCGCGGCGGTTGGCGTCGCATCTTGCGCTGGCTCTGGCCGCTGCTCGCGTTCAACCTGCTTGTGCTGGCAGGCTGTCTCAATCCCAGCTTCTCCGTTCACACGCTCGACGGCGAATCCCTGCTTGTGCACACTGGTGGCATTGGCTGGCTGCCGGGATCGGCCGACCCCGCAGCAGCGCTGCGCGCACTCGGGCTCTTCGACAGTGTTTTTCTGGCCGGCTTCAACCTCATGCTGCTCGTGCAGCAGCGTCGGACGCTGCGCTGGCTGCTGATCGTGGCCACGACCAGCGCCCTGGCGCTCTCTATTTTCGGCACCGTGCAAAAGCTCACTGGCGCCGGATTGTTCTTCGGCCTGCGCGAATCGCCCAACCCGTTTTTCTTCGCCACCTTTGTCTACCACAACCACTGGGGGGCATTCGCCATCCTCTCGGTGGCCACCTGCGCCGGACTTGTCTTTCATTACATGAACCGGCCGACATCCCGCGATTTCTGGCATTCGCCCTCCTTCATCTGCGTGGTGGGCCTGCTTTTCATCGCCATGACGGCGCCCCTCAGCGAATCGCGTTCCAGCACGCTCCTGGTTGCCTTGCTGATCGCCGTGGTGCTGATCCATGCATTGCGAAATTGGGGCAAAAAAACATCGATGACGGCGGCTTCTTCCGCCGGCCTGCTCGGCGGCGCGCTGGCGGCCGCCGCGATCCTGGCCTTCGCTATTTATAAGCTGGATGAGCCCGGCCTGAAAATACGGGCGGAGCTGACCCGCCAGCAGCTTGGACAAATGCATTCAGAAGGCGGCCTCGGCAGCCGCGCCATGCTCTACCGCGATACATGGCATATGGCACGCGATAACCTGTGGTTTGGCTGGGGTTTCGACAGCTACGCGACGGTTTTCAGGCTCTACAACACACAAAAATCAGCGGACCGGCTGCCGGTCTTTTATGCCCAGGCGCATTCGGACTGGTTGCAAAGCCTGGCCGAGACCGGCCTCGCCGGCACGGTGCTTATCGGCCTCCTGGGTGCGCTGCCGCTCCTGACACTGCGCCGTCATCATTTCCGCAACCCGCTTGTGCTGTATCCACTGCTGGGCTGCGCGCTCGTGCTGCTCTATGCGGGGATCGAGTTTCCGTTTGAGTGCCCCGCCGTCGCCGTGGCTTTCTGGATTAATCTATTCGCCGCGGTGCGGTATGCCCGGCTTTCTCCCGCCGGCAACCAATCGCGCTGAGCATGTTTTCCATCCTCATTCTCACCCTCAACGAGGAGCGCAACCTGCCCGCCTGCCTCGCCTCCGTCGCCGGCTGCGACGACATCGTCGTGCTGGACTCGGGCTCGACTGACCGGACCGTGGAGCTGGCGCGTGCCGCCGGCGCCCGGGTGTTCGCGAACCGTTTCGAAAACTTCGCCCAGCAGCGCAACCATGCGCATGCCGCCATCAACTTTCGCCACGCGCGGGTTTTTCACCTTGATGCAGACGAGCGCATGACCCCCGAGCTTTTCGCCGAGTGCGCCGCCTGCCCGGACGACGGGCCATGCGATGGCTGGTGGGTTGCGCCTCGGATGCTTTTCTTCGGCCAATGGGTGCCACATTGCACGGATTATCCGGCCTGGCAGGCGCGTTTCGTACGGGCGCGGGGCTTTGCCTTCATGCAATCCGGCCATGGCCAGCGCGAGGCGCCGTCCATGCATATGGAAAAGCTCCGGGAAAATTATCTCCACGAGATGATGTCGGGCAGCGAAGCCGAATGGCTGGCCAAGCACCGGCGCTACGCCCGTGAAGAGGCCGCCGGCTTTCTCGTGGGGCCGGGACCCGGCTGGCGCACGCTTTTTTCCGCCAGCGCGCTCACCCGCCGGCGTGCGCTCAAAAAACTCAGCGGTACGCTGCCGTGCCGGCCGGCCCTCCGCTTTTTTTATCAATATGGGCTGCGCGGCGGCTTTCTCGATGGCGCCGCCGGCTTTCGCTACTGCCGCCTGCTGGCCCGCTACGAAGGTTTTATCGCCGCCGCGTTGCGCGAGCAACGCGCGGCCCGGCGTTAACCAATGGCCCTGATCTTCCTGAATCGCTTCTACTGGCCAGATGAACCGGCCACCGCCCAGTTGCTGGCCGATCTGGCCGAAGGCCTCGCGGCCGCGGGGAAACAGGTGACGGTCATTACCAGCCACGATGGCCGGCCGGCCACACTGCGCGATGAGACGCGCCACGGCGTGCGCATCCGGCGCGTGCGCGCCACCCGCTGGGGAGGAAAGACCCTGGCCGGCCGCGCGATCGATTACCTGACATTTTCCTTGGGTGCCCTGATCCAGCTCAGACGCGTCACCCGGCGGGCCGATACCGTTGTACTGATGACCGATCCTCCGCTGGTGGCCCTGCCCGCCACCGCCCTGGCCCGCTGGCGCGGGGCACGGGTCGTGCATTGGGTGCAGGATATTTATCCCGAACTGGCCATGGCCCTGGCCGGCACGACATGGCTGCGCGTTTTGCGACCGCTGCGCAACCATGCCTGGCGCCGGGCGGATGCATGTGTCGCACCCGGGGACGACATGGCCGCATTGCTAGCCGCCAGTGGGGTTGAAAAAATCGCCGTGATTCCGAACTGGGCGCCGGCCGGACTCGCGCCGCCACAGCCGGAAGCGGCCGCGCTGCTGCGTGAATCGCTCGGATTAAACGGAAAATTCGTCGCCGCCTATTCCGGAAACCTCGGCCGGGTGCACGACCTCATGCCATTGCTCGACGCCGCGGCCACGCTGCGCGAAGAGACGGATATCGCGTTCGTCTTTATCGGCAACGGCGCCCAGCGTGCGGCGCTCGAAGCGGCGGTGCAAAAGCACGGCCTCGGCAACGTCCGCTTTTTCCCACCGCAGCCGCGCGCCCTGCTGCCGGAAACGCTGGCGCTGGGAGACCTGCATTTCGTGACGCTTCGGCCGGGCTGCGAACAGCTGGTTTTTCCCAGCAAGCTCCATGGCATTGTGGCCGTAGGCCGGCCGGTGCTGTTTGTCGGGCCGCGCGACTGCGCGTTGGCGCGACTCGTGACCGGCCACGGCCTCGGCGCGGTTTTCGCGCGCGAAGAAACGGCATTGCTCGCGGAGACCATCCGTTCATTGCGCGATGACCCGGCTCGCCGGCATGCGTGGGGCGAGGCCGCGGAAAAGTTCCATCGGGAGTCGGGCGGAGTTGAACGCGCCATTGCGGCCTGGCATAAAGTTCTGCATGCTGATCCTCACCATGCTGAAGGTTTCCCGTCCGTTCCCCGCTAAAATTCATTCATGGCCCTGATCCGCCGTATTGCCCTCCTGCTCGCCGCACTCGACTTCGCCGCGCTCGTGCTGGTGTTTAATCTGGTAAGCCACCTGCGCGGCCTGGGGGAGCATGGAGTGATTTTTACCCCTCTGTTCGCGCCGTTCGCCATGCTGGTGGTCGCAATTTACCTCATAGACGGCTACAAGTCCCGCACGGACATGATGAGTGTCGATTACACGAGCCAGCACATCATCGCGCTCGCGTCGACACTGGCGGCCACGCTGCTGATGACCTACGCCATCATCCCGGTTGGATATCCGCTGCAGCAAAGCCGCGGTGTCATTGCACTGAGCTTTCTTCTGCTCACACCAGTCACGCTCGGCTACCGGCGACTGATTTACCGGCGGCAGCTGCGCGTGCGAGGACAGCAGGTCATCGTTTTCCTTGGCGACCGGGCAAGCTGCGCGGCGTTCCGCGAGGAAAGCGCGAAGACCGGGCTGGATCTTCCCGTGATTTTTTCCACCATCGACGCGGCGGCGGTGGGCGAAACCGGCGACGGGTTGAAACTCGACCTCTTCGACGATGTGCTCGCCCGCGTCCAGCGCGGGGAATCCTCCGTCGCGGCGATCGTGCTGCGTGAATCCAATCGCGAATTGCGGCCCGAACTGGCGGAACGGCTGGTCAAACTCTACTTCGACGGCGTGCCGACCTACACGCTTGAGCTTTTTCATCAGGTTTACTGGCGGAAAATTCCGATTTACCGGCTCAACCCGACCTGGCTGTTCCAGGAGGGTTTTCAAATCACGCGCGAGCCCGTTTCGGAGCGTTTCAAGCGCCTGAGCGACATCATGCTCTCCCTGATCGGCCTGCTGCTCAGCGCCCCCTTTCTCACGCTGGCTGTTCTTGCGATAAAGCTGGAGGGTGGCGGCCCGATTCTGTTCATGCAGACCCGCATCGGAAAAAACCACATACCCTTCCGGCTGTTCAAGCTGCGCACCATGCGCACGGATGCGGCGGACAATCCCGCCCTCTACACGCAAAAAGACGATCAACGCATCACCCATGTGGGGAAATTCCTGCGCGCCTCCCGTCTCGATGAACTGCCGCAGCTCTGGAACGTGCTGCGCGGCGACATGAGCCTCATCGGCCCGCGGGCCGAGTGGAACCGCCTCGTCGAGAATTATGAGCGGCAGATTCCCTGCTATTATTTCCGCCATCTCGTGAAGCCCGGCATCACCGGCTGGGCACAGGTCAACTATCCCTACGGGTCGAGCCTGGAAGACACCATCCGCAAGCTCGAATACGACCTCTACTACATCCGCCATTTTTCCTTCCTGCTCGACGCCTCCATTGTCTTAAAGACGATTCACATCATGCTTTTCGGGAAAGGGCGGTAAGCGCAGGAGTTTTCAGCGGACAGAATCACGGCGCGGCGCCGCCCGGGGCCGATTCGCAAAAGCATTCATGAAAGCATACGATTTTATTGTCATTGGCGGAGGCTCCGCCGGCTTCAATGCCGCGCGGGTGGCCGCGGACCGCGGCCGGCGCGTCGCCGTGGTCGACGGCGCCCACGAACTCGGCGGCCTTTGCATCCTGCGTGGCTGCATGCCCTCGAAGACGCTGCTCTACGCCGCCGAAGTGCTGCATCTGGCGCAAAAGGGAAACAAATTCGGCCTGAAAATTCCGCGCGCCACCGCCGACATGCGGGCGGTTCACGTCCGGAAAAAACGCCTCATCGGCGAATTCGCCGCCGATCGCGTGCAGCAGCTTTTCTCAAAGAAATTCGATCTCCACCGCAGCCATGCCCGCTTCGTCGATCCGCACACGGTCGAGCTGGGTGATGGAAAAAAACTGCGCGCAAAGAGCTTTCTCATCAGCACGGGCTCGAAGCCCTCCGTCCCGTCCGTGCCCGGCCTGCACGACACCCCGTTCTGGACGAGCGACGATGTGCTGGATATCGATTTTGTGCCGCGCAGCGTGACGGTGCTCGGCGGCGGCATCGTGGCCTGCGAGCTCTCCCAATTCCTCAACCGCATCGGCACGCGCATCACGCTCATCCAGCGCAGCCCGAACATCCTGCGCGATCATTCGGACGATGCTTCCGACGTGGTACAACAGGCCTTCGTCGACGAGGGCATCGAGCTTTTCGCCGGCACGCAGATTCAGGGCATCATCCGGGACAAACGCGGCGTGACCGTGAAATTTGTCCACGACGGAAAAACCATCGTCCGTCGCTCCGACCATCTTTTCAACGCCCTCGGCCGCGTGCCCAATACCGCCGGGCTCAATCTTGCCGCCGCCGGCGTGCGGACCCGCCCCGACGGACAGGTCGTCATCAACCGCTGGCAGCAGTCGAGTGCACCGCATATCTATGCCGCCGGCGACTGCTCCGGCCCGGCGGAAGTCGTGCACATCGCGATCCAGCAGGGCGTGCTGGCGGCGCAGCACGCGACCGGCGGAAAAAACCTGAAGCCGGTCGACTACGCGCTGCTGCTCAGCGTCGTTTTCACCGATCCGCAGCTTGCCACCATCGGCCGCCTGGAACGCGATCTCGACGACGCCGGCACGCCTTACCTGACCGCTTCATATCCGTTCAACGACCACGGCAAATCGATCCTGATGGAGGCCCATCGTGGCTATGTGAAAGTCATCGCCGAGCCAAAACGCGGCCGCATCCTCGGCGCGGAAATCGTCGGCAAGGATGCGGGCGAGCTCATCCACTGCTTCTCGGGGCCGCTGACGATGCGCGCCACCGTCTTCGATCTGCTGCGCGCACCTTGGTTTCACCCGACCTTGTCGGAAATCATCACCTACCCGCTCGAGGAGATCGCGGAGAAAATCGGGAGCGGTTGAAGTTACCGGGCCGCCAGCTTGAGCAGATCACCTAATTCCACGCGCTTTTCGTAGATCGCCTTGCCCACAATGACGCCGTCCAGATTTGGCCGGCGTTTTTTTATTTCTGCGAGGTTCACCACGTCCTCCCGACGGCTCACGCCGCCGCTGGCGATGACCCGGCAGCCCACGGCGGCCAGCATGGCCTCCTGCGCCGAAAGATTCGGCCCGGTAAGCATGCCGTCAGTGCCCACGTCGGTGTGGATGAGCGTGCGCACCCCGAGCACGTCCATGCGCCGCGCCAGCGCGAGCGCGGACGTGGCGGTGGTGTCCACCCAGCCTTTCACCGCGACCTGGCCGTTTTTCGCGTCGATGCCGACCGCGATCTTTTCGCCAAACGCGGCGACCAGCTCCGTCACGAAGGCCTCGCTCTCCGCCGCACGCGTGCCGATGACAACCCGGGATACGCCCAGGCCGAGCGCCCGCTCGACCACGGCGCGCGTGCGCAATCCACCGCCGAGCTGGACGCGCAGGCCAAGCGTGGCAATGCGCGCGACCACGTCAAAGTTGCGCGGCTCGCCGGCAAAGGCGCCGTCAAGATCCACGACATGCACCCAATCGGCGCCGGCCGCCTTGAAGGTGGCGGCCACCGCGGCGGGATCCTCGGCGTAAATGGTTTCGGCCTCGGCCCGGCCCTGCGTGAGGCGCACGCAGCGTCCGGCCTTGATATCGATGGCGGGATAGATTGTCATTTTCGAGTTAGGCGCCTTGAGTCTCGGTTTCCGATCACCGCCAACGCAAACGTTCATTTATGTCCAAGTCCCATTCCGTTTCCCCCTTTCTGACCGATTTGCTGCATGCCCGTTCGCCGTCCGGCTACGAGTTCGAGGCCCAAAAGGTCTTCGACCGCCACGTCAAGCCGGCCGCGGACAGGTACGACAAGGATGCCATGGGCAACCGCCTGGCCACCCTCAACCCCAAGGGCGACCCCGTCCTCATGCTCGCCGGCCACATGGACGAGCTCGGCCTCATCATCACCTTCGTGAACAAGGACGGCTTCATTTATTTCGACACCATCGGCGGCCACGACCGCATCATGATCCCCGGCCGGCGCGTCATCATCCAGACCGCTAACGGCCCGGTCAAGGGCGTGACCGGCAAGCGTGCGATCCATCTGATGGACGAGGCTGACCGGAAAAAAGTGCCTGAAATCCACGAAATCTGGATCGACATCGGCGCGCGTTCGAAAAAAGAGGCGCTGGAGCGCGTGGCCATCGGCGACGTCGCAACCTACGACCACGAGTTTGAACTGATCCACGGCAGCGTCGGCGCCGCCCGGGCCTTCGACAACAAGGTCGGCGCCTACATCGTGGGCGAGACGCTCGTACGACTCGCGGAACAGAAAAAGAAGCTCGCCGCGAAAGTCGTCAGCGTGGCCACGACCCAGGAGGAAATCGGTGTGCGCGGCGCGACCACGGCAGTCTATGCGGTCAACCCGCACCTCGCGGTGGCGGTGGACGTGGGCCATGCGACGGACCACCCTGATTGCGACAACCGCAAATACGGCGAGACCAAGCTCGGCGGCGGCCCGATCATCTGCCGCGGCGCCAATATCAATCCGAAGATTTTCTCGCGGCTCACCCAGTGCGCTAAAAAATTAAAACTGCCGCACCAGTTCGAGGGCGAGCCGCGGCCGACGGGCACGGATGCGCGCGCCATCCAGACCGGCCGGAGCGGCGTGGCCACGGGATTGATTTCCGTCCCGCTGCGCTACATGCACACCCCGAGTGAGATGGTGGATCTCGAGGACGTGGAGCATTGCGTGCAGCTCCTCGTCGAGTTCGCGCTGTCGCTGGAAAAGGGCGACTACGCGCACTGGTGAGGCAACGCTGCTCTCTATGGCGATGGGCTAAACCCGTTCCCTAATTTGGCAATCCCCACGACCCCGGCTTCTCGGATCGCATTTGCTTAAGCCGTGCAAGAAATTCCGGGAAGTTCTCCATTTTTTTCGACTCCCCTGTATATTCTTCGTCACTCAATGGTATATCCAGCTGCTTCAGGTCTTTGAATAGCGAACTCTCGATCACCTCGCGCATTCGCTGGCCTTGGTCGCCCCCGACTTTCTCGGCAAGAGCGTAGATCAAGTCTCTTTTGGTTTTCGGCATGGCTTCACCGTCTTTCTCATTTTTGCCTAACAGTATCGTTAGCCTCAACTGAGTTGGGCTTTGCGCTAAAAGCAAACTCAGGCTGCGTCCTGCCGCGGCTCGCTTTTGCCCGCCCGGCGCAAAATGGGACGGCGCTTGCCGGCGACAACCGAGGCGTCGACGACGACTTCGCTCACGTCGTCCCGCTGCGGCAGCTCGTACATGACCTCGAGCATGAGGCTCTCCATGATGGCGCGGAGGGCGCGCGCACCGGTCTTCAAATCGATGGCTTTCTGCGCGATGGCGCGAACAGCGTCGGAGGTAAGCTTGAGGCGCACGCCGTCCATGGCGAAAAGCTTCGCGTACTGTTTGATGGTCGCATTCTTCGTGCGGAGAAGGATTTTTTCGAGATCGCCGACCTGCAGCTGGTCGAGCACCGAGATGACCGGCAGGCGGCCGATGAACTCGGGGATCATGCCGAAGCGCAGGAGATCCTCCGGCGCAATTTTCTTCATCATCTGCTCGGGCGGAAGTTCGTGGTCATCGGAGTTGATATGGAAGCCGAGCGAGCGCTGGCCGAGGCGTTTCTTGATGATGTCCTCAAGGCCGACGAAGGCGCCGCCGCAGATGAAAAGGATATTCTGGGTGTTGACCTGGATGTACTCCTGGTTCGGATGCTTGCGGCCGCCCTGCGGCGGGACGTTGCATACGGTACCCTCGAGAATTTTCAGGAGCGCCTGCTGCACGCCCTCACCGGATACGTCGCGCGTGATGGAGACGTTTTCCGTGGTGCGGCGGATTTTGTCGATTTCATCGATGTAGATGATGCCGCACTCGGCCTTTTTCACGTCGTAGTTGGCGGACTGGAGCAGGCGGAGGACGACGTTTTCGACATCCTCGCCAACGTAGCCGGCCTCGGTGAGCGTGGTGGCGTCGGAAATGGCAAATGGCACGTCGAGAATCTTGGCGAGCGTGCGCGCGAGCAGGGTCTTGCCCGAGCCGGTCGGGCCGGCCAGCAGGATGTTGCTCTTCTCCACCTCGACATCGTTGAACTCCGGCGAGAGCGCGGTGGAGTCCTTGCCCGACTGGCCGGCATCGAAGAGCAGCCGCTTGTAGTGGTTGTAGACGGCGACAGAGAGAACTTTTTTCGCGTGGTCCTGGCCGATGACGAAATCGTCAAGCACGCGCTTGATTTCGGACGGCTTGATCAGGCGGACCGCCGGCTTCGCATCAACGGCCGGCTGCTTGACCTCGCGATCGATGATCCCCTTGCAGACATTGACGCAGGTGTCGCAGATAAAGACACCGGGACCGGCGATGATTTTTTTGACCTCAGCCTGCGACCTGCCGCAAAACGAACAAAGGGTCATGCGCGAGGATTTGGCCATGACGCAAAGATTGATCCGCTTTCGCGAAAAATCGACTCAAAACGCAGCGCGATTAAGCTGCATTTTTCTCGGCAATTGATTGCGCTTCGCGCGTGGAAGCGACGACGTGGTCCACGATTCCGTAGGCCTTGGCCTCCTGCGCGCTCATGTAATAATCGCGGTCGGAATCCTTCTCAACGCTTTCGGAAGTCTTGCCGGTGTGCTTGCCAATGACCTCGTTAAGCGTGCGGCGCCAGCGGAGAATCTCCTTGGCCGCGATGGCGATGTCGGCCGCCTGGCCGCCCGCGCCGCCGGAAGGCTGGTGAATCATCACCCGGCTGTTGGGCAATGCAAAGCGTTTGCCTTTGGTGCCGGCGGCGAGGAGCACCGTGCTCATGCTGGCCGCCATTCCGATGCAATACGTCACGATATCGCATTGCAGAAAATTCATCGTGTCGTAGATGGCCATGCCGCCGGTCACGACACCGCCCGGCGAATTGATGTAGAGATGGATGTCCTTTTTCGAATCCTCCATCTGCAGATAGAGCATCTGCGCGATGACGAGATTGGCGACCATGTCGTCGATCGGCGTGCCGAGGAAAATAATGCGGTCCTTCAGCAGGCGCGAATAGATGTCCATGCTGCGCTCGCCGCGGCCGGTGTTTTCAAGAACGATGGGAACGTAATAGCTCAAGGTGAGGGCTTCGATTGAATGGTGCTTACGGTAGCCTTGGAAACCAGAAAATCAAGGGCCTTGTCGAAAATGATGGATTGTTGCACGGCGCGAAGGCGCTCGCGGTCCTTGGTCAGCTCCTTGATCAGTTTCTCCGGGCGTTGGTTCGCACGCATGGCCTCGCGGAAGATGTAATTGTCGATGTCCTTTTCCGAGACGGTGATTTTTTCCTGCTCGGCGATCTTCGCGAGCAGCAGCTGGATCTTCACGCGGACCGCGGCGGTTTTGCGGGCGCCTTCATAAAGCTCCTTCTTGTCCTTTTCGAACTGCTCCTGCGGCACGCCGCGGCGCATGTTTTCCTCGATGAATTGCCGCAGCACGCCCTGCGTCTCGCTTTCAACCAGGCTCTCGGGTACTGAAAAATTCGCGCGGGCCGCGAGGGCGTCGCCCACTTGGCGGCGCTGGGCGGCACGGTTCTCGTAGTCCTTGCGAAGCTTGAGATTGTGGCGGGCTTTCGCGCGCAGTCCCTCGAGGTTGTCCACCTGCTGCGATTTGAAAAACGCCTCGTCGAGCGGCGGCAGCACGCGTTCGCGCACTTCCTGGATCTCCACGGCATACACCGCGGCCTTGCCCGCGAGCGCGGGCGCGGCGGAAAATTCCGCCGGGAAATTCACCGTGACGTCCTTCTTGTCCCCGGCCTTCAGGCCGCCGAGCTGAGCACCGAGCCCGGGAAGAAGCCCCTCCTGCCCTTCGACTTCCTCCCACGTCTGCGGGACTTTGCCGTAAACCTGCTTGTCGGGCACGATCTCGAGGATCGATTTGCCGTCCACGCGGCCTTCGTAGGCGAGCTTCACATAATCACCCTTGTGCGCGGGGCGTTCGGCGACCTTGAAATCCGCCCGCTCGGCGCGCTGCCCCTCGATCACCGCGTCGACCTCCGCCTCGGTCGGCTCGGCCGGCTGGATCTCTGTCGGCAGTCCGACATAGTCCGGCAGCGTGATGGCCGGACGCACATCGATTGTGAACGTGATGGCCGAAGAAAGATTCGGCTCGATCGTGCCCTGCTCAACATTAACGATGGAAAGGACATCCAGCTTCGCCTGTTCCAGGCCGTCGCGATAGGCCTTGGCCACGATCTTGTTTTTGAACTCGTCGGAAATTTCCTTGGCGAACCGCTTGACGATCATCGCAGAGGGCGCCTTGCCGGGGCGGAAGCCGGGCAGGCGGGCCATCCGGGAGAATTCACCCACGATGGTCTGGTATTCGCCCTCGACTTCACTCTTGTCGAGCGAGACGAGAAGGCTTTTGCGGGTTTCGGAAAGGTCTTTGAGTTCGATGTTCACGATGGAGGCTTGGAAAAAGAGTCTGAAAAACTACGTGGCGCCGACTCACACGGTCAATGCCCGATTCTGCGCGCTTGAAAGCATCGCGCCTTCGTCGCTTGCTCGGAAGTAGGAAAAATGCCCAGTCTGTCCGAACTTCTTGCCGCACATGCGCCGCTGCTGCTCCTCGACGCTGCGGCGGCGCGCGTGCAAGTCGGCCTCTTCGAAGCAAATAACAAAATGCGCTGGACCACGGCGGACGACGAGGCCGGCGTGGCCCTGTTCCGCGGCGTCGAATCCCTCGGTGTCGACCTCACGACCGTGCGCGCGTTCGCTTTTTGCGAGGGGCCGGGCTCGATTCTCGGCATTCGCACCGCCGCGATGGCGTTGCGCACGTGGAGCGTGCTCGCCCCATGGCCGGTGTTCGCCTTTCGCAGCCTGGAGATCGTCGCGCACGATCTCGCCCGGCGCAGCCCGGCGGAAGATTTCTCCGTCATCGCCGATGCCCGGCGCGAAACCTGGCATGGCGTGCACGTGCGCGCCGGTTCGGTCGGGCCGTTGCGACGCATCCCTTCGGTGGAGTTAAGCGGGGCCTTGTTCATGCCGGAAAATTTTCGCACTTGGAGCGCACTGCCGGCGCAAACCCGGATCACGAATTACGATCTCGCCACGCTGCTGCCGCGCGTGGCCGATGCGGAGCTCTTCCGCGCAACCGATGCGCCCGACGCCTTCTTGCACGAAGACCCGAGTTACAAGACCTGGACGCCCCGCATCCACGCCGCCGCACCATGAGTTTTCCCGCCTCCAGCCTCCCGCTTCGCTGCTGGGCTGAGATCGATCTCGCCGCGCTCGAACGCAATCTCCGGCTCATCCGCGCCTCCCTGCCGCCGCACATGCGTTACGTCGCCGTGGTCAAGGCCGATGCCTACGGCCATGGCCTGCACCAGACAGTCGCCCGGCTCATGCACGCGGGCGCCGACCTGTTCGCCGTGGCCAATCTCACCGAGGCTGCGGCCATCCGCGAACTCGGACCCGGCTGGCCGATTCTGCTGCTGAGCCCTCTGCTGCCCGAGGAGGACCGCTATCTCGCCGACCACGATCTGGCCGCGACCGTCTCGACCGCAGACGAAGTCGCACGCTTTGACGCCGTCGGCCGCGCGGCGGGCCGGCCGGTCTCCGTCCACTTGAAAATCGACACCGGCATGGGTCGGCTCGGTGTGTGGCACGAGCAGGCGCCGGGGTTATATTTGAAAATTCGCTCCGCCGCGCACGTGCGACTCGCCGGCGTGTTCACCCATTTCGCCAGTCCCGACGACGACCCGGCGTTCACTGTGGAGCAGCGCCGGCGTTTTCTTGCCGCGCTGCAGTGCTGCGAGGGATTGCGGCTCGACGAGCTTTTTGTCCACGCCGACAACAGCGCCGGGCTGGAGACTCTGCCCGGCGGGAGCCCCTTCAACGCCGTGCGCGTGGGCCTGCTGCAGTTCGGCGTGCTGCCGCATCCCAACTCGCTCCTCGCCCAGGTGCACACCGAGCCGGTCTTCAGTTTCCACACGCGCGTGGGCATCGTGAAGGACCTGCCGTGCGGCACGGGCGTCAGCTACGGCCGCACGCACACACTGCAGCGCGACTCGCGCGTGGCCGTGCTCACCGCCGGGTACGGCGACGGCCTGCCGCGCGCCGCGAGCAATCGCGCGCAAGTGCTCGTGCGCGGCCGGCGCTGCCCCGTGCTCGGCCGTGTGACGATGGACCAGACCGTCATCGATGTGACCGATGTGCCCGGCGTCGAGAGCGGCGACGCAGTCGTGCTGGTCGGCCGGCAGCAGGGCGCGGAAATTTCGCTCGCGGAATTCAGCCGCTGGGCGGACACGATCCCATGGGAAACGCTGTGCTCGGTGACCAAGCGCGTGCCCCGGATCTACAAGACCGCGCTCGGCGTTTAGGCCGGCCGCCGTTTGCAATCGTTGAAACCGCAGCCATGGTTGCGGCGTCACTCTGCGTGTACGGCCACCCACGTCTTTGTCATGAGCACCCCCAATCCGGATTTTGTCGCCCCGCCCGTCGTAAAAATCGACCTTTCGCCCGGCGATGCCTGGCAGCCACTGCCGGACAATGAGTGGAACGAGGCCGCCGCCCGGCATCTCCTCCGCCGCGTCAGCTGGGCCGCGCAGCCCGACGAGGTGCAGCGCGTCCTCCACGACGGCCTGCCAAAAACGCTCGAGCGGCTTTTCCCCGAAAAGCCCGTGTCGCTGACCAAGCCCAGGCTGATCGCGGATCTGGCGGACGACACCCCCGAATTCTACAAAAAAATCCAAAACAGCGCACCCGAGGAAAAACTCCTGCTCCAGCGCGAGGCACGCGAGCGCAGCCGCATGGCACTGGAGGACCTCAGCATAAAATGGCTGCAGCTCGCCTCCCAGCCCAACCACGCGGCCTATGAGAAGTGGGTGCTGTTCCTGAGCGACATTTATGTGGTGGCCTTTCAGAAGGTGAACACCGCCGCGCTCGTCTGGCAGCATTACGACATTTTGCGCAGCTTCGCCTACGGTTCCGCGCCCGTGCTCAGCAAGGCCGTCTCGCGCTCCCCCGCCATGGTCGTTTACCTCGACCTGCAGCAGAGCCAGCGCGGGGCGCCGAATGAAAATTTTGCGCGCGAACTTTTCGAACTCTTCGTGCTCGGCGTCGGAAATTACACCGAGCAGGACATCAAGCAGGCCGCGCGCGCCTTCACCGGCTACCGGCAGCGCTTCGGCGAGTTTTCCTTCGTCCCGCGCCAGCATGACGACGGCGACAAGACCGTCTTCGGCCACACCGGCAATTTCAACGGCGACGACGTCATCGACCTCGCCTACCAGCTGCCCGCCGCGGCCCATTTCCTGCCGCACGAGATGGTCAAATGGTACCTGAGCGACACACCCCTCGCCGACGACTACCTCGATGCCATCGGCACTTGGTGGCGCGGGCAGGGCTTCGGCCTGCGCCAGCTCGCGCTGCAGTTTTTCCGCAGCCGCCTCTTCTTCGCGCCGCAGTTCCGCGGCAATTTCATCAAAAGCCCCCTGCAGTTTTACCTCGGCCTGATGCAGGACATGAACCTGAACGTCGCGCCGATCCCGCGCCAGGTGCTCGTTGCCCTGCGCCAGATGGGGCAGATCCTCTTCGATCCGCCCAACGTCCGCGGCTGGGTCGGCGGCCGTTACTGGATCAACTCGGCCACGCTCGGCGCCCGGCGCGCGCTCGTCGAGCAGGTCTTCGCGCCGCTCGACGAAGCCAAACTCAACGCCGACGAACAGATCGAGCTCGTGGCGGCGCGCGCCAACGGCATCGACAATTTCACCGTCACCGACGACCGGCTGAAGCCCTTCGTCCAACTCGACGCCGACCAGCTTACCACGCGCCTGTGCGACTATTTTCTCCCCGTGTCGGTCGACGCCGATTTCCGCGCCGATGTGAAAACCTTCCTGATCGGCAATGGCTCCGATCAGCACCGCCTCGATCGCATCCGCAATGCCGTGATGACCATGCTCCAATCGCCCGAATACCAGCTTTGCTAGCGCTACCCGCCATGAAAAATCCCAATAATTTCCTTCCCACCACCCGCCGCGAATTCTTCAGCCTCACCAGCCGGGGCATCGGTCTGCTTGCCTTCAGCCAATTCGCGCCGTCGTTCCTCGTCCAATCCACCCTTGCCGCCACGCCCGCGCCCGAAAAGGACCGCACCATCCTCGTCCTCGTCCAGCTCGCCGGCGGCAACGACGGCCTCAACACGCTCATCCCCTACGAGGACGCCAATTACTATCGCCTGCGCCCCACCCTCGGCATCGCCAAGGACCAGGTCCTGAAAATCAACAACTCGCCGCTCGGCCTCCATCCCTCGATGGGCGCGATGAGCGGATTGTTGAACGACGGCAAACTGGCTGTCGTTCAAAACGTCGGCTACCCGAACCCCAACCGCAGCCACTTCCGCTCGACCGAAATTTGGGAAACCGCCAGCGAAACCAACCAGTACCTCTCCACCGGCTGGATCGGCCGCTTCATGGACAACGCCTGCAACGGCACGCCCACCGCCGACGCCGATCCCTGCGCCGTGCATATCACCAACGGCGTTCCGCAGTCCTTCATGGCCGAGCACGACCACAATACTTTCGGCCTGTCGCCCTACGGCAATGGCCGCCGCAGCCGCGAAAATCTCCAGCTGCTCGAAAAACTCGTCAACCATCCCGGCGCCGCCGAAAACGACAGCGCCAGTTTCCTCAAGCACACGATGATGGACGCGCTCGTCACCGAGAAGCACGTGCAGAAGGTGCTCGGTTCCTACCGCCCCGCCGCCGCCTATCCCACGACGCCGTTCGCCGCCTCGTTGCGCAACGTCTCCGCGCTCATCGCCGCCGGCCTTTCCACCCGCATTTATTTTGTCTCACTCACCGGCTTCGACACGCACGCCAATCAGCTCAACACCCAGGCCAATCTCCTGCGCACGCTTTCCGACGGCCTCGCCGCTTTCCAAAAGGATCTCGAGGCGCACAAGCTCGACCAGCAGGTGCTCACCATGACCTTTTCCGAGTTCGGCCGCCGGGCCAGTGAAAATGGCAACAAAGGCACCGATCACGGCACCGCCGCACCGCTCTTCGTCATGGGTTCGCAGCTCAAGGCCGGCCTGCACGGCACCGCGCCCTCCCTCGATTTGCCCAAGAATCAGGACATCACCTTCAGTACCGATTTCCGCCAGGTTTATGCCACCATGCTCGATCGCTGGCTCGACTGCCCGGACGTCGCGGTGCTCGGCAGGAACTATGAGCCGATGCCTTTCGTCGCGTAGGCTGCTACATAAACGTAACGTCTTTTTGCATGGCGCCGCACGCGGCCCTGCAAATTAATCCCGGATTTTTTTGAGCCGCTGGCCAAAATTATCAAAATCAGCGCATTTCAGCTGCTTGCAGGCGATGATTTTATAAAATATTAGCAATTTGATTGCAAAATATAGGGGTATTACCCTATGCGAGCCTTGACAAAAGGCCGAAAAATTGGGAGCCTAGAATAGAGCCTAGCGCGCTCCTGTTCATGCCCTCCAGCTGTGCCCATAAATTTTCGGCCCTTTGGGCCAAGATCGTCTTGGCTTTGGTGACGTCATGCCTGCTGCTCATCTCCACGACGCATCTCGACGGGCAAACTTGGGTCGGTACGACGACCTCGTGGAATACCGGGACAAACTGGGTTGGTAACGCTGTTCCCACTGCCACCACCACGGCAAGTTTCGGTAATCCGACCGGCGGTAATTACACGCTCACGTTCACCGGTGCCGGCACTGCCTTAGGCCTCACCTTTACCAATGCCGGCACGAGCGGCTACACCATCAATACCAGTGGGCAGACCCTTACGGTCGATGGCGGCGGCATAACCAACAACGACACCTTTGCACAAACCTTCAGCGGCACCGGCGCGGTGACGGTCAATGCCACGCAAACATGGAACGCGGCTTCCGGGGATCTCGCGTTCGCCGCGTCGACCTTGAACATCAACAGCGCCCTGACGTTAAGTGGCGCCAATGACATTTCGGTCAGCAGTGCCACCACCAATCTCGGTGCAAATCTCACCTACTCCGGATCCGGCACGGACAGCTTCAGCGGGACCGTGACGCTCACCGGCAACCGCACCGTCACGAACAACGGCACGGGCAGCCTGACTTTCGCCAACATCAGCGGGACCAACCGCAATCTCATCGTCACCGGTTCGGGCAATACCACGGTTACGGGCGCCATCGCCACCGGGAGCGGCACCCTGACCTACTCCGGCACCGGCACTCTCCTGCTTTCAGGCACCAACACCTACACGGGCGCGACCAGCATCAGCAACGGCACGGTCATGCTCGGCAACGCCAACGCCCTCGGCACGACCGCGGGATCGACCACCGTTTCCAGCGGCGCGCTCGACCTTAACGGCATCACTCTCGCGACGAATGAGGCGCTCAGCATCACCGGTACCGGCATCGGCGGCAACGGGGCCCTGACCAACTCCAGCGCCACTGCGGCCACCTATGCCGGCACCGTCACCTTCAGCGGCAACTCCACCATCGGCGGCACCGGCGACATCACTCTTTCCTCCGGTCTGGCCGACGGCACCCGGACCCTCACCAAAACCGGCGCCAACAATCTCACGCTCAACGGCGCCGCGACCGGCACCGGCGCCACCACCATCAATCACGGCACCATCACCTCCGGCATCAACGGAGCCCTCGGTACCGGCGCCGTAACCATCAATGACACCGCGGCCGGCACCTCCACCTTGGACCTCAACGGCCACATTCAGACCATCGGCGCCCTCACTTTTGGTGGCACCGGCACCGGAGCCACCAACAATCTTAATATCGGCAGCGGTGGCACCCTCACCCTCGGCGGCACTGTCACCTACACCGCCACCAACAATCCCTTCGGTTCGACCATCTCGGGCGGCACTCTTGCCCTCGGCGGCAACCGCACCTTCACGATCAACGACTCTTCCAATGCCACAGTTGATCTCACGATTTCCTCCGTGATCAGCGGCGGCTTCAATGTCACCAAATCCGGTGGCACCGGCAATGGCACGCTCATGTTTTCCGGCAGCAATACCTATACTGGCGCCACTGCCATCAGCGCCGGCACACTGATTGCCGCAAGCAACAATGCCCTCGGCACCACGGCTGGTTCCACCACGGTCAGCTCCGGCGGCACGCTCGCCTTCCAGGGCGTGAACTATTCAACCGCCGAGGCCGTTTCCGTCACGGGCACCGGCGCAGCGGGAAGCAACGGGGCCATCGACAATACTTCGGGCACCAGTTCCTTTGCCGGCGCCGTTACCCTCGCGGGCAACACCACCATGGGGGCGGCCAGCGGTTCCCAGCTCACTCTCAGCGGCATCATCAATGACGGTGCCAGCACGTTCGGCCTCACCAAGGCCGGTGCCGGCACGCTCGTGCTCTCGGGCGCCAATACCTACACCGGCGCGACCACCATCAACGCCGGCACGCTCTCCGTCAGTTCGCTGGCCAATGGCGGCGCGACCAGCAACCTCGGCAACTCCACCAACGCCGCCACCAATCTCGTGCTCAACGGCGGCACGCTCCAGTACACCGGTGCAGCCGTGGCCACCAACCGGCTCTTCTCCGTCGGCACCAGCGGCGGCACGATCGACGCCTCCGGCTCGGGCGCGGTCAATTTTAACAACACCGGCAGCATGGCCTTCAATGCCCAGACCGGCACGCGCACCCTCACCCTTACCGGCACCAACACCGGCGCCAACACCCTCGCCGCGATCATCGGCGACAACACCGGCGCCACCTCCCTCGCCAAAACCGGCGCAGGCGAATGGGCGCTCACCGGCGCCAATACTTACACCGGCACCACCAATATCACCGGCGGCACGCTGGTCGCCACCAGCAACACCACGAATAACACCGCTGTTGCCACCAGTTCGCTCGGTGCGGTGCCCGGCGGCGCGGTCAGCATCTCCGGCGGCGGCACGCTCGATATCGGCGGTGCCACCTCGGTCAGCAGCGTCTATTTCGGCGCGAAACAGTTCAATATTTCCGGCGCGGGCGTTGGCGGCAATGGAGCCATCATCAACTCCTCCGGCTACGATCAGACCGCTGCTTTCCAGGACATCGCCCTCACCGGCGACGCCACCATCGGCGGCACCAGCCGCTTCGACGTTCGGGGCGGCGCGGCCACCCTCGATCTTGGCACGAACACGCTGACCAAAACCGGCGCGAACCAGGTCAGTGTCGTGGGCGGCACGATCAACGGCAATGGCAACATCGTCGTGAACCAGGGCGAGTTTGCCATCCAGACCAGCACCGACGCCACCGGCAGCGGAACTTTCACCTTCAACACCGGCACCACCTTGGGCCTCTGGGCCAACACCGGCACGGTCACGACCGCCATGGTCTTCAACGGCACCAATACCATCTTTAACGAATCCGGCGCTTCCACCATCGGCAGCAACCTGACCATCAATGGTTCCACCACCTTCAACGTCCTCGCCACCGATGTTCTTCATGGCCTCCCCACCTCGCTGACTCTCACCGGCAGCCTGGGTGGGACCGGCACCGCCACCCTCACCGGCGGAGGCACCCTTACCCTCGGCGCCAACCAGCTCTTCAACGGCGAACTCGACCTCGCCGGCGGCACCCTCGGCCTCGCCGGCTACAAGCTCACGGTCGACACCCTCCACATTACCGGCAATTCCACCATCGATTTCGGCAACAGCCTGGCCTCCATTCTCGACACCACCAACTTCATCATCGACGCCGGCGTCACCCTCACCATCACCAACTGGGCCGATGTCACGGACTATTTCTATTCGACCAATAACCCCGGTGCCACCGCCCTTTCCCAGATCACCTTCAACAGCCCCTATGCCAGCGATCCCACCAAGTGGCTGACTTACACCGACGGCCCGGACAACAACCACCAGATCACGCCCGTCCCCGAGCCCGGAACCTACGGTGCCCTGCTCATGGCAGGAGCCCTTGGCCTCTTCATTTGGCAGCGACGCAAGGCCAGGGTCGCACCGCTGGCCTGCTAAGGCTGCTTCGGGCCTTCAGGTTTAACGCAAAGGCGCCAAGACGCAGAGCGCGCGGGAGCATGCTTTTCCGCTTCCTGCCTTCTGCACCTTCACCTCTCGGCGCCTGTGCGTTAAAAATTTCCGGGCTTCCTGGCTTCTTAATTCAATCCCAATTGGGCGTCTTTCCCTTCTCCGCGCCTCCGTATCCCTGTGTCCCCGCGTTAAAGATTTCATTTCCTGGTTTCTGCATTAAATCCCCCTTCTCCGCTCCTTCGCGCCTCTGCGTTAATTTCTTCTTCCCCTTCCTCTTTCCTCACTCCGTGAGCACGACCACGTCCTCCGGGTCCACGCTCGCCATCCATTCCCGGCCCGCCGAATCGCCCGCCACTCGCGGGTTCAGCTCGCTGATTTTCAGCGTCATTCCGCCGGCCGTGAAATCATACTGCGCCACCTCGCCGAGGTAGGCCGCCGCCCCGATCTTGCCGCGCACCCGGTTTTTCGTATCCATATTTTCACTACACAAACGCCAGCACTCCGGCCGGATTGACAGCGTCACCACCGCGCCCGCCGCCGGCGCCCCGGCGGCCCCGCCCGGCACGCCTTCGAAACAGCCGAGGGCCGTCTCCACCATCGCCCGCCCGCCGCCGGCCGAAATGATTTTTCCGGGAATGAAGCCCGTTTCGCCGACGAAACCCGCCACCGCCCTGGTCGCCGGACGGCGGTAGATTTCCCGCGGCGGGCCGACCTGCAGCACGCGCCCGCCCGCCATGACCGCCAGGCGGTCGGCGACGGCCAGCGCCTCTTTCTGGTCGTGCGTCACATAAACCGTCGTGAGCCCCGATTCCTTGCACACGCGGCGGATTTCCGCGCGCAGTTCCAGCCGCAGCCCCGCATCGAGATTCGACAGGGGCTCATCGAGCAGCAGGCAGCGCGGCCGGATGACCAGCGCCCGCGCCAGCGCCACCCGCTGCTGCTGGCCGCCGGAAAGCCCGGCCGGCCTGCGCCCCGCGAAGTCCTCCATGTGCACCGACCCCAGCGCCTCTCCCACCCGCCGCTCGATTTCTGCCCGCGGCACGTTGCGCTCCTCGAGACCGAAGGCCACGTTCTCCGCCACGGTCAGGTGCGGCCATAGGGCGTAATTCTGGAAGACCATGCCCGTGTTGCGCTTGTGCGGCGGCAGCCCCGTCACGTCCTCGTCGCCAAAAAAAATCCGCCCCTCCTCCGGCCGGCAAAAACCCGCCAGGCTGCGCAGCAGCGTCGTCTTGCCGCAGCCGCTCGGCCCGAGCAGGAAAAACAGCTCGCCCGGCTCGATGGCCAGGTCGATGCCGCGCAACGCCGTCACCGCCCCGAACCGTTTGGTCAATTGCCTGATTTTGATGGGAGTCATGCGCCGCGCCGCCCGGTCAGGCAACCCGCCGCCACCGTAAAGTCAAAAAATTAGCGCCCGTGCAAAATTAACCTTCGTTTTCATCGGGAACCCTTGCCGCGCGGCGCGCTCTTTGCTTTATGCCCGTATCACTTATGCCGAAGGCTTCCGCTTTCACCGCCCACGCCGACCTCGAAAACGTCCTCGTTTCCGAAGTCGCCATCAAGCGCCGCCTCCGGAAGCTGGGCACCGAGATTTCCAGCCTCTATGGCCACGAGGAAATCACCGCCATCGCCATCATCAACGGCTCCATCCTTTTTGCCGCCGACCTCCTGCGCGAAATCAGGAACCCCGTGCGCCTCGACTGCATCCGCATCTCGAGCTACCGCAACGAGACCAAGTCCACCGGCAAGCCGCAGATCCTGCACAGCCTCACGCTCGACCTCAGCAACCGGCACGTGCTGCTCGTCGACGACATCCTTGACACCGGCAAGACTCTCGCCCTCGTGGTGCAGACCATCAAGAAGCTGCGGCCGGCCAGCGTGCGCACGTGTGTGCTGCTCGAGAAAAAAGGCAGGCGTGAAGTCGATTTCGAGGCCGACTTTGTGGGCTTCAAGATTCCCGACAAGTTCGCCGTCGGCTACGGCCTCGATTTCGCCGAGCGCTACCGCAATCTCCCCTGCATCGGCGTGCTCAAGCCCCACCTGCAAAATCCGCCCGAGTGGGCGTGACTGGCTTCGACCGGCCTGCGGAGGTGACAGTATTGGAAATTTCGGCCAGTGCCCGGTGTTGGCTTGCAGATTGCTGATATCCGCCCAAAAGGGCGCCGCGCCATTGGGTTGATTCCGCCGTGGTAGTTTATTTGCCTTGGCCCCAGGCCCTGCGCTTTCTACGCCTTGTTTGCAGTCCACGCTTGCTGTTTCCGCTTCACTGACCCTCATGAAAAATCACTTTTCGCCCCTTGTCGCGAGACATCGGGGCTTTTCCGCATTACGTCTGATTTGCCTGCTCGGGTTTGCCGCCGGCCTCGCGCTCTCCGCCGCCGGCCAGGCGACCCTACCTTATATCACCGACTTTGATTCATCGCTGGGATTCACGACCGGTTCGCTCAACGGCCAGCAAAACTGGCTCGTCCTCGGCGGCTCGGCCGATGTCACCAACACCGTCTCCTTTCTGGGCAACCAGTCCGTCGTGCTGGAGCCTGGCACAACCACTCCCGAAATCGGGATCCCCTTTGCCCCGCCGTCCCCCGCCCAGCCGATCGTCTATGTCGACTGCATCCTCAAGCCGGTGGCCAGCTCTTCCATCTCTTCCTTTATTTATCTGGATACTTCGCTTGCCGTGCTCGTCCGCAATGACGGTGTCGGCGGCGGCCAGATTTTTACTCTGGACGGCAGCCTCGGGTGGGTGCCCACCCCCGCCATTTTTGCCATCAACAATGGCAACAACACGGCTTCCGACTGGATGCGCCTGACCTTCCGCCTCGATTTCACCGCCAAGACGTGGGACCTCTATTACAATGGAGCGTTTGCCGCCCATGACGTGGCCTTTCTCGACGACAGCCTCACCTCCCTGCCCTTTTTCATTTTCCAAGGCGACCCTGGCGCACCGAGTTATTTGAACCTTCTTTACGCCGGCCCCACCAACCTGCTCTTCCCCGATGTCAACAATGACGGCATCCCCGACGACTGGGAGACCGCCCACGGCCTCAGCCTCTCGATCAATCAGCGTGACCTCGACCCCGATGGCGACGGCCTGACCAATCTCCAGGAATACATCTACGGGACTGACCCCAATAATCCCGATACCGACGGCGACGGCTTGAGCGACGGCCAGGAAATCGCCCTTGGCCGGAATCCCCTTGTGCCCGATCCGGATGCCTTTCTTTACGGCTTTGGCGGCCTGCGGGTCTATCTCCGCTCCGACGCTGGCGTGAGCGCCGATGGCACCGGCTTGGTCAGCACCTGGCATGACTTGTCCGGCCACAGCCCGGCTAACGACGCCTTTCAGACCGATGCGTCCCAACAACCCCAACTCGTGGCCGGCGCGTTCAATGGACACCCCCTCCTTCACTTCAACGGCAGCAGTGACGCACTCCGGCTGCCTGACGCCATGAATAGCGCCACTGCGGGCGAAATCTTCATCGTCACCCGCGTGACCGGTTTTAATGGCGCCGCCAACGGCCTCTGTCACTTCGGCACCGGTGATGCCACGGCCTATGGCGAAGGAATCGTCTGGGATGATTTTGGCACCGCCTCCGTTGGCTCCTACCATGGACCCGATTCCTCGCTCGTTACCCAGTGCCACATCTACAATTCCTCCCTCGCCGCCGACGGCACCTCCATCCTCCGCTTCAACGGACGGGAATGGCGCCATCTCACTGGCCAGACCATTTCCTTCCGCTCCGATCCCCTGCTCGGCTCCGACTGGTTTAATGAATGGTATAACGGCGATATCGCCGAGGTCATTGCCTATGACCATCCGCTGACCGACGCCCAGCGCGACAGTGTCTATCAATATTTGACCGGCAAATACGCGCCGCCCACCATTTCGATCCCCGGCCAGCCGTCGCTTCACGTCTGCGCCATCGGCACCACCACGGCGGATTTGTCGTGGTCGGCCGATTCCGCCGCCAGCCAGCACACCGTGGCCACGATCGAGCGCCAGACCGGCACCGGCGACTTCACCCTGATTGCCCAGGTAAGGGATGCGGACAGCTATACTGACGCCGGGCTCAGCGCCGGCCAGGCTTATGCCTATCGGGTAAAACTCACCAGCTATGCCGGCACCTCCGCCTACAGCGATCCGGTCACGGTCACCGCCCTCGGCACCGACCTGCCCGGCACCGGTCTGCGCCTCTGGCTGCGTGCCACGGCCGGCGTAAACACCGATGGCGACGGCTTCGTCAGCACCTGGGCCGACCAGTCTGGCCTTGGCCATGACGCCTTTCAAACCGACCTTTCCGCACTGCCGCAGGCCGTCGCCAATGCGGCGAACGGTCTTCCGGTTCTACGGTTTAATTACGCCAGCAACGACGCGCTCCAGCTGCCCAACGTGATGCAGGATCCGGAAAATCCGCAATCTCAGGCTGGCGCTGGCGAGATTTTCATCGTCACCCGCCTGGCCGACTTCACCAATCCCGGCCCCAACGGCCTCTGCCAGTTCGGCAATGGTTACGCCACGGCCTATGCCTATAATACAGTCTGGGATGATTTCGGGACGGAAAACCAGGATTCGTACAGCGGGCCCGACTCCACCGTGCTCACCCAGTCCCATATCTATGATTCCTCCGTCAGCGCCGATGGCACTTCGATCCTCCGCTTCAACGGCGTGGTCTCACGCAGCCTCACCGGCCAGACCGTCTTCTTCCGCCCTGATCCCTTGCTCGGCTCCGATTGGTTCGGCGAGCATTACAACGGCGATATCGCCGAGGTCATCGTCTACGACCATGTCCTGACCGACGCTGAGCGTTCCGTGGTCAACACCTACCTGGCCGGCAAATACGCCGTTGCCGACACCACCCCTCCCACGGCCCCGACCGATCTGGCTGCCTCCGATATCACCCAGAATTCATTGACGCTCAACTGGACCGCCTCTACCGACAATATCGGTGTCGTCGCCTACGACGTTTACAAAAACGGGACTCTTGCCGGCTCTTCCGCCACGCCCTCTCTTGACGTCACCGGCCTCACGCCCAACACGGCTTATAGCCTGACGGTAAAGGCAAGGGACGCCGCCGGCAATGCCTCCGATGCGAGTGCGCCGCTTTCCGTAACCACGCTGGCCGATACCAGTCCTCCCACGGCCCCGACCGGCCTGGCTGCCTCCAATGTCACGATGACTTCCTTGACGCTCACTTGGACCGCTTCGACTGACGATGTCGGCGTCACCGTTTACGACATCTACAGCAACGGCGTGCCGGCCGGTTCTTCCGCCCTCACGTCGTTCAACCTTGTCGGTCTCAGCCCGAACACGACTTATAGCCTGACGGTGAAAGCCCGCGATGCAGCCGGCAACGTTTCCGATGCCAGTGCGCCCCTTTCCGTGACCACGCTGGCCGACACGCAGGCACCCAGCGTGCCGACCGGCCTGGCTGCTTCCAACCTCGGCCCGACTTCCTTCACGCTGGGTTGGACGGTTTCGACCGACAATGTCGGCGTCGCCGGTTACGATATCTACAACAACGGCGTGCTGGTCGGTTCCTCCACGACAAACACTTTCAATGTCACCGGACTGACTGTCTCGACCACCTACGCTCTGACCGTTCAAGCCCGCGATGCCGCGGGCAATATCTCCGCCGCGAGCGCACCGCTGGCCGTCATCCCCGTTCTCGATACGCAGGCTCCGACCGTGCCGGCCGCACTGGTGGCGTCGCGCATTCTGGCCGACTCGTTCCAGCTGACCTGGACCGCTTCGACCGATAATGTCTGGCTCAGCGGCTACGATATTTATCAAAACGGCACGCTCGTGGGCTCAACCGTGACCAACGCCTTCAGCGTCACCGGCCTGGCTCCGTCGACCAGCTACACCTTCACCGTCGTCGCCCGGGATACCTCCGGCAATGTCTCCGCCGCCAGTGACGCACTCGCCGTCACGACTCTCGCCGACTATTACGGCGGAAATGCCCCGGTGGTGGCGATCATCAGCGGGGATGCCCAGAGCGGCCCGGCCGACGCCTTTCTGCCCCAGCCGGTTGTTATCAAGGTCACCGATGCCGCCGGCGTGCCTTTGGCCAATGCCCCGATCGTTGCCGACATCGTGGGTGGCACTGGCGTGCTGTCGGCCGACCAGGGCGGTTCAAATCCCGTTTCCACGCTCGTCTTGCAAACGGATGATCAGGGCCTCGCCCATCTTTACCTGAAAACTTCCGCGGGCAGTGCTTCCACCACCGACGTCGTGCGCGTGCAGACCAATCCGGCTTACGGCTCGCCCCAATACCTCACCGCCAATCCGCCCCAACCGCTGACCTATGTGACGGTCCCGCTGCAGCCCCCGGATGGCGTGAATGTAAATCAGCTTGTTCCGCAAAAAATCACCCCGAACGGGCACGTGTTGCTGAAGGTGTCATTTTTCAATTTCTCATTGAATCCCAACGTCAACCCGGTGCCTCTTACGATCGGCTACCGTTGGTATGGCGGACAATTCCAGTCCATCAACCGGAGTCCTGCCTGGCAGTCGCAGGGCGTCCATGATCTCGGCGACCCCGAGGATGGCGATTTTTACGCTTTCGATGCCGGTGCGATTTCGCTCGCGGACATCAATGATGCGGGAGATGTCACGGGCTGGGTGGGCACGGATTTTGGTGCGGTCAATGGCGGCTACGATTGGTTTGATCAGCCGGCGATCTGGCCCAATGGAAACAGCGCAGCGAGCGAGCTGGCCACCGGTCTTCCTTCGGCCTCTATCCTGAAAAAAGACACCGAGATAAATAATATCTACAGTGTGCACTCTAAAAATATCCCTGCCTTTATTGCGGACAACGGTGAAATCTTTGGCAGTTACCTGCAAGGCGCAGTGTTTATTAACGACATACATCAAACCCCGATTACCCCTGGACATATAGGCCTCATGACCTGGCCTTCCGCGGCAGGCACACCAACTTTTTATGATGATACCGATGGCGGACCCACCTCCATGCAACCCGAGACCCTTCTCGGTGTTTCTCCCGATGGCACCATGCGCTTGAGTTCCCGGCGCACCAGCAGCACGACCCTCATCTGCTCGCTCAACGACACTCCCCTCAACCGTACGGCCGATGGCCCGATCAACAACAGCGGACGCTTCCTAAGCGGCACTTCCTGGAGCGAGGCGAGTTTGCCCCTGCAATCGATCCCCACCCTGGCTGGCGGCGCCGCCCTGGCCATCAACGGCGGCCAGGACATCCTGGGGCGCAAATCCGACGGCACCTACGCCCTCTGGGTCTGGCAGCCGCTTTCTTCGGCCGTGGCCGCTCAGGGGATCTACCTGCCGGTGACCACCAGCTTCAGTCTGCCGAGTGGAACCCAGATCAACAGCCTCGTCCCTTCGATGAGTGACTCGCGGATGCTGCTGGGCACCCTTCTCGGCGCGGGCAATGCGAAAATGCCGGTCGTGCTTGTCCCTTCCCCCCTGCTCGCCGTCGACGCCAACCGCGACGGACAGATCAAATTCTCCAGCGATGATGCCTCCGACCAGACTTCCTCCGACAAGCCGTTTCGTTTCTGGATCAATGATGGCCGTGATGGTTTCAGCACCGTCTCCGGCGAAACCGATGTTCAGGACGCCCTCGATCCCAGCGCCGGGCCTTCGAACAGCCAGCAGAACCAGATCACCTGCACTCGCGATTTGGAAAATTTTACCCGGCTATGGCTATCCATCAGGGGACTGAACCAGGCCATTTCCTCCGGGCAGATCACGGTGGGCCTTGAATGGCACTCCAATACGGGTGACGCCCAAAACGGCTGGGGATCGAGTGATGGCGCGCCCGCCATCAACGTTTATCTCGCTGCGCCAAATCATAGTGACATAACACAAGACGGCACGCTGGATTACCTGACGGATGCAGCCACGGCCGCCGACCAGCTTTCGCCTTATGGTTTTGCCTTGGGCACGGTGGCCAAGGGCCAGCCATTCTATTTCCCGGCCGATGCGTTTACGACATTATCGGACACCAACCCCCTGGCTTATTTCCTGTTTGAAGGCGTTGCCCGCGGCAAAGGCTGCCTGGTCGTCACTTTCAACTCCGGTTCGCCCGGAAACTATACCAAGATCTGTGAAGGCGGATCGGTTTACCTGGACTTGAAGAACATCAAGGAACTCTACGAACGCTGGACGGTGGGCGATGGAAATGGCGGAGCACCTGCCACCACCGCTGGCATTTCGCCCGACCGCCTGCCAGCGGGGGGAGTCCAAGGACTTCAATATAGTTCAGGCGACCCCGGATTAGCCGTGCCAAGTGATCCGAATGGAAACAAATACATCCTGTTCGTCCATGGCTGGAATCTGGCCCCGTGGGAAAAAGACGCCTTTGCTGAGACTGCCTTCAAACGGCTCTACTGGCAGGGCTACAAGGGAAAGTTCGGGACATTCCAGTGGCCGTGCACTTATGGAATCGATAATGAATTGGATGCCATATTGAATTCCGCTAACTTTGATTTAGGCGAATGGAGTGCATGGCGCGCAGCCGCACCGTTACGCCAACTTTTCCAGCGCCTTCACGGCGCCTACGGCGACCAACTCTATCTTCTCGCCCATAGCATGGGCAACGTTGTTGCGGGCGAAGCACTGCGCTTGGCCGCCCAAGATGGAGCGGGCCAGTTAGTAAACACCTATATCGCCAGTCAAGCAGCCGTGACAGATCACTGCTACGATAGCAGCCAACCGGACAATCTGGATGCGGATTTGCCCACGGAAATCCTTCGGCCATTCTTGGGAGCTTATCCAGGAACCTCGAATGTGTATGGTGATTGGCTTACAAGCAATAGCTCGACAGTAATAGGCGTAAGGATTAATTTTTATAATGTTAATGATTACGCTCTCTGGCATGATGTTTGGGAATTGGATCAATACCTGAAGCCCGACCAAGGAGCCGGCCAGGCATATTATTATACATTCAGCGGGGATGTTTCGACCCCGAATCTCAATGGTTTTGGAAAATACTCCCTTGGCGATCCAGCAGGCGGCTCCTCCCTTAGCCTGGGCACGATTGCGAATGCTCCTTCGAGCGACCGGTACGAAATCATGTCTATGGCGGGACAGGCTCGCCGTCGCGCCTTAGGAGCAACGATTGGATTAGGCGGCCTTGAACAATTCATTAATCTTCAGTCTATTTGGCCACCCGATTCAGGAACGAAAGGATCTAGCGGTTTGGATTATAGCGCTCGCCAGTGGCATAGCGCAGAATTTCTTTTCACTAATGTAGATCAGAAAGGATATTGGAAAACTCTCCTTGGTCCAACTGGATTCGATATTATTCCCACGCCATGAAAAAACGCTATTTGATCTTAATAGCAGCGATCATCGCCCTATTAGCATTGCTCCTTTGGCTATGGAAAACGCCAAGCCAGCCTGCTGGTCAAAATTCTTCCGCATCGTCTGAAAAAAACATCCCGACGCCCGCATCCGGAACGCCTGGATCTGCTACTACAACATCGAATGCTACAACTACTGTACCTACAGCCCCTCCCTCTCAGCCGATGAGCAAGGGCGAAAAAATAGCGCTCATCTTGAATCAACTTAACACCAAGAATATTGAATTTTATGGGAAGGTAATTGATCAGGACAGGCATCCATTAGCCGACGTTTCTGTTTATGCGACGGCGATCTACCATTCTGCTGTCAGTGAGGGGGAAAACAAGACCGAGACTAAGACCGACGCTCAAGGGTTATTTTCATTCCACGACATGAAGGGGCGAACATTGGGAATTGGTCTTGATAAGGCCGGATATGAATACGGAGGAGACAAGGGCCCTTTTCAGTATACCGATCTGGTAAGCAAAGAAGAGCATTTCCATCCTGATGCCAATAGTCCTGTGATATTTGTAATGTATAAGCTTCGTGGCGCGGAGCCAATGATTCATGGAGAGAAATATTTTAAGCTTCCCCATGATGGAACGCCAATTCGCATCGATCTGCTAACAGGCAAACAAGTAGAAAATGGCGGAGATATCTTAATTGCCATGAAGCATGATGTCTGGCCCAACGGGATCATTCCGGTTCAACGGAAATTCAATTGGTCTGCTAACATAGCGCCAATTAATGGAGGCGTCGTCGAATCTACCCAGCGGCTAATGTATTTAGCTCCGGAAGACGGCTACATCCCAGCCCTTACCTTTAATTATAATTCCGATACTCCAGGTTGGACGTCGGGTGTGGACGAAAGCTTTTACCTGAAAACTCGCAATAACATTTATTCTCGAGTCAGCATTCAGCTCAGAGCGGTTGCAAAGGTTCCCTCGCGCACAGGCATATCGGTTGAATGGTGGCTAAATCCTTCGGGATCACGGAACTTGGAATATGATTCTAAGGACGAGATTCCATTAGGAAAATGATGATGATACGGAAGTGGATTCTCAAACCCATGATCCGATCGAAGGCGACACGGTGCCAGCCAATGGTCCTGACTATGAGTTTCACCAGATTATCTCGAAACGAAACCTGGAGGATTTTTCCCGGTTGTGGATGAACCTTGCCGGGCTGCAGGACATTCTGACGTCAACCAACAGCCCACTGCAGATAGGTTTGAAATGGCAGAGCTTCACTGGAACTCCGGCCATCAATATCTATCCTTCGGCTGACGGCACCGGCTCGGATAGTTACCTGAAAGATGATGATGCGGCCGAAACCCAGATTGCCGATGTCTTCAATAATGCCGTGACCGACAAAAATGGAAGGCAAACCGTCGATACCACCGGCACATTCATCTTCAAGTCGGACTACTGGACAGGCCTGACGGCAGCCAATCCCAAGAAATGCCTGCTCTTTGAAGGCGCTGGCGAGGGGACGGACCAACTTACGATTGTTATTCTCGACCAAAACGGCAACGAACTCGGCCATGGGCCCGGCGTGTGGCTGGATTTGAGAGACATTAAGGAAATGTATCAACGAGGCATTGCCGCTGCGCAAAATGCGACCCTTCCCTACAATTATACGACAACTCTTTCCCCTGCTAACATCACCCTAGGCACAGACCCAATGCATCACAGGCCTTCGTGCAATCGCCTGACGAAACCCCGCAATGCATTATTTTCGTCCATGGATTCAATATTACATACGAGGACTCAACGAACTATGCTGAGACAATGTTCAAGCGGTTATGGTGGCGCGGCTATAAAGGACGCTTCGCTGCATTCCGTTGGCCGACCTTTGGCAGCGGTGGAATCTTGGGCGCAATTGGCACGTATAATGATAGTGAATACATGGCTTGGAATAGCGGAGTCGCGCTGAAACAGTTTGTTTCAACCATGCCAAGCAATTACAGTATCAATCTCGTAGCCCACAGCATGGGCAACATGGTTGCAGGTGAAGCTCTCCGAGAAGGCATGCCGGCAAATCATTATGCGATGCTTCATGCAGCCACCTCTGCTAGCTGCTACGGCAATCAAGATTTCCAATATACCGTCACCAATACCGGAACTCCAACCGCCGATACGGATTTAGATCCGGGAACTCGGAGTCTGGCTTACACTGGGTGGCTTGGCTCAATTAACGGAGGTCCAATAAATTTCTACGACGCTAATGATACTGTCGTTGGCAGCAAATGGAACGTAAATAATGCATTGTTTAAGCCACAATTCGGGACAATAGACGTATGGCATTATTTCTACAATCCAAATTTGTTTGCAGGGCAGAAATTAGGATTTGTTCCTGCCGGAGGAGCGACAACTCGCTTCGTAACCGATCCTGCCGAAGCGAAGGCCTACGTGGATTATTCCCTAACAGGTACAATTGGGCTCGGCCTAAATGGAACACAGGGTGGCTCTATCGTTGATAGTGTGGATGATAGCGGTTTTGGCGATGAGCACAGCTCCGAATGGGGCAGGAATATCCAGCAACTGTTGCCCTTCTATAACACCCTGATGGATAAGTTTGAATTGAAAAAGAATCCGTAACGATCCCGCAATACGATATGAATAAAAAAAACGTATCGGTGATGGCCATCATTCTTATCATTGCAATGCTTCTGCTATGGTATTGGGCGCACCGAAAAACAACAGTTTCTCCTCCGCAAGAAACTGCTGCGGCAAATCTCCCGTCATCAAAGACGGCCGAACCTGCAGAAGCGCGGCCTACGACTTCGCAGTCCAGCCAAGCATCCCATGGCCAATTATCGTCAAAGGATGCAGAAGAAGAAAGGCTGAAAAAAGTAGCGGCTGAAAAAAAGATTTGGGACGCATTGCTCCTCACTCCAATAAATTTTTACGGAAAAGTGGTCGATGAGAAGGGGCATTCTATTCCCGAAGCAAATGTTTCGATCTCATTTGCTGATACTCCATGGGAAGGCCATACCAAGATTACAGAAAAGACAGATGATAGCGGCATGTTTCATGTCATAGGACACGGACTTGGAATCGTTATTCAGGTATCAAAAGCAGGCTACTATCATTTGAAGCAGTCGGATGGCAATTTTGGTTATTCAAAGGCGGGTGGCCCAATTGACCCTCATCCCGATGCCGCCGAACCTGCTATTTTTGTTTTAAGAAAAATTGGAAGCCCGGTTAAGTTGATTCAACTGGAACGAGATTACTCAATCTCGAAGGATGGCAAGCCGGTGGAAATTAGTTTAACCACTGGGAAGCAAGTCCTCGGTGGCCAAGGTGACATTAAGGTAGAAGCTTGGACATACGATCAAGGGCATCAGACCAACTCAAATCTCCCCTATGATTGGCATTGTCGTATTTCGGTCTCAGATGGTGGTGGGCTTATCGCACGCACTTCAGAGTTCGACTTTGAGGCTCCTGTTGATGGCTATGTTACATCCGACGAAATTAACATGCCGGCATCAGGAGTTTCAAAATGGCGGAGCCAAGTATCTCGGGAATATTTTATGAAACTCTCTGGGGATCGCTACGCACGGATGAAGTTTGAAATGACTGCCGGCGGAGACCACTTTTTCGGAATTGAATCCTATCTCAACCCAAGCTCCGGCGATCGTAATCTTGAATTTGATCCGGCTCAAGCAATCAAACCGGATAGCGGCACCCAATAGCGCGGGGCATGCCCATGCCAGTTCGAAAAAAGCAAGCACTTGAACGAGCTTCTCGAAACAGCGGCCGCAAGGCAACACGCGTGGTCAGCAACCGCTGATGCCGGCATAAAAAAGGCAAGACAGGCGTGAGCCCTTCCTGCCTCGTCTGAAAAACGCGGCCGTTTGAACTCAGGCTGGCGCGGGAGCCGGCGGATTCGCGGAATGCATCTTGCGGAGTTCATCGCCCAGCGCGCCGAGAGCGGCGCGCAGTTCGGTGATTTCCTCGCTGATGCTCGGCTTGACGAGCTTCGACTCGGCAAGCGCCAGCACCGCCTCGGCCTCCTCCTTCTTGCCGTCGAGCAGTGCACTGGCCGCCGCGGAGGTCAGGGCCGTGCGCAGCATGTGGTCGTGCTGCTGCTGGGCCACGGCGTTGTGCAGCCGGAGCGCCAGGGCATGCGCGATCGCCTGGTACGACGCGGCCGCCATGAACGCGCGGTCCATGCCGGGCAGCGACGCGTTCAGCTGCTCGAGCGCGTCCTTGATCTGGCCGTTGAGCGTATCCGTGTCGTTGCTCATGGGGCCGGAGGCTTGGCCGGATGGGATCCCAGCAGGTTGGCCGCCGACCGGCTGAGAATGGCCTGGGCCAGGCTGGCGGCGTTCTGCTGTTGCGCGGTGGCGTTGTGGGCGGCGTTGGCCAGGGCCTGGGCCGTCGCCTGGAAAAGGCTGCCCATGGCCATGGCCGGGGCGTCGCCGAGAACCTTTACGTTGGCCTGGGTCACCGCGTCGGTGATCTGGCCGTTGACGGGTGTTACGTCAGCCATGGTAGTTTATTTCGAAGGGTTGCCGCCGAGGAGGACCTGGACGCAGCGGGTCGTCACTGCCTGCGACAGCGTGGCGGCATTCTGCTGCTGCGCGGTCGCGTTGAGGGCGGCGTTGCCCGAGGCCTGGGCATTCGCCTGGAAGAGGCTGCCCATGGCTTGGGCGGGGGCATCGCCCAGAACTTTCACATTGGTCTGGGTGACGGCGTCGGTGATCTGGCTGTTAACTGCGGTCGGGAAGGCCATGTTTTATGGAGGGTTGTTAGTTGGATGTGGTTGGATTTTCGGACGGAGATTCTTCTTCCGGCGCGCCATTGACCGCGGCGCTCACAGCGGCGAGCGAAGCCACCACGGCGTCTTCCGCCTGCTGCATTGCGGCGACCAGCTTCGCTTGGAGCAGATTCGCATTGTCATCCGCGTTCGCCGGCGGGGGCGTCAGTGGTGCGGGATTGTTCGGGAGCGCCGGGGCGGGCGGACTGGGCGGAGAAACAGAGGCGTCGTCAGGCATGGCCGTGAAAGCTGGAGTCTTGGTGAAGTCTGGCTGGAATAGCGACTTACCCATTCCGATTACCAGAGTTAAGCCCGCTAGTATAGGGAAAAGCGGCGGGGTGGCGCAATCAGGCTTTATCCTTAATTCGATTCAACGGATACGGCGGTGTCGGCGACAGAAATATTCGTTGGGAAATCCGAATCGATCGAATGGCGGCTCAGTTTTGCCACCGCCGCGGCCGGACCTGTCTCTTTTGGGCAGACCGAGTTCGTCGCAGCAGTTGATGCAAATGATTGGCATTTTTGTTAAAAACCCCGCCGCTTTTGCCATTTTGCGGGAGGCCGTCCGGGTTTATGATGGAGCCACTTTCGCGCCGGCATGCCCGCAGCCCGGTTCTCATCATGAATCACCCCGTTCTCCTGAGTGCACGCCGTGGGGCATCCCCCGCGAAAGCCCATTTTCTTCCAGCGAGATGAACCCGGAAAGCAACTGCACGCATCACAAGGAAAAACATCCCATGCATATGCATCATCAAGGCACCGTCACCCTTCCCCGCCAGTCCGTGTTCCGGCCCTGGCTTTCCCTCGGATTCAGGCTGCTGCTGGCCACGCTGGCCCTCGGGCTGGCGGCGGGCGCCCAGGCCGCGGCCACGGGCGTCCCCGGCACACCGAACCTCACGCAGAGCAATTGGGATGGCAGCGGCAGTTACAGCATCATCATGAACATGTGGTGGGGCAACAACGGCACCACCTGGCAGCTGTACGAGAACGGCACGCTGGTGAGCACCCAGACTTTGACTGACGGCTCCCCGAACGCCCAGACAGCGAGCTTCGCTTTCGCGGGCAAGGCGAACGGCAGCTACACTTACACGACCAAGCTGACCAACAGCTTCGGCACCACGGCGGGCAACATGCTCGTTTATACCGTGACACAGGGCGGCACGGTCTCGGCTCCGGCGGTCCCAACCGGCCTCACCGCGACGGTGAACGGCACAAGCCAGATCACCGTGACCTGGACGGCCGTGGCGGGAGCCACGGGTTACGACCTGCTCCGCGATGGCACGACCGTGAACAGCGTGACCTCGCCCTATGTCCACACGGGCCTCGCGGCCGGCTCGATGCACACTTATGAAGTCAGGGCGAAGAACAGCGTGGGCACGAGCGCGTGGAGCGCCGCCGTCAGCGCGACGACCCAGACCACCGCGACGATTCCCCCGGTGCCCACCGGACTGGCCGCCGCCGTCAACAGTTCCAGCCAGATCACGGTCACCTGGAATGCCTCCAGCAATGCCACGGGCTACGACCTGCAGGTCGACGGCGCCACGGTCGCAAACGTGACCAGCCCCTATGTGCATTCCGGCCTGCTCGCGAATTCCACCCACGTCTACGCCGTCCGCGCGAAAAACACCGCCGGCAACAGCGCCTTCAGCGCCTCCGTCTCGGCCACGACCCAAACCGTGACCCTTCCCGCCGTGCCCACCGGTCTCGCCGCCGCGGCCAATGGCACGACCCAGATCATCGTCACCTGGAATGCCGTCAGCAACGCCACCGGCTATGATTTGCAGGTCGACGGCGCCACGGTCTCCAGCGTCACCAGTCCCTACACGCACTCGGGCCTGGCCGCGGGTTCCACGCACACCTATGCGGTCCGTGCAAAAAACAGCGCGGGCAGCAGCGCGTTCAGCGCCACCGTCTCCGCCACGACCAGCACTTCCTCCGGCACCGCCCTCACGCTGGGCCAGGTCGCCAATCCCAACGGCCGCTATTTTGCCGGCTATTATCCCACCTGGAGCGACAACTGGTTCACGGTGACAAACTGGGACGGCACCAAAAAGTCCGACAACGACATTTATACCGCGAGCAACCTCGCGCAGATCCGCGGCGTCTACACGCACGTGCAGCTGGCCTTCGCGCAGCCCGATTTCAGCTGGGGCGGCATGACCGCCAACAGCTGGAGCGGCACCGGCCTCAACTTCAACGCCACGCCGGTCGACATCAAGGAGGTCATCCGCCTGCTGCACGTTCTCAAGAAGAAGGTCATCCTGGCCGTCGGCGGGGCCACTTATAACAACTGGGCGGGCCTGGCCGCGGAAGCCGGCAAAAGCGGCACTCCCATCAAGGGCGCGCTGACGAAGTTCCTCACCGATCTCGGCGTCGACGGGCTCGACGTGGATTATGAAGTCGATGGCGCGGACGCGGGCAACGTGGCCCAGTATGCGCAAGCGATCCAGGCCATGCGCGAAGCGGCGAACGCCGCCGGCGCCGGGCACCTGCTCACGATTGCGGCTTGGTCGACCGGCGCGGACTACACCGCGGCGACCACCGGCGATCCCGGCTATCCAGGCACGCCTTCCTACTGGGGCGGTAGCGCGGGCCGCGAGCGCCTGGCGTTCAAGGTCGTCGTCGGCAACGGGTCTTTGTCGGGCCGCACCGTGGCGAGCCTCTTCGACATCGTGAACATCATGGCCTACGACGCGCAGACGTATCACTACGACCCGGTGACGGCGTTCGACGAATATCGCGGCATCGTTCCGGCCAGCGTCACGGTTTCCCTGGGCCTTGAGATTCCGCCGGAAGGATGGGCGGGCGGACTCCTCGTCATCAACAACAGCGATGCCGGCGCGGATGGCACGATTGTCGTCGCCGATCAATACGGACGCACGCCTCGGGGCCCCTACTCCGTTCAACGCTCCGGCGGCTACGTCCTCGCCAACACCCACAATGCCAATCCCCACGACGGCCTGATGCTGTGGCAGATCCTGAAGACGCAATCCGTCCCGGCCGGCTCGGCCCAGTCGGCCAATTCCAACACCGTCGCGGACAAGGTGACCTCGCTGTTCGGCTATGTGCCCGCCTCACCCTGACCTGAAACAACAGCCGCCGCCTCACGCCCTGCCCTTGGCCTTGCCCAACGGGTAGGGACTGTTGCGGCGGCGGGGATATTCACGCGAGGGCTTGCCGCCCTTTTTATAATCGCCCGATTTCAGCGCCTGGATCTGGTCGCGCAACAATGCCGCGCGTTCGAACTCCAGTTTGCCCGCGGCCTCGGCCATGTCGTCCTCCAGCTCGGCGATGACCGCCGCGACGTCGTCCGTGCTTTCGGCCACGGCCGCTTCCTCGTCGCGCCGGCCGCTGCCGTCGTAGGTGTGCAGGCTCGACTGCGCGGCGCGCGTCACGCTGCGCGGCGTGATGCCGTGCGCGGTATTGTAGGCGAGCTGCTTCTCGCGGCGGTAGTTGACCGTGGCCATCGTGCGCTTGATCGACTCGGTGAGATTGTCCGCGTAAAAGATCACCCTTCCCTTTTCGTGCCGCGCCGCGCGGCCGGACGTCTGAATGAGGCTCGTTTCGCTGCGCAGAAACCCTTCCTTGTCCGCGTCCAGGATCGCCACGAGCGCGACCTCCGGCAGGTCGAGTCCCTCGCGCAGGAGATTGATGCCCACCAGCACGTCGAAATTGCCCAGGCGCAGGTTGCGCAGGATCTCCACCCGCTCGATCGCGTCGATGTCGGAGTGGAGGTACTCGACGCGGATTTTCGCCTCGCGCAAAAAACTCGTGAGGTCCTCCGACAGCCGCTTCGTCAGCGTCGTCACAAGCACGCGCTCGCCCGCCGCGGCGGCTTTTTTGATTTCCCCGATCAGGTCCTCGACCTGGCCCGTCGTCGGGCGCACGGTGATTTCCGGATCGAGCAGGCCGGTCGGGCGGATGAGCTGCTCGGCCACGACGGTCGATCGCTCCAGCTCGAATTTCGCAGGCGTCGCCGAGACGTACACCGTCTGCCCGGTGATGGACTGGAACTCCGCGAAGCTCTGCGGCCGGTTGTCGAGCGCCGACGGCAGGCGGAAGCCGAAATCGACGAGGTTCTTTTTGCGCGCGAGGTCGCCGTTGAACATGCCGCCGATCTGCGGCACGGTCGCATGGCTCTCGTCAATGAAGAGCAGGAAATCCTTCGGGAAAAAGTCGATGAGGCAGAACGGGCGCTCGCCCGCCTTGCGGCCGGTGAGATGGCGCGAGTAGTTCTCGATGCCGTTGCAGAAGCCCATCTCCGACAGCATCTCGAGGTCGTAATTCGTGCGCATGCGAATGCGCTGCGCCTCGAGGTACTTGCCGTTCTGTTCGAAGAAAGCCACGCGCTCCTCGAGTTCGGCCTTGATCGCGGGAATCGCGCCCTCCAGCCGGCCGCGCGTGGTCACATACTGGTTGGCCGGATAAAGGTCGAACTGCTCCAGCGGCCGCAGCGTCGCGCCGGTCAACGGTTCGAATTCGGTGATGCTCTCGACATCGTCGCCCCACAATTCGACCCGCAGCGCGTTCTCGCTGTAGGCCGGCATGATGTCGATGACGTCGCCACGCACGCGGAAGCGCCCCTGCTTGAGTTCGTAGTCGTTGCGTTCGTAAAGGTTGTCCACCAGCCGCTCGAGGAGCTTCGTCCGGCCGAGGGTTACCCCGCGCCGCAATTCGATGCGCAGCGTCGTGAAGTCCTCGGGCGAACCGAGGCCGTAGATGCAGGACACGCTCGCGACCACGACGACGTCGCGCCGGCTCACGAGCGAACTCGTGGCCGAGATGCGCAAGCGCTCGATCTCCTCGTTGATGGACGAATCCTTCTCGATGTAGGTGTCGCTCGAGGCGATGTAGGCCTCGGGCTGGTAATAATCGTAATAGCTGACGAAATATTCGACGGCGTTGTCCGGGAAGAAATTCTTGAACTCCGAGTAGAGCTGCGCGGCGAGGGTCTTGTTGTGCGAGATGATGAGCGTGGGCCGTTCGCAGCGCGCGATGACGTTGGCCATGGTGAACGTCTTGCCGGAGCCGGTGACGCCGAGCAGCGTCTGGTCGCGGTTCTTCGCCTGCAGCGACTTGACGAGAATGTCGATCGCCTGCGGCTGGTCGCCGGTGGGCTCGTAGTCGGACTTGAGGTGAAAAAGCATGGATAATGAAGAAGGAAGCCAGGAAACCCGGAAACTCCAATCAAAGCCGAATAGGCAGATCAGGGCCAATGCGTTTGGTCTGCAAGGAGTGGTCGGTCTTGAAGGTCAAGCGCATGAGTAATGAAGAAGGAAGCCAGGAAACCCGGAAGCTCCAATCAAAGCCGAACGGGCAGATCAGGGCCAATGCGTTTGGTCTGCAAGGTCGGTGCGGCGAAGTTCAAAAGCAGACCTACTGACTTTCCCGTCGCACGCAGATACGAACGGACGATTGCGAAGTAAATATCCTGCAATTCAAGCACAGCTTTCAATTCAACCACCACGCTGTCCTCAATGAGGAGGTCCAGCCGATGCTCGCCCACTTTCTTGCCTTGGTATCGAACTTCGGCCGCCACCTGTCGCGCAAACCCAAGCCCGGACGCAGCCAGTTCGATACAAAGCGCCTCCTCATAAACTGACTCTAGAAATCCGGGCCCAAGCTCCCGATGCACGCGAATCGCTGCGCCAATGATTTTTCCGGTCAATTCTTCCTGTTCCATGTAATCTTCCTGGCTTCCTACTTAAAATCTTCAACCGCCTTCTGCGCCAGATTTGCCTGTACCACGCAAAATCCTTCCTGCTTCAGGTAGCTTTCCTGGTTTCCTGGCTTCCTACTTCAAATATTCGGAAGGATATTCGCTTTCATATTCCGAAAATCTTCAACACCCCGCCCCGCCGGCCCGTCCTGGATTTTCGCGCGCCGACCGCCTTGCCTTTCGGGGCCGCGCGTTCGCACAAAAACAGGCCCGGCCCGGCGAACAAATCGTCGAAGAGCGGATTCACGTCCGAAAAATAAGCCCGGAACGTTCCCGCCCGCACCGGCCGGTACTCGAGGCCGGGGGTGAAGCCGATGACCGCCTCCTGGTTCGCGCGCCGCGCGGGCGGCTCCTGCCCTTCACGGTCCTTCAGCCGCTCGATGCGCACGCCGTGGCGGCCCGCGACCAGCAGCCGGCACGGCCCGGCGAACTCGAAATAGCGAAACTGCCCGGTGATCCATGACTGCCAGGTAAAGAAGCGCCAGTGCCGGCGAATTTCCAGGCGTCCGTCGCCGTCGAGGATGACGCCTTTCAAAAACCTTGGCCGCAGCACGAACGAGCCGCCCTCGGGCACCGACACGAGCGCGAGCTCCATCGACGGATCGCCATCCGGCGCAAACGTCACCCTGGATTCCGGGCCGGCGTGCGTGTTGCGCATCTCCACCAGATCGAACAGGCCGCAGACCACGCAGGTGAAAGGCACGCGCCAGTCGAGCATCACGCGCGTGCGCTCGCGCAGGCCTTTGTCCGACTCGTGCAAAAACGCCTCCTTCACCCACAGCCGCTCGCCCGGCCAGAGCACAACCTCAAGCGACGTCCGGCCTTCGCCGACCTGCGGCAGCGCCACCTGTTCTCCAGCCAGTTGGACCGGCCGGCCGTTTTCGATCATCCGCGCCAGGCCAAAAAACAACAGCAACTTGCCCAGCGTGGGCCCGAGAAAATACAACCCGAGCACGGCGGCGATGTACCATCGGGCCTTATCCCAGGCGCGCATGAGATAATGCACGACGCGCGACCGGCCGGCTTCGGCCTCATGGATGCGCCGGTCAAGCCGGCCGAGTTCGATTTCGAGCCCGTCCTTTTCCCACTGCGCGCGCACGAGCGCCTGTTGCAAATCCACCTCGCGCACCTCGGCCTCATGCTTGGCCTGCTCCATGCGCTTGAGTTGCTCCGCATAGGCGCGCTGCTGCTCGCGATCGCCAAAGAGGCGCTCCCAGGTGCTCTGCAGGTCGCGCAAGCCGGTGATGGCCCGGCCGGCCTCCTGAGCGCGTACCTGCTGTTGTGTGAGTTCAGCCTGCATTTCGGCCATGTGCTGGCCCAAGACCACCAACTCCGCCTGCGCCTGCTGGCGTTCGTTGTTGAGCCCGGCCAGGAACTGCCGCCGCGTCGCGTCGAAATTCCCGCCATCCCGCCAAAACAGCCACAACCCGCAGGCCGCCAGCCCAAGCACCGCGATGAGCACGCCGGTCGCGAGCTTTTGCACGAACCGTTTCGCGAAGCGTTGAAGCGGGGAAATCATCTGCGGCGCAGGGTGCCCGAAGGCCCCGGCCCTTTCAACCGCTCATATCACCTGCAGTTCCCGGTTTCCGCCAAAAATAGTGTGAATCATGAAGCAAAATCACCGCGGGCAAAGCCGTTTGCCAAACCGGCCGGCTCGCATCAGCGTGAATGCATTCCTATCCGCCATGTCCAAAGCCATCGTCTCCTCGCTCTATGATTCCGACGTTTTCAAGATGGCCTGCCGGCAATTCGACCAGGCCGCCGACGCCATCAGCCTTCCGGAGGCCATCCGCGACCGCACGAAATACCCGCGCCGCTGCCTCGCCGTGGCGCTGCCCGTGCGGCGCGACGACGGCAGCGTGACCGTCTTCGAGGGTTACCGCGTCCAGCACAACCTCTCCACCGGCCCGTCGAAGGGCGGCATCCGCTTCCACGAGCACGTCACCCTCGGCGAGGTCGCCGCGCTCGCCATGTGGATGAGCTGGAAATGCTCGCTCGTCGGCCTGCCCTACGGCGGCGCGAAGGGCGGCGTCATCGTCAACCCCCGCGAACTTTCACCGACCGAGCTCGAGCACCTTTCCCGCCGCTACATGCAGGAAATGATCAGCGTGCTCGGGCCGCAGATCGACATCGGCGCGCCGGACGTGGGCACCAATGACCAGATCATGGCGTGGATGATGGACACCTATTCCAACCACGTCGGCCACCTCGCGCCCGCCGTCGTCACCGGCAAGCCCCTCTCGCTCGGCGGCTCGCAGGGCCGCCGCGAAGCCACGGGCGTGGGCGTCGCCTACCTCGTGAAAAAATACCTCGCGGACCTGAAAATCCCGATCGCGAAGGCGACCGTCGCCATCCAGGGTTTCGGCAACGTCGGCAGCGAGACCGCCATCGCGCTCGATGCCTACGGCGTCAAGGTCATCGCGATCTCCGACTACACCGGCGGCATTCACAATTCCAAGGGCGTCAATATTCGGAAGGCTCTCGCGTACGTGAAATCCCAGAAAACTCTGAAGGACTTCGACGGCGGCGAGCCCATCACCAACGACCAGCTTCTCGCGCTCAAGTGCACCGTGCTTGTGCCGGCCGCGCTCGAGCGCGTCATCACCGGGAAAAACGCCCCGAAGCTCCAATGCCGCCTTCTCGCCGAGGCCGCCAACGGCCCGACGACCAACGAGGCCGACAAAATCATCGAGGCGCGCGGCGACATCGAGCTCATCCCCGACGTGCTCTGCAACTCCGGCGGCGTCATCGTCTCCTACTTCGAGTGGCTGCAAAACCTGCAGAGCTTCTACTGGAGCCGCGACGAAGTCATCGCGAAGCTTTACGGTATCCTCGACCAGGCTCGGGACGCGGTCGAAGCCCAGAAGCGCAAGTTCAAGTTCAGCCGCCGCCTCGCCGCCCTCACGCTCGGCATTGCCCGCGTCGCCGAGGCCAAGCAGAGCCGCGGATTATTTCCCTGACCAAAGCATGCCGCTGGCCAGGTGCGCGCCGGCCGCCGGCTTTCCCAGCTAAGGCAGGCTCAGAAAATAATTCGCCCAGTAGGCCCCGGAGACAAAAGCGGGCTGGCCGGGGGCGGCATCGAGGTCGACCATCGTGATCCGCGGATCCGCCAGGTCATTCAGCCTCGGCCCCAGCGAGCTGATGTCCTGGCCCTGCTTCTGCATGTCCCGCATGTAGGCAAAAAAACCAGCCAGCTCGGACGAATGATAAGGAATATGAATCGCCGTGTCGGAGGGCAGAAGACGCTCCAACAGATAGAGGCAGGTAAAGACCGCCGTGCTTCCCTCAGACAACCCCGGGCTGACCGGCCCATGTGACAGCGGAAGCGTATTGTAATCGATGGCGCCGACATGCGGGTACCAAAGCCCCTGCACCTGGCCCGGCAGCGCGGCCGCCAGGGCGAGGGACTGTTGAACGGGAACCATCGTGTCCCATTGATCGTGCAGCACCAGGAATTTTGTCTTCAGGTTGGCCCGGAGAAAATCCAGGCCATAGGCTGAAAAATCCAAATTCAACGGCGAAATGGAAGTCACCGTTCCGGCGATGATCCGGCGGACATAAGGATCATAAAACGATAACCGCTGGGCAAGCAGGCCCTGGTCCTGGATCAGGCTGAAAAGACCCTGGGTGGCATAGTGATAAAGCTGGCCCAGATCGGAAGGGGGCGACGAGGCCACGCCCACCACCGGCACGGCGCCCGCCGGCGCGTTGGCCGCTCCGTAAATGGCTTCAAAGCCGCCCCAGGATATTCCAAAAATGCCGAGGCGATTGGGATCGACTCCACTCTGCTCATGGAGGAACTCCAGCCCCAGGGTGGTATCCTTCACGTTGTCGGCGATCGTCCCACCGGCATAAAAACGCTCGAAAACCAGCAGTACGCCCATGCCGTGGCTGAGGCAGACGAGACCCTCCTCGGGCACGGATTCCGGCGTCCACAGCGTGTACATGATGGGGCCGCTGGTGGAGTTGACCAAGGGGCCGTTGACATCGGGGTAAACCGATTGGCTGGGATTAAAGCGCGCCGTCCAGGCCTCGTCCACCGGATCGCTGCTCCAATTGACTCCCGCATAAGGCTCCGTGATGAGCACGGCCGGCCGCATTCCCCCGGAGGCGCTGGGTGGAAACCAGATCGCGCAGGTGGTGCGCCCGCCAGCTTCGCTGAGCTGCTGCAATTGGTACGGATACGCGAGGCCATCCAGCAAATTCACATAATTTCCAGCGCTGATGATAGAGGAGGAAAGAGCGGAAACCGCAGCTCCGGCGCGCGCCGGGCGGGCGGCGGCCTCCTGGAACGGCCACGCCACGGCAAGATTGAAGAACAATAAAAGGCAGAGGTTTTTTTTCATAAGTGTTCCCGTTTTCCCGTGGCCCTGGAGGATTGGTCGCAACCAACTCCGGCCACGGGTCGCTGGACAGGCAAAGCCCGGGACGGTTCCAGTGCGGGGGAAATCCGCGTCCGGCCGGAAGCTTCATTTCCTCCGCTTAATTTGCTCGCATCTGACCCGCTGCGCGGAAAAATTCGCGGACAGCGCGCCGGCATTTTTCCACGCGCAACCACTCACAAAACAGGAGCCGCCATGTTCAAGGAATTCAAGGAATTTGCGATCAAGGGAAACGTTGTCGATCTCGCCGTCGGCGTGATCATCGGCGGTGCCTTCGGCGGCATCGTCACCTCGCTGGTGAACGATGTGATCATGCCGCCCGTCGGCCTGCTGATCGGCGGAGTCGATTTCAGCAACCTCTTCGTCGTGCTGAAAGAAGGCACGAAGGCGCAGGCGCCCTATGCGTCGCTCGCGGCCGCCAAGACCGCGGGCGCAGTCACGCTTAATTTCGGCGTCTTCATCAACGCCTTCATCAATTTCATCATCGTCGCGTGGGCGATTTTTCTTGTCGTGAAATTGATCAACCGGCTGCGCCGCCAGCAGGCCGCCGCGCCCCCTCCCCCGGCTGCGCCGCCGCGCTCGGAACTGCTGCTCGAGGAAATCCGCGATCTGCTGAAGAATCAGAAGTAGTGCCGGTTGCCACGTTTTGAGTAAGGCTTTTACCGGAACGCCCTGTCACCCCAAAAGCCTTACCCAATCATCGGACGCAATAGATCAAACCAGGATTAACTCTTTCCCTCGATGATACTTTTGCCCGATTGGCAAGAAATCCGATTCCCCGGTAAAGCCTTACTCAACCACGAGTCCGAATAACACTGTTCGGCAAAAAATGAATGCAGTGATGCTACGTCAGTGGAAGGAAACGGACTTTGAGTCGTTCGCGGAGATGAACTCCGATCCAGAAGTCGTGCGTTACTTATTACCGATGACGCGAAGCGAATCTTTGGATGTCTTTGGTCACATACGAAAAGAAATTACTCAGCGTGGCTGGGGAGTCTGGGCGGTAGAAGTCGATGGCATCTTCGCTGGAATGGTCGGATTGCATGTCCCCGAATGGCATCTGCCATTTTCGCCCTGCACAGAGGTGCTATGGCGCCTGCGAAAAGAGTTTTGGGGGCGCGGCATTGCATATGAAGCCGCCAGTAAAGCGATCGACTACGGATTCTCGAAGGCTGACCTTGAAGAGATCGTCTCGTTCACGACACCATCAAATCTTAGGTCTATTCGTCTGATAGAGCGTCTTGGTTTTGAGCGAGATTATCAGGGAGATTTTGACCACCCTGAGGTTCCCGCAGGCAGCAATCTTAGACGTCATATTCTTTACAGGAAAAAGAAGCCGAACCAGACGCCAGAGCCAACGGCCCCGAGCGGCCGTGGCTCATCTTGAACGTTCGGCAAAAATGGCTGTTTCCTGGCATTAACGACCTATGAAAAGACAGAGAGTTTGGCTGACTGGCATAGCCCTAGTCGTCGCATTAGCGCTCCTCGAACAGACGGGGATTGTGAATCTGTCCTATTCACGCCTTATCTCGACGACCAACGACAACACGCGCGCGGCCAGTAAAGGCGACTGCTATGCAAGGGTGGACTCAGTCCAATATCCAGCGACTCGTTGGCTCCCGTTTGTGAAGTTTGGCACGACAGTATCTCAGGTCAGCTGTCGATACAAAACGAAGGCAGGCGAGTATATCGAGCGCGTCTCCACGACGACAACCCGACTTTGGGTCGTCGGCTTGGAATCAACCAAGAAGTACGAGGCCAGAGTCAGAGAACTGAACGAAAAGACATTCAAGGAATGCACCAACCTCGAAAAATGAGAAGGCCGAACCAGCCGCCAGACCCAACGCGGACCGGCCGGCGCCGTTTTCACTACGCTTGTCCTCGCGTGGGTCATCTTTAACGTTCGGCCTGAAGTATCTCCTGACATACCGCTGTCACACGCGCCTGGTAGGCTATCGGTCCATGAAAACCCATCGAGAAGACAAATGGTGCTGCGAGTACAGCATCGAGACTTCAGTGTCCCCGGAAGCAATCTGGCGCATTTTCAGCGATGTGCCCGGATGGAAAAAGTGGAATGCAGGGATCGAGCAGATTGAGATGAGAGGACCGTTTGCCGTCGGGACTGAGTTCCTCATGACCCCGCCCGGACAAGAGCCTTTGTTGACCCGCTTGATTGAAGTCCGGGAGAACGAAGCGTTTGTAGATGAGACGCGCGTAGGTGAGCTGGTTGTCATTGTCGCTCATCGAATCGATCGACTGGGTTCACAGCGCACGCGAGTGACCTATGCTGTGGAGGCGATTGGATCCGGTTGCAACGAGGTCGGGCCGGCCGTTTCTTCTGATTTTCCAGAGGTATTGAAGTCGCTCGTCAAACTGGCAGAGCCGAAAGCCTGATTCGGCCTGACCAGCCGCCAGTTTGTTCGCCAAAGCCGCTCCGATGGCGTGAACCGGACGCGAACGGACTGAAATTTCTTCCAGCGCCTTGCAAGTTACTGACAGAAAACCCGCTTACACAGGCTTGTCGTCGCGCGATGCAGCCCTACTGTTGGGCCATCCCCATGAAGCATCGCTCTTCAGTTTTTCTGTTTGCGCTGTTGTTTTCCGGCTGCGTCGCCCCGCAGAGCGACCTGCAGCCTCTCCCGATTGACCAGGCGCCGATGTACGGCGGCGTGGACCGGCAATCGGTGCCGGAACTGAAAAAGGCGGACGACGCCTTTGTCGAAAGCACGTCGGCCGCTTTCGGCGGACGCGAAAAAGCCGCGAAGCGCTGGGTCGACGAGGCCTTCGCCTCCTATCATCACAAGGATCTGGAAACAGCCATGCGACGCTTCAACCAAGCCTGGCTGCTCGATCCGAACAACCCTGCGGTCTATTGGGGCTTCGGTGCCATATTGCATGACCGCGGCTCGGCGTTGGGCGCTTACGACATGGGGATGCGCGCCTACAAGCTGGGCTTTCGCGATCCCAGTTTCCTGGCGGACCTCGGGCGGGCCGCCGCGCTCCGCATTGTCGAGACCAAGGATCTGCCACCCGACCAGCGCGCGGCCTTCATCGCCGAATCCGAGTCCTATTACGAGGAAGCCATCACGAACGGCGAAGCCCTTGGTTACATCTACGACAGCTGGGCGACCGCAAAATACTGGATGGGCGATTATGCCGGCGCCTGGGAGAAAGTGAAAAGCGCCCAAGCGCATGGATCGGCTCCGGACGACGACTTTCTCTCGTTGCTGGCCCAAAAAATGCCCGAGCCGAAGTGAGGCCGCCGAACCGGCCGGGATGTTTTTCATAAGGGCTGCGCTTCTTTCGGCCCGGCCAGACGGTTTTGGCCGGATTGCCCCCTTTTTCATGGAACCACGGGTCTCATCGATATACCATCGGGTGACCCATCCCATGAATCCCATCAAACCAGCCTCAAATTTCGGCCGCTTTGCCCAAAGAACCGCCTATATGACCGGCCGGCCCGCCGCCTTTGGCCTGGCGACCCTCGTGATCATCGCCTGGGCGCTGACCGGTCCGCTGTTCCATTACAGCGACACCTGGCAGCTGGTCATCAACACCGCCACCTCGCTCGCGACCTTCCTGATGGTTTTTCTCATCCAGAACACGCAAAACCGGGATTCCTGCGCCATCCAGATCAAGCTCGACGAGCTGATCCGCGCATTGGAGGGGGCGCACAACGCCCTGCTCGACCTCGAGGAACTGGATGAAAAGGAACTCCTGCGCATTCGCACCAACTACGGCAAACTCGCCGCCCAGGCGCGGGAAGACCTGCTGAGCGGCAAATTCGACACCGACGTGCCGACCGTGAATTCGTAGCGCGCTCCGGTCGCGTCTACAAAAACAACCACCCGACGAGCGCCAGGATCGGCAGCAAAATCGGCAGGCTGTATTTCAGGATGTAGCCGAAGAAGCTCGGCGTGTGCACGCCGGCATCGTGCGCGATGGACTTCACCATGAAGTTGAGGCCGTTGCCGAGGTAGGTCATCGCGCCGAAAAACACGGCGCCAAGACTGACGGCACGGTACGGATATCAACCTGCTAAATACAAAAGAGCCCTCCACGCAGGCCGGGCATAAAGAAAGCAGTTAATGAACCGCTTGCAGCCCGGTTGTCGGCACGCCGCCTGCAAGCGTCGAGATCCAATGCGTATCGTTCTCCATCATACTTTAATGCAATCACTTACATGGCATTGATGGGTAATTTTCAGCATGAGTAAATTCGCATTAAAATTTGTATATATAAAATTAAAATTAAATATATATCATTTAATATTAAATTAATATTAAATGGCACTGCTATTGCTAAATAGGCAGACGGGCCCCGGCATTTCTTAGCTTAGCTTGGCAGTCCTTAACCAGAAGTTCCGGAATCCCCTTTTCTTATGACCATCCAATCCAAAGGCTCGAAATGGCTTCGCGCGGCGCTCCTTGGAGCGGCGCTTCTTTGCAGCTCAAGCACGGCACGGCTTCTCGCCGATGGCCGCGATCTCAGTCAACCCGATCCAAATGGTGGGGCCACGGGTATGGCGGTTGACGCCCAATCACCGGCTGGCCCCTTCCTTGTCAGTGCGCCTGCGGATCTGAGCGACGACGACAAGAAAGACCCAGCCAAAGTGAAGGCCCACGACGATGCCAAGAAGGCCTATGACGATTTTGTGGCCCAATCAAAGGTTGAACCCCTCGCGGTCAAGCTGGCTGATGCCGTCGGCCACAATCGTGTTGCCATCAACTTCACGTGGACGCTGGTCACCGGTTTCCTCGTCATGTTCATGCAAGCGGGTTTCGCGCTGGTCGAGACGGGCCTGTGCCGGGCGAAGAACGCCGGCCACACCATGGCGATGAATTTCATGATCTATCCCATGGGCATGCTTGGTTTCTACCTGTGCGGCTTCGCCTTCATGTTCGGTGGCATGACCGACCCGATGACTCCGTGTAACAGCGCCATCAGCACGATGGGTGGTTATACCGGATTGAATCATGAGCTGGGCTTTATGCTCGGCGGACATTTCATCGGCCTTCTGGGCTGGAAAGGTTTCCTCCTCAAAGGCGCCGGGTATGACACTGCCGCATTTGCACTTTTCCTTTTCCAGATGGTGTTCATGGATACCACAGCGACGATCCCCACCGGTGGCGCCGCTGAGCGCTGGAAGTTCTCTGCTTTCATGATCTATGGCTGCTGCATCGGCACCATCATGTACCCGCTCTTTGGCAACTGGGTCTGGGGCGGCGGCTGGCTCTCCCAAATGGGCGTAAACTGGGGCATTGGCCATGGCCACGTGGATTTTGCCGGCTCCTCGGTCGTGCACATGCAGGGCGGCGTGATCTGTCTCATCTTTTGCTGGCTCATCGGTCCGCGCCTTGGCAAATACGATGCAAGCGGCAAGGTCGTCAGCCCGATCATTCCGCACAGCATTCCCCTGGTCATGCTGGGCACCTTCATTCTGGCTTTCGGCTGGTTCGGCTTCAACCCCGGATCATCACTGGCCGCAACCGATTCACGCATTGCCGTTGTGGCAGTGAATACCATGCTTGCCTCGGCCTCGGGTGCGCTCGGCGCAACCCTGTGGATGTGGTGGTTCCGCACCAAGAAACCCGATCCATCGATGATGTGCAACGGCATGCTCGCCGGGCTCGTGGCCATCACCTGCCCGTGCGCCTTCGTGAGTGCGGGCGGTGCGTTCTGGCTCGGGCTTGTCGCAGGTGTATTGGTGGTCGAGTCGGTCTTCTTCTTCGACAAGCTCGGCATTGATGACTGCGTGGGTGCCATTTCCGTCCACGGTGTCAACGGCGCCTGGGGCTGCCTCTCGCTCGGACTCTTCGCCGACGGCACCTATGGCGACGGCTGGAATGGCGTCTCTGGCAATGTGACCGGCCTCTTCTACGGCGGCGGCATGGGCCAGTTTTGGGCCGAGTTGATCGGCGTGACGGTCTGTTTTGTCACCCTAGCCATCCTCTCGATCATTGTTTACTACCTCGCCGAGGCCCTCGTGGGCAACCGCGTGAGCAAGGAAGTTGAAATCGAGGGCTTGGACATGGCTGAAATGGGCGCCCCTGGCTACGCCGGCTTTGTCATGGATAAAGCCTCTGAAACCCCGGCGATCAAATAATTCGAATTGCCATCCGACGCATGGCTGCGCGATACGCTGACGTTCGCGCAGCCATTCAATTTGTAAGATCAAACCTTCAACGATAATCCCTTTATGGAAATCCACCTGGCAGATGTTTTTCAATCCTCGGTCGCGGTGCTGGTCGGCGTAGTCATCGGTCTTGGCTTTGGCCTGATCCAGGATGCCGCCCGCCGCCGCCATGAGAAGCGCCAACAGGAAGGCAAGTTGGTCAGCGGCTGGTCCCTCATGCCTGGTTCAGGCACGCGCGTGGCCTACCTTTTGATCGCCCTTATTATTATTCAGATCATCTGTCCGCTGCTTTTTTCGGCCGGCACGCAATGGTGGGTTTCCGGTGGCCTGGCAGCGGGATACGGCTGGGTTCTGTTCAAGCAACTGCGGCAGCGTCTGACTTGATCTTTCCCCTTGCCCATTTTGTGGCGGTCATTGAGACCGCCGGCAGTGATTTTCCACTGCCTCTGGATAGCTATCCTCCATTTTCGAACGGAGGCTTGGCGCAGGCTTTGGCTGACCGGATTCATGCCGATCCATTCAATCTTGTCGCCACCATCATCTTTTTCCTGGCGATCGTTCACACCTTCCTGACCCCCAAGTTTCGGCATTGGGCGCATCAGGTTGAAGCGAAACACCGGGCTTCGCCCAAGGCGGAGCGGCCGCCGGTCGTCGACGACGACCGCAATGAAATTGAGGAAGTCAGTTTCGGAGGCCAGATCCTGCATTTTCTCAGCGAAGTCGAGGCGGTTTTTGGCATCTGGGCCGTGGTGCTGATGATCGCAATCACCATCAATAAAAGCTGGGGCACCGCGATCGACTACGTGGGGCATCGCGTGGACTTCACCGAACCGATGTTCGTCATGGTCATCATGGCGCTCGCGTCGACCCGGCCGATGATGCGGTTCGCCGAGCGTTGCCTGTCCCTGGTCGCTGCCCTCGGCGGCGCGACCGTCGGGGCCTGGTGGCTGGCCATTCTCATCATCGGCCCGCTGCTTGGCTCTTTCATCACCGAACCGGGCGCCATGACGATTTCCGCCCTTCTTCTTGCGCGGCAATTTTATCACTACCGGCCGTCGGCCAGGCTAAGCTATGCCACCATCGGCCTGCTTTTTGTAAATGTCTCGGTCGGCGGAACGCTGACCAACTTTGCCGCGCCTCCCATGGTGATGGCGGCCGGCCCCTGGCATTGGGACATGGCTTATATGTTCTTCCATTTCGGCTGGAAGGCGTTCACCGGAATTGTCTGGTCCACCATCCTCTACTATTTTATTTTTCGGAAGGAATTCACAGCGCTGGACAAGGCGCATCTGCAGATGGGACGCGCCCTGACCCAGGGCGGCGGAGCTTACATTCCGATGTGGATCATCGCGGTTCAGGTTGTGTTTATGATCTTCATTGTGCGCGTGGCGCATTATCCCGCCCTTTTTATCGGCGGCTTTCTTTTCTTCCTGGCCTTCAGCCAAGCCACCGCCCACTACCAGAAAAAACTCGATCTCAGGCCACCGCTCCTGGTCGGTTTTTTCCTTGCCGGCCTCGTGGTGCACGGCGGCCTGCAAAGCTGGTGGCTCGAGCCGGTTTTGAAAAGTCTTGGCCGGATACCTCTCTTTGTCGGCGCGACGATTCTCACCGGCTTCAATGACAATGCAGCCATCACCTATCTGGCAACGCTGGTCCCGGGATTCACCGAAGGTTTCAAATACGCGGTCGTGGCAGGCGCCGTCACCGGCGGCGGTCTGACTGTGATCGCCAATGCGCCAAACCCTGCCGGCCAAGCGATTCTTCAGCGGTTTTTTCCGGAGGGGGTATCGCCGATCAAATTGCTGGTGGCCGCCCTCGTGCCCACCCTGATCATGTCGGTTGCGTTCATGCTGCTATAGCACGTAGCCGCCAGGCGCCGGCTCGCTCACGAACCGGTAGCCAACGCCGGATTCCGTCTGGAAATGGCCCGATGAATCCACGGCTTCACCCAGTTTTCTGCGCAGCCGCATCATATAGATGCGCAAGTAGTTGGTGTTTTGCGTCGCCATCGGGCCCCATAGCTCGTTCAGGATGAAACGATGGGTCAAAACCTTGTCGTGATTCACGACCAGCAATCGCAACAGCTTATATTCCAATTTGGTCAACTTGACCTCACGGCCGCCGCACAAGACCCGGCTCCGAACCAGATCGATCTGGATGGGGCCAAAGGACAAATGTTTTTCGACCGCCACGGGCGCATGGATCCGGCGCAAAAGCGCGCGCAAATGGGCGAGCAGCTCTCCACTGCTGAAAGGCTTGACCAGATAATCATCGGCACCGGCGTCCAAGGCAGCGATCTTGCTTTTCTCGTGCCCAAGGACGCTGAGAATCAATACGGGCGCGGAGCACTGGGGTCGCATGGCGCGCAGGACATCCACCCCTGAAGCATCAGGCAGACCCAAGTCCAAAATCACCAAGTCAGGCGGCTGAAGCGCGATTTCGCCCAAGGCAATGCGGCCGGTCTCGGCTTCACGCACATTGTAGCCAGCCTCTTCAAGCGCGTAGCGCAACAAGCGACGAATCTGCCCTTCGTCGTCGACCAAAAGTATGTCGGCCTTGCGTTCAATATTCATCCGTTTGGCACAGATTCGAATTTCACATAAGGGAGGGAGAGAATAAAGCGTGCGCCGCCTTCCGGTGGTGATTCGACCGAGACCTCGCCCCCTTGGGCGAGCATAAACCCGCGAACAATGGAAAGCCCGAGGCCGAGCCCTTGTTTCCGTCCCGTCGGACCCTGGCTGAATTTGTCAAAGATTCTGTCACGCAGCTGGACGGGCAAGCCAGGGCCTTCATCTGTCACCGAGATAAACACCTGCCTGGAGTCTTCCTTCGTGCTCGCCCCCACCCGGATCCGTCCGGGAGCGGGAGTGTGCACGGCCGCATTGAGCAACAAATGGGAGATCGCCTGCTCCATGAGCACGGCGTCGGCCTGCAGGATCGGAAAATCAGCCGGAATTTCGACCATCAGGGGATGGCCCTCCATCCGGCATCCCACCGCCCGGTGAGCTGAGGCCACCAGATCGTTGGCATCACACCAATCCATTTGCGGCTTTAACATGCCCGATTCCAGGCGGGTCTGATTAAGCAGGTTTCCAACAAGGCTGTCCAAGCGATGCAAGGCGATGCGAATCTCCTCGATCAAGTAGGCGCGTTTGGCGGGGTCGTGGGTGCCAAGCTGGTCCACCGCGGAGCGAAAACCGGCGATCGGCGTCTTCAATTCATGCGCGACACTGTCAAGCAGGGTCTGGTGCATGCGCTCGGATTCCGCGAGCAGCTTTGCCCGATCATCAGCGGAGCGCAACGCCGCCAGCTGGCTGCCGATCATGGCGACGACAAAATAGCTGCCGAGCAACAGGCCGTCATCAAAATGAAGAACCGAAAAAGAAAGCCTGGGCGGCACGAAGACGAAGTTCCAGACCAAGCCACTTACAACCGCTCCGACAAGAACCGGCCATCGCCTGATGTGCAGGCTCAGCGCTACAACCGCGAGCAGGTAGATATACCCGAATGCATGATAGTTGAGCGGCGTAAACCAGCCAACCACGGTGACGAGCGCAATGACTCCCAAGGCTTCGATATAATCCCAAATGACACTGCGGACGGCCGGGGGCGTTGATTTGGCGCCGTACATAGTTGAGTTAAGTCATCAGATTAAAAATGCATTAATTTCATCTAGCATTAATCATTCCAAAGACCTTTTAATATGCATAATTTTTGGTCATGTGTGGTCGAATCTACGGGTCGACAACCGATTAAGCTAAAATAGTTTAACTATTTTATAGAAACCCGTTTCCAATCGGACTTTGCGCGCTGCCAGATTTAATCAGGTTGATGATAACAGGACCTGGCAGCGCCTGCAAAGTAGATCCCGGCGTTACAAAAACAGCCACCCGACGAGCGCCAGGATCGGCAGCAAAATCGGCAGGCTGTATTTCAGGATGTAGCCGAAAAAACTCGGCGTGCGCACGCCGGCGTCGTGCGCGATGGACTTCACCATGAAGTTGGGGCCGTTACCCAGATAGGTCATCGCGCCGAAGAACACAGCGCCAAGACTGATGGCGAGGACGATGGCCGGATGCGTCTCGAGCAGGATATGCACCGCGCGCCGGTCGTAGCTCCCTCCCCCGGTATCGGCCTGCTCGGCCGGCGTGGCCTCGACAAACGTCGCCTCGGCCAAGCGTAGAAAATTCACGTAGGTGGGCGCGTTGTCGAGGGCCGCCGAGAGCGCACCACCGGTAAAATAATACTGCCCGGGCCGGCTGAGGCCGAATTCGTGGCCGTGCTGCTCGAGGTAATTGAGCGCAGGCATCATGGTCGTGAAAATACCAAGGAAAAGAAAGGCCACCTCCTTGATCGGGCCGAAGTGGAAGTGGTTTTCCACGTGCACCGCCTTAGGGGTGAAGAAATAGGAGACGGCTGCGGCGGCGAGCATCGCAAGTTCGCGGACAAAATAAGTCTCGGGCAGAAAGACCGCGCCAACCACAACGAGCAGCAGGGCGAGATTGCGCTTGCCGTCGAGGCGGAAGGTGTCGTGCGTCTTCCTCACCCCAGCCTGGAGCGGCTCCGGCATGCGCCTGAAGCCGCGGCGATCGAACACGTAGAAAATGGCGAGTAACGCCGCGATCGTAAACGCCCACGCCGGCCAGACGCGGCCGATCAGCCAGAAAAACGGCACACCGCGCAGGTAGCCGAGAAAAAGCGGCGGATCGCCGATGGGCGTGAGCGCGCCACCGCAATTCGACACGATGAAGATGAAAAAGACGATGTGGTAGGTGCCGATGCGGATCTTGTTCATCCGGATCCACGGCCGGATGAACACCATCGATGCGCCCGTCGTGCCGATAAGATTCGCCACCACGGCTCCGACCGCGAGGAAGACGGCGTTTTTCCACGGCGTCGTTTCGCCCACGACCTTGAGGTGGATGCCGCCCGCCACGACAAAGAGCGAGCCGATGAGCGCGATGAAGGAAAAATATTCATGCAGCGCGTGTCCCAGCGCGGCGCCCCCCGACGGCACCCGCCATAAGTAATACCCGGCAACCGCCAGGCCGAGCCCGATCGCGACCAGCGGATAATTGTGCTCCCACCAATGTTTCAGGCGCGGCGGCGTGAGCGGCATCGCCGCGATGAGCAGCAGCAGCAGCACAAACGGCGCCATGAGCCAGAGCGGAAGACCGGCGGCGTCAGCAGTGGCCGGCAGCATGGTTGGATGCGGCATGAAGAAGCTTCATGCAATGGCCATGGCGCGGCACGGTCAAGGTGAGCCGGCTGGCGATAGTGGAAAATCGAAACCAAATTTAAGCGGGAAACCAGGAATCCAGGAAAAATTCCGCAGGCAGGACTCCCGACCTTCGCGCCTCTGCGTCTTTGCGTTAACCTCCGAAGACCAACCTAAAATGTATGAATGAAGAGTCCGGAGCGCAGCTTCGGCTCGAACCAAGTGCTCTTCGGCGGCATGATCTGGCCCGCATCGGCGATGTCCATGAGCTGCGCGATGGTGACGGGATACATCGAAAACGCCACGCCACCGTCGGCGTTGACGCGCTTCACGAGTTCGTCCGGACCGCGGATGCCGCCCACGAAATCGACGCGCTTGCTCGTGCGCGGGTCGTCGATGCCGAGCAACGGCGCAAGGAGCTTATCCTGCAGCACGCTGACATCGAGCCGCGCGACGGGATCGGCCTTCGGGTCGGCCGGGCAGCGCAGGCCGTGCCATTTGCCGCCGAGGTACATGCTCACCCGGCCGGTGGCCGACGGCGAAGGCGGCGCATTTTCCTCGAGGCCGAAGGTGGCCTTCACCTTGCCGAGAAAGTCCGCGGGCGTGTGGCCGTGGAGGTCGAACACGATGCGGTTGTAAGGCAGGATCTTCAGTTCGCTGGCGGGAAAAAGCACGCAGAGAAACCAGTTGTAATCCTCGGCGCCGGTATGGCGCGGATTGCGTTCGCGCCGCAGGCGGGCGACCCGCGCGGCGCTGGCAGCGCGATGATGGCCATCGGCGATGTAAGTCACAGGCACGCGGCCGAACGCACGGATCCACTCCTCGCCGCCGGCGATGCGCCACACGGTGTGGCGGATGCCATCGGGAGCGGTGAAATCGTGCAGCGGAGCCTCCCTGGTCCTGGCCTCGACCAAAGCGGTGACGGACGCCTCGTCGCGGTACGTAAGGAAAACCGGGCCGGTGTTGGCGCCCAGCGTATCAATGAGGTGCGTGCGGTCGTCCTCCTTGTCCTTGCGTGTCTTCTCGTGCTTTTTGATCAGCTCGGCGTCGTAGTCCTCGACGTGGCAGACCGCGACCAGGCCGCGCTGGCGGTGCGCCCCCATCTGCTGCTGGTAAACATAAAGGCTGGGGCCGGCCTCGCGCACGAGCACGCCGTCGCGCTGCAGCGCGAGAAAGTTTTCCCTCGCCTTCGCGTAAACAGCATCGCTGTACGGATCGGTCTTCGCCGGCAGGTCGATCTCCGCCCGGTCAACGTGCAGAAGACTGCGCGGCTTGCCTGCAGCCAGGGCGGCGGCTTCGGCGGCGTTGACGACGTCGTAGGGCACGCAGGCCACCTCGGTCGCGTGGGCAGGAAGTGGAACGAGTCCTTGAAAGGCACGGATTCGCATAAGCATTCCATGCAGGCGGTGAAGGTTTTCCGCGTCAAGCGCCGGACAGGACGAAAAAAAAAGCCCCCCGCAAGCGGAGGGCTTTTGTGCGAAAGGGCTGAGGGTCGGGCTCAACCGCCGGTCACCTGGCGCTCGACGACCGTCGTGATCTGCTTGATCGCGATGATCGCATCCTGCGCCGCGAGCTGGCGCACCTGCTGGCCGATCTTCGGCTCCATGGTCTTGGCTGCGGAAGCCGCCGCCGAACTCTGGAGCAGGCGCGAGATAAGCGGACCCCACGGATCAACCGGGTGCGGGATGCCGTTGATGACGATCCAGCCGCCGCCATCAACCGCGACACCGCCGAAGATGGTGCCGAAGACGGTGCCACCGGCATTGGGCGGGTTGAGCACGACACTGGACCGCTGGTAGATCGCGATCGCGATGCCGATGGAATTGGCCGGCACATTGAGCGTGTTGCCGCTCGCCGTTCCGGCGCCGAAGGCCATCCATTTTGAGAACGGCTCGGTCGTCGAAGCCACCGAGGCAGCGGCCTGCAGCGTCTCGGCGACGGTGGTGGGAACAATGCCCACGACGTTCGCCTGACTCGTCAGGGACGGATCGCTCGTCACTGTAACGAAGGTATCGTCGATGAAGTCGCCCTTCGCAGCGGAGAAAGCGTCGTCGATGATCGCCGGGGAACCAGGACCACCCGGGCCGCCCACCGGCATGTACCAGGCCGTAATGGTGAGAGGATTCGCACCCACCGCCTGGGTGAGCGGACCGGCCGGGAGCACTTGCCCATTGGTCCCATCGGTGACGCTCCAGAACATCAGCTGCGCCAAGCCGGTGTTTCCATTGAAGGTGAACGGCAGCTGGGGAATGAAAAGCGGGGTGATGTTGCCGGGATTCGTGACATCAACCTCGCTGGAGGGATTCGGCTCGAGTTCGGCCGAGGCATTGCGCGGCTGCCGGTGATGCCCGGCAGTCAGATAGATTTTATAGTGAACGCTGACGTGTGCCATGGTAGCTCCTAAGATATTTTTCTGGAATCATTTACCCACCGCCCAGGTCTGGGTCGGCAAGGACTTGCAGGCAGCGGCGGCGGATTGGTTGAACGGAGCCGGCAGGCTGCGGAGCCCATGTTTCACGGGCAAGAAGAAAATAATTTGCAATAAGGGATTATCGGAAAAGTCCGGTTTCTGAGAAAATCAGATGCATTTTTCAGGCAGCTGATTTGCGCCGCATTTAAATTTTGCGGCGCAAATCCACCCCCTGGCGGCAACGTAGCCCGGAGTGCCCCCAAGACCGGCCTAGGGGTGCACGTTTACGGTAACGGCTGGAGTCGTGTCGCCAAACCACTGGACGCCCATTTGCGCCATTCGCCATTGGAAAACGTAATTGCCGGAAGTCGTCGGGGCAGTGACCGAGAAATTCAGGGTGACCTGCGTCCCACTGGCGACGGAGTTGGGCAGCTCGACCGTGCTGAGATTCCATGAACCGGGATAATTCGCGGCCAGCAAGGCATACTCCGTCCCGGACGGCGTACCGGTGGGATTCAGCCAGGTCGTGGTGCCGCTGTTCCGCAATGTCACGGAAACGTTATAGGCATGCCCCGCCGTCATTGAGGTGGGAACCGATTGGGAAACATAAGTGGCTCCGTTGGTGGTGTGGCCACTGCAGCCGTTGGTAGTGACATAAGTTGTCACGACCGCCAAGGTGTTGGCCGAAGTCAGGGGCAATCCACCGGACACGTTCTGGAGAAAGAAAACCGTTCCATTTGGCACCAGGTGATTGAGCGCCTGGGTTCCCGTGATGCCCGTTGATTGGGCAATGAGCGGTCCGTTCGGGCTGCCGGCATGCACTTGGACATTGCTGGTGCCGTTGGAAATCCAAGTCAGGGTCGTGGTGCCGAGTCCCGAACCGTCGCAAACCGTCATCGGATTAGGGCTGGCCTGGATCACACCCACCACGGGGGATGAGATCGATTGGGAAGCCGGATTATAAGCCACCAGCGAAGTGTAGTTGGTGTTCGCGACGGGACTTCCGGCAAAATTCACCTGCACGGTGTTCGCGACGGCACTGTTGACACTCAGCACCACATTGGACCAGCCGGTGCCTTTCAAGCTGGTCGGCAGCGGCCCGAGGAGAACCTGGTCCTCACCGACATATGATCCTTGCGGGCCGGCAAAAACGACCGGGACCGAAAGGCCGCCAATCGTAGCGGTGACGGACGGCTGGTTGCGGATTCCCGTGCCGTAAAGGATGAGGTAAGCGCCGCCCGTGCTGGCATCGAAATAATTTCCCGTCGCAGTCAGCAGCTCGAGGCTCTGCGCGCCGGTTTTAAACATCTCGCCCACGGCCAGCCCTCCCCCGCTCGTGTCCGCGGAAAAAAGTCCGGGCGCGGGAGCCGCAATGGAAGCCACTCCAGTGGCGGCGACCCCATTGCCATTGGTAATGGTGACTTTGGCCCGGCCCAAAGCCGTGCCGGGCGGAATCTCATAGATGATTTGGGTGGGTGAAACGCTGTAGAGCGGGGCCAGCTGCTGCACCCCGGCGCTGTCCAGAATCGTGATGGTCGTGCCGGCCAGAGTCGTGGGCAGGGTCGCGGTGGTGGCCTGGGCCGTGGCCGTCGCCAGGGTGCTGCCAAAGGCCGTGGCGATCGACTCCACCGCCACCGGCGAGATGTAGGAGGCGGCGGAAGCTGCGATCTTCAGACCGTAAATCGAGATCTTGTTCGAAAAAGTCGCGCGGTAGGCTTTGCCGTTGACCACGGTCATCGGGCAATATTTCGCAAAATTACAGGGGCTGCGCGCGTCGTCGCTGGCGCTGTTCCAGATTTCCGTCAGCTGTCCACCGGCGACATTGGTGGCATCGTAGGCACGCACGATGCCCGAAACCGTGTTCTCGCTCGCATCCATGGAATAGGGAAGCGATGCCCAGATGATGCCCGTGCCGGGATTGTTGCCATTGGCGGTGAGGGCCAGCGTGGCCGCGGGCATGCCGTTGGGCGCCACCGCGGTGCTGACCGCCAGGGACGTGAAATTGCCGCCGGCATCCAGATGGTAAGCACTGAGGGGCGACCGTTCCGGCCAGAGAAAAACGCGCATGCCGCCGGAGGGATCGGCCCAGGACACGGGGGAGCCGTGGATATGATGCAGATAATCATCCGGCTCCACCTGCACCGAGGAAAGCGGCTGCGCCAGGGAGGCGGTGCTCAGCGAATAAAGCGTCGCCGACTTGCCGCCGCCAACGAGCATTTGCAGGCTAGGAATCAACAACGGGCCGGATGAGCCGATGTCCTTGTCCGCCTGGTTTTCGAAAAAGCCGTTCGCGGGATTGAATTGATCGACCACGGACAGGTTGCCGTCGAGCTTGAGGTACGTCATGGCCAGGCCCTGGTCGTTGGTGTCGCTCACATTGGACTCGGTGCGGTGGTAGGACCCGTTGCCCGTCATCAAATAAATATAAGTGCCGTCCGAGGCCAGGCCCTGGCCGGCCTGCCAGATGCCCGCCCCCCAGCCCGCCCGCCACTGGAAAGTGTCGTTGCCATTCACATCCTTCACCCGGGTGCCGTCGCTGTTCATGACCGGACCCCACGTCAGGTCCCGCGTGTCGTTGAAGATGTTGATGAGATGAAGGTCGCCCGGATCGAAGCTCATGACCCAGCCGTGATAGTAGGAAGTTTTCTGCGGATCATTGAGCACGGGCGTGTGCGGAACCGGGATGTAATTGTAATCACCGTGCCCGCCGAACGCGACGTAGATGCGGTTGTTCAGATACAGCAAAGCCGGCCGGTTCAGCTGGATCTGCGGATCGAAAACGATTTTCCCTATTGATGTATCGCAGATCGGGGAGTCCGTGGGCAAAAATGCCGCCGGATCGGTCGCAGGAGTGAACGCCTCGGGACTGGGCTGAAAAGGAACGCCGTCAGGCGGCAGTGAACTCGCGGTGCCACAAACATAGAATTGGTTGTTCGGACGGTTGTATCCGATCTGGATCGACTTGGTAACGATGCCCGAGGTCACATCGAGCGCATTGAGCGTAAAATAGATCTGGCCGGTCGTCGCTTCCTTCACCTTGGCCACGCAATAAAGCGTGGTGCCATTGATCACCGGTGTGCTGAGAATTCCGACGTCGCCGTTGATGTCCGTGTAGAATTTGCTTTTCAGCGTCTGGCCGGGGCCGGGATTGGAGGCGACGAACGTCGAGTCGTTCGGCTTGACCGTGTCGAGATAGGAGGGCGGCGTGCCAAGATTCTGCGTCCACAAGGCGTCGCCGGTGTCGGCATCGAAGGCGTAGACGTTGTTCTCCATCGTCGCCACGAACAGAACATTGCGGCCGTTCAGGTTCGGGATATACAACGGCTGGGCATAGACCTGCCCCACCACGGGGATCTCGAACAAAAGGCCGAACTGCCGGCTGTTGACGTTTGAGGGGGTGAGCACCGTTTCCTGCAGGTTGGCACCAGACCGGTAGTTGTCACCATGCTGAGTCAGCATCGACACCTGTCCGAAAACCGCGGGAGCCAGGACAAATAAAAGGGCAAGGGGGCGATGGAATCGCTTCATGAAACGCCGGAAGCAAGCAGCGCGCATTCCAATCGGGCTGGAAAAACAAGGGTAAGTCATTGAAGCAAAGGACCCGGGATGCTCAAGACATTGACGGAGGCTGAGAAGCTTTAAAGCTGAGGCCTCTCCCCTATTAATTATTGGAATTCTGCGATAAAATAAGATAATTTTTTCTAATCATGCTGGCCGGCTTGCCCTGCCCCCGGCTGGAATTTTGCGCCACCTGCATAAAACAAAAAAGCCCTCCGCATCGGGAGGGCCTTGGCCGGATGGTCTGCTGCAGCGGACGGTTATTTCTTCGCCGTGCTGCGCTTGAATTTCGAGGTAAATTTCTCGACGCGGCCCGCGGTATCCACGAGGCGCTTCTCGCCGGTGTAGGCGGGATGCGAATCCATCGTGACGTCGCGCAGGACAATGAAGTAATCCTCGCCGTCGATTTTCTCCTTGCGCGCCGATTTCATGGTGGACCGCGTGAGGAAACGCTTGCCCGTGGCGACGTCGAGGAAGCACACGTTGTTGAGAGTGGGATGGCCTTCGGGTTTCACGGTGAAAAAAGGTTGGGATCAGCCTTGGCGCGCCTTGTAGCGCGGGTCGGTCTTGTTGATGACGTAGATCTTGCCGCGGCGACGCACGACCTGGCAGTCGGGGTGGCGCTTCTTGGCCGATTTAATGGAGGAGACGACTTTCATAAAGTGTCCAAAGCATAGGCGCGGAAGGGTGCTGTCAACGCGGAAATATTAGGGGCACTGTCTCACTTTGAATTTGGCCTTGTTTTCATAGGGGAAGGGTAGAAACCGGGATGCGTGACCAAATCGGAAAGATTGCAGTTCATGCGCAAAAAGTTTGGGGCAAAATATCGCCTTCCGCGAGCTGAGCCAAGACAGCCGCATGCGCCAGAAAAGACAGTCTATCGCTTCCATCCTTACGGCTTGGGATGCCCGCAGCACTTGCGGGAGGTTGAGCCGAGATGGGTTTATCAAACTGACCCACAGCCCGCGTTGCGCTTAGCGCCGTTGCGCAAAACTGAGATTTCACCACTGAACAAAATTGCTCAGAAATGGGGAACGCCAGATTGGCTCCCTGTTGGAACCTTGACACGAAGGCGACGGCGGCGTTTGGTTTAACCATGCTTAACGCTAAGCATGGAGGACTCTAATGCCCAAAGGCCCAAAAGGACAAAAACGCCCTGCTGATGTCGTCAGTAACGCCGTCCGTGTGATGCAGATTGCCACCGGCCAGATCGAGGAGGGCGGCCCGGCGGCAAGTGGCAAAAATAAAGCCGCAGCGGCGCTTGGTCGTCTCGGTGGAACGGCACGCGCAGCCTCATTGTCGGCCAGCAAAAGGAAAAAAATTGCACGTGAAGCGGCGAAATCACGGTGGAATAAATCAAAGAAGTAGATAGTAATTTATTGGATTTAAACTATTTATAAATGTGATGTAGGTCATAGCTAATATTTTTCTTGTGCCTGCCATTCATTGCGATGAATGTGAGGCATGACGACCGCATACCTTAAGGCCATCGAGGCCATCAAATCGGATATCGCTGATAAGGAAGCGAAAATCCAACCGATGCGGGAACAGCTTGCCGCTCGCGAAGCTGAGCTAACTCCGCTTAAGCTGGCCGCCAATCAACTTTGCAAACTGGCAGGGATTCCTGAACTCTTCGCTGTTGATGAAGCTGGCACCCCGGCCGACCAGGATAAACAGCTGCGCTTCCGGAAGGATCAGTTTTTCAACAAGACCCTTGGGCAGGCGGTCTTCGATTATCTGACCGCCCGCTCTATTGCTGCCGGCGGTGAACCTTCGCCGGCTTCGACGGATGAAATTTATTCCGCCCTCACCAGCCATGGGTATAAATTTGTCGGCACAAGCGAGGCCAATAATAAGCGGGCTCTCAAAATCGCATTGGTGCGCAACACCACGTATATCGCGAAGGTCAGCGATGACCTTTTCGGTCTGCGAAAGTGGTATGGCATGCGCGCCTCGCGTCGCACTCAGGCGGAAGAAATTTTCGGCGACACCCCTGAGGCCGATGAACCAGATTCCATGTCCGCAACTTCGGGCATGGTTGGCGATATGCCTTAACCCTCAACCAAAGGAGTAAAACATGCACAGCCTTAGGCCCAGATAGCCTCCCGCTCGACTACCAGCGTGCGAGGCTGACTAGAAAATAAAGGCCCCCGGGGTTGCATCCCCAAAGGGCCGGTGGTCAACCCAGTCCGCCCTCACGGCGTAAGCCGTGGGGGCTTTTTGTTAACCTCTGCCAACAAAGCACCAAATCTCATCGCATTCAATTCAAATATGCTTGACGTTAAGCAAAAAGTTCAGTTTGAATATCTGTCATGAACAAGCTGCCCATAGAAAAACGCACGCAAATCCTATCGATGCTTTGCGAAGGTTCTTCCATGCGCGCTGTTGCCCGCGTTGCGGATGTTTCGATTAACACCGTCACAAAGATGTTGGTCGATGCCGGGACTGCTTGCGCCAAGTTCCATGACGAACACGTGCGCGGCGTGGAAGCTCAGCAGGTGCAATGCGATGAGATTTGGTCTTTCTGTTATGCCAAGGATAAGACGCTGCGCACCGCGAAAGCCGCACCCGATGGGGCCGGTTCTGTATGGACATGGTGCGGCCTCGCAAAAGAGAGTAAGTTGATCGTCTCATACTTGGTTGGCGGGCGTGACGCCGGATATGCCATGGAGTTCATGGACGATCTGAAATCCCGGCTCGCAACCCGCGTCCAACTTACGACCGACGGTTATAAGCCATATTTGACCGCCGTTGAATCGGCTTTTGGAACGGAGGTCGATTACGCCATGCTCGTTAAGCATTACGGGCCTGAGCCGACCAATGGGCCAGCTCGTTACAGTCCACCGCCCTGTACTGGCGCCCACAAAGAGACCGTTTGCGGCAGTCCCGCCGCCAAGGGCATTTCAACGTCTCACGTGGAGCGCAGTAATCTTTCGATGCGGATGCACATGCGGCGCTATACCCGGCTGACAAATGCGCACAGCAAGAAATTCGAGAACCATTGTCACATGGTCGCACTTTACACTCTCTGGTATAACTTCGCCCGAATTAACAGCGCAGTGCGGATGGCCCCGGCCATGGCTGCTGGGATTTCCAATCGCCTTTGGGAAATGACCGATATTGTTAAGCTGATTGATGATGCCATGCCGGAATCCGCAAAACGTGGCCCCTACCGTAAAAGAAATTCAAAGTGAGACAGTGCCATATTAGGGGTAGTGGTACAGTTTGGGCGACAATATATTTCACTCAGTACGGCTTTCGTTGTTAACGGGTGGCTATTCCGATCAACGGCAGGAAGATCGCCAGAATGATCCCCAGAAGAATCAACGCCATAATGATCGTGGCGAGTTGATTGACCTCCGAAACCCTTATTCTGGCGCCGCAATGCGGACATGATGCCGCTTTTTTGGAAACCATTCCCCCGCAATCTTTGCAGGCGGTGATCTTTTTATTCTCGGATTTTGGTCTTTCCTGCTTCGGATCGGACTTGATGAACATGGTTGTTTTCGTGATTGGCTAGTGAGGCGACAGCTTATTCGGCTCAGTTTTCCGCCGGGTCCTCCGGCTCGTTCGCCAGCAGCTTCCACTCCGGGCCCATGCCGCCGAGCACGGCCCGCCACAACCCCATGTCCTGCGGCTGTTCCAGCAGGTTTCCCGGCACATGGGCAATGACCCAGGTGTCCTGTTTCAGCTCCTTTTCCAGCTGGCCGCGCACCCACCCCGAGTAGCCAAGGAACGCCCTCACATGCAGGCCGTCCTCGGACTTGAGCTGTTCGGCCTTTTCCGGCTCGATCCCAAAGTAGAGCTTGAAACCATCCGACCGGAACTGCCATGCGGCGAGAATGAGCTGCTCGGTCTGGACCGGCCCGCCGCGAAACACCTCGACGTCGCTCAGCGGGCCGAGCGCAAACTGGCCGTTGAGCTGGCCCAGGCGCTGGCCGAGCGGGCGGTTGAGCACGACGCCCATCGCGCCGTCGGAGTCATGCGCCGACATGAGCACGACCGTGCGGCAGAAATTTGAATCGCGCATGGCCGGATGCGCCAGCAGGAGCTGGCCGGCGAGGCTTTCCTTGGTGCTTGTGCGACGTTCGCGCATGGCGCCGGGCGGTGGTTTCAAAGTTGGGTGATCTTCACTCCCGCGTCGGTCAGCAGCGGAGCGATCAGCGGGTCATTGTTATAGTCGCTGCGATATTTTATTTCCGCAATGCCGGAGGAGGCGAGAATCTTCGCGCAGCTGATGCAAGGATAGTGCGTTACATAAACCACGCAGCCCTCGATCGAACTGCCGCGCCGGGCCGCATCGGCCACCGCGTTTTGCTCGGCGTGCACCGTCGCCTGCTCATGGCCGTCGCGCACGCGCGAGACGTGCGGCGTCGCCGGCAGGAAGCCGTTGTAGCCCGCGGCCACGAGGCGATTCTTGCGCGTGCCGCCGCTCACGATCACGCAGCCCACGTGCAGCCGCTCGCACGGACTGCGCGTGGCTAGCAGCACGGCGGTGGCCATGAAATATTCGTCCCACGACGGCCTTCCCTGGAATTTTTCGGCGGCTTGGGCGATCAGATCAACTGGACTCGGATTTACTCGGCTCATGCGGAAATTTTTGACAACGCCCACCAAAGCCACCGGCACCCGCCGGAGCAAGCCGGGTCTCATCTTTGGCCGCACTTGCCAACGTCCGGCCCCACCCCACCCTTGCCCGATGCAGCGCACGCTTCAACCCGAGCTTCTCGATTCGCTCCCGCCCGACCACCCCGATGCGCTGCACAACCGCCGCGACCTGCGCCGCCTCAATGCCCTGATGGGCAACTTCCGCTGGTTCTCCGCCGTGCTGCCCAAGCTGTTGCGGCCCGGTGAGCGCGCCCTCGAACTCGGTGCCGGCGATGGCGCACTCGGCCGCGACCTGGCCGCCGACGGCGTGCCGGTCGCCGGGCTCGACCTCTGGCCGCGCCCGGCCGGCTGGCCGCACGATGCAGCCTGGCACCGCGCCGATCTGCAAAGTTTCGCCGGTTACGCGGACTACCCTGTCATCTTCGGCAATCTCATCTTTCACCAGTTTTCCGCCGAGGCGCTGGCCGCGCTCGGCACCATGTTCGATCGCACCGCCCGCCTGATCGTCGCCAACGAACCGGCGCGGCGGCGGCGGTTTCAATTCCTCGTCCGCGGAATCAACCCCTTGATCGGCGCCAATCACGTCAGCCGTCATGACGCGCACGTCAGCATCGCCGCGGGTTTCGTCGGCGACGAGCTTCCGCGCGCGCTCGGCCTGGACGAAAAAATCTGGAGGTGGCGCTGCACCACCACCACCCGCGGCGCGAGCCGCATGATCGCGCAAAAACGATGAGCGCGCCCCTCCCCATCGAGATCGTCGGCGGCGGCCTCGCCGGCCTCGCGCTCGGCGCGGCCTTGCGGCGCGCAGGCGTGCCCGTGACGATTTTCGAGGCGGGCGACTATCCGCGGCACCGGGTCTGCGGCGAATTCCTCACCGGGCTGGATGAAAAAACCATCGCGCGCCTCGGCCTCGCACCATTCCTGGCCGACGCACCGCGGCATCACCGGGTAGCCTGGTGCCTGCACGGCGCGCCCGCACGCGTACAGATGCTGCCCGCGCCGGCCCTCGGCCTGAGCCGCCATGCGCTCGATGCACGGCTCGCCGAAGAATTCGTGCGCCTCGGCGGCGAGCTGCGCACACGCACGCGGGTGGCCGGTGACGAAGAGCCGCCCGGCCGCGTCTTCGCCCACGGCCGCCGGCGCGGCCCGCCGGAATGGCTCGGCCTGAAATTCCATGTCCGCGGACTCGCCCTGGCCGCCGACCTCGAGGTCCATCTCGGCCGCGGCGCCTACGTCGGTCTCTCGCCGGTCGAGGACCGTGCGGTCAACCTCTGCGGGCTTTTTCACATCCGTGATGACGCGCACGGCGAACGCTCCCACCTGCTGCTCGCGCATCTGCACGCGACCGGCCTCGAAATGCTGGCGGCCCGGCTCCAGCGCGCGCAGATCGACGAGGCCTCCTTTACCGCCGTGGCCGGACTGCACTTCGACCAGGGCCCGGCTCAGGCCGGCCGCCTCGCGATTGGCGACGCTTTCGCCATGATTCCGCCCTTCACCGGCAACGGCATGGCCATGGCCTTTCAGAGCGCCGAACTCGCGCTCGACCCGCTGCTGGCCTACGCCCGTGGCGACACCGGCTGGCCGGCCACCTGCCGCACCGTGCACGGACAGTTGCGCCGGCGGTTCCGGTTGCGGCTGGCGTCCGCAAATGCACTGCACGCCTTTTTCTTCGCGCCGCGCCACCAGCGCTGGCTCTTCGCGCTGAATCGCGCGCGCCTGCTGCCGCTGCATCCGCTCTATCGCGCGCTGCACTGATTTTCCATGTTCCTTCACGCGCTCGCCACCGCCAATCCGCCCGCGAAATTCACGCAAGACGATTGCTGGGAAGTCGCCCGGCATTCAGCCGCTGTGGGCCGCCTCAACGAGCGCGCGCAATTCATCCTGAAGAAAGTGCTCACCGGCGACAACGGCATCGCCACGCGGCATTTCGCATTGGACGACCTCGACCGCATCTTCGACCTCAATGCCGACGAGCTCAACGCCGCCTTTCGCGATGCGGCGCCGCGGCTGGCGCTGGCCGCGCTCCGGCCGGCGCTCGAGCAGGCACACGTGCGACCGGCCGATCTCGACGCGCTGCTCATCTGCACGTGTACGGGCTATCTTTGCCCCGGCCTCACCAGCTATGTCGCCGAGGAACTGGGCCTGCGCACCGGCGCGTGGCTGCAGGACCTGGTCGGCCTCGGCTGCGGCGCGGCCATCCCGATGCTGCGCGCCGCCAGCCACGTGCTCGCCGCCAAGCCGGACGCGACCGTGGCATGCGTGGCGGTGGAAATCTGCTCCGCGGCCTTTTATTTCGACAACGATCCCGGCGTGCTCATCAGCGCGTGCCTGTTCGGCGATGGCGCCGCGGCCAGTGTATGGCGCACCACCCCGGCCGCCGGCGGGCTGCGCTGTTTTGAATTCAACACGCTGCACTGGCCGGCCGAGCGCGACCGGCTGCGTTTCGAGACGCGCGACGGCAAGCTCCGCAACCTGCTCCATCGCTCCGTGCCCGACGTGGCGTCGCGCGCGGTGGCGCAGCTGTGGGGCGAACGCGGCCCGCGCCCGGTGAAAAAAATCCTTTCGCACGCCGGCGGCCGCGACGTCCTCACCGCGATCGAGGCCGCCGTGCCGGGTTATCCTCTCGTGGAAAGCGCGAACGTGCTGCGCGGCTGCGGCAACATGAGCAGCCCCTCCGTGCTGTTCGCGCTCGATGGCGCGCTGCGCGGCGGGGCGAACGGCACCGGCGGCGACTACTGGCTGGTAAGCTTCGGCGCCGGCTTCAGCGCGCATTGCTGCCGGGTCGGCCACGGCGATTAGGCGCCCACTGGTTTGTCAACCAATAGTTGACGCATAACCGGGCGCGTTCAGGTTGGACTTGGCCGGGGAGTTTTGGGATAGCATCAGCGCATGCCCGTGCTCCAGGACTTGGTGGATTACTGCGACCAGCGCACGCGCCGCGCCGCGTTCAAGGACGCGCCCGGCGCCTTCAACGGCCTGCAGGTCGCCAACGACGGCCGCGTCACCAAGATCGGCGCGGCGGTGGATGCCGGCGTCGTCCCCTTCCAGAAGGCCGTGGCCGCCGGCGTGGATTTCCTCATCGTGCACCATGGCATGTACTGGGACATGCCGCGGCCTCTCACCGGCCCGGTTTACGGACGCGTGGCGGCGCTCGTGCGCGGCAACTGCGCACTTTATTCGAACCACCTGCCACTCGACGCGCACCCGGAGATCGGCAACAACGCCCTGCTCGCGCATCAGCTCGGCCTCGCGCCCGTGCGGGGCTTCCTGCCGCGCGAGGAGGAGAACATTGGCCTGATCGCCGCGGGCACCGGCCGCGACGCGCTGCGCGAAAAATTGAAAAAGCTTTATCCGCGCGTCATCGCGCTCGAATTCGGTTCGGCCCAGCCGGCGGAAATCGCCTTCTGCAGCGGCAGCGGCAACAGCGCCGTGCCCGAACTCAAGCCCGAGGGAGTGGACACGCTGGTGACCGGCGAACTGCGCGAGGAATGGTTCAACGTCGCCCAGGAGCAACGGCTCAACCTGTATCTCTGTGGTCACTACGCAACGGAGGTGCACGGCGTGAAGGCGCTGGCGGCGGAACTGGCCGGAAAGTTTGGTTTGCCGTGGAGTTTCATCGCGACGGATAATCCTCTTTAAGGAAGGACGGCCGAAAGTCGTGAAATTTGATTTCCCCTCCGCCTTTCCTGGCTTCCTACTTCACCGATCATGAAACGCATCGCCATCCTCAACGGCCCCAATCTCGACCGGCTCGGCCTGCGCGAGCCGGAAATCTACGGCCGCACAACGCTCGCTGGCCTCGAAGCGGAGCTGCGCAAGGAATTCGGCCCGGTGGTGGAATTGGAATTTTTCCAGTCGAACCACGAAGGCGCGCTCATCGACAGGATCGCCGCGCTGGCCGACGCCAAGGCGGCCGGCCTCGTCATCAATCCCGGGGCGCTCACCCACACGAGCGTGGCGCTGCGCGATGCGCTGCTCGGCGCCAAGCTGTCGGCTGTCGAGGTGCACATTTCCAACATTTATCAGCGCGAGGAATTCCGCCACAAGTCGCTCACCGCTCCGGCCTGTCTCGCGGTCATCAGCGGACTCGGCCTCGAGGGCTATTACGCCGCGGTGCGGTTTTTGCTCAAACGCTGAGATGGACGAAGCCGCGTTCACGGGCGCGCCGGGCCAATCGTGGTGTGTCTGCCATGCCCGGCCGCGATGCGAAAAAAAATTCGCCGGCCTGATGGCGGCCGAGGGTTTCATCCATTACCTGCCGCTCGTACCCAGTGTGCGCCGCTACAAGAACCAGACCAAGCGTTTCACCAAACCGCTTTTCCCGGGCTACGTATTCGCCCGCGTGCCGCTGGAAAAGCGGGCGCGCGTCTACCAGCAGGACCTGCTCGCGCGCGTCCTGCCGGTCGAGGACGAGCCGCGCTTCCTGCGCCAGCTCGAGGACGTGCGCACCATCGTCGCCTCGGGGCTCGAGCTTTCACTGCGCCCGCTGCTGCGGCAGGGCACGCGCGTGAAGGTCACCGGCGGGCCGCTGCACGGGCTCGTGGGCGTGGTGGACGATCCGGCGAATCCTCAGGGCATCGTGCTCGCGGTGGACGTGCTGCAGCAGGGCCTGCTGGTAAAACTGCCGCTGGAAAATCTGCAGGTGCTGCCGTAGTGCGCGGCGCCAGCGGTTTCAGGCCCAGGTCCGCCAGGCCCACACCGCCAGGTGCAGCGTCACACAGGCGGCCAGCGCGGCGGCGACATCGTCGACGACCACGCCCCAGCCGCCCGGCAGGTCCTGCAGCCGCCGGATGCCAAGTGGCTTGGCAATGTCGAAAAGCCGGAAGAGTGCGAAACCGGCCAGCATGATGCCCCACACCGGCAGGGTGGGAAGCAGCCGCGGCCAGCCGAGAAAACACAGGGGCATGGCGGCAAATTCATCGAGAATGACCTCGCCCGGATCTTTTTTCCCCAGCCGGAATTCCGCCTCGCCGCACAGCGCCACCGCGAGATAAAGCCCCGCCGCGCAGAGCAGCGCGTAGCCGGCCGGCCCGAGCGGATAAAACAGGACCGTGAAATAAACCAGCCCCGCGGCCGAACCCCAGGTGCCCGGCGCCGGCAGACGGCGACCGATGGGACCAAGCGTGGCGCAGCCCAGCACGAACGAACCCGGCAAAAAACGCGGCCACGCAGGCTCGGGCAGTTTCATTTCGCGGGCTCCTCAAACACGACGTGCCGGTACTTCACAAAGTAGCCGTAGCCGGACCAGAGCGTGAAGAACGTCGCGACGATGAAAACCACGAGCCCTGTCTTATGCAGCACCTCGGCAAATCCGCTCATATCCCAGGTCAGAAAATACGCGATGTCCGTCTGGAGCATTGGCACAAAAAGCAAAAACCCGATGGCGATGAGCTGGGTGACCGTCTTCTGTTTCCCGCCTTTTTCCGCGGCAAAGACCACGCCCTTCGAAGCGGCCACCATGCGCATGCCGGTGATGAGGAACTCGCGGCACAGCACGAGCAGCACCCAGAAAATCGGCAGGGCGTCGTCGTCGACAAACGCGATCATGAGCCCGAGCACGAAAATCTTGTCCGTGAGCGCATCCATGAGCTTGCCAAAGCCCGAGACCAGCCCGCGCTTGCGGGCGATGTGGCCGTCGAGCCAGTCGGTCACCGCGCCGGCGATGAACAGCCAGAACGCCAGCGACGCCGCACCCAGCCAGTGGCATTGCATCAGGCCCACGATGACAAACATGAGCGGGATGCGCGACAGCGTGAGAATGTTCGGCAAATTCATTGCAACGAATGACGCGGGAGTGGACACGGCGGTTGCGCGCATGGCAATAGCGGAGCAAAATTGTGTCTCGCCCCCGCCCCGCCGCACCGCATGCTTGAGAGGCCATGCGCCATTGCATCTATCCCGGCACGTTCGATCCCATCACCTACGGGCACCTCGATGTCCTCGAACGGGCCGCGCGGCTGTTCGACCGGGTCACGGTCGCCATCGCGCACAACCCTGGCAAGGACCCCCTTTTCACCGCGGAGCAGCGGCTGGCCATGCTGAAGGCAAGCACCACGAAGCTCGCCAACGTCACGGCCACCGTCTTCGACGGGCTGCTGGTCGACTTCGCCCAGCAGCAGGGCGCCACCGCCATCATCCGCGGCCTGCGCGCGCTGTCGGACTTCGAGTTCGAGTTCAACATGGCGCTGATGAACCGCCACTTGAAGCCCGGCATCGAGACGATTTTTGTGATGCCCAACGAACTTTACAGCTATACAAGTTCAAATCTCGTGAAACAGGTGGCAAAATACGGCGGCGACATCACGCACTTCGTGCCGTCGAATGTGGCGGCGGAGCTGAAAAAAATCTTCACGGCATAGCTGCTGGCACGATTGCCGGAAATCTCCCCTCAATGACGGCGTCAGGGAAATTTCCGTCACTTTTTCCCTGCAAATGCGTCAGGCTTCCTCCACCACATACCTATTAACAGTTTCAATACAGTTTGGTTTGATCGCGCCGCGCGAACCCCTTTAAATTCCCCACCCTATGGCCAAATCCGGAAGTTCAATCCGCTGGATCGTTATCATCATTCTCCTCCTCATCGCCGCTGGCGGCGGCTGGCGCTACTGGTCCCGGCACAACGACAAAGCGCCTGATTACTACACCACGACCGTCAGTCGCGGCGATCTCGTGCAGAACGTGACCGCGACCGGCGTCATCCAGCCCGTGCTGGACGTGCTGGTGAGCAGCCAGATTTCCGGGTATATCAGCAGCCTGTCGGCGGACTTCAATTCCAAGGTCAAAAAAGGCGATCTCCTCTGCAACCTGCTGCCGACGAATTATCAGGCGGCGGTCAAATCGGCGCAGGGCGACCTGGCCAATGCCAAGGCGAATTACGACCTGCAGAAGGTCAATCTGGACCGCAACAAGGAGCTGCTGGACAAGAAGCTCATCGCCCAGTCCGACTACGACCAGGCGGCCGCCCTGTTCGAGCAGGCCGACGCCCAGGTGCAAATCAAGAGCGCGGCGCTCGAAATGGCGCAAACCAACCTCTCCTACACCGAAATCCGCTCGCCCATCGACGGCATCGTCATCAAGCGCGCCGTCGACATCGGCAACTCGGTCTCGGCCAGTCTGAATTCCCCCACCCTGTTTGAAATCGCCAACGACCTCACGAAAATGCAGATCGACGCCTCGGTGGCCGAAGCCGATGTCGGCAACGTGGCGGAAGACCAGACGGTGAACTTCACGGTGGACGCTTATCCCAACCGCCAGTTTCAGGGCAAGGTCTTCCAAATCCGCAATTCACCCGAAACGCAGCAGAACGTTGTCATTTACGACGTCATGATTTCGGTCAGCAACGACGACCTCAAATTGAAACCCGGCATGACGGCCAATGCGTCGATCATTGTCGCACGCCGCACCAACGCGCTGCGACTGGCCAATAGCGGCCTGCGCTTCCGCATGCCGGAGAACCTCGCACCGCCCCCGCCGCCGCCCGAACCGGCCAAACCCGGCGAAAAATCCGCCGAAGGCGCGGCGCCGCCCGCCAAGCAGCTCAGCCAGGACGAACAACGTCAGGCCCTGCGCCAGATTTTCCAGGAGGCCGGCTTCCAACGCGGCACCCCCGCCACCCCCGCAATGATCCAGAAGATCCAGGAACTGGCCAAGGAGCGCGGCGTCGAGATTCCCGAGCGGATGCTCGCCATGCTGTCCGGCGGCGGCCGCCGCGGCGGCCAGGCCGACGCGCCTGTTTTCCGCGTGATCTACCGCCTGCCCTCCGGAAATGGTCCCACGGCCAAACCCGAGGCGGTCCGGGTCCGGGTCGGCATCACCGACGGCGCCAATACCGAAATCCTCAGCGGTCTCAACGAGGGCGACACGATCATCACCGGCATCAACCAGCCGAACAGCCAGGCCAGCGGGCCGGCGGCCAGTCCTTTCGGCGGGAGCGGCGGCGGTAACCGTCGCGGTTTCTGATCACGGGTCCGCCCGGCCTGTCCGCGCCATGAGTGCCGTCGTCAAACTCGAAAACATCCACAAAATCTACACCTCGAGCGAGGTGAAGGTGCATGCCGTGCGCGGCATCTCTGTCGAGATCCAGGCCGGTGAATTTGTGGCCATCATGGGCGCCAGCGGCTCCGGCAAATCGACGCTCATGAACCTGCTCGGCTGCCTCGACCGCCCGACGGAAGGGCGGTACCTGCTCGACGGCACCGACGTGTCCCATCTCGATCGCAACGCCCTGGCCGACATCCGCAACAAGAAGCTCGGTTTTGTTTTTCAGGGCTACAACCTGCTCGCCCGCACCACCGCGCTCGAGAACGTCGAGCTGCCCATGCTTTATGGCAAGCGCCGCGCCTCCCGCCGCGAGATGCACGAGCGGGCGCTCCACTGCCTGGACATCGTCGGCCTCTCCAACCGCGCCGACCATTTTCCCAGCCAGCTCTCCGGCGGGCAGCAGCAGCGCGTCGCCATCGCCCGCAGCCTGGTCAATCAGCCCCAAGTGCTGCTGGCCGACGAGCCCACGGGCAACCTCGACAGCAAGACCAGCGTCGAAGTCATGGGCGTTTTTCAAAAGCTGAATGACGAGGGCATCACCATCATGATGGTGACCCACGAGCTGGACATCGCCCATTACTGCAAGCGCAACCTCATCATCCGCGACGGCCTTCTGGTCAGCGATATCCGGGTCGCCGACCGTTCGATCGCCGAGCGCGAGCTGCAGCGCCTGCGCGAAGCCGAGGCCGCCGCGAAGCTGACCGCGTAATTTCCGCCCCCGATGCGTTTTCTTTCCACCATCCTCGTCGCCCTCCGCGCCCTGCGCCGCAATAAAATGCGCTCCATCCTCACGGCGCTCGGCATCATCATCGGCGTCGCCGCGGTCATCGCCATGGTCAGCATCGGCAACGGTGCCGAGGCCCAGGTCGAGGCCCAGATCGCCAGCCTGGGCCAGAATATCATCCTGGTTTTTGCCGGCAGCGCCAACTCCGGCGGCGCCCGCAGCGGCTATGGCGGGGCCGGCAGCCTCACCATCGACGACGCACTGGCCATCAAAAACGAGGTGCGCGATGTCTCGGCCGTCAGCCCCGAAGTCCGCGGCGGCGCCCAGGTCCTGGCGAACGGCCTGAACTGGTTCACCCGGATTGTCGGCGAGAGCGAAGACTATCTTTCCATGCGCGAGTGGCCCCTTTCGGCGGGCACCGATTTCACCGAACAGGATGTCCGGAGCGCGGCCAAAGTCTGCATTCTCGGCCAGACCATCGTGAACCAGCTTTTCCCGGAGGGCGATCCCATCGGCAAGAGTATCCGCATCCGCAACCTGCCTTTCAAGGTCGTCGGTGTCCTCTCCGCCAAGGGTTTTTCCCTGCAGGGCACCGACCAGGATGACATGGTCATCATTCCCTACACCAGCGCGATGAAGCGCTTCTCCAAGCAGACTTTCCTCCCCTTCATCAATGTCCAGGCCGCCTCGTCCGACCGCATGGCCAACGCCGAGCAGGACATCACGGGCCTCCTCCGCGACCGCCACCACATCACGCAGGGCAAGGATGATGACTTCACCGTGCGCGATCAGCAGGAGATCGCCGAGGCCGCCACGGCGACCACCCGCACCATGACCTTCCTCCTCGGCGCAATTGCCGGCGTCTCCCTGCTCGTCGGCGGCATCGGCATCATGAACATCATGCTGGTCTCCGTCACCGAGCGCACCCGCGAGATCGGCATCCGCATGGCCGTGGGCGCGCACGGCAGCGACATCCGGATGCAGTTCCTCATCGAGGCCGTCGTGCTCAGCCTGATGGGCGGCACGCTCGGCATCCTGCTCGGGGTCGGCGCGTCCCAATTCCTTTCGCGACTCAATAACTGGCCCACGCTGATTTCCACGGTGGCAATCGCCGCCGCCTTCCTGTTCAGCGGCGCGGTCGGCATCTGCTTCGGCTACTATCCGGCCAGCAAGGCGGCCAAGCTCGACCCGATCGACGCCCTGCGCTACGAATAGTCCTGGTAAATTTCAGGAAAACTCCGCGCCAGCCTCCGGTTGAGCTTGGAACCCGCCCCGTTCGCGCAAGACTCATGTCAGCATGCACGCTTTGCCACCCCGCTGGTTAACGCTGAGCCTTTTCTGCCTCCTGCTCGGCACCGGACGCGCCGCCGCATCTGACTTCGACGACGCCGTCACGCTCTTCAAAGCCAAACACTATCCCGACGCCCGCGCCGCATTTGAAAAACTCGCCGCCGCCGACCCACAGAACGGCCCCGCACATTATTACCTCGGCCGCATCGCGCTTTACCGCGACGACCCGGCCGGCGCCGCCGCCGAGCTGGAAAAAGCCACCGCCGGCGATGCCAGGAATTCCGATTACTTTTACTGGCTCGGCAGCTCCTACGGTCTGCTCGCACGGCAGACTTATTCATTGGGAAGTGCCTCCAAATGCCGCATCGCGCTGCTGAAAGCGGTCGAGCTCGATCCCGACAACATCGAGGCCCGCGCGGAGCTGGTCACCTTTTACCGGCAGGCGCCGTTCTTCGTCGGCGGCAGCCTGGCCCGGGCCCATGCGCAGGCGGAGGAAATCAAAAAGCGCAACCCTGTCCGCGGGGCGCTGGCCGAGGCCGAGATCTGCATCGCCGAAAGAAAATACGACGAGGCCTTTGATGCCTTCGAAAGCCTCCTCAAGGAACACCCGGAGCAGATCACTGCGCTTTACCAAATCGGCTTCATTGCCGCCACTACCGGCCAGCGTCTCGATCGCGGCGAGGCCGCATTGAAGGAATACCTGACCCACACGCCCGGCGATACGCAGCCGACCACCGCCTACGCCCATTACCGCCTCGGCAACATTTACGAAAAAAAGAACGAGCCGGCTGCCGCCCGGGCCGAATATCAGGCCGCGCTCAATCTCGATCCCAAATTCGGTCTGGCCGCCAAGGCCCTCGCCAAGCTTCAGTGAGCCGGCTTGCGCCGAGTCGCGGACGGCAAACGCCGGCCGGTACATTTCATCGCGCTTGCCGTGGGCTGCGTTGCCCGGCTCAATTTTTGCATGCCCGCGCCGCCGCCCATTGTTGAGTTCCGCGACGTCGACAAACGCTACGGCAACGGCCCGCCGGTCCTCCAGCGCCTCAGTTTCACCGCGCAAGCAGGAGACTTCATCAGCCTCATCGGGCCGAGCGGCTGCGGCAAATCCACCCTGCTCAAGCTCATCGCCGGCCTCAGTCAAGCCAGCGCCGGCCTGATCACGGTCACCGGAGCCGCCCCGGAAATTGCTTCAAGCGAGCTCGCGTTCATTTTTCAGGAGCCCACCCTCCTGCCCTGGCTCACGACCGCAAAAAACGTCGAGATGCCGCTCCGGTTGCGTCGGGCTCCCACCACCAAACGCGAACAAGCGCGCGACCGCGCCCTCGCGCTCGTCGGCCTGGCCGACCGTGGGAGATCCTATCCGCGCCAGCTTTCCGGCGGGCAGAAAATGCGCGTCTCCATCGCCCGGGCGCTTTCCCTCTCGCCCAAAATCCTGCTGCTCGACGAGCCGTTTGGCGCACTCGACGAAATGACGCGCGAGCACCTCAACGAGGAACTGCTCGCCATCCGCCAGCAGCAGGCCTGGACCGCTTTTTTTGTCACGCATTCCGTCGCCGAGGCCGTGTTTTTGTCCAACCGGCTCTTCGTGCTCAGTGCCAATCCCGGCCGGCTCCACCGCGAGGTGCGCATCGACCTGCCTTACCCGCGCACGGCCGAGACGCGCCAATCACGCGATTACCAGCAACTCGTCGCCGAGACTTCCCGCCTGCTGCGCTCCGTTGAAACCGTGGCCGCCTGAAACCCATGCCGCGCAAGCTGTTTAATTTTCTTCTGCCCGCGGCGACCGGCGCGCTCTTCATCGCCGCCTGGTACGCCGTGTGTTTCTCCTTGAACGAGGACAATCGCTTTCTCCTGCCGACGCCCGGCCAGGTCCTCGGCGCCTTTTCCGATAATCGCGGCGTGCTGGCCCGCGCCACGCTCAACACCGCCGAGGGCGCGCTCCTCGGTTTCGGCCTCGCCGCCACTGTGAGCTTCACGCTCGCACTCGGCCTGTCGCTCTCGTCGCTGGTACGCGTGAGCCTGTACCCTTATCTGATGATCCTGCAGATGACACCGGTCATCGTGTTTGCGCCCATTCTCGTGCTCTGGGTCGGGCCGGGACTGAAGAGCGTCACCATCATCACATTTTTCATCTGTTTTTTTCCGCTCGTGGTGAACACCACCCAGGGCCTGATTTCCACCGACCGCAATTTCACCGACCTTTTCAAGATGTACCGGGCCACGAAGGCACAGGAAATTTTCCTCCTGCGCGTGCCCGCGGCACTGCCTTATTTTTTCACCGGCCTGCGCATCGCGGCCACCCTCGCGCCCATCGGGGCGCTGGTGGGCGATTATACCGCCGGCAGTTCGGCCGGCGACGGCGGCGGGCTCGGCTTCCAGGCCATCATTTATAGCAGCCAGGCGAAATATCCCGCGCTCTTTGCCACCGCTGCCGTCACATGCGTGCTGGGTTTCGTCTTTGTTGCGGCCGTGCTCGCGCTGAGCTGGCTCGCGCTGCACAAATGGCACGATTCGTTTGAACGTACCGACCTCTGAATTTTTGCCTATGAAAACCGCCCTAAAATTTCTCGCCGCCGCGTTCGCTTTCGCCGCCATCGCCCGGGCCGCGCCGGACAAGCTTTTCAAGCTCACCGTCCAGCTCGACTGGGTGGCCGAGCCCGAACATGGCGGTTTCTACCAGGCACAGGCGCGCGGTTTCTTCCGCGACGAGGGCCTCGACGTGACGATCGTGCCTGGCGGCCCCAACGCGTTTGTCATGCCGAAGATCGCCACCGGCCAGGCGGACATCGGCCAGGCCGACAGCACCAATACCCTCCTGCAAATCGCCGAGGGCGTGCCCCTCCTCCAGATCGGGGCGGTATTCCAGGACGATCCTTCCGGGCTGCTTGTGCACCCGGCGAGCTCCGTGCATCGCTTCGAGGATTTGCAGGGCAAGACCATCATTGCGCGGCCAGAATGGGCCTTCCTGGCCTTTCTGAAAAAGAAGTACGGCCTCGATTTCCAGATCGTCCCGCAGAATTTCTCCGTCGCCGCGTTTCTCGGCAACAAAGAGGCCATCCAGCAGGGCTATTACATCGCCGAGCCTTATCATATCGTGCATGCCGGCGGCCAGATGCCGCGCTTCCTTTCCACTTGGGATGCTGGCTTCCGCGCCTATGCCGTGCTCATCACCAGCCACAAGTTCGCGCGCGAACACCCCGCCGAGTTGCGCGCCTTCCTGCGCGCTTACATCCGCGGCTGGCGCGACTACCTTGAAGGCGACCCAACGCCCGCGCACGAGGCGCTTAAAAAAGCGAATCCGGCCAACACCGACGACTTCATGGCCTTTTCACGCAAGATGATCATCGATGAAAAACTCGTCACCGGCCGCGGCCCGGACAGTGGTCCGCAGCAGATCGGCCGCCTCGATCCCGCGCGATTTGCCGAACAAATCCAGCAGCTCGAGGAGCTCGGCATCCTCAAAAAGGACAAGGTCACCGTCAGTCAGGCCATGACGACCGAATTCCTGCCCTGATTCGCTCCGCCAGCCCGCGGCCGGAAAACCGAATCCCTGCCTTCGTTGCTTCGCCGCCATGACGGAAACACCGGCACCGCAAAACGCACTGGGTGGCCGTTTTGGCTTCGGCGCCTGGCTTTTCCTGCGCCTGCTCGCGTTTGTTCACTTGTGCGCCTTCATCTCGTTCTGGGTGCAGCTCCGCGGCCTCATCGGCCCGCACGGTATATTGCCCGCTGCAGATTTTTTCTCGGCCGCCCATGAACAGCTTGGGGCTTCCGCCTACGCCCAGCTGCCCTCGCTCTGCTGGCTGTTCGGCACGGGCGCGTTCTTGCATGTGCTCTGCGCCGCGGGCGTGGTGCTCGCGCTGCTGCTTTTTGCCGGCGTCGCACCCGCACTTTGTCTCGCGTTGCTGTGGGCCGCCTATCTCTCCCTCGTCTGTGCCGGTCAGGTTTTTTATGAATTCCAATGGGATGCGCTGCTGCTCGAGACCACTCTCCTCGCCGTTTTTCTCGCGCCGTGGTCCTGGCTCCCGCTCTGGCGCCACCACGAACCGCCACGACTGGCGCGCTGCCTCCTGTGGTGGCTGCTTTTCCGGCTCATGTTTCTTTCGGGCTTCGTCAAGCTGGCCAGCGGCGATCCCGCGTGGCGCCACCTCACCGCGCTGGCGTTTCATTACGAAACCCAACCGCTGCCCACGCCGCTCTCCTGGCATGCCTTTCAACTCCCATTGTGGTTTCACCGCGCCTCGTGCGCCGTGATGTTCTTCATCGAGCTGGTGGTGCCGTTCGCTCTCTTCGCCCCACGGCGCTGGCGGCATCCCGCCGCAGGGCTGATCATCGCGCTGCAAATCGTCATCGCCCTCACCGGCAACTATGCGTTTTTCAACTTGCTCACGATCGCGCTTTGCCTGCCCTGCCTCGACGACGTCTGGTGGCGCCAGGCCATCGCGCGAATCTTTCGGCGTCAATCGCTGGTAGACGCATTCATAGGCACCGGACCGACACTGTATCGCTTTTGGTCCATCTGGCCGCTGCGCATCTTCGCCGGCTTTGTTTTCCTCCTCACCGCGATACTGGCTTCGCTCGATTTTTCCGCGCAGCTTCCGCGTCCGCTCGAAAATATTTTGTCGGCTGTCGCACCGCTCCGTTCGTTCAATAATTACGGCCTCTTTGCCGTCATGACCACCTCGCGTCCCGAAATCATTCTCGAGGGCAGCGACGACGGCCGCGACTGGCTTGCTTACGAATTTCTCCACAAGCCCGGCAGCCTCACACGCGCGCCCGGCTGGGTCGCACCCCACCAGCCACGACTCGACTGGCAGATGTGGTTTGCCGCCCTCGGCGGACCCAGCCAGAACCCGTGGGTGCTCAATCTCTGTGTTCACCTTCTGCGCGGCACGCCTGACGTCCTGGCGCTGTTTCGCGCCAATCCTTTTCCGCAACATCCGCCGCGCTATGTGCGTGCCGTGCTTTATAACTATGAGTTCACCGAACCCGCCGTCCGTGCCCACACCGGCCAGTACTGGCGCCGCGCCGTGTCCGATCTCTACCTCCCGCCGGTTTCGCTTCGCTCGGACAACCCTGTGCGTTAACCCCCGCATGAACTTGAAAAAAGCGGACTGGGCGGCGCTCGAACGACTGCGCGCGGGCTTTCTTAATGGCACCACGTCGCGTGCGCCTTACTGGCAATCGCCCGCCGATCTCGCGGCCTACGATACCACCTATGGGGAGCGCATCGGCTGGAAATGGGATGCCGTCCTCGGCGAGCTGCGCCTGCGTGGCTGGATCCCTCCGACCGGCGGCGCCGTGCTTGACTGGGGCTGCGGCAGCGGGGTGGCCGGTCGGCGGGTCGTGAAATTTTTCGGCCAGGAAAAATTCTCCGCTCTGCGTCTGCACGATCATTCGCCGTTTGCCCTCGATTTCGCCACCGAAGCCGCCCGCCAGGCGTTTCCCCACCTCACCGTGGATCGCTGGCGCGATGACGGCCCGTCCATCGGCCTGATCGTCATCAGCCATGTGCTCAACGAACTTGAGCCTGCGGCCCGCACCGGCCTGCTCGCGCTTGTCCGCCGTGCCCAGGCCGTGCTCTGGGTCGAGCCCGGCACCCACGCGGACAGCCGGGCTCTTCAGCAAATTCATGATGAACTTCGCGGCGAGTTTCGCATCATCGCACCTTGCACCCATCAAGCCGCCTGCGGCCTGCTAGTCCCCGGCCGTGAACGCGATTGGTGCCATCATTTTGCCGCCCCGGCGCCGGAAGCCTTCACCAACAGCGACTGGGTGAAATTCGGCCAGCGTGCCAGCATCGATCTGCGCAGCCTGCCCTACAGTTTTCTCGTGCTCGACCGCCAGCCCGGCGCCCCCCCGCCCCCCGCCGGCCTTGCGCGCATCATCGGCCGGCCCAAGCACTTCAAGCCCTACGCCCGGTTCCTCAACTGCGACGCCGACGGCGTGGAAGACCTCGCTTTGCAAAAACGCGACGACCCCGCGCTCTTCAAGCAGCTCGATCGCACCCCCGGTCCGCTGCTCTACCGCTGGCGCCGCGAAGGCCCGCATTTGCTCGGCGGTGAGCCCTTCGGCCCTGAGCCCCGCACTTGACTCCCGGCGGCAGGCCTGAATCCTTGACCTCTCCTCTTTTCACCATGGGCCAACAATCCAACAAAGTCATCAAACGTAAACGCCGCGCCGCTTATCTCAAACGCCGCAAGGCCCGCACTCCCGCCACGAAGAAGAAGTAAGGCTGCGTCCGCCGCTTCCGCTTTCAACACCGCGGCCCGCGCCGCGGTTTTTTCGTCGCTGAACGCATCGCGTCCCACCAGAATTTTTTCATGATCAAAGTCAGCCTCATCTCGCTCGGCTGCGCCAAGAACCTCGTGGACAGCGAAATCATGGTCGGCCACCTCCACCAGGCCGGCATGCAGGTCGTGCCCGAGGCCGAGCAGGCCGACGTGGTCATCGTCAACACCTGCTCGTTCATTGACTCATCGAAGGAGGAGTCGATCGGCCACATCCTCGAGGTGCACCAGCAGCGCGGCCTGCGCAAGCGCCGCCGCGGGCAGAAACTCATCGTTGCCGGCTGCATGTCGCAGCGCTTCGCGAAAAACCTGCCCGGCGAAATGCCCGAGGTGGACGCCTTCATCGGGCTCGACCAGATCACGAAAGTCGCGCCGATCATCGAGGAAATCTACGCGAAGGAGCGCGGCTCGGCCGAGGCACCGGCCTCGTTTGTCACGCCCCGCTCGACCTACATCCCCGATTACGATACGCCGCGCTTCCGGCTCACCCCGCGGCACTTCGCCTACATGAAAATCGCCGAGGGCTGCAACCACCCGTGCACCTTCTGCATCATCCCGCAAATCCGCGGACGCCACCGCAGCCGCACTGTCGAGAGTGTCGTGGCCGAGGCGCGCCGGCTCGTGGCAGAGGGCGTGAAAGAGCTCAACCTGATTTCACAGGACACGACCTTCTTCGGCATGGACCGCTGGGAGGAACGGCCCAATCCGCGCACGCCCGTCGATTCCTCGCGCGGCGACGCGCTCACGACGCTGCTGCACGAGCTCAGCGCGATCGAGGGCGACTTCTGGATCCGCCTGCTCTACACGCACCCGGCGCACTGGAGCGACGAGCTCATCGCCACCATCGCCGCCTGCCCGAAGGTCGCACGTTATGTTGACATGCCGTTGCAGCATATCAGCGACCGGATGCTCGGCCTGATGCAGCGCGAAACCAGCGGCGATTATATCCGTGACCTGGTCAAGCGCATCCGCGCGGGCATCCCCGGCATCGCGCTGCGCACCACTTTCATCGTCGGGTTTCCCGGCGAGACCGAGGCCGACGTGGACGAGCTGTGCGATTTCATCCGCGAGGTGAAATTTGAACGTCTCGGCGTCTTCCGCTACTCGCAGGAGGAAGGCACGCGCGCCGCGAAGATGGCGGAGCAGGTTCCCGCTAAGGAAAAGGAACGGCGCTGGCACCGCGTCATGGCCCTGCAGAAGGACATCGCCGCGCAGGTGAGCGCAAGCTACGCCGGTCGCACGCTGAAAGTCCTGGTCGAGGAGCCCGGCATCGCCCGGGGCGAAGCCGATGCACCCGACATCGACGGCCGCGTTTACGTGCCGCGTGAACTGCCCGTCAGCGAATTTGCCGAGGTGAAGATCACCGGCTATCACGACTATGATCTGCTCGCGCTGCCCAAGGGCAAAAAACCGGCGGAGTTCAAAGTCGCCAAGCAAGCGCAATGAAATTAATCGACGGCCAGGGGAATAAAGACCCGCACGCCTAGTCAAGTATCCCGGCTTCTGAACTGAATCATGAGCACATCCCCTGCTTTCAAAGAGTGGCATGTGATCGTCGAGGCGCTCGGCGCGGGGGAACAGATTTTGATCATTCGCAAGGGTGGCATCGCCGAAGGCCAGGGCGGATTCCAGATGAAGGCGGAAAAATTCTGGCTGTTCCCCACACGCTTTCACGAGCAACTCGCCCGAACCAAACCGGCAGCCGAAAAATTTTTCGACCATCTGCCGCCGGACACAGGACAGGTTGAGCTGCACTATTTCGCCGAGGTCGCCCGGCAGGCGTTTCTTTCCGATTGGGCGGTCGTCGCCGCGCTTGACCCGTTCCATCTCTGGTCGGAAGCAACGGTGCGTGAACGGTTCGACTGGGCCCGGCCGCCGGGGCTGCATGCTTTTGCCGTGCGCGTACACCGGTTGAACAAGGCCGTTCCGCTCGAAGTGACGCCGGCAATGGCTGGCTGTAAATCCTGGGTTGATCTGCCGCTCGATTTCGCGACGCAAGCCAGCGAACCGGTGCTCGGCGAAGAAGATTTCAGCCGCCGGCTGGCCGAAATCGGATTCCCGGCTTAGCGCGCCGATTTTGCGGCCGCGGCGAATTTCGGAATGATGCCGTCGAAGGAACCATTGGTAAAAAATGCGATGACCTGCGGCCGGCCGGCCGGCGCCAGCGCATCGGCCTGAAGTTTGGCCAGCAGCGCCTGGTTGTCCGCGAATGCATGGGCATGCACGCCCTGTGCTTCGAGCTGCTGGGCGACCGCCTCCGTGTCGAAGCGTTCGCCCGCGGCGAGTTTTTCCGCGCGGTTGACCGCGCCCAGATAAACCTCGTCAGCCATGGCCAGTGCGCGCATGAAGCCCGCCTGCAACGCCTGGGTGCGCGCCGTGTTGCTGCGCGGCTCAAAGACCGCCGTCAGCACCGCCCCGGGAAAACGCGCGCGAAACGCATGCAGCGTCTCCGCCAGCGCCGTCGGGTGGTGGCCAAAATCCTCGATGACGTTCAGCCGCGGCGTGCTGGCCAGAATCTCCTGGCGGCGCTTTACGCCGCGAAAATCAGCCAGGGCGTCGAGCCGCAGCACTGTGGGATTTTTCTCATCGAGCGCGAGGCCGGCGGCGCAGGCGGCCACGGCGGCGTTGCGGGCGTTGAACAGCCCGGGCTGCGACCATTTGACCTCCGCCCATGGCGTGCCTCGCCAGATGAGCTGGAAGCGGGCGCCATCGGGCGATTCGGAAAAATCGGCGATGCGCAGGTCATTGTCCGCTCCCGTGCCCACGCGCACAACGCGCGTCCATGGCAGCGGGCCAAGCGCCCGCAGATTATCGTCGTCGCCGTTCATCACCACGAAGCCGCTGCGCGGCACAATGCGGGTGAGATGGCTGAAGGTGCGCTGCACGTCGGCGAGATCGCGAAAAATGTCGGCGTGGTCGAACTCGAGGTTGTTGATCACGGCGATGTGCGGCGCATAATGGATGAACTTGCTGCGCTTGTCGAAAAATGCGCTGTCGTATTCGTCGCCCTCGATGACGAAGGGGTCGGCCGCCAGGCCCGAATGGCTGCCGGTGGGCGGATCCTGGGGCACGCCGCCAATAAGGTAGCCGGGGTCGCGGCCATTGGCGCGGAGCAAAAACGCGGCCAGCGACGTGGTGGTCGTCTTGCCGTGCGTGCCGCAGATGACAAGGTTGCGCCGTTTCTTCAGGACAAATTCGTACAGCATCGCGGGCAGCGATGTGAACGGCAGTGCGCGGGTGTCGAGCAGCCATTCGATCTCCGCATTGCCACGCGACATCGCGTTGCCGATGACGACGAGATCGGGCGCAAGCTTTTCGAGGCGCGCCGGGGCGTAACCCTCGTGCACGGCGATGCCCGCCCCCGCCAGCACCGTGCTCATGGGCGGATAGACGCCGGCGTCCGCGCCCAGCACCTCGTGGCCCGCGGCGCGTGCGAGCAGCGCGGCGTTGCCCATCGCCGTGCCGCAGATGCCCATGAAGTAAATCTTCAATTTCTTGTTTCCTAGATTTGATCCGGCGCTGGCGAAAGAACAATGTTTAAGGCGTCTCCCTCCGGCTTGGGATCATTTCTGATCACCGCTGTCCTGCGCTTCTTGCGCAGCGCGCGCTTGAGCCAGATTATTGATCGCCCTTGTATAATTCGGTTGAAGCCGGACAGCCTCTTTTAGGTGTGCGATTGCCTCCGGTATTTGCCCCAACTGGAGCAACGTCATGCCAAGGTTGTTGTGCGCCTCGGCGAAGTCAGGCTCAAGCTGGACGGCTTTTTCCAATTGTTGCACGGCCTCGCCGAGCTGGCCAGCCTGAGTCAGGACGTTTCCCTGCCAATAGTAAGCCGGGGCATAATCGGACTTCAGGATTTGCGCGCGCTGAAAATGCTCCGCCGCTTCCATCGCCCGCCCCATTTGAAACAAAACGATCCCGACGTGCGTATGTGAGACCGGATCATTGGGCTCGAACCGGAGAGCGTCCTCATATTCGGACAGAGCATCCGACAGACGATCGACCTGCACGTACGCATCGCCCAAGTTCAGGTGCGCATCGGCATAGCTGGGCTTGATGCGCAGCGCCGCCTGGTACTGGCCGATGGCTTCCGCAATACGGCCGGCCTGCAGCAGCACCACGCCCAAGTTATAATGCGCTTCGACATCATCGGCGTTGAGCCGCAAAGCTTCGTCGTACTGGCTTATCGCTGCGGCAACCTGTCCTGTTTTTGCAAGGGCAATTCCAAGGCTGTCATGCGCTTGGGAATAATCGGGATTCAAGCGCAACGCTTCTTCAAACTGCGCGACCGCCTCGGGCAGACGGTCTGCCCGAAGAAACACCATGCCCAAATTGTAATGCGTGCTGGGATCATCCGGTTCGAGTTTTATCGCAGTCCTGCAGTGTCCGATGGCCTCATCCGTTTGACCCAGATGGGCGAGCACGACGCCCAGGTTGTTGTGTGCCTCGGCATAATTGGGATTCCGCCTTAATGCTTCCTGGTATTGCGCCAAGGCCTCCGTCATTTGGCCCAATTTCTCAAGAGCGCGGCCCAAGTTGTAATGCTCCCGTGGATCGTTAGGCGCGAGATCAACCGCTTTTTTGTATTCCTGAAGAGCTTCCTCCGTCCGGCCATTGTCGTCCAGGGCATTACCCAAGCTGTCGTGCCCACGTGCGTTTCCCGGACATTTTGCGACGGTATCGCTCCAAATCGACATCCGGCTTTGATAGTCCATATTCCGGCGGCCAGTGAGAAATCCTAGGCCGATCGCGGACCCAAGCAGCAGCGGCAGTATCCGTCGGCCGGCAAGAGAATACAACCCCAGCACAATCAGCGCGATCACGGCCGCAAGCGGCAAATACATGCGATTTTCCGCCATGGGCTGGCCATTCACCGGCACCACGCTTGAGGTCGGGGCGAGAATCACGAAAACCCAGCCGCCCACAAAGCCGGGAACTGGCCAACGCCACAATCCCACCAACGTGGCCGTCGCCAATCCAGCCAGCACAAGGACGTAAGGGATTGCCTCTCCGGCATGTTTCATCACCTCCGGGCCATAGTCGAAAACCAAGGGGTGCGGCCAGACCGTCAGCTCCAAATATTGCACTATGACCCAACATTCCGTCATCGCGTAAGCCCACCAGCTGACCCCGCGGTCAAAGCCGACCCCGCGGTCATGCAAGCCAGTCATAAGACAGCCCAGCAGGATCCAAGAACTCGCCAGACCGAGATAAAACCGCCAGCGCCGCCGCCATGCCTGCGAGAAGCTCCCGGCGAAAAACGTCCGATCATAGAGCATCACCATCAATGGAGCCGAAGCCATCACCTCTTTCGTAGCCATGCCGAGCAGACAGGCGGTTAAAGCCAGTACGAACCAAGACCGGGATGCCGAAGATTCCGCCCCGCGGGCAAAACAGTAAAGCGTCAGCAAATACCATAAGGCCATGAGCGATTCCGCCCGCTGCGATATGTAGGTCACCGATTCGGTTTGCAGCGGGTGAAGCATCCACAAGGATGCCACCACAAATGCCAAAGGCATTGCCGCTTCCCTAAGACGGGCGGGCAACACTGGCCGCAAAAGCGTCCGCCTCACCAAGCCAAATAAGGTCAGGCCGGCAAGAGCGTGAATGATTATATTAAATAAATGGTAACCCTGGACCGCAGTGCCATCCATTGCATAATTCAGGGCGTACGAAAAATTCAGCAGCGGACGGCCTCCCACCCCCGCGTGAACCGGAGGAGACAATCCCGTCCAGAGATGCTGGATCGTGCGATTGCCCAAAATCGAGGTCGTGTCGTCGAGAACGAACGTGCATGAAAAACTATTCCCGTACGCCGCCAATACCGCCAAGACGAGGCCGCACCCTAGCAAAAATGCCTGTAATCGAAAAGCTGCTAAAACCGGCACAGGAGTGCTGACTTGGATGGCAGCCGGTGCTTTCGCTGGGTTTTTCAAGGCTTAAGACTGAAAATTCAAGCCTGCCGTTCTTGCAATAGAATAGGAAAAACCCGCCTGCCTGCGCTCACCACGCCGGGCAAATCCGGATGGCACAAGCCCGGACAGGCGCTTGTGCCACCGCCGCATTTTGCCGGCCACCAACAACCATGCTTTGCTCAGTCCAAAGAAAGCAGGGTCAGCTTCAGCACGATCGGTGTACCGGCGGCAACCGTCACGCGGGCCGTGTGCGTGGCTGGATCATATGTCACCGGTGTCTTTTGCCCATTGAGGGTCGCGGCCACTACCGCCCTGCTGCAATGTGCATCCACCACGGCATCGACCGCCAGCGCAGGAGCGGTGACGGCAATCTCATCGGCGGTGTTCGCCAGCCCGATGGCCTTGCTTTGGTTTTTGTCCTGCGAATCGACGAATTCAAAATCCGTGCTCTCACCCGCGCGGCCGGCGGCCACGTGCACGACCAGGGATGGCGGAGTGGCCTTCAGCCACGCCCGTTCATTGCCAATCAGGGGCGCCATGCCGGTGACGTAGATCGAATTGTCGCGGACAAAGACCGGGATATGCTCATAGGGCGCCGTGACCTCAATAGTCTGACGGCCCTTGTAAGTTTGCGCCGGATTATAGAAATCATACCACGTGCCGGCGGGAAGATAAACCGGGCGCTTCCCGCCCGGCTCCGTGATCGGTGCCACGAGAAAAGCGGAGCCCAACAGGTATTCATCCGCCACGGCATACGTGGCCGGATCATCCGGCCAGACGTAGGCCAGCGGCTTCATCAGGACGCCATGGCGGGCGCTGGTGTGCGAGAGCGAATAAAGGTACGGCAGCAACTGCATGCGCTCTTCGCACGCGGTGCGAAAGGCTGCCTGCAGCTTTTCACTGCAAACCCAAGGTGGACGGTCCGGCAGGCGCCCGGGATCGTTGTCAATTTTGATTTCAAACAAGCCGCTCCATGAACTGAACTGCAACCAGCGCGCATAAAGCTCCTCGTCGATCTGCTTGCCAAGATAGCCGCCCGTATCCGAGCCCCAGATCGGAAAGCCCATGAAGCCGCAGCGGATGGCATTGGCGAGATTGCTGCCGAGCCCATCCCAGTTCGACCGGACGTCGCCACCCCATAACGCCGTCAGGTGCGACTGGGTCCGCTGGACGGCGCCGCGCGCAAAATTGCAGTTATCGTCGCCCCACGCGCGCGTGAGGAATTCGTCGATGACCTTGGCGTAAAGATAGAGGTATTTGTTGCGGGATTCGTTGGCGTCGGTGCCGTCCTTCCATGGCGCCATCTCGGGCAGGTATTCCTCGGCGCGATCCATCTTGTGGCCGCGCACGCCCGCCGCGTACTGCACGCCAAGCCGGCGCTCGAACTCTTTCACGGCATCAGGATTGCTCAAGTCGAGGTAGCCGCGGTCGCCGGGCAGCAGACCCGGGAAATCCGGGTCGCCGAAGGTCATCGGCCCGATCCAGGTCATGAACTTCAGGTCGTAATCGTGATCCAGCTTTCCAATCCAGTCCTTCGGGTTGGCGAACTTCGCGCTGAAATTCATTTTTCCCCAGTCGTTGGTGCCATCGCTGTAGGGCCGGTCGACCCACCAGGAGGTGAAGGGAATGCGCAGGTCCGTCATGTGTTTGACGTCTTCGAGAATTTCGGCCGCGTCCTTGTTCTCGTCGCGCCAGCCAATCGGCCCCAGGGCCCAGAGCGGCGGAGCCTTCGGCGCCCCAATGATCTTGTAATAGGCGCTCAGGATCTCATCTCCGTCCCGGCCGAACAGCACGTACCAGTCGAGCGCTCCCGTGCGGTGGGAAAGCTCCGTTTTGCCATTGATGCCGAGCGTGTAGCGCCCCCGGGCGAAAGTGTCGAAAAACGACGCGTAGCCCCGCGTGGTCATATAGAAGGGCGACCAGGCGGAGGCATAGTTCTCGTTGTATTCCGATTGCTCGCCGAGCGCCTCGACGTCCACCACCGCACCGCGCAGGTCCGGACTGCGGAGATTATCCGGGTAGAGCCGTTCCAAGACTCCGAAAAAATGGTCCTCGAGATCGCGCAGGTGGATCGTGGTATTCCAAGCCCAGTCGGGCTTGGCGTGAAACCGGAAGCCGCCCGCGACCGCCTCGATTTCGATGTCAACCGGCAGGTCGCCGATTTCATCGCGGTATTTGGCCGCCGAGGGATAAACAGCGTGCAGCGTGACGTGGTCCGCCGCTCGTGTCCCGACCGCCAGTGATTTGGGCGCCTTGAAATTGAAGTCGATCGACTGCACGTCCGCCGCCAGCGTGCCACCGTGCAGCAGCTGCAAATGGCCGTCCTCGAGGCGCACCTGCCCGTCGCCCGTCTCCAGCAGCACCTCCGCCCGGGCCGGGCCGGCCAGAGAGACGGCAATGAGCCCGCCAAGCATGGCTCGCTTCACGTGGCATTCGGATGACGACAGTCTTTCGAGGATATTTTTCATGGATTTGTGGAAGTATTGCGGGCAATCGCCCGGCCGCGCGAGAAAGCCGAAATCACAAAACATCACGGGAGCAGGGTGAAGTTCGAAGTGCTAGCGGCAACCGGAGCTGGTCAGTTATGCTAGTTAGACGAAAATCTCAACCCAGTGGACTAGCATTAATCGAGCGGGTAATTGCAAATTCTAGTCTAGACCAGATTCGCCGGATCCACGTCGAGCACCTGCACCAGGTCGTCCGGCCAGGAAAAACCGGCGCGGAGCTTCGCCAGTTCGGGCACGAGCTTCGTCACCGAGTGGGTGAAATACCAGAGCTGAAACCGGTACTCGTCCTTGATTTTCTCGATGGGCGCGGGCGCGGGGCCGCGCAGCTCGACGCGGCCGGCGAAGGTTTTCTCCACCAGCCGCGCCCACTGCTCCGCAAAAAACTTCAGCTTCTCCGGATTGGGCCCGCGGAAGAGATGGTGGATCAGGTGCCGGAACGGCGGATATCCGTATTCACGCCGCAACTTCAGCTCGGCCGCCGCGAAGCCCGCATAGTCGGCCTGGCGGGAAAACTGGACCGGCTCCGACTGGGGCGTGAAGGTCTGCACCACGACCTCGCCCGCACGGTCGCCGCGGCCGGCGCGGCCGGCGACCTGCACGAGGAGCTGGAATGTGCGCTCGTTGGCACGGAAGTCAGGCACGTGCATCGAGAGGTCGGCGTCGACAAGGCCGACCAGCGTGACGTTAGGAAAATCCAGTCCCTTGCCGATCATCTGCGTGCCGACCAGCACGTCGATCTTGCCGAGGCGAAAATCGCCCAGGATCTGCCGGAAGCGGTTTTTTTTGCCCATCGTGTCGGCGTCCATGCGCTCGATATGCGCGCGCGGCAGCACGCGGCGGACCGCCTCCTCGACGCGCTGGGTGCCAAGGCCGCGCCAGCGGATCTCCGGCGCGCCGCAGCTGGGACAGCGCGCCGGCGCGGGCCGCTGGTCGCCGCAAAGATGGCAGCGCAGCGTCTCGTCGGTGCGGTGGTACGTCAGCGCGATGCTGCAATGCGTGCACTCCTCGACGTGGCCGCATTTCACGCAGAGCATCGAGGACGAATAGCCGCGGCGGTTGATGAACAGGATCGTCTGCTCGCGCCGCTCGAAGCGCGCCTGCATCTCCTCGACCAGCCGGCGCGAAAGCGTCGTCAGCCCGCGCGAGCGCATGACCTCGATGCGCATGTCCACGACGTCGATGATCGGCATCTTTTTTTCGTCCACCCGGTGCGGCAGCGTGTGCAGGTGGTATTTGCCGGCCTGGGCATTGGCGTAGCTTTCGAGGGAAGGCGTGGCCGAGCCCAGCAGGCACATCGCACCCGCGAGTTTCGCCCGCATCACGGCGACATCGCGCCCATGGTAGCGCGGGGTCTCGTCCTGCTTGTAGGCCGGCTCATGTTCCTCATCGACGACGATGAGCCGGAGATTTTGCACGGGCGCGAAAACAGCCGAGCGGGCGCCCACGACCACCCTCGCCTCGCCCGTCGCCAGCGCCAGCCAGCCGTCGAGCCGTTCGCCTTCGCTCAAATGGCTGTGCCAGACGACGGTCGCGTGGCCGGGCGCGATGGCCCCCAGCCGGCTGCGCAGGCGCGCGACGGTCTGCGGGGTGAGCGCGACCTCGGGCACGAGGAAAACCACCCCGCCGCCGCCCGCGAGCACGCGCTCGATCGCCCGCAGGTACACCTCGGTCTTGCCCGAGCCGGTGACACCGTGCAGCAGGTGCGTGCAGAACTTTCCTTCGTCCAGGCCCGCCGCCACGGCCTCCACCACCATGCCTTGCTCGGCGTTGAGCGCCAGCGGCTGCGCCGCCACGAGTTCGCCGTGCGCCCACTCGTCGGCATAGGCCACACGTTCGACCCGGCGCGTCTCCTCCCGCGCCGCACCGCGCTTCACGAGGGCGGCGGCAACGGCGGCGGTCAGGCCGAGACGGCTGAGCACGAGCGATTTCTTTTGCGGACGGAACTGCTGCTCCAGGAATTGATAGAGCCGCGCCTGCTGCGGTGCGCGTTTTTCAAGCTTCGTCAACTCCTCCGCGGAGAGCCGCTGGGCAAATGCGAGGAATTTTTCCTGCTTGAGGCTCGCGCCGCGGCGCACCGCGGCGGGCAGCATCGTTTCAATGACCAGGTCGAGCGGCGCGGCATAGTAGTTTGCCAGCCAGCGGGCGAGTTCGAGCAGGTCGGGCGGCAGCGCGGGAAACGGGTACACCGCCTGCAAGAGCGTCTTCAGCTTATCCAGCGGAAAATCCCGCGGCTCACCAATTTCGGCGACGATCCCCAGATGGTGGCGGTTGAGCAGCGGCACGCGCACCAGCGAACCCACGCCGACACTCCCGCGCAGCGCCTCGGGCACGCGGTAGTGCAGCAGTTTGTCGAAGCCCGCGAGCGGGTGCACGCCGACGATCATGAGGCGGTCATGGCGCGGTGGGCGCCCACAGGCAAGCGCGACACGAACGGATTGACAGGCCCCGGGGCGCTGCCGACATTTGCGGCGTGAGCATCAACGCGGCCTGCGAAAAGTTTAAAACCTACCTCGCCAACAAGGGTCTGCGCGTCACCAACCAGCGGCTGGCCATCTTCGACGCGGCCTTCGCGCAGAAGGAGCATTTCACCGCCGAGGAGCTGCTCGACCACGCCCGCGCCATCGACGACTCGGTCTCGCGCGCGACGGTTTACCGCACGCTGCCCATCATGACCGAAAGCTCCCTGCTGCGCGAGGTGGACATCGGCGCGGGCGAAAAATACTACGTGCCCAACCGCGAAAACTCCACGCAGCAGGCCCAGGTCATCTGCCTCGACTGCGAGAAGATCTTCGAGATCAGCGCCCCTTTCATGGAGTGGTACGGCAGCACCGTGTCGTCCAAGCTCAACCTCACGCCCGTGTCGCAGCGCCTGCAGGTGAGCGCGCATTGCAACACCCTCCGCCTGACCGGTGCGTGCAAGAACCGCAATTAGTCTTTCCTCCGACCATGTCCTCGCAAAAAAAATCCGACCCGGAGTTCGACATAAAATTTTTCGAATCGGTCCATCGCCGCGACCCGCGCTACACCGACGTGATCGAAATCCTCGGCGGGCTCTACACGAAAACCGGCCGCGTCAACGACGGCCTGCGCATGGACCGCAAGCTCGTGCGCCTGGAGCCCGACAACGCCACGGCGCACTACAACCTCGCCTGCAGCCTCGCGCTCGTGAAACGCAACGCCGACGCCCTCCGCTCGCTTGAGCACGCTATTTCGCTCGGATATAATGACGCCGACTGGATGCAGCAGGATCCCGATCTGGAAGGCCTGAAAAAATCGCCGGCTTTCAAGAAGCTGCTCGCCAAGCTCAAGCCGCAGGACTGAGTTTCGACCAGAAGGCACGGGGGCCGCCTCAAAATTATCCCCGCGCCTTTGCGTCCCGGCATCTTCGCGCTAACTTTCCCCATGCCTGTCGTCCTCGACTACGAACCGCTCGTCCTGCCACCGCGCACCGGCGCGCCCGAGCCGCTCACGCCGATCCAGGAGGAAATCCTCGCATTCAAGCGCGCGCGCAACGCCGTCATCCTCGCGCACAACTACCAGGTCGAGTCCATCCAGCGCGTGGCCGACTACGTGGGCGACTCGCTCGGCCTCTCCTACCAGGCGCAGGCGGCCAAAGCCGAGGTGATCCTTTTCTGCGGCGTGCACTTTATGGCCGAGACCGCGAAGATCGTGAACCCCGCGCGCACCGTGCTTCTGCCCGACCTCAACGCCGGCTGTTCGCTTTCCGACTCCTGCCCGGCCGAGCGCCTCGCAGCTTACAAGGCGGCGCACCCCGAGGTTTACGTCGTCGCCTACATCAACTGCTCCGCCGGGGTGAAGGCGCTCAGCGACGTCATCTGCACGAGCGGCAATGCCGTGAAAATCGTCAACCGCGTGCCCGCCGATCGCGAGATCCTGTTCGTTCCCGACCAGAACCTCGGCCAGTGGGTCGCGCAAAAAACCGGCCGCAAGATGCGCCTCTGGCCGGGCAATTGCTACGCCCACGTGCAGTTCACCGTGCACGCGATCGAGAAGATCCGCGCCCGGTTTCCCGGCGCACCCGTCGTCGCCCACCCCGAGTGCGTGCAAGCCGTGCGCGACATCGCCGACGAGGTGTGCAGCACGGAGCTCATGGTGAAATTTTCGCGCGAACATCCCGCCCGGGAAATCATCGTCGTGACCGAAAGCGGCATGCTCCACCGCCTGCGCCGCGAGGTGCCGGACAAAACCTTCATCGCCGGGCCGACCGACACCTGCGCCTGCAACGACTGCCGGTTCATGAAAATGAACACCATTGAGAAAGTGCGCGACGCGCTGAAAAATCTCGCGCCGGAAATCGACGTACCCGAACCGGTGCGCAGCCAGGCCCTCGTGCCCATCCAGCGCATGCTGGAGTGGAGCCGGGGCTGAGTTGACGCGGGATCAGTCATCGCCGCCGTTTGATGCCAGAGCCTACTGCTGTGCGGGAGTGAGTTAAGAAGGGCTGATACTGAATGTACGAGCCGGACATGGAGAGGAATGGTATGCGCTGTGCTGTTGCCTGATTGGCAACAAAGTTGCCAAATATGACGAACAGCCTCCCTGACCCTGTCCAAATCCGACTGACGTCCTTCAGCGTCCGGCTGAAAGAACTCCGCACCGACCGCGGCTGGACGCTCGAGCAACTCGCCCGCCGCAGCGGGCTTTCCAAGCCCTTCCTCTCCCGCCTCGAATCGGGCGACCGCCAGGTCTCGATCGCAGCCGCGCTCACACTCGCGCGCATCTTCGGTGTCTCTCTCGATTTTCTTTTCGAAAGTCCGCTGGCGTCCGAGCCCTGTGTCGTCGTTCGTGCCGACGCTGCCGTCGAACGCCGGGCAAACGGGCTCCGTTATGCCGCGTTGTCCAATCCCGACCGTTTTTTCTGCCTGCAGCCTGTGCTGGTGACGGTGCCGGCGAACCGGCCGGGCAATGAACACTTCCAGCACGAAGGCGAGGAATGGCTCCATGTTGTCGCGGGCCGGCTGACGGTTTCCATCGCGGGCGACACCTACGATTTGGAGCCGGGCGATTCGGCCCATTTTGACTCACGTCTGCCACACCGGCTGATCGCGCGTGGGGGCCGGGAGGTAAAGGTGCTGCTCGTCGCCGCCGCCCCGCCACCGGTGCGCGCGGGCGCCCCGGTGCGACCGGCGCGGCACCCGGGTCTGCCCGGGCCCTGAGATCCTGCTTTCGCGAAATTTCAGCAAATATTCCCCTCTCTCCGTCTCCAAAAAATCCCTGGTTAGCTTTCGTTTCGCATCTGCAATGTCACAATCAAAGCAAAGGTCATCATGAACCAGGCATCAGATTCACCCTCGGGGTCTATGAACCCCAGTCTTAAACCGAAAGTCCTCAACTTCGTGGAGCTCTGGGCACAGAATATCGCAATGATATCCCCGACCATGACCGCCGCGTTGATCGTGCCGCTCATGTTTTCCAATTCCGGAAACATGAGCTGGCTCTCCTACGCCGTGGCGACCGTCATGCTCTTGTTTGTCGCCTACAACCTGAACCAGTTCGCCCGGCGCGGCGCCGGCACCGGATCGATGTACAGCTACACCTGTTCCGGCTTGGGCGCAGGCGCCGGTTCGATGTGCGGGTGGTGCCTGGTCTGGGCCTACCTCTTCATCGGGATCGCGGGAACCACTGGCTTCACCATTTTTGCCGACACGCTTCTACAGATGGTTCACATTCACGCCCCGCCGGTGTTGCTGTTTGCAGTCTGCGTGGGCGGATGTTTTTACGTCGCTTACCAGGATATCAAGATCTCAACGATCGTTTCGCTCGTGCTCGAGGGAATCTCGGTCCTGTTCATCTTGATCCTCGCCTTCATCGTTCTCGGCAAAACGCAATTCGCCCCCGATCCGGCACAGTTCGACTTTAAGAGCGTCACCCATTCCAGCCTCGGTCTCGGAATAGTGGTCGCCATCTTCAGCCTGGTCGGGTTCGAGAGTTCGACCGCCTTTGGCGATGAAGCCAAGGATCCGCTGAAAACGATTCCACGTTCCATCATCTGGAGTCTGATCGCCACCGGTTTGTTCTTCGTCTTTATTACCTATGTCGAGGTGCTGGGCACGCATGGCTACAGCCAGACGCTCGACCAGCTCGGCGCCCCCCTCAACACGCTCGCCGAACGGTATGGCGTCAGCGCCTTCGCACCGGTCGTATCGGCGGGAGCCATGTTAAGCTTCTTCGCGCTGGCGCTTGCCTGCATCAATTCGGGCGCCCGGGTGATGTTCGCAATGGGTCGGCATGACTTTTTTCCCAAGTCGACCAGTTCCGTCCACAAAGTGCATGAAACCCCGCACGTCGCCCTCGCGGTCATGAGCGTCCTGGTGTTCGGAGTCGCGACGGTGTGCAAAATGAAACACTTCGGCTTGGAAGTGCTCGATATCTTTAATGATGCGGGAACCATGGGCGCGTTTGGGTTTCTCGGCGCCTACTTTCTCGTGACCATCGCCGCGCCCGTTTTCCTCAAGAAGCGCAAGGAAATGAAGATCAAGGATGTCATTTTCTGCGTGGCCGGTGTCCTGCTAATGTGCATCCCGGCGATCGGGAGCGTCTACCCCGTGCCGGCTCCGCCTCTGAACTATTTCCCGTACGTCTTTCTCGGGTATCTCCTGGTGGGTGGACTCCGCTTGGTGTTCATGTACATAGCCAAACCGGAAAGGCACCAAACGATCAGCACCGAGTCGGAAAGATGTTTCTCGCAGGCCTAAAAGGATGGCCATGAGCCCGCAAAACGTCGGCACCCTGGTCTCAATCCACCGCTATCCGGTGAAATCGATGATCGGGGAAGAACTGAATGCGTCGCGCGTGGGGCCGAAGGGGCTCCACGGCGACCGGCTTTTCGCGCTGGCTGACCAGGCCACGGGAAAAGTGGCGAGCGCGAAAAATCCCGCGAAATGGCCGAATTTCTTCGATTTTCACGCCACTTACGTCGATCCGCCCGACAACGGGCACAACCCGCGGATTCGCATCACGCTGCCAAGCGGTGAAATGGTTCTCACGGACAATGAAGCGATCGACGAATTGCTTTCGGCCTCCGTCGGACGGCCCGTCCATCTCCTCGGCGCTGCTCCCTCCCGCAGCACGCTCGAGGAATACTGGCCGGACGTGGAGGGCCTCGCCCGACGCGATGAGGTCACCGATGAAGCGATCCCATCGGAAACGTTTTTTGACTGTGCCAGCGTGCATCTTCTCACCACGGCCACGCTGGCGGAGCTTCGGCGGCTTCATCCCGGCGGCCAGATCGAAGTCCGACGCTTCCGTCCGAACCTGGTGATCGACACGTTGCCGGATCTGACGGGGTTCGCCGAGGGTGCCTGGACCAACCACGTGATCGCCATCGGCAGCGAGGTGCGGCTCAAGGTGACGGGGCCCTGCTCTCGCTGTGTGATGACCACTCTATCCCAAGGAGATCTGCCCAAGGATGTGGGGGTATTGAGAACTGCGGCCAAATACAATCAAGCCCAGGTCGGCGCTTATGCTTCCGTTCTGCAGGGAGGAACCATTCGCCGGGGCGATTTGGCAAAAATCGAGCCGGCCTAGACCAGCTGCGCTACGCCGCTTCAATGGCCATGCCTCATCCCGCGCTCCGGGAGAAACGGTGTTTTTTCATTTAACTTGAACCCACTCTGCGCCTGCGAGTGAATCGAGCCCTGCATGCCTTTGCATTTGGGACGGATTTTCGTTTTTCCCATAAAATCGCTGGATGGGGTTTCGGTCGATGCAGCTCGCATCACTCCCGGCGGCATCCTGGAGCATGATCGCGTTTACGCCGTCGTCGACGAGGCCGGCAGTTATGTGAACGGCAAGCGCACCGCGCGAATCCAACTCCTGCGGTGCGCCTACGATCCGGAGGTGAAGGAAGTTGCATTATGGGAGGAGGGACAATCCACCCGGAGTGGTTTCTCGCTGGCCGAACGCACTCCGCTCAATCGCTGGCTGAGCGAATTCTTTGGTTTCGCCGTCACCGTTCGCCATGAACCGTGCAGCGGATTCCCCGACGACCGGACCGCCTTCGGCCCGACGGTGGTCTGCGAGTCAAGCCTGCGCGCGGTCGCGGACTGGTTTCCAGGACTCGACCTTGAAAGCGTGCGGCGGCGTTTTCGCACCAACCTGGAACTCGGCGATGCCGCCGCCTTTGCCGAGGACTCCCTTTTCGGGGGACCGGACGAACTGCGGCCATTCTTGATCGGCGCAGTGCAACTTCAGGGTCACAATCCCTGCCAGCGATGCGTAGTTCCAACCCGCGATCCCGACACGGCTGCACCCATTCCAAATTTCCAAAAGACATTCATGGAATTGCGGCGGCAGCATCTTCCGTCCTGGGCTGATGCACGGCGCTTCAACCATTATTACCGTTTCGCGGTCAACACCTCGATCGGGGCGGCCGAAGCAGGCAAAGTCATTCGCGTGGGCGACCTGGTCTGCCTCGGCCCGGCGCAGCCCTGACTTCGGAGCGGGGCAGTTCCGCGACAGATGATAAAAGGCTCAATTGCGCGGCCCGAAAAGCTGCTGCAGCACGGTTTCCAGATCGGCGCCGGGCGTATAGCCTGAGCTACGTTCATGCACCACCGACTTGCAGGGATGCTTGCGCTGGGATTCGACATCGGCCCACGTGACGACCGGCTGGCCGGGCGGCAGGCCGGCGATTTCGGCCGCTGTCAGCGGCGTCCAGGCAAACGGCAGCCCCGTCCAGTTGCATGTGATCTCCCACCCAGCCACGGCCCCGGTGGGCGGCAGCGGCCTGGTCAGCAGCGACGGGTAACGCGCCACGAAATCGGGCATGCGTCCAGTCGCGATGCGCACGCGCACCGCCGGCGGCATCTGCGCAAAATAATCCTGAAATCCGGCCACCCGCCGGCCGCGGAATTTATCAAAAAAATCCAGCGGGTCGAAGCCCATCAGGTTCATGCCGTTCCAGATGCCGTGCTCGTTCGGGCTGCCGAATTTCTTCCGGTCATACCACGCCTGGAATTCGCGCGTGACCATCACGCCCATTTCAAAATGCAAATGTGCCCGGGCCAGCGGAATCGGGTAGCCGCCGGCCGAATGGCCCATCTGCGCGATGATCTGGCCGCGCTCGACGCTCGCTCCCGGCGCGATGCCCGGGGCCACGCTCGCCAGATGCGCGTAGAGGGTGTAGATCGACGGTGACACGCCCGTGTGCTCAAGCACGATATAGCGCCCGTAGCTGCTCTCGCCCGGACGCAGGTTGACGTAGCGCACCACGCCGGGCAGCACGGCAAACACGTGGTCGAGCGGCTCGCCGCGCGCGTCGCGTCGCAACGGCTTCAGGTCGATGCCTTCGTGAAACTGGTAGCCGTTGCTGCGCACCCCGCCAAAGCAGCCTGATTCCGGCTCGCCCGATTCGGTCGGCTGGATGAAATCCTGGATCGGCCGGCCTTCGCTCCAGGCCGGATTCGCCGTCGGCCACACCAGTTCGAGCTGCTCCGCCCGCAGCGCCGTCGCGACCAGAGCAAAAAGCAGGAAAATCTTCTTCACGGGGAAACCGGCGCCGAAAAATTTTCCAGGATTTCCGCTCCCACCGCATCGGCCAGCAGGCGCCCGCGCAGCGTCAGCCGCAGCGTGTCGTCCGACCATTCGGCGAGACCGTCGGCCGCGAGGCGCATCGCCAGCGCCCGGGCTTCGGTCCACGGCGCCTCCGGCCAGCGCCGGCTCAGCGTGGTGAGATTTACCCCTTCATTCATGCGCAGGCCGAAAATCAGCGCGTCCTCGGCCAGCAACGCCGGCGTCAGCCGTACCCGCTGGTCGGTCATGCGTTCGCCCACGGCCAGCTGTGCATTCCATTTTTCCAGATCGGCCGGATTCGCACCGCGCCAGCCGGCGTGTTGCGATGCCGCGCTCGGCCCGAGGCCGATCCATTCGTGCATGCGCCAGGTGTTGAGATTGTGCCGACAGGCATGACCCGGCCGGGCAAAATTGGAAATTTCATATTGGGCATAGCCCGCCGCCGCGAGTTCGGCCCAGGTGAGCTCGTAAAGCTCCGCCTCAAGGTTGACATCGCGCTTCACCTGCCCGCGCGAGAGCTTCACCCACAGCGCCGTGTCTTCCTCGAAAGTCAGGCAGTAGGTGGAAACATGGTCGGGCGCGAGTCCCACGACCTCGCGCAGGTCGGCCCGCCACGCCGCTGCGTCCTGGCCGGGCACGGAAAAAATCAGGTCGAGATTCACGCTCGGAAAGCCGGCCGCACGCACGCGCTCGTAGGCGCGCAGGGCCTGCTCGCGCGTATGGCGGCGGCCCAGCGCATCGAGCAGTGCCGGCTGGAAACTCTGCACGCCGAGCGACACACGCGTCACGCCGAGCTCGCGCAACACCGCCAGCCGCGCCTCCGTGACCGACGCGGGGGCGAGCTCGATCGTCCATTCCTCCGGCATACCGCCCAGCCGTGCGCGGACAATTTCGCCGAGTTTTAGCAAATCGCGCGGCGCAAGCAGTCCCGGCGTGCCACCACCCCAGAAAACCGTCGTGACCGGCCGCGCCCACTCGACCAGCCCGGCTTCGGCCGCCGTGCCATCGAGGAACTTGCCCACCAATTCCGCGGTCGGTTCGACCTGATAAAATGCGCAAAAGTCACAGGTGGAGGCACAAAACGGTACATGCACGTACAGTCCGAGCGGAATTCCGCTGGCGGCTTTTTCTTGCGCTAGTGTAAAATCGCTCATTACAAACACACTCCGGATTCCATCCGGAATCGTCCAAAAACCCAATGCACAAAAACCATTTCGCCCACGCGAGAAAATTCGTCCTCTGGCTCGGCGCTGCGCTCGGCCTTCTTTTGCTGGCCGGTTGCGATCTGAAGATCGTCAACCTCACGCCGTCCACGCTGCCGGAGAACCCGTCGCAGATCTACACCATTTCGGCGCGTATCGAATCGAAGGGCGGCAACATCGTGGAGGACAGCGTGGTGCCGCATCTCATTATCGATGGGCAGGACCTGCTCATGAAGAAGAGCTCGCTGGGCAGCGATATCTACGAGCTTGACTACCAGCTGCCGCCGGGCCGCGACGAATTCGCCTATTACATCCTGGTCAACTATAAGATCGAAGAGAGCAACGGCAACACCAGCGACCTCGAAGCCTACATCGAGACGGTGCACGTGAAGATCGCCAGCCGCTATGTGCTTTCGCTCGGGGCTAACCGTGGGCCGGTCGGCGCCCGCGTAAGCGTGCTCGGCCGCGGCTTCACCGCACAGGACATCGTTTATCTCGAGGGTTCGCCCACGCGCACGGTCTATGAATCGCCCAGCTCGCTGAGCTTCTTCGTTCCGGCGGTCGATCCCGGCCATGACTACAAGGTCTCCATCAGCGGCGCCAATGGCAGCTCGCCCGTCGGCACTTTCCGCGTCGACCCGCTCAACATCCAGGCCTCCCCCGCCTCGCTCAATTTGCATGTGGGCGAACAGCAGCCGCTCACCTTCACCCTGCCCGTCACCGCGCCCGACGGCGGCCTCCTGCTCGATGTGACCACCGATGTGCCGGACAGCGTCATCATGCCCGAGGTCATCGTCCCCGCCGGCAGCACGACCGTCACCGTGACGGTCCAGGGCGGTCACCCCGGCAGCGGCAGCCTCGTCCTCAAGGGCTACGGCGCCGGCCAGGTGAGCATTCCCATCACCGTGCAGTAAGCTCACGGCGCGAACTCCTTGCAAAACCACCCGGGCCGGCCTCACCGCCGGCCCTTTTTGCGGGCGGATCTTTCCTCCCGCGGCTTCGGCCTTGCGTTCCGCCCCACAAGCGCGCACGTTCTTCAGCTTTTCCATACGCAGCGCCATGAATCAGAACATCCGCAACATCGCCATTATCGCCCACGTTGACCACGGCAAAACCACGCTCGTCGACAAGCTTCTCAAGGAAGGCGGCGTTTACCGCGCCAACCAGCACATCGAGGAACGCGCCATGGACTCGATGGACCTCGAAAAAGAAAAGGGCATCACGATCAAGGCGAAGAACACTTCCGTCCACTGGCACGACAAGACCATCAACATCGTCGACACCCCCGGCCACGCCGACTTCGGCGGCGAGGTCGAGCGCGCCCTCCGCATGGTCGACGGCGTGCTCCTGGTCGTCGACGCCTACGACGGCCCCCAGGCCCAGACCCGTTTCGTGCTGCGCAAGGCCCTCGCCCACGGCCTCAAGGTCGTCATCGTCATCAACAAGATCGACCGCGACAACGCCGAGCCCGCGAAGATGTATGACAAGGTCCTCGAACTCCTCATGGAGCTCAACGCCACCGAGGAGCAGTTCGACGCCCCGGTCGTCTACGGCTCCGGCCGCGACGGCTACATGATGTACCACCTCGGCGAGGAAAAGAAGAACATGACGCCCCTTTTCCAGACCATCCTCGACCACGTCCCGCCCCCCTTCGCCAAGCCCAGCGAGCCGTTCCACATGCTCGTCTCCAACATCGACTGGAGCGACTACGTCGGCCGCATCGCCGTCGGCAAGATCCTCGGCGGCACCGCCAAGGTCGGCGATCCCGTCTTCGTCATCCGCAATTCCGACGGCAAGCGCATCCGCGCCAAGATCACGAAAGTGTTCGAATATTCCGGCCTCGGCACCACCGAGTCACTCAACGGCGTCGCCGGCAACATCATCGGCCTCGCCGGCTTCGAGGACGTCGACATCGGCGACACGCTCGCCGCCGCCGAGGACGCGCATCCCCTGCCCTTCACCGAGATCGACCCGCCCACGCTCGAGATGCAGTTCTGCGTCAACGACGGCCCGCTCGTCGGCCGCGAGGGCAAGCTCGTCACCTCCCGCCAGCTCAGCGAACGCCTTTTCCGCGAGGTGAAGACCAATGTTTCCATCAAGGTCGAGAACACCGAGAAGGCCGCCGTCTTCAACGTGAAGGCCCGCGGCGCCATGCAGATCGCCGTGCTGGTCGAGACCATGCGCCGCGAGGGCTTCGAGCTCCTCGTTTCCCGCCCGACCGTGATCGAGCGGGTCGTCGATGGCAAACGCCACGAACCCTACGAGACCGTCTGGATCGAGGTGCCCGACGAGTGCGTCGGCACCATCATGCAGAATCTGGCCAACCGCAAAGGCCAGCTCACCAACATGGAGAAGCTCGCTCATTCCACCATGATCGAGGCCACCATCACCACGCGCGGCCTCATCGGCATGGAAATCGACGTCGTCAACGCCACCAGCGGCCGCGGCGTGCTCAGTCATCTTTTCAAGGAATACGGCCCCTACGCCGGCGAAGTCCTCACCCGCCTCACAGGCACCATCCTCGCGACGGAGGCCGGCACCACCACCGGCTACGCCCTCGAGATGGTCCAGGAACGCGGCAAGCTCTTTGTCGGCCCCGGCGAGGAAGTCTACGAAGGCATGATCGTCGGCGAAAACCCGCGCAACGAGGACATCTCCTGCAACGCCGTGCGCGCCAAGGCGCTCACCAACTTCCGTTCGCAGGGCTCGGGCGTGGCCACGGGGCTCATCCCCGCAACCAAGCTTTCGCTCGAGCGCTCGATCGAATACATCGCCGCCGACGAATTCGTGGAGGTCACACCGAAGAACCTGCGCCTGCGCAAACGCGTCCTCAGCACCACCGAACGCCGCAAAGTCGAGCGCTCCGGCAAGTCCTGAGTGCCCGGCCCAAGCAGCTAAACCGCGTTGGCTTCGGTCGCCGATCAGCAGTTTCTTTGGAATGCGCGAATCGCGTCCTGAATCTCCCTGGCCTCGGATTTCCACAGCCCATTGATGAAAATCGGCTGGCTGCCGCCGGAGGTTTCGATGCAGAGATTCGACAGGAAGATGCCATTCTTGACCCGGAATGAAGCCACCGCCCGGTAATTGATGTGCTCCTCACTGGAGCCGAACATCGCGCCCTTGCGGAACAACATGCCGTCGCTCGATAGCGTCAAAGTATCCGGAAAAAAGAAATTGCCAGACGACCAGCGGCTGGACCGGTACTTCTTCTCGTCGACTTCGACGGCTCCCTCGGAGGCCGCGTTTTCTTCCTGCGGCGTGGCAGCGGACGGCTCGGCGTCGCTCTCAGCGATCAACCGCCGCTTCGCGTCGGCGAATTCCTGGTCGCTGAGATTACCTTCCTGGTGAAGTTCGGCGAGCTTACGAAGTTCATCGGTGAGGTTCATGTCTGGGCTAACGTAGGGCGGACCCAGGCAAGGACAAGCGTGGCCAAACGATTCCAACCGGTGCAGCGTTAGGTCGGCGGCTGATTCGGCCTCATTTCCCGGATGACTTAATGTACTCTACGCGCCTGAATCTCAGCGCGGACCAATCTTCATCAATCGCAACCTGGCGCACCGAGTCGAAGCCAAGGCCACGAATCACTTTCCATCCGGAATCGCGGTTAAACTCACATTTGTATTTCTTGGATGTGCCTTTCGGATAAGCAAACCAGAGCACGGCATCGCCTTCAGCTTTGCCCGCGAGCGTCTTCGAGAAAGCGTCGACTTCGGCCTGCTTGGTAGCGAACGCCAGGGCAAAATGAACCGCCTTTGCCTTCTTTGGGTCGCGAACCACGGTGACCCCTTCAAGTCTGGCCAATTCGGCTTCAAAGGACGGCGGCGCATTGACCACGAGAATCTCGGTCTGTCCCTTGAGATTCAGTTTTTCAAAAACGGCGGCCATGCTTCCTCCTGGGTGGATTATTGGCTGAACGTTAGAGATGACCTCTGCAGCATAAGCGTAGTCGGATCGGCCTCAAACTGATGGTTGATTCGTCGGCTCTTCCATTGACTCCATCATCGCAACCCGATCCGAAAATTTGTCGAATAGCATTACCGCAAACATAAGGCCGAGCCACGCTGTGGCGGAAGAGCTCGAAAACCATGGCTGCCCTTCGAATGCGGTCTGTGCCAAAAGCAACAATATCCACACTATCGCCATCCAGCCAGAGGTTTTCTTCATAAATCGTGCATCGCCCAATAGTCTGCTTCTTAAGGAGACGTCGGATCTCGCCCGTCGCAGATAGTCTCTCAATTTCGCTTTGGTATTCATGGGATTGGTTGGGCCCAACGCTAGTTAGAGCCGACTCACACGGGCGACAAGCATGGCCTAAGCCCTGAGCTCGCCAAATGGGCGAAAATGACTCGTGACTCGGGCAATTGGTTAGGTCTTATTCTTTCGCCCTGCATCATGGATACGAGATTTCATCGTGAAGAATTCGAGGAAGGAAGTGATGAAGAAGAGAGCCGCGCCGGAAAATGGAATGAAAGCAGACCAAAGGCAGATGGCGGCGAAAGTAGGTCGGGACGTGGTGCCCGCTTCCGTGGCGAGCTTCGGCAGAAAGACGATGATGACGCCAAGCAGGAGCGATACGCTGGCGAGAGAGACGCGCAAGGGAACCCACGTATACCAGAGCAAGTGCCGCCGATAGTCGGGAGGCAGATGAACATCGTCAGCTTTGGCCAGCATGATGCGGTCGCGCGCGGCATCGGCCATCTGCATGCCGGTAAAAACCGCCGTCGTACCGGTCCAGAAGGCTCCGAGCAAAACAAGGGTGAGTTCGTCGATTTGCATCGGGTGATTTGCCGAACGTTAGAGATGCCCCACGCGAGGACAAGCGCGGCAATAACGGCCCAGGCCTATTCACGTTGGATCGGGCGATTGGTTATGCTAGGCTCATTTCACGCTGAGAGCATTGGTAGTTTACCGTGCGAAAATCGAAGCGCTATCAAAATCGCAAGAACGTGAAATATTTTGCTTTAAGCTCGGCCAGCAATTCGTGGCCATTGCCGCAAAGATCAGCTTCGGTCCATACCTGATAGAGCAGAAGCCAAAATGGGTCCTGCTCTCTGGAATCGAGGCCTTTGAGATTGTTAGCGCGAGTTGTGACGGCCTTCTGAATCGCAGCGAGCTTCCGTCGGTTGGCATACTCGAGGAGCAATACGTGGCAGATGCCATCGTCGATCATCACGATCTCTCGAAGTTTAGCCTCGGACTGCGAGAGGGTTGTATCGTATTTAATGGCATAGTAAAGCGCGTGGGCAATTGCATCCGGATAGATGCGACGGATGCCGATTCGCAGGAGTTCATCGGCAAAAGTCGCGATTACCTTTTCCATTCCAACATGAGTGTGCTTCGCGAATACATGCTCACCGAGCAACGGCGCGAGATAAGGGTATGCAAGTGCGAGATTCATCGCCTCAAGGGAAAAAAGGCGTTTAGCCCGGTCATTAAGACGGGCTGGGATCATCTTTATTGCGTAATTAAGAACGGCCGATGTTCCCGACTCTTGGGCTAAGTGAAGAGCGAGATCCAGAAAGGACCTCACCGTAGAATGTCGAATCAATCCGTCAGGAAATTGAAATGTCGTTAACTCACGCACCCAATTCTCCGTCTGCGGGCGAGGCAGGGGCAGAATTTTCGTCTTTCGCTCGTTCAGGGCCAACTCGAATTCCCGAAGGCCGAGCCCGAGGTCGCGAATAAAGTTCTCCGCCTCCTCGTGTGTGCGGGCGTAGTAGCGGTAATCGTCGATGTGACGGCTGAGCCGGATATAGCTTTTCTTTAACAGATGCGCGTCCACACATGTCAGGACAATTTCCGCAATGATGTTGGACGCGTGTGGGCCAATGAGCAGGCCGTTGGTTTGCGCGTCACGGACTACTTGAGTGGCTTTGTCGAGCAAGTTACCCGCCAGAGAGAGATCGTCGCGTGCCTGCTTGGCTAATTTTCTGCCATGCAAGGCCCATGGGATAGAATGGGTGTAGATGCTCGGGAAACAAGCGGCGATATCCGCGTGAACCACGTAGGTCGCGCCGGTGAGGAAACCGAGTTCCTGCTCTTCGACTTCGAGGCGCTCTGCCCCTTTGTAATTCATCTCGAAGACACGATCTGCACCCGTGTCCCGCACGAAGATTCGACTTACCGGCGCGGTCGGTTTGGCACAGTGCTTCTTGATCTCACTCCAGCAACGCTTGATGGCGAGGCACTGTGCGAGATGGCTCTGCGGATGTGGAATTCCCATCTGGCGGGGGATATTTACGTCGCGTAGAACTTGATAGCGGATGACTCCGTGGGTTTGTTTGGCGATCAGTTTTTTAAGTTTGGAAAGGTCAGTCTCAGTGCTGATCTTCGCCAGACTTGCGGGGACCAGTTTTGCCAATCCCTCCGCAGAAAAGCAGGCAGGCATCTTTTCACTGAATAGTCCGAAATCGACTAAACCGAGGAAGACTTCATCAGCGTTCAGCCCATGTCCCGTCGTTATCTTGCCGCTCATGCCAAGCCTTGAGTGAAGCGAACGGTGTCGAGCGAAAAAAGATTATCGAGGGCGATCTTGAAAAGGTGACCGTCGTCGTCGAGTTGCTCGAACTTCACGACTTCAAGACCACGCATGTCGAAATTTCACCCAATCACCTTTTCGTAGTCGGCCGGTGAAAGTAGCGCATTCGCTTCGGCGGGGTTGGCCAGCTTCAGTTTCAAAATCCAGCCGCTATCGTAGGGCGACTGGTTGACCGTCTCGGGCGCGTTGTTGAGCGCGTCGTTCACCGCCGTGACCGTGCCGGCCGCGGGCGCATAAAGATCGCTCGCCGCTTTCACGCTCTCGACCACGCCAAAGACCGCGCCGGCGGCAAAGGTCGCGCCGACCTTCGGCAATTGCACGTAGGTGATGTCGCCGAGCGAGTTTTGCGCGTAGTCGGTGATGCCGACGGTCGCGGTGCCGTCGCCCGCAGGCTTCAGCCATTCGTGGGACTTCGCGTAGCGGAGATCGGCAGGAACGTTGCTCATGTGGTTTTCTTTAGTTCGACGAATGGAGGCTTGGCCAGACGCAAATCGAGCTTCACGCCGCGGATGTCCACTGCGAGCGGTTCGGCGGCGGCGGTGGTTTCAACAAGGGCCGAGCCAATGGCCTCGTTGAGCACGGGCGAAAGCGTGCCGGAGACGACCTTGCCCACGACCGCGCCGGCCGGCCCGAGCACGGGGGTGTCGGCGCGCACGATGCGGCGGTCTCCCGTCTTGAAAAACACGACCTTGCGCGGCGTGCCGGTTTCCTTTTCGGCCAGCAGCGCCCCGCGACCGATGAAGTCGGCGCCCTTGTCGAGTTTCACCGTCCAGCCCAGGCCGGCGGTGAGCGGCGAGATGTCGGCCGTGATTTCATGGCCGTAAAGCGGATAACCCGCCTCTAGGCGCAGGCTGTCGCGCGCGCCCAGGCCGACCAGTTCGAGACCCAGCGGCGTGCCGGCGGCCAGCAGCGCGGTGGCGAGCTTTTCCGCCTCGCCCGGCGCATGATAAAGTTCGAAGCCGTCCTCGCCCGTGTAACCGGTGCGGCTGATGATGCACTTCACGCCGGCAACCGTGCCCTCGGCAAAGTGATAGTATTTGATCGTGTCGAGCTTCGTCGCCGTGAGCGGCGAGAGAATGGCGGCGGCACGCGGGCCTTGCAGCGCGAGGAGCGCGTAATCGGCCGAGCGGTCGGTGACCGTGACATTGAACTTCGCCGCCTGCTCGCGCAGCCAGGCGAGATCCTTGTCGATGTTACCGGCGTTGAAGCAGAGGAAAAAATCCTCCGGTCCGCGCATGTAAACGAGCAGGTCGTCCACCACCCCGCCGTCGGGGTAGCACACCGGCGTGTAGAGCACGCGGCCGGGGAAGAGCCGGGCGACGTCGTTTGTGACCACGTGGTTCAGGAACTGGGCCGCTTCCGGTCCGCGCACATCGGCCTCGCCCATGTGGCTGACGTCGAAAAGGCCGGCCGCGCGGCGCACCGCGAGATGCTCGCCGAGGATGCTCTTGTACTGCACCGGCATCTCCCAGCCGGCGAAGTCCACCATGCGCCCGCCGTGCGCCACGTGGAAGGCGTACAGGGGCGTGCGTTTCAATTCGCTCATGGCTGCGCAGACTGCGGGTGGAAAAGGCGCAGGCAAGGTCTTTTGAATTGGCCTCACTTTCGGGTTCGCAAATCGCCACGCACCCCTACACTGGCCGGATGCCCTGGATTGTCGTCACCGCGCTCGCCACGCTCGTCATCTCGGCAGCCTGCTCGCTGTTCGAGGCGCTGCTGCTGAGCACGACCACGGCGGAGGTCGAGTCGCTCAAGCGCACCGCGCCGGTGCGCGGCAAGCAGCTGGAGAAATTGCGCAGCGAGCTCGACGAGACGCTCGCGGCACTGCTCGCGCTCAACACCATCGCCACCACGCTCGGCTCGGTCGTGGTCGGCGCGCTGGCCGCCCGGCTGGGCGACAATACCGCACTCGGTTTCATCATCGGCGGCCTGACGCTCGCCATGCTGGTGTTTTCAGAGGTGATCCCGAAGAACATTGGCGTTGCCTACCGCCGCACGCTGCAGCCGTTCGTCGTCATCCCGCTTGCGGCGCTCCGGCGCGTGCTCAGCCCCATCACGTTTCTCTGCAACCTCCTCGTTCGCACCATCATCCGCGAGGCACCTTCGGCCCATAAATCCGACGAGGAAATCATCCTGCTGGCCGAGCGCGGCGCTGAGCAGGGCACGCTGACGAAAAGCGAATCGAACATCATCGCCAACGCGCTCTCGCTCGACGACGTGCGCGTGAGCGAAATCATGACCCCGCGCACGGTTGTCACCGCGCTACGCCGCAACGCGACGGTCGGCGAGGTGTTCCATGAGTATCCGAACCTGCCTTTTGGCCGCATGCCGGTTTACGGCAAAAACATCGACGACATCGCCGGCCTCGTGCGGCGGCGCGACCTGCTCAAGGCCAAGGCCAACGACCAGGATTTCGAACTCGTCGAGAAAATCATGCAGGAAGTGCACTTCATCCCCGAGACTGTCACCGCGGCCAATGCGCTGCAGGTTTTCCTGAAGACGCACCAGCAGATGCTCGTGGTCGTGGACGAATTCGGCTCGACCTCGGGCGTGGTGACGATGGAGGACGTGATGGAGCACATCCTCGGCCGCGAAATTTTCGAGAAGGACGACGTGGCCGTGGACATGCGCGAGCTCGCGCGGACCAAGCTGGAAAAGCAGGCGCGGCCGCGCCGGCCGGGCGAGAGCGCGATCACCACGCCCTTCCCGCCGGCGAAATCCTGACCCGCCCATGCCCTTCGCCTACTGGGTCCACGACCTCAGTCCGTTTGTCGTCCGCTTCTCGGGCAATTTCGGCATCCGCTATTACGGGCTGGCCTACCTGCTCGGCTTTCTCGCCGGCGGGGGGCTGCTCTATCGCTACACACGCGCCGGGCGCTCATTGGTGCCGGCCAGCAAGATCGCCGACCTGGTCACCGCCATCGTGCTCGGCGTGCTCATTGGCGGACGCGCGGGTTATTTTTTGTTCTATGGCCTCGGCACGCTGGCGCGCGACCCGTTCGCACTTTTCCGTGTATGGGAAGGCGGCATGGCCAGCCACGGCGGCATGATCGGCGTGGCCGTGGCGCTGGCGTGGTTCGCGCGCGCGAACAAAATCCCCTTCCTCCACTTGGGAGATCTCATCGTTTCGGTCGCGCCGGCGGGACTGTTTTTCGGACGCATCGCGAACTTCATCAACGGTGAACTCTGGGGGAAAATCTCCAACGTGCCGTGGGCGGTAATTTTTCCACTGAGCGCGCCATCAGGCACGCCGTTCGCCCAAATTCCGCCGCGGCATCCGTCGCAGCTCTACGAAGCCGGGCTCGAGGGCGGGCTGCTGTTCGCCTACCTGCAGTGGCGCTTCTGGAAGACCGATGTCGTGCGCACGCGGCCGGGCCGGCTGGCCGGCGAATTTCTCGTCGGCTATGCGCTCGTGCGCATTTTCTGCGAAATCTTCCGCGAGCCCGACGAGGGCATTGCGCCCATCCTCGGACTGAGCCGCGGGACATTTTACTCGCTGTTCATGATCGCCGCGGGGATCGCGCTCATCGCGCGGCGGAGCAAACCGATCGAGGGCTTGAAATAAATTTCACGCTGACGGCGCGTCAGACCACCGCGCCGCCCGGGACGATCACACCCTTGGGCACGACGAGGACGCCATCGCGAATGACGATGCCGTGGGCGTAGGTGCCGTCGGGTTTGCCTTCGGGCGAGAGCTTCACGCCGTTGCCGATGCGGGCGTTCTTGTCGATGATGGCCTTCTTGATGTTGCAGTTCAGGCCGATGCCGACGTGCGGCCGGCCGTCGGCGAGATCGGCCTTGATTTCCTCCTCCGTTTGATACGCATCGGAGCCCATCATGACGACCTCGTCGAGCTGGGTGCCTTCGCCAATGAAGGAACGTCCGCCGATCACGCAGCGCTGAAGAGTGCTGTCGGTGATGATGGAGCCGTCGCCGACAATGACGTGATTAAGGGCGCAGCGGTTGATCTTGGCCGGCGGCAGATAATGCAGCGACGTGTAAACCGGCGCAGTGGCATGAAAGAAATTAAACGGCGGCAGCGGCTGCGCGAGCGCGAGGTTGGCTTCGAAAAATGCCCGCACGGTGCCGATGTCCTCCCAGTAGCCTTCGAAAATATGGGAAAACAGCTTCATCTTGCCGAGCAGGCTCGGGATGACCTCCCGGCCGAAGTCGGTCATGGTGTTGTCGAGCGCCGCCGCCAGCGCGGCGCGGTTGAAGACGTAGATGCCCATCGAGGCGAGGCAGTGTTTCTCGCCGGTCGGCGTGGCGGTGAGGCGACGCTCGAGCTTTTCGCTGAGCGTGAGGCCGGCTACGACCGCGGGGTCCTTGGTCTTCTCGACAAATTGCGCAATGGAAAGATCGTCGGCCACGCGCATGATGCCGAGTGCCTCCACCTGCGAGGCGGGGACGGGTTTGGCCGCGACGGTGACGTCGGCTCCCAGGGCGATGTGCTGCTCAAGAATTTCCCGGAAATCCATCCGGTAGAGCTGGTCGCCGGACAGGATCAGCACATAATCATGTGCATAGGCGCGGAAATGAAGGAGGTTGCGCCGCACGGCGTCGGCCGTGCCCTGGTACCAATGTTCGCTTTTTTCGGTCTGCTCGGCCGCGAGAATATCGACCATGCCGCCACCGAACGGATCGAACCGGAAGGCGGTCTGCACATGCCGGTGCAGCGAGGCGGTGTTGAACTGCGTGAGCAGGAAGATGCGGTTGATATCACTGTTCAGGCAGTTGCTGATGGGGATGTCCACCAGGCGGTACTTGCCTGCGAGCGGCACGGCGGGTTTGCAGCGCTCCTGCGTGAGCGGGTGGAGGCGGGTGCCGCGACCACCACCCATGATGACGGCGAGAACACGTTTCGTGGGGTTCATGATGCAACAAAAATTTGGCTTGCGAGCTTGCACGACGTTTGCCGGGGCGCGTAGTTTCGCGAGACAAATATGTGTGGCATTGTCGGATACGTCGGTAAACAACGCGCCGCGGGCATTCTGCTCGAGGGGTTGAAGCGCCTGGAATACCGCGGTTATGATTCCGCCGGGCTGGCCGTGCAGGAAAACGGCAGGCTCGCCGTCGTGAAAAAAATCGGCCGCGTGGACAACCTGGTGAAGGAAGCCTCGCAGCACCGCCTGAACGGCACCACCGGCATCAGCCACACGCGCTGGGCCACGCACGGCGGCGTGACCGACACCAACGCCCACCCGCACGTGAGCAGCGACGGGAAGCTCGCGCTCATCCACAACGGCGTCATCGAGAACTACGCCGCGATCAAGAAGTTCCTCCTCGCCAAAGGCTACACGTTCAAGTCTGAGACCGACACCGAGGTGCTCTGCAACCTCATGGCGTACCATTATGCCAAGGAACCGGCCGAACCCAAGGGGCAGAGCCGCTTCCTCGAGAGCGTGCGCAAGACCCTGCGCCATGTCGAAGGCACCTACGGCATCGCCGTGCTTTGCACCGACGCGCCGGACCAGATCGTCGGCGCGCGCAAGGGCTCCCCTCTCCTTCTCGGCGTGGGCGACGGCGAACACATCCTCGCCAGCGATGCCTCCGCGCTTATCAGCCGCACCCAGAACGTCGTCTATCTCAAGGACGGCGAGCTCGTGCACCTTACCCCGCGCGAATTCTCCATCACCACGCTCGACCAGGCAGACGTCTCGCCCGTGGTGGACAAAATCACCTGGGCCGTGGAGGACGCCGAGATGGGCGACTACGCCCATTTCATGGAAAAGGAGATTTTCGAGCAGCCGCAGGCGCTCGAAAACACCATGCGCGGCCGCTTCAGCGAGGACGGCAGCACGGCGAATTTCGGCGGACTCAACCTCCTGCCGGCCGAGTTCCGCCACATCGACCGCTTTGTTTTCTGCGCCTGCGGTTCCGCCTGGCATGCCAGCCTCGTGACCGAGCACCTGATCGAGCGCTTTGCCCGCGTGCCGGTGGAGGTCGATTACGCCTCGGAGTTCCGCTACCGGAACATGCCGCTGGATTCGCGCACGCTCTTCTTTGTCATCAGCCAGTCGGGCGAGACCATCGACACGCTCGCCGCCCTGCGCGAGGCCAAGCGCAAGGGCCACCGCGTGCTCGCCCTCAACAACGTCGTCGGCTCGACCATTGCACGCGAGGCCGACGGCGGCGTCTATCAGCACGTCGGCCCGGAAATCGGCGTGGCCTCGACCAAGGCCTTCACCTCGCAGCTCCTCCTCGGCGCCATGATCGCACTCTACGTCGCCCGGCTGCGCGACATGAGCTTCAGCGACGGCGTGCAGCTTGTGCAGGCGCTCAAGCAGGCGCCCGTGCTGGTGAAGAAAACGCTCGAGCTGGCGCCACACATCAAAAAAATCGCGAAACGCTACGCGCAGCACAGCGACTTCCTTTTTCTCGGCCGCCTCTCGCTTTTCCCCATCGCGCTCGAAGGCGCGCTCAAGCTGAAGGAAATTTCCTACATCCACGCCGAGGGCTATCCCGCCGCCGAGATGAAGCACGGGCCCATCGCGCTTATCAGCGAAAAATGCCCCAGCGTTTTCTTCGCCTCGAAGGGTGAGATGTTCAACAAGCTCGTCTCCAGTATGCAGGAGATCAAGGCCCGCAAGGGCAAAATCATCGCCATCGTCACGGAGGGCTGCGAACTGCCGGAAGGCCTGGCCGACGAGGTCATTGCCATTCCCGACTGCCATGAGGCCGTCCTGCCCATCGTCGCGACGATCCCCGTGCAACTGCTCAGCTATTACATCGCGGTCGAGCGCGGTTGCGACGTGGACAAGCCGCGCAATCTGGCCAAAAGCGTGACCGTGGAATAGCTGCCGGTCGCCGGCGCCCTTTGCCTAGACAACTGCGGAGTGGACAAGCTGCGCCGTTTGGCCAAGCCTTTTGCGCCTGAATGAGTGAATCCGTCCATCCCCGTCCGTTTTTGCCGACGCCCATCGCGCCCTTGTGGCGATGGTGAACCGCTAAGCTTTTAGCGAGCCCGGCCCGTTTTTGGCCGGGAATTAACCTCCGTCAGCAAAACTCAACGGTTCACTTTCCATGCAAATTTTTCCCGATCGTTCCACTTTTCTCAAACTCGCCCAACAGGGCAATGTCATCCCCGTCTACGCCGACCTGATGGCCGACCTCGAGACGCCCGTCTCGGCCTACGCCAAGCTGCGCGGCCACGGCCCGGCCTATCTTCTCGAGTCGGTCGAAGGCGGCGAAAACCTCTCACGCTACAGCTTCATCGGCTGCCGTCCGCGCAAAATCTTTGCCTGCGGCCCGCAGACGACCGAAATCCGGGAACCCGGCCAGCCGGTGCAGACCGTGCCCACGCCGGCCGACCCGCTCACGCTGATCGAGGCCGAGCTGCGCCGTCATCAGCCGGTCAAGGTGCCTGGCCTGCCGCGCTTCACCGGCGGCGCCGTCGGCTTCATCGGCTACGAATACATCACGCGCATTGAACCCACCGTGCCCGCCGCGCCCAAGGACGAGCTGAAGATTCCGCTGACCTACTTCATGCTGTCGGACACGCTGCTGATTTTCGACCGCGCGAAGCAGACCCTGCGTCTCTGTGTCAATGCCCACGTCCAGGCCGATGCCGCCGCCGCCCGTGCCGCGGCCGAGGCCGAGCTGCGCGAGCTTTTCGACATTCTGCAGCAGCCGCGCTCGATTGCTCCAGCGGCGATCGGCGCGACCCCACCCATCGAAATCCCGGCCGGCAACTTCACCCGCCCGGCCTTCGAAAAAATGGTCGACGACGTGAAGGAATACATCCGCGCCGGCGACATCATCCAGGTCGTGCCCTCGCAACGGTTCACCCGGCCGTTCTCCAAGTCGCCGCTCGACCTCTATCGCGCGCTGCGCACAGTCAATCCGTCGCCCTACATGTTCATCCTCGACACCGGCGACTTCGCGATCGTCGGCGCCTCGCCGGAGGTGCACGTGCGCCTGACCGACGGCCTGGTCGAAATCCGGCCCCTCGCCGGAACCCGCAAGCGGGGAGTCACCCATGACGAGGATGTCGCGCTCGAAAAGGAGCTGCTGGCCGACGACAAGGAGCGCGCCGAGCATCTCATGCTGGTCGATCTCGCGCGCAATGATATCGGCCGCGTCTCCGCCTTCGGCAGCGTCCATGTGCCCGAGCTCATGGTCGTGGAGCGCTACTCGCACGTCATGCACATCGTGTCGCAGGTCGAAAGCCGCATCCGGCCCGAAAAAACCGCCTTCGACCTCATGCGCGCCACCTTTCCCGCCGGCACCGTCAGCGGCGCGCCGAAGATTCGCGCCATGCAGATCATCGCGGAGAAGGAGCCGGTCCAGCGCGGTTTCTACGCCGGCGCCCTCGGCTACTTTGGCTACGACGGCAACATGGACACCTGCATCATGCTGCGTACGGCGTTGCTCAAGGACGGCAAAATCCACATCCAGGCCGGCGCCGGCATCGTCGCCGACTCCGACCCTGCGGCTGAGTATCAGGAAACGCTCAACAAGGCCTCGGCACTCTTCAAAGCCGTGGCCATGGCCGAGCGGTTCTGATCCGGTCTTGGGTTTATTAAGAAGCCTTGGGTCATCCATCGGCTGTCCTTATGCGATCGAATCGGCTTCTGAAAAAATCAGCAGGCGGCCCGTCCCTCCGCCTCTGATTTTCCGGGTGGCCTGACTAAGCCGGAATGGGCGCCAATTGTGACGCAACGCCCGGGGCATTACCCCTATTTGCGCCAGAGTTGCACGGTTAAATTCAGGTGACGTGCTACTTTCATAGGGAGTTATTCGTTTACGTAACTGGAATACTTCAGGCTCCGGTTGACTCCTGATATACAATGAAACTTCAGGAACAACCGTCCGCGCTACCGTTCCATAACTAAGAAAGACGAATCCATGGCCAATACCACCACCACCCGCCAGTTGGATGACGTCGACCCAGCCCCAGTCGCCGCCACGATGACCACGACGTTCGATGCGCCGCCGTCATTTTTGGAAAAACCCGAGCCTGCTCCGAGCAGCGAGCCTGCCCCGCTTGAGCGCAGCAGCCTCCAGCTCTACCTCCAGGAAATCGCCAAGACTCCGCTCCTGACGATCCAGGAGGAAATCGACCTGTCCAAGCGCATCCGCCGCGGCAACAAGGCCGCGCGCGACCACATGATCAAGGCCAACCTGCGCCTTGTCGTGAAAATCGCGATGGACTACAAGGACTTCGGCCTGCCGCTGCTTGACCTCATCAGCGAGGGCAACATCGGCCTGATCAAGGCCGTCGAGCGCTTCGACCCGCGCAAGGGCGGCAAGCTCTCGACCTACGCCGCCTGGTGGATCAAGCAGTCCATCAAGCGCGCGCTCGCCAACCAGTCGAAGACCATCCGCCTGCCCGTCCATCTCGTGGACAAGATCTCGAAGATGCGCCGCACCGCCATGGCCCTCACCGAGGAGTTCGGCCGCGAACCCACCGACGAGGAGCTCGCGCGCGAGCTGCAGATTCCCACCAGCAAGGTCGCCCACCTCAAGTCGGTCAGCGTCCGCCCGACCTCGCTCGACGCGCCCATCGGCGAAGAAGGCGACTCGGCCTCGTTCGGCGACATCGTCGGCGACGAGAATGCGATCAATCCCTTCGAAAGCCTGCGCGGCAAGAACACCAATTCCGACCTGCATGCGATGATCGGCTCGCTCGACAAGCGCGAGGCCGAGATCATCCGCCTGCGCTTCGGCCTCGACGGCAAGAACGAGCTCACGCTCGAGGAAGTCGGCCGCAAGTTCAAGGTCACGCGCGAGCGCGTGCGCCAGCTGCAGAACATCGCCCTCTCGAAGATGCGCAAGGCCATGGCCAAGAATGAGGCCCAGCGCTCGCTCGACGACATCCACGAGGAGGACCGCCAGCGCAAGCGCATGGAGGTCATCCGCGAATTCGTCGAAAGCAAGACACCGGCTGCCAAGCCCACCGGCAAGAAGCTGGTAAAAGCCGGGCGCAACTGAGCCCCGAGCAATTCTTAACTTAAACCCAAAGGCCGACGGAAACGTCGGCCTTTCTCATTTATAAATGAGCGGGTAACGGTCGGGGTATTTCAACGATTCCAGCTCGATATCGACATCGAGATCGGGCCAGCGCAAGTGCGTGCCGTGCAATAGCTCGACATTCGTGACCTCCGAAACTTTTCCGTCTGAAAACCAGGGAAAATCCTCGTAAGTCAAAAGATACTCCTTCTCGCCAACGAGCACCCAAAGACCGTGCTTCGAGATATGCGTGACCTCAGCTGCCGAAGTGTTTCTTCCAAGCTTTGCGGATTTCATCTTCATGTTCTTTGATTTTCGCTTCGATGACCTTGAGATCCTTCGGACGGAACCCTTATTGATAGCCAGTTCTATCTTCGGTTCCAGCCAGTATTTCGCCTCCCCGTCGGGCGAAAAGACATGCACATGAATGCGAGGCTCCTCGCGAGAGAAAAAGAAGAAGCGGTAATTTCAAAACTGGAAGATCGTGGGGCTCATTTTGCGAATTCAAAGGCGGCTTCCATTTCAATCGAAATTTGGTCGGGTGTTGAAGAAATGCCTACCGATGACATGGCTGACCAAATACAGGTTCACACGAAACCTCGGTAAGAACCGAATTAGCAATAAAGCACTCTTCGTGTGCAGCGTGGTGTAATGCAGAAAGCTCGACGCTGCCCGGACTACATGAACCCGAAAACTTCACTTTGGGATGCAAAACGACCTTAGTCATCGCGAGCTTACCTTGAGTATTCTTTTCCATGACGCCAATTGCCGCATCAACATATTCGTCCACAACAAAGCCTTTCTTGGCGGCTATCGAGAGAAACCAAAGCATGTGACAACTAGAAAGGCTCGCGACAAATGCTTCTTCTGGATCGACCGCGTCTTGAGCCGAATATGGAAGCGGAACGACATGCGGCGAGGATGAAGCCTTTACTTCAACACCGCCATCAAATCGCCAGCTGTGTTTCCGGCTGTAGCGATTATCAGAGAACGCTTGCGTCCCTCGGCTCCAGAAAATTTCAGCAGTGTACGATGCCATGTTTTTGCTGACCAGCACCAGTCCTATCCTTTCCATTTAATAACTGAAATAAAAAAGGCGCCCGGAAATTCCGGGCGCCTTTGAAGTTTTTTGGCGAAGGTCTCGCGACGGCTTACGACTCTTCCTTCTTCGAGGCTTCGTCGAGGATGTCGCCAAGGTTCATCATGTCGCCAGCGCTCTGGCGGTTCAGCGCGTCGTAGGCCGAGGTTTCGGCGGCGAGCTGGTCGGCCGAGTAGTTGGCCGCCTTGATGCTGAGGCCGAGGCGGCGCTCCTCGCGGTCGATCTTGATCACGCGCGCGGTGACCTGCTGGCCGGCCTTGAGCACGTCCTTGATCTTCTCGATGCGGTCCTCGCTGATCTGCGAGATGTGCACGAGGCCGTCGATGCCGTCCTTGAGCTCCACGAAGGCGCCGAAGGAGGTGATCTTGGTGACGGTGCCGGTGACGACGTCGCCGATCTTGAAGTGGCTGTCGATGTCGCTCCACGGGTCGACCGCGAGCTGTTTCATGCCGAGGCTGATGCGCTGCTGGGTCGGGTCGATGTCGAGGACGATGGCGTCCACTTCGTCGCCCTTCTTGAGCACTTCGCTCGGGTGATTGACCTTGCGGGTCCAGCTCATGTCGGAAACGTGGACCATGCCGTCGATGCCTTCCTCGAGTTCGATGAAAGCGCCATAGGTGGTCATGTTGCGCACCTTGCCGCGGACGCGGGCGCCCATCGGGTAGTTGTGGCGGACCATGTCCCATGGGTTGGGCTCGAGCTGGCGGAGGCCGAGGGAAATCTTCTGCTCCTCCTTCTGGATGCCGAGGACGACCGCATCAAGCTCCTGGCCGACCTTGAGCAGCTCGGAGGGCTTGGTGATGCGCTTGGTCCAGGACATCTCGGTAATGTGCACGAGGCCCTCGACACCGGGCTCGATCTCGATGAACGCGCCGTAGGGGACGAGGTTGACGACCTTGCCGTGGACTTTCGAGCCGACGGGGAACTTGCGGTCGATCTCATCCCACGGGTTCTTCGTGGTCTGCTTGAGGCCGAGGGAGACGCGTTCCTTGTCGCGGTTGACCTCGATGATCATGACCTGGACTTCCTCGCCCTGCTTGAGCATTTCGCTCGGGTGCGAGATGCGGCCCCAGCTCATGTCGGTGATGTGGAGAAGGCCGTCCATGCCGTCGAGGTCGATGAACGCGCCGAAATCGGTGATGTTCTTGACCACGCCCTTGCGGACCTGGCCGGGCTGGATGGAGTCGAGGAGCGCGCGGCGCTTCTCGGTGCGCTGCTGCTCGATGAGCTCGCGGCGGGAGAGCACCACGTTCTGGCGCTCGAGATTGATCTTGAGGACCTTGAAGTCGTAGGTCTGCCCGACGTATTGGTCGAGGTTCTTGGGCGGCTGGATGTCGATGTGCGAAGCGGGGAGGAAAGAGTCCACCCCGATGCTGACAATGAGGCCGCCCTTGACCTTGGCCTTGACGCGGCCCGCGACGACAGAGCCCTCGGGGGCCTTGGCCAGGATGTTTTCCCAGTTTTTCTTCTGTTCGGCCTTGTCGAACGACAGGATGGGATTGCCTTCCTTGTCCTCGAGTTTTTCGACGAATACGTCGATCTGGGAGCCGACCTGCAGCTCGCCCAGGTCGGGGAATTCGGAAGCGGGGATGATGCCCTCGGCTTTGCCGCCAATGTCGACGACAACGTCGTTCTGGCGAATTTCGGTGATGGTGCCCGGTACGATCGCGCCTTCCTTCAATTTATCGAAGGAGGACTGCGCGAGCAGTTCTTGCATGACTGAACTCATATGCGGAAACACGACGCGACCACCGCCTGCTCCGCAGCGCCGGCCCATCGCGATGGCCCTGCGGCCGTGGGTTGATGGTTGGACTGACGTGAAAGCCGGCGGGAGCAACGCGGCGTCGCCGACTTAACCAATAAAATGCCGCGAAGGGTCAGAATCCCCCGCCCCAGCGCCCTGCGCAAGCGAAAAAATCAGCTCCGTGGCGCAGCCAGCCGATGCTCGATGGCGCGGAAAAAGTCGTCGTAAACGGACGATTCGGGCAGCGCTGTGGACGTGCCCTGGCCGGGATTCCGGGCGGAATCGTCCTCAATCTGCTCGTGCAGCACCACATCCACCTGCGTGCCGCCGTCGGGCGCGGGCGAAAAGGTGGCCTCGAGCTGGAGCTGCCGCGTGCTGCTCAGGGAAGCCGAACCGCCCGTCTGCAAGCCGCTCAGCGCCTCGAGCCGGCCCTGCGCCGGGCCGCCGTGGGCATAGCCAAAGCCGATGTCGGACAGCGCGGCATGCGCCGCGGCAAAGGTGGTGCGCTCATCGGCGGCGAAAACATGGGATTTCGGCTGCGGCCGGCTGAAGGGCGTGGACAGGCGGTCCGGCAGGGAATCGCAGCCGGTGAAGAGGAAGGTCGCCGCGGCAACGGCGAAAAAGAAGGCGTGGCGCATGATCAGGCGGGTTGTTGTTGGGAGATGCAGTGCAATGTGCCCAGACCCCAGACCAAGTCGAGGCAGTCGATGGGGACGATTTCGCGGCCGGGGAAGCAGCCGGCCAGAACCTCGGCGGCCGCGGCGTCGCGGCGCGGCTGGCGGAAAGCGGGCATGAGCACGGCGCCATTGATCACGAGGAAATTCGCGTAGCTGGCCGGCATCTGCTGCCCTTCGCAAAAGCACGGCTTGGGCATGGGCAGCTCGGCGAGCTTGAATTTTTTCCCGGCAGTCGTGCGCAACGACTTCAGCCGCTCGAGGTTTTCCTGGAGAATCCGGTGATTTTTGTCGCGCCGGTTCGGCTCGACCACGGTCACGATGCCGTCGGCGGAAAAAAAGCGGCTGAGATCGTCGATGTGGCCGTCGGTGTCGTCGCCGATGATGCCGTCGCCGAGCCAGAGAATCGTGTGCACGCCGAGCCAGTCGCGGAGGTTCTGCTCGATCTGCACGCGCGTGAGCTGCGGGTTGCGGTTCTTGTTGAGCAGGCAGGCCTCGGTCGTGAGGAGCAGGCCGGCGCCGTTGACGTCGAGGGAGCCGCCTTCGAGCACCATGTCGTTCTCGAAGCGCCGCAGGCCGAGCGCAGCGCCAATGCGCGGCGGGATTTTGTTGTCGCGGTCGTAGGGCGGGTATTTGTCGCCCCAGGCGTTGTAGCGCCAGTCGGTGAGCGCGACTTCGCCCGTGCGGTCGTTCTTGACGAAGATCGGGCCGTGGTCGCGGCACCAGGCGTCGTTGGTCGGATGGTCGAAAAATTCGACGTTCGCGAGCTCGGCCCCGGCCCGGTTGATGAGCGAGCGGGCGCGCTTCTGCAGCGGACGCGCGAGATTGATGCGGACTTTTTCTCGGCGGCTGATGTGCGCGACGATTTCCGCGAATTTTGCCGGGATCGGCCGGAAATGCCGCGGCCAGGTGTCCAGGTTATGCGGCCAGGAGAGCCACACGGCGGCCTGCGACTCCCACTCGGCGGGCATGCGGAAGCCGAGCGCGGCGGGCGTGGAAGCGGCGGGCATGGCTCAGTCGCGAAAACGCTTCGTGAGGTCGCCGTAGGCGTCGATGCGCCGGTCGCGCAAAAACGGCCAGTGCGTGCGCGTCACGTCGACATTCGCCAGATCAATCGGCACGAGGAGGATTTCCTCCTTCTTGACGCCCGCCTTCGCGAGGATCTGGCCGCTGGTGCCGGCGACAAAGCTTTGCCCCCAGAATTCGATGCCGGAGCCGCCAACCGGCCTCTCATGGCCGACGCGATTCGTGACGGCAACATAGCAGCCGTTGGCGACGGCGTGCGAGCGCTGGATGACTTCCCACGCGCCATGCTGGTTCACGCCGTATTTCTTTTTTTCCTTCGGATGCCAGCCGATCGCGGTGGGGTAGAAAATGATCTCTGCGCCCTGCAGCGCGGTCAGCCGCGCGCCTTCGGGATACCATTGGTCCCAGCAGACGAGGACGCCGATCTTGCCGAACTTCGTCTTCCACGCCTTGAAGCCGGTGTCGCCGGGCGTGAAATAGAATTTTTCGTAGTAAAGCGGGTCGTCCGGGATGTGCATCTTGCGATAGATGCCCAGAAGTTTTCCATCCGCATCGATGATCGCAGCCGTGTTGTGGTAAAGGCCGGACGCCCGTTTCTCGAAGAGCGACGCGATGACGACCACGCCGTGCTTTTTGGCCAGCGCTTGGAAGGCCTCGGTGCTCGGGCCGGGGACGGGCTCGGCCAGTTTGAAATTTTTATGATCCTCGCTCTGGCAGAAGTACTGAGAGCGAAACAGCTCCTGCGTGCAAATGATATTGGCGCCCTTCTTCGCGGCCTTTTCGGCCAGCGCGAGGGTTTTCTTCAGGTTGGCCGCGGGATCGGCGGAGCAGGCGTGCTGGAGCAAACCTAGGGTGATCTTCGACATGATACGGAAATTTTAAGCGCAAAGGCGCAAAGATGGAAAAGCAGAATGAATTCTAAAGCCAGAAAGCCAGGAAAGTCAGATCGGCTCAAAAGTTTTTATGGTTTCCGGTCCTTGAATTTTGTCCGTGCTTTGCGTCTTCGCACCTTTGCGCTTCCAACATTAATAGACCACCTTGTTCAGCGGATACTCGACGATGCCCTCGGCGCCGAGGCGCTTGAGCTCGGGGATGATTTCGCGCGCGACGCTTTCATCGATGATGGTCTCGAGCGCGACCCAGTCGAGGTTGCTGAGCGGCGAGATGGTCGGGTTGCGCAGCGCGGGCACGGCCTTGATGATGTCGTCGAGCGATTTTTTCGGCGCATTCATCTTGAGGCCGACCTTGCTTTCGGCCTCGAGCGCGCCGCGCAGGAGCAGCGCGATGGTCTCGATCTTTTTGCGCTTCGCGGGATTGGCCCAGCTTTTTTTGTTGGCGATGAACTTGGTATTGGTCTCGAGCAGCGTGTCGACGATGCGGAGCTTGTTCGCGCGCAGGGACGAGCCGGTCTCGGTGATGTCCACGATGGCATCGACAAGGTCGGGCACCTTCACCTCGGTCGCGCCCCACGAAAACTCGATCTCGATGGGAATTTTCTTCGCGGCAAAGTAGCGCTTGACGGTGTTGACCAGCTCCGTGGCCACGCGCTTGCCGGCCAGGTCCTCCGGCCGCCGGACAGACGAGGATTCGGGCACGCAAAGCACCCACCGGGACTTTTGCACGGAAGCCTTGCTGTAAATCAGGTCGCAAACCTCGACGACGTCGGACTCGTTTTCCTTGATCCAGTCGTAACCCGTGAGGCCGCAGTCGAAAAAGCCGTGTTCGACATAACGGCTGACCTCCTGGGCGCGCACAAAACGGCCGTCGAGCTCGGCATCGTCGATGGCCGGCTTGTAGGAACGCGAGCTCGTGGTGATTTTCCAGCCTGCCTTGGCAAACAGGTTTTTCGTCGATTCCTCGAGGCTGCCTTTGGGCAGGCCGAGCATAAGTAATGGTGCGGGTGCGGACACGGGGCCAAGGGAGCCGCCGCCGGAGGGCGCCTTCAAGAAAATTCGCGGCCAAAGGCCATCCGGTGCAGCCTTTAGAAAGGCCTCAAGATTCTTTTGACAAAATGGGCTAAATTGTAAAAAATGCATTCTAACGTATTTTTTATAAATCCAAATTCACCCCATGTGCGCCGCCATTCGTTCTGAACCCAAGCCGCTGATCCTCGTTGTCGAGGACGAAGAGGAGCTTGCAAAGCTTATCTCCATTCATCTCGAGGAATCCGGCATGCAGACGCAGGTTTACAACCGCTGCGCCCATGCCTTCCGCTTTCTCAAGCGCAATTTTGCCAATCTGATCCTGCTCGACGTCAATCTGCCCGACCAGACAGGTTTTGCCCTCCTGGAAGACCTGCGCAAAAACGACATCACCATCCCCGCGATTTTCCTGACCGGCAACGCCCTTGAGGTGAACAAGGTCAAGGGCCTCGATCTTGGCGGGGATGACTACATTACCAAGCCTTTCGGCTACCCGGAGCTCATCGCCCGCATCAACGCCGTATTGCGCCGCGCCGAGTCAAAAAGCGATTTCCACGTCACGAAAAACGCCAGGATCAGCGATGAGCCGTTTGATTTTTGCGGTGCTAAGGTCACGCCCGTCCGTCTCGAGGTCGCGTTTCCCAACAGCGTCGTCCAGAAAATCGGCCGCAAAGAGCTCGGCATCCTCGCCTATCTGAACGAAAATCAGGGCATCGTCATCACGCGCAAGGCGCTCATCCATGCCGTCTGGGGCCTCCACGCCGACGTGCGCAGCCGCTCGCTCGACCAGTACATTGTGAAAGTGCGCGAGCTCTTCAAGAATAACGGCTTGGATCTCGGCGCCTTCCGCACGGTGCACGGCGTCGGCTACATCTTCGATCCACAGGGCGTCTCAACCGAGGGCAAGTAAGCCGGCGAACCGGTTTCGCGCCTCCTGCTTGATTAAAACAGCTCTGGCTGCGTGTAGCGCGACCGTGCCTCGGTCAGGCTGCCCTTCATCTCGAGTTCCTCCAGCAAGCGGAAGATTTCCGCGGCCTGCGGCGCGGCTTTCTGGGCCGCGAAGGTCGGGAGAGCGAGGTTGAGGGTGGTGAGTTTCAAGTTGCGGCGCAGGTTTTCCGCGGCTGCGCGCGCGGGCTCGCGAAAGCGCTCGGGCTTCAATTCACCCGCGTGCGCGAGGATGCCTTCCAGACTGCCGAATTCCTGCAGCCACTTTGCCGCGGTTTTTGGGCCGACGCCGGTGAGACCGGGAATGTTGTCCGACGAGTCGCCCACCAGCGCGAGGTAGTCCGTGATCTGCGCCGGCGGCACGCCGAATTTTTCCGTAACACCGGCCGCATCCATCAGGCGCCAGCCCAGCTTCGGATTGGCCGACGGCGGGGGAAGCATGATTTTTATTTTTTCGCCCACGATCTGGGCAAAGTCCTTGTCCGAGCTCACGATCAGCACGTCATGGCCCGCGCGGGCCAGCGCCACGGCCTCGGCCGCCAGCAGGTCGTCACTCTCGACCCCGTCCTGCTCGATTCCGACGAAACCCATCGCGCGCGTGAGCTGCTTCAAATACGGCAGCTGTTTCACCAGCGCCTCGGGCATCTCTTCGCGGTGGGCCTTGTATTCGGGATGGAGGGCCAGGCGGTCCTGCGCGCCGCCGAGATCGAAGAACACCAGCGCGCCGTCGGGCCGCTCCTGATCCTCGAGTTTCCACAGCGATTTCACCCAGCCGTGCAGCGCATTCGTTGGAAAACCATCGGCGCGCGTCAGCTCGGGAATCGCGAAAAAACAGCGGTAAGCGAGGTTGAAGCCGTCGATGAGAAGCCATTTCGCCATACATGCGGAGCCAAGGCCTGAGCCTGCACATGGCAAACCCCAAAATCGCCCGGTGTCGGCCCATTCATTAAAATATGGAATCCGGGAAAAGAGGAATCATTAAAAATCCGTCGTGATTTCCCCGCTTTTCCTGAGTTCCTTGTTTCCATTCCTCCATTTTCCCGCGAGCCTCTTTCTTTTGTAATGATCTCCCCATGACCGCCCCCCTCGCCTACAAGATCGCCGTGCTCGTGTTCCTGGAAAACGCCGCGGGCGAGCACCTGCTGCTCCTGCGCGCGAAGCCGCCCAATCTCGGCGTGTGGAGCCCCATCGGTGGCAAGCTCGAGACCGCCATTGGTGAGTCGCCGTTTGAGTGCGCCGCGCGCGAAATGCAGGAGGAGACAGGCTTTGCCGTCGGGCTGGCCGATCTGCATCTCTTCGCTATGATCGCAGAAAAGGCCTACGAGGGCGAGGCCCACTGGCTGCTCTTCCTATTTCGTTGCAAGAAGCCCATCCCCGCACTGCCGAGCGACATAGCCGAGGGCCGGTTCGGGTTTTTCACCCGTGCGGCCATCGATACCCTGCCAATCCCCGAGACCGACCGGACGGCGCTATGGCCGATTTATGACCGTTATCGCGACCGCTTTGTGGCGCTGCGGGCGGATTGCGCGCCGGGCCAGCCCCTGCGGGTGGAAATCGAACAGGTGACGCCCTAGCATCCATCCGGCCCGGCGTGCGTCTTGCTGTGAGAGTGAGGAAACACTTGCATTTCGGGATTTTCACCAAAAAATTAGTCCTTTAATTTCGACCAATGCCTTCACCCGTCAGTAAAAAGTCCCCGGCCTCCGGGCCATCGTCTTCCGAGCCGAATGGCGCCGGCGCCATCAGCAAGTCCGCCCAGGCGCCCATCAACGCCCGGCTCACGGCTGAGCAGAAAATCGAGCTCTACCGCACGATGGTGCGCACGCGCCGCTTCGAGGAACGCTGCCTGCGCAGCTACCAGCAGGGCAAGATCGGCGGGTTTCTCCACCTTTACATCGGCCAGGAGGCCGTCGCCGTGGGTTGTTGTTCGCTCATGCAGGAAAACGACCACGTCATCACCGCCTACCGCGACCACGGCCACGCCATCGCCGTCGGCATGCCGCTCAACCCGCTCATGGCCGAGCTCTACGGCAAGGCCACCGGCTGTTCAAAAGGCAAGGGCGGTTCGATGCACTTCTTTGATCCTTCGCGCCGTTATTGGGGTGGCCACGGCATCGTCGGCGGACAGGTTCCGCTCGGCGCCGGCCTCGCCTTCGCGCTGAAGTACAAGGGCCTCAAGGGCGCCGCCCTCACCTTCCTCGGCGACGGCGCGGTCAACCAGGGCGCCGTGCACGAGGCCTACAATCTCGCCGCACTCTGGAATCTGCCGGTCGTCTTCATCATTGAGAACAACGGCTATTCGATGGGCACGAGCCAGGCGCGCTCCTCGGCCGGCGATCTCGCCAAACGCGCCGAGGCCTACGACATGGCCTGGGACGTCTGCAACGGCCACGACGTCTACGAAGTGCGCGAGACCACGGAAAAACTCCTCGCGCTCGCCCGCGAAAAATCGAAACCGAGCGTCCTCGAAATCAAAACCTACCGCTACCGCGGCCACTCCGTCTCCGATCCCGACTCGACCTACCGCGACCGCGCCGAAATCGAGGAATACCGCCGGACGAAGGACCCGATCCAGCTTTTCCAAAACACGCTCCTCGCCGAGGGCGTCCTCAACGACGCCGTGATTGAAAAAATCGACAACGAGGCGAAAGACGAGGCCGAGACCTCCGCCGCCTTCGCCGAGGCCAGCCCCTACCCGACCGTCGCGGACATCACCAAGGATGTCTACTGGGAAGAGGACAATCCCTCCCAGAAAAAGTCCCAGGGCCGCATTTTCTTCGACTGAGCACGCCGCGGACCCGATGCCATGCTCGCCCAATTAAAGGCCCTGCCCTTTCCGCTAAAGGTCGTATCATGGTTGAACATCATGGCCGCGGCTCTCTCCGCTTTTTCTTTGATCATACGCCTAACTTCAATCGGGAAGCGCCCTGACCGGATCATGGTGGACCTTCTTTCAGCCATGATTTCCGTGCTCATTGTCAGTGGAATACTTCAAAAATCAAAGCGTATTCGAAATCTTGCACTGGGCTTGGCCTGGCTAGGTGTTATTTTTGGGGGATTGATATTTTTTGCTTCTGTTTTCGCAGCGATTTACACGCCTCATCACAACTGGCTTTTGATCGCCAAAATCATGACGGTACCGCTGGTGACAAGCGGCATGATTGCCTGGGGACTGATGACCCAAAAATCAAAAATCTATTTTGGCCTCATATCAAATGAAGCGAACCCCATCCGACCATCAGCGCTAAGGCCTGCACATTGATCGTTTTTCACTTTTAAATCCGATGCCTGTCATCATCTACCGCGAAGCCATCAACCAAGCCCTCGCCGAGGAACTCGAGCGCGATCCCAACGTCGTCCTCATGGGCGAGGAAGTCGCCCAGTTCAACGGCGCCTACAAGGTCACCCAGGGCCTGCTCGCCCGTTTCGGGCCGAAGCGCGTCATCGACACGCCGATCAGCGAAGCCGGCTTCATCGGCGCGGGCATCGGCGCCTCCATGCTCGGCATCCGGCCGGTGATGGAGCTCATGTTCTGGAGCTTTTACGCGGTCGCCTTCGACCAGATTCTTAACAACGCCGCCAACGTCCGCTACATGTCCGGCGGCCTGATCAACGTCCCCATCGTCATTCGCGGCCCCGCCAACGGCGGCACCAACGTCGGTGCGACGCACAGCCACACGCCCGAGAACATTTGCGCCGCGCATCCGGGCGTGAAGGTCGTCTGCCCCGCCACGCCCTATGACGCCAAGGGACTGCTCAAGTCCGCCATCCGCGACAACGACCCCGTGTTTTTCATGGAGAACACGATTCTCTATAACCTCGAGGGCGAGGTTCCGACCGAGGAGTACCTCATCCCGCTCGGTTCAGCCGACGTGAAACGCTCGGGCACCGATCTCACCATCATCGCACACGGCCGTGCCGTCATCCACTCCCTCAAGGCCGCGGAGCTCCTGCAGGCCGAGCACGATATCTCCGTCGAAGTCGTCGACCTGCGCTCCATCCGCCCGCTCGATGAGGAAACCATCCTCGCCTCCGTGCGCAAAACCCACCGCGTGCTCCTCGTCGAGGAAAACAAGCCCTTCTGCGGCGTCGGTGCGCAGATCAGCTACCTGATTCAGGACAAGGCGTTCGACGATCTCGACGCGCCCATCAAGCGCGTTTCAGCCATCGACGCGCCGCAAATTTACAGCAAGGTGCTCGAGGACGAGCAACTGCCCAACCCCCAGCGCATCCGCAACGCCGCGCTGGCGATGCTCTAAACGCTTTCCACGGAATCAACCGGATGGGCGGAATTTTGTGGCCCCGGGCCGCTTCGCGCCATTTTATTGATTCCGTTCATCCTGTCTGAATTTATTGCTCATGGCCCAAATCATCGAGATGCCCAAACTCAGCGACACCATGACGGTGGGCACGCTGGTCAAATGGCTCAAAAAAGAAGGCGACGCCGTAAAAAACGGCGACATGCTCGCCGAAGTCGAAACGGACAAGGCCACGATGGAGCTCGAGTCGTTTTTCGACGGCACGCTGCTGAAGATTTTTGCGCCCGCCGGTTCGCAAATCGAGATTGGCGCCCCGCTTGCCGCCATCGGCAAGGCCGGCGAGACCGTCGAGGCGCCCGCCGGGAAAACTCCGCCGCCGGCTACGGCGAAAAAATCCGAGCCAGCCGCCCCTCCCCCCGCCGCGACGCCTACCGCCGCCCCGGAGAAAAAGCCGGCACCGGTCGCCGCCCCATCCGCTCCTTCCTCGCCCACGCCCAGCCTCGCCACGCTCACCGGCCGGGTTAAGATTTCCCCGCTGGCCAAAAAAACGGCCGCAGAAAAGGGCATTGACCCGGCACGCGTCGCCGGCAGCGGTCCCGGCGGCCGCATCGTCCGCGCCGATATCCTCGAGGCGGAAAAATCGCCGGCCGGCCAGCTGCACAGCGGTCCCGTCCAGGATGACCAGCTCGTCCCGGTTTCCACCATGCGCGGTGTGATCGCCAAGCGCCTGGTCGAGTCGAAGACGCAGATTCCCCACTTCTATCTCGAAGTCGAAGTGGACGCCGGCCCGCTGCTCGATCTCCGTGCGCGGCTCAACGCCTCGCTGGAAAAGGACGGCGTCAAGCTCTCCGTCAACGATTTCATCCTCAAGGCCTCGGCCGAGGCCCTCTGCCGCGTGCCTGCGGTGAATTGTTCGTGGGAAGGCGGCCCGCAGCCCGCCATCCGCCATCACAGCGCCGCCCATGTCTCCTTCGCCGTGGCCATCGAGGATGGGCTGATCACACCGGTCATCCGCGATACGCACACGAAAACCATTCTCGCCATCAACGCCGAGGCCAAGCAGCTGGCCAAGCTCGCCAAGGAGAAGAAACTCAAGCCCGACCAGTTCACCGGCGGCACGTTCTGCGTGTCCAACCTCGGGATGATGGGCATCGACCGTTTCAGCGCCATCATCAACCCGCCCAACGCCGCCATCCTCGCCGTCGGCACGACCGTGGCAAAGCCCGTCATGAAGGACGGTGCCATCGTCCCCGGCCAGCGCATGTCGCTCACGCTCTCCTGCGACCATCGCGTCGTGGATGGCGCCACCGGCGCGCAGTTCCTCACCGCCCTGCGCGAACTGCTCGAGAAGCCCACGCTGCTGCTTCTCTGATTTTTCAAGCGAAAGCACTCCGGATCGTTATTTCTCAGGGCGGCTCCGCAACGGCCGCCCTTTTGTTTGCGTCTTTCTCTTTCATACTCCCACCCCATGCCCCGCCATCTTCTTGCCCTCGCAGCGCTCTGCGCTGTTTTTCAGACGGCCCTGGCCGCTTCTTCCGACTCCTCGCCGGCAAAATCCGATTCCTCGCCCGAAAAAATCTTTCCAGACCTGAAAATCTACGACGCCCAGGGCCGGCCCTGGCGCATCGCGCAGGAAGACTGGGATGGCGCCCGCAAGCGCGTGGCATCCGATCCCGCCTGGGCCGCCTGGCTCAAAAGGGAACGCGCCGAAGTCGATGCCTGGATCGCAAATCACCATGACCGCGTCGAGTGGGCCGCCGGCTGGTCCCACGACTTTGTCAGTCCCAAGGATGGCTCGCACCTGATGTGGACCGATGCGATTCCCGGCGAGCAGACGGACCATTTTTCCAGTCCTTCGGATCCGCATGTCGCGATCACACCCAAGCTCTTCGCCGCCTGGGTGCGGCTGTTCCGGGAAAGAAACGCAACGATGATGGAACGCGCCGCGCGGCTGTACCGCCTGATCGGCGAGAAATCCTATGCTGAATGGGCGGCCGGGCAGCTCGATTTTTACACCGATAATTATCTCAAATGGAAACCCGAGCGCGGCGGAGCGCGGCTGTACTGGCAGACGCTGACCGAGGCCACCAATCTCATCACCTATGCCCACGTGGTGCGCCATCTCGGGGACTTCGTGACTCCGGAACGCAAGGAGCATTGGCACAAGGATTTTTTCCTGCCCGAGGTGGCCGTGCTGAACGGCACCTACCAGAATATCCATAATATCGCCTGCTGGCATCGCAGCGCCGTGGCCCAGGTCGCCCTGCTCTTCGGCGACGAAGCCATGTGGCGCGATGCGGTGGATGGGCCGCATGGCATCCGCCAGCAGGTGGCCCAGGGCATCACCGCCGATTATCTCTGGGTCGAGCAATCGTTCGGCTACGCCGGCGGCGTGGCGCAGGCCCTCACTTCGCTCTACACCGAAGCCGCCGTTTACGGCCGCGAAGGTGAATTCGCCCATGAGATGGCCGAGACCGAGGATCTTCTGCTCGCTCCGATCTACTACCGTTTTCCCAACGGACAGCTGCCCAATCCAGCCGATAGTGGTGGAATCGGCCGGGCGCCCAACCGCCGCAGCCTGGCGGCCGTTTACCGTGTCCTCCCGACAACGCTCGGACTGGCCACGCTCACCGGTCGCGGCCGGCGCGGTGAAGATACGCCCATTCCTTCCGATGCCACCGGTGGAAATGAGACCGTTCCCCGTCGAGGCAATGGCTGGGATCTTCTCCTCGATCCGCCGATTTCCGCGGCCAAACCAGGGCCCCTCCCCGAAGTGACCAGCCACAATCTTGAGGCCACCCGCATGGCCATCCTCAAGGCAAACGGCTGGCAGGTCTTCTTCCATTATGGCCAGATCACCCGCTCCCACACCGAATCCGAAGCGCTGAACTATGCGGCGTTTTATGGTACGGCCGACATCACCCACGATCCGGGCACGACCGGCTACGGCTCGCCCCTGCATCTGGGCTACCACACGCGCGGGCTGTCCGAGAACGATCCCCTGGTGGATGGAGAAGGTGAATATCTCGGGCCTTTCGGAGAACGCCGGGAATGGATCATCGAGATCATCAACCCCGACTGGCCGATGCGGGGCCAGCTGCTGGAATATTCGGAAAATCCCGCGCGGGTCAGCGCCGCCCAGCCGCAATACCGGCCGGAAGCCAGCGCCAAGCGCACCCTCGAAATCAAGGGAAACCAACTGGTGGACACGACCTTCATCGAAACGACCGGCGGCGACCACAAGCTGGGCCTGGCCCTCCATCTGCAGGGCAAGGTGAAGCTGCCGGATTCCTTTCATCCCGATCCGCATTTCGCCGACGGCCGCTCCGAGCCCTTCAGCTACTGGCAGGACGTGACCGGCGCCTCTTTCCATGACCGGGCCGAGTTTGACGTCGATTACGGCACCGTGGTGATGCATGTGACCCTGGAGCTGCCGGGGGAATTCAAGCTCTGGCACGCCTCCACGCCCGACATCGCTCCCGCCCGCCGCGAAAGCTTCTACCTCGAAACGACCGGGACCAAGGAGACCTTCGTGACGACCTTCACGCCAAAGGGCCAGCCGCCGACCGTCGTGCCGCCCATGCCCGACCGGCCGGAGTGGAATGGCGGCATGCAGTAAAGCCCCGCTCCCTCAGCCTTCCGCGCGGCGCTTCGCGTCCTGCTCGATAAGCTTCTTCAACGCGCCAAGCGTCTGCGCGACCCGGGCCTTCGCCGCCGGCAGGTCTGCCACGGCTCCGACCCGTTCGTTCGCAAAGAGGTAGAATTTCATCTTCGGCTCCGTGCCGCTGCCGCGCGCGGCAAAGCTGTAGCCGTTGGCCAGCGTCACGAAATACAGGTCCTGCGCCGGCACGGTCGCACCGTCCGCATCCGTGATTTTTTCGCGGCCGAAGTCCTGGAACCTGGCCACCTGCACGTCGCCAAACGCGGCCGGCGGCTGCTCCCGGTACGTCCCGAGGATGCGCTTGATCTTCTCCGCGCCGCTCGCGCCCTCGTAATAGATGTTGATCGTGTCCTCGAGATGGTATCCGTATTTTAAATACAATTCGTCGAGATATTCCGGGACGGTGACCCCGCGCAGCTTCAGGGCGGCGCACACCTCGGCAAACATCAGGCAGGCCGCGTTGCCGTCCTTGTCGCGGATCGCGTCGGTGCCGAGGTAGCCGAGGCTTTCCTCGTCGCCGAGCACGAAAAACGTGCTGTGCGCCTGCATCAGCTCGGCCCGCTTGCGCGCGGGCGTGGCGTCGTAGTCGAGCGCAAGGTGCTCCTTCGTGCGGAGGGCCTCCATCATCTCCTCCTCGTAGCGGTGCAGCCGGGCCGCGATCCACTTGAAACCCGTGAGCGTGTTGATGACCTTGAGGCCGTGGCCGCGGGCAATGGCGTCCTGCAACGGCGTGGTGACAAAGGTCTTGATCAGCACCGCCCGTTGCGTGCCTTCCGCGGGCAGCCAGCCCAGCTCCTTGTAGCGGGTGATGCGATACTCGGCCAGCAGCGCGCCGATCTGGTTGCCCGTCAGGATGACCATTTTGCCGTCGCGGCCGCGCACCGCCGCGCCCATGCGGTCGGCGTCGGGATCGGTGGCAAACACGATGTCGCAACTGCGCTTTTCCGCCGTGGCGATGGCCAGCGCGAGCGCCTCCGCGTTCTCCGGGTTGGGCGACTTCACGGTCGGAAAACGCGGATCGAAGGCGACCTGCTCGATCACCTCGACCACATCCACACGGGCATGCAGCAGGAGCGGCGTCGCCGCCACGCTGCCGGTGCCGTGGATGTTGGAATAGATCACCTTCAGGTTTGCCTTGGGGAAAACCCGGTGATCGATGATCGAACGCGAGGCGGCCACGAGATAGGCGTCGTCGGCCGGACGCTTCAAGATGACCACGCGCGCCAGATCCTTCTCAAGAAACGCGCCCAGCTCGCCGAGTTGCACGGCGTTGACCTCGGCGATGATGCCCTTGTCATGCGGCGGCACGACCTGGCCGCCATCCTCGAAATAAGCCTTGAAGCCGTTGTCATGCGGAGGATTGTGGCTGGCCGTGATGACCGCGCCCGCGTGGACCCTGAGCCAGCGCACGGAGAAGCTCAATTGCGGCGTCGAGCGCGGCCCGTCGAAGATGAAGGCCACCCCGCCCAGCCGCGTCCACGTCGAGGCGGCCAGCTCGCAGAAATGCCGCGAGAAATGCCTCACGTCATAGGCGATGACGAGCCGCGGCACATCGAAGCGCAGGTTCTGCCCGAGAAATTTCTTCGTGTAGCGGTAAAGCCCGATGATCGCGCGGATGAGCGTGAAATCATTGAGCATGTTGCTGCCGATGGCGGCATGCTCCGGCGTGCCCTCCGGACCGGGCGTGCCGAGTTCGCTTTGGGCTGCGACCGCGCCGATGGTACGCCCGCGCATGCCGCCGGTGCCGAACTCGAGGTAGCGGTAAAACCGGTCGTTAAGCTCGCTCCACGCACTTTGCGCAACCAGTTCGTCAATGCCGGCCACCGCCCAGGCCGGCAGTCCGGAGCCGAGCCAGGCGGCAAGATTTTCGGCCGTACCCGGCAGAATCTGGCCGGAGCGCGCCGCCGCGGAAATTTTTTCGGAAGTGGTCATTATAAAATCATTCGAGGTACAGTCCATCGGACACGGCCGGCCGGGACGGAAGCTTCCGCCACGACTCGGCGAACGTCTCCCCGTCATAGCCGAAAGCCGGCGCTATTTCCATCACCGCACGCGGCCGCCCGCTCGCATCGGTCTCGACCGCCGTGCCGGCGGCGTCCAGCCAGCGCGCGAACTGCCGGAGCTGGTCGTCGCGGCAGGTTTGCGGCGAATCCACGCCCTCGGCATTTTTCACGGGCGAAAAATCGTCCGCCCGGGCGGTCTCGACCACGACGGGATTTTTCGCAAACGGCAGCGCATCGAAGACAAACATCTCGAACTTCGCACCGTTGGGCTTGTCGGGCTTCACCGGGAGTCCCGCCGCATCGACGACCTGGATTTTCTTGTCCGCACGGTGGAACGGCAGCGCATTTTCCCCCGTTGCCACGCGACGCACGAATTCCCGGTCGAGGATGTGGATGGCGATGCTGCCGGCGACAAAGCGCAGCCTCCCGGTCACCGGGTCGAGCTCGCGCTGCCAGGCGGGCGGCAGATCGCTGTATTCGATGACCACGAGCCGGCCGCGCTGCGTGCAGAAATGACCGAGTTTCTCCTCGGCATACGCCTTCGGCACCATCTTGCTCGACATTTCCGAAGCCGATCCGAGATGCCAGCCCAGAAATGCCGGGTCGATGCAGCGCACGAGCGGATTGTCCACCTGGAAGTAGCTGATGGTGTCGATCCCCTCGCCCTTCAGCAGATCCAGCGCCCCACTGCGATCGAGCGCACGCAGCGAACCGCCGTGGCCGTCGGGAGACATCGCGATCCGCCCCGGCGCCTCGAGCAGGATTTTTCCCGCAAAGTCCACCGCCGGCATGCGCCCCTGGCGGAAAAGATGCACGCGCGCCGGGTCGAGGCCGAAAAACTTGTGCTCCGTAAAAAAGGCTTCGGTCGCCGCATGGTTCGCATGGCTCGTCATGATGAACCAGTGGAGCGGCCGCCCATAACGCACGCCCGCGGCGCGGAGCTTTTCGGCAAAGACCTGGAAAAGCGGTTTTTGCCTCACCGGCGTGACCGGAAACGTGCCCTTCGGGCCGTCGTAGCCCAGCCGCGTGCCCTGCCCGCCCGCAACGGTGAAGGCCGCGACGCGGCCGGCGCGCAACGCGACCTCGCCTGCGGCTTTCGCGCGGACCCAGCCGGAGGCGTCGCCACCGTGCCCGGGCAGCGGCACATAGGGCGCGGGGGCGAGACCGTCGAGATTGACGCTGGCGGCCGCGTTTTTGGCGAGCAGCGTGCGCGTCAGCCGCGCTATCTCATCAAGGTCGACTTCCGCCGCCTCGGCCAGCAGGGCCTGACGCTCCGCGGAGGAGAGCCGCTCGAAAAAGGCGAACACCTGCGCCTGGCCGGCACATTGAAATCTTTCGATAAGCGGAGATGTCGCCATGAAAAATGAAAGGAGCGATTGAAGGCGCCGCCTGTGCGTCGGTGCAACGAAAATTCTCGCGCCGGCCTCACGGCTCGAAGCGAAAGATGAATTCGTCCGGCCGGGCATAGCCGAGCTGCTGGCGGATGACGCGCTCAACGTAGGCCGGATCGTTGCGCAGGCGGGCCAGGATCTGGTCCTGTTCGCGCAACTTTTGTTCCGCCTCGGCCAGCCTCCGCCGGCTCACCGCCTCCTGCGCGCACAACTGCAGGTACTCGGCGCGCGTCTGCCACAACGACACACCGAAAACCCCGCTTACAGCGAAAAATACCAGCGTATAAATGATGATGACGACACGGCGGGAATTCACGGCAGTCGGTGCGAGCCAAGCACTCCGTGCATCGCGCGCAAATCTTTTCGCCAGCGCCGCGGCGATTCCCCGCGTCTTGTAAAGACCCTCTCAAACCGGGCCGGGGCCGGAGCGCCCCGAAGAAATTTGCGTGCCTTTTTCGAGGGGGCCGCATACTCGGAACTGCCCATGTATCAGAGTTTCTATGAGTTGGCGGAGATGCCTTTCAACATCACGCCCGACCCAAAATTTCTCTACCTAAGCCCAACTCATTACGAAGCGCTGCAGCATCTGCTTTATGGCATCCGCGAGCGCAAGGGCTTCATCGTGCTCATCGGGGAGGTGGGCTGCGGCAAGACCACCCTCTGCCGCCGCCTGATGGAGGAACTCGACATGGAGCATTACGACACCGCGCTCATCCTCAACCCCCGCGTCACCGAGACCGAGATGCTCCGGGCCATCCTCACCGAGCTCGGCGAAACGAACCACGCCGCGGACCATTACGACCTCATCGCCCAGATCAACCAGTTGCTGCTCGCCCGTATCGAGGCCGGCCGCAACATCGTGCTCATCATCGACGAGGCGCAAAATCTCTCGTTCGAGGTGCTCGAGCAAATCCGCCTGCTTTCCAATCTCGAGACCGACAAGCAAAAGCTCCTCCAGATCGTCCTGATCGCCCAGCCCGAGCTCAAGGTGATCCTCGCGCGCGACGAACTCCGCCAGCTCCGCCAGCGCATCCTCGTGCACTACGAGCTTAATCCCCTCGCGCGCGGCGACATCGAAAATTACATCCGGCACCGCCTCGCGCTGGCCGGCAGCAGCGGCCGGCCCCATTTCACGCCGCGCGCCATCCGCAAGATCCACCGCGCCAGCAAGGGCATTCCCCGCATCGTGAACAACCTTTGCGACAAGGCCATTCTCGCGGCTTTCATTCGCGAGTCCGATGAGGTAAACTATTGGGATGTCCGACGCGCGTCCAAAGATCTGTCCAGCCTCACTGATTGACCGCCTCCGCTTCCCCCTGCCATGAGCCTGATTAACGACGCCCTGAAAAAAGCCCAGAAACGCCAGGCCAAAGGGGAGGGTTCGCTGCCGCCCATGCCCGGCGGCGCCCCCGGGAATGCGACCGGCCGCGGACAGCCATTGCCTGCCCAGCTGTTTGTGCTTCTGGCGCTCGGTGCGACCGTGCTGATCGCGTTGAGCGTGTTCGCCACGGTCTATCTGCTGCGGCGGCCGGCTGTACCGGTCGTGGCACAGGCTCCGGCTCCCATCGCCAAAACCGCCCCCGTCACGTCTGTCCTGCCCCCGGTCGCCTCTGCTCCTGTTCCGCCCACACCCCACGCCGTGCCGGTGGCGGCAACTGTGCCCGAAAAAGCTCCGCCGCCAGCCATGGTCTCCGTCACGCCGGCTGCCGCACCAGCCGCGCCGGTTGTCATCCCACCACAGCCCGCGATCGTCGTCACCGCCCCGCCATTGGATCCCACCCAGCCCGATCCCAAAATCCTCGCCTATATCGATGCGCTGCAAGTCTCCGGCGTCCGCATCACCGCCACCAGCAGGAAAGTGCTGACGAATGACCACGTCTACCGTGAAAACGACCTCATTGACCGCCTGCTCGGCCTGCGCCTGAAAAAAATCGATGACGACGTCCTTACCTTTATCGACGAGCGCGGCGTGACCTATACGAAAAATTTCTAGCCGGACGGCGGAAGTCCGTCCTAATACGCCGTCTTCGGCGGGAACAGGACTTGCCGCGCCGTGCGCAGCATGATCAGCAGGTCGAGCCAGATCGACCAGTGGGTGATGTAGTGCACATCCCACCGCAGCCGGTGATGCAGCATCTCCTCCTCAAGGACGGCACCGCGATAACCCATGCTCTGGGCCAGTCCGGTGATCCCCGGCTTCACCAGGTAGCGCGTGCGGTAGGCGCGCGCCCACTGGCTGAATTCCTGATCCAGCAGTGGCATGTAGGGCCGGGGCCCGACAATGCTCATTTCACCGCGCAGCACATTGATGAACTGGGGAAACTCATCCAGGCTGCGCCGCCGTAAAAACCGCCCGAGCGGAAACACCCGCTCATCTGTCTCCGCCACCTGCCGCGACTCCGCCTCCTCGGCCGGCGGCGCGGCATACATCGAGCGGAATTTCAACATCGTGAACGGCCGCCCCTGCTGTCCGCGACGCAGGCGCACGTGATACAACGGTCCCGGCGCCTGGCCCCGCTGCATCATCCATACGCACAAGCACAAGGGCGGCAGCACGATCACCACGACGGGAAGCGCCACCGCCAGATCCAGCGTCCGCTTCATCAGCCGGTTCACCGGGTCCTCGAGCGGCTCCTCCTGTAGCGTGTAGAAATGATGCCCGTCCTCCACCACCGGCACCAGCGGATGCGTGTAACGCTCCTCAAGGTTGCTGTGGATGAGCAAACGGCAACCGCGGTCCTGGCAGATTTCGATCACGCGCCGCGCATCCGGGTCGCTGGCCGGCAATTCAAGCATCATCACCTGAGCCACTGCACGCTCCTCCAGCACGTGCGACAACCGGCCCACCCCGCCCAAAAACGGCGCGGGCAGATCGGCCGATGACGCCTCCGCATCGTCCGACAAAAATCCCACCGCGTCGATGCCCAGTAGCTCCTTTTTCGCAATCCACGCCCGCAGCCGGGCCAGCGAGTCCAACCGCCCGATGAATAACGTGGGCAGGCGCTGCCCTTTAAAAACCAGCCGCGCCAGCTGGCGCGGACCGTGGACGTTGAGCCAGACCAGCCCGAACCACACCCAGGCAAAAAAGCTGCCGAGAAACAGACGGCTGATGCTCCGGTCGCGCGTAGCGAACATCATGGTGAACGTCAGCAGCGCCATCCATCCCACCTGCCGTGCGGCCAGCCGGGCCGCATCCAGCCACGTGAGCCGGTGAAACCACGACGATGCCACCAGTTCGCGCGACGCGAGCACCAGGCCGCCCACCGCACACAAGAAGTACGGCAGCAGATTCACCTCACGGCTCAAATGCACGAACGGCACGTGGTAGATGAGGTTGGCGTAGACCCAGAAAAACATGCCCACGAAGAGCGCCATTGCGCCCACATGCAGCGTGACAAGTCCGCGCGCCCGGGTGGTGATCATGCCGCTGGATTGAAAGCCCGGTCGCGCCGCGATTCCATCTTCATTTTTTCCGCAGAAACCGAATGACCTCGGCCAGCGGACGGGTGTTCAGCACCTGCCCTGGCGGCAGCCAGCCCTTGCGCGCGGCGTTCACACCGGCGCGCACAAACGCGAGGCCAGTGGTATCGTGCGCATCGGGGTTGATGGCGCAAAGCAGCCCGCGCTCCGCCGCCCGCCGCCAGTGGCGCCAGTCCATGTCGAGCCGCTGCGGATTGGCGTTGAGCTCGATGATGACGCCGTTGGCGATGGCCGCGTCGATGACCTTGCCCGCGTCCACGGCGTACCCTTCGCGTCGCAGGAGCAGCCGGCCGGTCAGATGCCCGAGCATGGTCACATGCGGCTGCTCAAGCGCACGTATGATGCGGGCTGTCATGTCGGCCTCGCTTTGGGAAAAGGCGCTGTGCACCGAGACCACCACGTAATCGAGCTGCCGCCGGATCGACTCGTCGAAATCGAGCCGTCCGTCCGGGAGGATGTCGCATTCGGTGCCGGAGAAAACATGCGTCTTGAAGTGCTTGGCCGCGTTCAGTGCGCGGATGCCCTCCACCTGTTTCAACAGCCGGTCCTCGCTCAGGCCATTCGCCTGAAAGCTCGATTTCGAGTGATCCGCGATGCCGAGATATTCCCAGCCCAGGGCTTCGGCGGCCGCGGCCATTTCGATCAGCGTGTTGCGCCCATCGCTGGCGGTCGTGTGATTGTGGAACGCACCGCGCAGGTCGCCCAGCTCGACCAGCCGCGGCAGTTCCTGGTGTTCCGCCACCTCGATTTCACCCAGCCCCTCGCGCAGTTCAGGCGGGATGAAGCGCAGCCCAAGCGCCGCAAAAAGATCCGCCTCGCTTTTGACGTTTTCCAGCTTCTTCAGCGCGCTTTTGGCTTTTTCCTTCGCCGTGCCCCCGCCTTCGGCCGGCACCAGGCCCCACTCGCTCAAGCTCAGCCCGCGCGCCTGCGCCCGCTGCCGCATCTGGACGTTGTGCTCCTTCGAACCGGTGAAATGGTGCAGCGCAAAGACAAACTGCTCCTCCGGCACGATCCTCAGATCGGCCTGCAATCCCCACGTAAATCGCACGCTCGCCTTGGTTTCACCCTGCGCCGTCACTTCCTGCACTCCCGGCTGCCGGGTAAACCAGTCGACCACGGGCGCCGCGTCGCTTGCCGCCACGAGGAAATCAAGATCGCCGATGGTCTCCAGTCCGCGCCGCAGGCTGCCCGCCGCTTCGGCCCGGATCACCTGGGGCAACGACCGCAGCTCGGTGAGAATCGGCTCGGCGGTCTGCCAGGCTTCCCACCACAAATGCCGCCGGCCATAGGCCTCGCGGTTCTTGATGCCGGCCAGGATCTTTTCCTGGCTCTTCTCTCCAAATCCGTCGAGTTCCGCCACGCGGCCCGCCGTGCAGGCCGCCGCCAGCTCCGCGATGCTGCTCACACCGAGCTTTTCGTGCAACGCGCGCACTTTTTTCGCGCCCAGCCCGGGAACCTGCAGCATTTCCACCAGCCCCGGGACAATCGACGCCTTCAGCTCGTCGTAAAATTTCAGCCGCCCGGTCACCTGCAGTTCGCCGATCTTTTGGGCCAGCGCCTCGCCGATGCCCTTCACGCCCTCCAGCTTGTCCTCGCGGATGAGGCCCGCCAGTTCCGCGTCCTCAATGGCCTCGAGCGCCCGTGCCCCGGCATGATACGCGCGCACCTTGAACGGATTCTCGCCCTTCAGCTCGAGCAGCGTCCCGATTTCATTCAGCACATCGGCGATTTCGTTTTTGGTCATGGAAAGGGTTTCGACATAGTGAAGTAAGTTATGCAGATTGTCCAAAATGAGTTTTAGCTATCAGCGCACGATCCATTTCTCCGACACCGATGCCGCGGGCGTGGTCTTTTTCGCCAACTACCTCGCGCTCTGCCATGAGGCCTATGAGGAGTCGCTGGGGGCGGCGGGCATCGAGCTGAACACGTTTTTTGCCGGCCACGGCGTCGTCGTGCCCATCGCCAAGAGCGAGGCCAGTTACCTCCGGCCGCTCAGCGCCGGCGACAAGGTTCGCGTCACCGTCGCGCCCCAGCCGCTTTCCGATCACAGCTACGCGCTCAGTTATGAGGTCGTGAAACTCGGGACGGCCGAAAAGGTCGCCGCCCGCGTCCGCACCGAACATGTCTGCATCGACTCAAAAAGCCGCGAACGCCGGCCTTTACCCCCTGCCCTCGCCGCCTGGGTGAGCGCCGGCTGAGAGGCGCGCGGCCAGCGCCGCCCGATTCAGCTTTCCCTGTGCATTGCGCGGCCACCCGGACACCGCTTCGAATCGCTTCGGCCAGGCATGCACCGCCAGCTGTCCGGCCAAAAGCTGCGTCACCCGCTCAAAATCCGGCGTTTTCCCGCCAGCCGGGTAGCAGGCCACAACCGCGTGGCCCCATTGCAGATCCGGCACGCCGATCACCACCACGTCGGCAAACTGGCCGGTGGCCTGCAACGCCGACTCCACCTCAGCCGGCCGCACCTTCTTTCCTCCCGTGATGATGACGTCGTCGCGCCGCCCGGTCACGTGCACATGGCCGCGTTCGTCAAGAAATCCCAGGTCCTCCGTGGCCACTTCGCGCTCAGCACGCCATTCGGGAAAATATCCGCGAAACACCGACTCGCCCGCAATCCGCAACGTGCCTTCCGCCGTCACTTCGAGGCGCGCATGCGGCAGCACCGCGCCGCTGCTGCGCGCGCCCGCGATGAATTCCTGCGGTCGCAGCGCCGCGACCATCGCCGCGGTTTCCGTCAGGCCATAGCTTAGCGCCAGCGGGACGCGCGCCTTGGCCGCCTGTTCCAGCAACTCCGGCCATGGCGGCCCGCCGCCGACAAACACCGCGCGAAACCGCCGCAGCCAGTCGGCCGCCTTCGGCTGGGGCAGCAGCCGCTGCAGTTGTGTCGGCACCAGGGAAAGAAACCAGTCGCCGTCCGCAAATTCCGGGAACTGCCCCGCTTCCAGTTCCTTCCAGCTCCACGGCAAAAATTCCCCGCCGGTCAGCGCACAACGCATCCAGGCCATCAACCCGCTCACGTGATGCAGGGGCAGTACGCCGATCGCGTTCACGCGCGAGACTTCGAAATGCATGCCAAACCCGCGCACTGCCGCAAAAACCGTATCCTGGTCATGCCGGGCAAACTTCAAGCGCCCACCCGTGCCGCCCGAGGCGATCATCAGCCAGCCCTGTCCATCCGCTGAGTGTGGCTTGGGCGATCCGACCGAGGTCAGCGCCGCAAATTGCTCACGTTCGCCTTCACTCCAGGCCGGGTCGCAAAGAAACACGTTTCCACCCCCGGCCACCGCCGGGACGAACGCCGCCATGAGTCGCGCCGGTTCACTTTCGCAAATAAAGGCGTCGCGCGGCTCGGCCACCATGGCCGGCGCGCCCAGCAACCGGGCTAGCTCAGCTCGCTCCATGCCGCCTCCACATTGATGTTTTCCACATCTTCCGCGCGCAAAAACGGCGCCCCCGCCGGCCCATCGAAACGCATGTCCTTGAATAACGGCCAGACGCCGAAACCCAGCGCACGCGCCGGCAACGTGCCGGTCGAGGCCTTTTCGCCCGGCCAGCGGAACGCCAGTCGCAGCGCCGCCCGCGCGCCCACCGCAGTTTCCAGCGCCGACGAAAAAACCACTTTGGCCTTCGCCGCGGTGAGCCGTTCCAGCACGCCCACGGCATCACCGAGCAGCGACGGCTTCACCACAAATACACCCGCCCACCCATTGCCAAGCCAGCGAGCCACGTCCCCCTCGCCCGCCAGGGATTCGTCAAGCGCGAGCGGCGTCGGATAATCGTCCGCCAGTCCACACAGCAAATCCTCCGCCCCGCGCGCGTCCGCCGCCACCGGCTGTTCCACAAACTCCACCGGGCGCTCCGCACAACACTCCAGCCAGCGTTCCGCCTGCCGGCGCGACCACGCCCCGTTGGCGTCAAGCCGCAGTTTCGCGCCGTCCGGCAAAGCCGCACACACGTCGTCAAGCAGCGCGATCTCATCCTCCAGGTCGCCCACGCCAACCTTCCATTTGAACGTGCGGAAACCGGCCACGGCCAGCGGCGTAATCCGTTCCAGCACCGCCCGCCCGGCCGGCAACAGCGCCGCGACGGGCAGATATTTTTGCGCCGCAGGCGCGCCGGTTCGCTCCGCCGCTGATTGCAATGCGAACCGCAGACATCCCAGTCTGGCCGGCAACGCGGCCATTTCCACATCTGTGACCCGCCCGCCCAGCGCTGCGCACGCCGATGCGGCCTCGTCCGCCGTTTCCGTGCCAAACCACGGCAGCACCGCCGCCTCGCCATAACCCGCCACGCCGCCTTCATCCTCCAGCCGCACCAGCACACCTTCGCGCTCGTCCAGCACGCCGTGCACCGTGCGGACTGCCGTGCGTAGAGGCAGATGATACCGGCGATAGCTGAAAAGAAAGGTCATGGGCGCGTCCGCCAGACAAAATCCGGCCGGCCCCCAATGCAACTTTCCCGTGACCCGAGAAATTATTTGCTCTTTTCAGACCGAGCCTTATTACGTTCATGGCAACTCATGACTAAGGTTGCCACGACTTCCGCTTCGAGCGTCGACACTGGTTTTTATCTGCCCGCCGACGCCTTTTTTACCGCCGCGCGCCCGACCGCGCTCACCTTCGACGATGTCTCCCTCGCCACGCTCCATTCGGAGATCCTGCCGCGCGACGCCGACCTCTCCACCCAGCTCAGCGAGAGCCTGCGCCTGCAGATTCCCATCCTTTCGTCCGACATGGACACCGTCACCGAGTCACGCATGGCCATCGCCATGGCGTTGAACGGCGGCCTCGGCCTCATCCATTACAACATGTCCCCGGCCGACCAGGTGCAGGAGGTCGCCCGGGTGAAGCATCATATCCATGGTCTCATCCAGGACCCCATCACGGTCGAGCCCGAGCTGTTCATCAGCGATGTGCTCGCGATGATCGAACAGCGCAAATTCGAGTTCCGCACCTTCCCCGTCGTGACCAAGGGCGGCAAGCTCGCCGGCCTGCTGTCGGGCAATCTCGTCAAGGAACGCTACCGGGCGAAAAAAGTCGCCGACGTCATGACGCCCCGCGCGCAGCTCATGACCGTGTCCGCGAAAAAAATGTCCGGCGATCCTATCAAGGTGGCGGACGCCTTTTTCACCGACCACGTCGGACTGCACAAAATCCTCGTCGTCGATGACGACGACCGCCTGCGCGGCCTCGTCACCAGCTCCGATGTCGAGCGCCTCACCAGTGAGGCCAAGTCCCGCCGCAAGCCCGCCCGCGATGCGCAATTCCGCCTCGTCGTCGGCGCCGCGATCTCGCCCGCGCGCAAGGCCTCCGGCGAACTCGACCGCGACAAGATCCTTTCCCACGTCGGCCATCTTGTGGAGGAAAACATCGATGCCATCGCGGTCTCCACCGCGCACGGCCATACCGCCGGCGTCGGCGACATGGTGCGCCTCGTGCGCGGCGCCTTTCCCCATCTCACCATCATCGCCGGCAATGTCACCAGTGCCGCCGGCGTCGAGTTTCTCGCCGACTGTGGCGCCAACGCCATCAAAGTCGGCCAGGGCCCCGGCTCCATCTGCACCACGCGCATGATCGCCGGCGTGGGCATCCCGCAGCTCACCGCCCTCTACGTCGCCAGCAAGGCCGCCGCCGCACGCGGGGTCCGCCTTCTCGCCGACGGCGGCATCACCAAGAGCGGCGACATCGTCAAGGCCCTCACCCTCGCCGACGCCGTCATCTGCGGCGGCCTTTTCGCCGGCTGTCGTGAGGCTCCGGGCGAGATTCTCGAAATCAACGGCAAGCTCTACAAACAATACCGCGGCATGGGCTCGCTCGCCGCCATGAAGGCCGGCAGTGCTGCCCGCTACGGCCAGGACAAGGCCGACTCCTCGCGCAAACTCACCGCCGAGGGCATCGAAGCGCTCAAGGAAGTCTCCGGCTCCATTGACACCGTTCTCGCCGAACTAATCGGCGGCGTGCAAAGCGGCATGGGCTACCTCGGGGCAAAAAATCTGGGAGAACTCCAGGCCCGGGCCCGCTACGTTCGGGTCAGCGCCGCCGGCCAGAAGGAAGCTGCGCCCCATGATGTAATCGAAGTCTCCACACGAAAAGAATAAGTAATTGGAAACCATTTACTTGAAATTGGCTTGAAGGCTTAAAGCCCATCCGGGCTGCCATCGTCGAGCTTCGCGAAAACCATAAGATTATTGGCACGGCAGAGTGATGTTTGCTGTCTGTCTCTGCATCAAATGGTTCAAACTTAAGCTCCTGGTCTGATATGCAGGTCGCAGGCTTCCCCTCATAAACCGGTCCTCAATAATCCCCAAACGGCCATGGGTTTTCTCCGCGGTTCCATCCTCGCCCTAGTGGTTACCTTCGTCCCTGCTGCTGCAGAGGCCGACCACGTCTACTCGGGTGACCGCCATTTTTTTCCCGACTCCATCAAGATGCCGTATGAATGCCACGGCACCCATGTCGCGCGCTGGACACTCACCGCACGTGAACTTGCCGCTCCCCTGAATTTTTGTGTAACGCTAAAAATGCGGAATTTTTCGGAGCTCCAAACCCGCCTCAGCCATGGCGAAAAGATTTCGCATGACGATTTGGAGGCAAACTACCTCCCAACCGCCTCCGACTACACTGCCGTCCAAGACTGGCTGGTAAGCGAGGGTTTCGCCATCACCCAGCAGGATCCGAATCACACCAATGTGTTTGCCCAAGGCACGATCGCCCGGATTCAGGACTGCATGGATGCCGTCTTTGTCAAAATAGCCACGGCAGACGGAGAATTCACGTCCGCCGTGACGGCTCCGTCGTTGCCGGTGGAATTTTCCGGAGTCGTCCTTGGCGTCATGGGACTTCAGCCACACATCCGGATGCACCATAAATTGTCATCCTCTGCCACCCACCCCAATATCGTCACTCAAGCGGGAAAACAATATCTGGCGCCAAGCGACATCCTGACCGCCTACAATGCGCCGGCCGCTCTCACCGGCGCGGGACAGACGATCGCCATTATTGTTGATGCGACGGTGGCCAGCTCCGATCTGCAGTTGTTTTATTCGACGGTTGGCAGCACCCAGGTGCCGGGGAATGTGACAACCATCCTCGTGAATGGCGGGCCGACATCGAGTGCGGATGCCGATGAAGCCGCGCTGGATGTTGAGTGGGCCAGCGGCATGGCTCCCGGCGCCAAAATCCGTCTCTACGCCACGAGTGATCTGAGCGACGTTTCACTCCAGGCCGCCCTGAACAGGATCAACGCCGATGCGGCGGCGAACAACATCACTGTTTTGGGCATGAGCTTCGCGGGTGCGGAAGATCCGCGGGCCGCCAGCAGCTTGATCATTTTCAGCCAGAATTTCGCCCAGATCGCCGCCGCTAACATCACCACCCTCTGCAGTTCGGGTGATGGCGGATCCAATCCCAATCCAAACTCTCCCGGCGACTATGCGCCGGGCAACCCCCTCGTGCCCGAATATCCCGCCAGTGACCCGAATGTTGCCGGTGTGGGCGGCACCCTGCTCACCCTTGCCTCCAATTCATTTTATGTGAGCGAGTCGGTGTTCAACGCCACCAGCTCCGGACATGTGTTTGCGTCGGGCGGCGGCGTTTCCACCGTTTTCTCCCGTCCCTCCTGGCAGACCGACGGAGGATCTGTTCTTTCCAACAACAGCATGCGCTGCGTTCCCGATGTATCCACCATCTGGCAGGGTTCCACCACCGGCGCGCTGGTGATTCGAAACGGCACTTTCGAATCGATCGGCGGCACCAGCCTTTCCTGCCAGGTCTGGGCCGGCATTGCCGCCCTGCTCAACCAGGCGAGGGCCAATGCCGGCATGGGCCCCATCGGCGTGCTGGGTCCGGCGATCTATCCGCTCCATGGAACCTCCTCTTTCAATGATGTCATGTCCGGCAACAACGGCGCCTATAGCGCCGGCTTTGGCTACGACCTTTGCACCGGCCTCGGCTCGCCCAACATCGCCAACCTTGCCAACGCCCTCACCGGAGCCATCCCTCTCGGATCCATCAATGCGGGAACGACCCAAGCCGGCGGAGGGGGCGGCGGCGGCGCGCCCAGCCTGTGGTTTTATGGCGCACTCACGCTCGTCGTATCAGCCCGGCGGGCCTTTCGCCTGCGGAAAGCGGATCGATAAAAATCCGCTTTCCTGACCCGGCCCATCATGCGCCTTCTCCCCTTCAATAAAATTCCCTGGGTGTTTCTGGTTATCGCCGCTGCCACACTGGCGATTGAGATAAATTATGCCTGCCATGGCACTTGGCAGGAGCTTCTGGTTTACGACCGCGGGGCGATTGCCAATGGCGAGTGGTGGCGCGTCTGGACAGGCCACCTGGTTCATTTTGGATGGCCGCACTTCATCGCCGATGCCGGACTGTTTGTCATTCTCGGGGGACTTTTGGAACGCGACCATCCCCTTGCCAGCTATGCCAGCCTGCTGGGCATGCCGCTCGCGATCGCCCTCGCCATGTATTGGGGCGACCGGGACATGATTCGTTACGGCGGTCTCTCCGCGATCAATTTTGGCCTGCTGGTTTTTCTGGCTCTGCAGGGATGGCAGTGGAACTGGATCGATTGGTTCTGGCCGGCCGTTTTGGCGATCTACGTGCTGGAGATCATATTTGAAGCGCACAATGGCCGTGGCAGCGGCGGCGGCATGATCCGGTTCAGCGATCCGTCCATCCGGGTCGCGACGATGGCCCATGTCGGAGGCGCCGCCTTCGGCGTGCTTTTGTGGCTGGCCGGACGCCTGCGCAGCGCTTTTTCGCCGCCGGTGCGCAAGGATGAAAACGTCTGATCCTTCGCCTCTGCCAATATTTTTGTTTGCACTCCGCCCCGTGGTCGCGTTTTCCCTTGTCGGCAACAGGGGCTTCGCTCCGGTTGCCGCCAAGGAACCATGTCCCTGATCCCCTTTTCCAGCCGGCTCATCGCCGATGTCGGCATCTCACTCGGTGACGAAGGCAAAGGCCGTCTCATCCCCGAAATCGTGGATGAGCTTCGCGCCACCCGTGCGCCGGTCTCCGTCGTGCTCAAGGTCAACGGCGGAGCCAACTCCGGCCACACCGCCGGCGGACTCAAGCTCAACCTCCTCCCCGCCGGTGTCGTTGAAGCCGGCGTGCCCTATCTCTGCCTCGGCGCCGGCGTCGTCGCCGACCCGCGCAAGATCTGGTGGGAAACGCGGCCGCTCGAAAAGAAGGGCCACGCCGTCGTTTCGCGCCTGCGCATCGATGAGCGCACGCTTGTGTCCGACCTCACGCACCGGCTGCTCGATCTCGCATGGGAGGACTACCGCGTCAACATCCTCTGCGAAGAGGCGCGCGGCTCGACCGGCCGCGGCATCACGCCCGCCTATCTCGACGAAGTCGGCCAGTGGCAGGTTTGTTTCTCCGATTTTCTTGGCGGGCCGAATTACTTCGCCCGCAAGCTGGCCCAGCGCGCCGATCGCGCCCTGCGCACCATTCAGCACGTCTGCCGCGTCAGCGAAGCCGCCTGGCATCAGTTTTTCGACAAGCTCACCGCCGCCGAGCAGCGGGCCAACGCCGAGGCCATTGAGCTCGGGGTGTTCGCCCCGGCCGAGTTCGACTTCGCGCAATTCCGTGGCCCCGCGCCTTTCACCCTCAACCTTGACCGTCTCACCGAGGTCTACTGGCAGGCGGGCGTCGCCCTCGCGAAAAATATCGGTGAAGTGCGTGAGATCGTCCGCACGGAGCTTGCCGCCGGCCGCACCGTCATCGGCGAGTTCGGCCAGGCCTACTGGCTCGACAAGCGCCACGGCTTCTCCCCCAACGTCACGGCCTCGCACACCTACACGCCCGAGCTTTTCGAGAGCGCCGGCCTGCCCGTGCAGCCCGTGCACACCTTCGGCGTGGCCAAGGCCTACGACACCAAGGTCGGCACGCACACCTTCCTCACGCAGATGGACGACGCCCACCCGCTCTGCGCCAAGTTGAAACAGCTCGAGTTCGGCACCAGCACCGGCCGCCAGCGCATGGTCGGCTGGTACGATGCCGTCGAGAAAGGCGATGCGCTTCGCTACGGCGGCTTCCAGGACCTGATGATCAACAAGCTCGATGCGCTCACGCATGGCGGCGAATGGCGCGGCGAGCTGCAAATCTGCACCGCCTACGAGGACGCCTCCGGCCGCCGTCACACCCACGTGCCGCGCAACGAGGCCGTGCGCAAGGTCCTGCGGCCGGTCTATGAAAAATTTCCCGGCTGGGCTGAGGACGTCTCGCAGGTGCGACGCTTTGCCGACCTGCCGCGCGCCGCCCAGCGTTATGTCGCCGCCATGATGAAAAGCCTGCTCGCGGTCGCCTATGCCGGCGAACCGTGGCCAGCCGCGGCTGCACTGCCAAATTTGCGCTACCTCGGCGTCGGCCCGCAGCCGTCGCAAATCATCAAGGATATTCCTGTCTCCATGGATCTGGTTAAGCTGGCGTAAAGTCCTCCCTAAATTAGCCTGGAGGCATGAAAAAAGCCTCCCAAAAGCTTATCATTTGCACCGTGTTGCTTTGGAATGCCTGTCTCACGCGGGCGCATGAGTGGACCATCGACGGAAAAACAAAGCTTGAAGCCGAATTTGGCGGCTCGATGGGAGACATCGTCTTTTTGCACAAGCCGGACGGCAGCCAGGTGAAATGCGCCCTGGCCTCGCTCTCTGCAGAAGATCGGGCTTTCATCAAAGAGTGCGAACGCAACAACTCATCGGTTGTTGCAACTGTTGCACCCGCCAAGAAGCCTTATTCGCCCATTGTCAATCTGTTATGGGACAAGCTCGTCATGCCGGCAGAAACCGGTTTTGCCGATTATGTGCCGACGGGCACGCCTGATTACATCGCTCTTTATTTCTCGGCCGGTTGGTGCGGGCCTTGCCACCGCTTCACACCAAGACTGGTCGATTTCTATCGGCAGATGAAGCCGCGCCACGACAACTTCGAAATTGTTTTCGTCAGCGATGACCGCAACGAGCGCGAAATGCTCGGCTACATGCGCGAGCTTTCCATGCCCTGGCCGGCCCTGCGATTTGCAGAGATCAAAAACCTGCAGGACATCAGGAACTACGCCGGCCCGGGAATTCCGTGCCTCGTGGTGCTTGATGCAAGAGGCCAAGTTGTCGCCGATAGCTATGTGAACGGCCAGTATGTCGGTCCAGATCGCCCGATGAATTACCTGGGCAAGCTTCTGGAATCGGCTCCGTAAGCAGCTAAAAATCCTGCAGCCGGCCCTCGCCGGCACCGCGCTGCGGTTCGAGGCAGGCCAGCACCTCCCCCAGCAGGTAAATCGAGCCGGTCACGACGATCACGTCATCCGCCTGACCCACAGCACAGCGGTCGGCCGCCGGAAACAGCCCCGCCACAGTGGCCCGGTGGGTGCGGCCGGCAAAAGTCGCCGGCACAAATGTCTCGAGCTCGGCAAATGAACAGGCGCGCGACTGGTTTGGCACCACGAAATGAATTTCGCGCGCGTAGCGACAGATCGTCCCGATCAGCGGTTCCGCCCTGGTAACGCCGAGCGCGCCGGCGATGACGACCGGCCGGCGGCCGGTCTCGGCCGCGAGCCTGGTCAAATTGGCATCAAGCGCCTGCGTGCCTTCGGCATTGTGCGAGGCATCCAGCACGAGCAGCCGGCCATCGGCCAGGCGCACGCGCTGCCAGCGGCCGGGCCAGTTGACCTGCCGCAGTCCTTGCGCGACGACATCCTCCGTCAGCCGCCAGGCGACCGGCAGCGTCCGCGCCACCAACAGGGCCGTGGCCGCATTCCAGCGTTGATAATCGCCTTCGAGGTTCGTGTCCGGGCAACGATCGAGGTTGTCGCCAAAAATCTCCGCCACCGACACCACACCGGCGGTGCGCTCGCCGGCAATGCGCCGGATGACGTTTTCCGCGGCCACGGGCATGCGGCCAAGCACGACCGGCCGGCCGGGCTTGATGATACCGGCTTTTTCCGCGGCGATTTGCTCAAGCGTGTCGCCGAGAATTTCGCAGTGATCCAGGCCGATGGAGGTGATGACCGCGACCTCGGGCTGCACGACGTTGGTCGCGTCAAGTCTTCCGCCCAGGCCGACCTCGATGAAGCCAATATCACAGTGCCGCCGGGCAAACTGCAAAAATGCCATCGCGGTCATGAATTCGAAAAAACTCGGCTGGTCTGTCGGATCAAAGCGCCCCAAGCGCTCGGCCACCGGACGCAGTTCGCGCGTGTAGGCGGTGATCTCCGTCTCGCTGAGGATCTGGCGGCTCACCTGCACGCGTTCGCCCAGCCGCACAAGATGCGGCGAAGTGTAGAGGCCGGTGCGCCAGCCCGCGGCTTGGAAAATCGCATCGAGCATGGCGGCGACCGAGCCTTTGCCGTTTGTCCCCGCGACATGGATCAACGGCACGGCGCGCTCGGGATGTCCCAGCGCTTCGACAAACCCCCGCATGCGGTCGAGCCCGAACTTCGGCCCGCTGGCCTTCAGGCTTAAAAGATAATCCTGCACGGCGGCATAATCCGCCAGTTCGGTCGTGGGCATGCGCGGAGGCGCTTCAGGGTTTGGTCTCGGCGGGAATTTTCCTGACGTGCAGGGCGAGCAGAATGTCCCGCAGGCGGTCGCGCATTTCGAGGCGCGAGACGATCTGGTCGATCAGGCCGTGCTTGAGCAGGAATTCCGCGCTCTGGAAACCCGCGGGCAGCGTCTGCTTCGTGGTCTCCTTGATGACGCGCGCGCCGGCAAAGCCGATGAGCGCGCCGGGCTCGGCAAGGATGACGTCGCCCAGTGTCGCAAAGCTCGCGGTCACACCGCCCAGCGTCGGATCGGTCAGCACGGAGATGAAGGGCAGCCGCGCCTCCGCCAGACGTCCGAGCGCAGCGCTGGTCTTCGCCATCTGCATGAGCGAAAAAATGCCTTCCTGCATGCGGGCTCCGCCCGAGGCGCTGATGATGATGCAGGGGGTTTTCTTCGCGAGCGCGGCCTCGATGCAGCGCGTGATTTTCTCGCCCGTGGCCGAGCCCATCGCGCCGCCGCAGAAACGGAAATCCATCACCGCCAGCATGACCTCGATGCCGTGAATCCGGCCCCCGCCGCTCACGACCGCTTCGGGCAGGCCGCTTTCCTTCTCATATTTTTTCAGGCGGGTCGGATAGGGATGCGAATCCACGAAGCCCAGCGGGTCGGCCGAGCGTACGCCCGCGTCGGCCTCGGCAAACGTATCCGGATCAATCAGCGCGGCGATACGCTCGCGCGCCCCAATTTTGAAATGGTAGCCGCTCTTCGGGACGACCATGAGGTTGTCCTCGAGCTCCTTCTTGAAGACAATCTCGCCGGAAAGCGGACATTTGACCCACAGGCCCTGCGGGATGTCCTTCTTTTTGGGAACAATGGTGGAATATTTCGGCTTGCTGAAAAGCGACATGGCAGCGGTGAGAGTTTAACCGTGACCGAAGGTGACGACGTCGAGGTTCAGGCAACCCGCGCGGCGAAGCACGAGGGCGCAGCTGTTGAGGGTCGAACCCGTGGTAAAAACGTCATCAACAAGGATGTAATGGAGCTCCGGATTTATGACGGCACGCCGGGCCAAGGCAAAGGCATTTTTCAGGTTCCGGCGGCGCGTGCGGCGATCAAAGGCCGTCTGCGAAACCGTGTCCACTATCCGACGCAGCAGCAGCTGCACGCAAGTCTCCCCGCCCCCGACCCGCGCCAGCCGCTCCGCGATGAGCACGCTCTGGTTGTAGCCGCGCTCGCGCTCCTTGCGCGGATGCAGCGGCACCGGGACGAGCACCGCGCCGCGCACGAATTCGGCCAGTCCCGGCGCGGCGCGCAGGATCACCTCGATGTCGTCGAGCACATGCAGCGCCCGGTGATATTTCAACTCATGCACGATTGCACGCGCCTGTCCCTTGACCAGCACCGCCGTGCGCCCCTCCCGAAACGCCGGGGCCAGACCTTCGCAATGCGGGCATAGTCGCTCGCCGTGCACCTCACCGTAAAACGGATGTCCACAGGTCGTGCAGCCCGGCGGCTTGACGATGGCCAGCTGTTCCGCGCAGCGCACGCAGAGATGACGGTAGCCGCTATCCTCCACCAATCCGCGGCATTGCACGCACACCGGTGGAAAAACCACCGCGGCCACACCGCGCGCAAACCCGGCCAGTGCCGTCTTCATTTGTAGAAAACCTTCGCCAGAAAAAGCCCCTGAGCCGGGGCGGTCGCCACCCGATGCGTGCGCTCGCCCGCCTGGAGGATGGCGGCGATTTCCTCCGGCGTCATCTTGCCGAGCCCGACGGCGACGAGCGCGCCCATAAGGCTGCGCACCATTTTGTAGAGAAACCCATCGGCTTCGAAGGTCACCCGCAGCCGGGTGCCGCGGCCGGTCAGTTCGAGCCGCCGCAAATGGCGCACGGTATTGTCCTGCTCCCCGCCGTTGAAGGCGCTGAACGCACGGAAGTCATGCTTGCCCACGAGCCGGGCCGCCGCCTTGCGCATCGCCGGCAGATCGAGCCGCCAGGGCATCGACCAGCAAAACGGGGCGGTGAACGGATCCGCCCTTCCGCCGTGACGCACATTATAGAAATAGCGCTTTCCCGCTGCCGAGAAGCGTGCGTGAAACTTTGGGGAGACACGCTGCGCGCTGCGCACCTGGATGGCGTTCGGCAGCGCGTTGCCGAAGGCCGCCAGCAGCTTTTCCGGACCATGCGGCCACTCGGCGTCAAAATGGAACACCTGCCCGAGCGCGTGCACGCCTGCGTCGGTGCGCCCGCTGCCGTGAATGCGCACGTCGCGGCCGAAAAACTTCTTCAACCGGCGTTCGAGTACATCCTGGATTGAGTTGCCACCGGGCTGGCTTTGCCAGCCATGGAACGATGTGCCGTCATAGGCGACGACGCATTTCCAGCGCGAAGGTTTTTCGGTGGCGGTCATGCGGCGGGCGGCGGATTTTTTTGATCGAGGAAATCCTGCAGAATCAGCGTGGCGGCGCGCGAATCGACCAGGCCGCTGGCGCGCACGGCGCGGCGTTGCGATTTCGGAATCGTCGCCTCGGCTTCATAACTGGTGAGCCGCTCGTCCACAAAATGCACCGGAAGGCTGAATTCGTTGCGCAGGCGCGCGGCAAACGTTTCCACTTCCTTCGCCTTCGGGCCGATGGAGCCATCCATATTAAGCGGCAGGCCCAGGACGAAATCGGTGATGCGACGCGCAGCCACGACCGCGGCGAGCGCAAACCAGCGCTTTTCAGCCGCAGTGTCAGTCAGCGCGGGCAGCGGCGTGGCCACGCCAAGCTCGTCGCCATAGCTCAGGCCGACGCGTTTCTCGCCGTAATCGATGCCGAGACAACGCATGGCTGGCCTACAGCCACTTGCCCCCGTCGCGCTCGGCCTCGATGCGCTTGAGGAGCAGCTTGATATCCTGTGCGCGGTTGCGCGGGCAGACGAGCGTGGCATCGGGCGTATGCACGACGATAAGGTCATCGGTGCCGATGACCGCGACCAGATGGCCGTCGCCGGCAACGGCAATGTTGTTGCGACCCTGTTCGACAATGGCACGGCCGCGCGTCACGTTGCCGAAAGCATCCTTTGCGTGGTGGCGCGCAATCGCCGGCCATGAGCCGACATCGTCCCAGTCAAATGAGGCAGGCAGCACCACGACATTGCCGGACTTTTCAAGCAGGGCGTAATCCACGGAAATTTTCGGCAGCGTCGGATAGATTTTACCCAGCAGCGACGCCAGTGAACGGCGGCGGGCGAGGCCATCCGTGATCTTGTCCAGACCGGCGCGCAATTCCGGCGCATGGCGGGCGAGCGCGGCCAGCACCACTGGCACGCTCCAGACAAACATGCCGGCATTCCAGAGATAATCGCCGCCCGCGAGATAGCGCCGCGCGACCTCAAGCGAGGGCTTTTCCACAAAGCGCCGGACAGCATGAAACGGACGGCGCTGGATGGTCTTCCAACGCCGGCCGCGCTGGATGTAGCCAAAACCCGTGGCGGGTTCGTGCGGTTTGATGCCAATCGTAACCATGACATCGGCCGCCGCCGCGGCGGCAAAGGCGGCGCGCAGGTCGGCCTGATAGGCGCGGGCGTCATGAATCACATGGTCGGCCGGCAGGATGGCAAAAACGCCACGGGCATCGCGCTGCCCGACCAGGGCGGCAGCGAGCGCCACGGCCGGCGCAGTGTCGCGGCCCACGGGCTCAGCCACGATATTGGCGCGCGGCAGAGCCGGGCATTGCGCCCGCACCGCGCGCGCCTGGTCGGCGGCGGTGATGATAAAGATATTTTGGGCCGGCACGAGCGGGCGCACGCGTGCAAGCGTCTGCGCGAGCATCGACGTGTCGCCGACGATGGGCAACAGGTGCTTGGGACTGCGCCGGCGGCTTTGCGGCCAGAAGCGCTCGCCTTTTCCGCCGGCCAGGATGACAACGAATTTTTGCGGCATCGAATGAATATGGTTGGTCGTGGTTGTAGCCACCTTCACCCGCGATTCAACCCTCTTGCGAATTGCGCAGGGAAAATTTTATGGAATAAAAGCAGGTCGCGCCCGGCCGCTCAGGCCACGCGCAGTTCAGGATGGGCCTCCGCATAGGCGCGGGCATGATTCGCAAAGGCTCGCTTGAGCCGCATCGTGACGGTGTCGTCGCCGGTCTTGAAGCGCGTGCCGTCGATGACGCCGACCGCGGAGACATCCTTGGTGCTCGAAAGCAGGAAACATTCGTCCATACGGGCGAAATCCTCCGGCCGCACCGCGACCTCGCGGATGGGCACGCCGGCGGCGGTGGCGATTTTCTCCAGCAGCAGCTGCCGGGTGATGCCGCCGAGGATGCCGGCCTCCATCGGCGGAGTGATGACCTCGCCGGCCCGGACAAACGCGATGTTCGAGACGGCGGCCTCGGTGACTTCGCCGGCCAGATTGATAATGACGACCTCATCCGCCCCGCGCGCCCGGGCCTCGCGCAGGCAGAGGATATTGTTGAGATAATTGCCCGTTTTCCAAGCCGGGCTGAGCGCGGCGACGGGATTGCGCCGCAAGCCCGTCGCAAGGGAAAGCTGCAGGCCCGCGAGTTGCCGCGGCGTCCAGGCCGGGTTGGGCTGCACGAGCAGGGCGAAATCGGGCCGGTCGGCCAGCGCCGGGTCGAGACCGATGGCGCCGCCGCCACGGGTGATCTGCAAGCGGACGTACACCTCGGGCTGCGCGCCGGTGGCGGCGAAAAATGCGGCGGCCGTGCGCTTGATTTCAACCAGTGCCGCCGCTGGTGCAAACGGCAGCGTCAGATGCAAAGCGGCGGCGGAGCGTTCCAACCGGCGCCAGTGCTCCTCCCACGCGAAGAGAACGCCGTGGTAGGTGCGCCAGACTTCATAGATGGCATCGCCATAGAGAAAGCCGCGGTTGAGCGGTGAGATCGACGGCTCACGGGCGTCGTGCAGGCGGCCATTGGTGTTGGCCTGAATGAAAGAGGCGGTCATCGGCGAGTACGCAGCGTCCCCATGCCGGGGCCGTGCTGGCAAACAAAAAGCCCCGCCAAGGCGGGGCCATGAAAGCAAAGGCAAAAGGCGCGGCTTATTTCTTGCGAGCCTTCACCAGTCCGAGCTCTTTCTTGATATTCTGCACGCTGGGCAGCGAGATACCGAGGGACTTGGCGATCTCCGTGCCGGTCTTGCCCGCCTCGACCTGGGACTTCAGCTTCTGCTTCATCTCCGGCGTGATCTTGGCGCGCTTGCGCTTTTTTCCGCCAGCAGATTTGGCAACGCGGGCGACGCTCTTGCCGCCAGCAAAATCCCTGAGCGCCTTGATGAGATCGTGAGTTGTGGCAAAGCCGTATTTCTTGTGCAGCGAAGCCAGCGCTTGCTTCAGCTGACCGGCGACCGTCTTCTTGAGTTTTTCCACCTTCTGTTGATATTCGGTGAGTTGTTTGATTTTGTCCGTGACCATAGGGATGTTTCAAAAAAAACATTAACATCCATCATACAAGCCTATATTTATGATCAGGCTTCCAATCGATAAATCCTGAGGTTCCACAAATACTTTAAAGGATTTATAGATTTATATTAAGATATTGTCATCCAATGTGATGTGATTTTTTTTAAAAAACATTCCCTCGAAATATAAATAATCGGGTAGCCATTTATTAATCATCCACCCCTCTCCTCCCCGGCAAAAAAACGGCACGGCAGGCGGAGAAACCGGACTATTTAAAATCGCATTCCAACTATCACAAATCAACCAACCCGCCGGAGCCGGGATACAAATTTACAATAAAGAGGACTCAAATCGTCATCGCGTGATAACCGCCGTCGACGACAATTTCGGCACCGGTGATGAAGCTGCCTGCGCCGTCGCTCGCCAGCAATAAAGTCACGCCGACCAGCTCGCGCGCCTCGCCAAAGCGTTTCATCGGGGTATGCCCCATGATGGACGCAACCCGGTCGGGCGTAAGCACCTTGCGATTTTGCTCCGCGGGAAAAAATCCGGGCACCACCACGTTCACGCGCACGCGTTTCGGCGCCCATTCACGGGCCAGATTTTTTGACAGATTGTGCACCGCGGCCTTGCTGGCCGAATAGGTGAAAACGCGCGACAGCGGCACGAGGCCCGACATCGAGCCAAGGTTGATGATCGATCCGCCTTCGCCGCGCTCGACAAGGTATTTGCCGAAAACCTGGCAGCCGAGAAACACGCCCTTCATGTTGATGCGCATGATGCGGTCGAACTCCTCCTCGCCGATGTCGAGGAACGGCGTCGGCGAATTCACACCTGCGCCGTTGATGACGATGTCGACACGCTTCGATCGCGCCAGCACGCCCGCCAGCAGCGCTTCCAGCTCGGCCTTGCTGCTCGCCTCCGCGGGCAGAAAATACGCCTTGCCGCCCTGCCCGTGGATTTTTTCAAGGCGTGCACGCGCCTTCTCCTCGTTGCGGCCCACGAGCACGACCTCCGCGCCCGCCCCGGCGAGGCCCTCGGCCATCGCGCCGCACAACTCGCCGGTGCCGCCGATGACGACCGCGACCTTGCCATTCAATGAAAAAAACGTGGAGAGATACTCGTGTGGGTTCATGGGAACGCCATGCAAGCCCCGCACGGCACCGATTGGCAACGCGAAACCGGCCTATTCCGCCCTGCCCGCCGTTTATCGCTGGGCAAACCTCCTCCCGGTCATTAGACAGGTTCCCTCCATGTCCCGTATCCCGCTCGAAGACGATTTCAACGACGTCATCAACAAGGCCCAGCGCGGGCTCAAGCTCTCCGACGAGCAGCTTGCGGCCAAGGCTGGCGTCAGCCTTGAAGAACTCACCGCCGTCAAGCGCGGGGATCCTCTCCTTCCCGTCATTCACCGCGTGGGCCGCCCCCTTCACCTTGCGCCCAACGCGCTTGAAGCACTCGCTAAAAAATCCTGGTATCCCGAACAGCCGGTTTTTCCCCACGGCTTCGCGATGTTCAACACCCATTTCCCGCACGAAGGGATCAGCCTGGACATACGGGTCAACAGCTACCTCGTCTGGGACACGCACACCCGCACCGCCGCCGCCTTTGACACCGGCGCAAACTGCTTTCGCATGCTTGAGTTCATCGAGACGGAAAAGCTCATCATGATGTATATTTTTCTCACGCATACTCATGAGGATCATGTCGCCGACCTGGGCCGCCTGGCCGCCACCACCGGCGCCGATGTCTGGGCGAGCGAACACGAGCCTGCACCTTTCCACGGCTCGCAACGCTTCAAGGAAAACGCCCATTTTCATCTCGGCGGCCTCGCCGTGAAAACCCTGCTCACCTCGGGCCATTCGCCGGGCCAGACAACCTTCTTCATCACCGGCCTGAGCCGGCCGCTCGCCATCGTCGGCGATTCGCTCTTTGCCAGCTCGATCGGCGGCAGCAAGGAGCACTTTGCGGAACAATATCAGAACGACGTGAAAAAGATCCTCACCCTGCCCCGCGACACCGTGATCGCCCCCGGCCATGGCCCGCTCACCACGGTGGCACAGGAAAAAAAACACAATCCCTTCTTCGCGAGCTGAGCTTTGATCCGCATGCTCGCCCCCTGACGGCTTGGACGGGGCCCATGTTCAAGCCGCCCGGCCTAGCGCAAAGGTCGCGACAGAGAATCGAGCCCCGGCATAATCGGCACTTGCGAGGGTGATTTTTTTCCTGCAAGTTGCGCGACCTGCTCAGGGCGCGGTAGCCAAGTGGTAAGGCCGAGGTCTGCAAAACCTCTATGCGTCGGTTCGATTCCGACCCGCGCCTCCAAGTCTTTCAGGGCGAAAGCCTCCCTTTAAAACCCCAAGCGTCCCACCTGCGTTTAACGATGGCGGTCTCCGGCTCGTCCGCTGATGCCTCGCCCGTCCTGTATGAAATCGATTTTTGGCCGGATGCTGATGGTCTTGTCGCCCGGGGGATGCATCATCCTGTTGATCGCGGGTCTCTCCACGCTCGTGATCATCTTCCGGCCATTGCCCGGACTGGAGGGACAGGCGGTGTGGATTTACACCCCGCGACATGCCGAGATCTACAAACGCGAGCTGGCCCAATGGAACCGCCTGCACCCCGACAATCGCGCCCATCTCGGATTGTTTGAATATCATGCCTTTCAGCGCCGCCTGCTCTCGGGTTTTCTCGCCGGCACGCCGGTGGGCGACCTGATTGAGGTCGAGCGCAACATGATTGGGCCGACTTTCACCGGCACGTTCGACGATGTCGGCTTCGTCGACCTCACCGACCATTTGCGGGACGAGGGCCTGTTGGAACAGATCAACGCCCCTTCCTTCAGCCCATGGACCTCGCATGGACGCATTTTTGGCATTCCGCACGATGTGCATCCCGTGCTGCTCGCCTATCGGGCCGACCTCGTGGAGGCAGCGGGCATTGACGTCTCGAAAATCGAAACCTGGGATGATTTCTACCGCGTCCTCAGCCCGCTGATCAAGGATCTCGACGGCGACGGCCGGCCCGACCGTTTTCTCCTCAATCTGTCGACTTCGCCCCTGCAGGCTGAACTCATCGAGGCGCTCCTCTTGCAGGCCGGCGGCGAGCTTTTCGACGGACAGAAGCGCCCGGTGCTCGACTCCGAACTCAATGCGCACGTCCTCGCCCGCCTGGCAACCTGGCTGGTCGGACCGCGGCGCATGTGCGTGGACGCGCCGGAAAACACCGCCGCCGGCGATGCCATGCGCGTCCGAGGCACCGTGATTGCGTCCGTCATGCCGGACTGGCTCGCCGGCGCCTGGAAGCAGCATATGCCCACACTCTCCGGAAAGATCAAACTCATGCCCCTGCCGGCCTGGGAAAAGGGTGGCCGCCACACCACCGTGCTGGGCGGCACGATGATCGGCATCGCCAAAACCGCGCCTGATTTTGAAAAAAGCTGGGCCATCGCCAAATATCTCTACCTTTCGCCGCAATCGGCGGAGGCGCTGTTTCGCGGCATCTGCATCATCTCGCCGGTGAAATCCAACTGGTCGCTTCCGGTTTACCACCAGCCCGACCCGTTTTTCTGCGGCCAGAAAATCGGCGAGCTCTTCATCGCCCAGGCCCCCGATGTGCCGCTGCGCTCGTCATCGCCCTACAACACCCTGGCCCTGGAAAAATTCGACGACGCGCTCGTTTCACTGTGTGATTACGCCACCCGGGAGAACCGCTACGACGCCGGGGAACTCGAGCCCGAGGCGCGCCGCCTGCTCGGTCGCGCACAAGCCGACATGGAACGTCTCATCGCCCGCAACGTCTTCCTCGCCAGCCAGCCGTGAAACCCACCTCCCTCCGCAGCTATCCCGCCTGGGCACCGTGGCTCTTTCTCGCGCCTTTTCTGCTGATTTTTTTCGCATTCACCGCGTGGCCGCTGGTCCAGTCGCTGGTGCTGTCGTTCCAGCAGACCTATGGCCCGAGGCGCGCCGCCTTTGTCGGGCTGGCCAATTTCTCCTTCCTCCTCCGCGATCCGCTCTTCTGGAAGGCGCTCCGCAACACCACCCTCTTCACCTTCGGCTCGGTCCTGCTGCAAATGCCCGCCGCTCTCGTCCTCGCGCTGCTGCTGAACCGCCCCGGCCTGCGGGGCCGCATCCTGTTCCGCTTGATTTTCTTCGCGCCCTCCCTGGTCGGCACCGTGTTCGTGGGCGTGATCTTCTACCTGCTTTTCCAGGCGCACACCGGAATCGTGAACCAGGTGCTGCATGCGCTCTTCCCATCGTTCGATCCTGAATTTGCCTGGATGCAGGACCATGTCATGAGCTCGCTCATCCTGGCAGCGCTGTGGATGCAGGCGGGATTTGGCATGATCTATTTCCTCGCCGCCCTGCAAGACGTTCCCGCCGAGCTGATCGAGGCGGCCAGCCTCGACGGCGCCGGCCCATGGCAGCGCTTTCGCCACATCGTGCTGCCTGAAATCCGGCCGGTCGCGGGCTTCGTGATGTTGTTGTCCATCATCAGCAGTTTCCAGCTTTTCGAGCTGCCCTGGGTGATGTTCAACAGCGGCGGAGGGCCGGACAACCGCGGCCTCACCATCGTGATGTATCTTTACGAAAACGGCTTCATCATCGGCGACCTCGGCTATGCCAGCGCCGTCGGCTGGGTGCTGGCCGTACTGCTCATGCTGGCCGCGATCATCCAGCGCCGCCTCGCCCGGAAACAGGAGGACTGACATGGCCCGCCCACCCGTCCTGCACCGCGTTGCCCTGGCACCCATTTATGCGGCCCTCGTGTTTTTCGCCGCGCTCACGCTCATTCCCTTTGCCTGGATGCTCACGGCGGCGCTCAAGGCGCCTCAGGATTTCTTTTCCGGCCTGTTTCTGCCGCGGGGCGACGGCCTCTTCGGCATTGCCTGGAACCGGCTGACGCTGGGGAATTTCCTCCGGCTTTTCCGCGAATTCGGCACGGCCCGCGCGCTGGTGAATTCGTTTTTCATCTCCTCGGTGACCAGCACGCTCGCCACGCTGTTCTGCGCGATGGGCGGCTACGCGCTCGCCAAATTTCCCTTTCGCGGACGCGGCCCGATCACCTGGCTCGTGCTCGCCGCGCTGATCGTCCCCGGCACGCTCTTGATCGCGCCCGGTTACCAGATCATTTGGCGGCTCGGACTGCTGGGCACTTACACCGGCCTGCTGCTACCAGGGCTCGCCCCCGCCTTCGGCCTGTTTCTGTTCCGCCAGGCCATGCTAAACACCGTGCCGACCGAGCTGATCGACTCGGCGCGCATCGATGGCGCGGGCGAGCTGCGGATCTTCTTCACCATCGTCCTGCCGCTGGTGCGGCCGATGATCGGGGCCTTTCTGCTCCTCACCTTTCTAGGCGCATGGAACAATTTCATCGGCCCGCAGGTGATTTTGCAGCGGCCCGAGCTGCTGCCGCTTTCCGTGGCCAATACCAACCTCAAAGGCCTTTATGCGGACGATTACGGCCTCATCACCGCCAGCACACTCGTTTCCATCGCGCCCATGCTGTGCCTGTTTTTGCTGCTGCAACGGGAGTTTATCTCCGGCCTGACGAGCGGCGCGGTCAAGGGCTAGGCCAGTTCACGCTGGACTCCGGCGGGGCCTCCGCCGTTTGCTCAGGCATGGCCTGCACCGTCTTCACCATCGCCAACCAGAAAGGGGGCGTCGGCAAAACCACCACCGCGGTCAACCTCGCCGCCGCGCTGGCCGAGAAGAAAATCCACACGCTGCTCGTCGATCTCGATCCGCAGGCCAACGCCACCAGCGCGCTCGGCGTCGAGAAGCAGGAGGGCCGGAGCCTTTACCGCCCGCTCAACGGCGAAAGCTCCGCCCTCGAAATGATCACGCCCACAGCCTATGAGCACCTCGCACTCATTCCGGCTGAGGTGGACCTCGCCGCCGCCGAGATCGAGCTGGCACAGACGGAGAATTACCTGCTCAAGCTCCGCGCCGTGCTCCAGCCCGTGCGTGACAGTGGTGGCTACCGCGTCGTCATCATCGACTGCCCGCCCGCGCTCGGCATGCTTTCGATGAACAGTCTCGCCGCGGCGGATTTCCTGCTCATCGCACTGCAGTGCGAATACATGGCGCTTGAGGGTCTGGCGCAGATTTTCAAGGTCGTGGACCGCCTGAAAAACGCCGGCATCAACAATGCCCTCGAAATCGGCGGCACCATCATGACCATGTTCGACGTGCGCACCAACCTCTCGCGCCAGGTCGTCGACGAAGTGAAGGCCTACGCGCCGGCGAAAATTTTTGATACGGTCATCCCCCGCACCGTCCGCCTGAGCGAGGCGCCGAGCTTCGGCAAGACCATCTTCGCCTACGACCCGACCAGCCCCGGCGCCAGCGCCTACAAAAACCTTTCGAAGGAAATCATCGCGCGCTTCGAGCTGAAGGCGGATTGACCGAGCGTTTCCCGAAACGCGCGGTCGGTGAAGTCAGGCTTTGCACAACTTGCGTCCCGGCGCCTTTGCGTTAAAAAATCCTCCATGGCCACGCTTGCCAAATACCGCCACGCCTTCCTCGTGGGCCTGCAGAGCAACCTCGTCTATCGCTGGAACTTCGCGATCCGCGGCGGCTTCTCGGTCTTTCACCTGGCCGTCGTGTTCATTCTCTGGAGCGCGGCCTATGCGGGCAACACGCACATCGGGGGCTTCGACCTCGCCCAGACGCTTACTTATTTCGTCATCATGGTCGTGTTGCAGTTTTTCGTCGGCGCGTTCAACGAGGACTACCAGATCAGCGAGGACATCCGCAACGGGTTGATCAACCAGTTCCTGCTCAAGCCGATCAACTACTTCCTCTACCGCCTGAGCGTTTTCTCGGCAGCGCGACTGGTGTCCGGCCTGCTCGTACTCGTGCCGCTCACCATCGCCCTGCCATTGCTCTGGCCCTACCTCACCCTGCCGCACGAGGCGTGGCGCCTCGCGCTCGGCCTGCCCGCCGCGCTGCTCTCCGCAATCATCCAGTTCACCATCGCCTACTGCTTCGGCCTGCTGGCCTTCTGGTTCCTGGAAATCCAGTCGTTCATCATCCTTTCGCTGGCCGTTGAAACCGTCCTGGGCGGACAGATGTTCCCGCTCGACCTCATGCCGCCGTGGCTGTTTCACGTGTCGCAGTTCCTGCCCTATTTCTACCAGATGTATTTTCCCGCGGCGATTTTCACTGGCCGGCTTGGTTATGCCGATGTGCTCGCCGGCCTCGGCCTCCAGTGCGTCTGGACCGTATTGCTGCTCGGGCTCGCGCAATTCCTCTGGGCGCGCGGATTGCGCCGCCACACCGCGGTCGGCGGCTGAAATCCCGATGAAACTCATCAGCTACCTCCGCATCTGGCTCGCCTGCGCCCGTTACTCTTTCGTGCGCACGATGATGTTTCGCTTCGACTTCATCATGTGGTCGCTCGTCGAGCTTTTCTGGATGACCGTCAACCTGCTGCTGATCTGCGTGCTTTACGGCCATACCTCAAGCATCGCCGGCTGGGGCAAATATGAGATGCTGCTGCTCGTCGGCACCTCGATGCTCATGCAACGGCTGCTCATGGGATTTTTCTGGAGCAACCTCTTCGAGATGAGCCGCAACGTCCGCAGCGGGCACTTTGATTTCTTCCTGGCCCAGCCCGGCCATCCGCTCTTCATGGTTTCGACGCGGAAGGTCGACCCCGACGGCCTGCTGAACACTTTCATCGCGCTTGGCGTCATCGTCTATGCGGCCCACCAGCTCGGGCTGCATCCGACATTCAGCAACATCATGCTGTATGCCCTGCTGGTGCTCTGCGGCCTCATGGTCCATTATAGCGCGCTGCTCATGGTCGCATCGCTGTCGTTCTGGATCATCGGCGCGCAGAGCCTTGAGGGCAGCTATTTCACCCTGTTTGAGTTTTCACGGCTGCCGCGCGCGGCGTTCCGCGGCATCGCCAGCGTGATCTTTGTGTATGCGCTGCCGGTGGTCGTGGTCAGCAACGTTCCCGCGCACACACTCCTGCACGGCTTCGAGCCCGCCCATGCACTCTGGCTCGTGGCCGCGGCCGCCGCCTGGTTTGCCGTGGCGGTTTTTGTTTTCTCGCGCGGCCTGCGCCGCTATGCGAGTGCCAGCTCATGAACGAAGCCCTGCAAAAACTCCAGGCGCGCCTCGGGCATGCCTTCCGCGATGCGACGCTGCTCGAACGCGCGATCACGCATTCATCTTTCCTCCACGAGCATCCCGAGGCGGTGGACAACTACCAGCGGCTCGAATTTCTCGGCGACGCGGTGCTGCAGCTCGTTTTGACGGAGACACTCTTCACGCTCTTTCCCGACCACCGCGAGGGTGTGCTCAGCAAGCGCCGCGCGACGCTCTCCAAAGGCAGTTTTCTCAGCCAGCTGGCCCGCGAAATCGGCCTCGACGCCAGCCTGCGCATCGGCGCAAGCGAGGAAGCCACCGGCGGGCGGGTGCGCGCCTCAACCCTGGAGGATGCCTTCGAGGCGCTGATCGGCGCACTTTACCTGGACAGCGACTGGCCGACCGTGCGGCGTATCGTGCTGGACCTTTACGGATCGATTCCCGACCGCCTCGGCTCGCATGAGGACACCGACAATCCCAAGGGTCGCCTGCAGGAGCTCGTCCAGCCGCTGCATGGCAACCAGGCGCTGCGTTACGACGTGGTCCGCACCACCGGCGAGGATCACGCGCGCGAATATGAAATCACCGTCTTTCTGCTCGACCGGGCACTCGGCACGGGCCGCGGCCCGTCGAAAAAATCCGCCGAGGAAGCCGCCGCCCAAGCCGCGCTCGAAACACTGAAGACCGCACCGAAAAATTGATTCAGAAGCCGGGAATCCATGAAAGCCGGGTTGCGCTCCCCGGCTTCCTGGTTTCTGAGTTTCCCTTCATGTCCGTGCCTTCCGTCTCCTCGCGCTTCAAGCTCACCGGCATCTGCCCGCCCGCACGGGGCGCGGTGCTCGCCGGGCTGCTGCGCACGCACGCGGCACCGGTCTGGCTGGTCGTGGCCGCGGAATTGCGTGCCGCCGAGACGCTCGCCGAGGATCTCGCGCTGTTTCATCACGCCGCCGGCGGCCGGCCGCCGCTTGAAACAGTGGTTCTTCCGGAGTCGCTGCCCGACAGCCGCGACATGCGCGAGGCGTTTGCCGCCTCCAGTGACCGGCTGACCGTGCTTTCGAAACTCCGCGCGCGGCGCAATTTTTCCGGCTCTTCCCCAGCGCACGACTCCCCGCTCATTGTCCTCACGACGCCCGCCGCACTGCTCCAGTCCGTGCCCGCGCTCGAGCAATTCGCCACGCACGAGCTCACCCTCACGCACGGTCAGCGCCAGCCGTTCCAGGCCCTGCTCGAAAAGCTGCACGAGCTCGACTACGACAGCGAGGCCGTCTGCGAGGCGCCCGGCCATTACGCCGTGCGCGGCGGCATCATCGACGTTTATCCGGTCACCGCCGCGCAGCCCTACCGGCTCGATTTTTTCGGCGATGAAATCGAGTCGATCAAAATCCTCGATCCCGTCACCCAGCGCTCGGGTGAAGCCGTCGAATCCATCGCGCTCGCAGCCTCGCCACGTGTAAAGCTCGACCCGGCAAAAACCGGCCTCGCCGATTATCTGCCGCCGCTGGCGCACCTTGCTTTCATCGAACCCGCGACCTTGGACGAAGAATTCAACACACTGGCCCGCGATCACGGACCCTCGATCGCACCACTTTTTGAAAAATGCGCCGCCGCCTTCGGCTTGAGCGACCTCGATGAGGCCTCCGCCCTCTTCGATGGCGCCGAGACGGAGCAAACCTGGGACACCGAGAGCCTCGCCCACCACCGCAGCTATCCCGGCGACGCGCTCGTCGCCCAGGAGCGGCTGCAAGTCGAGGAGGAGGCGCGGCGGAAATTCCTGCGCCAGGCCGCCGCGTGGCGTCGGGCGGGCTACGAGGTGGTGTTCGTCGTCTCGAAGGACGGGGAGGAGCAGCGCACCCGCGAAATCCTGGCCGACGATGCAGAGCTGAAAAAGTTGTCGCCCCGTTTTTTGCGCGGTGCGCTCAACGAGGGCTTCCGCGTCACGTTTCGCGAACCGGCCTCGCTGCCTGGCCTCGCTGATGGCAAACGCGGTCTCGTCGTCGTGACGGAGACGGAGATTTTTGGCCGGCAGCGCCAGCGCCGCCCGGCCTTGCACCGCCGCGCGGTCGCGCAACGCGCGCAGGTGGACCAGTTGCTCGATTTTTCCGAGCTGGTCGAGGGCGACTTCGTCGTGCACCTGCAGCATGGCATCGCACTCTACCGCGGCTTGAAGCAGCTCGAAACGACCGCCGGGATGCGCGAGGTGATTTCGATCGAGTTCGACGACCAGGTGACGCTGCACGTACCGCTGCAGGAGTCGCACCTGCTCAGCCGCTATGTCGGCCTGAGCAAGACGCGTCCGCAGCTGGGCCGCATCGGTTCGGGCCGCTGGGAAAAGGCCCGTGCAGCGGCCGAGCACGCCACGCTCGACCTCGCCGCCGAGTTGCTGCGCATCCAGGCCACCCGCGAGGCGCAGCCGGGCCACGCGTTCACCCCGGATAACGAATGGCAGAAGGAATTCGAGGCGTCGTTCCCGTTCACTGAAACGCCCGACCAGATGCGCGCCATCATTGAGACCAAAGCCGACATGGAGCGCGCGCGGCCGATGGACCGGCTTATCTGCGGCGACGTCGGCTTCGGCAAGACCGAGGTCGCCATCCGCGCCGCCTTCAAGGCCGTGCAGGGCGGCCGGCAGGTTGCCTTGCTCGTGCCGACGACCGTGCTCGCCCAGCAGCACCTGAACACGTTTCGCGAGCGCATGGCCGGCTACCCCATCGCGGTCGAGATGGTCAGTCGCTTCCGCTCGCCCGGAGAACAGAAAAAAATCCTCACGGCCACCGCCGCCGGGCAGGTGGACATCCTCATCGGCACGCACCGGCTGCTGCAGCGCGACGTGAAATTCCGCGAACTCGGCCTCGTCGTGATCGACGAGGAGCAGCGCTTCGGCGTGAAGCACAAGGAGGTGTTCAAGCAGTGGCGCGCGCACGTCGACATGCTCTCGATGAGCGCCACGCCCATCCCGCGCACGCTTTACCTCGCGCTCACCGGCGCGCGCGACATGAGCGTCATCGAGACGGCGCCGGTCGACCGGCTGCCTATCCAGACCATCGTCAAAACCTACGACGAAAATCTGGTCGTCGAGGCCATCCGCCATGAAATCCGGCGCGGCGGACAGGTGTTTTACCTGCACAATCGCGTGCAGACCATCGACCTCGTGGCCGCCCGGCTGCGCCAGTTGCTGCCGGACCTGGAAATCGGCACCGGCCACGGCCGGATGGGCGAAGGTGAACTCGAACGCATGATGACCGATTTCGTGGCCGGCCGGTATCAGGTGCTCGTCTGCACGACCATCATCGAGAGCGGCCTCGACATTCCCAACTGCAACACGCTCATCATCGAAGGCGCGGACCGCTTCGGACTGTCGCAGCTTTACCAGCTGCGTGGGCGCGTCGGGCGCTTCAAGCACCAGGCCTACGCCTACTTGCTGCTGCACCGGCATACGCGACTGCTCGACCTTGCGCGCGAACGGCTCAACGCCCTGCGGACGCACAACCAGCTCGGCGCGGGCTTCCGCATTGCCATGCGCGACCTGGAACTGCGCGGAGCGGGCAACCTGCTCGGCGCGGAGCAGAGCGGCCACATCGTCGGCGTGGGCTTCGAGCTTTATTGCCAGCTTTTGCGGCAGTCGGTCGCGCGGCTGAAGGGCGACCGGCAGGCCGCAGCCGTCCGGGCCAATGTGAAGCTGGATTTCGTCTTTGTAGGCGAAGCGGCGGCGGCGGAAGCCGGCCGGGGGCGGCACGAGGACAGTTACACCGCGCTTAAGGATGCCGAGCTAACCGCTGGCGACGATGTGCCGAAAATCCCGGCCCGCCTGCCGGCGGACTACATCGGCGAGACGCGACTGCGCATCGATTTCTACCGCCGTCTCGCGCTGGCTGCGGCACCGGCACAGCTTCGGCAGATCGAAAGCGACCTGCGCGATCGCTTCGGCAAATTCGGCCCCGAGGTGCGCGCCCTGCTGCTCCTCACCGAGATCCGTGTGCGGGCGGAACAAAAGGGTCTCATATCCGTCACAACTGAAGGCAGCCGTTTGAAGTGCCTCCGGGGCAGCGGGCGCCACGACGACTTCGTCATGGCCGGTTCGCGGTTTCCGAGGTTGACCGCTCCCAAGCCGCTTCTACGGTTGCGAGAAATCATTTCTTTCCTGAACAACCTTCCATGATGCCCTCCCGCTTTGTCCTCGGCGCCGCCTGCTGCCTCGCCCTCGCTGCCGCCACGCCGCTTGTCCATGCCCAAGACACATCCGCGCCGCCCAACGACGGCCTTGACCTGCGCTTCGCCAACGGCATTGCCGCGATCGTCGAGGAAAAGGTCATCACGGTGGATGATGTGCGCCGCGAAATCGCCCCGCTAATCCCGCAAATCCGCAGCGACAGCCATAACGAGCAGGAGTTCAACCAGAAGCTGGAACAGGCGCAGGATGAAATCATCCAGCAACTCATCGACCGGGTACTCATCGTCAAGGAGTTCCACAAGAACGAGAAAGCTCATGTCCCCGACAGCTACATCGACAATGAAATCGAGGAGCAGCAAATCAATGAGTTCGATGGCGACCGCAGCAAGTTTCTCGCCTACCTGCGCTCGCGCGGGCTGACCATGAAGGATTACCGCAAGGAGGTTGAGGACGACCTTGTCTACACCTTCATGCGCCAGCAGCAGCGCAAATCGCAAAGCACGGTCAGTCCGGTCAAAATCGAGACCTTCTACAACGAAAACAAGGAGCGATTTTACCAGGAAGACTCCGTGCACCTGCGCATGATCCAATTCCTTCGTCATGACGGGCAAACCGATGAGGCGTTACATGCCCAGGCCGACGAGGTTCTCACCAAGTTCAAAAACGGCGAAAAATTCTCGGATCTTGCCCGGGAATACAGTCAGGACACACGCCGCGCCAAAGGCGGCGACTGGGACTGGGTGAACCGTTCAAGCATCCGCAAGGAGTTCGCCGACGTGCTCTTTAGCCTCAAGAAAAGCGAGTGCAGCGACCCGATCGTCCTCAGCGACGGCGCCTATCTGCTTTACGTCGAAGACCGCAAATATGCCGGGATTCAACCGCTCAGCGCGGTGCGGGCCCAGATCGAGAACATCCTGGTAACCCAGGCGGCGCTTGAAGCCACCCAGCGCTGGCTGGAACGCCTGCGCCGCGAAGGTTACGTGAAGCATTTCTAAGGCTGCATCCGACGGGCAGCCGCCGGATGACGCAGCCCAACGCCGGCCGCGGGTTAAAACTTGAAGTTTACGCCCATCCTCACGCCCTGCTCATTGGAGAGATCTATCTTCGACGTGTAACTGCCATCACCGGAATGAATGGACTGATCGTAGCTCGTGCTGGATTGGAAGACCGCACCGGCATAAAAGCCGGCGCGATCACTCAGCCAGTATTCGAGGTCGGCATCGGCAAAATAGGCGGGAAGCACCGTGCTATAGCCGTCGGTGATGACGTTCGAAGTGCTGACGCTCGGTGAATCGATGGTTTGGGTGACAGAAAGAGTTGTCCCCACGTAGAGGAGCGCCGGGCCGGCACTCACGCTGGCATGAAATCTTTCCGTGATCGGCACGGTTATTTTGGGACCGGCGCGCATCGTAAAATACGCACCCCTGACGCGCCATTTATCGGTGACCTCCGCGTTGGTCTGCACGGGCTGCCCGACGCTGCTGCTATCAGGAGTGCTGTTAATCAAGGTGCTGTTGCTTACGCTGTTGCCAGCAACATCGGTAGTGGTGGAAGGGGCTGAGTAGGGCGCAGTCGGTGCAGGAGGTCCCGCCGTGAAGGTCGGATTGCCGCCGTTGGTATTGCTGCCGTCGAGCACGGGATCACCGGAAGTGGGATCCAACACCGTGTTAAAAGTACTGTAGAGGTCGGTGCGAGTGGTCACGACCGCCGGCACGGTGGCCGTCTTGATATAATGGATGTCGTTGGCACCCAACCCAGCAATAAGGTCAATTTGGATCCTGCCCAGATGCCAGCCAAAATCGCGCTCGAGGGTGAGTTCAAACCCCGTGCCCTTATCCGCCTTTCCGCTTTGCGGATTGCTGCCTTCGATCGTGGCACTTGAGGTGTGCATAGCGACGCCATTGGCGGTGATCTGCGACAGGCTGTCAAAACTCCAACTGTTGGTCCTACCATCGGCAGGTAGGGGACTGCCACTGACACTGTCGATACGTGCGTCAGGATTGATGGTGCCATCGTCATAAGTTCGAGAGGTGATGGTCGAATCGTTGGGATCGCCGGGATTGGACCGCGACATGATGCTGCCCGTGCCAGAAACTGAAATCTTCGGCCCAGTCATGGTGCGAAACCCCAGGTACAGGGTGGTTTTCGGCGGGATAAATAGATCCGCGTCCACGCCAATCGGAGGCGGCGGCTCGTACTGCTCAGGCGGGCCTTCCTGGGCACGCAGGGAACTGAAGACAGGCATCAGGCCGAGGGCCAGCGCAAGGCAGACAAATGGTTTGTGCATATAATCCGATCGGATGGAGTAGTCAGACGCGAACACGGAGAAAAGGTTGCGCGAAAAAACCGCCACAAGGCAAGCCGTCGTTAGCGGCGGTGGAAATGGAGCGGTTCACTCCTTGAACTCGTTGAAGCTCTTTTTGGCCTCAACCGCCTCGGCTTTCAGCGCAGCGGCGGTCTGCGGGTCGATCGCCGCCTCGCGCGCCCGCAGGCGTTTCTCACGAGCACGCAGCTCCTCCTCCCTCTGATCCTGCTCGGTTTCCTTCTCCTGCTGGGCCTGCACTTTCTCAAACAGCTTGGATTCACTCTCCTCAAGAAACTGCTCGCGCTCCCGCACAGCTTGTTTCGCTTCCTTCAGAGCAGCTTCCTGTCGCTCAATCTCGGCCCGAAGCTGCTCGAGGGCAACCTGCTCCTCCTTGGTCACCGCCTGGCTCGGCGCCCGGGCTTTTTTCCGGGCGGCCTCCAGCAATTTTTCACGAGCCATGATCAATGCCTCGGACTCGGCCAGGTCGCGCTCGCGGCCAGCCAGCATGGCCTCAAGTTCGGCAATCTCGTGTTCACGGTCGGCCAGCTTTTGCTCGAGTTCGCGGAGGCTTTTCTCGAGGTCGCCCAGCTGCCCAATATCCA
>DATHNW010000007.1:0-32804 GCA_035485575.1 Opitutaceae bacterium | reverse complement strand
TTGCTGACCCTCACGACCCCGAGCTTTGCCACCGCCGGCACCTATCAGGTCCAGCTGCGCTACAAGCCCAACACTTCCCGCGGACAGCTCACGGTGAAGATCGACGGCGTGCAGGTCGGCGGCACGGTGGATGAGTACAACACCAGCCAGACCTATCTCACCGCCACCCTGGGCAACGCCACCCTCGCCACCGGCACGCACTCCATCGTGCTCACCGTCACCGGCAAGAACGCGTCCTCCTCCGCCTTCCTTATCACCGCCGACAAACTCACCTTCGTCGGCCAGTAATATCCACAAGTAATTTTCGGATTACAAACTGGGCGGCCCCTCGGCCGCCCAGTTTTTTTGCATCATTTTTGCATCACGCCAGCATTTCTGTTAACAATTTAACTACAGCGACGATTGCGGACGGACGGCGATTCAAACAGGTTGCTCCATTGTTCTTTCTTTCTCCGCCCTTCCAGCACGGAGCCAGCCCCACCACCAAGGCTCCGCCTGCCGGAAGAACCCTCACCCAAAACGTTAAATAACCCCGAAGTTTTAATCGCCGTCAGCCGCTGACCGTCGGGTTTATCCAGGTCAGAATTTCACGGAAGCAATCGCTGCCCTCGCAGTCAGACGAGCTTTCTTTTTTCCAGTTCGCCTTCTGTGCCAGGCATTCAACCGGCCAGATTTTTCTCATCCCCCCATGCAATACACAAAAAACATCCCCATTCGCGGAGCGCTGCTTTTGAGCGCCCTGCTCGCTCCCCTCGCCGTGCACGCCACGACCGCCAACACCCTGAGTGACTTCGGCGGCATTGAGGAACCCGAGGTCATCTACCACGTCTCCTCCAACAGCTTCACCAACGACAGCTACCAGAACATCACCAACCCCAGCACAGGCGTCTTTCAGGTGCTGCTGCGCTGGAGCACCTCGCAGTGGGACGGTGACCGCACGACCTCCAACACCGACCGTCAGCGCGGCGAGGTAAAGACCCTCGGCGCCAACCAGATGAAAGGTGAGACTTATATCTATACCACGACTTGGCGGACCAATTCCGCATTCAAGGGCTCCGGCGCTTTCTGCCACATCACCCAGCTGAAGCCGGTCGATGGCGTCGAAGGCTCGTCCGGCGCGCCGCTGATCACCACCTCCATCTTCTCGGGCACGAATTCCGCCGCGGTTCGCTACGCCTCCGCCTCGTTCTCTCCCGCCGATGTGTTCTCTCCCCAGGTTGTGCGCAACATCACTTGGGCGCCCAACACCTGGCTGGCCGAACAAATCAAGGTCACGACCACCGGCGACGGCCAGAACACCGGCCAGGTCGTCGTCTCCCTCAATGGCGACGGCTTCCAGGGTGTGACGAACGTTGAAGTCTGCCGCCCGTCCTCCACTCAATATTACCCGAAGTGGGGCCTGTACCGTGGCGCCAGCACGACCTCCGGCTTCAGCGCCAACGACTACGTCCAGCATTCGAATGTCACCGCCAACAAGGTGACGTCCACTTCCACAGTCTCCGCGCCCACGTTCAGCCCGGGTGGCGGCAGCTATACCAGCGCGCAGACGGTGACGATCAAGTCATCCACCAGCGGCGCCTCCATTCGCTATACGCTTGATGGCAGCACGCCGAGCGAGACCGCCGGCACGGTTTACTCCAGCCCGGTAAGCATCAGCAGCACCAAGACGCTCAAGGCCATCGCTTACAAGAGCGGTTCCACCGACAGCTCCGTCACCAGCGCAACCTATACGATCAGCACCAGTGGCGGCGGCACGACCGTCAGCTTCGAGGCGGAAAGCCTGACCTACACGCCCAGCGGCGCCACGGCCTCGGTCCAGACCGACACCAACTCCAGCGGCGGCAAGTGGATCGAGCTGGCCGGCAACAGCACCGGCGACAACATCAGCTTCGCCATCCCCAGCGTGACTGCCGGCACCTACCAGGTGAAGATGGAGTGGAAGGGCAACACCTCCCGCGGCATCCTGCAGCTGTCGGTTGACGGCACCAACGTCGGCGGCACGCTCGACCAGTATTCCACCGCCCAGTCGTACCCGACGACCACCTTCGGCACCGTGACGTTCGCTTCGGCCGGCACGCATACCGTCAAGCTGACGGTCACCGGCAAGAATTCGTCCTCGAGCGCCTACCAGCTCTCCGCGGACAAGTTCACCTTCACCGCCCAGTAATACGCTCTCTCCCGTTTCCGATCAAAAATTGATCGTGCGCTGGGCGGCCCACCGGCCGCCCAGCTTTTTTATCCCGGAAAGCCATCTGCCTGCACCCGGCCCTCGGAACAAAGCTCAAGCGCAAAGCGTCCGACAAATTAACTGTCGCGCGGACGTCAGGGATTGACCCGGTTCCTCCCTGTTCAACACTCGGAAGCCCCTCCCTCCATGTTCAGTTTGCTTTCCTCCCCTCCTCATCGCGGGCGTTCGCCCCGGAACGTCGTTCATGGGCCACCCCTCCAGTACAAGCACGCCTTTCCCCAGTCATCACGGGCGGCCCAAAGCCGCGGCGTGCGGTTCAGCTTGCAATCGTGAACGTGGGAAAAACGGCCGTGGTTGGAATTGAAACAAAAAATCTCGTCAAGGACTTCGGGCCCTTCCGCGCGGTGGCCGACGTGAGCTTCCGCGTGCCCCGCGGTGAAGTGCTCGGCTTTCTCGGGCCCAACGGCGCGGGCAAGTCCACCACGATGAAAATGCTCACGGGCTTCCTGGCGCCCACCGCGGGCTCCGCATGGATCTGCGGGCACAACGTCGCCGTCGACCCCATCGCGGCCAAGCGCTGTCTCGGTTATCTGCCGGAGCGCGGGCCGCTCTACGGCGAAATGACGGCCGAGGAATTCCTGCGTTTTGCCGGCCGCGCACGCGAGCTCGGCGGCCGCGCCCTGCACGCCGCGGTCGAGCGCGTGCTCGATCTCTGCGCGATTCGCGACATGCGCCACCGCCTGCTCGGCACGCTGAGCAAGGGCTACCGGCAGCGCGTCGGCCTCGCCCAGGCGCTTTTGCATGATCCGCCGTGCCTGGTCCTCGACGAACCCACGGACGGGCTCGATCCCAACCAGAAGGACGTCGTGCGCGCGCTCATCCGCTCCATGCGCTCCACCAAGGCAATCATCCTCTCGACCCACATCCTCGAGGAGGTGGACGCACTGTGCAGCCGCGTCATCATCATCAATCGCGGCCGGATCCTGCTCGACGAAACGCCCGAACAGATGCGCCGGCGGCGCCCGCGGCTGGAAGATGTGTTCCGGGAAGTGACCCAGCCCAAACCATGAAAACCGCACTTTCAGCCATGCGCGGCATCCTGACCATTTTTCAGCGTGAATTCATGGGCTACTTCCGGTCGCCCATCGCCTACGTCTTCCTGGTCGTGTTCGTCCTGCTCGGCATCGGCCTGCCCTGGTTCCTCGACAATTTCCTGGAAAGCGACGAGGCCAGCCTGCAGTCCTTCTTCCGCTACCTGCCCTGGATCAATGTGCTGTTTGTCCCCGCCGTGGGCATGCGGCTGTGGGCCGAGGAGAAAAATTCCGGCACTTGGGAGCTGCTGCTCACGCTGCCGTTCTCGACCGCGCAGGCGGTGCTCGGAAAATTTCTCGCCGGCTGGTTTTTCGTCGGCGTCGGGCTGGCGCTCACCTTCCCGTTTCCGCTGACGGTGGCCTATCTCGGCCAGCCGGACTGGGGCCCGGTCATCGGCGGCTATGCGGTGGGCTTTCTCATGGCCGGCGCGGTGCTGGCCATCTGCTCATTCATGTCGTCACTCACGCAAAACCAGGTGATTGCCTACATCCTCGGTGTACTCGCCTGCCTCGTGCTGAATCTCACGGGATGGAGCGTGTTCAACAGCCTGCTGCGCGACCTGCCGGTCGGCCTGGCCGATGCGATCAACAATTTCAGTTTCACCACGCACTTTGAAACCGCGCGCCAGGGCCTGGTGCGGCTGGGCGACGTGATTTTCTTCGTGTCAGTGTCGGCCGCCGCGCTGCTGGGCAACATCGTCGTGCTGCAACGCTGAGGGAAACAGCCATGAATCCAAAGCTGCGCAACGTCATCGCCCTCGCCTCGATCGGCCTCGCGCTCGTCCTGGTGAACGACGTGGCTTCGCGGCTCCCCCCCGTGCAGGCCGATCTGACGCATGAACGGTTTTTCACCCTGTCGGAGGGCAGCGCGCAGATGCTGGCCCGGATCGAGCGGCCCGTGGAGGTCGAACTCTACTTCAGCGCCAGCCGCAAGGGCCTGCCGATCGGGCTGAAGATCTTTGCCCAGCGCGTGGAGCAGCTGCTGCACCAATACGAACGCCGCTCGGGCGGCAAGGTGACGGTGCAGGTCATCGACCCCATTCCGGGCTCAAGCGAAGAAGAGGAGGCGCGCCGGATCGGCCTGGCCGCCCAGCAGCTCGGGCCGGACGAGCGGCTGTACTTCGGGCTCGCGGTTTTCCAGGGCGGCGACCGCCGGACCATTCCGCTCATCGATTACCGGCGCGAACGGCTGCTCGAATACGACATTTCCCGGCTGATCTACTCGGTGCAGGAGCACCGGCTGCCGAAACTGGCCGTGATCTCGTCGCTGGAGGTCTTCGGCAAGCGCGGCATGCCAAAGCGCCTGCAAAAAGTCGAGGACGGCACCGCCGAATGGCAGTTCATGAAGGACCTGCGCGTCTTCTACGACGTGCAGGAGGTGGTGCCCGCCGCCGCGACGCTGCCGGGCGACGCGGACTGCCTGCTCGTGATCAACCCGTCCGGCTTCGACCCGCGGCTCTTGTATTCAATTGATCAATACATTCTTTCCGGCCGGCCGGCCGTGATACTGCTCGACCCCTATTGCTACCACGAGGTGGTGCGCAACGAGTCGGACGGCCCGATCATCGGCGCGGAGTATTACAAGTCCAGCGACCTGCCGGAGTTCCTCCCGCAGTGGGGCGTGCGCTTTTCCTCCCACCAGGTGGTGGGCGATCTCGGCTATCCGACAGAGGTGCCGCTGGCCAAGGACCAGCCGCCGATCACCTTTCCGCTCTGGCTGACCGTGACCGATTTTGACGATGCCCAGCCGGTCACCGCGGGCTTCGACCGCATGCTGCTGGCCTACACCGGCTCCTTCACGCCGGTGCCGGGCGCGCCCACTACCCTGACGCCGCTCGTGCGCTCCAGCGTCCGGAGCGCGCTGGTGGATGCGGAGCAAATCGGCAAGGTCGATCCCCGCCGCGTCGGTGAACTCATCCATCCGACGGGCGAAGCCTCCACGCTGGCCGCCGTGGTTGAAGGGCGTTTTGGCACCGCTTTCCCGGGCGGCAAGCCGCCACCGCCCGAAGGGCAGATGCCGACCACCGATCCCGATGCCTGGAATCTCGGCCTCAAGGCCTCGTCCGGATCCAGCCGGGTCATTCTCGTTGCCGACGCCGATCTGCTGGAAAACTCGCTCTCGTACGAACTGGTCGGCCGGTCCGGGGATGTCCTGCTCACCAAGCCGCGCAACGATAACATCGCGTTTCTCATCAACAGCCTGGATTACCTGCGCGGCGGCCTCGGCCAGCTGCCGATCAGCGCCAAGGCGCAGGCCATCCGGCCCTTCACGCGCATCCACCACATGCAAATGGCCGCGGAAGACAGCTTCCGGCAGGAAGTGGAGTCCATCAACGTGCGCCTCGACCAACTGGGCCAGCAGCTGAACGACCTCAATGAGCAGGCTGCGAAGGGCGGCAGCTCGCTGGTCAGCGAAACAGCGCTGACCGCCGTTCGCCGCGTACAGCGCGAACAGAACAGCCTGCGGGCGCAGCGCACAGGCATCGAGCAGCAGTTGCAGAAGACCATCTCGGCCCTCGACCGGCGGCTCACGTTTCTCAATCTCGCCGCGGTCCCCGGCCTCGTCGCCCTCGGGGGCATCGGTTTTTGGCTGTGCCGGACACGCCGGAGGACGGAACGATGAAGCTGCGCGCCCTGTTCATTATTCTGGCGGTGCTCGTCGTGCTGGATGCCGGCCTGGCCTGGCGGAATCACACGCGCCGTGTGGCCGCCGACAACGCCGGATTGATCGACCGGCCGCTGCTCGATTTGCCCGTGCTCGAGCAGGCCCATCGCATCGTCATCCGCGAAAAGCCGCAGTCGAAAGTGCTCTATTCCGATGAAGACGGCTTTGAGGTGCGCCGCATTGTCGACAAGGATGCGCCGATCCGTGAAACCGTCCTGGAGCGAAACAGCGACCAGCGCTGGGTAGTGGCAAATTGCTTCGGCCTCGATGCCGACCCGAACTGGCTGGGGCAAACCATGCGCGATCTCAGCCAGGGCCGGCTGATCCGCTACGTGACCGACGATCCGAAGTTGATGGAAACCCTCGGGCTGAATGCCGCGCTGGTGCGCTTCGAGGACGAAAAGGGCCGTGTCATGCGCCAGCTGGAGTTCGGCCACAAGGACGGCGGAGACAATTATCAATTTGTGCGCCTAGACAGCGGCTCGGTGTTCCTTGCGAAACACGAAACCGAACTGGTGGGCGATCCCTTGACATGGATCGTCAGCCGCCTCCTCAGCTTCGAGCCGGCGGACGTCCGTGAAGTGGAGCTGCCCTTTCAGAACACCGTCGAACCGCCCCTGTTGCTGCGGCGCGCAGCGCATGGCGCGCCCTTTCTGCCGGTAGAGGGGACCATGCCGGACAGCGTTTCCCCTGCCGTCGAAAAAATCCTGACCCATTTGCTCACCAGCCCGGTCATGCTGGCCGTCAGCCATGACTCACCGGCGGCGACAGTGGCGCGCGTGCACCTTGCGGCGCGCCTGCGTGTGGTCTTGTTTGATGGCCGCGAATATAAAATAAATTATGGCATGGTTCCGAAAGAAACCACCGGCTTGAAAGAGCTGGAAGGCAATGAGCCACAGTCGCTCGCCTTTGCCTTCTATGAATGTTCCGATCCGCAGGACATCACCGCCCGCTACAACACGAAGGCGATCCTCATCTACAGCCAGGGGGCCACGATCGGCGCCTTGCCGGAAAGTCGCGCCAAGCTTTTCGCCCCGCCGGCCGGGTCCGCGCATTGACGCGGCTTCTTCCCAGGCGGGCGAATGTGCCCGCGGTTGACCGCATCGCGGCAGTCGGCCGGGGCCCTTCCTCCATGCGGTGAATCCCGCAATGTTTCTTTCGTCCGCCGGGCAATCTTGCGCGTGGTCACCGTGAAAAAGAAAAACCGCACCCTTCATTGAAGGATGCGGTTTGTAATTGGCCGGCGAACAAACGGCGGCAGGACCGCTGCGTTTTAGTGCAGCGACACCGAAGTCGAAGCGCTTGTCGAGATCCGGAATTTGACCCAGGTGATCTTCGCGCCGCTGTCGTAGAACCAGCCTTCGGAGGCGGAGTTGAACGACGACTGGGAAGTGTATTGGGTTTCCGTGGCGCCATCGCGCGTCACGCTGGCGGGAGAGGACGACTGCTGGTTGATCTGCAGGACGTAGGTGCGGGCGGTGAGCTTGCCGACGTAATCGCCGCTGGATGCGCCGATCGTCACCACTTCCTTTCCGCTGGTGTTGTCGGAGGTGAACTTCGTGGTGGAGAACTCGTTGTCCGTGATGTACAGGTCGCTGATGCCGTCATCCTCATAGAGGGTGTAGTTCGTCGAGCCGGACGGGTAGATGTCGAGGGTCAGCGGATCGGCCGGGAGCTGATCCACGTATTGCATCACCGGACCCATCGGGATGATCGCGCCGGCACTGATGAACATCGGCACCTGGTTGACCGGCGCCGGGATCGTGGCCGTGCTGCCGCCGGTATAAACCGTGCCTGTCCAATAGCTGACCCAGTTGGTCCCCGAGGGGAACTTCACCGAAGCGCTGGTGGCACCGGCCGTCGTGACCGGCTGCACCAGGATTTCACTGCTGCCATGGCCGTTGATGATCTGCGTCGAGGTGGGCCACCAGACGGGATACTGCACGGTGCCGGTGACATGGTAGCAGGCCTGCGCGTTGGAATAGCGGAACGGCAGCAGCTGATACCGCAGCTGGGTGAACGTCTTGAAGGTCGCCTGCGCCTGCGTGCCGAAGCACCAGGGAAAGCGGCCTTCTATGCCGGTTGAGCCGGTTGTGCCCTTGGCGCCGAAGAACTCGGTCAGGGGCGTGAAGCAGCCGTATTCGAGCCAGCGCTGGTAGAGCTCGTCGTTCGAATTGTCGTTGTAGCCGCCGGTGTCGCCGCACCAGTAGGCGCCCGTGGTCTTGGTGTTGCACTTGAAGGCATCGCCCATGTCCTTCGAGATCATGCTGGCGAATGTGGCGGCGCTGTCGCCCGTCCAGAGGCCGGGATACTGGTCGTTGTTCGTGGCCGAGCCGGCATCGGAGTGGGCCAGGAGAAAACCTCTCCCTTGCGCGAGAGTGGCGGTCGAGGTGATTTCCCACGCTGCCTTATGATAGAAGCCCTTCCAGTCGGTCGTGCTGGTGCTGCCATTGGCGAGCACGCCGCCGCTGGGGATGCCCACGGTCGTGTCCATCTTGAGGAAATCAAAGCCCATGTCGAAGAGGGGCTGATTGAGGCTCTTCCACCAGTTGGCACCGGCCGTGGTGGAGAGGTCAAACTGGCCCGTCGTCGCATCGGTGAGGCCATGCCAGACACCCGAGGGGCGGGCGACCGAGCCGCTGCTGGTCTGGATGAAGTAGTGGTTGGAGGCGCCCGTGTTGTAGACGGAAGTCTGGCTCTCGCTGATCCAAGGCCATTCCCATACACCAAAATGAAAATGGTTGCTGTGGAGCGTGCTGATCATGCTTGAGGGATTGGAGAACTGGCTCGGATCAAACTTGAAATCGATATAGTCGGTCGCGGGTCCGTTGTAATTGCTGCCCAGCCAGCTCGAATCGACCCACATGAGGTCGCCGCAATAGCCGTTGCGCAGCTGGGTCATGTTGCTCAAGACCCCGGTCTGATTGTCATAGCAGCCGAAGAGCACGCCAAAGGCCCACTTGGGCGGAAGAATGGGATTGCCGTTGGGCTTGCCGCTGCCGCCGCCCCCGCCGCTGGTCTGCACGACGAAAGTGAACTTGTCGGCCGAGAGCTGGTAAGAACTCGAGGCCGAATTCTTGCCAGTGACCGTCAGCTTGATCGTGTGCGTGCCGGCCGAGCCAAAGGTCACGTTGCCAAAAGTGCTCGTCGGATACGACTGGGCGGTGGAATACTGGTCGACTGTCCCGCCGAGATTGGCGCCGTCGACAGAGAGCTGCAGGATGCCCCGGCTGGTGTTGCCCTTCCATTCCATCTGCAACTGGTAGGTGCCGGCGGCCACGCTGGGGATGGCGAAGCTGATGTTGTCGCCGGTGCTGTTGCCGGCCAGCTCGATCCACTTGCCGCCGCTGGAATTGGTGTCGGTCTGGACCGAGGCGGTCGCGCCGCTGGCCGTGTAGGTCAGGTTTTCCGCCTCGAAGCTGACGGTGGACTGGGCCGACACACGCTCCGCGAAGCCGAGCGAGAGCAGCCCGCAGGCCGCCATCAGCGCCACGGGGCGGCCGCTGCGTATCACATTATTGAATACATTTCGCGCCATGGAAGGCACGGACGAGAAAGCCGGGGCGGCCGAGGCCGGCCGCGCCGACGCGGAAGGAATCAATTTCGTTTTCATCTTTGGGTGTCCTAGGCTGTCACTGACCGAGTTGGATGAGGCGTGACGAGTGGGGGCTGTCTTTGAAATGCCGGGCATGGGGAAAATACCCTAGCGAGCGTACCATGATAACCAGGCGTTTCCGGTCAAGACGCCCGTCAGGTCCTTTCCATTTTTACAGGCTGCTTACTGTATCTCACAGATAGCCATATAGTTGCAAATAAATTGCAATTACGACCCGTCTCTGGGCCGGGGGTGTGATTCGAGCAGAAATCCTGCTCGAAGAAGTTTAAAAATTACAGGAGATGCCGCCGTAGATGCCCCGGCGGTTGCCGAATTTCGGCGCGCCCACGCCGATGCCCGTGCCGTCGTTCAGCTCGTAGCTCTGGTCGAAAAGATTGGTCGCATCGAGGCGGAAGGTGGCGTCGCCGAGACCTTCGAGCTTGAAGCGATATTCGAAACCGAGATTCACCGGATAATACTTTGGAAGCGTATCGGTGTTGGCGAAGCCGCTGCGCATGCCGCTGCCATAAAGGACGTCAGCATGGATCGTGACCTGCCGCCAGGCATAGGCGACGCCGGCCGAGGCGGTGTAAAACTGCGTCTGGTCGAGGTAAACGTCGTGCGTCGAGATATAATCCAGCTCGTCCTGGTCGAACTCAAATTCGCTGGACACGATGCCGCGGGCTTTGGCCTGCGAGGCGGCGAAATTGGCGAAGGCGGAAAAGCTGCCATCGACATAACTGCCGGAGATCTCCACGCCGTAGATGGTCGCCTTGGCGAAGTTATAGGGCGAAAAGATGTTGGCGGCGCCGAACTGTCCGTCGTCGATCTGGTTGGTGGCGCGCTTGTAGTAACCGTCCAGCCCGACTTCAAAATGAGTGGAGAGGCTCTGGGTGACGCCGGCGTCGAAATAATTCGACCGCTCGCATTTCACCGGGTCGTCCGCGTCCTGGTCGGCGGCGTTCGTCGTATCGTCGAATTTGCCCACGCTGGCGGGCGAGACGTTCTCAAGCGGCGGCGGAATGAAGTAGCGGGCATAGCCGGCATGGAATGTCGTGGAGCGGGTGGCGGTGAACACGGCGCTGACGCGCGGGCTGACCTGGCTTTCGTGGACGTAGGCGCTCACGGCGTCGAAGCGGCCGCCGAAATTGAGCGTCAGACGGTCGGTGGCCTTCCATTCGTCCTGCAGGTACAGGGTGGAATCGTAACCGCGCTTGGCGTGATTGTCCTTGATGACGAAAGGGGGAGCCTTGGCGATCAGTTCCCCGTTGGCCGGGTCGACGTCGTCGTCCTCGGCCGCAAAAACGGCCACGGTGTTGTGATCCCGGGCCCTTTCCGTATCAAACAGCAGGCCGCCGCGGATGGTATTGGCCGCGCCCGCCTGATAGGTGAAATCGCCCTGAATGCCATTGGTCACGATATCCCGGAAGACGCGGGCGGCCACGCCGTTGAAATAAAGATCCCCGTTTTCATCCGGCCGGAACAGGACGCTGCTGTAGCGGTTCACCTGCGCGACCTGGAAGGAAAGATCGTCCAGCGTCTGCCGGTAGGCCACGATCCCGTAATAGGACTGCTCGGTCTGCGTTTCATTCAGGCTGGCTGAATTCGCCACCGGAAAGGCCTTCACCTTCTTGGCGAATTCCAGGACGGGAACCTGGCTGGGATTGTTCGGAATCTGAAAATCCGCATGGGAGGCGCTGCCGATGAAGCTGAGGCTGCTCGTGTCCGACAGTTTATGGGAAACATAGGCAAAGCCCTTGAACTGGCGGGTGTCGTCATGGATGGCCTGCGCGTCGGAGGTGGGGTTTTCGATGCCGAGATCGTTATAAAGATAGCTGCCCGTGAAGTAGTAGTCGGTTTTCCCCGTCGACCCGCCGTAGGAAACGCTGGAGTGGATCGTGTCGTAGCTGCCCAGGGAGAGCGAGGCCTCACCGCCCTGCAGGCTGGCGCCGGTCTTGGTCTGAATGGAAATGATGCCGTAGTTGCCCCATGCATACTGGGCCGGCAACGCCCCCACTTTCAGGGAAATCGTGTCGACGAAGCGCGTGTCCACATCCTCGCCAAAACCATTGATGGCGCGGGGCAGCAGGATGCCGTTGATGTAATATTGATAATAAGGATCCTCCTGACGGAAATGCACCTGCCCGCCACTGTCGGAAGAGACTCCCGGCGCGCGGATGAGCATCTGGTTGAAATTTGAGTCCGCGCCCTGCGCGATGGTCTCCATCTGGCCGCGGCTCAGTGTGTAGGTGCTGGTCCCCAAACTGAAGTCCGTCTGCACGGAAGGTGTCACCACCATGCCGGGCAGGACGGTCGGCGCGGGCGCCGCACTGTCCGCGGCCTGCAGGCTTACGCCGAAGCCAAAGAGGGCGGCGGACAAAAGGAGGGTTGAAGGGATTCGTTGGAGTAATGATTTCATTCCCGGAGCGGGGTTTCGGGGATCAAGCCGGCAACCTTAGCAGGATGGCGCCAAAATGTCTGCCAGACCAAGGCGAAATCATTTGCAGGGCATTACCCTGCATTTCCGGTTCGGCGCTTCCGCCCTATTGCTCCGCCTCGACCCATCTGACCGCCTCGCGCATGAGCTTGCTGGCGTTGTCCAGATGAAGTTTTTCTTTGATCCGCGCGGCATAGCATTGGACGGTCTTGATGCTTAATTTCATCCGCTCGGCGATCTGCCTGGTTTCAAGGCCGCCACCGAGCAGTCGAAAAACCTCGAGTTCGCGATCGCTCAACAAATCAGCCGGTGAGCCGGATTTCCCTGAGGAACCCTCAATGATGCTTTCCGCCAGCGTCGCCAGCAGTTTTTCATTCGCGTAAATTTTCCCGCGCAACACCTCGTAGATCGCCTCGATGATCAATCCTGTGGCTTCACGCTTCATGACATAGCCCCGGGCCCCGGCCCGGAGGGCGCGTTCGGCATAGGAGGTGTCCTCATGCATGGAGAGCACCAGAATTCGAACGGCGGGATGCTGCGCCCTGAGGTCCTTGATCAGCTCCAGGCCTGAGCCGCCCTTTAATGAAAGATCAACGATCGCCACGCCCGGCCGCGTCGCGGCAATCGATGAAAGCGCCGTCGCCGTGTCCTCCGCCTGCCCGCAAACTTCCAAATCCGGACGGCGCCTGATCAGGCTGACCAGCCATTCGCGCACCAAAGGATGATCGTCGACCACGAAGACCCGGTGCCGTTGGGGACTCTTTTTGGACGTCAAAGAATTCATAGATTCGCAGCGGACGGGGGCAACTGGCAGGAAATTTTCGTTCCGCCGCCGGCCGCCGTGCCCGCGGAAAAATCCGCTCCGATCATGGCCGCCCGATGCGCCATGATGCGCAACCCCATGCCGCGGACAGGACCTCCGGTGTTTTTTATGCCGGTACCGTCATCGCTCACGGTCAGGGTGAGGCCCGCCGGGGCAGCCAGCAGGGTGATGCTGATGCGGCCCGGCTGGCCATGCCGGGCCGCGTTGCGAACCGCCTCCTGTGCAATATGGAAAAGGTGCGAAGCCGTGACCGCATCCGGCAAGGCCGGCTCGCCCGAACAATGGCATTCGCATTTTAACTGAAACTGTTCGCCTGCAGTTACGGCCAGTTCCTGCAAGGCGGTCACCAGGCCGCCTTCCTCCACCGACACAAGCAACAAGCCCTTTGCGACACGCCGCATCTGTCCGATGCCGTCTTCGATCAAGGCCACGATCCGCCCGGCATTGGCAGCCGCGGGCTCATGTCGATCCGCCAGTTCCTCGGCCAGCACGCGGGCCGCAAAGGCCGTTCCCGTCAGGTGCTGGCAGAGTCCGTCGTGCAGGTCATGTCCGATCGACCAGCGCTCCTTCTGGCCAATCGCCATCATTTCCTTCTCCAGCCGCTCGCGCTCCGACACCTCGTCCGCCAGCGCCGCCGTGCGCTGACGCACGCGCTCCTCCATTTCGCGCTGCAGTATGAGCAAATTGTGAAGCAGCCAGATGATGATGAGGTAATTACCGAACGTGATGAGCACGTTCCAGCCGGGCACGAACAGGCTGGCGTAATGCGCTCCTGAAAGGATGTCCCCGCCCAGCATTACGGCCACGCAGGACGCGGCAATCAGGATGGCAAATTTCCATCCCCGGGTGATGACGGCCAGTGAAACGGGCAAAAAGTAGAAAAGGTGCAAAGAAATCTGATCGCCGTTATCAATCGCGTAATCCACGAGGCCGATGCCAAGAACCAAGCCCAAGATTACGCCGGTCAGCCGGCGACGCCGCATCGGATCGGTGACCAGGATCAGGTCCCGTCCAAAGTTTTTCGACCAGGCGACCAAGTCCGCGCGATCTCCGGAGGTGGGCATGACCCCCACTTAAAAAACAGTTCGCCGTCCCTGCCAAGGCAAAGCCACCGCTCCGCCGGCTTATAGCTCGATCAACACTTTTTTGTTCCGGCTGCGACGCAGCAGGAAAAGGCCGAGGCCGGCGCCGACCAGAATGGCCCCGTAGGTGGACGGTTCGGGCACCGGCGTGATTTCGTGGTCGGAAGACAGCCACTTGGTGCTGTTGCCGCTGAAGCCAGTGAAGACGATCTGGTTCGTGGGGTTGGAGCCCTGCGGGCCAGGGGTGTTGTTGCTGTAGAAATAATCCTGCGCGTTGGCCCAGTTGGTGACGGACAGCTGCAGGCCGCTCTGGATGGAGACGCTGTTGACGGTAAGCAGGGAGTTGGAGCTGTTCGAGAAATCGAGGGTGGAGTTGCCGGTGATACTGAGGGCACCAAAGGTGTCCGTGGTGCCATTGAGGTTGAGCGTGCCGCCCGCGAGGATGATGTTGAGGCTCGGGTCGTTGAAATTGGCCGCGAGCGTGAGCGTGGCGCCCGAACCGACGACCAGGGTGCCGATGGCGCCGGCCATCGTGCCGCCCAGGGTGTTGGTGCCGGTCAACGTGAGCGTCTCGCCGCCCGTGGAGCCGAAATCGAGCGTGCCGCTGCTGTTGAGATTGGCGATGGTCTGGCTGAAATTGTTCAGGCCGAGAGTTGCGCCGCTGCTGACGGTGACGCCGCTGGTGGTGTTCAGCACGTTTGCGGCGCCGGCGGTGAGGGTGCCGGCGGAGATCGTGGTGGAGCCGGTGAAGGTATTCGCGTGGGAAAGCGTGAGTGTGCCGGAGCCGTCCTTGGTCAACGCACCGGTGCCGGAGATGGTGTTTGAAATGGTGGTGTTGCTGTTGCCACCGACGTTGAGGGTGTTGGCACCGAGACTGACGGTATTGGAGAAGGTAAGCGCACCGGCGTCGGATTGGATGCGGGAATTGCCGGCGAGGGTGACGGTACCGGAGACCGTGTTGCTGCCGGAAAGATTTTCGATGGCGCCGTCGTTGGCGCTGGTGCCGGGGCTGTTCAGCGTGAAATTATTGGCGAGCGTGACACCGCTCTGCACCTGGAGGTTGCCACCGCTGTTGATGGCGGCCGCGCCCGTGCCGAGGGAGCCGCTGTTCGAAGCGGTGACGATGCTGGCCAAGGTGGAGCCGCCGGAGTACGTATTGTTGCCGGCGAGGATGACGCTGCCAGTGCCAGTGGTGCTGATCGCGCCGGCGCCGGTGATGACGCCATTGACCGTGCTGGTGCCGGTGCCGCCGAAGGTGAGAACGGAGCCGCTGCTCAGGCTAGCGGTACTGCCACTGGAGGTGTTGACGGTGGCAAAAGTATTATCCGCGCCGCCGGTCAGGGCGAACGTGCCGCTGTTGACCGTGAGCGTCGAGGTGCTGGCCACCTGGCCGCTGGTGGTTTCATTGACCGTGCCACCGTTGACGGTGAGATTTCCGGCCACCGCAGTGGTGTTGGCCGTTTTGCTCAGATTCAAGGTGCCGCTGTTGACGATCGTGTCGCCCGTGTAGGTGTTGGCTCCGCCCGAAAAGGTCGTGGTGCCGCTGCCGTCGAGCGTGACGCTGCCGGTGCCAGTGGTGATCGCCGAGCTGACCGTGATGTTGCCCGCGCCGCCGAGGTTAAGGTTCGTATTGGTGCCGGTGAGGCCGCCGGAAAGGGTGAGCGTGCCGGCATCGGAATTGATGCGGCTGCTGCCCCCCAGCGTGAGTACGCCGGAAAGGGTGCTGCTGCCAGTGACATTGTCGATGGCGCCGTTGTTACTGACGCCGGTGCCGGCCAGAGTCATGGCGTTGGTGACGCTGGCCCCCACATTGGAAGTTTCGAGCGTGGTGCCATTCGCAACGGTGACCGTGCCAGTGCCAAGGGCACCCTTGTTTTGAATCTGGATCGTGCCGTTCTGAATGCTGGTGCCGCCGTCGTAAGCATTGGTACCAGTCAGAATGAGCTTTCCGCCGCTGCCGGTCTTGGTCAGGCTGAAGGAGCTGCCTCCGTCGCTGATCGCGGATCCCACGGTGAGGTTGCCCGCGCCGGTGACATCAAAGACCGTGTTATTTTTGATCACGATGTTGGCCGGGCTAAGCGTCTGGTTATTGGCCGATTGCTGCTGCACAAAGGCGATGCTGGTGCCGTTTTGCAATGTGAGCGTGCGCGTGCCGCTGTCGGTGATGGTATAGCCGGCCGCGCTGGAATCAAAACGGAGCGCGTTGATGGTGGCGTTGGCATTGAAAAGGACATTGGTCTGGGTGCCGGTGCCAAAATCGACAAAGACATTGGTCGGATTGGCGGTGTTGGGCGGAGCCGTGCCACCCTGCCAGTTTGCGTTGGTGCCGGTGTTTTGACTGGAGTTGCTGGTCCAGGTATAGGGCCCCCAGTTGATGGCGGTGGGGACGATGCGATAGGCATTGCCAAGCCCGTTGCCGGCTGCGGTCTGCGAGGTATTTTCCGTCGAGCCGGTGCCGTAACCCGAAAAATAAATCTGATTGAGGGTGGCGGCGGCGATGCCGCTCGTCGCCGTGCCGAGGAAATCGCCGGCACCCGCAAAATTGCTGCTATCGGGTCCCACATAGTTATTGATGGTGAGGACACCGGAAGCCGAGCTGATGTTGTTAAAGACCAGGGTGTTGTTGCCGGCCGATGCTCCAAAATCCAGCGTGGCGCCGCCAGAGAAGCTGAGATTGTGGACCAGATCCGACTTGCCGTTGAGATTCAGGGTGCCGCCGGCAATGGTGAGATTGGAAGTGTCGGCCAGGACATTACTGGCCCCGAGCTGGAGCGTGCCAGCATTGATAGTCGTGGTGCCGGTGTAAGTGTCGGCACCGCTGAGCGTGAGGGTGCCAGCTCCGGTCTTGGTGACATTCCCACTGGTGGCCGTGCCGCCATTCTGAATGACGCCGGAAATGGTCGAAGTGTAGCCGTTGTCGACGTTGACTGTGAGGGCGCGCGTGGTGGCCGTGTTGGAGAGATTAACCGCGCCGGACTGGGTGGCGCCGTCCATGTTCAGCGTGTAACTGCCGCCGGTCTGGGTCAGGGTGCCGCTGGTGGTGATGTTGTTCAGGCCGGCGCTGCCGTTGAGCGTGATCGTGTTGTTGACCGTGTTGTTGCTGTCGGAAGCGAGCGTGCCGCCATTGATCGTGATTCCAGCCGAGCCGAGGGCGCTATTGTTGTCGGCCGTGAGCGTACCGGCGTTCAGCGTGGTGCCGCCGCTGTAGTTATTGGCGCCGGAGAGGGTGACGCTGCCGCTGTCGCTCTTGACGATGGCGCCGGTACCGGAGATCACCCCCGAAACGGTGGTGACACCCGTACCCGTGCCGTCGAAGGTGACGGTGTTGCCATTATTGTTGAGAGTGCCGGTAAGATTGAGCGCGCCGCCGCTGCCATTTTTGATTTCGATGGCGTTGTCCGCCTTGAGATTGGAATTCACGGTCTGCGTAGCCGAGCCGTGGGTTTGGGAGACGAAAATGCCCGAGGGGCCGAGGACGCCGTTGTTGCTGAACTCAATGCTGCCGTTGTTGAGCGTGTAATTGAAGGGCGCGTCGATTTGCAGCGAACGGATGATGCGATTCTGGCCAACGCCGACGTTGATGTTCTGCGCGCTGTTGACATAGGTGTTGTCGAGCAGGATGTCGGCCCCGGTCGCAGGAACAATCGTGCCGTTCCAATTGGTTGTGCTGCCGGAGACATCGCCCCAATTGCTGGTGCCAAGATTGTTGGTCCAGAGGTTGGACGTCACGCTGGTGAGAAGGACGTTGGCGATCTGCTGGGTGGAGTTGGCGCCGCCGGTGGAGCCTGTGAAGCCCATGATCAGATCGTTGGGCCGGGCATAACCGGAGAGATCGGCGGTGAAGATCTGCGTGTAAACACCGCCCTCTTGCATGTACATGACGAGCTGGTTGGTCGCGCTGAGCGTCATTTCGAAATTGGTCGAGATGGAGCCGGATGTCGGAGCCGAAAAATTCGGGATGCCACCCGTCGTTCCGCCCAGGTAATCGTAACCGTTTTGACCTGAGCCGGGACCACGAACCGCAATATCGTTTGCCTCGGAACCGGGGCCGCCATTGCGGCCTTCGCTTGGGTTGGAATAGTTGCCGAACTGGTCGATGCCCACGCCAAGGTAGCCGCCATTCAGACCGGAAGTGCCGCTGGGCGGAGCCGCGGCCGCGTTTTTCTGGGCATAGCCGAGACTGCCGCCGAAAGCACCCGGGCTGAATCCGCTGGCGGCAACGACGCTGGCATCGGCCAGGAAAAAGGTGATGCCGTCTGCGGGTGTCGCCGTGCCATTTGATGCCGTATAGGTGAATTGGACGGAAATCGTCGCGTTCGCTGAACTAAATGAAGTGGGATCGTAGGCGTACGTTGACTCGTTGCCGGAGCTCGTGGTCATCGTCATGCCAGCACTCGTGCCTGAAGCGGTGGGGGAAAACGGAGTAATGGTGCCGCTGTTGTTAACGTTGCCACCGTAGTTCCAAGAGGCCGGCAAGGTCGCTCCCGTGAAGCTCTGGCCGATGGTGATGACCTGCGCATTTGCTTCGCCAGCCAAAGCAAGAAGTGCGGCCGCTGTCATCAGGGCCAACCGAAGAAGTCTATTTTGGCGGGGCACTCGCATAGTGTCTTATACCTAGCTAATCGTAAAAATTATGTTTGCAAGTGTATTTTGTGACGTTTTTTTAACAAAAGTCTTTTGCAAAAAGCTTGGCCAGCCCTCTCCAATCTATTCACAAGCGGTTTCGATGCAGCGTATTAAAGCAATTGCCCTCTCCCTCGCCTAGCCCCGCCCGCCACGTAAAAGGATCAGATTAGCGAGATCATTTTTCTCAAATTCGTCCCAATAGGCATCCTCGATTTGCTTGAGTCGCTCGTCAGGCGTGGGCGGCGGATCGACCCCTGGCGCCTCGGCCAGTGCACGCTTGGCCTGTTCGGCAGCGTATTCGCGTTCGGCCAAGCGGGTGACCAGCTCATTCCAGAACGTGTCGTTGTCGAACTCGGCGATGATTTCACCCACCCGCTCGTCCTCCTCGATTTTGGCGGAAGGCCCGAGTGAACCATCGTCCCGTTCCTCGACCAGGTCGGCACAGCCAAGCGAAGTGGCCAGCTCGAGCAGCCTTTTGAAAATGCCGTCATAGCGCCGGGCGGCGGCGGAATCGTCGCCCTTGCGCGAGGCCACCACCCAGTGGCCAAGATAGGCCAGCTCGAGCAGGCGCGCATATTCCTTGGGCGTGAACGAAAATTTCATCCCTTCAACTGGGGCGCGAAGCGGGCAGGCGCGCAACCCCGGAATTTGCGCCGCAAGCCCGGCGTTGACCCACCGCCCCGCCTCCCGCTAGCGTTCACCTTCCATGTCCACCGCCGACTCCCCGACCGATCTCATGGAGCGCATCGTCGCGCTCTGCAAACGCCGCGGTTTCATTTTCCCCTCGTCCGAAATCTACGGCGGCTTCAACGGCTTTTTCGACTACGGTCCGCTCGGCGCCGAACTGAAGAAAAACATTCGCGACTGCTGGTGGAACGACATGGTCCGCCGCCGCGACGACATCGTCGGCCTTGAGTCCTCCATCATCATGCACCCGAAAGTCTGGGAAGCCTCCGGCCATGTCGCCGGCTTCAGCGACCCCCTCGTCGATTGCAAGGAGAGCAAGCAGCGCTATCGGGCGGATCAGCTGTTTTTTGCGCAGGTTTTCGTCGAGAATGTTGAGTTTGGGCCAGACGTGATTGATGACCTGGTGGCAAAGAAAAGAATCAGCAAAGAATACGGCGCAGCTCTCAGTGACGGCAAATATGGGTCTCCTACCCTTGTCGGTTTCGTGTCCGCACTCGAAAGCGAGCGCATCGAGGCAGAACTTAACGAAAAAGCTGAAGAGTTTAAAAAGAAGTTCCGAATTCGCGGACAACTTAAGCCCATTTCCTCAAATATATCTGGGCTTGTGCGTGACATGACAGAAGCCGTTCCTGACGAAATTGATCTCATCCCCTCGCCCGCCACCGGCGAGCCCGGCAGCCTCACGCCGCCGCGTTCGTTCAACATGATGTTCCAGACCAACGTCGGCGCGATGACCGACGCGAGCTCGGTCGCCTACCTGCGGCCCGAAACCGCTCAGGGCATGTTCGTTGATTTCAAGACCGTCGTGGACACCGGCCGCGTGAAGCTGCCCTTCGGCATTGCCCAAATCGGCAAGTCGTTCCGCAACGAAATCACGCCGCGCAATTTCATCTTCCGCTCGCGCGAGTTCGAGCAGATGGAGATGGAGTATTTCATCCACGAGGACGCCGATTGGGCCAAATGCCACCAGGAATGGATCGAATGGTGCCGGACCTGGCTGCTCAGCATCGGCCTGCCCGACTCGCACCTCTCGCTCTACGCCCACCCCAAGGAAAAGCTCGCGTTCTATTCGAAGGGCACGGTGGACATCATGTTCAAGTATCCGTTCGGCGTGCAGGAATTGTGGGGCATCGCCGCGCGCGGCAACTACGACCTCGGTCAGCACGCGAAGGCCTCGGGCAAGCCGCAGGAAATTTTCGACGAGGCGACCAAGAAGAAGTTCGTGCCGCACGTCATCGAGCCCGCCGTCGGCGTGGATCGCATCCTCCTGGCCGCGCTCTGCGCCGGCTACGCCGAGGAGGACGTGAAGGACGAAAAGGGCAATGTCGAGAAGCGCACCGTGCTGCGCTTCAGCCCGCGCCTTGCGCCCATCAAGGTCGCCGTTCTGCCGTTGATCAAAAACAAGCCGGAGCTCGTGGACGTCGCCGAGAAACTTTACCGCAAGCTCAAGCGCAAGTGGAACGTCTTCTACGACGAGTCGGGCAACATCGGCAAGCGGTACCGTCGCCAGGATGAAGCCGGCACCCCTTGGTGCGTGACCATCGATTTCGAGACGATCGAGAAGGACGGCACCTTCACCCTCCGGGAACGTGACTCGATGCAGCAGACGCGCATCGACGAAGCCGCGCTCTTCGCCCTGCTCGAAGAAAAAATTTACTGAGCCCCTCGGCGCCGCGAACTCCGTCCTTGCCCGTTCCCACGACGCCGGGCAGAAATCCGGCACTCCGACTTATGTTGCGCAAAATCCTTCTCGGCCTGGCCGTTGTTTTTGTTGCGATCCAATTCGTCCGCCCGGCAAAAAACCTTTCCCCGGCAGTCGGCCCGACCGATATCACGGCCAAGGTCACCGTGCCTGCCGAAGTGCAGAGCGTCCTCACCAAGGCTTGCTACGACTGCCACTCCGACAACACCCGCTACCCGTGGTATGCCGAGGTGCAGCCCGTCGGTTGGTGGCTCGCTTCGCACATCCGTGATGGCAAAGGCCACCTCAATTTCTCCGAATTCGGCGCCTACGATGCCAAACGCGCCGACCGCAAGCTCCACGGCGCCGGGCGCACCATCGACACCGGCTTCATGCCATTGCACTCCTATCTCTGGATCCACCGCGACGCCGTCCTTACCGCGGCGGAAAAAAAACTCCTCATCGACTGGACCGAGGCGGCGCGTGCAGAGCTCAAGGCCGCTTCCGCTAAAAAATAGCCGGCGGGAAACGGCGTTCGCACAACGGCCCATCATTGCAGCCGGGCGATGGAACCGCCGGCAGATTCGAGCATGGAGTGAGGTTGCGCACCTCTTCCTTGGGGCCGAGGCCCCGGTTACGCTCATGAATGCAGCTTGGTTACACCGGAAGCCCGCTTTTTTCCATTTTTTGCGGCAACCCGCCGGCCTGCGCCTCGTCACCAAGGCCGTAACCTAAATTCTGATCCACTCATCGAATCATTATCATGAAATCAAAAATCCTTCCTCTCTTCATCGGCTTGGCTCTGGGCGGACTGGCCCTGGCGGTCCCCGCCTCAGCCAAGGATCGCACCCGTTCCCGCACCGGCACATGGCAGTCCAGCAACGGCGGCTCGGGGACATTCTCCGAAACCACCACCCGCGGTAACGGCCAGCTCCAACGCCAAGGCACCTGGACCAACCAGAACGGCGGCGTGGGCACCCATGACTACACGCGCAGCTATGACAAATCCACCGGTACCGGCACATTTTCCGGCGAAACCACCCGTCCTGATGGCAAGACGACCTCGCGCGAGGGCACGATCACGAAAAACGCCAATGGATCGGTCTCGACCAGCAGCGAGCTTACCAACGCTCAGGGCAAGGTCAGCAATGTTTCCACCACCACTGTAAAAACGGCCGATGGCCATGAGACCACGGGCCAAATCACCGGCCCTGATGGCAAGGTCAGCACCCTGCAGACCGACGTCACCCATGGCAATGGCGTGACCACCCGCGACGAGACCATCACCGGGCCCAATGGCAAAACTTACACCAGCGATGCCACGACCCAGATCAATGCCAATGGCACGGGCACAAAGACCATTGATATCACCAAGCCCGATGGAAAAACCAACGTCATCACTGAACAATTCACGGTGACCCCGCTGCCAAAAAGCTAAGCCGCTCAATATCTTGTGTCTGCAAGCCCGGAGCAATGGCCCCGGGCTTTTTTGCGCAGCGAAGTCCTCCCTCGATGGGCAAAATGCACGGGTTTGGATCCCACACTAGGGCAAAAGCTCATTTTCTGCGAACAGTTGGCAGGGTTGATGCTATCGACACGCAGCCAAAGGCTTCCCTTCGGCTCAGGATAAACCAAGAAAATAACCTTATCTAGCGACAAGCCATGAACATACGCATGAAACTCACCGCCGTGCTCGCTCTCGCCGCGACGCTACCGGTCCTTGCTGACATCAAAATAAACGACAATCTATCCGTAAATGGATATGGTGTCGGCTCATACGAATATTTCAAACAGGATAAATCCACGTCGACCGACTCATTGAACGTCGACTCGGCTTTGCTGGGAGCCACCATCAGCTACAAGCCGGTGACTGCCGTGTTCAGTTTTTATTACGTCCCCAATACGGCTTCCGGGCTTGATGTTCCCACCGGCCACTCCGGTGTTAACCAGAACGGCGACGAAGTCACGCTGCTCGACGCCAATGTTACCTACGACACCGGCAGCGGCATCACCATGACTGCCGGCCGGTTCCTGAGCTACATGGGCTACGAGTCGTTTTATCCGATCCACATGGATCAGATCAGCTACGCCGACGGTGATTTCCTCGCGCCCATCCCGGGTTATCATGAAGGCGTGCATATCGACTACTCCGACAAAAGCCAGACGGCGGGCCTTGCCCTCGTGGACTCGGTCTATTCACCCTATGGCGCCACCAAAGGCGACGGCGAGTTGAAGCACAATGGCGGTCTTGAGGCTTACTACTCCTACGTTGGCATCACCAATCTCACGCTCTGGGCTGGCTATGCTTATGATTCCAAGGGTGGTTTCGAGGTGCACAGCATCTCCACCTTCGACTTCTGGGCGAGCTACCAGATCGACAAGCAGACCCGCGTCGCCGCCGAATACGTCAATAAGGACGGTGGCACCGGGAACAAAGGCTACAATTGGATCGTTTTCGGCGATTACACCTTCGCTGAATCAAAGTTCTCGCTCGCCGGCCGCATCAGCGGCGAGAAGTTGAGCAACGGCGGTCCGGGCTTCACGAAATACACCATCTGCCCGACCTACGCCGTCACCGATCATCTCAGTGTTCGGGCGGAATACTCGTACTATCACTACACGGACTTCACCTCAAAGGATGCCAACTTTTTCGGCGTCCAGACGATCTTCCAGTTCTAACGGGGGCTGAAAGCCTCCAGTCCTTGGTTTCAACTTAACCTGGGCGCGTCGGTTTATCCCGCCGCGCCCTCTTTCTGACCACCACCTCTAGCCTCGAATCGATCATGCTAAAGACACTCCGCCACCTCCTCACCGCGGGCGCCTTTGTCGCCGCCGCGTTTACCTCCTGCCTCCGTGCCGATGACGCCGTCGTCAAGGTCGGCGTCCTCCACGATCTCTCCGGAACGATGGCCATCAGCGAAACCTCGCTGCGCGACATCCTCCTGTTCACGTTTGACCAGATTAACGCCAGCGGCGGCGTACTCGGCAAAAAAATCGTGCCGGTGATCGTAGATCCCGGTTCGGACTGGCCCACCTTCGCTGAGAAATCCAAACAGTTGCTGGAAGTCGACAAAGTGGCGGTGGTCTTCGGCTGCTGGACTTCGGTGAGCCGCAAGTCCTGCCTCCCTGTCTTCGAAAAGGACAACGGCCTGCTCTTCTACCCCGTGCAATATGAAGGCGAGGAAGAGAGCCAGAACGTGTGTTACACGGCCGAAGCCGTCAACCAGCAGGCCATTCCCGCGGTGGATTACTTCCTCGCCCAGGGAAAAAAGAAATTCTACCTGCTGGGCACCGACTACGTCTACCCGCAGACGACCAATCTCGTGCTCCTTGAGTACCTCCTCAGCAAAGGCGTGCCGCTGGATAACATCGGCGGCGGCTTCAAGAAGGACAGCTCGGGCAAGATCATCTCCGCCGGCAAATACACGCCGTTCGGCCACAAGGACTACCAGCAGATCGTGGCTGAAATCAAGGACTTCGCCGCCAGCGGCGACGCTTGCGTGATCAGCACGCTCAACGGCGACACCAACCCGCCGTTCTTCAAGGAATATGCCGCCGCCGGTCTCACCGCCGACACCTGCCCGGTCGTTTCCTATTCGATCGCCGAGGATGAATTCCGCAGCCTGCCGGCCAAGGATCTGGTCGGCCAGATCGGCTGCTGGACCTACTTCCAATCGATCGATACACCCGCCAACAAGAAATTTCTGGCGGACTTCCAGGATTGGCTCAAGACCACCACGGCCGATGGCGTCGTCAAGGAAGGCCGCGTCGTGGATTCTCCGATGGTGCTGAGCTACGATGGCGTTTACCTGTGGAAAGCCTGCGTTGAGAAGGCCGGCAGCTTCGACGTGGACAAGGTCCGCGCAGCCTGGAAGTCGGGCGTCTCCTTCGATGGCCCTGGCGGCAAAGTCACGACCCAGCCGAACATGCACCTGACCAAGACCGTTTACATCGGCGAATCCAAGGCGGACGGACAATTCAAGATCCTCAATTCCTTCCCCGACGTCTACGGCCAGCCCCATCTGCTGGGCACCTTCAAGCCCAAGGAATAAAACTCCCCGCGCGCAAGCGCTTGAAGTTTTCCCACTCGATTGCTTCAAGGGGCGGGTTCCGCACGGAATCCGCCCTTTTGCTTTTTAAAAAAGCCGGCTGGCTGCGCGTAAAAACAAATCCGGCATCCGCCCTGCTAACCCATCCGTGCCCATCCCTCATTCAACCGTGATCATTCCGCCGCGCCTCAAGCTCCTCCTTCCATTGCTGCTCGCGGTTCTGCTGCCCTTGCACGCACTTCACGCCGCCAGCCCCGAGCCGGTCGGACAAGCTGACACGCCGCGTCAAACCATCGTCAAGGCGATCCTTGCCACGGACGATGCGCAGAAGCGCGCGATCATCGGCTCCCTCGCCGGCCAGGGTGATGAGGCGATCCGGGAGCTCTTCACCGCGTGGCGCCAGGACGGCCTGTTTGTTTATACCGCGCCTGACGGTGCCAAGGTTCCCGTTGAGCTCACCGGCGACAAGGATGCAAATGGAGCCCAGGCGGCGATCCGCGTGGACAATGGCGAGCCGCTGAAAAGCGCTGCCGGCCAGCCACTCCGCCTGGTCGACACTCAGCTAACCCCGGTGGAGCATAATGCCCGCCTCCGGCTCGCGATGAAAGCGGTCGTCGATCTGCTTGACCTCGGCTCCCCCGTTCTCAGCAAACGCCTGCGTGCCATCCAGACCATGGGCGCCGCCCAAAGACCCGACAAATTGCCCGCCTTGCAGGCGCGCATGCAGATTGAAACAGATTCCAAGGCCAGGCTCGCGTTGCGTGAGGCGGTGGCGCTGATCCAGCTGGCCGACCCCAGCGACGACGTGAAACTCAAGGGGCTGGCCGAGCTGCGCGATCTCCACACCTCTGCCAGCTATGACCTGATCAAGACCGCCCAGGCCAAGGCGGCGACCGCGGGAAAGCCGGCCGTCGCGAAGGCAGCGGCCCAGGCCCTCGCGGCGATCGAGCAGCACAGAAATTTCATCAACTTTTTTGGCACGCTCTTTCGCGGTCTCAGCGCCGGCAGCATTTTGCTCGTGGTGGCGCTGGGCCTCGCCATCACCTTTGGCCTGATGGGGGTCATCAACATGGCCCACGGCGAGATGATCACGGTCGGCGCCTATGCCACCTACATCACTCAAAATATCTTTGGGGACGGCATGAATTTCACCCTGCCCTTTGTCCGGATTGCCATCCACCTGCCCGGCCTGCATCTGACCGGATGGGCTTATCAGTTTTATTTCATCGCCGCGATTCCCATCGGGTTTCTGAGCGCCGCCCTGGTGGGCATCGCCCTCGAGCGCAGCGTCATCCGGTTCCTTTACCGCCGCCCCCTCGAGAGCCTGCTCGCGACGTGGGGCGTTTCGTTGATTTTGCAGCAATTGTTCAGGCTCACGTTTGGCTCCAACAACGTGAACGTGAACAGCCCGGTTTACCTGAGCAGCAACTGGACGGTTTTTGACATCACCTTCGACTGGAACCGCGTTTTCGTCATCGGCTTTGCGGTGGTGATCGTGTTCGGCGTGTGGCTGGTGCTGACCAAGACCCCCCTCGGCCTGCTTATCCGCTGTGTAATGCAAAACCGGACGATGGCGGCGTGCATGGGGGTGCGCACTGAACGGGTGAACATGCTCACCTTCGGCCTCGGCAGCGGCCTGGCCGGGCTGGCGGGCGTGTTTGTGACCCAGCTCGGCACGGTGGGTCCGCGGATGGGGCAGGAATATATCGTGGATAGTTTCATGACGGTCGTCGTCGGCGGCGTCGGCAGCATCTTCGGCACCGTGGTGAGCGCCCTCGGGATCGGCCTGGCCGATCAGTCGCTCCAGCAGATCCTCCTCAATCCGGTGATGGGGAAAATTCTCGTGCTCGTCGCGATCATCCTGTTCCTCCAATGGCGTCCCACCGGTCTCTTCTCGGCCAAAAGCCGCAGCCTCGACTGAGCGTTTCAGCCCGCCTAAAAATCGCATGAGCCCACCCGTCACCGGACGTTCCTATTTTCGCTCCCGCCACCTGGAATTCATGGTGGTCGGCGGCCTGCTGGCGCTCCTGACCGTGGTTTTTCCCGTGCTCAATGCCCACGGCATGCTCAGCGATTTCACCCTCACGCTGTGGGGCAAATATCTCTGCTACGTGCTGCTGGCCATTTCAGTGGATCTGCTTTGGGGTTATACTGGACTGCTCAGCCTCGGCCAGGCGTTGTTCTTCAGCCTGGGCGGCTACATGCTCGGCATGCATCTCATGCTGCTGATCGGACCGCTCGGCAGCTACGCCAAGGCCGGCCAGAATCCGGCCGGCTTGCCGGATTTCATGGTCTTTCTTGGGCACACGTTTCTCCCGCCGTTCTGGCGGCCATTCCAGTCCTTCGGGTTTGCCGTGCTGATGGTGTTCGTGCTGCCGGGCCTGCTGGCGCTTGTGTTTGGGTTTCTCGCATTCCGTTCGCGCATCAAGGGCGTCTATTTTTCCATCCTCACCCAGGCGCTGACGTACGCGGCCATGATTTTGTTTTTTCGCAATGACCTCACGATGGGCGGGAACAACGGGTTCACCGATTTCAAGTTCATCCTCGGTCATTCACTCGTGGATCCGGGCACCGGGCCGGCCACGATGCGCGGGCTGTTCGTGGCCAGCGCCGTGGCGGTGCTGCTGGTCTGCCTCTTCTGCCACTGGCTGAACGGCACCAAGTTCGGCCTCGTGCGACAGGCGATCCGCGATGGCGAGAACCGCGTGCTTTTCAGCGGCTATGCCACCGCTTACTATAAGCTGTTTGTCTTCGTTGCCGCCGCGATGATCGCGGCGGTCGGCGGCGCGCTGTTCGTGCCGCAGGCGGGCATCATCAACCCGGACCAGATGAGTCCGGCCAAATCCATCGAGGCCGTGGTCTGGGTCGCCCTGGGCGGACGTGGAACCCTCATCGGCCCCATCATCGGTGCAATCGGCATCAACTGGCTCCAAAGCTGGGCCAACTCCGCCTATCCGGACTATTGGCCCATGATTCTCGGCGCGATTTTCCTGGTCGTCGTGCTATTCCTTCCGGGCGGCATCGTCAGTCTGCCCGCCAAAATCATGGCGCTGTGGCGCAGTCGCCGCAAATCTCCCGATCTCGCGCCGATGGGCGAGGAAATCGAAAATCTAAAGCCGTAAACCGCCGTGCCGCACCCCCTGCTCACTGTCGAGGATGTCTCCAAGACCTATGATGGCTTCAAGGCCATCACCAATCTCACATTCTACCTTTTCGAAGGCGAATTGCGCACCGTCATCGGCCCCAACGGCGCCGGCAAATCCACGTTTTTTGACCTCATCACCGGCCGCGCCCAGCCCGACGTGGGCAAGATCGAATTCGGCAACCACGATCTCACCACGCTGAACGAATATGAAATCAACCGCCTTGGCATCGGCCGGAAGTTCCAGACGCCCAGCGTCTATACCGAGCACACCGTCTGGAATAACCTCGTGCTCTCGCTCAAGGGCCCGCGCGGCGTCTTTGCCTCGCTCTTCCAGCGCCTCTCTTCGACCGACCACGATCGCCTCAATGAACTGCTCAAGCTCATCCGCCTCGACACCAAGCGCCACTGGAAGGCCGGCCTGCTTGCGCATGGCGAGAAACAATGGCTCGAAATCGGCATGCTACTCTCGCAGGACCCGAAAGTTCTGCTCGTCGATGAACCCGCCGCCGGCATGACCGACGAAGAGACGCACCGCACCGGCGAACTCCTCATCAGCTTGGCGGGCAAGCACAGCATAATCGTCATCGAGCATGACATGGCGTTCGTCCGGCAGATCGCCCGGGACAACAATGTCACCGTCCTGCACCAGGGCAGCGTCCTCTGCGAGGGAAAGTTCGACGAGGTGCAATCCAACCCCAAGGTCCGGGAGGTCTATCTCGGCCGCGGCAAACACGGCAACCGATGAAAATGAGCCGCCAGGAATCAGTCGCCCGCGAAAGCTTCTGGCCCGGGAACAGAAATCCTGACTCCCGGCTTCTGCTTTCCGCCCTCTGACCATGTCTTCCCTCCTGCAACTTTCCTCGGTGGAGACCGACATCGGCGGCTCGCGCATTCTCCGCGGGGTCAACCTGGAGGTGAACTCCGGCGAGGTCGTCGCGCTGATGGGTCGCAATGGCGTCGGCAAAACCACCACCTTGAAATCAATCACCGGCCTGCTCTCCATCCGGGCCGGCATGATCACATTCGACGGCCAGCGCATCGATCAGCTTCCGCCTGATGTCCGCGCACGCGCCGGCCTCGGCTACGTGCCGCAGGGGCGCGATATTTTTCCGCACCTCACCATCGAAGAAAACCTGCGCGTGGGCCTTGTCGTCCACCAACGGGGCCGGGCCTCTGATCAGGAAGGGCTCGAAAAGGTTTTTTCGCTTTTTCCGGTGCTGAAGGAAATGCTCGCCCGCAAAGGCGGCGTCCTTTCCGGCGGCCAGCAGCAGCAGCTCGCCATTGCCCGCGCGCTGCTCACGAAGCCAAAATTGCTCATCCTCGACGAGCCCACCGAGGGTATCCAGCCGTCGATCATTGAACAAATCGGCGACACGCTGAAAAAACTCAAGACCAGCAACGTTTCCGAGGAGGAGGCAACCGCCCAGGCACGGCGTGAATCGGCTGAAATCCAAAATGCGGTGAAGGAGCTCAAGCGCGACCGCGCGCTCGCGATCCTGCTCGTCGAACAATACGTCGATTTCTGCCGCGACGTCGCGGACCGGTTTTACGCCATGGACCGGGGAACCGTGGTCGTCTCCGGGCCGATTGACAGCCTGACCGATGAGGTCGTGAAAAAGCACCTGCAGGTATGATTTTTTTGCCGCTAATCTGCGCCCATTCCCGTTAATCACGAACCGGATGGTTTCTTCCTATGCATCTCACCCCCCGCGAACGTGAAAAACTTCTTGTCGTGGTCGCCGCCGACCTCGCCCGCCGCCGCCAGGCCCGCGGCCTTAAGCTCAACTATCCCGAGGCCATCGCCATCATTACCTATGAAATCATGGAAGGCGCGCGCGATGGCCGGTCCGTGGCCGAACTCATGAGCTTCGGCACCACCCTCCTTAAACGTGCAGACGTCATGGAAGGCGTCGCCGAAATGATCCATGACGTGCAGGTCGAGGCCACCTTCCCCGATGGCACCAAGCTCGTCACCGTCCACAACCCCGTTCGCTGACCATGATTCCCGGCGAAATCATCACCGCCCCGAACGCTGCTCCGCTCGCCGCCAACACCGGCCTGCCGACGAAGACGCTCGAAGCCACCAACACCGGCGACCGGCCCATCCAGGTCGGTTCTCACTTCCATTTTTTTGAAACCAACGAGGCGTTGAAATTCGACCGCGCTGCCGCCCGCGGCTTCCGCCTCAACATTCCCGCCGGCACCGCCGTGCGGTTCGAGGCCGGCGACACCAAGCGCGTCGAACTCGTCGCCCTCGCCGGCACCCGCGAGGTTTACGGCCTCAACGGCAAGATCAACGGCCGGCTCGACGCCCGGCCTGTGAAAAAATCCCCCGCCAAAAAACGGAAATAGCCATGCCGCTCCATCTTTCCCGCCGCCAATATGCCGAGATGTTCGGCCCCACCACCGGCGACCAGGTGCGTCTCGCCGACACCGAGCTCTTCGTCCAGGTCGAGCGCGACCTGATCGCTGAGGGCGGCGGCTACGGCAACGAAATCAAATTTGGCGGCGGCAAGGTCATTCGCGACGGCATGGGCCAGTCGCCCGTCGCCACCGACGCCGAGTCGCTTGACCTCGTCATCACCAACGCTCTCATCCTCGATCCCATCCTCGGCGTCATCAAAGCCGACCTCGGCATCAAGCACGGCCGCATCGTCGGCGTCGGCCATGCCGGCAATCCCGGCATCCAAAGCGGCCTCGGCTCGATTTATCCCGACCCGGCCACAAAGAAAAAAAATCCGATGATCGTCGGCGCCGGCACCGAGGTCATCGCCGGCGAAGGCTGTATCGTTACCGCCGGCGGCATCGACACGCACATCCATTTCATCTGCCCGCAGCAGATCGATGAGGCCATCAGCTCCGGCATCACGACCATGATCGGCGGCGGCACCGGCCCGGCCCATGGCACGCTCGCCACCACCTGCACACCGGGCAAATGGAATCTTCACCGCATGCTCGAGGCCGCCGAGGCCTACCCGATGAACCTCGGTTTCCTCGGCAAGGGCAATTGCTCGACGCCGCGGCCGCTGCGCGACCAGATCCTGGCCGGCGCCATCGGCCTGAAACTGCACGAGGACTGGGGCACCACGCCCGCCGCCATCGATACCTGCCTCGGCGTCGCCGATGAATTCGACGTTCAGGTCGCGATCCACACCGATACGCTCAACGAATCCGGATTTGTCGATGACTCCATCCGCGCTTTCAAGGGCCGCGCCATCCACACCTACCACTCCGAAGGCGCCGGCGGCGGCCATGCGCCCGACATCATCCGCGTCTGCGGCGAGCCCAACGTCCTGCCTTCGTCCACCAACCCGACGCGCCCGTTCACCGTCAACACCCTCGACGAACATCTCGACATGCTCATGGTCTGCCATCACCTCGACGCAAAAATTCCCGAGGACGTCTCCTTCGCTGAATCGCGCATCCGCCCCGAGACCATCGCCGCCGAGGACCGCCTGCATGACCTCGGCGCCATTTCGATGATGTCGTCCGATTCGCAGGCGATGGGCCGCATCGGCGAGGTCATCTGCCGCACGTGGCAGACTGCGCACAAGATGAAAACGCAGTTCGGCAAACTCACGGGCAAATCGCATCCCGAGGCCGACAATTTCCGCGCGCTCCGCTACCTCGCGAAATACACCATCAATCCCGCGATCACGCACGGCATCAGCCACGTCGTCGGTTCGCTCGAGGTCGGCAAGCTCGCGGACCTGGTCATTTTCAAGCCCATGCTCTTCGGCGTGAAGCCCGAGATGATTTTAAAAGGCGGCTTCATCGCGTGGGCCAATATGGGCGACCCGAATGCCTCGATTCCCACGCCGCAGCCCACGTTTTACCGCCCGCAGTTCGGCGCCGCGGGCAAGGCACTGGGCAGCACGTGCCTCACCTTTGTCTCTGAAGCTTCGCTGCGCAAAGGCGGTTTGAAAAATCTCGGTCTCTCTCGCCGCCTCGAACCGGTCAAACGCTGCCGTAAAATCGGCAAGCGCCACATGGTGCTCAATGACGCCACGCCAAAAATCGAAGTCGATCCCGAGACCTACACCGTCAAGGCGGACGGCGAACACCTCACCTGCGAACCGGCCAAAGTGCTCCCGCTGGCCCAGCGGTATTTTCTTTTTTGAGTGCAGCCTCAAGCCGTTTGCAAAAAGCGCCTGCAATGGTGTGTTCAGGGTAAAAATCGGCTCATGTTTTTTATAAAAATGAGGCCCCTTTGGAACATTTGCGTCACGGCCTGCTAATGACACGTAAACCACGGCCCGAGTGTCCATTTGGCGAGACTCCAGCTGAGTTTAGCGATTGAATTTCCGATTCTATCTTCCGTTTCCAGTTTTCGATTAACTATGAACACCTGTTATAAATTTGTCTTCAGCCTGCTTCTCCTAGCCACAGCTGCGTTTTCGCATCTGCAAGCCGCCAGCTTGAATGTCTTGTACAATTTTTCTGCATCAAACAATGGGGGAATCAATCCGCTGGCAGCCTTGGTACAGGGTAGCGACGGCAACTTCTACGGTACGACCCAAGGCGGGGGCAGCAGTAGCGATGGCACCATCTTCATGATGACCCCGGCCGGTGTCCTGACCACCCTCGTCTCATTTAATGGCACCAATGGAAGCCTCCCTGCGGCAGCTCTGCTACAAGGCAGCGACGGCAACTTCTACGGCACTACTTCACGTGGAGGCAGTAGCGGCAATGGCACGGTCTTCATGATAACCCCGGCCGGCGTCCTGACCACCCT
>DATHNW010000006.1:0-146123 GCA_035485575.1 Opitutaceae bacterium | reverse complement strand
CACCCGGCCGGAACTGGCGGCGGCGTTTGCGCCGCCGCGCAACCCCTTGGAGCAATTGCTGGCGCAGACCTATGCCTCGGTCCTCGGCCTGGACCGCGTCGGCATCCACGACAACTTCTTCGAACTGGGGGGCAATTCCCTGCTGGCCATCCAGGTGCATTCACGGCTGCGACAGACCGGTTCGCTGGAGCTGCCATTGCATGCGCTGTTTGAGACGCCGACGGTGGCCGCCCTCGCAGAAAAAATAAAATCAGGTGGCGAAACTTCCCAGGCCGGTTTGCCGCTCGTTCCCGTGCTCCGGACCGGAAGTATTCCGCTTTCTTTCGCCCAGGAGCGCCTGTGGGTGTTGGAACGTCTGACTCCGCAAACTTCGACCTATAATCTTCCCGAGGCGTTTCGTCTGACCGGTCCGCTTGACTGGGATGTGCTGCGCCGGAGCTTTGAGGAAGTTTTGCAGCGCCACGAAATTTTACGCAGCCGGATCCGCACGGAATCGGGCAAGCCGGTGCAGCAGATCGTGGATGTTGCGCGGATCCAACTTGAGGCAGTGGATTTGCGTGCGTTACCGGCCTCGCGCCGTGAAGCTGAAGCGCGGCGCCGGCTTCATCGTGATGCCAGCGAGCCGTTCAATCTCGAACATGGTCCGCTGTTCAGGACCACGGTGATACAATTGGACGACAATGAGCATTGGGTGCTCCTGACCCTTCATCACATTGTGGCCGATGGCTGGTCGATGGGTGTGCTCGTCCGGGAAATCACGGCGTTATATAATGCTTGTGCCGCCGGACAGGATCCGGGCCTAGCTTCGTTGCCAATCCAGTATGCCGACTATGCTTCCTGGCAGCGGCAGTGGTTTCAAGGTGAAGTCCGGGACAAGCAGCTCAACTACTGGAAACGCCAGCTGTCGGGCGAACTTCCCCTCCTGCAATTGCCAACGGACCGGGTGCGACCGGCGGTTCAGAGTTACCGCGGTGCGCGCGCGAGCTTTGGTTTTCCCTCGGGACTCGCGGATTCCCTTCAGGCACTCGCCCAGCGCGAGGGCGCGACGCTTTTCATGACGTTGCTGGCCGGGTTCACCGCGTTGCTGTCGCGATATTCCCGCCAGTCGGACATCATTGTCGGCACGCCGATGGCCAATCGAAATCGTCGCGAAGTGGAAGACCTGATCGGGTTGTTCCTCAACATGCTGGTGCTGCGCACAGACCTGAGCGGCGATCCGAGCTTCCGCGAAGTGCTGGCACGGGTTCGTCGCACAGCCTTGGAGGCCTATGAGCACCAGGACATGCCGTTCGAGCAATTGGTCGAGGAGCTGCAACCGCAGCGCGATCGAAGCCGTGCGCCGTTGTTTCAGGTCTTGTTTATTCTGCAAAATGTCCCGCAACCGGCGCTCCAGTTGTCGGGCTTGGATGTTCAGCCGCTCGAAGTTCACACGACGGCATCGAAATTGGATCTCACGGTATCGCTTGCGGAAATCAAGGGCACCATGGTCGCGACTTGGGAATACAACACGGATTTATTCGATGCTGTGACGATCGAGCGGATGGCGGGGCATTACATGCAGCTTCTGGCCGGAGCGGTGGCCGAGCCCGGGAAAGCGGTGTGGGCGCTGCCGGTGCTGACCGAAGCGGAAAAGACCCGGCTGAGCGTGGAATGGAACCGGACGGAAACGGAAGCGCTGCGCAGCCAGCTGGTGCATGAGCTCCTGGAACGACAGACCGAACGGACGCCGGAACGCACCGCGGTGGCCTTTGAAAACCAGACCCTCAGCTATGCGGAGCTGAACCGCCGGGCGAACCAACTGGCCTCGCACCTGCGCACCCTCGGGGTGGGCCCGGAAACCCTCGTCGGCATCTCGGTGGAACGCTCGGTGGAAATGCTGGTCGCCGTCCTCGGCGTCCTGAAAGCCGGAGGAGCGTACGTGCCGCTGGACCCCTCGCACCCGCCGGAACGACTGGCCATGGTGCTGGAAGACGCGAAAGCGAAAGTGCTCCTCACGCAGGAACACCTCCTGGCCCGGCTGCCCGCGCACCAGGCCCAGGTCGTCTGCCTCGACCTCCAGCAGGAGACCATCGCACAAGCCCCCGCCGCCAATCTCAACCTGGAGCTGAAGCCGGAAAACCTCGCCTACGTGATGTACACCTCCGGGTCGACCGGCCGGCCCAAAGGCGTGCAGATCCCGCACGCCGCGGTGGTGAACCTCCTCGACTCGATGAGCGCGGAACCCGGCCTGAACGAAGACGACGTGCTCCTCGCAGTGACCAACCTCTCGTTCGACATCGCCGGACTGGAACTCTTCCTGCCCCTCTCCGTCGGGGCGAAAGTGGTGATCGCCAACAGCGAGACCTGCGTGAACGGCCCCCGGCTGATGCAACTGCTGGCCGAAACGAAAACCACGGTGATGCAGGCCACCCCCGTGACCTGGCGGCTCCTGCTTGGCTCCGGCTGGCCTGGGACCCCCGGCCTGAAAATCCTCTGCGGCGGCGAAGCCTTCCCGCGGGACCTGGCCGAAGCCCTCCTCTCCAAGAGCGCCGAAGTGTGGAACATGTACGGCCCGACCGAAACCACCATCTGGTCGACCGTGAGCCAAGTCTCCAGCGGCAAAGGCAGCGTGCCGATCGGCCGGCCGATCGCGAACACGGAAGTCTTCATCTTGGATCCGCACCAGCAACTCGTGCCCATTGGCGTGTGGGGGGAACTGCACATCGGCGGCCGCGGACTGGCCCGCGGCTATCTCAACCGGCCCGAACTGACCTCCGAACGCTTCATTCCCAACCCATTTGCTCCCGAAGCCCGCCTGTACAAAACTGGAGACCTCGCACGATACCTCTCCGACGGAACCATTGAGTTCCAAGGCCGGATGGACGACCAGATCAAGTTACGCGGCTTCCGGATCGAACTCGGAGAAATTGAAACGGCCCTGGCCGCGCACCCCGCGGTGCGCCACCAAGCGGTGGCAGTGCGCACCGACGGCGGCGAAGGCCGGTTGGTGGCGTATGTAGTATTGGAAGGGGAGGAGTCGATCCTCACCGAACTGCCCGGGTTCCTCAGGACGAAGCTGCCGGCCTACATGGTGCCGACGGTGTTCGTGCCGATGAAGGCCCTGCCGGTGACCCCCAACGGAAAGATCGACCGGCGGTCTTTGCCCGCGCCCGCGCCCACCCGGCCGGAACTGGCGGCGGCGTTTGCGCCGCCGCGCAACCCCTTGGAGCAATTGCTGGCGCAGACCTATGCCTCGGTCCTCGGCCTGGACCGCGTCGGCATCCACGACAACTTCTTCGAACTGGGGGGGGCTTCGCTCTCCAGCTTGGAAATCACCGCGAAGTTGAATGAGGCGGGCATCCCGATCCCGCCCGAAAGTATTTTTGAATATCAGACCATCGCTGAGCTGGCGGCCGTCATTGAAAGCATGAGCGACGGCAAGGAAATCAGCCAGCTCCTGCAGGAGATCGGGAAGTAATTGCATGAACAGCATCATCGAGAGCTTCGGCATTTATTTGCCGCCGACTGAACTGACGACTTCCGACATTCTCGCAAAATGCCGCAGCAAGATCACCTTTCCGCTGGAACGCGTCACGGGCATCCGGTCCCGGCGCGTGGCTGGTGAGACGGAGTTCTCCATTGATCTGGCGAAGAAGGCTGTCGCCCGCTGCCTGCGAAATTCCCGCTACGGTCCCGGCGATATTGACCTGCTTATCTGCTGTAATATCTCGCGGTACGACGGACCGGACATGGCCTTTACCTTTGAGCCTTCGACGGCCGTGCGTCTCCGTCAGCATTTCGGTTTCGATCATGCCGTGGCTTTCGATGTCATGAATGCGTGCGCCGGGATGTTCACCGGCATTTCCATCGCCGACGCTGCGCTCAAGGCCGGTCAGGCCAGACGGGCGATGGTGGTCAGCGGCGAGTACATCTCGCATCTGATCCAGACTGCCCAGAAGGAGATCAAGGGATTCATGGATTCGCGGATGGCCTGCCTTACGGTGGGTGATGCCGGGGCGGCGGTGATTCTTGAGCCGGCATCGGCTCCCGATCTCGGATTCCTGGACAGCGAAATTTTCACGCTCGGCGATTACAGTTCGTATTGCGTGGCCAAGATCACGGACCAGGAGCACGGCGGTGCCATCATGCTGACGGATGCTATCAAGCTTGCTTCCATCAGCATCAAGCAGGGGGTGAAACACGCCGCCGAAGTGCAGCAGCGCAACGGCTGGCCGCCCGACGGCTTCGACCACCTGATCATGCACCAGACCTCCGAGCTGACCTTGAACGACACGGCGCGGGAAATAAACAGCCATTTCGACCAGGAAGTCTGCCGCGGCGACAACACGATCTGCAACCTGGAGCGACGCGGAAATACGGCGAGCACCAGTCATTTCGTGGCGCTGGCGGACCACATCCTCAACGGCCGCATTCGCTCCGGCCAGAAACTGGTGTTTGGCATCAGCGGTTCCGGCCTGACCATCGGCACGGCGATTTACGCCCTCGACGACCTGCCGGACCGCATGCGTCGGGCGGAGCTCGAGGAACGCGTTCCCGCGAAAAAAAATTCCCTCAATGGATCGGCACCCGTGAAGCCCGCTGTGCGCTTGCCGAGGATCAGGATTGAAAGCGTGGCCACACTCGATGGGTCGATGGCCGGACTGAATTCGCTGACCGTAACCCGCGATGCCGCCAAGGCGGCCCTCGATCGCTCCACGCATGATAAAAAGGACATCGGGCTGGTCATCCATGCGGGCGTTTACCGCTCGGAGTTCATTTCCGAGCCTGCCCTTGCCACCATGCTGGCCGGGGAACTTGGCATCAATTCAAAGGCGAATGAAGGCGGCAACCGCACTCTGGCGCTGGACGTCTTCAACGGCGCGATCGGCTGCCTCAATGCGTGCTATGTTGCTGCGCAGATGATGTGGGCGAAAAAATCCCGCGTCGCCCTCATCTCGGTTTCGGAGATTGAGAACAACGTCGTGGCCGGCCGGCCTGAGCGTCGCGGCTTGAAGGAAGCCGCCTCAAGCCTGGTGCTCGACTGCGTCGACGGGGAAAAAGGTTTTGGCAATTTTCTTTTCCGGTCCTTTGGCGACACTGGCAGCGGCTTCCGCTCTTACACCCAGTTTGAAAAGGGAAAGGCTTATTTGCGTTTCGAGGCCGGCGAAGAGGACGAGGTGCAACAGATGAGCTTAATCAAGGAGATGGTCGGTGATTTGCTGGCGCAGGAGGGCGTCGGTCTGGATGCCGTGAAGGTGATTCTGCCGCCGCAAAACACGCCGGCCTGGATCGCCCGGCTGGCGGTGGTCATGGGGCTGCCGCTTGAACGCTTTGTTGATGCCACGCATCCCGACGGCGATCTGTTTACCTCGTCGCTGCCATTTGCCTTTCGGCGCGCCCAGGAAGAGCACCGGACAAACGCGGGGGATCTAGGTCTGGTGATTGCCGTCGGATCCGGCGGGCAGGTCGGCTGTGCTACTTACCATTTCTGAGCTTTTGCCCGTGACACATTTTTCGCCCGACATTTTAAAAACCAAAATGCGGCGGTTGAATGCGAGGCAGAAAAGGGTGGTGGCGAGCGCCAGGCCGGCGATCACGTCCCAGAGATAATGTTGTTTCGTACCCAGGGTTGAAAACGAAACCAGCAGGATCCACGGGCCGGAAAAAATGAATTTGCGGCGGTTTTCCTTCCAGTAAACGAGGCCGGCGAGGCAGCAATTTCCGACGTGGAGGCTGGGCAGGCAGTTTCTTACCGAATCCACGTTCCGGATGAGGTGCAAAAGCCAGGCGGTCGCGGGATCAAGGTTGTCGGGGATGGGATACAGCTCGCGGGGAATTGCCACCGGATAGAGGACGAAAACGAGATTCGAGACGATCTGCAGCGCAAAAAACGCGTAAGTCAGCCGGTGCAGGTTTTCCAGATTCTTCACATCGAAGAAAATGAAAATCATGATGATAAAATAAGTGAAATACGGCCAGACCGTCCAGGGCAGCAGCGGCATCGCCTTTTCAAAGGAAGTGAACGGCAGGATGCGGGCGGGAAAAATCTGGAAGTAATTGGTGATCCCGTAGAGCAGGTAGCTGGCCGCGGCCAGCACCACCCCGTAGACATACTTGTTGCGATGATTCGCGAATAGCGGCAGGCGGATAGTCATCATTTGGGCCCGGGAAGTCGGAAGCGGGCCGGATCAAGGGTTGGTGCGAGGCAAAATATGGGCGTCGTATTCACAGGCGGCATCACCGTGTGTCAATGGGAAATGCCCCTAGCAATCGTTCATATCCAGCTCGCGAAATTTCACGAGGACCGGATCGAGGTCCGCGAATTCTGGCGACTGGTCCGAAAAGCGGAGGCTGATGACGCTGTCGCTGCCGAAGCCGGGATAAAAGCCGGCGAGCTCGACGGTCTTCAGCATGGCCCAAACCAGCGTCCAAGGAATCGGAATAAAAATGACGTGCCGGCCGTGCACCGAGGCGGCCAGGCGCAAAAGATTTCGAAACGGACGCGGCGTCCGTGAGGCCGCAATGATTGGTCCGGTTTGGAGCAGCGTATCCGCGCATGTCTGTTGCACCAGCCGGCAGAGATCGTCGATGTGGCAGGTGTAAACATGCTGCCGGCCGTTTCCGATCAGCGGAAAAACCGGCCATTTTTTAAGCAGGGAAAACATTCGCCCTACTTTTCCGGAGGAGGGCTTTCCGTAAACGATGCCGGGCCGGATGATGGAGTATTCCGCGCCCATACAGGCGCGTTCGACTGCCAGTTTGCTTTTTCCATAAAGGGAGCGGCAACCGTTGAACGCGGCCAGCGAGGAGATGAATACGATTTTTTTTACGCCGCCCTGCCGGGCGGCATCGAAGAGTTTGAGCGAGCCATCGACATTGATGCGCTTTATGTCCGGCCAGCGCCGGGCGGAAAAGTCATGGGCGCAATGGACGAGGCACGAAATGCCTTGCTCGGAAAAGGCCGGGGGCGGGGGGATGTCCCGGACAAGATCGAAGGGAATGTGATTTTGCGCTCCACCGGGGTTGCGGCGGCCCAGGCAAAAGACTTTCCAGCCGGCCTGCTCCAGGCTTCCGGCGATTCTTCCGCCGATGTAACCCGAGGCGCCGGTCACGGCGCAGGCTGCTGGGGGTGACGACATGGCGGGGTCGGGCCTCAATTGCGCGGTTCGAGTTTCAATCGCAGGCCCGCCTGCATGCGCAGGGTGATGCGCGGTTCGGTGAAAGCCGCGGCGCCTGGCGCCGCGCGCAGCCGCCAGCGCTGAGCCAGTGTGGCCATCACGAGGATGAGTTCCATCCACGCAAAATTTTCCCCGATGCACCGCCTCGGTCCGCCGCCGAACGGAAAATAGGCGAACAGCGGCAAGGCTTCGGTCATGGCCGGAGTCCACCGCTCGGGTCTGAACGCGAGCGGTTCCGCAAAATATCGGGCATCTTGGTGCACCACCCATGGGCTGGCCAGGACGAGCGCGCCGCGCGGCAGATTGTAACCGCCGATCCGGGCCGGCTCGAGCGCGCGGCGCCCCATGGCCCACACCGGCGGAAAAAGCCTCATCGCTTCGCGCACGACTTTCTCGGTGAAGCTGAGCGCCCGCAGGTCGTCGAGGGTGGGCGGGCGTCCCGCCAGCACCTGGTCGAGTTCGGCGTGAAGGAGGCTTTCGGCCCCGGGATTTTGCGACAACAACCACCAGGTCCAGGCCAGGGCGTTGGCGGTGGTCTCGTGGCCGGCCAGAAAAGCGCCCATGGCTTGGTCGCGCACCTCTTCGTCGCTCAAGTGACTGCCGGGATTTTCCGCGTCCTCGGCAAACACAAGCATCGAGAGAAGGTCGTGCGAGGCTTCCGGCCCGCCGGCCCGGCGTTCACGGATCAGCCGGTAGATGATCTCGTCGAGTGCGGTGCGGGCGGCATTCAAACGTCGGTTGGCCGGCAGGGGTAACCGGAGAAACGCCGAGGCCAACGGCATCATCATGCGGCTCAGGTTTTCGATCAACACGGTGACCGCGGCGCTGATTTTTTGCACGTCACCCTCGACGTCGGAGGAAAAGAGCGCGCGTCCCGCGATGGCGAGCGTGAGCTGATTCATCTCGGGGGCGATGTCCACCTCGTCCCCGGCCCGCCAGCGATCACGCGTTTGGACGGCACAGGCCATCATAGTGTCGGCGTAGCCGGCCAGCCGGGAGCGGTGAAAAGCCGGCAGCACCAGCTGGCGTTGGCGGCGGTGGGCCTCGCCCACGCTGACCAGCAGCGAGTCCCCCATGAAGATCCGCGCCCGCTGCATCGCGCTGCTTTTGACGAACTTCGCGGCCTGCGTCACCAGCGCTTCATGGATGAGATCGGGGTGGCTGAGCAGCCAGATTTCCTGCCAGCCGAGCCGGAAGCGGGCGATGTCGCCGTATTCGGTGGCTAGCGAAGCCAGGAATTTTTCCGGATGGCCGCGCAAGGAGCGGATCGGATTGCTGAAAAAACGTTTTCTGGGTCCGGGAGGATGAATGAGTCCTCTCATGGGGATTCGAGGCAGCCCAGAACGGTCCGGGCCAGGGCCACAGTCTTGGCTGTGATGGCAGGATCAAGGAAGTAATGGTCGAGGCCGGGTTCGGCGATGGTCCGGCTTCCGGGCGCGATGGCATCGGTGATCAGCGTCAGGCCATCGTTCGGGCCCTTGTCGCGGAGCGAGAGGTAGCCGTGCCATGCGCGCTGAGAGACATCACCCGACAGGGGGATGCCGAGGAAATTGACGATGAGCATGTGCGGGGGAAGTTGCAGTCCGGCGAAACGCGCCCGACTCACGCGGGCGGTATAGCTCGCGATGATCCCGTAGTCCCAGCCCTTCCAAAGGCAGATCAGCCGGCTGAGCCAGCGCCGCGGCCATAGCAGGGCCTCATCCGCCCGCGGGCTGCCCCGCAGGATGCCGCCAACATTGACCCAGGCCCGCACGGCGGACGTCGCCGCGGCATCAAGCTGCCGTCCCAGGGCGAGGGCGATGGCGGGCCCCGCCGAGCTGGCGCCCACCAGCACGATTTTTTTTCCGGTGTGGCTGAGCTCGGTGATGTAGCGGGCGATTTCCACGGCATTGTTTTCCACTGAACCGATCTGGTCGATCTCCGCCAGTTGATGCGGGAGTCCCAGTTGCGTGATGGCGTCGCGTGGTTTCCGGAAATCCGCACCGACCTCGGGGTCCTGTTTATAGAGGAAGCCGGGCACGAACAGGATGATATAGCCGGGATAATCCGGCATCGGGGCCTCCGCGAGCGTGGCGGCCAGCTCCCGCCGGAAGCGCTCCTGCAGCCGCTGGTTGTCGGGCTGCTGCTGGAGCGAGCGCAGCAGGAGCAGCGAAACAAAATCGACGGAAAATTTTCGCGACAGTCTTTCCAGGTCCTCGGGGGAGGGGGGGGCGTTCCGGATCGTCCGCTCCGCTTCATCGATCAAGGCATCCATCCCGGGCTGCGTCCGGTCGTTCCGCAGGTAGTGTTCGAGATAGTAGCGGGCGATTTCCGAATCGACGGTGGTGTTGATCGGCCGGTCGTTGATCGTTCCCCGCGCGGGGAGGGCGGGCAATGGGCCGCGGCGGGGCCGTTGTGCCGTCGTCGACGCCTCCTTTTCGGGATTGGCCGCCGTGTTCGCATCCGGGGCGGGCGGCGCGTCCTGTATCCGTGCGGCTATGACACTGCCCAGTCCGCGCGGCAGGAGCCGGGTGAAAACCGACAGCATCCGGTTCAGGGTTCCCGGCACCACGTGCCGCTTTCGCCGCAGCATCGCCCGCAGGCCGATGGCCGCGACCCGGTCGGAATCCATCATGAAGGCATCGGCCGATTTGCTGGCCGGCTGGCCGGCGATCCGGCTGAACTCTGTGCGGGTGCCGCTCGGGCACAATGACGTGACGCTGACCTTGGTTCCCCTGAGCTCGCCGGCAAGGGATTCGGTGAGCGCCTGGATATAGGCCTTCGTGGCCGCGTAGTTGGCAAAGAACGGCAGCGGGATCGCTTCAATGAGCGACGACACGTTGAGGATATACGATGGCCGGGTGCGCCGGCGCATGACCTGAAGGAACCGGTGGTTCAATTCGGCGAGCGCCGTGACATTCACCTGGATCATCTCGGCGTGGCGCGGCCAGGGCGTGAGATGGAAATATTGATACTCACCGAATCCGGCGCTGTTGACCAGGATGTCCACGTCCGTCCCGTTCGCGTAGGCGGCCTGGAACAATTTTTCCGCGGATTCCGGTCGGGCCAGGTCGAGCGCGAGCCACTCGGCCCGCACCCCATGCGACATCCGGAGTTCCGCCGCGAGCGCCGCCAGCCGTTCCGTGCGGCGGGCGACGAGGAACAGATCGCATCCCCACTGGGCGAGCTGCCGGGCCGCGGCGGCCCCGATGCCGCTGGAAGCGCCGGTGATGACTGCGCGATGATGACGAAGGTCGGGCATCAGGACGGTCAGCGAACGGCCCGGACGAGCAGATGCTCGGAAAATTTCCCGGCGAGATGGTCGAGGACCGGCGAGGGCTTCTCCTTCAGGAAAAAATGGCCGCCGGGGAAATCTTTCATCGTGAATTCGCCGGCGGTGTGGCTGCGCCATTCCTCGATTTTCGCCCGTGCGACGAGAGGGTCATCCAGCCCGCCCAGCGCCGCAATCGGGCATTCCAGGGTCGTCCGCTCCGTATATTCAAAGGCTTCGTTCATCTGGAGGTCCGCGCGCAGCGAAGGAATCATCAGGGCCATGAGCTGGCGTTCCTGCAATAGCGTTTCCGGCGTGCCGCCCAGGCGCCGCAGCAACGCTTCAAGTTCCGCATCGGTCAGCCCGCCGAAGCGGGAGTCGGGCTGCAGGTGTGGAGCGGACCGCGCCGCGACGACCAGCAGCGATGGCTCGATGTGCCGGTTTGCCTTCAGCCGATGCGCGAGTTCATACGCCACCAGCGCGCCAAAACTGTGGCCCAGGAATGCGAACGGTTTGTCCAGCAGGGGAGAAATCTCCTTCTCCAGCGCATCGATCAGGGCCGTCAGGCGGACGGCAGGAGGTTCCTGCGACCGGGATTCGCGCTCGGCGAGATGCACGCCGACCACGCGAATGTCCGGCCCCAGTGCATTCTGCCACGGACTGAACAGGGACCAGCCGCCACCTGCGGGAGGAAAGCAGATCAGGCGGGCCTTTTCCTGGAATCGGCCGCCAAACGGAATGAGCCATTTATTCATCGGGGAACAAACAAGCGGAAATTGTTCGACCGAGCATTATCTCTCTCCCGGTCGGAGCAAGCCCGGCCTGATCTGCGCTTTGACGTCTTGATTGGGCATGACTGCAGGGTTGATCCCACCGGCGGCCGATGAAAGGCTCCTCCGTCCATTGCCCCCATGCGCTTGTCCGCCGAAAAAGATATGAATCACGCCTGGCCCAAGGTCGCGGAGCCGCCGCCGTTCCCGCCTGACCTGGTGCACGTCTGGCGAATGTCGCTGCTGGTGGATGAACGCGGGCTGGAAAATTTGCTGCAAACGCTTTCGCCGGAGGAAAAGGAAAGGGCTGCGGCTTTCAAATTTGAAACGCACCGGCGGCATTTCATTGCCGCCCGCGGGCAGCTTCGGCGTTTGCTTGGCGCCTACCTTCAGCGGGCGCCGGAAAGCGTGGCCTTGGTTCCGGGTGCCTACGGAAAGCCGGGGCTGGCCCGCGGGCAGGGTGACGACGCGCTGCGCTTCAACCTCTCGCATTCGGACGAGGCTGCCTTGTTTGCCTTTGGTCATGGACGCGAAGTGGGCGTGGATGTGGAAAAAATCCGCGACGGCGTGGACGAGCTGGCCATCGCGCGCCAGGTATTCGCCGCCACGGACGTGCACCAGCTCGAGGCCCTGGCAGGCAGCGCGCGGAGGGAGGCCTTTTTCCATGCCTGGACCCGTTTGGAAGCGCTGGCCAAGGTATCGGGTCAGGGGCTCGGATTCGTTCCGGAAGATGGGCTCTCATTTTTGCGGCCCGCGCCAACCGGCATTGTGATGGCAGGGCAGGGTGCAGATGCCGCGATTGCTTGCCGGGTCGTATCGCTGCAGCTGGAATCAGGGCTCAAGGGAGCCGTTGCCGCGGAAGGCTCGGACTGGCGGATTGCCTGCCTGGAATGGGAACGCAGTTGATCGGATGGTACAGGCAGTTGCGCCAGAAAAGGCCGAAACGTGCTGCTTGCAAATTCGTGGCAAATCCTTGGCGGATTTACGATCTGGGCGCGAGTAGGGCCGGCCGGGCCTGGTCAAGCTATTCTGTTCAGCCAAGTTTATAAAAATGCTGATGGATTGACCGGGGCCATGCACTCTCCCAGTATGACGTAGCCGCGGGCCGATTGCATCGGCGCTGTCTGCAAACCAAACGGAACAAGGTCGTTCTTGCCCACCAACCATTCAGCTCCATGCTTCGGGCCGTAATCATACCCCCTTCGTTCGGCAGTCCGCCCAATCGATAATATGGCATTTATCCGGCGCGTTTGGTCCTCTCTTTCCCGGCAGCAACGACTCATTCTGGGTTTGGCTGTTTTTTTGACGTGTCTGGGCGGGATCTGGGCCCTGTACGAATGGCGCCTCGATCCTCAATACGCCACCGAGCCATTTCGCATGGGTTTCGAGGATTCCCGCCCCATGCAGTACCGGGGAAAAGATGGCAGCCCCGAAGGTCCGGCGGTTGAAATCATATCCGAAGCGGCCCGGCGCCGGCATATTCCGCTGGAATGGGTTTACTCTCCCGGTCCCGACGCGGTGCTGACAAGCGGGGCGGTCGATCTGTGGCCCCAGCTCATGAAGCTGCCGGAGCGGCGCAGTTTTTTTTATATTTCAGAACCCTGGATCAGCAACGTCTACTGGATGGTTTCCCAGGCTTCGAAAGGAATCGCTACGCCAAGGGACACCAAGGGCCGCACCCTCTGGTATCACGCGGATCGGATGACTGACCACCTCCTCCCGGCGGAGTTTCCCGACGCGAAGACGGTGGCCCAACCGGACAACATGGCTGTTTTCGAAGGCGTGTCTTCGGGCCAGGCGGATGCCGGCATCATCTCGGGCAGTGAAGCCCATGCCGCGAGTTTTCAGCAGATATCGAAGGTGGCTAACACCAACCTGAGCTTTTTTGCCCTGCCAGGCGGCAATATCGGTCTCGGCGTGGCGGCTTCTTTCAAGCGGCCCGGTGCCATCACTGCGGCGGACGAACTTCGCGATGAAATTGTCAAGATGTCCCAGGATGGAACCCTCTCGGCCGTTTACCTTCACTGGTTTTCCGATCCGAACAATGAGACGACCTCCATCTTTTACCTGAACCAGCTGGAGCAGCTGAACGTTTATATGATCGCCGCCATCTCCGTTCTCGTGGCGGTGCTGGGGCTGCTGGGCTGGCAGAGCCGGCGGCTGCGGGAAGCGCGGCAGGCGGCCGACGCCGCCAACGTGGCCAAGAGCGAATTTCTGGCCAACATGAGCCACGAAATCCGCACGCCCTTGAACGGCGTCATCGGCATGACGGCCCTGACCCTTGAGACTGAGCTGACCCCCCAGCAGAAGGACTTCCTCACCACGGCCACCCAATCCGCCGAAACGTTGCTCACCGTGGTCAACGACATCCTCGATTTTTCCAAGATCGAGGCCGGCAAGCTGCAGCTGGAAATCCTCCCGATCGACCTGCGCGAACTGGTCGAAAGCTGCGCCAAGGCCTTTGCCCTTCGCGCCCATCAGAAAAAACTCGATCTCGGCGTCGAACTCTCGCCGGCCTGCCCGCTTTTTGTGCAGGGTGATCCCACCCGGCTGCGCCAGGTGCTGTTCAACTTGCTGGGTAATGCGCTCAAGTTCACCCTCAGCGGCGAGGTGGTCCTGCTGGTCGCCCCCCTCAGCAACGAAGCCGGCCAGTTCGTGCAATTTTCGGTCCGGGACACGGGCATCGGCATTTCAGCCGACAACCAGTCCCGGCTTTTTTCCGCCTTCGCCCAGGCCGAGGCTTCCACCACCCGCAAGTTCGGCGGCACCGGCCTGGGGCTGGCGATCTCCAAGCGCCTGGTGGAACTGATGGGCGGCAGAATCTGGCTGGAGAGCCAGCCCGACGTCGGCACGACCTTTTTCTTCACCATTCCCCTTGTCGCGGCCGACTCGATTCCGGCGGCCGTCGTCATTCCTGACTTCGCCCAGCTCCAGCCGGCGAGGATTCTCATTGTCGACGACAACGACACCAACAAGCGCATCCTCCGGGAAATCTGCGAACGGCAGCACATCCGGGCTTCCAGCGTGTCCGACGGAAAGAGTGCGCTCAAAGCGCTCCTTCAGGCAAAAGCCGAAGGTGACCCCTACCGGCTGGTGCTGCTCGACTATAACATGCCGGAAATGGACGGCCTGGAACTGGCCGGGCAGATCTGCGCCGACCGCACGTTATCCGACAGCGTGATCATGATGCTCACCTCCGATGACTGCAACGTGACCAGTGCGCGTTGCCAGCAGGTCGGAATAAAATCCTACCTGATCAAGCCCATCCGGCAGCAGGAGCTTCTTTCCACGATCAAAAGCCTGCTGAGCGGGAGCGCCGCCGAACCATCGGTGCAAAGAGCTGCCACGACGGCAATGCCGGCCCTGGCGCCGACCCGCAAATTGCGCATCCTTCTGGCCGAGGACAATGTCGTTAACCAGAAAGTGACGCGGCAGTTGCTCCAAAAAGGCGGCCATCAGATTACGCTCGCTGAAAATGGAAAACAGGCCGTGGAGCAGTTCCGGGCCCGGACTTTTGACCTCATCCTGATGGATGTGCAAATGCCGGAGATGGACGGCCTTGAGGCCACCGTCATCATCCGGCAGGACGAGGCCCGCACCGGTGCGCATGTTCCGATCATCGCGTTCACCGCCTTTGCCATGGCGGAAGATTACCGGCACTGCATCGCCGCCGGCATGGACGGCTATCTCACAAAGCCCGTGAAGCCGGCGGAGCTGGAAAAAATCATCCGCGCCCTGGGCACCAACGGTTCCGCGGCCGAACTCGGAAACGAGGACTATCCGTCTGCTCCCGCGCGCCGCGCACTCCGCCTGCGTTTCCATTGGTTCTGGCCCGCGCTCGGGGCCGCGGCTCTCTGCGTCCTCGCCGGTTGGTGGTGGAGAAATGTCCTGACCGATCCATCACGTGCCTCGCGTCCTTTCCGGATCGGGTTCCAGCAGTCGCCGCCCTATCAGATGGTCGGCAAGGACGGCCGGCCCGAAGGCCCGGCGGTCGACATGATCATGCAGGCCGCGCAACGCCGGCACGTTCCCTTGGAGTGGGTTCACGTCCTGGAAGGCCCGGAGCCAAGCCTGCGAAATGGCGTGGTCGATCTTTGGCCGCTGCTCGGCGACATCCCGGAGCGGAGAAAATTCCTGCACATCTCTGCGCCTTGGGTCACCATCAGTTTCTGGATGGTGACCCCCAAGTCGAGTCCCATCAACACGCCGAAGGACACGGTGGGGCGAACTGTCGGCTATCCCAACGGATTCAGCATTGCCCAGAAGATGGCGGACGCCGGGTTTCCCGGCGCCAAGCTGATTCCCCAGCCTAATGTGGTTGCCGCCATGAAAGGCGCTTATGAGGGCAAAACGGATGCCGCGATGATCAGCGGGAGCAAAGCTGACGCCGCGGTCTTTCGTGGCCTGCCCCCGGAAATCATGGCGGGGCTGAAATATAATCTGCTGCCCAACGGAAACCTCGGTTATGGCATCGGAGCCTCCTGGAAAAGGCCGGACAGCAGCCGGGCCGCCGACGCCATTCGCGAAGAAATCAACCGGATGGCCAAGGACGGTACGATCTCATCGATTTATTTCCATTGGTTCCTGTCTTCCGACAACGAGACGATCGCTTTCTCGTACCTGGCGGACGTGCAACAGCGCAATCGCTGGCTGCTCGTGGCCACCTCGTCCCTCGTGGCGATGCTGGGGCTGCTGGGCTGGCAGAGCCGGCGGCTGCGGGAGGCGCGGCATGCGGCCGACGCCGCCAACGTGGCCAAGAGCGAGTTCCTGGCCAACATGAGCCACGAAATCCGCACGCCCTTGAACGGTGTCATCGGCATGACCTCCCTGACCTTGGAAACCGAGCTGACCCCCCAGCAGAAGGACTTCCTCACCACCGCTTCCCAATCCGCCGAAACCCTGCTCACCGTCGTCAACGACATCCTTGATTTCTCCAAGATCGAGGCCGGCAAGCTGCAGCTGGAAATCCTTACCATCGACCTGCGCGAGCTGGTCGAAAACTGCGCCAAGGCCTTTGTCCCTCGCGCTCAGCAGAAAAAACTCGATCTCGGCATCGAATTGTCGGCGGCCTGTCCGCCGTTCGTTCAGGGCGATCCCACCCGGCTGCGCCAAGTGCTGTTCAACCTGCTGGGCAATGCGATCAAGTTCACGCCCGCCGGCAAAATCGTCCTGGAGGTCTCACCCCTCAACAGCGAGGGCGGCTCGTTCCTGCAGTTTTCGGTCCGGGACACGGGCATTGGCATTGCGCCGGACAAACAGGCCGGGCTTTTCTCCGCCTTCGCCCAGGCCGACGCCTCCACCACGCGCAAGTTCGGGGGCACCGGCCTTGGGCTGGCAATCTCCCGGCGTCTGGTCGAGTTGATGGGCGGCAAAATCTGGCTGGAGAGCCAGCTCGACATTGGCGCCACCTTCTTCTTCACCATCCCTCTCGTCGCCGCCGCCGCCCTTCCCAAGGCCGCCGCCGTGCCGCTGCCGAACCTCGTCGAACTCGGGCCGCTGCACATCCTGCTGGCCGAGGACAATGTGGTTAATCAGAAGGTGGCCATGCAGCTGCTGAAAAAGGGCGGGCATCTGATCACGCTGGCCGAAACGGGAAAGCAAGCCGTCGCGCACTTCAACGCGGAGCCCTTTGATCTCATCCTCATGGATGTGCAGATGCCGGAAATGGACGGCTTCGAGGCCACGGATCTCATCCGAAAAAAGGAGGCGCTGACGGGCAAGCCCCGCACTCCCATCATCGCGCTCACCGCCTTCGCCATGGCCGAGGATTACCGGCAATGCCTCGCCGCCGGCATGGACGGCTATCTGTCCAAGCCCATCAAACCGGCGGAGCTGGCTAAAATCCTCTCCACGGTCGTCCATCCCCATCACTTTTCGAAGTAAGCGCCGGATCGATCCTGGATGGGACGGCCCTCACGCGCTGGGGGCATGACTCGACCTGGCAGCTGGTACGCCGCGGACAGCCACATCGGCCGCTGCACGCTTTTTCTCAAGCAAGGGGTGGATAAAGGGGATGATTGTATGCGCAGTCTTCGATCGATATAGTTTTTTCAACGCGCGTCCCATTCTCGAAGGTTACACGGATAGAGGGGGGCCACCGTCGCAGCTATCCCCATGGCCGAGGACAAATTCAAGAAAGGCGTCATGAGGATCATCGGCGAAAAGGGAAAGTTCAAAGATTGGGGCGGGGAGAAAAACGACCTATGTACCACGCGCCTAAAATTTAAAGGGAAGCGCCAAGCAGTAGTTTTCGCCTTCAAGGGAAAGGGCATGAAGAAAAAACTAACGCCAAATCTCATGGGAAAAAACGGTGATCAGATACAACGTCTGTTTCAGAGTCCCGCCGAAATTTTTATCCTCCAATACTGGTCACAAGTTGATGATGCTATTTATGAGCAAATGCAAATGGCCGCAAAGGTTCGTTCATATTCGGACGGGAAGAAGATTTTCTTCGGCGTAATCGACGGTCAGGACTCCGCACGATTGATTTACGCATATCGAGCCAAGTTCAAATAATCCTTTATTGGGCAGCCGGTATGGCCTCTGGCTTTGCTGCGGCAATGGCCGTGCCATACGAAGCCTTGGCGAAAATGGCGGAGAGGGAGGGATTCGAACCCCTTTGCCATCTGAAGCTAAGTCGCTAGAAAACGTGGACTTAGTTGGTTGTTAATGTCTTAGAATAAGAACTAAGATGCACTGAACGGCTGGGAAGGGAAGCTAAAAGCACAATATTTGGCAACCTTCTGGCAACCTAGTTCGAGGTGGGTCGGTCTAGGAATGCACAATAGGAACGCCTCCGCGGTGCGGTTGAGAGCTTTTCGGAGCTCCCGAGTGCGCTGAGCAGGTGGGAGATCAGCACACCGCCCGCAAAAGACTCGGAGGATAGTCTACGCGGTGGATCAAAGCGAATTGCTCGCTTCCAAAGGAGTCCTCAACGCAGCCCGCAACGCATCGGCGACCACACCAAACCGAGAGTCATTCTCGTTCGGCTCCAACTCGAATTCGGAAACTACAGCATGCAGCGCGGATTCTTGGTCGTTGAAAGGCCCCGACAGACGCACCAGTCGGGGAGTGTGTTGGTCAACTCCCTCAGCTGCGATCCAGAATCGGAAACCTTTCGGTTGATCACTGCGATCCATCGAAATCGCGCGTTCAAGGGTGATGTTCATTCGGCCCAACGGGCTCGGGAAAATGTAAGGGATACCGTCGTGCAATTTAACCTTCATGCACACAATTTACACCCTGCGTCGATTGGCGCAAGAGCACTTTCACTTCGGCGTTGCCCGACCAACCGCTATTATCACGGAGCTCAATCTTCTATGGGCGAAAAGCCCATTGCGCTAAGCATGCGGGGTGAAAGTCGCTTACGGCCGCTGTGAACAACCTTGGCGAGGACTTTGGATTCACCTGCCTGAAGCGCTGTGGCTCGAACCTCAAACTGCTCGCTGTCGATAAGAATATCGTCGCCTGGGTGTGGGCGAAGACACGTAATTTCTTTGGTCATCCATTTCCCGTTACTGGCCTGGATTGAGAGTTCGATTGTGACCATGGGGATCACTTTTGAGGATTGTGCCTATTGCCTCAACGTAGAAATTATCCGGGGCCATCTGACGCACGATTGAGCACTTCACCTTGTTCAACTCCGGCTCCTCCGACCATGGCGCACGGAAAATATCCGCTATTACGTGCACAGAAGGCCAGCAGTAAGTAAAAGCTGGATGTTGCCAAATGCTGTATGGGAGCCTTAGCCTCGACCAGCATCGCCGTCGCATTGCACCCCAATGGATATTTTTAAAACCCATGCACAAATCATTGAAGATTATGCGACATACATCCGTAGCTTCCTAAAGATTTCGGATGAAGCGATTCGGGCAAAAGTTGAGGGCGAATTGGGAAAAGGAAAACTCTGGCCTCAGCCGCTTCTGCAATTCAACCCGTCCTTCGAGATGTTCGGGCGTTTGGATGATCTCACCACCAAGGGAACACTCCACCCCGATCTGCGCGACATTTTCAAAGGCTACCAGCTCTACCGCCATCAAGTAGAGGCTATCCAGCTTGGGACCGCCGGAAAGGATTTCGTCGTCACCTCCGGCACAGGCTCCGGCAAATCGCTGACCTACATCGGCTCGATTTTCCACTACCTCCTTTCTAATCCGGGAGCGAAGGGCGTTACCGCAGTCATCGTTTACCCGATGAATGCGCTCATCAATTCACAATGCGATGAGTTCAAGCGCTACGAGAAGAATTATAAAAATAATACCGGGAAGGAATTCCCTATCACTTTCGGCCAATACACCGGCCAGGAGAAAGAAGAAGTACGCGAGAAGATGCGAAACGAGCCGCCGCAAATTCTGCTTACCAACTACATGATGTTGGAGCTACTCCTCACTCGACTGCGAGAGCGCTCCATTCGAGACGGCATCTACGACAACCTGCGTTTCTTGGTCTTTGATGAATTGCACACCTATCGAGGGCGACAAGGTGCCGATGTTGCGATGCTCATTCGCCGCATCCGCTCACGTTGTGCTCATGAGGTGGTTTCAATTGGAACGTCGGCTACTATGGTTTCTGTCGGCAGTATTGCTTCTCAGCGCGCCCAAGTCGCCGACGTTGCGACCAAACTCTTCGGGCGCGCGTTCAAAGCAGATCAAGTCGTCAACGAAACCCTGACGCGCTCTCTGACTTTCGATGGGACTATCCCAAACAAAGCCACTCTCGCGGCGGCCATCCGCCAACCGATTCATTTCGATGCCTCAACCGACACGTTGAAAGTTCATCCCGTTGCTGTGTGGCTGGAGAACCGTATCGCTCTGGAAAACCGCGACGGAGTTTTGCTGCGCGGTAAACCGAAACAATTTCCAGAAATTATCGCCGCGCTTTCTGAGGATAGTGGCGTCACAGAGCCGGAGTCCCGTGAATTCCTAAAGCAGCTCCTACAGTGGATCAGTCTTTCCAATAAGAGGCTTCAGGACTCAGGCCAGCGCTACACGGTACTGCCCTTCAAGCTGCATCAGTTCATCTCTCAAACGGGCTCGGTCTATACCACGCTAGATCAGGATGAAAATCGGTTCATCACACTTGAACCGGGCCTATTCAAGCAGGATGAAACAGACAAGAAGCCGATTTTCCCGAACGTGTTCAGCCGTTCCAGCGGTCACCCATTTATCTGCATCACCCGTTTTGGTGATCGCCTTGAGCCTCGCGAATTTCGCGAGACCTCCGAGGAGGATGAAGATGCCCATGACGGCTATCTGATTATTGGAGATGAAATCTGGGATGGGGCTGGAGACGTTGAACTGCTTCCCGAGACTTGGGTTCGCCAAACGAAGACGGGCCTTGTTCCGCGCAAAGAAAAGAAGCACCTCTTTCCGGTTAAGCTCTACTTCGACGAGTATGGGAATTGCTCCGAAACCACGCCGAAGAAGTGGTGGGGCTGGTTCATGCGGGCACCGCTCCTCTTTGATCCCACCAGCGGAACGTTCTACGACACGAAGACGAACGAAGGAACAAAGCTGACCAAGCTCGGGAGTGAAGGTCGCAGCACCTCCACTACCATTACGGCCTTCACTATTCTCAACCAATTGGCCGATGCCGGATTCAAGCCCGAGGATCAAAAACTCCTAAGCTTTACCGACAATCGACAGGATGCAGCGTTACAGGCAGGGCATTTCAACGACTTCGTCCAGGTGATCCAATTGCGCGCCGCGATCCGCAAAGCCATCGCGCATTCACCATCGAAGACCTTGAACTTCGCTTCACTGGGAGAAGCGGTATTCAAGGCTTTGAGGCTTCCATTTACGGATTTCGCTAACCGAAACGACGAGCCCGCGTTGCCGGCAGTGAGACGGTCCTATGAGGAATGCTTCCAAAATTTTCTTCTTTATCGGGCGATTGCGGACTTACGGCGAAGCTGGCGCATCGTCCTGCCGAATCTTGAGCAATGCGGCCTTCTCGACATCGACTATGAGAGCCTGCACGAGAATGCCGCTGAAGATGCGTTCTGGGCGGACGTTCCCCTGCTCAACATCCTCAATCACGAAAAGCGCGCAGACTTCATTCGCGTGGTGCTCGATTTTTGCCGACTCGAATACGCCATCGACAGCGACCTGCTTTCCGAGTCGAGACTGCGTCAGAATGAAAAGGAGTTTCGTGAAAAACTAAAAGCACCGTGGAGTATTGATCGCGAGGAGGAGCTTCGCGAACCCCGCTTTCTCCGACTCGACAATCTAAACCGCACGGCTGGCGTCTCCACGACCAGTATTGGCCCGGCGAGCGCACTCGGAAAGTTCATCAAGCTCTACGTTCGCCACAATGAACTCGCGGTTGATCTCCGCAAAGACGCCTACCGCACGTTCATTCTTCAGCTCATGGCCAAGCTTGAAGCGGCCGACTATTTCCGTTCACGCCCGGCGCGGAACGAGGAGAACGAGGAAGTTCCGATTTACCGCCTGCGTTTGCACAAGCTGATCTGGCGTCTCGGCGACGGCCAGGCCGTTCGTGCGGAGATCGTCAAGCAGCGCTCCTACAAGGAGCGCGCCGTGCAGCCCAACGTGTTTTTCAAGCGACTCTACGAACGCGATTTTTCGCAGATGAAGCGGCAACGCGGTGAAGACCACACCGGACAGCTCAACACCGATACGCGCATCGAGCGCGAGGGGTTGTTCCGCAGCGGCGTCATTAGCGCGCTCTTCTGTTCACCGACAATGGAGCTAGGTATCGACATTCGGAACTTGAGTGTCGTCCACATGCGCAACGCGCCGCCCAACCCGTCCAACTATGCACAGCGTTCGGGGCGCGCGGGCCGTAGTGGGCAAGCGGCGCTGGTGTTCACCTACTGTTCAAGTTACTCACCTCACGACCGGCATTATTTCAAAAATAAACAGGACCTCGTTTCGGGGGCGGTGATGGCGCCGAAACTCGATCTCTGTAACCGTGAGCTGCTCGCCTCTCATTTGAATGCAATGGTTGTTTCCGAGATGGGGTTGCCGGGACTCGAGGATCTGAACGGAGCCAGGCCCTCGATCCTTCGATTCGTGATCGACGATAACGATAAGATGCCATTGTCGTCCGAAGTCCGAGCCGGTCTGGAGATTCCGCCGGCTAACTTCGCTCGCCTCAAAGCGTCCTTTAAGCGCGTGATTCACGACTTCGAGGGCGACCTCACTAAAGGCGGCGGCAGTTGGTATTCCGATCAGTGGATCGAGCAGAATCTCGCCAATATCGCGAATTCACTCGACCGGACCCTGACGCGCTGGCGCTACCTCTACAAATCGGCTCGCAACATCCTCACTCGCGCGACCCAGAAAATTGAACCGGGCTTGCTCACGCCGGGCACCGACGAGTATCGCAAATACGACCGTCAACAGAAACAGGCGTCCCATCAACTCGCGTTGCTTCGGAACGATCTCGGAGCCAAGGCGACCGAGCTTTCTGAATTTTATCCCTACCGATACTTGGCGTCAGAAGGCTTTCTGCCGGGCTACAATTTTACCCGCCTGCCTATCCGTGTCTTCCTGCCCACCGGAGACGGCACCGCTGGCGAGTTTGTTTCGCGGCCTCGCTCAATCGCGCTCCGCGAGTTCGGTCCGCTCAACATTATCTACCACAGCGGGCGAAAGTATCGTGTCTGCCAATTGGTCGTGCAGGACGCCGAGGGCTCACTCAAATCCGCAAAGGTCAGCACCAAGGCCGGCTACTTCCTTACTGACGACCAGATGGACCGCGAGATTTGCCCGTTCACCGGGCTCAATCTAGGCGATAACGCCAATAAGCAGAACGTTCACGATTTGATCGAAATGGCGGAGTCCCGTGCTGAGGAGATCGACCGAATCTCGTGCGAAGAAGAAGAGCGCGTCTCGCGCGGCTTTGAGGTGCAGACTTATTTTTCCGTAGATGGCGGTCATTTCGACCGCGTGAAACGAGCTGTCGTTACCACGACGGAAAATACGCTGCTCAATCTCCGCTACATCCCAGCGGCGCGTCTTGTCCACGTCAGCTACCGCTGGCGAGCGCAGCCAGATGGCGACGGTTTCCCGCTCGGGATGGTATCCGGCGATTGGCGCTCCTCTATTCCCGCCGCCGACAGCAACATCAAAGAGCCCTTCCGCTTGGTGAAACTTTGGACCTCAAATTTGGCCGATGCGCTCTACATCCAACCCGTAGAGCCGCTCGGGCTATCACCCGAGGGTGTTATCACTTTCCAGCACGCCTTAAAGCGGGCCATCGAGACGGTTTTTCAAGTGGAACCCAACGAAGTTGGCGTCGTCGCGGTCGGCGATTCTGAGGCTCCCAACATCCTCCTCTTTGAAGCCTCTGAAGGCAGCCTCGGCATTCTCTCGCAGTTCGTCGAGGACGTGAAGGTCTTTCACAAGGTCGTGGAGCAAGCAATCAAGCTCTGCCGCTTCGATGACACTTCCTACAAGGGGCCGGCTTCCTACGACGACTTGCTGAGCTACTACAATCAGCGCGATCACAAAAAAATCGATCGCGCCCTTATCAAGGACGCCTTGGAGAAACTGCGTGTCAGCTCCGTCACCATCGAGACAAACTCCAAGTTCAGTAACTACGAGGAGCACTACCAGTCTCTCCTTCGGACCCTTGACCCGACTTCCACCACCGAGCGTAAATTCGTCGATTACCTCTACAAGAACGGACTGCGTTTGCCCGACGCCGCCCAGAAGCGAGTGGAGGGAATCTACGTTCAGCCGGACTTTTACTACGAACCTCGTTTTTGGGTTTTCTGCGATGGCACGCCACACGACGAGTCTGCTACGCAGGCGGATGACTCTGCGAAACGCCAGGCGATCATTGCCCGAGGCGATGAAGTATGGGTTTACAACTATCGCGACGATCTCGCGACGATACTCGCCGCGCGCCCTGACATCTTCAGGAAGGTTAAATGAGCACGGCCACCTTCCAGCCAGGGAAACTCGTCAGCCTTCGCGGTCGCGATTGGATCGTGCTGCCGTCTGACGACGCTGACCTCCTCATCATCAAACCGCTTGGCGGGTCAGATGACGAGACCACCGGCATCTATCGCCCGCTTGGAATTGAGTTCGACGAGCCCGTAGATGCCCACTTTGAGCCACCTGCAAAAGAAGACCTCGGTGACATTTCCACTGCCCGTTTACTTTACGACTCCGCTCGTCTCGCGTTTCGCAACGGCGCTGGTCCGTTTCGGTCGCTGGCCAAGCTTTCGTTTCGCCCGCGTTCTTACCAGTTGGTGCCGCTTATCATGGCCCTGAAGTTGGACAAGGTTCGGCTGCTGGTTGCCGACGACGTTGGCGTCGGTAAGACCGTCGAGTCCCTGCTTGTCGTTCGTGAGCTTCTTGAACGCCGCAAAATAAAACGCTTTGCCGTTATCTGCCTCCCTCATCTCTGCGAGCAATGGCAGGCGGAAATCCGTCAGAAGCTCGACATTGAGGCGGTCATCATTCGGTCCAACACCCGCGCCAGCCTTGATCGGCAGATTCACGGCGATACGAGCGTCTACGAATTCTACCCGTATCAGGTCATCAGCGTGGATTTCATCAAATCCGATACCCGGCGAGATGTGTTCATCGAGCAGTGTCCCGAGTTGGTGATCGTAGATGAGGCGCACTCATGCGCCCGTCCCGTCGGTGCTTCGCAGACGCAGCAACAGCGGTATCACCTGGTCAGCCGCCTCGCAGAAAAGCCGCAGCAGCATCTCATCCTACTCACCGCTACACCGCACAGCGGTAAGTCCGAGGAATTTCACTCTCTGCTCGGAATGCTCAAGCCCGAGTTCGAGTTGCTCGATTTGCCTTCATCTTCTCAGGCCCAGCGCAAGGAACTCGCCAAACACTTTATTCAGCGCAAACGCGCCGACGTTGAGAGATGGATGGGGGAAAACACACCGTTCCCCGAGCGCGAAAGCTTTGAATGGCCATACGATCTATCCGCCAACTACGCGGCATTCTTCGAGGACATCCTCTCTTTCGCTAAACAACTAATTGCAACCGACCCCGGTGATGGGCGGCTTCGGCGCGTCCACTACTGGACGGCGCTTGGTCTCCTTCGCGGAGTAATGTCCAGCCCAGCCGCCGGAATCGAAATGCTCAATGCCCGGTTAGCCGGTCTTCCCGCCGGTGCGCCGAAGAACGGCGAAGACGACCCGGCGACCGCTCTTTCTTCAATTGCGGAGAATCCGGTTGGCGACACCGAGTTTGGTTTCGAGGGGGACAACTCACCCACGTCTCTTACCGAAAAACTCGATTGGTCAGGTCACCAGCGCCAACAGATACGTGGTCTGGCCGAGAAGCTCACCAAGCTTTCTAATCCGCAGGACGACCTGAAGCTCGCCAACGCCGAGGCGGTCCTCGACGACTGGATCAACGACGGATTCAACTCCGTCGTTTTCTGCCGTTACGTCGCGACTGCCAACTATCTCGGCCAGCAACTCACTCCACTTCTTAGGAAACGTTTCCCGACGCTCGATATTCAAGTCGTCACCAGCGAACTGCCCGATGAAATCCGCAAACAGCGGATCGAAGAAATGGGCCGCGATCCCAAGCGCTCGCGCGTCCTTATTGCCACGGACTGCTTGAGTGAGGGCGTGAATCTTCAGCAGCACTTTACCGCGGTGCTGCATTTTGATCTCCCGTGGAATCCCAACCGCCTAGAGCAGCGCGAGGGCCGAGTCGATCGTTATGGCCAGCTCGCGGAGAAGGTTAAAACGTGCCTGCTTTACGGTGCCGATAATCCCATCGACGGCATCGTGCTCGACGTTCTTCTTCGCAAGGTCCGAGAGATTAAAAAATCCACGGGTATCAACGTTCCGTTTCCAGAGGATTCCCAGAGCATTATCGATACAATTACCCAAGCGCTATTGATCAACCCCGACCGCCGCATATCCACGGCCAAGCATGATCGGAAGCAGATTCAGTTCAATTTCGACGAGTTCGACGAAGCGGCTAAAGCTAAGGCCGCAGTTACCCACAAAATAGAAGAGGCCGCCAAGCGTGAGTTGGCCTCGCGCAGCATATTCGCTCAAAACGCGATCAAAGCCGAGGAGATTGAAACCGACTTGAAGGAGGTTGACGAAGCCATTGGTGATCCAAAGGCGGTTGAGGATTTTGTTGTCTCTGCACTTAACGATATTCTCGGCGTGCAGGTCATTCCTGATCCGAAGGGAAGAGGTCATAAAATCGTGCTCGGCAATATGCCCGTCCCGTTGCGTTCGCTTCTTCCCGAATCGACTGAGCCACTCGCCGTCAGTTTTACCTCACCCACGCCCGAAGGGTTTTATTACATCGGGCGCAATCATCGTTTCGTGGAACAGCTCTGTCAGCTCGTGATGGCCAATACTTTGGCCCGTGACGGAAAACGCGCCGCTCGGGCAGCCATCATCCGCACGCGACAGGTTCAGACAAAGACCACGTTGATGCTCTTTCGCTGTCGCAACGTTATCGAAGAGCGCAAGGCCCAGAATCAGGTGGTCGCCGAAGAAATGGTTCTCTGGGGTTGGCGTGGCACTCCAGAACAAAAGGAATTTATCGACCATGCCACAGCCAAAGCACTTTTGCTTGCCGCCCTCGCAACATCGGACTTGACCCCGCAGGCCCGAGCCGGGTTTTTGGAAAACGAACTTCGTCTCCTTGAAAAGTTGAAGACCGAGTTTGATGCGGTCGCCGAGCGCCAATCCTTGAAGCTCGTTCAAGCTCACGAACGGTTCAGTGCGCTCATGGATGCGAAACGGTTCCAAATCGTCTATCCGGTCCTGCCGATGGATCTCCTCGGCGTCTACATTCTCCTCCCAGAGGGTGGAAAAAACTGACGGACCGCCGATGAATTTTCCCAGCATCCGCATCGAAGGGTCGATAGTTTCGCCCGAGTTATTTGATCGGCTTGACGAGTTGCACGGCCAGCGTCCCGCCGACTTCGGCCTAACAGGCTCCGCGACCGTGAAAGACGAGATAGCCCGTGCGTGGGCTGACGCGCAGGACTACTGGCGTATCTTTCACCGTAAGCTCGAAACAATTTCAGCGAACGCGTCCGGCACCACCGAGACGCGCAATCTCTGGATCGTTCCGCTCCTCGGCCTGCTCGGCTATCAACTCGAATATCAGCAACGCGGCCCGGAGCTGAACGCCAAGGCTTACCCGATTTCCCACCGCGCGGCTAACCGCGCCAATACGCCGGTTCACATCACAGGCTATCGCGATCCCGCCGGGCTTGATCGAAAGCCGGAGCGAGTGGCCGGCCCGCGCATGTCCGCCCACGCGCTGGTTCAGGAGTACCTCAATCTTTCCGAGCAACTCTACGCCGTCGTCACCAACGGTCGCCTTCTCCGCCTTCTCCGCGATAGCTCGCGCTTAGTGAAGCTCACTTACCTGGAATTCGATCTCGACCGTATTTTCACCGACGGACTTTTCGCCGACTTCGCGGTTCTCTATCGTTTCCTCCACGCCTCACGGCTGCCGGCCACGACCGACGCTGCACCGGAAAGCCTGATCGAACGCTATCACCAAGACTCTGTGGAGTCGGGTGCGCGCATCCGTGATGGACTCAGCCGCGCCGTCGAATCGGCAATCCGGGCCTTTGCCAACGGTCTGCTTATTCACCCTAAAAACGAAGCGCTGCGCGCCGCCATTCAGAATGAATCGCTGAAGGCAGATGTCTTCTATCAGCATCTGCTTCGCCTGATCTACCGACTGCTGTTTCTGCTCGTCATCGAGGAGCGCAACCTTGTTTACCCACTTTCACCTTCCGCTGCGAAACGAGATATTTACTGCCGCTATTACAGCTTGCAACGGCTTCGCCGTCTGGCGGAAAAACGTCACCTCGCCGACCCTCGCAAGGACGATGCTTGGCTCGCGCTCATATCCTGTTTCCGCCTCTTTGAGGCGGCCGGCCCAGGTCCGAAACTCGGGATCGCACCGCTTGCCGGCGACTTGTTTCGCCCAGACGCCATTGGCTCGTTCCGAGACTGTCAGCTCGACAACGCCGTCACGTTTGGCTGCCTGCATTCGCTCTCCCTCTATCAAAACCCCAATACAGGCCAGACTATCCGAGTTAATTATGCTGCGCTCAACGTCGAGGAGTTTGGTTCTGTTTACGAAGGATTGCTCGAATTCGAGCCTGTCTTTCATGTCGTCGGACCGCGCGTCGAATTCGCCTTCGCGCAAGGGGACAAACGCGCGGCCACCGGTTCACACTACACCCCTGACGACCTCGTTCAGCCGCTCCTCAAGCATTCCCTCGATCTTATTATCGTCGAAAAACTGAATGAGAAGGACAAGGCCGCCGCGCTACTTTCGCTTCGAATCGCCGATATCGCCTGTGGCTCCGGTCACATATTACTCGCAGCAGCGCGACGGATCGCGATGGAGCTTGCCATTGTTCGCACTGGGGAGGAGCAGCCAAGCCCTGCTTCGTTCCGTTCCGCCATCCGCGATGTCATCCGCGAGTGCATCTACGGCGTGGACCTAAACCCCCTAGCCGTCGAGTTATGCAAGGTCGCGCTATGGTTAGAGGCGCACAGTCCTGGCGAGCCCCTAAACTTCCTCGATCACCACATAAAATGCGGTAACGCCATCGTCGGCTTTGCTCAAGAAGACGAAATGGAACGTGGCGTCCCCGAAGAAGCATTTTCCGCCATGCCTGGCGACGAGAAGGAAATAGCATCTGCCTTCCGTCGAAAAAACAAAACAGAGCGCGAAGACTTCGCCAAAGGTCAGAAGAAAGTAGACCTTGCACCTGAGCTAAAGGCGCAACTCGACGCCATCCTTCTAGGTTGGCGCGAAATCTCCATCTTGCCCGAGCGCAATCCCGATGAAATCGAACTAAAGAAGAAGCGCTACGAGGACTTCACTCAAAGCAAGGACCCATGGTTGCTTGAACAAATCGCCTGCATTCCCATTGCGCAGTTCTACCTGCCCAAGACCGCTGCGACAAAGGGCAAATTAATAACCGATGAAGAGTTTCGCGCTTTCCTCGGTGGGCATCGCACACCTCAAGGGCAGGCCACAGCGGCGGCATGGGCATTGGCGGGACGGAAGAAATTTTTCCATTGGTTTCTAAACTTTCCGGACATCAGCGCCAGAGGTGGCTTTGATTGTATTCTTGGAAACCCGCCTTTTCTTGGGAATCGTGCATTGAGTGGCACGTATGGTCATGGATTCTTGGAATGGCTAAAATACGAGTTCGCTCCGGCGGGCGCAGTCGACCTAGTCACGTATTTTTTCAGGCGCGTGTTTGGCCTGCTTAGGACGGGAGGGCATATGGCATTAATTTCGACCAATACGATCGCGCAAGGCAGCGCTCGTGAAGGTGGACTGGCCGTGATACTTCAAATGTCAGGGACGATAACTTTCGCAATTCGGTCGAAAAAATGGCCCGGGACTGCTGCCGTCGAGGTATCACTTATCGCAATCACCAAAGGAGACTGGGCTCTCCCCTGCCTCCTCGACGGACAGATCGTCAACCAAATCACATCATATTTGGATTCTGACTCCAACCAAGACAGTCCGCTGGCGCTGAACGAAAACGCAGATAAGAGCTTTATCGGCTCTTATGTGCTCGGCACCGGCTTTATCTTGGAAAGAGAAGAAGCGCAGCGTTTGTTACGTGCTAATCCTGCCCTTTCCGCGGTGATCATGCCTTATATCAACGGCTCCGACTTGAACACTAGCCCCAATCAAAGCGGAACCCGATTTATTGTAAATTTCCATGACTGGACCGAAGAGAAGGCTAGGACCGAATACGCAGATGCGTTCGCGATAATTGAAACTCGAGTCAAGCCGGAGCGAACTCGGGTTGACGAAAATGGGGCATACGTTCTGCGGAAGCCATTGCCTCAGCGCTGGTGGATTTATGCCGATAAGCGCCCAAAGCTCTACTCGTTGCTCGAAGGAGTGAAGCGCGCGATAGCGATTGCTCAGGTGAGTCGGACTGTTGCGTTCTCCTTTGTAAATCCGAGGCAGGTTCTGGATTCAAAGCTTGTTGTTATGCCATTCGAGCAGGCTCGATACTTTTCTGTTCTCCAATCGAGCCTGCACTACCACTGGGCGTGGCGTTACTGCACAACAATGAAATCCGATTTGAGCTACATGCCTTCTGCAATTTTTCAGACATTTCCTTTCCCGATTTTCGCAGGGAATGATGGTCTGGCACTCGATCAAATTGGCGATGATTTTCACAACAGAAGGTCGGCGATAATGCGTGCACTTGAGATTGGCCTAACGAAGTTATACGGTCTTTTCCACGACAGCGATCTCACTGCTGCCGAGGTCGCCCGTATCAGCAAGATGCCGGATCAAGCCGAAGCTGGATACGAAGGTCTACTCCGGCTCCGCTCCTTGCATCGCGAGTTGGACGAAGCGGTCCTCGCGACCTATGGGTGGACAGGTCAGTTCGCCCTTGGTCACGACTTCCACGAAGTCCAAACGCTCCCCGAAAACGACCGCGTCCGTTACACTATCAGCCCTGCCGCCCGAAAAGAAGTCCTCCGCCGCCTCCTCGCCCTCAATCACGACCGCGCCGCCCAAGAGGCTGTAACTGCTGCCGCGACTACGGCGAAGAAACCCGCCCGTAAACCAAAGGCGGCCAAGCCCGCGGCTCCGGATGAACTCGGCCTCGGACTAGATCTCTTTGGGCGAGCCGCCGCCCCAACGCAGGCTGGAGCCGACTTCGCGCCATTTGACCAAGCTTATCCAGCAACGGCGTCGGACCGCCTCATCTGTGCTCTCGCACTAGAGTTGGTGGAGTGGAAGGAGACCATTTCGAGCGACGATCATCTTGATGCGCTGATATTGGCCACACATCCCGCTCTCTGTCGCACGCTCGCCGGTAGCAGCAACCAAGTAGATGCTATGATCGCGTCTATCACCAGTGAGTTGGCGGCCATCGAAAGCCAAGGGATCAAGTGGGCGGACTGCCTGAACTACTTGGCAGAGCACCGGAAGGCCATAGTCGTCCAACAGAGTGCCATCGGTCACCCCATCACGAAAGGTCCGCAATTCGATTTCGTCCGCCAGACCTTCCCATCAAACCACGGAGGGTTAGCGGGGATGGCGTTGAACGTCCTGGCTAAGCTAAGAAAGGGCCAACAGGCGAATGCGCTAACCCAGCAACAATTGGTTGCCTCAAAAACTTTTGATCAACTTCACAGCAAATATGCCTTAGTCTGAGGACTTCACCATGAGCGCTCTTGAGGAACTGACAAAAAGCCCAATCAAAAAAACACCTGATGTTTGGGTAAAACGTCTTTTGATCCTCTCGAAGCTGACACCGCAGCCGGTTGTCATCCGTGACATTCCGCTCAGACAAGGGCTCAACATCGTGTGGGCCGAGGAACCAGAGTCTGACACAGACACGAGTGACGTCGCAGGACACAGCGCGGGCAAAACGACATTCTGCCGTCTGTTGCGCTATGTCCTTGGCGAAAAAACATTCGCAAACAAGACCAACACCCAAGCGATCAAAAAATCCTTTCCGAACGGATACGTCGCCGCAGAAATCTCTTTGAAGGGTGTTGTATGGGCTGTCCTCCGCCCTTTGGGAGAAAATCGGAACTCCTACATCCTGAAAGACGCCACGATTGAGGGCCTCTACGAAAAGAAGGGCGAAGCGGCGTATCAGGATACCTATCCTAAGCAGCTAGGGTTGGAAAATCTTCTTGATGAACTCGCATCCTCGACGGTGGTCAGAACCAACGAGGAGATTAAGTGGGGGCACTTGTTAGCTTGGTGCGCCAGGGACCAAGAAGCGCGGTTTCAAAATGTTTACGATTGGCGCTCGCCCAGAAGCGAATCCGAGTGGCCAGCATTCCGATTTCCCAAGGCCGACCCGCTTTTCGTCATGCGCATTGCGCTCGGATTGTTTCTCCCAGACGAATTGAAGGCCGAAGAAAATCTAGCCGACCAGATAAGAGCCGTCGAAAAAGCCGAGGGTGATTTAGAGCGTTCAAGACGAGAACCAGATTACTGGCACCAATACTACGACACACGACTGCGCCAGCAATTGAAGGCGCATTTGCCGAGCGATCAAACAGAGATCGACAAGGCCCTTGTTGCTTCCGAAGAGCTGACCTTCGACCTCAAGCGATTTGTCGAAAAAGCTAAGTATCTTCTCGAGGAAGCAACCGGCAAATTGGAGGGTCAGCAAGCTGAAATACAGGAGCAGCTAAACGCGCTCAACGAGAACCTTGCCGACTCGCGCAATGAACTGAGTCAGCTCAAAACCCTGTTCCAATTGGGTAGCAAAGCAGGCGAGGAGATAAGCGCAGGGCTCAAAAGAAATGAAGAGTTCCGAAGCAGCGTAATCGAAAATAAAGACAAGCGCTGCCCGTATGGAGACGTTTTAATTGGGCAATGCAGCTACGTGCAAAACCGTCAGGCGACGCTCAAGGGCTCCGAGGTAAAGGAAACACATGCCCTCGAACAAATGGAAGCTGCTAGAGAAAATGAGCGTAATAAAATTACCGATCAGCAGTCCGCGCTTGAGCGAAGCATTCGAGAATCGGAGCAGAAGCGGGCGACATTGACAAAACAGCAGACGAATTTTTCGACCGAAATCAGAGAAAAGAAAGTAATCAGCGACTCCTTGAACGCCGACCTCGCGGAAGTCGTGACTTGGAAATCCAGGGTCGAGGCACCTGAGAAATACGCGAAACTCACGAGCGCAGTTGAAAGCATCGCGAAGCAAAAGGCCGACATTGAAACCCAGACTCTGGATTTGAACGTGCTACTCACCCAGCACGATGCGAACCGGGCCTTGTTGAGTTCACTTTTCTCGGCTGCGGCGAAAAAGGTCCTTCCCTCATCCTCCTACGACGGGAAGGTCACTTTCGCAGATCGGGAGCTTAACTTTCAAGTAACGCACGGCGGCGCGATGACCGGGGAGGCCATGGAAACCCTCGCCGTCCTCTTGGCCGACATCAGTTGTCTGGTTTTCAATTCACTTTCCAAAGACTCGCTACTGCCGGGCTTCCTCCTGCATGACAGCCCTCGGGAGGCCGACCTTGGACTACGGCTATACCACAGCTACATTCGCTTTGCCGCTTGGCTTGATGAGCATTTTCAGAAAATCGGCGGATGCCCGTTCCAATACATTCTGACGACAACCACGTCTCCTCCCAAAGCTCTTCAAAAGAAGGACATCATCGTCTTGCGATTGGACGCCTCGAAAGAGGATGAGCTTCTATTCCGGCGAAACCTGTCGCGGCCACCGGAGAGCGAACAATTGGAAATGATCCCGACCAGCTAGAGTTTTTGGTCATGGATATCCCGCGCTTTCTTTCACCAAACCTTGAACTCCTCCGGCAGGAATTCGTGTTGGTGCAGGCGTGGAAGAAAACTTCTGCACATATTCGTTCTCATAATTGGTATGCGGACACTCTGGAGCTCGATTTAGCTGCGGTTAACTTGCCGGTATTTCTTGCCGGACTGAAGAAGCAATTGGAACAACCGGAGCAGTGGATTAACGACTCGCTCAGAATCGTGCCTGCTCCGAAAAGCCAAGAGTGGCACATCTCCTCTGAGACAAAGCAATGGGAGCCTGTCGATGCCAAGAAATCCGCGACCAAACTCCGTCCATTGGCGCACGCTAGCCTAAGAGATCAAGTTGCGGCGACCGCGGTCATGATGTGCCTAGCTGACCGAGTCGAAGCGATTCAAGGCGATCCACGCACACCGCTAGATGACGTCGCAAAACGAAACCAAGTGATCTCCTACGGGAATCGGCTATTTTGCGACGATGATTCCGGTGTGCTTTCCCACCGGTGGGGATCGGGCAAATTATACCGTGGATACTACCAGGATTACCGTTGTTTTCTAAGTCGCCCTGATCAGGTCGCAGAGTCTTTGGACCCAGCAACCAACGTCATTATTGTTCAATCGGACCTCCGCCAATTTTATGACCGTGTCCGACCAAAGTTATTGGCTCAAAAGCTCGAATCACTTGAGCGCCCTGGTGACGATTCGGTATTCTTCACTTTCGCCAAACGTCTCTTGGACTGGCGCTGGGACGACAGGGATGGCAGAGATGTTGAATCTTACGCGAAGCGATCTGAACTCGATGGATTTACGACCGTAGCCCTTCCACAGGGACTCGTCGCTGCCGGTTTTTTTGCCAACATTGCCCTTTTGGATTTTGATGAGGTGCTGAAAGCGACGATCAACAAAGAGCTACGCCTTGGGCTCCGCCTTCAAGACGCATGTCGTTATGTGGATGACTTGAGATTGGTGTTTACCACAGGTCCAAACGATCAACTTAAAGACATCGAATGTTTTGTTTCCGAATGGCTCCAAGTTCAACTGAGCGAAAAAGCGCCGGGGCTTGTGGTATCAGCAGACAAGACAGTGGCTGCTAGATTCGCGGGAGATGAAAGGGCTCTGGTTCGACAAAGCCGTAAAATGCAGCGCATCCAACGAGCGATGTCGGGTGGCTTCGATGCAATTGCCGGGGAAGAGATATTGGAAGCCGTGCAGGGCTTGTTGCGATCACAGCAACGGTTTTCTGAAAATTATTCAGGCAAAACCGACTGGGCTTTCTCTCCGGTTCCGGACGTTCGCGACGCTACAGTCGCTAGATTCGCAGCAGGTCGCTTTCGAAGCGCCTATCGGTCGCTCCGACCACTACTCGCGGACTCAGATAAAATCAGCCTTTTAGACACCGAAGTAGAGACTCCTTCGCAGCCATCGCGAGTGGCACGAAGTCAGGTCGAACTTGACGACGAGGCGCGGGCATTCGCCTTGGGGTTAATTGATCAGTGGGTTCACGATCCATCCAACGTTCGACTGTTACGCATCGGGTTAGACCTGTGGCCGGCTGATGATGTTTTGAAAAGCGTTCTGTCCTTGATTCGCCCTTTCACGGAGTCAGGAGGTCGTAGGAAAGAGCCTCGCCGGGTTGCTTGGTATTGCCTAGCCGAAATATTCCGCGCGGGTGCCACTGAAACCGGCTTTGTTGAGAATGATGACTCGTTTCCAAAAGGCATCGAGATTTCGGAGTATCGGTCGGTTCTCAAAAATGAGGCCCACCGGCTCGTCTCCTTGCCCCATGCAAGCCTCCCATGGTATCTAAAGCAGCAGGTCTTATTATTCTTGGCAGCGTGCGACGCAGATGGCGCACCGGTGGTTCTCACCGGAAAAAGTCCAGAAACCAAACACTATCGAGAATTGATTCTTTTTCTGAGAGGCGAAGCCGGTCGCCCAAATAGCTCTGACTTCGCGGTGTTGTCAGTTTTGTCACGCCGATCCTTTCTTAACAAAGATAAGGCCGTTACCCTGATCGGCGACAAAATCACCCTTCGCCAACTGGAGTGTATCGCAGACCTTGATCCTTCATTTGCAATAGAACTTCTGGCCCAAAAGCCGGATTGGATAGGTCAGATTGCGCCACGAATTCGTGATGATTTGGCCCTCCTCAAGGAGGTAACCACTAAGAAGGGCGAATCCTCGCTGGCTCAACTCGTCCTTGAACAAGGCCCTGAATGTGTTCTCCGAAACGAGATCGGGCTGTTGTCGTTCGCGGCAAAGTTACTTGAGGCACTCCCTAAAGACCTGGATTCGATCACGCCGACAGATGTGCGGCTCCAATTTAACGACAACGGTACACGTCACCCGGAATCATTCTCGATAGGCCTCGCCTCTAGCCGAGTAAACCCGGTGGGATCACTTTATCGCCCTCCCTCGTGGTGCAATGCAGATGAACGTTGGCGGTTCCAACTTGGATACCTTCTCAGGTTTATTCTCACGGGTCGGCCAGATTTCACACGACCTGTTCGGCAGCCACGTTGGAAAGAAGACCGAGACCTTTATCGGTCTCCCGAGAATCACTGGTATCAACGCCATCACGGACTTTTCAACGGGCATCCCGCATTTGGTGACGACTGGTTGCCGATTACAGAATGGTTGGAAAAACTGCTCTCAGCTTTGCTTCATTGGCCCGGCTGCCGTCCGACCGAATTGTTAACGGTGGTTCGGCATAGCAAGGCCGCGACTCTGCTAGAAATCGAGGAGCGACTCCAAGCAATTAGTGAACGGAAAGGAAAATTGACCGAAGCGTTGATGCTAAACTTGCAGACTCTTTTCCCAAGTCATGACGACACAACACGCCCGCTTCGAGGGTGTGTTGTGCAAACTGTAATTCCGAAGCTACCTTTCGATCCTTCCGACCTTACTTTCTCAAGTGCGAAAATCAGAAAACCCCATCGCAATCATCTCTCCTCGGCACTTTCTGCGATAGAGCGCATGTTGGATTTACGAGAGACGCACAAAGCCCGCGATGGGCGGCTAGATTGGTTGATACTTCCTGAACTGTCCGTCCATCCGGACGACGTGAAAACACATCTCATTCCGTTCGCCCGGATGCACAAAACGATCATCTTGGCGGGGCTCACATACGAGGAGTTGATTTCAGGGCAACCGCTGGTTAACAGCGCGCTGTGGATAATCCCGGTTTGGTCGGCGTCCTACGGACTGCAAACCCTGATACGAAGGCAGGGTAAGCTGAATCTTGCTCCGGCGGAGGTTAGGTTAAATGCCACAACGCCCGTGATTCGTGGCTTCCGACCGTGCCAATGGCTCGTGGGTTATCAGTGGTCAAAATCCGAAACCAGGCCACTCTGGTTAACGGCGTCGGTCTGCTATGACGCAACGGATATACGCTTAGCGGGCGATCTGCGGGATCGATCTGATGTATTTGCGATACCCGCCTATAACAAAGACATTGGAACCTTCGACCAGATGGCGCAAGCGCTACACTATCACATGTATCAAATGGTCGTCGTGGCGAACAACGGAGAGTTTGGCGGAAGCAATGCCTACGCTCCTTACAAAGATCATTTCAAGAAGCAGATTTTTCATCTGCACGGCCAACCACAAGCATCGATAGCGTTTTTCGAGATAGATGACGTTGCGCAATTCATAAACCGGGGCACCAATCACCAAGAGACTGCGCGTGATGGCGACATAGGGGCGACTGCAATATGGAAAGCCCCACCAGCAGGGCTAGGACTTTGACTTATGCTCTACAAACTTGGCAAAACTCATCAAAAATTCGATTCTATTGATCCCCTGCCTTTTGGCGGGCTTCCGTTGGAGAAAGAGCTGGAAGACTTGCTGGCCGCCAATCTTTGGGACGTCCTATTTGAAGGCGATGAATTGATGCCGATCTTTCAGGAACGGTCTTGGCAACCAGAGGCTGACATCTACGCCCTCAACAAACAGGGCGATCTCGTAATCTTTGAGCTGAAGCGAGACAACGCTGGGGGAGGGGCTGTTCACCAGGCACTGCGTTACTGCGAGAAGGCTGCCCACTTTGGCTACGGGAAGCTTCAGGAGATGTTCCAGACCTACAACGAGGGGAAAGCCCTCGATTTGCGAGAGGAGCACCGAGCTGGTTTTGATCTCGAACACCCCTTGGAAAGAGCCGCATTCAACACGAAACAGCACCTGATTGTTGTCGGCAGTGCTGGAGATGCAGCGCTAATTCGCAATTTGGACTATTGGAAATCAAAAGGGCTTTCATTGAGCTTCATTCCTTACCGAGTTTACAATATTGGCGGAGAATATTATTTTGAATTTTTCTCGCTCCCTTATGACCACCATTCAAATCCGGGCAGTGCTAAGGGTGTTATCTTCGACACCAATTTGAGCTACGATGAAGAATCAATTTGGTATATGTGCGAGAAAGGTCGCGTTGCTGCATTCGGCGGCCAAAAAGCCATAGTCCATTCTCTGCGCAAGAACGACACCGTCTTCCTCTGTCACAAGAATCAGGGCATAATTGCTGCCGGCAAGGTGGCGACTGCCAAGGTCGCAGAAGATTCGGACGCCGATGCTCTCTACCACACCCTAGAGTGGCTGACATCCAAGCCCACACGCGGTGTTCCCTACAAATTCATGCCGGTTTGGCAGGTCAAGGAAGTTCTCGACCGGGACTTCTACTGGGCACGGACGATCAAGCGGCCTCATCTTTCTATGGATGAATCCACGAAATTACTGGCGGCCTTGGTCGAAATAATCGGTCCGAAAATGCCGCCACCCTAAACGGCCATGGTTACTGAAATGCGATGAGAGGATCTTTCCTGATATGCTATTTTTCAAACGCATGCCCGCAACGGAAGCAAATCCACGACCGTTCCCACTTTTGTTGAAGAGAAATCCACGTAGTCCGGTTGTACCGCCTAATCCAGAGAAAAACTCCAATTGCACCAACAATCGGAATAACGATGAGAAATGGAAGGCTGATGGCACAAAGAAGGCTCAGAAGCCCGAACAGCCATAGAGCCCAATGAACCTTTTTCTTTTTTGGCGGTGCGACCCGCTGGGCGATCAAACTCTGCACCACCGTGCGAGACTCACGGCCACCAACATCCAAGACGGGACGGCTGACGGCGTAGGCAGTGCCACTCTCATAAGCCATTCGAAAAGACTGAAAATCGTCAGAACCGCAGCACGGGCACAGATTATTCATGGCGATTCAGTAATGGATGATTGCCCCGGTTTCACGGGCAACCGTTTCAACGACAGACTAGCCCGGCGAAGGTGTCGAAAACTTTCTCACGAGGTCCGCTGGCTCAAAAAAAAGGCGGCGGCCACCGAAGCAGCCGCCGCCAGGAATCACTCACTGTCAGGGACGAATGCCGCTGGGCCGCATCGCGTGGTTCATGGCTTCCGTTTTCGCGGCGTTGATGAACGCCCGTTCACGGTTCACCTCGGGCACATGGCGGATACGCGCCTCGATTTTTGACTTAATCTCGGGGTGCTCATCCACCCATGCCTTGAGTTCTTCGTTGCGACCGTTGCGGTAGGCCGCTCGATCCATCTTATCGAGCATCAGCTTTCGGATCAGCTCCTCTTTGCTGAGTCCCTCGTAATACCCGGCGAGCACCGGATTTGCTCCGATGAACTTGTCCAGTTTGGCGTCGATCTCCGGATTTCTCCGAAGCGTTGATTCCTGCGCCTTTTTATCGGCGACTGCTTGTTTCAGTGACGGTGACGGCATAATGCCTCCTGTTTTTCCCCAGCCATTGTTTGAACAAGGCGGCTGGTCGCCAATGGCACTTGACCTTGTTTGAGCGAACGCCGCCCAAAGTTATAGAGAGTCGTCATCGAAAGAATCCTCCTCAGTTTCGCTGAGATTGGATTTCGTGATGTCCAGCACCGCACTCTCGAATTCCTTCCGGATGCGGGAGGACGTGCCGCAGGCCAGCCACAGCCGCACCAGGGCGGGCACTCCAGGACTCGCGCCGTAACATTCCCGCAACTGGCCGTCCGCCTTCTCAAAATTCGCGGTCAAATGCGGCGGCAGCACTACTGGCAAGCCCTCGAGCGTTGATGGTTCATTCGCTGGCATGTCATTTCCCTCCTTCTGGCAGCGCGGGCTGCTTGGCGCGCAGGTCGGCGATTTCCTTGCCCAGCTTCGCCAACTGCCCGGCCAACGCCTCGTTTTGCTCGATGAGCGATGTCATGAGCTGGTTTTGCTCGGCCATCTTCTGTTCCAGCTCGGCTGGCAGCGGATTCGGCGTCTTCGCCGGATCCGCTACCGCGAGCACCGGACCGAGCGGCACGACCGTGGGTGCATTCGGATTGAGGTTCCAATCCGGCCCCGCCTCGCGGCGATAGACGGTGTGTGCCTCGTCCATCACATTCGGGTTATTCGGATCGACGATCCGCCCCACGGGATAGGCTTTCAGCGTTTCGCCGACGCGCACCTTCTCGATGTTGTTTTGGTCGAGTTCCGTGCCCGCAATGGGCGCAGGCGCGGGCTCGACCGCTGGCGGCGAGGCTTTCCCGGAATCTTCCGTCAGATTTTGGCAACCCGTCAGCGCGAGCGCCACGCATATCAGTAACAGTTTAGTTTTCATTTCCATTTTTCCAAATTGCCTCGTTACTGCGGTTGCCCCGCGTGCCCTGTGCCTGGTCGATGGTCTGGGTCACGTAGAGGTAAAATTGTTTGCCCGCCGGCACGCGCACAAAGAACCCGTCCCGCGCAATCGCCTCCTGGATTTGGTGGGCATACTCGTTGAGCACATCACCCGTGCCTTGCAGCGCGGCATTACGGGCCGAACCCGTGGCGACCTGCGCCAGTCCAAACGCGGTGCTCTGGGTCTGCACCTGTTGGAACCCGCTGGCCATGCCGGCGAGGAAGGTGGACGCAAAGAGCTTTATTTCCTCGGTGTTGTCCGTGCGGATCAGGTCGCCAATGAGGCCGGCGGAGCCATCGCGCAGGCCAAATTCTCCGGTGGTGTCGTCCTTTTCACGATCCAAGGCGATGCCGTTCAGAACCAGCTCCGTGCCATTCAAATTTGTGGCATCACGCCAGACCACGACCCACTTGCCGGAAGCCGCGATCCGTTCGCGCGAACGGTCGAGCGAGGCGCGCCCGTGCACCTCGGCTCCAGCCGGGATGATGAGCCGCCCGTTATTCCAGACATCCTCCGTGACCATGCCGATGACCGGCGTGTCGAGTTTCGACGATTCCAGCGTGATGACGGTCTGGCACGGAATCATGCGGCCATAGGGCGCATAGGTCTTGGATAATTCCGAGGCGTCCGAGGAGGTTTTCGTGACTGAAAAAAGTGAAATGGGCAGCGCCCGCGACTTTGGCGCGCCGGTTGTTTTGGCGTGTGCGGTCTGTGAGTCCGGCAGCTCCGAGCCCGCGTCATCCGCCGCTGGCACCTTGAACGGGGCAGCCACGCGGTTAAACGACGCCAACGGCACGCCGGGTTCTGCTGCTTCAATCTTGGTTATTTGGTCGGACTGCGCCTTTGCGCGCAGATTGCTGCGGTAAAGCAGCAGGCCGCCCACGACCACGAAACCGAGGAAGAGCGTGAGATTGCCCTTTGGCGATTTGAGAAAGGGAAGGATACGCATGGCTATTGCGGCACGACGAGTTTCGCGTCGCGCTCAACCCGCGTGACGATGATGTTGAATGCGTTCTTGATGCTCAGGTTGGCCCGCCCGCCAGTGGGGCTCCCCGTGACTGCAAAATAGGCCGTCGTCGTCGCTTTCGGCGGAATGATGCCCGAGGCATCTGCAATGGACGGGTAGTAGATGTTCTGGCCCACGCGGACGGCGAGCCGCTGCGGCTGGTAATAGATCTCCGCGTTGCCCTTGTTCTCAAAGCGCAGCTTGAAAACCAGCGTGTCCTCCGGGTCGAAACGGAAGACCTCCTCCACCGTCACCTGAAAATCCCGGTAGTAACAAACGCTGCCCGGTTCTCCGTGCTCGATCTGCTGCACGGCCTCCGGGTACTGCATTTCAATCAGGCCGTAGCTTTTGGCCCGGTCCAAAAGTCCCAGCAGCACATCGGGCGTGACCCGCTTTTGCACGGTGTGCCCGCGCCCGGAGAAATCGTCTTCGTAAAACGTCACCGAGCCGTAGGGGGCCTGGCCTTCCTGAAACCGGATGACGAAGGTGCGATTGTGCCAGATCACATTGACCGCGCCCTTGGCCCCTGGCGTCAGCGCTCGCACGCTGAAAAAATACTGGCCCGGCGTGTAGGAGAGGAGCACGGGGGCGGGCGTCTCGGGGCTGCCCGAGACGTTCGCGCCCTCAATCGCGGAAATCGACGACGGAAACATAAGCGTCGTGGGCACGTCGCGCCCGACGGGGATTTCATAGACGGTGCGCTCATCCAGCGGGAATTGCTTGATGGCATTCAGTTGTGGCGGAGCGGCGAAAGCCGCGCAGGCCAGCAGCGGACTGAGCAACGCCGCGATCAATTTAATGTGTAGTCGAAGCTCCATACGCCTAAAGGATAGCGCTTGTTGGCAAGCATGTTGGGATTTCTCACGAGCGTGAGGTTGAGAATGAATTTTGGGGACTCGGTGAAAGTCTGCCCTTCAAAGATGCCGGTGCGGATCAATTGTCCCTCCACCCGGACGAGCACCTGGTTTTCCCGCGTCTTCAGGATATCGACTTTGAAGACCTCCGGTTTCTGGTGGATGTTTTTCACGGAAAATTCCGCATCGGATTTTTCACGGTCGGCCTGCGCTTTTTGCAGGGCGCTCGCGAGATAGAGCCGTTGCAGCATTTCCGGGTAATCAAAGCCTTTCGGGTTCCGCTCAAAGAGCGCCGCCGTGGCCCACAGCGCCATTGATTCGTGCAAATCCTTCGCCTCCTCAAAACCGAGCAGCGGCGATACCGAGAAAGTCCCGCCGCCGTCGAGCACCACCACCCGCTCGCGGGCACGATACGCGCCGATGATGAGATACGGCTGGATAAAGCAGAACCCGACCGCACCGCAGGCGATTAGAAACCACATGCGCGCCGCGAACGCGTGATCGGCGAACAATTTCGCGGGCGAAAACGCCCGGCGCGGCATCGCTTGAGGCTGAAGGCGTTTGGCTGGGTCAACCGATGTCTCGCGCAAATTTGGCGCAAGGACCGGCGAAGCTTCTGTTCCGTTGCTTGTCATAGTGCTTAGATGCCGGGGCGCGCGTCGGCGCCCATCGGCGAAGGCGGCGGGGTTGGAGGACGGGTTGCGGACGCGGACGATGCCAGGGAAGCCGACCTGCCGCCGAACAGCCCGCTGCCGGCACCGCGGATCGAACTGGCCGCACTGCGGACCATCGACACCGGGTTTGCCGAGGCACCCGTAAAGCCATGGCCCTGCGCAAAGAGCATTTGCATGACAACCGGTGTCGAAACCATCCCGACGATAATTACAATCGTCGCCACGATGCCGCCGATGAGAGTGAGCAGCGGTGAATACACCACGGCGTCGGTCACGGTCTGTGGGGCTGCGCCCACACCGGCCCGAAAATCCGTCCATACCGCCAGCGCAACCAGGTTCGTAAGCGCGAAGCCGACCGGCCACGCCATGACGGCAAGCATCTGTTGGAAAAACCGCACGCCGATGGCCGAAAAGCCCGGCACCATGAACATCGCCAGAGCAAACGGCGTGATCAGATAGAGCAGCCAGCGCAGGATGTACTGGAGAATCAGCATCGGCACGGTGATGAGCGTGCCGATACAAATGAAGATGTTCGCAATCGCATGGGTGACGGCCTGATAAATCGACTCGTTCAGATGCCGCCATGACCACGTCTGCCCCTCGGGATTGGCCGTGGTGGATTCGCGGATAGTGTCGGCGGAGGAGGTCGGGTTCGCAGTGTAACCGGCATCAATGTAGTTCGCCACGCCCATGAACCCCGCTTCCACCGAGGGAAACCATTGATCCATGTAAGCGAGGGCAGCGACAATGACGATGGCCCGGAGAATGGGCGTAATCACGTCCATGCCCTGTGCCCGCGAACCCGCCATGTAGGCGATCAGCCCGGCCACCATGATGGCGAACACGATGAAGCGGAACGCGAGGACCAGCGCGGTCATCTTTGCTTCGAGCGTTGGCAGGAAAATTTCCACGAAGGGTCAGGGGTTAGGGAGATTCACTTTGCCGAAATTTGATCGTTTTCATGTAGGCGGTGATGCGCTGGTTCGCCAAATAGTCGTCCTTCAGCGCAAGTTCCTCCGCCGCCAGCCGTTCCTCTTCGCTCCGCGCATCGTTCGCGATTTTCTGGGCGGCCACCTGGTCGGCTTCATCGCGCCGGGCGGCGCTGAGGGCCGCGAGCTGGCCGTTGATGGCATTTACTTTCGCCGACTGCTTCTGCACTTCCGCGTCGGTCGGTGCGTTCTTCAGCGCATCGAGCGTGACCGCGAGGTCGGCCTGCAACTGCTGCTCGCGCGTCTTCGTGTCATCCACGACCTGCTGGTAATTTTGCTGCTGGGCATCCAGCACGGCAAAGCGGCGGAAGGTCAGTAGATCGTGCTGCATAGGGTTGCCTTCAAGATCGACGTCCTGAATCAGCCGGTAAGTGCCCTGTGCCGTGTTCTTGAGTGAAGCCAGGCTGTCCTCAACCGCGACAATCGCGTTTTCTGCCCGGCCAAAGCTCCGCACGAGGTCTTGTGCGCCGAGCGCATCAATCACCATGTTGCCGCCCGCCGCCACCGGATCGCCCGTCCATTTGCGAATGTCGCTCTGAATGTTGATTTGCTGGTTAAGTTGGTCGATCTGCGTCCTGAGCTGGCTGATGCTTTCGACCCACTTCGCGATTTCCTCGGCATGGGCAATCTGGTTGGCCGTTATGCTGGCGACATCAGTCACGGGGATTTGCGCCCGGATGGTGCCGGCCAGGATCAAGGCGAAGAAAATGAGGCCGATGGTTCTCATGGTTCGATGCGGAGATATTCGACATGGGCGTTATGAATGACGCCGTTGATGTTGCTTTCGGGAATCACGATGGGCACGAGACGCGGGCTGAGTTCATTGTCCGCCGGCAACGATTTTTGCTGGTTCTGCATGATCCAGTATTGCTGTTTCACCGCCTGATTCATGGCGCGGTCATAGCCCGTTTTTTCGGCATCTTGTTTCGCGCTCTTAACTTCCGACTGCGCGATCTTCGATACGATGTAGCCGCTCGCCGCACCAATGGCGGCCCCGCCGACTTTGCCGTTGGACAATTTGTAGCCGGCGACACCGCCGAGCCCGGACAGGCCGACATCCGAAGCGATGCCGCCTGCACCCGTGGCGCATCCGGTGAGCACGAGGGACAGCAGGAACAGCGCGAGTAATTCAAACCGCAATTTTTTCACGAGAGACCTCCTTGGAAGGTTGTACGTTGCGCACCGTGCCGCAGAGCGGCGGGTCGGTGACGGGACTGAAAAAGCAAATGCTGGAAAATTTCCGGCCCTCGGCCTGTTGCTCCGGCATGGGATAATTCTGGATGGAGGAGCCGACCGACTCCGGCAGGTTGATCGCCCGGCCAATGTCCTCGACATCGCTGCGGTCAAACTGGCGCATGAGGAAGAATTGCTTGCTGTTGCCGATCACCACCGGGCGGATGCGCGTGTCCTTGAACTTGCTGTATTGCTGGACAATCGAGGCCGTCCAGCAGTTGAACTTGCGCAACTGCGCGTAGGATTCCGCGACGATCTTCTCGCCGCCCGGCACATCGAGAAACCGGGCCAGCTCCTCAAAAATGATCCGCTTCCACTGCGCTCGCGGCAGGCTGATGATATGCTGACGCGCAAAGCCCGAAATGAGCAGCCCCGCCGCCGTTTTAAGTTCCGTCGCCTGCTCTGGGATGTAGCCGAGTTCAAAGTGGGCAATCTTGCCGGTAAGCAGCACGTTGGTGGCCCCGTCGAAGAGGCGGCCGTAGTGACCATGCGCCGTCCACGCCGAAAGCAGCGTGGCCAGGTGGTCGATTTGCTCCTTCTTGTGCTCGGGCAGGCGGGAGAACTGCATCAGCTCAATCAGGCTCGAATGCACCGGAAAATCATCCCGGCCATAATGCGCGTGCGCCATCGCCATCACAGCGCGCTCGGTCTGCGGCTGCTTGAGGAACTTGGTGATTTCCGCTTCGGTGATATTGGCGATGAATTGCTGGGCTTCGTCATTGTTCGCGGCCTGCCGGTCGCGCAGCTCGGCGAACGCTTCCAATTCCGTCACCCCGAGCCCCATTTTTTCATGCTTCCAGCGGTGCGTGGCACAGGCCATCCGCTGAATGCCGGGGATGAGATCGCGATGGCTCTTGGCCCACTCCTCAAAGGTGTCTTCGTAAAGCTGATGAATGTACTGGGCGAGGAGCGCCTGGCGGATTTGCTGGGCCTCCACATCGGACGCCTCGCCGATCATGCGGGAGATGAGCGCCACCGCCGTTGCGAGCTGGAGCTGGCCGAGTGGTAGCCCGCCGGTGTCAAAATAATTGATGGTGAGGTCGCCGTCGGGATGAAGGATGATGGGCCGTTCACCGAGCGCCCGTGTGAAGGGTTCGTAGGACAGGCCCTCCTCGATGATGACGGTGTAATCGTAATAGCCCGCTGTCTGTTCCAGGAAATCCCGCATATGCACTGATTTTCCCGCACCGGTCGCACCGATGAGGACGGTGTGCTGCGGCGTCGGCGGCGTGCCGAGAAAGGTGCGCAGGCCGACGAGATTGCTTTGCGACCCATCATAGATCGCCTCGGCTTCATTGAGATGCCCCGTGAAGGTCGCTGAAACCGGCAGCATATCGGCCAGGTATCCGTCCTCCGCATAAAGGCTGCGGTGCTTGTAGCTGGAACCTGTCCAGCCCGGCCACGAGGCGAAGAAGAGCTTCTTGGCGGTCGAGGGGAGTGCGCATTCGTAATACTGTGCGCCACCCATCAGGTTGATCGCATTTTTGATCGCGGCGCACTTCGCACTCAGCGCCGCTTCGCTTTCATCCCAGATCCGAATGATGTAGGTGGCGGCGAATGCATTGATGAAGCCGGTCGAGAGGGATTCGATTTTCTTTTCCTTTTTCCCAATCGCGACGAGGAGCGAGTGCCGCTCGCTGTCTTCGTATTCGCCGCGCAGGCGTTCGATAGCCTTTTCCTCTTTGTCCACCTCGCGCTTGGCCGGCAACGGCTCGATGTTGACCGTGATTTGGTAGTCGAGAAAGGGCAGGCCGGTGAGGCGGTAGATGATGCCAGGGTACGTCCGGCTGGGCCACCGCTTGAGCGTGTAAATCGTATGGTAGCGGCTATCGAGGTAGAAACCGACCTTCTGCAGGCCAACGCCGTCGCCATTCCAGCAGTTTTCCTGAAGTGATAATTCCGGATTGAACTGCGCTGCAAACTCCACGTCGAAACGGTCCACCAGCGACGGGTTCAGGAATTTCTTGCAGTAAATGAAGTGCTCCGTGTCGTCCATCGGGGCCACGGTGGTGTCGCTGCCGAAGATCGTCCGCAGCGTGCCGGTCAATTCGTCAAACTGGCCCTTGAGCTGCCCAATGAGTTTTTCGTAATGGCCGGCCAAGCTGTCGCGGGTGGCGAGATTGCCCGAGTAATGGGTGATCTCGACCGTCACAAAGAGAACGAGGTTTTCACGCCGCAGCTCGCGGCGGTGCATTTTATCCCAATACCGCTGGAACCGTTCGCTGCGCACCCGCTTGAGGTGCGGATGCGTCACGCGCTCTGTCTCCCGGAAGTACCGCGTCAGCTCCTTCTTGTAATCGCAATTGGAGGTCCACTGAAGCTGAGCGCGCATCCCCGTCGAGAGATTGGCGAGAAAGCCGCGAATCTTGTCCTGGTAGGCATTGAGATGGGCCACGCTCGCGCCGCGCAGGTCGGGCGGTTGAAGCACGTAGCCCTTGGCCGCGCTGCCGCCTTTTTCGGGCGACCCGAAGAGAATCAGCCCTTCCGCGAAATGTCCGTTCGGTGCGCCCGTCATGGCCGCTCCTTGGGCGAGGCGGGCTGGGCCTGGGCGACAAACGACCAGCCTTCCCCGTTGAGCTTTTGATCGACCCAATCCTCGGCATAGCCTTCCGGCTTGTTGTGCCGCAGCAGTACCACCCAGCCGAGCGGGCCGAGGAGGATGGGTGCAACGAGGACGAGCGAGGCCAGTTTCCCGAAGCCGAAAAGGAAGCTCAGCAAAAGGAACATGCCGAGCGCGAGGACGAGGGCCACGAGCACGTAGATGAAATCGTTGCCTTCCAGCCCGAATGCGCGGCCCTTGCTGTCATTCGCACTGTTCGTGTCCGTGATGCGCAGTTCGCTCATGTCAAAACGTCGGGGTCAGCGCGCCGTCACCCATGCCAAAGATCGTAAAGAGCACCGCCATGATCGCGGCGGCCCCGGCGATGATAATGCCCGACACGATGCCCATCTTGCCATCGGCGTCGCCTTTCGACATCCGGTCCGCCCCCGTCCAGATTTTGACCACACCCCACAAAAATCCGAAGAGGAACATCACGCCCAGGCCGGTTTGGACGCCGTTCTTAAGATTGGACGTGACTTGCGCGAGCGGCAGGACCGGCAGCGCCGAGGCCCGGCTGGTCAGCAAAGGAAGCAAACCCAGCCCGCCGGGCAGGCGCAGAATTTTTGGCAGATTAGTTTTCATAGGAAGATTGGCAGGGCGCGTTTCGCTTTTGCGAGACACGCTCTGCACTCCCTATGTTTTACCCTAATGCTGCCGCGAATATCTTGGACGTTTCCGGATTTTTTGAGGACGAACCGGAAATTCTTGCGGCCTTGATCACGCTTCTGGGCGTGAACCCGAAGAATTTCTGGCAGTGCCGGTTGAGATGGCTCTGGTCATAGAATCCGACTTCGTAGGCCGCTTCCGCCACGCGAAACTCCCGCGTGCGCAAAAGTTCCAGCGCCTTTTCCACCCGGTGCTTCAGGAGGAATTGGAGCGGCGACGTTCCCGTCGAGCCCTTCAATAGCTTTGCAAACTGATCGACACCCAGCGCGGCGTTCCGGGCCAGGTCGGGCACGGTGATGGGCTCGCGCATGTTCGCGTCGATGTATTCCAACGTCTCCCGCATAGCGCGAGCGGACAGTCCCGGTCTCGTGGCCGTAGCGCGGCCCGGCTGAAAATGCTGTTCGAGAATCCGCGACGCCAGGGCTGTGCCGATGCCTTCGATGAAGCTGGGCGGGGAGGCGGCGGGCCGATGGCAGAGGTGGCGAAAGATGGCCTCCAGTGACCACAGGCAGGCATCCCGCCGGGCGAGCGGCTGAAAATCGGCCACGATGACGGTGTCAAGCGGCACCGTTACGTGCTCCTTCAAAAGCCGGTCTTCAAAATACACGACCACGACATCCGCCTTGTTTCTCCAATCACAGGAATGCGGCGTATTCGGCGGAATCAGGCAGAATTGATGTGCGGCGACCGTCCGGGCATTCGCCCGGCCCCCTTTGCCCTGCCAGGTGATCTCCGCTTGGGCCGAATCAAAGGTCAGGAGCAGTTCCGCGTGCTTGTGAGAATGCTCGGGGAAGAGAACCGGCTTCAGGCAGTCGTAGTAAACGCTGACCTTGTCGCCCAGGCAGAGCCGCGTCCCAAAATGCTGCTCGGGAGATGGTTGATAGTTTTGCGGTCTTATTCGCCGGCTGTCCGGGGGAACTTCTTGGTGGTCAACGTTCATTATAGTAAGTGCGATTCGATTTAGTGAGTTAATGTTACCCGCTTACAGTAGTCTATAAACAGGCAACGGTGGCCCACCATGCACAGGCCGATCTGAATATATCAAGGACGATACCATCGCCATGAGTTGGCATATTGCGCCGCGCCCGTGCTGCTTATCCACCTGCAATCGAATTGTATCGTTAAATAATATTATCGCCGGACAAGCTAGATGCGCGATTCGCGGCCCTGCGTTTTGTTGGAATTCGGCCCGATAAAAACGACTTTTTCTTCAGCAACCTGCCGGCAGCGCAAAGTCGATTCACGTGTTTTTATCCATAAACCGGCTGCTATATAATATCGCCGTAAAAGAAGTAAAATTCACGGTCTGCGTGAAGGCCATTCCGCATGAGCGGGTAGATGTGCCCTTGCCGTGGTTTCCCATTTTATTCCGGCCGTCAAGGTAGTACGCGCCTCGCGCGTCTCCACCTTTTCACTCCAGCCCTTCCCCTTCGTCGGGTGCCCTGCGGGCACCGCTCCTTAGCGGGCTTCCGCGACGTGCCGGGTGGGAAACCCCCGGAGCTGCGGGCCGCGCCCTCGATGAACCACCACGACGGTGTTTCAGGGAAGCGACTGCACTCCGCAGTCGATGAAATCCGAGACCTTCCTTTCAAACCTCAAAGCCATTGCTCCTCATCACGACCGCTCCACGGTATTCAATGCCTTCGTGCTGCTCGCCGCTTGCGCGTTTTCCGCGCAGACCCGCGAAGCCGAATACCTCGACGAAGCAAAGCGCTGGACGAAAGAGGAACTCACCGGCTTTTCACATGCGCTCGGCGCACTCATCATCGACATGGAGGCCGACCCTTTCACCGATGTTCTGGGTGTAGTTTACACCGAGTACGCGCAGTCAAAGGGTACACGGGAACGCGGCGGCGAGTTCTACACCCCGCCAAATGTCTCCCGTCTGATGGCGCAGATGCTTGCCGGATCTTACGAGGGAGATTCCACCGAGCCGATCACCCTGTGCGAACCAGCCTGCGGCGCAGGCGGCATGATTCTCGCCTTTGCCGAAGCCCTGAGTCCCAACGCGCGCCGCCGGCTGCGCGTGACCGCCATCGACATCAGCCGCACTGCCTGCCACATGGCCTTCATCAACACGACGCTCTGGGGCATCCCGGCCCGCATCCATCACGCCAACGCGCTCTCCAATGAATTTTGGGCCTCATGGAGCAACATTCACTACCTGGCCCCTTGGCTCCACCCTGGGGCCTGCGCCAGCGTACCGGATTTCCCGGAGCAAGGCGCGCCCGCTTCACCCATCGAGGTGAAAGCGATTTCTGCTGCGCTAGGTCAACAGGAACTTGGCTTAGATTAGCCTAGCGTGCAAATATTGCGCCACCGATAAGCCTAGCACAAAAAAATTACAGTCCCACTTGCAAGGTAATGGCTCGAACGAAATCATTACTTATACAGAATACCCATAACGCACTAATGATGGCCCAAGAATATTCTCCATGCAATCTACATCGAGGTCATCGACGAAATCACGCCAACCACCAATTTTGCCTTGATAAATATGATTGCCATGTATCTGCGTTTTTTCATCCCAACGCTCGAATGTACCCAGAACCTCTGAGATTCGCTTATTTTCATCCAAAGAATATTTTTTACATAATGCCTCGTTAAGAGACTTTTCAAAAACAATATTAAATTTCTCGCTTAAAGAAGAAAAAATGTACTGCGGATTATTTACAAACAGCTCGTACCTCAAATGACATACATCTTTTCTTTCAAAATATCTGTCCAAAATATCGACTTGTCTCAGGCTTCTTTTGGCAAAGCGCCTAACCTCATCTTGATTCATGCGCCTCTGTATATTTTTAGGATCAATTCGCCTCCACAATGACACGGCCACATCACGAAAATCACGATATGAGACTACCGTCTTCACTAAATGACTGCTATATTTATGCGTTTTTGCTACCCCCTCCTTATAAATTTCAGAAATAAGTTGATAAACAAGCGTCGAACCCGATCGAAGCATCCCATAACATACAAATTCGATATCGCTTGCAGCTATCCCATCAAGATCGCTGTAAAATCCATTTGGAATCATATGTTAGGCTATATTTCAAAATTAGATAAGGAACTTCATTTTGGTTCAAGGTAGATTTATCGATTTGTTCTCTGAGGCGGCGGCGCCAAGCGCTTAGTTGCGGCATGACGAACCGATGCAATTTAGTGAACTTGACGTTAAGTCGATCATCGTCAATGTCTCGTTATGCGATCAGATGAACAGCTCACAAACAAAGTCCTGCGTCTTTCAAGGGAGAGCTAGCCCGAGGGTCTCCATCTTGGCATTGGCATCTTTTGTTGCCGCGCTTCATGCTCCTATTTCTTGCGCGGCTGCAGACACTCCATCAATTCCGTCCGACGCTGCTGCGTCTGTCCCAAAGGACAATGAGGAGCTAACACTTCTGTATAATGAGGATCAATCGGATCGTGTTTCCAAGGATGGTAAACCTATCAACTGGAAGGCCATCGAGGCAGAAGATCAGGCTCGAGAGAAGAGGGTGAAAGAGCTATATTTTGCGGATCAGCTACAGACAGGCACCGATTATTACCACGTAGCCATGGTCTTGCAGCATTCGGACCTACCAAACGACTATTTACTTGCTCATGAACTCTGCGTCGTTGCCATCAGTAAAGGAGAGAGAGATGCAATGTGGTTAGCCGCAGCGAGCGAAGATCGTTTCCTATTGGCCATTGGCCGCCCGCAACGCTTCGGCACACAATTCAGTATAGATGATCAAAATTCTTCGGTACATCTTTTTAAAACGGAAGATGGAGTGACTGACAATACTCGGGTTGCCCTGGAGGTTCCTACCCTAGCGGATGCCAAGGTGCGTGAAGCCATGAGCATGTATGCGCAAGACGATCGCCTCAAGCAGGCGGACAAGTTTGCTGAAGCTGAGGCTCTTGAGCGGCAAATGCTTGAACTCGTCTTAAGAACGAATGATGGGCGAATTATTGGCGCATTTTCAATCAAGCTTGCGCAGACCTTAAATGACGAAGGGAAATATACCGATGCCGAGGCGATGGCGCGCGAATCGCTCCGGCAGCGATCCAAGGTTTTTCCTAAAGGGAGCTGGCAAATTTTTAGCGCCCAGAGCGCATTGGGGAGAAGCTTATTGGGTCAGAATAAAATTTCTGAGGCGGAACCATTGCTGATCTCCGCATATATGGGTTTGAAGCGGAGCGAAGCGACCATTCCAGCATTATTTAAATCACGCATCAAAGACACTGCGCAATACCTCGTGCAGCTTTATCAGGCGACAGGCAACCCGGCAAAGGCCGCCGAGTGGAAGCAAAAAATCGATGAATTTGACCAAGCCACACCCAGGCATGGTTAGTATGGCCAAATGAGGATTTGGCCATAATTTGATGTTGCCTTAATCAATCCTCCAGATTTTTTCTAGCCGCTATATGTATCATCGTGTTTTATGGTTGATGGTCATCGCTACGCTGATCGCTTGCGGCTATCTCTCATTCCATGGCAGTGAACAAGAAAAAGAAATCACTGAGCTCCATACGAAGATTGGCGCCATGACAGTAAGTGATCATGACCAACAAAATCAACTGACCGAACTGAAAGATCATCTCGCTAAGGCTGAAGAAGCGCTTCTTGAAGCTCAAAAGGATTCCCGGCGTAAAGCTGATGCAGCGAATTCAACAAGGCCACGCGTTTCGCGTAACGCCTCAGACAGTAAGCTCCGCAATGACCCAGGATATGCTGCGTTTTTGCATAGACAGGAACTAAGGGATCTTAACCGCGTGTACGGGGAAGAACTAGCCAAACTTAACTTATCCCCTGATAAATTGGCAAAAGTGAAGGACCTCCTCATTGCCCGAAGCGACGCGATAAAGGATGCGCGCGAAACGGCGCAAGATTCCGGCTTGGACAGAGCATCAATGAAAAGTGTCATCACCAAAGCTACGAATGACGTCGATGATGAAATCAAAAATCTTGTTGGCCCCGATACCTTTGCTCAAGTCCAGGCCACCCAAAAAACCAGCGAAACCAAAATGATAATTCAATCGGAAGTGGGGGTCGACATGACGAGTGCCGGTACTCCGCTAAGCTCCGACCAAGTCAGCGCTCTCGCCAAGATACTTATTGCCTCGCAAAACGTGGCCAACGACCCTCTCCATCGCACGATGGCAGTAGATCAAGGTTCAATCGATTCGCAGACAGGGTTGACGCCTCAATACCAAGTAATGCTAAACCAAGCAACAAACGTTCTCTCGCCGGCCCAGATTCCAATCTTGCAGCAGTACTTTTCCGATCAAATCAAACAGCAGCAATATCTCGTCAGGCGGACAACTTCAACGCAGGCACGCTAAAGGTCGCGGGGGCGTTTTTCGCTGGTGTCGCGGCCGCCTCGGAAAAGGCGAACATTCGGATATTGCAGTCCCGTAATCGCATTTGCGACCAGCTTTCCATTCGCGATATTTGCAAACGATAGTTCCTTGTTCATTCGATTGAAGTCTCGCCACGAATGCCCCTTTTGCGCGCAACTACGCGTGCTGTCGTCTTTGGTGTTTTTGATGGCAAAGGCAGCAGAGCAACGGCTATGAAGGGCTGGAATACCTAGCGCCGAAGCTCGTTTCAAAAGATCTGTGTCCTGATATCCCATTGGATAGAAAGATTCATCGTAGCCCCCAAGGTCATAAAACAGCTTACGCAGAATCGCGATTCGTCCGTAAGTACCATCTCCGAAAACGCCACTCCATAGGTGGAGGGCTTGGCATCCCTGCGAAAAATAGTCTCTTATTATCTGAATTGCATCTCCAATGAGATTATCGCAGTCGAGGTTTACCAAGATATCGCCTGTTGCTATTTGATGAGCCGCGTTCTTGGCGATGCAGCTATGCCAGGACCGCCCCGATAATTCTTGAGCATAAACGATCCGATTCGAACTACTAGGCAATCTTTCGAGCATAAACTCATGAAGACCGTCTAATGAGCCAAAATTGAGCACTACCCATTCTATATCAATTTCTTCACTTGCGGCTTTCGAATTCTTATCAAATACCTGAGATAATTGATTAAGTCGATTCGAGCAAGTAGTGCAAAAAGATATTCGTCGTGATTGCCCCGTGGTATTCATGGAAAGCAGGCTGAGTTTAAATCATATCGAATAACCTAATTGCACAATAACATCCCTCAAGCCTTGATTGCATGTCTTGAGCTGCTCCTCCGACATCTCGGTTTGAAAGCGGGTAAGCTGACCTATGTTGAACTGATTTTTACCGGGTTGCCTAATCTGTCGCTCCTCTTGGATAACTTGCTCTATATCCGTCTCCGATGCGGGTAAATTCAGGTATGCACATATGCGAGACAGCTCCTTTTCCGGTGCCAATAAAAGGTTATCATATCGGACAACGCAGGCCAAACCGGTCGAAATCCATTCACATGCAGCCTTACACATGAGATGAACATGAGATATAGATTCTTCAATTGAACCATAGCCTGTAAATACGGGCTTAGGGGTGCCCTGTGATCGTACACGGTGATCCATTGCGGACAGCACAACGTCCCTGGGATCTCGGTGAATATAGGTCATTTTTATCCGACCGGCCCGCAACGCTTCGAGTAGAAACGGCTCTGGTTTCAGATGAACTTTCACGATTACAGGCCCATATTCGTCACTAATAGTCAAAAGAGAGGCCAGTGTCGCGACGCCCAAATGGTTGATGAAACTGCCAGAACCATGAAAATGCTTCGCTCGCACAAGACGTCGAAGCTCCTTTTGGCCAGTTCCTGCAAAAAGCCGATCAACTAATGCGATCGTATAATGACGCATCAGACTGCTTCCAGACTTAATCATTCCATTGCTAAGTATAAGCATAACTGAATAAACCCAGGTTGTGTTTGCAATCGGTTAAAATTATTTACGTTTAAGCCATTATCTCTTTGGTGAGACAAAGATCGATTTTTGGTCAAATGTAATGTGCCAGGCGCCATCCAAATTAACTGCACTGAATTTTTGGCAATAATTTATACAAGTCGGTTGATTCCTGGCTTGAGGAATACCGAGGCAAGCAGTTAAAAGCCAATGTTGACCGCAATCATGCTTGCCAGATATGCCAGGCAAAACCGTCAACGGGAAAATAATATTTGTGTTTGGTTCAGTTTGAATGAGCTCGCCTCGGCGCTCTTTACGAAGATCGCAGATCGCACTAAACGAATCGCCGAGCGAAGCCGCGGCATAACCAAATCTCTCTATCGCCTTATCAAGAGACTCTCCTCGATAATCTAGGCAAAACCCTCCTTCAAATGTAAAAAGCGGGCGATTACTATTGAGGTAATGAATGCGAAGGTGCCCTATATCGACGGGGAGTAACCACGTTTCGACGATTACGTCCGACCATGGTTCCCATCGAGTATAAAGAGTATGCCCATTTATCTGCTGATCCAAGGATGCTGATCTTGTGCGCCAATTGTCGTTGTCATCGCTAAGCAAAAGGGTGCTGTCTCCCGCCCCATTCTCTGGACGTGTTCCTCCGATTGGCGTCGAAAATCCGAATGTTGCAGAATAGACGAATTTGGAATATTTCTGGGTGGCATGACGCAGTCCTCGAAAAATCGATCGATTACTCGATAAAGCCCAAAGATGGTCGTTTGCCTCATCATGGTTGATAATGAATCCAGGGCGCCTCTGAAGGGATATTTTCGTGCGCTTTTGGGCCGAGGGCTCGGCTTGCCAAAATGGATGGGACGAGGGTAATGCTAAGGGAAGAAATATCTTAAACGCCCAATACGGCGATCCTGGGCCGTTATAATCCTCCGCCATGCTTAAGTTCGGATATCCATATCCTACGCTCAATATTCCGGTCTCAGTAAATATCGGCTGCCGAAGCCACCACCGAAGATGTTTAAGGTACAGGTCTTTTATAACGCCCCAAGGCAAAGCCTCTACGTTCGCAAAAGCCAATGCGCCCCAAAAAGCCCCTTGAGCAAATCGATACGTGAGACTGCGGCCAAAGGGAATGGCTGAACCGTCGTTCGCAAACCACGCAGCAAACTGAGGCGCGAATGCTTGCGCCCGCTCCTTAAATCGAGGCGTCCATACCGAATCGCTTGCGTTCAATCCCGCCCAGATTAAACTGTAGTAATGCATGGTCATGGGCAGGTAATAATCGATTTGCGATTCGTTTCCATCGCCATACCATCCCTCGCCGCAATAAAATTCATCCAATCTTGTTAGATCGCTATTTATTTGCCTAAGATCATACGGAGCTCCGATTTTTGCCAGACTCAGATTAGTCAATACCCTAAAGAATAGCCAATTATTATTGTACAGCTCGACTGTATTTATATGCGAAAGCCACGACACAATATTATCCTTGGTCTTCGGCTCGAATATCTTCCACGTACAGGTGGGAGCGAAAGCCATTAGACTAGCGATTGCGGGATAATCAGTAAATCGGTGATCTTTATTCGAGCCAAGTCCCCAGTATTTAGGGTGCCCTGGATCGACCCCGCATTCAATAACTTCCCGAATAACATTCCATTGATGAAAAATCCCACCTCCCGCGGCAAAAGGCGCTAATCCCCACAGTGGCCGTGCAAACGCTTCTAAAAACCGCGCCGGCTCTCCATAGTGCGCCTGATTGTGTTCGAGGGAAACCGCCGCGCCTTCCATCAAGAGATGACGTTCCAGCGGTGTCCAAAGATCCATAAACACCTTTTCAACGTCACCGCGGGACAGCAAGGGATTTTGCGAAACGAGAAGATATTTCACATTGATGGAAATTTATGACGGCTCACCAAGTCTAAGTGCCTTACATTTCGAAGATCCATTGTAAAGAATAGCGATACGACTATACGACGATCCCGCTGAGCCGAGGACGTAATCGCATGCGGCCAATAAGTGCAAATCTACCATATCTGATACAGTCTCTTCGAAAATGAATTCCTCTCTCGGCCAGCGAATTTCGTAACGCTCACTTTTTGGATAAATAATAATTTTATCTCCGAATTCCCGCTTCATCATGACTTCGAGCGCCCGACTGTCCGTAGCTAAAAATATCTTATTGTTTTCGTTTAGCGATTTATATGCCTCTGAAATGTACAGCTCAATTGGCGTCATTCTGATTGCCATTTCATTATCCCCACCTCTTATATGTAGCCCGACGGGGCTATCGAAATATTTGCCCACAAAAGCTTCCACTTTTTTGCGGATCATATCCGAAGGCTGCGGCAGCCAAGGCTGTAAATGAATCTCGCCAACGCGCTCCTTGTTTTCGATCGAGCTAAATGAAAATTGAGAAAACACGATGAGATGCTCATGATCGTTGATAGATATACGTCTATTTTTGTGATTTCCCCCGGAATCGCGGGTCAAATGGCGTATTTTATAATAATATTTTTCAATGCCTGCTGGTATCTCAGGCAACCAATCTACCGCAGCCTCTTGCTTAAATAGTGCATGATAGTCGCCCCAAGGCCAAATCACCGTGCACCTGGCTCCGGTCACGCTGCAAACACGTTTAGCTGCGGCGATCGCCCTGATTCGGTTGCAAAGACCTTCCTCCGGTACAATGATTAAATGTTTTAGCATAACACGCCGCTGTATTATTAGTAGATCGTGTATGGAACCTTCCGTGAGCAAACCGATCTGCAATCGACGTCTCTCAATAAATTTTAATCATCGTCAGGCACACCTACGGCTTCAATAGCAGTGATTCCCGTGACTCTTGAGTTTAGACGATATATTTCGGAACGTAGAGTCTTGGCCGCGAGAGGCAGGCCTCTTTCTGAGAGGTCCAAATCTGATATCTTTTCAATGGCTGATTTTTTTATTATTTTTTCCAAAAAGTAAAATAATATTTCGCCGTCGACCGCCATCGAATTCAAAGCTATATTGGATTTTATACGAGGAACAAGAGTATCGTCGATCGGATTGATCCCGGGCGATAGGGAAATCGAAGGTATTCCCAGGCTGGCCGCATCCAGAGTAATCCCACGAGTTCCTTTGGTAATGATTGCATCGGCGCAAGCCAGCATGCGCTCGACGGGATAAACAAACTCCATGATTTCTATTCCCCTGATCCCTGCGGTTCGCTTTTGCAGCATTTCGAAATCTTTTGCGGCCAACCAATATAAATATTTGCCTTCTTGAGGAATCTTAAGAAAGGCGGACAATACAATGTCCGCGATCGGACTATCTTCCTCAGTAGCTGCGCCGCCAGGTACGACCACGATAACGACCGCATCTTCAGCTATGCGCATCTCTGCGCGAAGACGCGCGCGATCAACCAATCCATAGCTCAGCTTCCTTAAAATGCGCCCCACGTATATGGGCTTTGTTGTGACGTCCTTCGGAACAGCAAAAACACCAGGTTCTTCGATGATAATTATGGATGAGGCGTACGCGATGGATTCGGCACCTATTGTGTTAGCCAAAGGAAGCCACGCACTGATAAAAATTGACGGTATTTCAAACTCATAAGCCGCCACCAAGGCCGCATATTCCTCGTGTGCGATAACTATATCAGGCTTTAATCTTTTGATCAGTTCACGGGCCTTAGATAAGGTAGCAAGATAACGATTGTTTGCAGGCAATCCTAAATCATATACATGATGATTTGCAGCCTTAAACGTTTGAGCTCCTGTAGCGTACGAAACAAAAGTAACCTCAATGTCCTGGGCCAAGGTATACATTTCTTCGACTATCGCCATATCAGGAATTGCATGGCCATGACCGCGTCCTCTCGAAAAAAATAAAGCTTTTGTTTTCATCTTTTTGCAAATTAGTTGCCCCGAGATTGTCACGTCAAGCAATGTCCGCTACATTTGGGATCCAAATTACACGACCGCTATGGTCCCCGCGCTAATGCCGCGGCAGCTCAATTTCAGCCCACATAATAATCGGCACTGATCGGCCTATTTTAATAGCCGAAACGACGTTCGCGATGCCCGGAGTGATTTTAAGAGCACAATGCATCCGTAAAACCAACGAACCTTTAACTGCTTTCGGTATCGATCGTGGGCCGTACTTGCCCGACAAAGCCAGTAAAATCGTTTGGTTGTAAGTAATTACCATGCAAGCTATTGCGCGAAAGCTATGCGGCACGTTACGAACGCGCAACATCTGCGCGGCTCGTCGGTAATTTTAGCTTTACAAAATCAATCTGCCCCGTATTTCAACTGGGTTGCAGTTGCAGTCTTTTAAAGTCCAAGCTTATTAAATAAGAAAGAGAACCATGAAAAAAGACCAAAATCAGTTATTCGCGTTTTGTCTATCCGAGAAAGTTGCGATAGACCCGCTTAAAGGTGAATATAATCACGGCACCGACTTGTGGGTCGGCGACAATGCCGGCACAACGGCCGGCGGTAGTTATACGGTTGTCGGAAAAGTTACTCACAGCGGTCACGCCGGCGCAATAGATGATGACGGCGGCAATCGCTGGGAACCGGATTGTTAATCGGACATCCTTTTGATTCGTTGAATAGAGCGAGCTTGTTTCAAGCTCGCTCTATTTTTCTGTTCAAGCAATTGCATGAAAGGCCAAAAAATAATTATTGTAACTCAGGATTACGATCCGCATGCAGATGGAGTAATTCGACGTTTGCGGGCGCAGGGCCATCAGCCAACACGGCTACACCTTAAAGACATCCCCCTCGAGTCCGGTTTCACGTTTACAGCAAATGGCGCTCAATGCGGAGGAATGTTACATACTAAAAAGGGCTCAGTAGCACTTGATGACATCCGCTCGATTTGGTGGAGGAAGCCGGTGGACTTTCAACTGCCGGAGGAGCTGACGAGAGTGCAACGAGCCTTCGCACGCGGAGAACTTAAGCATGCCTTATCTGGCCTGTGGCTAACGCTGGACTGCTATTGGATGAGTTATCCGAGCAAAATATACGAAGCCAACCTGAAGCCAGGTCAGCTCAAGGTAGCCGCTGAACTGGGCTTTGAAATACCGCGTACTCTAATTACGATGCGACCTGAAGAAGCATTGAACTTTTATGAGCAATGCGATGGGAAGATGATATATAAGGTCTTAACCGGTCCGTACCTGCGTCAAAACTATGCTAGCAGCAAGGCCGCAATGGTGAAAGGTGATCAAGAAGAGCCGGACTACACGGCGACTAGACAGACGTATGCAACGTTGCTCAAAGAAGAAGATTTGAAAATCCACTTGTCCAAGATTGCAAACGCGCCCTGCCAATTCCAGGAATACATAGAAAAGAAAGTCGAATTACGTGTGACCATCATTGGCGATGATATTTTCGTTGCAGAAATAGACTCACAGGCAAATGAGCGAACTAAAATTGATTGGCGGCATTACGATGCCCCTATGATCATCCGAAAGGGCTCGTTGCCATCGACAGTAACCGAGCGATGCTTTGCACTGGTGAAAAGATATGGTTTGAACTTTAGCACGATGGATATTATTTTAACACCTGACGGTCGCTATATATTTCTTGAAAATAATCCCAATGGACAATGGGCTTTTGTTGAAGATCATGTCCCTGAATTAAAGATGTACGATGCGCTCATCGGCTGTTTGATTCGCGGAAGTAATGGCGTAGCAACATGACAAGGTCACTCAGCCGAAGATAAATTCTTCATCTTTTATTGTAGCACAGATTCCAGGTCATGATAAATGAAATGAGCCGTTTTTTTACAAAAATTCTGGCCGCTGGAGCTAAACCGCTTTGCAAGAAGTACACGCCACGCCTCAAACAAAATTGAGCTATTTTGGGACCATTAAGCCGTCAGTCCTGTTGGTTTGGCGGGCAAGTCCTCGTTTTTTTTTGGCGCTGCTAAGCATCACCTTATTCAGCAGCCTGGTATCTCCCGCCACAATTTTGATTAACTCAAAATTGTTCGGCATCCTGGCCCTAGCGATCCGTAAGCCCGAAGCAGACAGCGGGCTAGTTCGCGAAATCATGATGCTTTTGGTCAGTTTGGGCGTAGTGACCGTTTTGGGGCAGGTATTAAACGGTCTTGGCGATGCGGTGCAGCGATTGTTCCAAAAAAGGGCGGCGAATTACGTTCAGGGGATTCTTGTCGAAAAGACCGCCGCGATGGACTTGGCATTTTTTGAAGACCCCGCGTTTCACGATCAAATGCAGAAAGCATCTAGTGAGGCGGGCTCCCGGCCCATGATGATTGTCCAGCAGCTGATGCAGGTCGCTTCGTCATTAACAATAATCATTTCACTAGGTAGTATGGTTTTGCTATGGCATGTCTGGATATTACCGGTAATTTTACTTTCTCCGTTACTCCTGATGCGTTTGTCCGCTAGCATCGCTGCGGAAGAGGTAAACTTGATTGCGAAACGGATCGAGATCGACCGTAAAGCGCAATATCTCAAGACGGTTCTCACTGACGATGCTCCCGCTAAAGAAGTTCGATTATTTAGTCTTCGGCCATTCCTTCTTTCACGCCTCCGAGGACTCTGGGCAGAGATTTATAACCATGAGTTACAACTTGCTAAAGGAAAGCTGCTGTCACGAGGCGTCTTGGGTGCGATATTGTCTTTGGATAGGCCATTACTAATAGGTTACGCGGTTATGCAGCTTTTACAGCGCCAAATCACCTTCGGTAAATTCAGTCTATATACACAATCAATTTTTGCACTACAGAGCGGTTTTAGAGCCTTAGCTACGGCTTTAGCTCAATTACATGAAAGCCATTTGTTTGCCGCCAACTTATTTCGTTTCCTTTCCCTTCAACCTGAGGTTGAAGCGCCGCGTATCGAGGGTGCGGCAAAGTGCATTTCTGCCACCCCGCACATCGAGTTCCGCAATGTCTCCTTCCGCTATCCAAATACAGACTCTTTGGTCCTTAACGATGTTAGCTTTGCGCTCCGCCCAGGTGAAGTTGTTGCGTTGGCCGGTGAAAACGGATCTGGTAAAACTACCATAGTTAAATTACTCGCCGGCCTGTACGAGCCGATAGCTGGGCAAATACTGTTAGATGGGGTCGATATCGTGAAGCTGGATCGGGAAAAATTACGCAGTTACTTTAGCATGACGTTGCAAGATTTTCGCATTTATAATTTTCCAGTTTACGAAAATATAGGAATAGGGAGTTTGGAGTTCATTAATAATAAAACGGAAATCGAGGCGGCTGCACGACAGACCGGATTGGATAAGATTGTTCAGGCATTGCCGCACAAATATGACACCGTGCTAGGCCGTCAATTCAAGCGCGGCCATGAGTTTTCAGGTGGGCGAAGGCAACTTGTGGCGCTATCACGAGCGCTTATTCGAAATGCACCTATCTTGGTTATGGACGAACCGACCGCCGCTCTAGATGTTCATAACGAGCGCCATTTTTTTCACTTGCTACTCAGCAAGCGACGATCCAGCACGCAAAGTGTGCTATTAATTACTCACCGTATGACCGCTGTACGGCACGCTCAGCGCATTCTTGTTTTAGAAAGCGGTAAACTCGTGGAAGAAGGGGCTCATGATGACTTGATGGCGCGCCAGGGCCATTATTCAAAGATGTTCAATGCGCAGGTTAAAATGTACGGTGAATCATGGCTGAACGAAGCTGATGGCTTCACTAGCGAACCATCCACCTTCGCCGTCCACTCCACGCCCGGTTCGTAAACAATATAACAATGCCAACGCTACCTATCGACGAATTGACCGCATTGGAAAAACTACGTGACTCTTCTGTGATCGTTTATTGTGCCCACGAGTTAATTGGAAAAATGATGTATTCCGATGATGTCCCCATCATCTACGAGTGTTTGAAAAAGATGGGACGCCGTAAGCGACTGGATTTGATACTCAACACCGATGGAGGATTTCTAACTTCCGCTCGCCGTATTGCCCTGCTCCTGCGAGAATACGCCGATCAACTCAACATTCTAGTTCCCTATAGGGCGCGTTCTGCCGGCACCTTGCTTTGCTTATCAGCAAACGAACTTATCTTAGGCCCTTTAGCCGAACTTAGTCCAATCGATCCGATTATACGTGCCGGCAAAAAATCCGTACAAGATTCTCCCGATGATATTTCGTCAGAGGATATCCGCGCCTTTCGAACGATGGCCGAAGAATGGTTCGATTTGCATTCGGAGGAAAATCGCATGCAAGTATTCGCTCTATTGAGCCAACGATTCTTTCCCACCACGTTGAGTTCTTTTTTTCGCGCCGACAAGTATATCCGAAAAATTGGCGTAGAATTACTGCAAAACCAATTGCCCAAAGCGACGGTGGATCAACGCGCACAAATAATCGATCAGCTTATTAGCAATTATACCGAACACCTGCATGGCTTTACTCGTACAGAGGTGCAACAATTAGGCTTGCAAGCTCGATTTGCTTCTTCGCAGGAAGAACCGTTGCTTCACGAAATCTGGCGACGTTGCAACCAGTATATGAATGAGCAACGATCCGACAAAAATGATTTAAAAACAAGTTTACGAGCCGTGTTATTTAGCCAGAATTATTCTGCTCATTATATAGCAGGGCAAGCTTCAAGAAAAGCGGGTGAAGAAGAATTCGAAAAGATTCCGATTCGGATAAAATATGGTTCAGGTGAATGGGTTGTTATTTAGGCTTATGACATAAAGGGCGAATTTCAAAGCAGTCACCGCAACGGTTGAGGTGCATGCGGAAATCGACGGGCGACGCTCTCGTGTTATTCTGAATGTGACGCTAACGCTAGGCGTTCGTTTCTTGAATCCACCACCACGCGCCCGGAACCGGACTGGTGAAGGATCAGCCCTTCGGCAATTGCGTCTTGCAGATAGCGCTCGACGGTCGAACGCATGGGGCGCGCGCCGAGCGTCTTGTGAAATCCCCGGCGGATTAGAAATTCTACGACCTCACCGTTTGCCTCCAGGACAAATCCCAGGTCCCGCAAGCGTGCACGTTCACGGGCGATCATCAGCTCGCAAATCTCCCGCTGGGTATCGAAACCAAGCCGCGCGAAGACCAGCTTTTCCGTAATGCGTCCGACGAGTTCAGGACGGAGTTGCTGGCCGACGCGGGAGAGCACCGTTCGCTCCACCGTCGCCATCGGTGCGGAAGTCATTCGCATGACCTCGGAAGATCCAATGTTGCTCGTGAAAACGGTATAGAAGCGTGAAAAGTTTTTCCTCTCGCCGGTGGCGAAGGTCACACTCGCGTCGTCGAGCAACTGGAGAAAAAGATCAAGCACGAGTGGATGCGCTTTTTCGATTTCGTCAAAGAGCAACGTGCCTTCCGTAACACCCGTGAGAGCACGACCGAGCAGACCGATTTCACCGGCTCCTTGCCCAATCAATTTTTCGACTGAGGATTGGTTTTGATACTCCGACATGTCGAAGCGAATGGGCTTTCGTCCGTCGTAAAGATATTCGGTAAAAACATTGGTCAGTTCCGTTTTTCCGACGCCGGTTGGCCCCACGAACAAAAAAGAACCTTTGGGCCGTCCAGGGTGGGCCAGGCCAAGCTCACCGCGTGTCAGCACCGAAGCGACCCGGTCCATGACGTGCGGCTGGCCTCGAATACTGCCCTGCAAATGGGCACATAGGCCGCTCAGTTTTTCCGTCCGCGATGGCGCATGCGATGTGCCGATTTCTTGGAGTATCATAACGATCTTAGTTTGATTGGTGATACCACGCTGGCACCTGGCCATCGGTACCAAGCGGCGGAATCTTCACTTTGCGAAAACCAAAATCGCAGTGCTGCACCACCGCCTCGAATTTTCGCAGGCGACGCAATTCATGCGGCTCGAGGTGATATTTGTCCTCATCCGTAACCGAGGAGGACCGCTTCCCACCTGCATATCCCACCGTGCGACGCTTTGCCTTGCGCTTGCCCAACGTGTCAGCGGCGATCTTCGCGGAATCCTCATCTGCCGCGCAAAAAGTGACCCGGTTCGCCATGTTCGCGATAAAGACCTTGGCCTTTCGTTCATCACCCATCGGTGGGATAAGCGAGGCATAGGATTGCGTTGCCGCCACGACCGTCGCACGCGCTTCGCGCAGCACATCCACCACGTTGTAATCGCTCATCCCGTCGTCGCTCGCCGTGACGATCTTCTGCGCTTCATCCGCCCAAAGGATGACAAGATTGTCCTGAGCACGTTCGGCAGCGGGCTTGTCAAAACGCCGCAGAGCATGGGAGTAAAACATCAGCTTGAGCAGCGTGTTGATGTAGCGGCGTTCAACGGGATAACGCTGCGGCATGGAGACGCAGATAATCTTGCCCCGGTCGATTTCATCGAAATTGAAGGTCGATTTCTCCGGGCAGAAAACCTCGGCGATGTCCGGCTCCGTAAAATGCTTCAGGTAATTCTCCACCGTCGTCCTGACACCGCCCAATTGCTCCGCAGGCTGAGCCAAAAATTTCTCCTGAAAATGATCCACGAGCAACTGCGCCTCCGGCGTATTCTTTTCTCCGAGCATTTCCACAATTTCACGGAGCAGGCTGTCCGACGAAAGAAATTCATAAGTGGTCGCCAAAGTCAGCGGCAGGCCGGCGCAGTGCAGCGCCTTGAACACAAATTCCATCTGCAATTGCGCCTGCATACGGAAAAAACTTTGATCAGTGCGTTGCCCGAGTGAGGCGGCCACATCGCAGACAATCTTTGCCTTGGCTGAATACGGCAGGTGGGGGTTGTCCAGAAAATTGAACTGATGTGCAGGCTGCCAACCGGGGCTGGCGTTCTCCGGCCTCACTTGCAGCAGGATAAGGTCAGACGCACGGCCCAAGCTTCCAAGCATCGACGAAAGCGTATCCCAATACAGTCCCTTGTCATCGACACAAACGCCACCCCAGGTCGGGCAATTTTTCGAGACCTGCCAAAGCATTGTGTTGATTGCGCCCACGGTCTTGCCCGAACCGACCTGTCCGGTGATGAGCCAACCCCGGCAAAAGCTATAGATGTCCCAGGAGAAACCACCCAGCCGGAGAATGACCAGCAAAGGCGGGCGCGTGCGTCGGGTCACGGCAGAATGAAGCTGCCAGAGCGAGAGCAGGCCGAAAGCAAACGCGATCATGCGACCGGGGCCGGCCTGCGCCCAAAGGGCCACAGCCGCACCCGCACTGCTAACAGCAAGAATCAGATTTAGGAACAGGGTCACACGCTCCAACAGTATGCCCAAAGGCCCACGGAAAATTCTTGGACGAACTCGGCTTTTTTCAGGACGTTTCCGCGTCGTTTTCGGTCAAATCCGTCAGGGCTCGTACGGAGACGCGACTGATGAACGGTTCATTTTTGTCCGCCTGCGCACGAAAATTGTCCGGCATGTCGCGCAAGCAATCGAGATGGAAACTGGCGATTGCGGGCACGAGCAAAGCAAGGCGAGCACCCTGTAAAATGACTTCATGTTGGGCAAAGGTGAGTACCAGTTGCTCGTCATTGCCGGAGCCCTGATGACACGCGGAGATAAAGTGTGCCCACGGCAATACCCATTGTTCACCGCTCCATGAATGAATCCACATCGCGCGGACCGCTTCTTTCGCGGGTTCGCACGATCGGGTGGGCGGCAATTCTGCCGCCCGGCGCTGTTGGACTGCTTCTCGTAATGTGCTCATAGGGAGATTTTGGGACGCTCGGCATTGCGGGCGGTGATCCGCATGGCTTCCTCATGCAAACGCACCCGCTCCGTTGCAGCCCTTGTCCGGCGCGTCCAGGCTGGCAAACGTTCCCGTAGTCCGCGCCGAGGGGATTCCTTTGGTGTGGACAGTTTCATTTCCAAGGCCAGGTCGCGGTCGCCGCTTCGCTCGATGCTGGCGCGAAGCTCGGCCTTATCCTCTGTAAAAACAATGGCCCGCTTTCGCCCGCGCGAAATGGCCACATACCATTGATTGCGATTCGTCGCCGCAGGGAGGCCCGCATCCGCGACCAGCACTGTGTCAACGGTTTTGCCCTGCGAGGCATACGACGTGACCGCATAGCCCCGATTGAACAGCCGTTGCTGCGGCGAAAGCGTCTTCATGGTTAGACGGTCATCTTCAACCGTCACGGAGCCGTCAGTGCCGATCCCGCGCACCGTCACGAGTTCGCCGTTGGCGATGGCGTGCCCCTCCTTGGATTTGCCGTTGAATTTCAGTTGCAGGCGGTCGCTGGGTGCCACCTCGGTTTCTTTCTCGGCTGCAATGACCACCCGGTCGGTATAGCGATAACTCATGGTCGAGCGCCGGCCATCCTTGATGAGCACCAAGCCGCGTTTATTGGTCCCATCAATGAGGCAGAGATCGCCTTTCTGAAAACGACCGTAGCGTTTCAGCACATAGGCGAACTGGCCCGGTTGATAAAACCGCGCATCTCGTTTTTGCGCCTCACCAAGATCAACCGCGTGGTAGGTCTTCAATTTGACGCCGGGGCCGATTCGTCCGCTGGCCTGGAGTTCCGCCCGGATCGCTTCGTTCACGCCGTTCACCTCGTTCCATGTCTGGGCCACGACGAGCGGCCGTTCACGACGGTCAAGGCTGGCGAGGTATTCCCGAGCCAGCATGATGCGACGCTTATCAGGTGCGACCTCACGGATGCAGCCGAGCCGATCCAAGCAATCAATAGATTCGGCGATACGCCCGGAAGCCGCCGCTTTTACCGCATCGCGGTAGGCCGCCACGAACGCACGTTCTTCCGCTGACTTTGCCCGTGCGGGGTCTTGCCGCCGAATTTCCCGCAACACCGCCGCCTTCAAACCGCTGAACCTTTCAATGGAGCGCAGCGCGTCCGAAGCCTGCACGGCCCCATGCTGGCGGGTGTCGCCGGACAGGATGAGCCGGCCTTGGGCGGTCTGTACCAGCCGAATCAACTGGCCGAGCTGCCGCGCACCGATCTGGCCTGCCTCATCGACGATGACGACCGCATCACGCGGGAGATGCTTCATTTCCAGAAACCGGGCGAGGGTTTCCGCCGGCAGGCCATCGGCCTGTAGATCCTGCACCTGCTGGCGTTGCGGGGCCAGCACCACGACCGGACGGCTGGCCGCAACCAAGCCGCGCTCGACCTCCTTGAGCGCAAAACTCTTGCCTGTGCCGGCCCCGCCGCGAAACAACGTGATGAAATCACGGCTTCCAAGAATCTGCTTCACCGCCACAGCCTGTTCCACCGACAGGGCAGGAGGGGGCTGATAATCGGGGTTGAGCGGTGCATGCTTGTGCCGTCCATCACGGGCTGCTACCACGACTCCCAGCTCCCAGCGGAGCACTTCGCGCGAGGTCAGCTTGTGCGTGCCATCTTCGCGGACATAGCCGCGTTTTTCAATTGCCTCGCGCAAGGCAGCGAGGTCGAAAGCCTCCCCCCGACCGCGCGCTAGCGCCGCCGACATCAACTCATACTCGTTCACAACCGACCGGCGTTCAAAAAGGTGCTCATCTGCCCACGCAACGATGCCGGACATATCTGCCTTGGCGACCTGTCGCGGAGAAACCGCCCGCAAAGTATTTAAGGCCGTTTGCTCAACTTTCGTCAGTTGCTTGGCCCAAGACGGCCGCAACTGGCTGGCCGTGGAATCCTTCATTTTCCGCTTCCGCTTATCGTGTGCGACCTGCTCGCGCAGGTCTTTGAGGTTGCCCCGCAATTTTCCACGTTCGACCTGCTTTTGTGTTTCCGCGTCGATTTGTTGATGCCGTTTTGAAAAAAGGGCGATGACGCTGGCCGGGACATTTTTTATTTCAAAGCCACGCGCATGGTTCTCGATTTCGTAACCGAGCGACCGGAGGCCCCTGGACAATTCATGGTAGTAGCAGTTTTCGACAAACTTTTGGGCGCGATACATGCCATGCGCGCCCAGCGCCTTCCAACGGGTTTCCACCGGGTCAAACGTGGCGTTGAGCACCACGCAATGCGTGTGCAGGTGCGGGTCGAGTTCCCGGCTGGTGTCGTGCTGGAACGCCGCACCGATGAGGTTCCCCGTCACCCGCTCCCCGTTTTGGCCGCACTTGCGCACCCGCGTTTCAGCGAATTTTTCCAGCTCACACATGGCGTGCTGAACAGCTCGGTTGTGCAGCTCCAAAATACGGACATCATGCAAAAGCGCGACCACGGACACGCTCTTGGGCGGACTGATCGTGAAGTCATAAAAGACGCGGCGATTCGCCACGGTCTTTCCCTCTTCCCGGCGGCTGGAATTTTTCCTCGCCGTCAATCGCTGGCCCGTCGCCGGGTTCAACCCTTCGCATAACGCCAGAAACTCGGCTTCATTGACCGTGCCTTTTAGTCCCAGCTTTTCAGCACCCATTCCGAACCATTCACCCATCACTTTATGACCCTCTGCATAATAATCGCCCACGCACAAATGCTCACGAAAGTATTCTTTCGCGCTCTTCAAATTCAGTTGTGTTTTTGGACTCAGCATCAGTGAAAAATCCGACTTCGCGGCTATCACTTACAAAACACACCTGTGTTTTCTCTCAGGGGGACGCCCTTCCCCTTACCGAAACGGTAAGGTTAGGAATTGCGTAAGTGACGCTGCCTTTCACCCAAGTGGGTGTGTCAACCGGCGTGCGCCTAGCGCACCGAAATAGGGTTGGCGGCGCAGGCCGCCCCGACCCTATTTCCGACGCTTCACGAAGGCGCGCCGCGCTGCGCTTAATCGGCGCGCCCTCGTGATGGAGCGGTGCCACCGGCCACGCGCACCGAGACTCGGGCGCGTTCGTCGCTGCGGGTCGCCGACCGCCTGCGCGGCCCACTCGGCGGCACGCTGCGGCTCCGGCGTTCCCTGGCTCCTCTCGTCCCGAGACTCAGTGCGGGGCTTTTTGGACTCGCATAAGCGAGCCAGCCCATGGCGCGGAAAATAGCGACAGAACGCGTTAAGCGGAGATCTTACCTCGTCATGCTGGCAACCTGCCGCTGCATGAATTCTGCCAGCGATTTCAGCTGGATTGGCCCGAGAGCTTTGAGCGAAGTAATCGGCTTCTTAAGCCCGAGCTTTTCCAAAGCAAATTGATGGAGCTGCGGCTTGTCCCAGCCCAGCTTTTCACGCCGGGCATGAATGGAACGAAAGAAATCGTTTTGGTACGCAATTGGATTGCGGCGGTACAGGCGCGACCGATTGACCGCGCACTGCTGCCTTAAAAAGGCCAAGACAGCTTCGTGTTTTTCCCGCCGAATCAAAAGGTAGGAGGCGACGTTGAAACGATGCTGGAGCATCCGGTGCACAGCGGCAAAATTCGGTTTCCCGTCTTCATCGGCCAACCTTTCGGCCAGGCCGGTCATGACCACGCCGATTTTCTTCCGTTGCTCAACCGGGATATGGCGTTCATCCGGCGTGATCGCGCTGCGTTGAACGTGTTTCGCCGTGGTCACGATGTCGCGCCCGGCCACTAGCACATGATTGCCCCGCCCGCCGATGTGCACGTTCTGCCGGACCGCCCCAGCCCGTACCGGCAGTAGCGCTGCCAGTCGTTTGATCAAGCAGTCCAGCTCTGCATCCGCTTCCAGTTCTGCCGAGGCCGTCTCTTCAATGAGCACCGCCTTTCGTGCCTCCGACTCCGGCTTGTCGGTGGCGAGGTCGAGGGCAGCGGTGGCTTCCGAGCCCGCGCCGAATTTCTTTTGCAGATAACCCCTGGTCGTCTGGTAGGCGTCCTTGAGCGATTGCGTGGCGACATCCTGAATCGGCTTTTTCAGGAAACGGGCTGCCGACAGCAGGGTGTTGATGATTGCTTCTGTTTGCATGTCACCCATGGAGGGGCGTCAACCGGAGCGCCTGGCGCATCCTTAACGACGCAGCCGCGGATTTGTTGGGGGCCTGCCCTCTGTCCGCCCCATCATATCACGCCGGCAAGGTTGTGCTCGTTCCTCGCCTCCACCCCGCGCGACCGGACATCGGCCCGGTTGCGCTTTGCCTTGGCGTGAGCGCGGGGCGCGAGATCGGGCTGAACCGAATATCCCGGCACGTTGCCGGAACCGGGCGCGGCGCGATTTCGCGTTCAACATGCAGGTTTACGAAGCCTCGATTAAATATCACTTGGTGCGAGTCGGCCAGGAGGCCGCTCTCGATCGACCAGAAAAAATTGTCGAATACATGCAAGGTGCATTCGACGAAGCTCCCGTGGCGGAAATGTTCTACGTGGTCTGCCTGAACCGCAAAAACCGGCCACTCTGCCGCTCGCGGATCACCCTCGGAACCGCGACCGCCGCATTGGCTCATCCCAGGGAGGTGTTTCGCGTTGCGGTGCTGGCATCGGCCACGGCTATCGTCTGCGTCCACAATCATCCCAGCGGGCATCCGGGACCGAGCAGCGCCGATATTGCGATTACCCGCCAGCTCCGAGACGCGGGAAGGACAATGGACATCGAATTACTCGATCACATCATCATCGGCACAAAGGAAGATGATCCGGCTGGACTTGGATTTCATAGCTTCAGAAGTGCCGGACTCATCTGAAGAAGCCGCACGAAGCGAGTGCCGAAGGGCGACTCGTTATCACGAGGTGGCAGGCCGCTTTTGGCGCATTTTAGGAAGCTTCCACCGTCCATCCTTGCGTCGTACCGAAAGATTGGCGCTCAACGAATGACCGCTGGTGAGACCAACTCTTGCGGCGATTAAACCCAAAGGCTTCCCTTGCTTGTACAACTTGGCGATCAAAGACCAGTCGGCCTTAAAACGTCTGCCTCGTCTTCCACCAAGCAACTCAGTTTTACCTAACTGAGAAGCCCGGTTGCGCAGCGAATGATGGCTCATCCCTATGCGGGCGGAAATTTCTTTCCACGTCTCTCCTTTTTTTCGACAGGCTGTAACGAGTTTCCAGTCGATCCGTTCAGGTGACTTGAATTTTCTTTTTGCCATTCTGGCCCTGTTCTTCGCCTAGACGTTAGAAGTGACCCACGTGACGACAAGCTTGGTGAAAACGACTTCAGCCTATCCGGCTTGGGTCTGGCGACAGATTCGAGTTCACGAACTCTGTTTCTCTTCTTTAATAATCTTTTGCGCCTCTACAGCGTGCTCGTCGTCGACTTGCACGCGGACGCCGCTGCTCGTGAAAAAATGAAACGGTGCAACCGCAGCCATATTCTCGTCGGGGATAAATGACGGAATGCCGGCTGACTGCAAAAGCATCTGGAGACGCATCGCCTCATTCACGTTGGGGCAGTTGGCGATGGTAGTCATAATAAATGTGAGAGTGCGTTTGACGTTACAGGTAATCCGCACGAGGACAAGCACGGTCGAAACGGGGTAAGGTGTTCGTTGCTCGCTCAATTGAATTGAGGCCAGCAGGGCTGTTTGCAAAAGGTAGAAATACCATGTTCAACATTCTCTTTTTCCCCGCTCCTCCTGAAACTAAAAAAGCGCTCAAATCATTTATTGAGGCATCCCGCATAACCAGTGCAGGAATCGAAGAGGGCCAGTCGGCTCAGGATTCCTGGTTGGAGCGCATGTCGAGTTGGACAAAGAGGCATTCAATTTCCTCATTCGTCATCTCGGCCTTATTTTCACTGGTCGCAGGTTTTAGCATCTGGCATTTGATGATTTCCTTAGTTCCCGCCGGATTTCGTCCCATTGCCGACATTGTTCCAATACTTGCATGGACATTTGGGATTTTGAGCTGGTGGTACCTGGGAGTGAGATCCACGCCCGGAAGGAGGAGACCTGATATGAAAGCCGTCGCATTCGCGCTTTTTTTGGCTTCCTACAAAAACGATCTGTGCGCAGCCAAAATTTGCCTTAATGATTCGGAATTATACTATAAGAATGTCCGGGCAGTTTGGGGGACGATCTGTCTTTCCATCATCACTTGGCTTATGGGCAACACCAATGCATGGGGCGTTATTATGAGATATGGAATGGGTCGCATCGATGGCTGCAATCGAGTGGATGTAATCGCTACGATAACGGTCTTCCTCCTTATCGTGTGCTATAATGCGGCAATCTCATTTCCGTCTGCTTGGATCAATGCATTGATTGTTGCGGGTAGGAACCATGACCTAAGGCAAGGAAACTGAAATGGGCTGGACATGCTCCTGATGGCTTCTCAGCCATAGCTGACACGATGCTCAATGTGGCTGATAAAGGGCGCGAGGTGGAGTAAGCTTGATTTGGTTGGAGTCGCCGGAGCTTCGCGCGCCGCTTTCGGCGCTTTGCTGCGGCCCGTCCGGCGTCGAGTCGGTGGCGGGCCTGTCTGGGGTCTATTGCGACCCCAGCCCCCGGACGAAGGTTCAAGCTGGCGATACCAGCTCACCCGCCGGCCCGAGCAGACGGCTGACAGTCTCACGCACCTCCGCGAGAGAAAAGGGCATGGTCAGAAAGCCATCCACGCCAGCCGTAGCCATTTTCTGGAGATCACGCTTAGACAGCCGCGAACTGATGAGAAGCAGCGGCAAATGCGCTAGAGCCGGGTCGCTTCTCAACTCGGCACGGGCTGTCAGGCCGCTCGACCACGGCAAATCCAAATCAAGTACGACAAGGTCAATGGGCAGCGAACGCGCCCTGTCCATCCCTTCCGCCGCGCCTGCCGCAGTCGAGACAAAGTAGCCGTCCATTTGCAGAAATCGCTCTAGGATGTCACGGATCATCGGTTGATCGTCGATGACCAGAATCCATTTTGCTTTCGCCGGCTCGGCTTGGCTCATTTCAGCTTCATTCTTTCAAAGTGTGCCCTACAAGCACCACAGGAGAGCGTTTTTTGAGTTAAGTCAATGTGCCCTTGGGGCACATTTTGAAACGCGACAAACCTCCACGCCCTCGAAACATTGTCGGAAGGCATATCCGCCAACTACGGAAGGCCGCCAAACCAAAGATTTCCCAAGAAGACCTGTGCGGGCGGGTGGCGAAGCACGGCATTGTGCTTACGCGATCCCAGGTTGCGAAGATCGAGGCCGGCCACCGCCCGGTTTTCGATTATGAGGCCATAGCCATCGCCAAGGCACTTAAGGTGCCAGTGCTCCGGTTGCTTGGAATCCAAGAATAGCCGGGGTATTGCAAGCTAGCTATTGGCCAAGACGCGGATTTTGGGCGGTGCGGGGACGGCCCGCGCTCATGTCCCGCCGGATGCCATGACGGGCGCAGAACCGCTGCGTTTCCTTTGCACTGATTTGTAATCCGACGGTGGCAAGGTGTGCCCGCAACTCGCGGGTGCGATAGGATTCGCGGGGATGCTGAAGGATGTAGAATAAAACGTGCAGTTTCCATCGGTCGGCATGACCAAGCGCCGCGCGCCGCTTAGCTTTGTTTTCGTAGCTCTTAAGAAAAGTCAGGGTTTTGTTCAGATGTTGGAGCAACCGTCTTCTCCCGGACGGAATGACCAACTCCAAAAACTCGGCGCCGGCCCACTTCAGGAGCGGTGATGCCTTCCCGGCTTTTCGCCAATCATGCGCTAAAACAAAAACGCCAATATCAATCGTGCCCGCTTGATGCTGCCGGATGAGTTTCATGATCTCTTTCCACGTCAGCCCGCCGTAAAGCGCCGCAGGTGTTTGCTCTCGCAGTTTGCGTCGCTCCTTCCGCCAGGAGCCGGCGTCGTTGGTCAGCTCCGAAAATGCGCCGGCTGGCGCAGAGCCAGCACTATCCACGATCCGGGCAAACTTGGTTCGCACTTCCGCGTCGCGGGCAAAGTCTTCCCACAACCAATGGCGCAATTCTGGCGACTCCCGGCAAAGCTGGGTGAGCATCGCTACTGTGGCGCTTTCATCGTTATTTTCGGCCAGCCGGCGGAACAGGGATTCGTCGTTTGCTACGCGGGGATTCATGACTGTTACTTGGTGGAAACCACCGGACGAACAGAGTTAAGCGGAGTCGTTGCCGCTGGGCCAGCCTCGAAGATGCAACGGAGCTGATCGTAAAGCGCCCGCAGGTCTTGCTGGAGCAAGACCCACTGCTCCGGTGTGCTGGTCGGGGCGTCGTTTCGCGTCTTGAGGGCAACGAGGAGCTTGCTGGCGAGCCGGATATGCGGGGGCAATTTCTCCACCCGTGCAGATTCCGCCCGCGATTTCGGCTCGGTCGCGATACCGAGGCGTAAATAGACCTGCCGGAGGCTCAGGCCCTGGAAGGCCGACACGTCGGGGACGGTCTCTGCCAGCCGCATGTAATTCTGCGCCGTGCGCCGCGATCCACAAAACTTCTCCTCCAGCCAGTGCCCCCAGGCTCCGCCCATCGTGCGGCGAACGCGTTTCTGCTCGGCAAGCAACAACTGGCCAGCCTGCCACGCCGCCATCAGCGCGGCGTGGAGGCATTTCCGGGAGTTGTCCGTCTGCCGGGCAACCTCCTCGTGCAGTCGGTTGATTTCGTGCGCTGGCGATACGCTGGCAGGCGATTTCATGACGCAAAGCCAGTGTCGTGGCGGAAGCTGTCCACCAGCTTGTGCATGTGCTGCTTGGTGCGACCGGACACGTCGCCAATTTTCGCCAGTGTGTCACCGTCGATCAGGTCGGGCCGGACGCAGTAAAGGGCTGCCGAGGCGCGCAGCCCACGATCTTCGATAGTCGGGGCATCAGCCATCCAAAGGAGGAGGCGGCAGACGACTTCGAGGGTGAGGGCACGGGCTTCGTGGCGCGGGTCAAGGGCTTCGACGAAGAAGGTATCATTATTGTTTTTCATAGGTGGATTTGGTTACACCGCCACCTTACCCGCTGTCGTGATTTCAAAATAGCCCCGGCGCTCCGTACCGGAGTGCGGGGGTTATTCGGCAACGCGTGTTGCCAATGTCGAAACACCCGCGCCGCGTGGCCCCAAGCTCTCGGATTCAAATTGGGAAACGTTTAAAAGAAAACGCCGCGCTGGCGGTGAAGCCAGCGCGGCGCGATTACGGTGAGCGAGGGTCAGCCCCGCGCCGGGACCTTCAGTTTTGTACGGATATGGACGGCAATCTCAGCGGGGTCGTAATAAACGAAATGTCCCACGCGATGATGCGGGATGCGCCGGAGTTTCGTCCATTGCCGCAGCGTGCGAATCGACGGCTCCTTGCCTGTCGGGAATATCCCGCACAGGCGAAGGCCGATGATGTCCGTGAGTCTGTTTTCACTGGGTTGAGATAATGGTGCTTCCATGCCCCTCGTTGCACGTCAACGGGAGCGGTCAAACCGCGATGCGTAGCTCGGGAGACGCCATCGGAAAAATGACGGCCTCCGTTGCGGAGCCATCGACGAGCTTGGGCATGATGCCGAAAAATTCCTCGGCTTCCTCGGTGTTTTTCAGGTCGAGGTAATGCTTGCGGATGATGCTTTCGGAATTGCCTGCTTGCAACGCCGCCTCGCCCAGCGAGCGGAATTTCGCCACGAACATTGAAATGAACGTGTGCCGCATCACGTCGTGCGAGAGGGGGAATTTTTGCGCCACCTTCTCACGGATATGCTGGAGGTTCGTCGGAATGATCGGGAATTTCTTCAATGGATAGGCTCGCAGCCAGGCCGCTAAGTTTGGCTGGATCGTGACGTTGCGGGGCTCGCGCACCTTTGAAACCTCGGCATCGATGCGAATCATGCTGGCATCGAGTTTAATGTGCGCTGGCTGAAGCCGGAGGATTTCACCCGTGCGGAGGCAAGGCCGGATGCCTGCAAACAGACAGAGCGCAAAGAACGGCACGGCGGTGGGGTAGTGCTGTTCGACAAACGCCATGAGTTCTTTGGCTTGCGCTGCCGAGAACGTCACCGCTCCTCCGCGACGACGGCGAATCCGGCGCGGCGGGATTTTCGCGAGCGGATTGTCCGTCATCCAATCGCGTTGCAGTGCAAACTTGAGGAAGGTCGAGACGATGCCACGCCGGTTGTTGTAGGTCTTGAGCGCCGCCTTGCGCGCCTCAAAATAGCCCACCAGCCGCGCTCCGGTCAGCTCCGCGACCGTTGCACCAGGGAAGTGCTTTTCCAGCCGTTTTAGGTCGCGCTTCATGCGCGTCAGGTGCGGCTCGGAAAGCAAATCCTGTTCGTGTTCGTGCTGCTTGGTGGCAACGTATTCCGTGACCGCTTCTGTAAGGAGCTTTTGTGTCACCGGCTCGCGGTAGTTCGCCAGGGCGAACTCCACGTAAAACGAAAGCGGGTGCGACAGACCCGTCACCCGGCGGAACAACGCCTCGGCTTCCCGCACCTGATTAGTGACGAGAAATGTGGTTATGGTTTGCAGTCCGGAAGTGGTCTGCATGGCTTTCAATTCAAGGGCGGATTTCTCGGCTGCTGCCTCTTCTTTGGTCTTGAAGTTGCGGCGGATGCGGACGCCGTGGAGGCGGCCATCAACCCGCCATGAGAATACGCCATTCCGGTTTTTAAACCGGCTGACGGAGAACAGATTTTCGTGGGTCATGCTTAGGTTGCCCCGTCAACTGGGCAACCTAGCTTCGGGTTTTTCCCCCTCAGAGGAGGAAAATGGCGGAGAGGGAGGGATTCGAACCCCCGGAACCTTGCGGTTCAGCGGTTTTCAAGACCGCCGCGATAGACCACTCTGCCACCTCTCCAATCGGCCCATAAAACTTCGCGAAACGCGGGGCTTGTCGAGCTTTCTCACGCGGAGCCGGCTCTGCGTGAGGGCTGGTGAAAAGTGAGGCAACCCCGCTCACGGTTCAGCCACGCCAAGAGACAGTTGCTCGAGGGGAAGCAAGTTTCGCCAAGTCTAGGCCTGGCATGATTTGAACGGAAAAAAGCCCACTCGCGAGAGTGGGCTCAGTATTTCGGGAGTTATAATCCCCGCTTGGTCATTTCTTGCGGAAACGCCGGCGTGCAAAGGCGAGGGCCGCGAGGGCCGGGATAAACCAGGTGTCAAATGCGCCACCGCCGCCGCTGCTGGCGGGGGCCGGGGCGGGCGCCGTGGGAGTCGTGCTTCCGGGTGCGACCGAGACAACAAGGGTGGTGACGACACCGGCGGGAGTGATCTTGCGGATGGAGGCATTGCCGGTGTCGGCGACATAGACGTTGCCAGAGCTGTCCACGGTCAGATCTTTCGGCTGATTGAACAACGCGCCGCTGCCCGTGCCGTCCTGCAGGCCGGCGATGCCGGCCAAACCGGCCAGGGTGCTGACGACACCCGCGGGGGTGATCTTGCGGATGGTCGAATTGGCCGTATCCGCCATGTAGATATTGCCAGCGGTATCGACGGCCAGGCCGGTTGGAAGGTTGAAGAGGGCGCTGTTGTCAAAGCCGTTGCTCGAGCCGGTGGTCTGCGCCAGGCCGGCGAGAGTGCCGACCACGCCACCGGTCGTGACTTTGCGCAACGTGTCGTTGTTGGTGTCGGCTACATAGGTATTGCCGGCGCTGTCCACTATCACACCCGCGGGGGTGTTGAACATGGCGACGATGCCGGTTCCGTCGATTGTACCGGTCGCGTTGGCTGTGCCGACAAAGGTGGTAACGACTCCGGCCGGAGTGGTGATCTTGCGAATGACATCATTGGCCGAATCAGCGACGTAAAGGTTGCCGGCGGAATCGATGGAAATGCCGATGGGTGTGTTGAACCAGGCGGCGGTGCCCGTTCCATCCTTATAGCTCGGGTTGGAAGCGGAGCCAGCAAGGGTCGTGACCACCCCGGACGGAGTGATCTTGCGGATGGAGAAATTAGCCGTGTCGGCCACGTAGAGGTTGCCGGCGGAATCAATGGTGATGCCGCCGGGCTGGCGGAAAAGGGCGCTCGTGCCCGTGGCGTCAGTCGAGCCGGCCAGGCCGGCTGAACCAGCGAACGTGCTCACAACATTGGCCGTGGTGATTTTTTGGATCGTGTTGCTGGTGGAGTCGCCGACGTAGAGGTTGCCGGTGGAGTCAACCACGATGCAGGTCGGGGACGGGAACTGGGCTGCGACGACGCTCAGGGTAAAGGCGTTGCTGGCAACCGAGCCGCTGCCATTGGTCGCAACATAGCGGTATTTATTGCCGTTGAGGGCTGCGCTGCCCGTGATGACCAGGGTGCTGGTCGTGACTCCGCTATAGGAGCTGTTGTTGCTCAGATTGATCCAGGTCGTGCCGCCATCGGTCGAAACCTGCCACTGGATGGAAGGAGGGGGATTGCCCGTGACCGAGGCGACGAGAGTCGCGGTGTGGCCGATCGTGACCGGCTGATCGCTCAGGACACCGGGATTCACCGGAGCGACAGGCACCTCGATGAAGGCGCCGCTCGTGACGGCGCTGTCGGTCAGCGCGGTTTTGTAGGCGATGGCCTTAAACGTCGTGGTGGCACTGATCGACACGGGACCGAAATAGATTGTGCCAAGGGTCGAACTCGGGGTGCTGCCATCGGTGGTGTAACGGATGGAGGCGCCGCTGGTGCTTGAGGTGATGATCACCGATTGCGCGGTGGTAAACGTACCGCCGGCCGGGCTGAAATCAGGTGCTGAGACCGCTCCTACCGTGTTAATGATATAGACGGCGCTTGCCACCGTGCTGTCGGCCAGGCCGGTCTTGTAGGCGATGGCTTTGAGCGTCGTGGTCGCGCTGACCGTCAGGGCACTGACATAAACCGTACCGATGGTTTCACTCGGGGTGCTGCCATCGGTGGTGTAACGGATGGAGGCGCCGCTGGTCGCGGTCGCAATGCTCACCGACTGCGCACCGGTGTATGTTCCCGCCATCGGAGTGAACGTCGGCGTGGCGGTTACGGAAACCGTGAAACTCTGCCGCAGCATGTTAAATTCGTAAGCGGTGGGAGCGGCCTGGCCGGCCTGCGACGCTTGCAGGGTGATGACGCCTCCCGCTGTGGGTGTGACGGTGAAGACGCCGCTCACCGGACCGCTGATCGTAGCCGACCCGGTTGAACCGCTCACGACGGTGAGCGTGATCGGCAAGCTGGAGCTGGCCGACGGGCTGACTGTGAACGAACCGTCGCTGAGCAGCCGGTTTGCGATGGCGGCAAAGCTGACTGATTGCCACGTCGTGTTGACCGGGCCGGTCGTGTAGAATTGGCTAGTGCCAAATCCCACGTCGCCGGGAACGAAGGTTAGCGTCGAATAGACACTGCCGAGGTTGGCGATATCCGAGGCCTGTCCCGTTCCCGGATCCAAGGTCCCGAGAATCGTGAAACTGGTGACCGGGTCCAGCCGGAGGTAATACATTTTGTTCACTCCGAAGCCGACATCGGAGCCGGTGTATTCTAGGGCGTTATGTCCGCCCGTGCCCAAACTGAATTTATCGGCCGAAGTCCCGAGCAAAGCGGGATCAAGCGTGCCAAAATTAGTGAATCCGGTCGCGGGGTCGGTGCGAAGATAGTAGAAAAAGTCGAGACCATAGCCCAGATTGGAAGCGGCGAAGGTCAGGCCAAAGTAGCCGCCTGTACCCAGCGTAGCCGGGCCGCCCGGCCCGGACATGGGCTTCAAATCAGTGACAGCCGAAGCGGTCCCGGAACTGGGCACGATTACCGTGAAGTAATCCCCAGACGACTTGTGGTGGATGAAATACAGGTTAACCGGGCCGTAACCGACGTCGGGATCGGCCGAAGTCAGGGCCGAGTAGAAATTCGGGGTGAGCTTGCTGCCGATGTCCGCATGATTGGTCGCAGCGCCGGACGCCGCGATATAGCGGGTGAAGGCGGCGATATCGCCACCGGCGGGAATGGCGGTGCTCTTGATCGAGTAGAATTGGTTGGCGCCTCCGCCCAGCGACAAATCCTGCGCCATGAAATGGAATCCGGCGAGACTGCCGCCGATGGCCCAGCGCGGAACGAGGGTGACCACCCCAGTGGTGGGGGCGATGGCGATTGATGCCATGTTGTCGGCTCGGGCTGGGAGGCCAGCGAAAACCGTCAAGGCCAAGAGGGTCGACGAGAGTAATGTGCGGTAATTTTTCATTGGGTCTTCTTTTCTGAGCCGGCTCGTGCGGACAAAGTATGATCGATTTGAGTTAAGCCGGGCAGAATAGGCGTCTTTGGCCGGGGCTACGATGGGGTGTAGTCATAATGGGGTGTAGTACGTAGGGCCGTGCCATGGGGCGAATGAGCCGCCCGAAAGCTGTCTGAAAAAAGTGCGGTCATCGCGACGCCGGGCTTGTCGGGCTTTCACCCGCGGGGCAGGCTCCGCGCCGTGGCTTTTGAAAAACACTTGCTCGTCGATGGCGCTAATGTCCTGCGCGCGTGGCCGGACCTGAATGCGCTCGCTGCGCGGGACAAGGACGCCGCCCGTGGGCAGCTTTCGCAAACCCTGCGCGTGCTGCATGACACCGAGGGCTGGCGCGTGACGCTCGTGTTTGACGGACGCGGCCCCGAGCTCACGGTCGAGCAGCCCGGCGGGCATGCGACCTTCGCGCATATTTTCACGCCGGTTGACCTCACCGCCGACGACGTCATCGAGCAGCTGGTCGGCCGCGCAGCCGATCCCGCCACCTGCACGGTGGCCACCGCCGACCGGGCCGAGCAGCAAACCATTGCCGCCCTCGGTGCTGCGTGGTGTTCGCCCGAAGACCTGCGCGCGTGGTGCGACCGCGCCGCCGCGCGACAGGCGGGACAAGTCTCGGGCCTGCGCCGCGCCAACGATCGCGATTGGCGCCGTCCATGAAGAAATCCACGAACAACGCTTCCCCTTTTGTCGAGGCCGTGGCCGAGATGCAGGGCCTCGAAGGGCCGTTTTCCTTTCCGGAAAAGCTGCTGCAGAAGATCTGGCTGCGCGGTGATTTTGACGCGATGCGTGCTGTGACCGCCGACGGCCGCGTGGTGCACATACGGCATCCCGGCCGATGGAATCTGCTCGGCGGGCCTGATTTCAAGGACGCGCGGCTCCGGCTGGGCGACGCGGAAGTGACCGGCGATATCGAGGTGCATTTGCACGCGGAAGACTGGGTGGCGCATGCGCATGCCGCCGATGAGGCCTACGACGGCGTCGTGCTGCACGTCGTCCTGTTTCCACCGGTGGAAATTTTTTCACGCGGGCGCGATGGCCGGCAGATTCCGGTGCTCGCGCTTTTGCCGCTGCTGCATCACGACCTCGAGGAATTCGCCGCGGACGAAGTCGTCGAGGCGCTGGCCAACCGGCCGGCGTCGCGGGCGATCGAGGAACTCAGCCCGCTGGCGCCGGCTGAGCTCGAGGCCTTGCTGCGCCGTCATGCGGAAATGCGCTGGCGGCAAAAAGTGCGCTTTGCGCGCGTACGCCTGGAGCGGCTCGGCTGGAAGGAGGCCTGTCATCAGGCGGCGCTGGAAATCCTGGGCTACTGTTTCAATCGCGCGCCGATGCTGCGGATCGCCGCGGTCTGGCCGCTGCCGGCCTGGGAGGAAAGAGGGGAGGGCTTGGCCGATGAGGCCTTGGCCGCCGAACGCGAACGCTGGAGCGTGCAAGGTGTGCGCCCGGCAAATCACCCGCGGGTGCGCCTGCGCCAGTATGCGGCATGGACGCGCGCCCGGCCCGACTGGCCGGCCCGGCTGGAGGCGTTCGCGCAGGCGTTGCCGGCATCTGGCGTGACTCTCACGGATGCGTCCACGGCGGAATTCCGCCGCGCGCATGGATTGGCCAAGTTGCGCGAACGGCTCGCCACTGGGATTTGTGACGGCGCGATCGGCGGCACACGGTTCGACAATCTGGTTTGCGATGGGTTCTGGCCACTGCTGGCGACGCGCGGCACGGATGAGGCGGCGTTCTTCGCGCGGTGGTTTCATTGGCCGGCGGGCGACCTGCCGCCGCATGTGGTGCAGACATTGCGGGCGCTGGAGGTTTTCACCGGGCGCGCCCGTCCGGCGTGTCACGGGTTTGCGCAAGGTCTGCTCGGCTGGCTGCTTGCGCGGGAAAGCTCGGCCGGCCAAAACGGCTGCAGGACTTGACAAGGTTTGGCGCCGGGAGCTATTCTGACCAACTCAACATCGTTCACTTTACTGAAGTGGGCTCCGCGCCCGCTTTTTTTTTCCACTAATATAACAGCCATGAGCAGCGAAATTCTTTCCGTTCTCGAGTACATGGAGAAGGAGAAGGGGATCAGTCGTCCCGACATGATCGCCGCGATCGTCAACGCCCTCAAAACAGCGGCCCTCAAGGGTGTAAATTCCGGCCAGGAGCTGAAAATCGAGATCAACCCGAAGAACGGCCAGCTCAACGCCTGGTCGTTGCTCAAGGTGGTGGATTCCATCAGCAATCCCAAGACCGAGATCCACCTGGAGAAGGCGCAGGCTCTGAAGCCCGGAATTCAGCTGGGTGAATTCATCGAAAAGGAAATCGACCCCTCGACGCTCGGCCGCATTGCCGCGCAGACCGCCCGCCAGGCCGTCATGCAAAAGGTGCGGCAGTTCGAGAAGGAACGCATCTACGACGACTTCAAGGACATGGTCGGCGACATCGTCAGCGGCGTCGTCCGCCGCCGCGAGCGCAATGACCTCTTCATCGACCTGGGCAAGGCCGAGGCCACGCTGCCCGGCAAGGAGCAGGTGCCCGGCGAGGAATACCAGCCCGGCGAGCGCATCCGCTGCCTGCTGCTTGCCATCGAATCGAGCCCGCGCGGCCCGGAAGTCATTCTCACGCGCGCCAGCCCGAAATTTGTCCGCCGCCTCTTCGAGCTGGAAGTCACCGAGATCGCCGACGGCACGGTGAAAATCGAGGCCTTTGCCCGTGAACCCGGCTATCGCACGAAAATCGCCGTCTCGACCTCCGACCCGAAGGTCGATCCGGTGGGCGCCTGTGTCGGCGCCCGCGGTGCCCGCGTGAAAACCATCGTGCGCGAACTCGGTGGCGAGAAGATCGACATCATCCGCTATTATGCCGACCCGAAGGAAATGGTCATCGAGGCGCTCAAGCCCGCCGCGCCGCGCGACATCGTCTTCGATGAAAAAAATCATCGTATTCTCGTGAAGGTCGCGACGGATGACCTTGCCATCGCCATCGGCAAGGGCGGCAAGAACGTCCGTCTCACTTCGCGCCTGCTCGGCTGGCGTCTCGAGATCGAGGAGTTCAAGACTGCGTCCATCGATCCGCGCGCGGATGCCCTGGCCTCGCTCACCAAGACCTTTGCGCTCGATTCCGCCACCGCCGAACGCCTCATCGCCATCGGCATCAATTCGCCCGCGGCTTTCGCCGGGGTCGAGCAAAACGATCTCGTCGACGCCGGCTTCACCGCCGACGAAGCGCAGGACATTCTTTCCCGCGTTACCAAGGCCAGTGTTTAATTGTCACGCATACCGCTCCGCTAATTAATGAGTATCCGCATCCACGAACTGGCGAAAAAAATCAACATGGACAACAAGGAGCTGTTGTCCCTGCTCAAATCGCGCCATTTTGACGTCAAAAGCGTCTCCAGCACGATCGACAACATTTCCGCGGAGGCCATTGAACAGGAGTTTGGCCGGAAAGCATCAGCACCCGAGGCGCCTGCTCCGGCCGCGCAGGCCGCCGTCGCCGAAGCCACATCCTCCGCTGTGATCACTGCGCCGTCGCCGCCGAAGACATTCACCACCAAGGTTCCCACCGACGCGTTTGTGAAGTCGGCCGAGGATGTCCGCCGCGAAAAGGAAAAGGAAGAACCGGCCCGAGCCATTGCCGCCAAGCCCCCTGTGCTTCCAGCCCGGCCCGTGTCACCTGTTGCCCCGCCGCGCCCGATTGCGCCGGTTCGCGCGACCGAATCGATATCGCCGCCGGCGATCAAATTCGCCCCGCCGCCCGCGCTTGCGCGTCCTGCGCCGATTCCGCCGCAGGCTCCCGCCGCGAAAACTTCCCCCTCTCCGTCACCGTCCCCGACGCCAGTGCGCGTTGCGACGCCAGCCGCACCCTCCGTGCCGGTCGTCACGCAGAACGGCGACGTCAAGACCATCCATCTCAAACCGCCCGTCATCGTCCGCGATTTCGCCATCGCGCTTGGTCTGCGGCCGTTCAAGCTCATCTCCGAGCTCATGGAAATGGGCATCTTTGCGGCGATGACGCAGAGCCTCGACGAAGCCGTCGCGGCCAAACTCGCCGAGAAGCACGGCTTCCTCCTTGAAATCAAGCACCGCGGCGACGCCGCGTCGCAGCAGGCGGCCAAGGAGAAAGAGAAGGAAAAGCAAAAGGCCCCCGAGGTCGACGAAGCGGCCAATCTCGTGCCCCGTCCGCCGGTGGTCTGCATCCTCGGCCACGTTGACCACGGCAAAACCTCCCTGCTCGACGCCATCCGCAAGGCCAATGTCGCCGCGGGCGAAGCCGGCGGCATCACCCAGCACATCGGCGCCTATCAGATCGAGTTCAACGGCCGAAAAATCACTTTCCTCGACACTCCCGGCCACGCCGCCTTCAACAAGATGCGTGCCCGCGGTGCCAGCATCACCGACATCGCGGTGCTCGTGGTTGCGGCCGACGACGGCTTCATGCCGCAGACCGACGAGGCCCTCAAGCATGCGCAGGCCGCTGCGGTCACCCTGCTCGTTGCCGTTAACAAAATGGACGTCAAGGGAGCCAATCTCGACCAGGTGAAGGCGCAGATGCAGCAGCGTAATATCGCACCCGAAGATTGGGGTGGGGAAACGGTCACCGTGCCGGTTTCAGCCATCAAGGGCACCGGCATCAATGACCTGCTGGAGATGATCCTTCTTCAGGCCGACGTGCTGGAGCTCAAGGCCAATCCGAAAACCGAGGCCACCGGTGCTATTATTGAGTCACAGGTGGATGTCGGTCGCGGCCCTCTGGCCACCGTCCTCGTCCAGTCCGGCACGCTCAAGGTCGGCGACGCCATCGTCTGCGGCCCGCATTGGGCGAAAATCCGCGCGATGTATGACGATCAGGGCAGTCCGCTCAAGGAAGCCCCGCCTTCCACACCCGCGCGCATCATCGGCTGGAGCGGCACGCCCGACAGCGGCGCTGTTTTCAAGGTCGTCAAAAACGCCCGCGAAGCCGAGAAGCTTGCCGAGGAGGAAGAGCAGCGGCTCAAGAAATCGGCGGCGGTGGACGCGGGGCCCAAGGAAATTTCCGTCGACCAGCTTTTCGCCAATATTGCCGCTACGCAGCACAAGACGCTCAAGATCATCATCAAAAGCGATGTCTTTGGCTCGGCTGAAGCGGTGCGCGATGTTCTCGAGGGCATTAAGACGACGAAGATCCAGCTCGAGATTGTCTCGGCCGACGTCGGTCTCGTCACGAAAAACGACGTGCTCATGGCCAGTGCCGCCGGCGCCGTCATTGTCGGGTTCAGCACCAAGCTGGAGAACGGCGTAACCCCGCTGGCGAAGCACCATGGCGTGCGCATCGAGACCTTCGACATCATTTACGAGCTCGGCGACAAGATCCGCGAGATGATGGCCGACCTGCTCGACCCCGATCTCAAGGAAATGAAGCTGGGCGCCGCCGAGGTCCGCCAGATCTTCCCGCTGGCCAAGGGCTTCGTCGCCGGCTGCCTGGTTACCGAAGGCAAGATCACCCGCAACGCCTCCGCCCGCCTCCGCCGCGGCAAGGAAGTTGTGCACGAAGGCAAGATTGGCACGCTCAAGCGCTTCAAGGATGACGCCAACGAAGTCCGCGCCGGCCTCGAGTGCGGCATCAAGCTCGATGACTTCAACGGCTATCAGGCCGGCGACGTCATTGAGTGCTTCGAGATCCAGAAAATCCGCGCCTCGCTCTGACGATTGCGGATTGCGCAATTGGCCGGGCGGCGTGAGATTTGTCCCGGGCTCCGCCCAACCTGCGCCGCCCATCACCTTTTGAAACCATGAGCAACCGCACGCTCCGTATCAACGAGCTGGTCCAGCGCGAGCTCAGCGACATTCTCCGCAAGCGCTACCAGGCCGAGGCCGTTGCCCTCACGGTGACCGAGGTGCGGGTCGCTCCCGATCTGCGGGATGCCCGCGTGTTTGTCTCGGTGATCGGCACGGATGCCCTGGCCGAGGAGAAAATGGTGTGGCTGCGCCGGATCGCCCCCGATCTGCGCGCAGAGCTGGCCCGTCGCATCGTGCTGAAATTCCTGCCGCGTTTCGAATACGTGCTCGACCGCTCCACCGTCCGCAGCCTGCGCGTCCTGCAGGCGCTCGACGAAATCGAGGTGAAAAAGGATCCCGATGCCTAAAATTTACCCCGGTCTCTCGCCGAAGTTCGGCCGTCTCCTGCCTGCGCTTTCCGGCAAAAAAATCGCCGTCATCGGCCATGCCCGACCCGACGGTGACTGCATCGGCGCGCAGGTGGCGCTGGTTCGCGTGTTCACTGCGCTCGGTCTCGATGCGATCTGCGTCAATCCCGATCCTGTGCCGCGGCGCATGAAATTTCTCACGCAGGACCTCGTTTTCCACCGCGCCGCCGCGCTTGCCGAGTCCGATTACACGGCGATTTATGTCGATTGCGCCGACCGGGCGCGCGCCGGCGATAAACTGCAGGCGCGATTTCCGGCGCCCTTTGCCAACGTCGATCACCATCTTTCCAACGCCGGCTACGCCAGTCACAATTTCGTGGACGTAGGTTCGGCGGCCACCTGCGAAATCCTGGCCGGGCTTTTCCTCGACAACCACCTGCCGGTGGACCGCATTGCTGCGCAGGCGCTTTATGTCGGCATCCTGACCGACACCGGCCAGTTTCGTTTCAACTCCACTTCGCGCCGTACGTTTCTGCTTGCGGCCGAACTGATGGCGCTCGGGGCGCAGCCGGCCGAGGCCGGCTTCGAGCTCTACGAGCGGGAGTCTCTCGGAAAATTGCAATTGCTGCAAAAGCTGCTCGCGTCGCTGCGTCTTGAATGTGGCGGCCGCGTCTGCATCGGCACGCTGCCGGACGGGATTTTTGCGGAGACGGGCACTTCGACCGAAGACACCGAGGGACTGGTCGATTACGCGCGCAGCATCGACGGCGTGGACGTCGGCGTGCTCGTCGAAGAGCGGCCGGACGGCGTCAAGGCCAGCCTCCGCTCCAAGGACCCGGCCTACCGACTCGACATGGTCGCCGGGCAATTCGGCGGCGGCGGCCACGCCTGCGCCGCCGGCCTCAATGTCAGGGACAAGGAAGCTGTTGCCACTTTCCGGCCGCGCCTGCTGGCCGTGCTCGCCGCGCAACTCGTCGCCGTCGATGCGCAGAAAAAATCCTCCTGATGCTCGTTCCACCAAAAGAACTCGAGGGCATCCTGCTCGTCGACAAGCCCGGCGGATTCACCTCGCACGACGTGGTCGCGCGCCTGCGCCGCAAGCTGCAGATGAAGCGCATCGGCCATGCCGGCACGCTTGATCCGATGGCCACCGGCTTGCTCATCATGCTCATCGGCAAGGCCACGCGCGCCTCGCAGTACCTCATCTGCCTCGACAAGGAATACGAGGGCACTGTCATACTCGGCGCAGTCACCGATTCGCAGGATGCCGACGGGCAGGTTCTGGAAACGCGTCCAGTGCCGCCGCTGACCGAGGCCGAGCTGCGCGCCGTGATGAAGGCCTTTCTCGGCGACCAGTACCAGACCCCGCCGATGTATTCGGCCATCAAGATCGACGGCGTGCCGCTCTACAAGAAGGCCCGCCGGGGCGAGGAGGTGGAGCGCGAGCCGCGGTTCATCCGCGTGTCGGCTTTTGAGCTTACCCGCTTCGCGCCGCCGCAGTTCGATTTCAGCCTGCGCTGCAGCAAGGGCACCTATGTGCGCACGATCGCGCACGATCTCGGCCAGAAACTCGGCTGCGGCGCGCACCTCAGCGCGCTGCGCCGCACGGCCACGGACAAGTTCCGGGTCGCGGAGGCGCTCACGCTCGATCAGATCGAGGCGCTGCCGGTGCGCGACATCGAGAAGCGGCTCGTGCCCGTGCATGCCGCCGTGCCCAGCGTGGCACTGGGCTGAGCGAAGACCGGGGCTGCGCCGCCATGAACGCAACCTTTGCCTCGCTCGAACAGGCCGCCGGACTGCCGCCGCGTCCGCTGCATCTCGCGATCGGCATGTTCGACGGCGTGCATCTCGGCCATCGCGCCGTCGCCGAGGCCGCCGTGCAATCCGCGCGCCGCAGCGGAGGAATCGCCGCCGTGCTCACGTTTTTTCCGCACCCCAGCGCACTTTTCCGTCCGGAAAATCCCACGCGCCTCATCATGCCGCCGGCGGCCAAGGCGCGCGTGTTGTTTGAACTCGGCGTCGAGGCCGTCATCGAGCAGCCATTCACGCCCGAATTTGCGCGGATCGAGGCCGCGGATTTTCTGCCCCACGTGCGCCGTGCGCTGCCGCGGCTCACCGGTATTTATGTCGGTGAAAACTGGCGCTTCGGCCGGAACCGTCGCGGCGACGCCGCCCTGCTGGTCGCGGAGGGCCGTCGGCTGGGTCTGGGCGTTTTCAGCGCCGACCGGGTGAATTTTGATGGCGAGCCCATCAGCAGCACGCGCATCCGGGGATTGCTCGAGGCGGGCGACATTGCGGCGGCGAACGAATTGCTCGGCTATACCTATTTTGCCGAGGGCATCGTTGCGCCCGGGGCGCGTCTCGGACGCACGCTGGGCTTTCCGACGCTCAACCTGGCTTGGGAGCCGGAATTGCGTCCACGGCTCGGTGTTTATATAGCCCGTGTCTCTGGCCCGAAATCGCCCGGGCCGTTGCCCGCGGTGGCCAATTACGGCCTGCGTCCGACTGTTGGGCTCGATCATCACCCGCGGCTCGAATCACATGTGCTCGGGTCGTGCCCGTTTGGGGAGGGCGATGCGCTCACGGTCGAATGGCTGCGATTTTTGCGACCCGAACAGAAATTCTCGGGGCCGGAGGAATTGCGCACCCAAATAACCCGGGATGTGGCGGCCGCCCGCGCCGAGTTCGACCTGCCGCCGGCTTAAGCCCGGCCGGCGTTATTTCTTGGAGCTTTTGTCAGCGCTTTTTTTGCCGCTGCCGCCGAAGGAGAGCATGATGCCGGCCAGTACTCCGATGGCAAAGATACCAAAATAGATCAGCGCCGCGGGCGCTGTGACGCCCTTTTCAAAAATCATCGGAAAGGAAAAGGCGATGGACCCGGTGTTGTTCATTCCCATGTAAAGAATGACGAAAAGCATCAGTAGAAACACAATGGCGCGAAACATCAGTTTGAAGCTCATGAGTGGGCAGGCTGGCGCGGGTCGCGCGAGGAATCAAGGTTGATGCGCTGAAGGAAATATCCTCCGCGGGCCGTCCTCGAGGCTGCCTCTGCCGGATGGACAAACTCGCTGCAACCACTCAACTTTGAGTAACCATCCAGACGAGCATCAGGATGGTTAAAAATGGGAGTCCGGTAGTGGCATCAAGCAAACCTTTGAAGATACAAACGGCAGGCGGGAAGCCGTCCTTTTCGGCGTCGCGAGGAGCGGTTGCCCTGGCGGGTGCCGCCATCGTTCTGGCCGTGCTGGCGGTGTATTCGAACAGTTTTTTCGGGCCGTTCATTTTCGATGACAGGCAATGGATAGTGGAAAATGCCGCGATCCGGCATCTCTGGACCTCGCTTTTGCCGGTGCCGGCCTCGGTCGTCAGTGGCCGGCCCGTGCTGAGTTTCTCCTTTGCTGTCAATTATGCGCTCAGCGGGACCGGGGTGTGGAGCTATCATGCGCTCAATCTGGCCATTCATGTGCTCGCCGGCCTGGTGCTTTTTGGCCTCGTGCGGCGCACGCTGCTTCAGCCGGCCCTGCGTGAGCGCTTTGGTGCCGCGGCTCTGCCCTTGGCGCTGGCGGTGGCTGTGATCTGGGCGGTTCATCCACTGCAGACGGGATCCGTGACGTATGTCTCGCAGCGCGCGGAATCGCTCATGGGGTTGTTTTATTTGCTGACGATCTACAGTTTTGTTCGCGGAGCCGGATCCGGGGCGCCGGGCCTGTGGTATGCATTGTCCGTGACGGCCTGTGCGCTGGGCATGGCCACCAAGGAGGTGATGGTTTCCGCTCCCTTGCTGGTGCTGCTTTATGATCGCACCTTTGTGGCCGGATCTTTTCTGGAGACATGGAGGCAGCGATGGCGGTTGTATCTGGCCTTAGCCGGCACCTGGCTTGTGCTGGGATATCTTATGATTGGGCTGGGCAACCGTGGCGTGGGTTATGGGCACGCCTTCACGGGGTGGACTTATTTTCTCACTGAATGCCGGGTGGTGGTGAAATACCTATGCCTGGCGGTCTGGCCGCGTCCGCTGGTTTTCGATTATGGAATGGAAGGGATAGGGCATTTGGCGGAGGCGATTCCGTTTACTTTGATTCTTGTTGTGCTGGCGGCGGGAACGGCGGTCGGGCTTTGGCGCCGGCCTGAATTGGGCTTCCTGGGGGCTTGGTTTTTTGTGATCCTGGCCCCGACTTCGAGCGTGGTGCCGGTTCCGTTCCAGCCGATGGCCGAAAACCGCATGTATCTGGCGCTGGCTGCGGTGGTCACGCCGGGTGTGCTGGCGATTTATACTCTGGCCGGTCTAAGGAGTCTGGCCACCTGCCTGCTGCTGGCGGTGGGGCTGGGTTTTTTGACGCAGCGGCGCAATGCCGATTACCAAAGCGCCGTGGCGATCTGGAGCGACACCGTGGCGAAGCGTCCGGACAATCCGCGGGGACATAACAATCTGGGCTACGCTCTGGATCAGGCCGGCCGAATGGCCGAGGCAAAAGCGCAGTACGAGGAAGCGCTGAGGCTCGATCCCAGCTATGCCGATGCGCACAACAATCTCGGGGGTATTCTGGATAAGATGGGCCAGCCGGCGGAGGCGAAGGCACAGTACGAGGAAGCCCTGCGGCTCGATCCCAACCATGCCGATGCGCGCAACAACCTCGGGATGATCCTGGAAAAAATGGGCCGGCTCACGGAAGCGATGGCGGAGTACGAGAAGGCGTTGCTGCTTAAGCCCGGCTCGGCTGATGCACACAACAACCTGGGCAACATTTTGGATAAAATAGGCCGGGTGACGGAAGCCAGGTCGGAGTACGAAGAAGCGCTGCGGCTCGAACCTGAAAATGCCAGGTCGCACGACAATCTGGGTAATCTTTTTGAAAAGACGGGCCAGGTGACGGAAGCGGAGGCGCAATACAAGGAGGCGCTGAAACTCGAACCTGAAAATGCAAACGCGCATTACAATCTGGCGACCGCGCTGGCCCGAATGGGCAGGCTTCCGGAGGCGATTGAGCAATATCGGCAGGCCTTGCGGCTTAAACCGGATTATTTTGAAGCCCACAACAATCTAGGAACAGCGTTGCTCCAGGCCGGCCGGATTCCAGAGGCGATCGACCATTATGAACAGGCTTTGCGACTCAAGCCCGACTACGCCAAGGCGCATTATAATTTGGGCAATGCCTTGGTCCGGGCTGGCCGGATCTCAGAGGCAGTCGATCATTATCAGCAGGCCTTGCTGATCAATCCGGGATTTGCCGAGGCGCGTGAGAACCTGACCCGGTTGCAAGCTTATCAACAGGCTCATGGCGACGGCGAGTAACCAGGCGGAATGCCTGGCCTCGTGGCAGGTCGGGGTGAAAACCGGCAATTTATTTCGCAGATGTGAAGCCGGTTGAATTCAAGTCCAGTCTCTAGTTGCCAGGGATGGAAGTCGTGCCGGTTTTTTGCGACGCATTCGCCGGATTTGAGACCGAGTTGGGCAAAGTGGGTTGGGTATTGGCCGATTTCAAGGGTGCCGGTGAGATTGATGGCTTGGGCTGTGCCGGCAGTACATTCACCGGAATGAAAATGGGGCGTGGGCTGGCGGGATCGGTCATGATCATGATGGCGCCGCCGTGCGCTTTGGTGATGTCGATGGGCGTAATGGCAATGCTGTTTCCGGCCTCGAGGGTGACGGTGAAGTCGGGCGATGAGGATTTGGCGCTGATGATCTTCAGGCCCGCGGGGCCTTGGGTGATATGGATGGTTTTGGGCGTGGCAGGTTCGCCAGACCGCCAGAAAACGTACTTGGGCTCCCAGATGATGGCGTCCTTGGAGGTGAGGGAGAGCCGGGCGGAGCGCACATTCTCGCCTTTGGCATCGTGGATGCGGAAACTGAGATAAATGCTGGCGGGTGTGGGCAGTTGCCGGCCGTCGACGTAGAGGGAAAAGGACCCGGTGGCGCCGGGTGCGAGGATGATCGGCGCGATGGGGACAAACACGGCGGTGGAATTGAAGCTGAAGTGGGTCGCTGTGATTTCGTGGTCGGAGATGTTTTTTAGGCTGAGCTTCACTTCACCGGCATGGAATGAAGGGATGTCGATGGCATTGCCGCCATTGTCGCCGGTGATGGCCAGATCGATGGGCGCGGCTTGCTGCAGACCAAAGGGAGGCATGCCGGGTCTCGCCATCACGGGATATCCGCTCGAGGCGGCGTGCAAGGGCGGCGTGGGCGCGGAAACCGGCGCAGTCGATTGCCCGAGCGCCGGCAAAACAGGTAAAAGCGCGAGGAGCAGGCAGGTGTAAATGGTGTTTTTCATGTTTTAGCGGGATGCCCTATGTGCAAAAGGGCGAGCCAGATGTAAAGAAATAGCCATGTCACATTCGGTTAAAAAACCGCCAGAACGGGCTGTATCAGGGTGCCGGGCCGTGGCTTTCGCCCGACTTTATCGGGACGATAATCACTCCGAATTTTCCCCGAAAAACCCTTTGCGGCCGAAGAGCTTGGCTCAATTCAGCACTGCGAATGGTGGACCCTACTGGACTCGAACCAGTGACCTTTTCCATGTCAAGGAAACGCTCTAACCAACTGAGCTAAGGGTCCGAAAAAGACGGTCGGCCAGTCAGCACGATTTCACCCGTGCTCGGCAAGAAAAAATCATGCGACGTTCAACGTACACGGACGCTGGCGACCACGGAAAAACCCAGGCGCAGCCGGTCGCCGGCCTGGGCACGGCTGTCGTCGTCGAGGATGATTTTCACCGGTACGCGCTGCACGACCTTGTTGAAATTGCCCGTGGCATTGTCGGCCGGCAGGAGTGCGAACTGGGCGCCGCTGGCGGGGGACAGGCTGTCAATTTTGCCGTGCAGCACCTGGCCGGAGAGCGCGTCAATGGTGATGTCAACCGGCAGGCCGGGGTGCATGCGGGCGAGCTGGGTTTCCTTGAAATTGGCGATGATCCAGGTGTCGGGCTCGGCTAGAGCGAGCAGGGTCTGGCCGGCTTTCACATGATTGCCCGGTTCGACGGATTTGTTGCCGATGAGGCCGTCGGCGGGGGCGGTGATGACAGTATCAGCGGACTGGCGCCGGGCGTCGCGCAAATCAGCCTCCGCAGCGGCAAGCGCGGCGTTGGCGGCAGTGGTCTGGGCGAAGGCTGATTGCTGCGCAGCCTGGGCGGCGGTGAGGTTGGCCTGCGCTGCTTCGGCCGACGCCTGGACGGCGGCGAAGGTGCTGCGGCTTTGATCGAGGGCGGACTGCGTGATCGCACCGCTTTTTCCATCTCCAAACATGCGCTGGTCGCGTTCAAAATTGATGCGGGCGAGCTGCATCTGGGCGTTGACCTGGGCGATCTGGGCTTTGGCCTGCTCGACGCGGGCCTGCGTTTCGGCGACCGCGGCGGAGGTCTGAGCTTCCTGTGCATGCGCCTGCGCGACGCCGGCCACGGCTTTTTCCACGGCGATATTGGTTTCGAGCGGTTCAAGCCGCACGAGCACGTCGCCGGCTTTCACCGGCTGGTTGTCGTTGACCAGGACCTCCTTTACCTGTCCGTCGATTTGCGGGCTGATCTGGTGCAGGTGGCCGGAAACATAGGCATCGTCCGTTTCCTCGTAGTGCCAGGCATGCCAGCCGAAATCAACAAGCCAGGCGGCAATGCCCAGCGTCACCACGGTGATGAGGATGGTGCGGCCAGGCCGGCGCGGCGCGGCGGGCGGGAGCGAAATGGTCGTGGTGGGAGCGGAGGAAGTGGTGGTGGAGGAGTCCATAAATATCTTTGATCAATGGGCAGCGGGGGCGACGCCGGTGGTACGGCCTTTGCCGAGGAACAGGAGCAGCGGCAGCGAACCGAGGAAGGCCAGGCCGACATAATGAAACACGTCGGCAAAGGAAAGCAGCAGTGCCTGCGAGTTCACGATGTTGTCGATCACGTGATAGGCCTGAAGCCGGGTGCCGACCGGATCGGCGCTGTGGCGGGCAAAGGCGTCGCTGTAGAGATCCAGCCGTGCGAGCGCCGCGGGCCGGTAGACGGAGATTTTCTCCACCAGCCCGGCGCGGTGCACGGCCTCGCGGTGGGACAATACCGTCGTGATGACGGCGATGCCGATGCTGCTGCCGAGCTGGCGGGTGAGATTGTAGAAACCGGCGCCGGCGGCGACCTTGTCGCGCGGCAGGCTGCCCAGCGTGGCGAGGCTCAGCGGCAGGAACATGCACACGCTGCCGATGGCGCGCAGCATCAGCGGCCAGAACAGCGAGCGCACGCCGGTGTCGGGATTGATCCCCGACAGCAGGAGCGCCGCCGACACGGTGATGAGCGCGCCGATGCAGACCAGCGCCCGCGCGTCGAACCGCCCGGAAATTTTCCCCATCGCGATCATGGTCATGGCCGAGGCAAAGGCGGCGGGCATTTGCAGCAGCCCGCTCTGCATGGCGGTGAAATGCAGGTAGTCCTGCACGAAAACCGGCACGGCGAAAATGACGCCGTAGATGCCCATGCCGAGCACGAGCGAGTACATGCTGCCGGCGGCAAGCGAGCGATGGCGCAGCACGCGCAAGTCCACGACGGGATAATCGATCGTGAGCTCGCGCCAGATGAAAAGGGCGAGGCCGAGCCCGCTGCCCACCGCCATCGTCACGATGAAGCGCGACCCGAACCAGTCGTCATCCTGGCCCTCTTCGAGCAGGGTTTGGAGACAGGCGAGACCGATGGTGAGGAGTGCGAGTCCCGTCCAGTCGACGCGGTCGCGGCTGATCTCCTCCTCCCGATCTGCGGGCAAGAACGCCATGGCCATGAGCACGGCGATGATGCCCACGGGCAGGTTGATGAAGAAAATCCAACGCCAGCCGAGCGTGTCGGTGAGCCAGCCGCCGAGCACCGGGCCGAAGGCCGGGCCGGCGATGACGCCGATGCCAAAGATCGCCTGCGCCGCCGGCTGCTCGTGCCGTGGGAACGCTTCAAACAAGATCGCCTGCGCCTTGGCCAGCAGCCCGCCGCCGGCGAGGCCTTGCAGCACACGGGAGATGACGAGGATTGTCAGGTTGGGCGCGAGCCCGCACAGCACCGAGGCCACGGTGAAGCCGATCAGCGAGAACAGCATGTAGCTTTTTTTCCCGAAACGGTAGCCGAGCCATGCGGTCAGCGGGATGATCACGACGTTGGCGCAAGCGTAGCCGGTCGAGACCCAGCCGGCCTCGGACAGCGTGGCGCCGAGGTTGCCCTGGATGTCGGGCAGGGCGACGTTGACGATGCTCGTGTCGATAACTTCGAGAATGGCGCCGAGCGAGGCCGTGAGCGCGATCATCCACTTGAGCGTCCCCTTGCGCGCGAGCCGCGCGGCCAGCGGTGTCAGCAGGCTGAGATCCGAGCCGTAAAGGCCTTCCTGTCCGGCAGCCATGGCGCATCAGGCGGCACCGCCGCGGACGATGAGGTCAATCGCGCCCTGGCAATACTGCGCGACTGTATACTCGATTTTGGCGACGGGCGAGGAACGCCGCAGGACGCCGGTGAAAAGCATACCGATGAAAAGGTCGGCGAGGATGCTGGTCTCCACCCCGCGGCGCAGCTGGCCACGGGCCTTGGCATCGTCGAGCCGCTGCACCAGGGCGGCGCGCAGGGGGCGGAAGACGCCCTGCAGCACCTGGCGTTCGCAGCCCCGATGGCGCTGGATTTCGCCGATGAACGTGCGGACCAGCGGCAGGTTCGCCACCAGCACGCGTTCGTAATGGCGGGCGTAGAGCAGCAGGTCGGCGCGCAGGTTGCCGGTGGCCGCGGGCAGGGCGGGGGAGGCGAGGAGATTGCGGTCGCCGAAGGTCTCGCCGACCACGGCCGACAGCAGCCGCTCCTTGGTGCCGAAGTTCCGGAAAAGGGTGACCTCGTTCACCCCCGCCTCGCGCGCGATCGCGCGGGTCGTCGCGCCGGCCAGCCCGTCACGGGCGAAGACGCGGGCCGCCGCGGCGAGTAGGCGGGCGCGGGCCGGGGGCTGGCGATGGGCTGGGCGGCGTGGTTTAAGCATGCAAGCGGTTACTTGCATAAAAGCTGATTTGGTCGAAAAAACAAGCGCTTTTCGCCCGTCCAGTGTTTCGTGGCTAGGCGGTTCGGCCTCATTTTCTTGCTGGGCCCGCAATCGTCCGCTTGAACCCCGGCGGTTTTTCGTGCCCATATCGGGCATGCTCCAATCGCTTCGCATCCGCAATCTCGCCCTGCTGGAGGAGGTCTCGCTCGATTTCGAGCCCGGCTTCACCGCGGTCACGGGCGAGACCGGCGCAGGCAAGAGCATCCTGCTCGGCGCGCTCGGCCTGCTGGCGGGTGAGCGGGCGGACAAGGCGGTCATCCGCCAGGGGGCGGCGGCCTGCGAAGTCGAGGCGAGCCTGTATTTTTCGAATCCCCGGAAAATCGATGCATTGCTGGCCGAACTCGACCTGCCGCCCTGCGAGGACGGCGTGCTGCTGCTCAAGCGGAGCCTGCCGCGCGACAAGGCGCCGAAACTTACCGTCAATGGCGGCCTCGCCTCGCTGGCGGCTCTGCAGCGCCTGGGTGAACAGTGGGTTGATTTCCATGGTCCGAGCGAACCGCGACGATTGCTGAAGGAAAGCTGCCAGCTCGAGCTGCTCGATTTGTTCGGCCGCGCGGGCGGGGCACTGGCTGCGTACGAGGAAAAATACCGTGCATGGCGCGGGCTGACGGCCGAGCATGACCGTCTGGCGAATGAAACCAAGCTTCCGTCTGACCAGATTGAATTTCTGCAAGCCCAGCTGGCCAAAATCGATGCGCTGGAACTGACCCCCGAAGCGATCGAGGCGCTCGAGCGCGATTTTCAGCGGATGAGCCGGGCGCAGGAATTGATCGAGTTAGCGCAGACCTTGGCCGGTGGATTGACCGGGGAGGACGGTGTGCAGGGTCGGCTGGCGGCCTTGCTACGCGAGGCCCGCCGGCTGGAAAACCTCGATCCGGCGAGCCAGGCACTGGCTGCGCGGCTTAATTCCACGGCCATTGAGCTCAACGACCTTGGCGCAGAGTTTGCCGCATTGAGCCAGCAGCTGCAGTTCGATTCCGAACAGGCGGAGCAACTGGCTGCGCGGATGAACACGTGGCTGGAGCTGAAGCGCAAATACGGTGGGGATGTGCGCGCGGTGCTGGCGGCCTGCGACGACATGCGCCGCCGGCTCGAAGTCCAGGGCGACCTGGCGGGGGCGCTGGCCCGGCTGGAAAAACAAATTTCCGGCGCCGAGCGAACCGCGCGTTCCGCCGCGCAGGTGCTGCGGACGGCGCGCGAAAAGGCGGCCGGCGAACTGGCCAAGGCTGCGGCCAAGGGCATCGCGCAGCTCGGCTTCAAAAAATCCGAGTTTCAGGTGCGGATCGTGCCGCTGGACGGGCTCGGCCCGACGGGGGACTGCGGCTGTGAATTTTTGTTTTCGCCCAATGTTGGCGAAGCCCCGCTGCCGCTGGCGCGCATCGCCTCAAGCGGCGAGCTCGCGCGCGTCATGCTTGCGCTCAAGACCGTGCTGGCCGACCTCGACGGTGTGCCCCTGCTGGTCTTTGACGAGGTGGACGCGAATGTCGGCGGTGAGATCGGCCGCATCGTCGGCGAGAAAATGGCGGGTATCGCGCGCGGACATCAGGTCCTGTGCGTGACGCACCTGCCGCAGGTCGCCGCGCAGGCGGCCAACCACCTCGTCGTGACGAAGGACCAGTCGGGCGACCGTGCGGTCGTGCACATCGAGCCGATTCATGAAAACCGGAAGGTGCGGGTGGGCGAGCTGGCGCGCATGCTCGGTGATCGTGCCGCGAAAAGCGCCCTAGCGCACGCGGAGGAATTGCTGGGGCGGAAATAAAGTCGGGCTGCCGGGCCGTGGTCTACTGGCCCTGAAGCTTGCCGTTGTGGCAGTCGCTGCAGAGGAAGCCTTCGATGGACCCTGGATCGGGATGTTTGAAGGTGAGGCCGGCGGTGGAAAGCTGTGCCAGTTCGGCGTCACGCCCCTGGGCGAGAATGACGTGGCAGGTGCTGCAGTCGTTCGGTACGATTCGTTTCGGATTTTCGGCATCCTTGTGATTGCCGTCGTGGCAGCGGAAGCATCCGGGCGAATCCAGATGGCCGACGTTGTCGGGATATTTGCTCCAGTCAGACTTCATTTCGGGAAAGAAATTATCCCGGTAAATGTCCTGAACCGCGGCGATGCTCGGATCGAGCCCGGGCTGTCCGGCGTAATGCTGTTTCAGGCCGGCATCGAGGGCGGCCAGGGCCCCGGCTTCGGTGGAGTAAGTTTGGGTGAGCAGATCGACCGCGGTGCGTTTAATGCCCGGCAGCCCAGAGTCGATGTGCCCGAGATAGAGCGCTTCATCCACGGCTTCATCGGGCGACTTGAAGCGGTGTGCGGGGCGGTTGTGGCAGTCGATGCAGTCCATCACCCGGATTTTTTGTGGGTCTGGTTCGCCCTTGAAGTCCGGTGTGCGATAAACGGTGGCGATGCCGTCGCGACCGGTAACACGTACCCAGGGGATGGCCTGCCGCTGCGGATCGGTGGCGTAATACTCGATTTTGTTGGCCACATTCATGTGCCAGTGGATGCCGCCGGCCGGGCCCCTGGCGCTGCGATCGCCGCCGCCGACGTTGAGCAGCAGCCGGACGGCAAAAGGTGTGCTTTTGTCATCCGTCAGATAGTGGCGGTAAGTGCGGTCGATGCTGCCAACGAATTTTTCGGGCCAATGGCAGCGCTCGCAGGTGTCCTGGGCCGGACGGAGATTGGAGACAGGGGTGGGAATGGGCCGGTGGTATTTGTTGAAGATGAGGGAATAGACCTGATGGGAGCCATTGAGCTTTGATTTCACGAATGAGGTGGCGCCGGAACCGACGTGGCACTCGACGCAGGCGACGCGGGCATGGTTGCCGCGTTGATAGGCGACGAATTCCGGTTTCATCACGGAATGGCAGACCTGTCCGCAGAACTGCACCGATTCGGTGAATTGATAGGTGCTGTAGCTGCCGAGGGCGGTGCAGAGCAGAAAGGCTACCGTGCCGAGGGCAAACCACAGCAGGATCCAGCGGTCCCGCGAGCGGGAGAAGTCGATCGCCAGCCGCGGCCAGGAAGCGTTCGGGTCGCGTGTCAGGAGGCGGCGCTGCTGCCACGCGCCGATCAGCACAAGGGCGAGTCCGAGAAACAAAAACGCCGGCGCGATCAGGTACGACAGGATGCCAACATAAGGATTTTTCTGGCTGTAGCCGAACTGGTCGATCGCGAACAGCAGGATGAAGGCGAAAAAACTTCCTCCGGCCACGACGCCTCCGGCAAGACTGATCCAATTGTGCCAGATGGAGCGCTTCGGCGGATTGGGCGCGGGATCAGTCATCGCAACAAAGGAATGGCGTCCTATTTTTTGAGCGAGCGGACAAAGCCGATCAGGGCCTTGGCCTCGTCGGCGGACAGCTTTTCCTTGTAGGGGGCCATCCGCTCTTTGCCGTCCTTGGTCACGCCCTCGAGGATGGTCTTGAGCATTTCATCATCGGTCATTTTGGCCTGCACGTCGGCGCTGGAGTAGTCCTTCAGGTCGAGCTTTTTTCCGATCTTGGTCTGCCCGGTGCCATCGGCGCCGTGGCAGCGGGAGCAGTACTGGCTCCAATTGTCCTTGGCCTCGGCGGCAAAGATGAGGGCGGGCAACGAGAGACTGAGCAAAATGACGGCGGAAAGGCGGGTGCGGTGGTTCATGGGGAAATGGCGTTTGGGTGGATTAATTCATTCACGAGGGTGGAGGGCGGGGTGGAATCTAATGGCGAAACGAAGAATTACGATGCGAGGGCCGGATTAAAACGCATGTTCCAGCGAGACATAGGCGACCCGGGCGGTGTAGTCAGTGAAGTCTCCGGTGGTATCGTTGCGGCTGACGAGGTAGCCGATTTTGGCGGAAGCGATGAGGTGGTCGTTGATCTTGTGCTTCAGGCCGACGGTGGCCCGGTACTCCTTGGCGCCGGCCCCATAGGACACGGAACCGGTGAAAGCGGGCTGATAATTGTTTGCGCGGTAGTAGGTGCACTCGACTTCGCCATCGGTCTTCTTGTCGATGGCATAGCCAGCGAGCACGCTGCCATCCCAGTAATTGTTGTCAGAGTTGCGCAGAACGGTGTTCGCCACGCCGCCGGCCCGCGGGTAGGCGGTGCGGAGGGTATCGAAGACGATGTTGATGTTGCCTTGCAGGTAAAACTGGCGGATCGGATTCCAGTCGATGGTCTCGCCGATCTGGTGGCTTTTGGTGTTCATCGAATCGTAGTTCGCATAGCTGGTTAAGCCGGGGTCGCCCACAGTGGTGACGTCCATCTGGCCGGTTTGCAGGATATAGCGCGTGGTGAAGGAGAGGGTGGGCAGCGGGCTTACGATGGCGGTGAGGGTGCCGCCATAGAGCCGGTAGCCCAACACGTACTCGCTGGAAAGGCTCGTGGCATAACCCTGGAAACTGTTCTGATGGTCCTTGTAGAAAGTTTCGCCGCGCAGGGTGAAATACGGGCAGGGAACCCAGTTGGCGCCCACGGTGTAGCGCCCGTGATTTTCGTAAACGTTATCCGTGAGGGGAGCCGGTGTGGTGCTGAATTGTGGAGTCGTGCGGTCGTCGCCGCCCACATACCGGTAGTCGGCCGATGCGTAGAGCGAGATGTCCCTGATGCCGGTGTAGCGCAGGTTGATTTCCGGCGTCCAGGCGATCTCCTTGACCCTGGAATTTCCGAAGTTGGCCGTGGGCGTGGTGGTGATCTTCCCGGTGGTCGTATTCACCGCTGCCGCAGTGCTCGTGAAGCTGTCCGCGCCCTTGGTGTAGTCGTTCTCACCCTTGAGATCCAGCCGGACCAGGAAATCACTGAGAGGCTTCACATCCACGCCGGCCGTGCCGGTGTAGGCGGTCATCTTGGAGCCGCCGGCAAGATTCAGGAAATTGGCGCTGGGGGCGATGACGACGCCGACCGCGGTGGGAGTGCTGGTGTTGAGCAGGCGGTTGCCGGTGAAGCTGCTCGTCAGGTGCTGGTAACGCAGGCCGGTGTGGAAGGAGAACCGATCGCTCAAAATCGTCTCGGTTTTGCCGGTGGCCGAAAACGTGTTTGACGTGACGCCTTCCTGATCGAGGGCGGCGATGGCGTTGTTGGCCCGGGCGGCCGGAACGATTGTCACCGGTGTGGCCGGAATGGCCGGGAAGGGTTTCACCTCGCCCGGAAAGCGATTCAAGTAGCGGGTGTCGAGGTTGTCGACCATGTCGTCAAGCAGGCTGAGCTCAAAGGTGGTTTTTCCGACCGTATGCGTGACCAGGGCCTCGACAGTTTCATGCCGCTCGCCCAGGTTGAGATAGCCGGGAATGATCTTGCGGGTGGACAGATTGGAGTTCGACGGGATGGGAATGCCGGTGAAGTCGGTGTCCCCCCAGATCGTGGTGTCCTTCCGGCCGTTGCGCAGCTCGTTGGTGTAACGCAGGGTCAGGACCGGCTTGTTGGGAAGGGCGATGGTGCCTTCGGCCCAGAACTTCGCGCGGTCGACGTGAAGATCCGGCTGCGTCAGCGGCATCCAGGCGTTGTTGGTGGGGAAAAATCCGCCGATGCCATCGTAGAAGGTGCGGAACCGCTTGTAACCGGCATCGAAGGAGCCGACCTCATCCTTGGTGATGTTGAAATGAGCCAGGTAATTCTCGGATCCGCCGATCGCATGACCATCGGTCTTTATGCTGATATCCTTGGTGGGATCCTTTTCGAAGCGGAAGTCTTCGATGCCGCCGGATGCGCCCTGAGCGTTCCGGGTGTCCGCTTGAAAAGCGGGCTTGTCCTTGCTCACCCATGCATTCTGGCCTGAGAGCTTGATGTAGTTGTCAAAGACCGGAAACGCGTCCGTGTCCGTCGCCGTGGAGGAAGGATTCGGGTCGGCGGCATGGACGCATGGGAGCGTAAGCATCGCACCGGCCAGCAGGCCGGCGGCACGGAGGAGGGATAAGCGGTTGGCATGCATGGCCGGTCATGTGACGGGGTTGTTAGAAGCGAAGATGTTTGCTGGCGTTCGAGCCGTGCGGGGCTTCATGGCAGCCCGCGCTCCAGCAGGTGCCGTTGCGCAGACGGCTGGTGTGATCCTGGCCGCCGGCGAGAATGGTGCCATCGTCGGCCATGGCCGGGTGCTCAAGATGGCACCGCAGGCAGAGGTTGGCGTCCCGTGCGACCAGCATCTTGTCATTCACCGAGCCGTGCGGGTTGTGGCACACGGTGCAGCCTTCGCGCATGGCCTCATGCTCGAAGACGAACGGGCCCTTCTGCGCCGTGTGGCATGCCGTGCAGGTTTCATTTTCGGTGGCCAGGCTGGCGGCGCCGCCCCGGATGGCGTCGCCCTTGTGCACATCATGGCAATCCACACAGCTCATGTTTCCGGCCAGCACGGGATGGGAGTGGGGAAGGTTGAACTGCCCGCGCTTATCGAGGTGACACTGAAAGCAGGTCTCGGGCGACTTCTTCGGATTGACAATGGTGCCGGTCGCACCGCCGGACTCGACGTGCTTGCTGCCGGGGCCATGGCACGCTTCACAACCGAGGCCCTTGGCATTTTCGCCTTTGACCATGAGCCGGGCGTGGGTGGAGCTGTCAAAGCCCTTGGTGATGTCCTCGTGGCACTGGACGCATTCCTGGGCGCCGACAAACTTCGCGCCCGCAACCTGCGGAGGCGCGACCATCGTGCGGTCGGTCATGACGCAGGAAACTAGCAGAAGGCCCCAGACGCTGATGCCGCCAAAGATCAGGGTGGCTTTTGAGCAGCGTAGTCTGGAGATCATAGGGCGGATGTTCGATTGGACTCAGTCTTCGTCATCACAATCATCATGGCCTAAATCTCCATGGGCGCCTGCGCAGCAATTGTTCAAGGCTGAGCATTTTTTGTCCGTTGCTGCACTATCATCCTTTTGGGTCTGCAGGATGTTCCTTTGTGGAAGCATCCTCTGTTTCTGGCGGTGTGAGCGTAGGCCAGAAGACTGCTGGGGGCTATGGGGTATTAGCCTACCAACGGAGATTTTCGACCAGTTTGCACTGGTGATCGTATCACGAGATGATCAAGCGCCCGGTGCGCGGAAGCTCCGCCATTTTTCCAATGGCAGGCTGGCCAGGCCGATGATGATGAGCTGGGTCGCGATGAAACCGATGAGCCACCAGAAGGTCGCCTGGGTGAAACCATAGCTGTGCAGGCCGACGCCGAGCATGTTGACGCCGAACCAGCTCCAGCTCGTGACAATGTTGCCAAAGACGGCGAGGCACATCAGCCCCCGCTGTTTGACCAGGCCGCCCCAGCGCGCATGAAGGATGAGCGCATTCCACAGCACGATGATCAGCGCGCCATTTTCCTTTGGGTCCCAGCCCCAGAAGCGCCCCCATGACTGGTCGGCCCAGATGCCGCCGAGGATGGTGCCGACGAAGCTGAAGAGCGTGGCAAAGCAGACAATGCCGTAAACCATGCGCGCAAGTGCGTCGGCGGTGGCTTTGTCGAGCGACCTCGTGAACAGGCCGCGGAAAATGTAGATGATCGCCAGGATTCCCGCGAGAAACGTGGAGGCGTAGCCGGTGGCCACGACAACGACGTGTGTGGACAGCCAGAAGTTCGAGTCGAGCACGGCGCGCATCATTTCCATCGTGTCGCCGCCGAGCGCGAGGTGGTGGGCGATGAGCAGGGTGCCAAAGCCGATGAGGCCGGCGGCCACGCTGCCGATGGCGTTGCGATAAAGTTTTTCAAGGATGAGACAGAGCCCGACCGCACCCCAGCCGATGAAAAGAGCGGAGGAATAAAGGTTGGTCACGGGCGGGCGGCCCTCGAGCCACATGCGGGCGAGGATGCCGGCGGTGGCGAGCGCGAAGGCGACGGCCACGAGGTAGAATGCACTACGCCCCAGGGCGTCCGGCCACTTCAGCCAGGAGGAGATCGCCAGCACGAAGGCTAGGACGTAGATGATCATCGCCGTGTAGAACGGCTGAGCGGCGTTGAAGTGCGCTTCGAAGTCGCACTTCTTCAGCGCGGGGGCGAAGCGTTTTTCCAACTGGGCGCGATAGAGCTTCACGAGTTCATTGAACTGCTCCGGCTGGTGGAAGCGCCACGCATGGCCGAGCGCGGCGAAGGCGAGGGCGTCGGGATTGACACGGCCATCGGCGAAGGAGCCGAGCAGCGCATGCCCCATGTTCTGCCAGTCATCCGGCTTGGGGTCGCCCGGCTCGGGCGGAATCGTCAGCAGCGAGGTCGCGTCCGCGATGAAATCGAAGCGCCGGCCGGCGTCGATGACCAGGCTGGCGGCGGCCTCATCATGCGGCTTGCCCGCCTCCTTGGCGCGCACGGCCTCGATACCGGCGGCCAGCCCGTCCTGGAATTTCAAAAGCTCGGCGAGGAAGTCTTCACTGTCCGGCATGACAAGGCTGTATTTGAGACGCTGATACAGCAGGACGCCGGTCTGGAGCTTGATCACCGCGCGTTCGAAGGTGCTTTGCTGCGCATTCTCCACCTGCGAGGCGAGCGTGGCCTGGCGTTCGAGCTCGGGCAGCTTGGATTTGAGCTGCTCGAAGGAGAAAAGCTTTTTGTCAGCCCCGTCTTCCGGCTGCAGGTTGAAGAGCGCCAGCACGTCGAGGTTGTCGATGCGGAAGTGCTGGTATTTGTCGGCCACGTCGGCGCGATAGAACACATCCAGCAGCCATTCGATGGGCGTCAGTATGCGGCCGTCGGGCGCGGTGAAATCCTGCTTGCCCTGCAGCTCGAGCAGGGAGGTGCGCGCGACCGTGTCGATGGGCTTCAGCCGGCCGTCGGCGAGCACGGGCAAATGGGCGAAGCCGTTGAGGTCGAACTCGCTGTCCGGCCGCGGTGGAAACAACGAGGCGGCGACGCCGGCCAGCGCGAGCAGAAGGACGATGAGCGGGAGAAATCGTTTCATGTTTACACGAAGATCGCAAAGGGCGCGAAGAGGCTAAGGCTGATCTGCGCCTTCGAGGATGAGGCGTACGAGGCCGTTTTTCAACAAGGGCTCATGATAATTGATAAGTAGCCCAAGAGGAATGTTGAGCAATTTCATGTAACTCAACAGTTGTGCCTTGTGAAGAGGAAGGAGTTTCTCGACGGCCTTGTTCTCAACAATCAGACAATTTTCCACGCAGATATCGAGCCGTAGCAGCTCTTCAAAAACGAGGCCCTTGTATTCGATTTTTACTGGCACTTGATTCAACGCTTGAATGCCTTGTAACTCCAGCTCACGCATCAGGCAGCGTTCATAGATGCCCTCGATCAAGCCAGCGCCTTTAAGCCGGTGGACTTCAATCGCCGCTCCAATGACCCTGCTGGAAAGGGCATGGGCTTTTGCATAGAGCGGGTGCATTGCTTTGCGTTCTTGGCGATCTTCCTGTAAAGAATTACATCGCGGCGCGTCTGCGGAAAAAGCCGGTCAGGTGCAGGCCGAACTGGATCACGAGGCCGAGGGCGACGAGCAGGCAGGCGATGTAAGGCAGCCGCCAGCTGGGATTGCGCACGACTTGGAACACGCTCAGGCCGTCGGCCTTGTTCATTTGGTACTGGTAATAGGTGAGGCCGCCGTAGCGCAGAGGGTTGTTCATGTAGACAAGCACGTCGCGGTCGCCTTTGCCGTCGTCATCCTTGATGCGAACCTGGCTGGAGAAATTCTTGGGGATGTCCGTGCCGGGATAGACGTCGTTTTTCAGCTGCAGCAACGTCATCGAATAGGGCGTGTAATAGCGTTTGAAGCGCATCACCAGCTGCCAGGTGCGGCCGGCGTAGTCGAAGGTCTGCGGTTCTTCGATCCACGGCGACACGAGCCAGGTGCCGAGCGAGCCTTCCGGGCCGACGAGCTCGACAAAGGCCACGGGCATGTTGCGCTCATTTTCCTTGTAGGTAAGCGGTTGCGGCGTGGCCGCCAGCTGCGTGCCGATATCCATGGTGGCGGGCGAGGGCGGGGCGTTGGGGACCTGGCTGCGCATCTGCACCACCGAGTTGGGATAATAGAGCTTTGGAACGATGCGGAACGGCAGCTTCGGGCTCTGCACCGGCTCGTCGTGCTCGAGGAGGGATTCCGGGATGGCGACGACGTCGTCGAATTTAGGGTCGGTGGTATCGATGACGGCGAGTTCATCCAGGCGGAAGTCCTCCGAGTAGCGCCGGGTCTCATTGAGGCGGAACTGCAGCTGGCTTTCGCGCTGCTCCAGGCCCGTGAAAAACTGGCTCGCGATGAGCAGGATGATGCCGAAGTGCGCCAGCTGGATGCCGCTTTTTCTCCAGGTCAGGCGGAAACGGTAGATGTGCGCCGCAACTAGGTTGATCAGCAGCAGGCCGCCGATAAAGTAACCGCCGGGGAAAACGGGCACGGGCAGGCCGTTGATCGGCTGCACCACGATAAAATTGAAAAACCACTTGTGCTGGATGCCCCACACGCCGAGGTGCACCTGGTCAAGCGTGGCAAAAAACACCAGCATGATGGACAGCACCAGCAGCACGACCGTGAGCCGCAGCGACACGAAGAATTGGACGAAGGGTTGCAATAGCTCGTGCATGTTCAGGGGACCTTGACGGTTTTAAGGAAGTCGAGGAACGCCGCCTTCTGGTGCGCCACGAGCGCGTCCGGCCCGGTCATTTTGAAGAAATAAGTTTTGTCGCCAAAGGGGGCAATGCCGCCGAGCAGGCGCGTGGGCGCGCCCGCGGACTGGCCGGCGAAATCGACGACGGTGAAACGCAGTCCGCCCGCGCTGTCGAGCGTGGTGGTCGCAGCGGCCTGATCGCTTTCCGCCAGAGAGGGGAGACCGAGCTGGCCGCGCCAGCGGTTGAGATTGGCCAGCAGGCCGCCGGCCTCACCGGGAAAAGCGATGATGGACACGTCGGCCTCGGCACCGTCCGTGCCATGCACAGTGAAACTGCCGAGGCGCATCGAGCCGAGCGGCTTGGCCGACCAGTCTGCCGGCGCGGACCAAGCGAGATCTGCGGCTGGCGCGTTTGTAGCCGGCGCAGTACTGGTGTCAGGCATGGCGCCATTGGCAAACGGTGCGAAAGGCGGATTGGTGCCTTTCGGCAGATCGTTGGTGCTTTGGGCCTGGGCCGGGGCGGCAAACGCGGCTCCGGCCGGGGCGGCGTCAATCGTGATCGATTGCAAAAACGCCAGGAAGGCATTGCGCTGCGCGGCGACGAGAGCGTCGTCGCCCATGAGCTTGAAAAACCAGGTGCGATCCGGCTGCTTCAGCCACGCGCCGAGCAGACGCGTCGGCTTTTTGGCCTCGCCGGCGGCGGCTTCCCCCGCGAGATCAATCAGCGAAAGTTTTCCCACCGGCGCATCGACGGCCTGCACCAGCCCCGGCAGCGCGGTCGCATCGACGGGAGGGAGGCCGAGCTGGCCGCGCCAGCGGTTGACGTTGGCGAGATCGCCGCCGACATCGCCCGGAAAAGTCGTGACCGACAGATCGGCCTTGGCGTCATTCGCGCCTTTGACGAGAAAACTGCCCACGCGCACCCCTTCGAGCGGCTGTTCCTGCCAGCCCGCCGGGTTTTGCCAGTGGATGGGTGGCGCGTCCGTGGCACCGCTGACCGGCCCGGCCGCAGCTGGCGGCGGAGCTTCCTTCGGGATGCGGTAGGCCGTGACTTTTTCGTCGCGGCACGACGCAAGCAGCACGACAACGCAGAGCGCTAGGAGGGGGGGGCGCATGGACGAAGGGCAAGTCATCGTTCGATTGGGCCAAAGTTCAACCTAAACCGCCCAAGTATCAGCCAGGCACGCAGGTTGGATTAGCGGGCGGCAAATCCCAGCCGGTGCACGGTTCATGTTCACATGTTTGAAACAGATTTTCCTTTTGCAAACTAATGTCCTTTAGGCTTTGGCCAACGCTGCATTTCTCACCTTCACCACAATATGAATCAGAAAATCAAAACCTACGGTTGGATTCCCGACCTGCCCGATCATCGTGATCATCTCTATGCCGCGCCGATGCAAGTCGTCGCCAAGCTCCCTTCCAAGGTTGACCTGCGTCCACAGTGTCCGCCGGTTTACGACCAGGGCCAGCTCGGCAGTTGCACGGCCAATTCCATTGGCGGCGGATTTGAGTTCACTCTCATCAAGGAAAAAAAGCCCGACTTCATGCCGTCGCGCCTCTTCATCTATTACAACGAGCGTGTGATCGAGGGCACGGTGAAATCCGACTCCGGCGCGCAGATTCGCGACGGCATCAAGAGCATCGCCAACCAGGGCGTCTGCGCCGAGAGCGAATGGCCTTACATCATCACGAAATTCACGACGAAGCCGCCGGCGAAAGCCTACAAGGACGCGCTCAAAAACCAGGCCCTTTCCTACTCGCGCGTCACGCAAAGCCTCAATCAGTTCAAAGGCTGCCTCGCATCGGGCTACCCGTTCGTATTCGGCATCACGGTCTACGAGAGCTTCGAGTCGCAGGAAGTCGCCAAGACCGGCAACGTGCCCATGCCTGCGTCCCATGAAAAATCGCTCGGCGGCCATGCCATTCTCGCCGTCGGCTATGACGATTCCACGCAGCGCTTCATCATCCGCAACTCGTGGGGGCCGGGCTGGGGCCAGAAAGGCTATTTCACGCTGCCTTACGCCTATCTCCTCGATACTGGTCTCTCGTCGGACTTCTGGACCATCCGCATCGTAGAGTAAACCGGTTGCATCTGGCGGGCGAATCGGTTTGCGCCCGCCGCCCGCCCGGGCAAAAAGGCGGGCGATGAAAATCACCCCGCTGGGCGATTGCGCGCTCGTCGTGGAGTTAGCCGAGAAGATCGGCGACGCCGCGCTCGCCCGCGTGCAGGCGCTCGTGCGCGGGCTTGAGCAGCATCCTCCGCGGGGGGCGGTCGAGGTCGTGCCGGCGTTTACGACCGTCGCGGTGTTCTATGACCCGGCTAAAATCGAAAGCGTGGACGCGTTGCGCAATGAACTCGTTGCGCTCGTGCCGAAGAAAACCCCGCGGGACAAGTCCGTCCCGCGCGAGGTCGTCATCCCCATCTGCTATGGCGGCGAGTTCGGGCCGGACCTCGCCGAGGTCGCCGCGCACGCCGGTCTGGACGAGGCCGGGGTCATCGCACTGCACAACGGCGCGAAATACCGCGTGCATGCGGTCGGCTTCTCGCCGGGCTTTCCCTATCTGGCCGGCCTGCCGGAAAAACTGCACATGCCGCGCCGCGCCACCCCGCGCACGCAAGTGCCTGCCGGCTCGGTCGGCATCGGCGGCGCGCAAACCGGGGTGTACCCGCTCGCCACGCCCGGTGGATGGCGGCTCATCGGTCGCACGCCGCTGCGGCTTTTCCGTCCGGAGGAGGAAGCCGAGCCAGCCGTGCTGCGGCCCGGCGATCACGTGAAGTTTCAGCGGATTTTTCCGGAGGATTTTGCGACATGGAAATGACCGTGCTCAGTCCCGGTCCGCTCACGACCGTGCAGGATCTCGGCCGGCCCGGCCACCGCCGGCATGGCGTGGCGGTGGGCGGCGCGATGGATGCCTTTGCGCTGCGCGTGGCCAACCTGCTCGTCGGCAATTCCGGCGACACTCCCGGGCTCGAATTTGCGCTCACCGGCCCGAAACTGAAGTTTTCCGGCGATGCGCTGGTCGCGCTCTGCGGCGGTGAATTCGGCAACCTGCCGGACTGGCGGCTCGTGCGCATGCGCGCGGGTGGGGAGATTTCGCTGGAAAAAAACCGCACGGGCTGCCGCGGCTACCTCGCGGTTGCGGGCGGGCTGGAGGTTCCGCGCGTGCTCGGCGGACGCGGCGCCGACCTGCGTGGCGGCTTCGGCGGACACGAGGGGAGGGCGCTTCGCGCGGGCGATGTGCTGAAGGTCGGGCGCGGCGTGCTTGAGGCGCGCAGCCTGCGGCCGGACGCCGCGCTGCACCATTTCATCGCGCCGGAAATCCGGCCCGCCTATTCGCGTTCGCCCATTGTGCGCGTGGTGCGCAGCGCTGGGGCGGAGGAGTTTTCCGATGATTTTTTCAAGGCCGAGTTCACGCTCGACGAACACTCCGATCGCATGGGGCTGCGGCTGGCCGGGCCGCGATTGGAACGGCGTGCCGGCGCGGCCGAACTGGTTTCCTCGCCCGTCGCCCCTGGCACCATTCAGGTGCCGCCCGACGGCCAGCCCATTGTACTGATGGCCGATGCACAGACGCTCGGCGGCTATCCGAAAATCGCCCACGCCATCACGGTCGATCTGCCGCTGCTCGCGCAACTGCGGCCGGGCGACACCGTCCACTTCAGCGAGGTCACGCTCGAGGAGGCGCACCGGCTCTGGCACGCGCGGGAGCACGCGCTCGCGTTGCTCCGCGAGGGCCTGATGGCAAAACTGCGGTGAACAATCCCCAAGCCTCTTTTTACAGAAGGCCGCCAAGATCGCGAAGAAGAAAAAGTCCGCCAATTGTTTTTCATGCTTTGTGATCTTTGCGCTCTTCTGTTCAAAATCCGGCATTGAATTACATCGATCTCAACTGCGATCTCGGCGAGGGCGCCGGGCACGACGCGGAGCTGATGCCGTTCATCACCTCGGCCAACATCGCCTGCGGCGGACACGCCGGCGATGCGGCCACAATGCGCGCGACCGTCGCTCTTGCGCAAAAGCATGGCGTCGCCATCGGCGCGCATCCGGGCTTTGCCGACCGGGAAAATTTCGGCCGGCGCGAACTGGCGCTGTCGCCGGCGGAGATTTTCGCGCTGGTCAAGGATCAGGTCATCGCGCTGCGCGCGTTCACAACGCTCCGGCACGTGAAACCGCATGGCGCGCTGTATAATCTCGCCGCGCGCGACGCCGCCGTGGCTGGAGCCATCGCCGTGGCCGTGCGCACGGTGGACCCGAAACTGGTTTTGTTCGGCTTGGCCGGCAGCGAACTCGTCAAGGCCGGCCGCGCCCGCGGTCTGCGCGTGGCTGAGGAGGTCTTTGCCGACCGCACCTACCAAGCGGACGGCTCGCTCACCCCGCGCTCATCGCCGGATGCCTTGATCCAAGACGAAGACACGGCCGTCGCCCAGATGCTGAGCCTGATCCGCGAAGGCAAAGTCCGCGCGACCGACGGCACTGATCTTTTCCTCAAAGCCGACACGGTCTGCCTCCATGGCGATGGGCCGAATGCGGTGGCGTTTGCGAAGCGGATGAAGGTGGAACTCAGGAAAGCGGGAATTGAGATCAAGGCTTTCTAGCTGCAACCATGGCCCGTCCCGCGTGCCAGCCGGTGGTCCAGGCGGACTGAAAGTTGAAGCCGCCGGTGATGCCATCGAGGTCGAGCACTTCGCCGGCGAAATAAAGCCCGGGGCAGATCCGGCTTTCCATCGTGGCAAAGTCCACCTCGCGCAGTTTCACGCCGCCGCAGGTGACAAATTCCTCCTTGTTCATGCTTTTGCCGGCGACGGCGAATTCCGCCGAGGTGCCCTGCGCGGCGAGCGAACGTAATAGGTTATTGGATACACCGGTCCAGATGGCGTCCGTGGCGAGGCCGGCGGCGATCACCAGCCGTTCCCAGAGCCGGGCGGGCAGGCCAAAAGGATTGGCGGTGGCGACCTGGCGGCGCGGATGCGCGGCGCGCTCGGCTTCGAGTTCGGCCTGGGCCTGTTGAGGCGTGCAAGGTTCGGCCCAGTTGACGCCGAGCGTGAAACGATAGTCGACCTCGTGCAGCTCGCGCGCGCCCCAGGCGGAAAGCTTGAGAATGGCCGGGCCGCTCAGGCCCCAGTGCGTCACGAGGATGGGTCCGCTCGCGCGCAGGCGCGTCCCGCGCACGCTCGTGCCTGCCAGCGTTGCAGAAAGTCCCTCGAGTCCGCGCAGGCGCGGGTCGTCGATGTGGAAAGTGAACAGCGACGGCACGGGCGGCACGATGCTGTGGCCCAGCGCCTCGGCGATGGCCAGGCCGGCCGAGCCTTTGTTGCCGCCGGTGGCGAGGAGCAGGCGATCGGCTTCGACGACGTCACTGGTTGTGAGCGTGAGAGAGAAGCCGGTTTCCTTTTTCGCCACGGTAGTGATCCCGCAGCGCGTGACGAGGCGCACGCCGGCGCGGGCGGCGGCGTTTTGCAGGCAATCGACGATGGTGGCGGAATCGTCGGTGGTTGGAAACATCCGGCCGTCGTTTTCCGTTTTCAATTCGACGCCGCGTGCGGCGAACCAGGCGATGGTGTCGCGCGGCCCGAAGCGATTGAATGGCCCGAGCAGTTCACGGGCGCCGCGCGGAAAGCGTTGCACCAGTTCTTTTGGTTCGAAGCAGGCGTGAGTGACGTTGCAGCGGCCGCCGCCCGACACGCGCACCTTGGCCAGCGGATGCGCCGTCGCTTCGTAAATGACGACCTCCGCGGACGGATCTGCTTCCGCGCAGGTGATCGCCGCGAAGAACCCGGCGGCCCCGCCGCCCGCGATGACGATGCGCCTGCGTTCGCTCATTTAATCAGCAGGTCAGCAGCCGCCGGAGGCCGGCAAGGGCAAAGTGCAGGCTCAGTTGTTGAACCTGAAGAGCGCGACGTCGCCGTCCTGGAAGACGTATTCCTTGCCTTCGAGGCGGTATTTGCCGGCTTCGCGCGCGGCGGCGGTGCTGCCGAGGCGCACGAGATCCTCGTAGCTCACGACCTCCGCCTTGATGAAGCCCTTTTCGAAATCAGTGTGGATGACGCCGGCGGCCTGCGGGGCCTTCATGCCCTTTTTGATGGTCCAGGCGCGCGCTTCTTTTTCACCGGCGGTGAAGTAGGTGGCGAGGCCGAGCAGGGCGTAGGTGGCGCGGATCAGCGCGGAGACGCCGGAGTCGTCCACGCCGAGATCCTTGAGGAATGCTTTTGCGTCCTCGGGTGAAAGATCAATCAGCTCGGATTCGATTTTCGCGCTGATGGGCACGTACGCGGCGTCGTGGTGCACCTTGACGAAGGCGGCGACTTTCTGGACAAACGGATTCTGCTCGGCGGTGGCGAGGTCGGTCTCGGCGACGTTGCAGGCGTAGAGCACGGGCTTGGCGGTGAGGAGCTGGAAGAGCTTCATCAGCGCTACCTCCTCGGGCGTGGCGGGGAGGGTGTTGGCGGTCTTGCCGGAGTTGAGGTGCGGCGTGAGCTTTTCGAGGAGGGCCATTTCGATGATGGCCTCCTTGTCGCCGGACTTGGCTTTTTTCTGGGTCTTGTCGATGCGCTTGGCCACGGCGTCGAGATCGGCGAGGACGAGTTCGGTCGTGATGACCTCGATGTCGCGCACGGGATCGACCGCGCCCATGGTATGGATGACGTCGGGGTCCTCGAAGCAGCGGACGACATGCACGATGGCGTCGACTTCGCGGATGTTGGCGAGGAACTGGTTGCCGAGGCCTTCGCCCTTGCTGGCGCCGGCGACGAGCCCGGCGATGTCCACGAACTCGACCGCGGCGGGGACGAGCACGGCGGTCTTCGCGATTTTGGCGAGGATGGCGAGGCGCTCGTCCGGCACGATCACGACGCCGACATTCGGGTCGATGGTGCAGAACGGATAGTTGGCGGCCTCGGCCTTGCGGGAGCGGGTGAGGGCGTTGAAGAGGGTGGACTTGCCGACATTGGGCAAGCCGACGATGCCGGCTTTGAGCATAAGGATGGAAAAGAGCGCCGGGAGTCGATGCTTGACAAGCCATTTCCGGGGCGGTGCACTTTCCGACTTTTCCAAACCGAACCACTCCCGCGAATTTTCCGCCATGTCCCTTAAAATCCGTCTCACCCGCGTTGGCGCCGTCCACAAGCCTTATTACCGCGTCGTGGTCGCCGAAACGCGCTCCCGCCGCGATGGTGCTCCCGTCGAGGTGCTTGGCACCTACCAGCCCACCGTCAAGGGCAGCCAGATCAATCTGAAGCTCGACCGCATTGACTATTGGGTCAGCAAGGGCGCCAAGCCCACCGATACGCTTAACTCGCTGATCAAGAAGGCGCGTAAGGCCGCTCCGGTCGCCGCGGCCTGATTTTTAACGCAAAGCCGCCAAAGGCGCAAATTTTACAAGCCTCGGATTTTCCGGGGCTTTTTCATTTTCAGCCTTTGCGAGCTTGGCGCCGTGGCGTGAGCCTATAATTTCACATTTTCATGTCCCTGCAGATCGACGTCCTTACGCTGTTCCCGCGCATGCTCGACGGGTTCCTGACCGAGAGCATTCTCGGCAAGGGGCTCGAGGCCGGCCTGTTGGGCGTGAAGGTGCACGATCTGCGCAACTGGACGACCGACAAGCACCGCACGGCGGACGACCGGCCGTTCGGGGGGGGGGCGGGCATGGTGATGAAACCCGAGCCGGTGTTCGCCGCCATCGAGCAATTGCAAACGCCCGGCTGCCGGCGCATCTACCTGACCCCCGACGGCGTGCCGCTTTCGCCGGCGATCGCACAGGAATTGTCGCAGCAAAAGCATCTTGTTCTGCTCAGCGGCCACTACGAGGGCATCGACCAGCGCATCCGCGACCGCGTCATCGACCAGGAGATCAGCATCGGCGACTACGTGTTGACCAATGGCACCTTGGCCGCGGCCGTGGTCATCGACGCGCTCAGCCGTTTTATCCCCGGTGTTTTGGGCGAGGAAAAGTCATTGACGCACGAAAGTTTCACCAGCAAGTTGCTCGACTTTCCTCAATACACGCGTCCCGCCGAATTCCGCGGCATGTCCGTGCCGGAGATCCTTCTCTCCGGCAACCATGCCGAAATCGAAAAATGGCGCCACGCGCGCTGTGTGGAGAAAACCCGCCAGGTCCGACCCGATTTACTCAAATAATCCGCAGCCATGAACCCGATCATCAAAGAAATCACCGCCGCCCAGGTGAAAACCGACCTTCCGCCGTTCAAAGTCGGCGACGGCGTCCGCGTGCACACCAAGGTGCGCGAGGGCGACAAGGAACGCGTCCAGGTTTACGCCGGCATCGTCATCGCCCGCAAGGGCCACGGCATCCACGAGACGTTCACCGTCCGCCGCATCAGCTACGGCGAGGGCGTCGAGCGCGTGTTTCCTGTCAACTCGCCGAACATCGACCGGATCGAGATCGAGCGCGAGTCCGAGCCGATGCGCGCCCGCCTCTACTATCTGCGCAACCGCACCGGCAAGGCCGCCATGGCCGTCAACGTCAAGCGCACCGAGGAAGCCGCCGCTAGCTGATCGTCCTCCTGCCGCCCCAGGCGTCATTTTTCGCAAAAGCGAGCCAATTCCCGGCTCGCTTTTTTTGCGCGCGGAAGTCTTCTTTTGAAATTCATCTGCTGAAATCACTGTCCAAAATTTTGTCCTTATGAAGCTCCAGACTGAAATTCTCTCCAAGGCCGCCGCCCAGGCGCGCGGCCTCGCCATGGATGCCGTGCACAAGTGCTCCTCCGGCCACCTCGGCCTGCCGCTCGGCTGCGCCGAGATCGGCGCCGTGCTCTACGGCCACGTGCTGGTGCACAATCCCGAGGATCCCCGCTGGCTCAACCGCGACCGCTTCATCCTCTCGGCCGGTCACGGCTCGATGTTCCTCTATAGCTGGCTGCACCTCGCCGGCTACGCCCTGTCGATCGAGGAGGTGAAGAATTTCCGCCAGCTCCACTCGAAGACACCCGGCCATCCCGAGTTTCGCGAGACGCCCGGCGTCGAGTGCACCACCGGACCGCTCGGCCAGGGCGTGGGCAATGCCGTCGGCATGGCCGTCGCCGGCCAGATGGCCGCCGCGCGCTTCAACACGCCTGAGTATTCAATTTTCGACTACCATGTCATCTGCCTCGCGGGCGACGGCTGCATGCAGGAGGGCGTCGCCAGCGAGGCCGCGGCCTTCGCGGGCCACCAGGGCCTCGACAACCTCATCCTTATTTACGATTCCAACGACGTCACGCTCGACGCCATGGCTGACCGGACGCAGAGCGAGAACACCGCGCTGCGTTTCAAGGCCTACGGCTGGGACGTGCAGACGCTGGCGGACGGCCATGACATGGCCGCCATCCTGAAGGCCCTGAACAAGGCCAAGAAGGCCGGGAGCGGCAAACCGCAGCTCATCATCGCCAAGACCCAGATCGGCCGCGGCATTCCCGAGGTCGCCGGCACGGCCAAGGCGCACGGCGAGGGTGGGGCGAAGTACGTTGACCAGGACCGCATTGCCCTCGGCCTGCCCGCCGACCAGCACTTTTATGTCAGCGACGAGGTCCACGCCTATTTCGCCGAGCACAAGAAACGTCTGGTCCGCGGCTACAAGAAGTGGTCGAAGAATTTCGAGGCCTGGCGCGCGGCCAATCCCGAAAAGGCGACGCTGCTCGCCTCGCGCAATGTGCAGCCCAGCGCCGCGCACCTGCTGGAAAAAACACCGGTCTTTGCACCCGACGTGAAGCTCTCCGGCACGCGCGCCGCGGGCCGCGATGTGCTTCAGCCCATCGCCGCCGAGCTGCCCCTGATCATCAGCGGCAGCGCCGACCTGCACGGCTCGACTTACAACTACATCGCAGCGGACAAGGACTTTGACCGGACCAACCGGGCCGGCCGCAACATCCGCTTCGGCATCCGCGAGCACGCCATGGCCGCCCTGTGCAATGGCATCGCCTATGACGGCCTGTTCCGTCCCTCGTGCGCGACCTTTCTTGTGTTTTCGGACTATTCGCGCCCGTCGATGCGCATCGCCGCGCTTTCGCACCTGCCGGTTGTCTACATCTACACTCACGACTCGATCGGCGTCGGCGAGGACGGTCCCACGCATCAGCCGGTCGAGACCGTTTCTGCCCTGCGACTGATCCCCGGCCTCGACGTCATCCGTCCGGCCGACTCCGAGGAGACTGCCGGCGCTTTCGCCGCCGCGTTTGAAAACACGCGCGGCCCCACGCTGCTCGCGCTCACGCGCCAGTCCGTGCCGAATCTCAACGACATCCCGCCGCATATCCGTCGCGCCGGCGTGCTCAAGGGCGGCTACGTCGCCCGGCAGGAAACCGCACCGCTCACGCACATCATTGTTTCCGCGGGCAGCGAGCTCGCCCTCGCGCTCGAGGCCGCGAAGCAGATCGGCGCGGGCGTGCGCGTCGTGTCGATGCCGTCGTTCTCGCGCTTCGATGCGCAGACCGACGAGTATCGCGAATCGATCCTGCCCTCGGCCTGTCGCAAGCGCGTCGCGGTCGAGGCGGGCGTTTCAGGCCTCTGGCGCAAATATGTCGGCCTCGACGGCAAGGTTGTCGGCATCGACCGCTTCGGCCTGAGCGGCCCGGCGCCGGCGGTCTTCAAGGAGCTCCGCCTCACGGTGGACGCGGTTGTTACCGCGACCAGGGCGCTCTGACCGGACAAAAGCGAACAGAGTCAGGCGGGCCTATGGCCCGCCTTTTTTGTTTCTGTGATGATGTTCGCGCGATGGGGCGGGTGCTTTTGCCCGTCCTGCGACGCCTGAAAATATTTTGCAGGTAGGGCTTGCTTTTTTAGTTAGCTGCCTAACTATTAGCCGCCTCACTGTATTTTTATGCCGCTTCTGCTGCTCAAAGACCTGCCGCGCTACGAATGCCTGCTTGAGGCGGCGAAAAAGTTTCCCGCGCTCGAACCCTCCGCCTGCGAGGTCTTTCTCAACCTGCTGCGCACGGGCGATGAGGCGTTTCGCGTCGTTGAAAGCAATTACGCCAGCCATGGCCTGTCGCAAGGGCGGTTTGGCGTGATGATGCTGCTCTGGCGCAGTACACTCTCCGCCGATGAGGAGAAAACCGGCTGTCTGCCGCCTGGCCCGCTCACGCCGGCGGAACTGGCGGAAGCCTCCAATGTCACCCGGGCGACCATGACGGGCCTGATCGACACACTTGAGCGCGACGATCTCGTGAAGCGTGTGCCCGATCCCAATGATCGCCGCATGATGTCGGTCCATTTGACCGCGAAGGGGCGGGCGCTCCTTGAAGACATCATGCCGACCCACTTTCGCCGCATGTCCGAAATCATGAGCCCGCTCAGCGAGGTGGAACGCAAGACCCTCGTGCGCCTGCTCAACAAAGTCCTCCAGCACGCCTCCACGCTGGTTCAACCGGAAAGTGCCTCCGCCCATCAGGCTGTCCGCTGACAAATCTCCGCGGCGCCGTCCCGCAAGTTTTCATATAATCTTCAACGAATCCAATCATGATCAACTATCAGTCAACTGCTTCATCCTCCACCAGTGATAAAAAATGGGGTAAGAAATTATTTCTCACCATCGGCAGCCTGCTTGCGGTCATCGTCATCCTGGCCGGCATCCGGGCCCTGCAGATCCGTAAGATGATGACCACGCCTTTTATGATGCCGCCGGATACGGTCACGACGGCTCAAGCCCATGAAGATACTTGGGCGCCGGCGCTAAAGGCCGTGGGCAGCCTGGCTCCGGTGGAAGGCGCTACGCTCAGCAACGAGCTGCCCGGCACGGTGACGAAGATCGCCTTCGAGTCCGGCGCTCACGTCAAAAAAGGCGATCTGCTCGTCCAACTCGACGCTTCGGCCGAGGAAGCCCAGCTCGCCAGCGCCGAGGCCAGTGCGGAATGGGCCCGCCTCAGCCTCAAGCGCGCCCAGGAACTTCGCGGGCAAAATGCCAATTCCCAGTCTGATCTGGATTCTGCCGACGCCCAGGCGAAGCAGGCCGAGGCCGCCGTCGCCAACCTCAAGTCTGCCGTCGCCAAGAAAATCATCACGGCGCCATTCGATGGGCGCATTGGCATCCGCACGGTCAATCTCGGGCAATATCTGCCCGCCGGCACGGCCATCGTGTCACTTCAGTCGCTTGATCCGATTTATGTCGATTTTTCCCTTCCCCAGCAGCAGTTGGCTGCCCTCGTGCCCGGCTTGCCGGTGCATGTGACCTCGGATGCATTGCCGGCCCAAACCATCGACGGAAAGATCACCGCCATCGATCCGCAGGTGGACAATGCCACGCGCAACGTCCAGGTTCAGGCCACGCTGGATAATCACGACGAGGCGCTTCGACCCGGCATGTTCGCCAATGTCGCGGTCGAGCTTCCGGCCAAAGACAAAGTGCTGATCATTCCCGAGACGGCCGTGCTCAACACGCCTTATGGCGATTCGGTCTTTGTCGTCGAGGACGGCAAGGATCAGATGTCGGGCCAGTCGGGCAAGGTGCTGCGGCAGCAATTCGTCCAGCTCGGCGTTACGCGAGGCGACTTTGTTTCCGTGATTTCCGGACTCAAGCCGGGCGAGACGGTGGTCACCTCCGGTGTGTTCAAACTGCGCAACAAAGAGTCCGTGGTCATCGACAACAAGCTGGCGCCGGACGCCCAGCTCGCGCCCAAACCTTCCGATTCCTAAACCGCCGCCAGCGCGGCGCGGCGCTTCGGCGGCCGGCCGGGCAACTGTGTGCTCTCATCCAACATGCAATCATTTACCGACCTTTTCATCCGCCGCCCGGTCCTGGCCATCGTGGTCAGCCTGGTGATCGTCATTGCCGGCCTGCAGGCGTGGCGTTCGCTTAGCATCCGCCAATATCCGCGCAGCGAAAATTCTTCCGTTACTGTTTCCACCGTTTACGTCGGCGCCAACGCCGATCTGGTGCGCGGTTTCGTCACCACGCCGCTGGAGCAGGCCATTTCTTCCGCCGAGGGCATCGACTACATCCAATCAAGGAGCTTGCAGGGATTCTCCTTCATCACCGCCCGCCTGAAGATCAATTACGACCCGATCAAGGCGCTCGCTGAAATCACGGCGAAGGTGAACCAGGTGCGCAACCAGCTCCCGACCGAGGCCGAGGTGCCCGCCATCAGTGTCCAGTCGGCCGATTCGCAGATTGCCTCAATCTATCTCAGTTTCTCCTCTGATATTTTGTCGCAGAACCAGATCACGGATTATCTGGTGCGTGTGGTGCAGCCACGCCTTGCCGCGCTGCAAGGGGTGCAACGGGCCGATATTTTGGGCGCCCGCACCTATGCCATGCGCGTCTGGATGAAGCCTGACCGCATGGCGGCGTTCAATCTCAGCCCGGCCCAGGTCCGGGCGGCTCTCGCCGCCAATAATTATCTGGCGGCGGTCGGCCAGACCAAGGGCTCCCTCGTCCAGGTTAATCTCATCGCCAATACCGACCTGCATTCGACCGAGGATTTCAAGAACCTCATCGTCCGCCAGTCGGGTCATACCATCATCCGCTTGAAGGACGTGGCTGACGTCGAACTCGGCTCGGAGGATTACGACAGCGAAGTGCATCTCTCCGGCCAGACCGCGGTTTTCATGGGCGTCTATCCTTTGCCCGATGCCAATGTGATCGACGAGGTGGCAAACGTTCGCACGGCGGTCGATTCCCTTAAAAAGGACCTGCCTTCCGGCCTGAATGTTGGCGTGGGCTATGATGCCTCGGCCTATGTCAACAATGCCATCCACGAAGTTAGCCACACCCTGATCGACACGCTGCTGATCGTCGTTGTCGTAATCTTTCTTTTTCTCGGCTCGTTCCGTTCCGTGCTCATTCCCGTGATCGCGATTCCCGTTTCGCTCATCGGTGCGATCTTTCTCATGCAGGCGTTCGGTTTCACCCTCAACCTGCTGACGTTGCTGGCCATCGTGTTGTCGGTCGGTCTCGTGGTGGATGATGCCATCGTGGTGGTGGAAAACGTCGAACGTCATATGCGCGAGGGCAGGACGCCGCTCGATGCGGCGTTACTGGGCGCGCGCGAACTGGTCGGCCCGATCATTGCCATGACCGTCACGCTGGCCGCGGTCTACACGCCGATCGGTTTGCAGGGCGGCCTGACCGGTGCGCTTTTCCGGGAGTTTGCGCTGACCTTGGCGGGCGCCGTCACGATTTCCGGCATCGTCGCCCTCACGCTTTCGCCCATGATGTCGGCCAAACTGCTCCGCAGCGCAGCGGACAACGAGCGCGGCTTTGCCGGATGGGTTAATCATAGGTTTGATCGCTTGCGGCAGGCTTATGGCCGCGCGCTTCTGGGCACGTTGCATGCCCGGCCCTACGTCTATGCGGTCTGGATCACCATCAGCTTGCTCACGATCCCGATGTTCATGCAATCGCCGAAGGAACTCGCGCCGGCCGAGGATCAAAGCGTTCTTTTTAGTCCGTTGAGTTTCGCCGCCAACGCAACGGTGGATCAAAGAAGTCAGTTTGCCCATGCGGCCGACAAGGATTTTCTTAGCACGCCGGAGGCCGAGATCACCTTCCAGCTTTTGTTTCCTCCGTCCGATCCATTTGCGGCTGCGCAAGGGGTGGACGGCTTCGGCGGCATGGTCTTGAAACCCTGGGGTGTGCGCAAGCGCACGGTCTTTCAAATATTGCCCGAGATATTTGGCAAGCTGTGGGCTATTCCGGGGATACAGGCTCCGGTCTTTACACCGCCTCCTCTGCCGGGCGGCGACAACTTCCCGGTTGAATTTGACATCACGTCAACGGTTGAAGCCGATCGCTTGTTGCCGCTCGCACAGCAAATATTGGGGAAGGCGATGCAAAAGGGAGTGTTTAATTATGCCGTGATCGATCTGAAGTTCGATCAGCCACAATCCGAAATCATCATCGACCACGACAAGGCCGGTGCGCTCGGCCTGAACCTGACGCAGGTGGGCTCCGATCTCGGCGCGGCGCTGGGTGGAAATTATGTGAATTGGTTCAATATTTCCGGCCGTAGCTACAAGGTCATTCCGCAGATCAAGCGGGTGGATCGCCTCAATCCCGATCAACTCCAGAATATTTACATCACCGGCCCCGGAGGTCAGCTTGTGCCACTCAGCACCATTGCCACGATCAAGAATGAGACCGTGCCGCGCTCGCTCAACCGTTTCCAGCAGCTCAACTCGGTTGAAATCGACGGTATTCCGCGCGGTCCGCTGGATCAGGTGCTCAAAGTGCTGGAAAATGCGGCCCATGAAACTCTCCCGCCGGGTTATTCCATCGATTACCGGGGCGAGTCCCGCCAGCTTCGCCAGGAAGGCAACAAATTCCTCCCCGCCTTCACCCTCGCCATTGTCCTTATTTTTCTCGCGCTGGCAGTGCAGTTCAACTCGTTCCGCGATCCGCTGGTGATTCTGGCCGGCTCCGTGCCGCTCGCCATGTTCGGCGCGCTGGTCTTCACGTTCCTGAAGATGCCCAATCCGAACATCCCATTCTGGACCAACGGCTGGACCACCACGATGAACATCTACGCCGAGGTCGGCCTGGTCACGCTCGTCGGCTTGATCGCGAAAAACGGCATCCTCATCGTCGAGTTCGCCAACAAGCTCCAGGAAGAAGGCAAAGATAAGCTTACCGCCATCCACGAGGCGGCCATGACGCGCCTGCGGCCGATTTTGATGACCAGCGTGGCCACCGTTGCCGGCCACTTCCCGCTCACGCTCGTCACCGGTGCCGGCGCCGCGGCCAGAAACTCCATCGGCCTCGTGCTGGTCGGTGGCATGTCCATTGGCACGATCTTCACGCTCTTCGTCGTGCCCTCGATTTACATGCTCATTGCCAAGGACCATACTCACGATCGCGTCAAGGCGGCCCAACCCGCACCCGTCGCGATCCCGCAACCGCAACCTGTCGCGAAATGACCATGAAATCATCCGTCCGCCGGCTCCTCCCATTCGCCCTGGCTGCCATTCTGGCTGCCCCATTGGCGGCCCAGACGCCTCCTCCTCCGGCTTCTTTGCCGCCGGAGATCGACCTGCCCACGGCGTTGCGCTTCGCGCTCGATCACAACTTCTCCATTTTGCAGGCGCGCGAGCGCATCAGGCAGCAGGAGGGCGTCCTGGTGCAGACCCGCGCCGCCGCCCTGCCCAATGTTGCGCTCAATTCGCAATACCAGCAGACGGACAAAAGCTTGCAGGAAAGCTTCGGCCCCGGTGCGCCGTCGCCCAACGACCAGTCCTGGTCCATCACCCTCGAGGCCACGCAGGCCCTGTTTGCGGGCGGCAAGTTCACCTCGGCGATCCATTCGGCGAAAGCCGTGCGCGAGGCCGCCCTTTACGAAATGCAGGGCGTGATCAACGACGCGTTGCTCGATGTGCGTACGAAGTTTTATGACGTTTTGCTCAACCGGGAGAAAATCAAGGTGCAGGAGCAGAACCTCCAGCTTTTGGAACAGCAGTACAAGGATGCCAAGAGCCGCTATGATGCCGGCGCCGGAGCGCAGTTCGATTTGCTCCGGTCCGAAGTTGCTGTGGCCAACGGCCGGCCGCCGCTCATCCAAGCCCGCAATACCTACCGTATCTCCATCGAGCAATTGCGCCAGGCGCTCGGGCTTGTCACGAACCCGGCCGCGGGCGACCAGCCGCTCAACCTGACCGGCACCCTCGACTACACGCCCTCGGATTTCGACCTGGACTCGGCTTTGTCCGCCGCGCGCACGAACCGCCCCGAGCTTCTGCGCTACGCCCGCCTGCAATCTTCGCAGGAGCAAAACATCAAGGTCGCCCGGGCCGATTACTGGCCAACCCTTGACGTCTTCGGCGGCTATGAGGTCAGGAAAAAAAGCTTCTCCAATGATCTTGATTCGACCCTGGATGGCTGGCTTGTCGGCCTGCAATCGAGTTGGGCCATCTTTGACGGGCGGGCCACCGCCGGCCGGGTCGCCCAGGCGCATTCCCTCGCCGAGCAATCCCACCTCACGCTGCTCAACGAGCAGCTGTCGGTCGAGGTCGAGGTGCGGCAGGCGTATTCAACCTTTGAGGAAGCCTCGGAACTCGTCGCGGCCAGCGCGAAGACGATCGAGCAGGCCGAGGAGGCGGTGCGCCAGGCGCACGTCCGCTATACCTCGGGGACGGCCACGCAGCTTGATGTCCTCAGCTCCCAGGTCGACCTCACGACGGCCCGGACCAACCAGCTCGAGGCTAATTATAATTACGATGTTGCGGTGGCCGGGCTGCGCCGTGCGATGGGTCAGGCCGACAAGTTCGAACTCAGGGAGTGATCCGGCACAATCCGGCCGGAGGTCGAGAATTTTTTTCGCGCGATGCTTGTCAAAAACTCGCCACCACGCGCCGTTTAGGCTGTCCTCCCTGACGTGAAACTCGCGCGTGCGTTCCTCATCGGTATCGCCGGGCTGGCGGCGCTTCTCGCCGTGGCCCTCGGGCTTGCCTTTACGCCCGCCGTGCAAACCTGGGCAGTTCGCCGCGTGCTCGCCGGTCAGCCGGGCCTGCAGGTGAAAATCGGCCGGGTCGCGGTCGGCCTGCACAGCGTGCAGCTGGACAACCTGACCCTCATTCAGCCCGGCGTGACCCTGACGCTGCCCTCCGTCGAAATCGATCTGCCCCTGCTTTCCGCCGCCCGGAAAAAGGTTTTTGTCCAGAAACTTGCCGCCAAGGGCTGGACGCTCGATTTGACTGCACCCGGCGGGAAGCCGCCGGCTGCGCCGGTGTCTCCACCCCCGGCCACCACTCCTGCGGCGGCTTTTCAGGGGGTGTTCAAGCAAATCCACCTTCCGGTCGACCTGGCGGTCGATGCGGTTGAATTGTCGGGTGAGGTCATTTTCCCGACCGGCCCCAAGCAGCCGCCGGGCCGGGCTCACGTCACGCTCACCGGCGGACAGCTCGCATCGCAACAGGAGGGAAAATTTGATTTTCAAATCGACACCACGCTCGACGGCTCGGTTGCTTCCGTGCATTCGGTCGCGGTGCACGGCACGTTTAACGCCGCACTCGATACCCCGCGCACTTTTTCCCATCTCGGGCTGGCTGTCGATGCCACGGCCACGGGAACGCAATTTCCCAAGGGCGCGCACATTCGCATCGGCGTCGATGCCCTCCGCGCCGCCGATGGCGAGCACTATGTCGTGGCGCTTGATGCTGACGGCAAACACCTCTTCGCGCTTAATGCCGATTATCCCACCAGCGTGCCCAAGCTGGCCGGCACCTGGCAGCTCAACCTGCACGATACGGATCTGACACCTTTTGCGCTGGGGCATGCGCTGCCGGCCTTTGAAGCCACAGGGGAGGGCAGGTTGGAAGGCGACGCCGCTTTTCGCGCTGTGCATGCCGCCGGCCGCCTGCATGTTGCGACCGAGCATCTGGAAGCCGTGCAGGCCGAACTGCGCGCCCTCGGGCGGCTGACCATCGACACGGATTTCGACCTCACCCAGAACGCGAACGACACCCGCGTGGATCGTCTTGATGTGACCGTGGCCGGTGCCCAACCCGTGGCCGAAGTGCACGTCCTGCAACCCTTCGTGTTCAATGCCAAAACGGGTGAGCTCAAGGTCCCTGATCCAGCCAAGAGCCTGCTCAGCGTTGACTTGAAAGGTATTCCGCTCGCCTGGGCGCAACCGTTTTTGTCCGGCCTTGCCGTGAGCGGCAGTGACGCCACCGGCACGCTGCTGGCCAGTGCGCGCGGTGGTGGGTTGCATCTCGAATCGTCCGCACCGCTGGCGGTGAAGGATCTCGCGATCGCGCGCGAAGGCCGGCCCCTGGTGCGTCTCGACCGCGCTTCGCTCAACTTCAACACGGATTACACGCCCCAGCAGGGCTGGCAGGCCGATCTGCAAGCCAGTGCGCAAGCCGGGCCGAAAACGCTTTTCACCCTGCAAACCAAGGCCGGTTGCATCGCCGGCACGGCGCAGCCCATCAAGATCGCCGGACAGTTTCAGGCTGACCTGCCGGCCGTGTTTGCCCAGCCTGCGCTCGCCTCGCTGGCCCAGCTCACCGGCGGCACCGCGCACCTCGACTTTCAAGCGAGCCTCGATTCGAAAAAGGAAATCGAGGCCAAACTGGCGTTCAGTGGACTGGCCGCGCCGTCGGCGCCGTCGCTGCCTGGCATCACGGCCGATGTGCGCGCCGAACTCGCGCCTGATGGAAAGATCACGCTAAACGTGCCGCTGGTCTTCGAGCAAGGCGGCCGCAAGTCCGACCTCGCGCTGAGCGGCACGCTGCAGTCCGGCGCAGGCGGGCTGAACCTCGACGCGAAGATTGCGAGCGATCTCATCATGGCGGACGACCTCAAGGCGTTCTCCGCCCTGCAGGCCGCGAAAACGCCGTCGGCCGCTGCATCACCGGCGCCAGTTGAGGCGGCCGGCTCGGCTCCCACGAACGCGACCCGCGATGCAGCGCCGCCCTGGCAGGGCGTGAGCGGACGCCTCATGCTGGCGTTGAAAAAAGTCGTTTACGGCCAGTTCGAGGCGGACGACATCGCCGGCGACCTCAAGCTCGGTCCGGACGCCCTGGCGCTCGACCAGCTGCGCGCCATGCTGGGCAGCGGAGGCGCCGCCAATCTCAACGGCACCGTCGCGTTTGCCTCCAGCGCGCCGGAACCCTATTCGCTCAAGGCGGACGTCAAGGTCAGCGACGTCGACAGCGCACCGCTTTTCCGCGCGCTCGATCCCTCCAAGCCGCCGACGGTCGAAGGGAAGTTCAATTTTTCGAGCCAGCTCACCGGCGGCGGGCTCAATCTGGTCGATCTCGCCCAGCGTGCCCAGGGCGACATGGCGCTGACGAGCAAGAGTGGAATTTTTCGCGGCCTGGCCAGCAATGGCGGTACGAAAACCCTTTCGACCGCCTCCGGCATTGCGGGCCTTTTGGGCAAGTCGAAGGAACTGGTTGCGCTCGGCAAGCTCACGACCGCGTTGCAGCAATTTCCCTACGACCAGATCAATGTGCAACTCACCCGCGGGCAATCGCTTGATGTGCAGTTGAAGGATTTCAGCGTGATTTCCCAGCAATTGCGGCTCACCGGCACCGGCGGCCTCACCTATGAAAAAGGCAAGTCGATGCTCGACCAGAAGCTCGCGTTGCAATTGCAGATGGGCGTGCTTGGCGACATGGAAACGCTGATGGCTGCGCTCGGCAAGGTTTCGACCGACAAGGACGAACTCGGCTACACCAAGGTGAGCCGGCCGATAAAAATCGGTGGCACGCCGACCAATCCCGACACCAGTGATCTTTACGCCTTTCTCAAGGAGGCCGGGGTTTCGGCGGCGACGCGGGCGGCGGAGCGCCTGCTGAACCTTTTTGGCGGGAAAAAATAAGGCCGGCGCGGCGGCATGGCGGATGGCCTTGTCGTCGGGCCGGCGTCCTGGCACAGTCGGACCGTGATTGCTTCCGTCGCTTTCCGGAACTTCAAGGCCTTGCGTGACGCCCACGTCGCGCTCACGCCGTTCAACCTCATCATCGGCCCCAATGGCAGCGGCAAAACGAGCCTGATCGAGGCGTTGCTGCGGTTGCGCACGCTTTCCCGGCTGCCCCCGGCGGAAGCCGCCGGGCCGGCCAAAAAAGCGGGCGCTCCGGAAATGATTTTTCGCTTCTCGCCGCCGCACGAGCACATCGAAGCGCGGCTCGGCTGCGTGTCGGAATTCGTCTGCGATTTGCTGCAAATCAACGTGCCGGCGGCCGATGCCGGCTGGCTGGAAGTGAAAGCCCGGCTGGCGTGCATCCGCAGTTTCCTCTTCGACCACTACGCGATGGCTGCGTCCGCGAACCGCGCCGACGGCGCCGGGCTTTCGACCAACGCCGCCAACCTCGCGGCCGTGCTGGTGCGCTGGTCTGAAGGGGAGGCGCCGGCTTTTGCTGGGCTGCAGGCGGAATTTTGCCGGCTGGCACCCGAATTCACCGGGTTGGAATTCCGGCCGGCGGGCGAGGGCAGGGTGGAACTTGCCGCCATCCTCGACGGCGGCGGGGCGGTCACGGCGGAAAATCTTTCCCAGGGCGTCCTCTACCTGCTCGCATTGCTGGCCTTGGCGTTCGCTCCCCGGCCGCCGTCGGTCGTGTGCATCGAGGAACTGGATCGCGGCCTGCACCCGCGGATGCTGCGCGAGGCGCGCGACATCCTTTACCGCTTGAGCCACCCGTCGGCATTTGGCCTGAAACGCGCACCGGTGCAGGTCATCGCCACCACGCATTCGCCGTACCTGCTTGATTTGTTCAAGGATCATCCCGAGGAGGTCGTCATTGCCCAAAAAAACGGACGGACGGCCCATTTTGAGCGGCTGGCGGACCGGGCCGATTTGCGCGAGCTGATCGCGGAAGGCTCGCTGGGCGACCTGTGGTTCAGCGGCATTTTCGGCGGCGTGCCGGAAGAAAAATGAAGGTCGCCATCCTCAGCGAATCGCCGGCGGACGAGGCGGCGTTGCGCGTACTGATCGAGGCCGTGCTCGGCGGTCCGGTCCATCGGGTGCAGCATGCATTGCGCGCGCGCGGCTGGCCGTCCGTTGCCCAGGTGCTGCCCGGGGTCATCCGGCATTTGCATTTCAACACCGACGCCGACGGCCTGGTCGTCGTGGTCGATTCCGACGACTCCGTCGTGCACACGCCTGAGCACGATGCGCCGGGCCGGTTTCATTCCGAATGCCGCCTCTGCCGGCTGCGTTCAATTTTCCGGCAGACGGTGAAACATCTCCCGCCGGCGCGCGGCCGCGCCCATGTGCTGCGCGGGGTGGGGATGTGCGTTCCAGCCATCGAGGCGTGGTACCTGTGCGGCCGGGACGAGCGGGTGACCGAGGGCGCCTGGGCGGAAGGCCTGCGCACGGGCGTGCTGCCCTATACCCGCAACGAGCTGAAATGGCGGGTGTACGGCACAGACCGGCCGAGCCTGCCGCTGGAAATCCGCTGCGCGCTCGCGGAAGTGAAACGCCATCAGCGCGATCCCCGCCGCCTCGAAAACGATTTTCCCGGCAGCTTCGGGCCGCTTGCGCACGACCTGCGGGAATGGCGGAAGAAAAATAGTTGACATATAAACAATACACATGTCAACAATCTGGCATGGCGGCCGATCTTGGTTCCGATTTCATCCATGGCGTGCTCGTGACGGGCAGCGTGCTTCTGCGCGAAAGCCAGCGCTTTTTCCGCCCGCTGGGCGTGACCGAGGCGCAGTTCAACGTCCTCAATGTCCTGGCCGGCGCTCCCGCGGGCATGAGCCAGCGCGAGCTGGGCGACGTGCTGATCGTCGACCGCTCGAATGTGACCGGGCTGCTCGACCGCATGGGCAAGGCGGGCTGGGTGCGGCGGGAAAGCCATGCGCAGGACCGCCGGATCCACCGGGTCGTGCTGACGGCGAAGGGCCGGCAGCTTTGGGCGAAGGTCAGGCCGCTTTATCTCACGGCGGTCGGGAGGGTGGTGGCGGGTTTGCCGGCTGCGGACATGAAGCAGGCACTGGCCACCCTGGCGGCACTTGAGGCGGGGGCAAAAAACTGGGATCATCTTCCGGCCGCGAAGAAAAATCGCATCTAGAATTTTCAGCTTCTTCTCCATGGCTGCCACCCCGCGTCACTCTCTTTTGTCCCGGTTCCTTTATGCCTTGGTGACATCCGTCGCCCGGCTGTTCTATCGCGTACGCGCCTTGGGGGCGGAACGCGTGCCCGCGACTGGCGGCGTTCTATTGCTGGCCAATCACTTGAGTTACGTCGACGTGATCGTGCTCCAGCTGGCGTGTCCGCGGCCGATTCGCTTTGTCGGCTATGAGGGGCTGGCGCGCGCGAACATCTTTTTCCGCTGGCTTTACCGCGCCACCGACACGATTCCGATTTCGCCGCGCAATGCGATCGAGAGCATGCGCCGCATTGTGCGCGTGCTGCAAGCGGGGGAGGTCGTGCTCATTTTCCCCGAGGGCGGCATTTCGCGCACGGGCGTGCTGATGGAATTGCAGCGCGGCTTCGAGATCATGGCGCGCAAGGCCGGTGTTCCCGTCGTGCCCGCGGCCGTCGATGGCCTGTGGGGCTCCGTCTTCTCGTTTTCCGGCAACCGCTACCTGTGGAAATCACCCCGCCTCATGCCCACGCCCGTGTGCGTGGCCTTTGGCGAACCGCTTCCGCCGGGGCAGGCTGGGGCCGCCACCGTACGGCGCGCGCTGCTCGATCTCGGCGCGGCTGCGTTCGATGAGCGGCCGGTGTTGCGCCGCCATCTCGGCCGCGAGGTGGTGCGCCAGCTGGCCAAGCGTCCGAACCATGTCGAGATCATCGATCGCACGGCGGACCGCCGCGAGGTGAAGACCGCGCAGCTTTTTGCCGCGGCCGCTGCGCTTTCCAGGCGTCTGCGCAAGACCGTGCCGGCGCGGCGCGTGGGTATCGTCCTGCCGCCCGGCGCGGGCGGAGCCATTGCGAATCTCGCCGTGGTCTTTGCCGGCAAGGTGCCGGTGAATCTCAATTTCACGGCCGGCGTCGCGGCAATTGAGTCGAGCCTGCAGATGGCGGAAATCGACACAGTCATCACCGCGGAGGCCATGCGCGCCAGGCTGCCGGCTTTCCCGTGGCCGGAGCGCACCCTTGACCTGCGGGGCGAAATTGCAGCCGCGGGCGGCAAGCGCGCAATTTTTCCGTGGTTCGTGGCGGCGTGGGTGCTGCCGGGCCAGTGGTTGGCGTCGCTGCTCGGTCTGCCGCGCACGGGCGACCGGGAGGAGGCGGGATTGCTGTTCACGAGCGGCAGCGCGGGCGAGCCGAAGGGCGTCGTGCTCACGCATCGAAACCTGCTGGCGAATTGCGCCCAGATTTCCTGCCTCTCGATTTTGCCGAGGACCGGCACGATGCTTGCCTGCCTGCCGCTCTTCCACAGTTTCGGCTTCACGGTCATGCTTTGGTATCCGTTCCTGCGCGGCTGCCGGGTGGTCACGGTGCCGAGCCCCCTCGACACGCGCAAAATCATCGATGCCATCAAGGCCGAACGCGCCTCGGTGCTCGTGGGTGCGCCGACCTTTTTGCGGCCGTTTTTGAAAAAGGCCAGCCGAGAGGAACTGGCTTCGCTCAATCTTGTTGTTTCCGGCGCGGAGAAAATGCCGTCCGAGCTTTACGAGGGATTCAGGGAAAAATTCGGCCTCGAAATCATGCAGGGCTACGGACTGACCGAGACCGCGCCGGTTTCGAACGTCAATCAGCCCGATCCGCCCGTGCCGACCGTGACCGCGGGTCCGCAGGCTGGCCAGCGTCTTGGGTCCGTCGGCCGCATGCTGCCGGGCATGACCGCCCGCATCGTTGATCCTGACACCCTGGCCGAGCGGCCGTTGACGGAGACCGGTCTGTTACTGCTGCGCGGCGCCAATATTTTCTGCGGCTATCTGGGCGACGAAGAAAAGACGCGGGCGGCACTGCGCGACGGCTGGTTCGTGACTGGCGATCTTGGGCGTTTTGATGAGGAGGGTTTTCTCCACATAGAAGGCCGGCTGTCGCGGTTTTCAAAAATTGGCGGCGAGATGGTGCCGCATGGCACGGTGGAGCAGAAGCTCGTCGAGTTGTTCGATCTCGACCAGAGCGAAGGCCCGGGCGTGGTGGTTGTCGGCGTGCCCGACGCGGCCAAGGGCGAGGCCCTCGTGCTGCTGACCACGGTCGAGCTCAGCCTCGAACAGGTGCGCGACCGGCTCGCCGGCGCCGGCCTGCCGAACCTGTGGATTCCGCGGATGGTGATGCGCGTGGAAAAAATCCCTGTGTTGGGCACCGGCAAACTCGATCTTAAAGGCAGCAAGGCGCTCGCGCTGGAACTGGCCGCGGTCATGCGCTGATTCGCAGGCGTATTTCTCCGTCAGCGCATGTGCGCAGCCGCAGGGCTGAAAGAATTGGTCAGGGCGAAGGAGGCCGGTGATTTCAAGGCCGGGAAGGTGGGATTGTTGAACCGCGGCACGGGAGGGGCGTAAATTTTTGGCAGGGGAAACGGCGAGGCCAACACGGTTTTCGTCCCGGGCGCGCGATGATGCCCGTGTTCATGAAACCGGCCGTGGCGGGCAGTTCCAAATCCGATGAAGAGCGGCCAGGAGAAAAATCCCCCGTAACGGGCCTGCTGGGCGTCGCGCTCGGCCTGGGCGGCTTGGTCTTCCGCGTCGGCGACACGCGCCTCGAGGTCGGCGATCTGTTGCGCATGTTCCTCCGTGTCGACCTGCTCCTGGCGGCGGGCGAGGGCCAGCTTGTATTCGTCATCGCAGGAAACCTCGGGATACTGGCGGCGGAAATCCTGCCAGAATTCAAGCTGGTAGCTGCGGGGGGCGGAAGTGAAGGCGGGATCCGCGAGCTTTTTGGCCTTCAGCGCCTCGCCCTCGGTCATATGTTGGGCCTGCAGCCGGGCGAGGCGGGCGTCTTCCGCCCGCTGTGCCGCGAGTTCGTCCGGAGAGAGAAAATCGGATCGCGTTACGCGATCGTCCACCAACTGCACCTGCCCGGTGTCGTAGAAAAGTACGAGCTTGCTGCCCACCTGGGCCTGGCCGTGCGGCGCACCGAGCGTGGAGCGGACCTCCGCGAGCGAGTCGCCGAGATGGACTTCAATTGTTGAGGCCAGCATCGGCGTGGCGAACAGAAGAAGGACGGCGAGAGTTTTCATGGCGGGGGGATGGCCGTAACTTGGGTTGACCTACAATGTGAGACTAGTTCCACCCCGCAAATATTTCAACCAAGGTGTAAAAATTGCGGTTCGGACAATCGCTGAACCAAATCCGTTGACGGCGTGGGTCATACGGTGGAATTTTTACCGGATGGACGAGCCAGTGCTGCGACAAAACCAGGATGCCTCTGCCTTGCGGGTGAATCCCAAACGGCCGTCGATCTGGCAGCGGATCAAAAAAGCGCTCGGGCCGGTCGGGGTGCTCATCGCCACGCTCTTCGCCAAATTCAAGCTTCTGCTCCTGCCGGTTCTGAAGTTTCTGCCCATCATCCTGAAAACCGGCGGGACGATGCTGCTTTCGATCTGGGTCTATGCGATGGCTTGGGGATGGTGGTTTGCGGCGGGATTTGTCGTGCTGATTCTGGTGCACGAGTGCGGGCATCTCGTGGTGGCCCGGCGATTTGGGCTGAAGGTCGGCGCTCCCGTGTTCATCCCCTTCATGGGCGCCTTCATCGCGCTCAAGGACGCTCCGCGCAACGCCTGGATGGAAGCGTGCGTCGGGATTGGTGGTCCGCTTTTTGGCGCGCTGGGCTCCGCGGCCTGCTACGCGCTTTATCCGCTGACGGACAATCCGCTGTTCCTGGGGCTGGCTTACTCGGGGTTCTTCCTGAATTTGTTCAACCTTGCGCCATTCGGCTTCCTCGACGGCGGGCGGATCGTGACGGCGCTCTCGCCTTGGCTGTGGGTGGTGGGCCTCGTCATCGTGGGCGGAATGGCGTTCGTGCATCCTTCGTTCATCCTGATTCTGATCATCATCATGTCGCTGCCGCGGCTGTTCAGTTTGTTTCGCGCCAAAACCGAAGCGGAGAAGCGCTACTTCGAGGTCACGCCCGCGCAACGTGGGACGATGGCGGTGCTTTATTTCGGCCTCGTGGCCGCGCTGGCATTTGGCATGCACATGACGCACATCATGGTCGCGCAGCCGCCGCCGAGCCAGGTGCAGTGAGCCTGTTCGCCAGGGGAAATAAAAAGCCCGGGCGTTGCGGCCCGGGCGGGAGGAAAGAGCGCGTTTTGCGGTCGGTTAACGCACAACCCGGGCGCTGCCGCCCTTCATGAGTTTTTCGACTTCCTTCTGGGTGGCCATGGAGGTGTCGCCGGGTGTGGTCGAGGCGAAGGCACCGTGCGCGGCGCCGTAATCGACGGCGAGCTGCGGGTCGTTCTTCGAGAGGAAGCCGAACTGGAGCCCGCTGGCGAAGCTGTCGCCGCCGCCGACGCGGTCGAGGATCTCGAGGCCGGGGTAGGAGCGGCTGTCGTAGAACTGGCCGTCGTGGTAGAGGATGGCACCCCAGTCGTTTTTCGTGGCAGTGATGACCTTGCGGAGCGTGGTGGCCGCGACCTTGAAGTTCGGGAATTCGGCGACGGCGGTCTTGATCATGGCCTTGAACGCGTCGGTTTCGATGTGGCTGAGGCTTTCGTCGGCGCCCTTGACCTCGAAGCCGAGCGAGGCGGTGAAATCCTCCTCGTTGCCGATCATGACATCGACGTATTTCGCGATCTCGCGGTTGACCTCGCGGGCCTTTTTCAGGCCGCCGATGGTCTTCCACAGGGAGGGGCGGTAGTTGAGATCGTAGGAAACGATGGTGCCGTGCTTATTGGCGGCCTTGACCGCCTCGACGGTGAGGGCCGCGGTGGTCTCGGAGAGCGCGGCGAAGATGCCGCCGGTGTGGAACCAGCGCACGCCGAGCTTGCCGAAAATGTGATCCCAGTCGAAGTCGCCGGGCTTGAGCTGGCTGGCGGCGGTGTTGCCGCGGTCGGGCACGCCGACGGCGCCGCGGATGCCGAAGCCGCGTTCGGTGAAGTTGAGGCCGTTGCGCACGGTGCGGCCGATGCCGTCATCCTCGCGCCATTTGATGAAGTCGGTGGCGACGCCGCCCTGCATGATGAAGTCTTCGACGAGATGGCCGACCTCGTTGTCCACGAAGGCGGTGGCGACTGCGGTGCGCAGGTTGAAGCATTTGCGCAGGCCGCGGGACGTGTTGTATTCGCCGCCGCCCTCCCAGACTTTGAACTCGCGGGCGACGCGCACGCGGGTTTCACCGGGATCGAGGCGAAGCATGACTTCGCCCAGCGAAATTTGGTCGAACTGGCATTCCTTGGCGGATTTGATCTTAAGGCTCATGAGTGAGGAAAAGTTGAAAGATGAAAGTTGATGGTTGAAAGGTGGCCGCGACTCAGACGGCGGCCTTGAGGTCGCTGAGCTGCCACTGCGGCTGGCCGCACTCGGCGGCGATCTCGTTGAGGGCCTTGATTTCAGCCTCGGAGAAGAGCAGTCCACCGTTTTTGGCGGAGCGGGCGGCGGCCTCGGCCTCGAGCTGGCCGGGGAGCATGGACTTCTCGTTGCCGTGGCCGAGGATGTCGTCGATGACAGCCTTGACGTTCTGCGACTGGCTGCGGCCGAAGGCGAACTCACCGGCGTTCATCGCGTCGGGATGCCAGACCTGGAAGAAGAAATTACAGCCGTATTTGTCGTCGGGTTTGCCGTTGAAGCGGCTGCGGATGGTGGGCAGCGAGCCGCCGATGTAGCCGCCGATGAGTTCGTTGAGCAGCGAGAGGCCGTAACCCTTGTGCGCGCCGAAGGGCAGGAGATACTTGGCCTTCGCCGGGTCGGTGGTCGGCGTGCCGTTTTCGTCGACGGCGGCCTGCGGCGGGAGCTGCTTGCCCTCGCGGGCGAGCTGCTGCACGCGGCCCATCGCGACGACGCTGGTGGCCCAGTCGATGACGATGGGATAGCCGATCGCGCTGGTGGTGGGCAGGCCCCACGAGTGCGGGTTGGTGCCGAGGGTGGGGAACTTGCCGCCGAAGGGAACGACCTCGGCGAGGGTGGCGGTGCAATTGGTGTAGGCGATGTAGCCTTTTTTCGCAGCATCCATCACGTAGCCGCCGCCCCAGAGATAATGGAAGGCGTTGTCGACGGAGACCATGCCGATGCCGTACTGGTCGGCGAGCTTCATGGCGGTGTCCATCGCGGCGTAGGCCGTGGCCTGGCCGAGCTTTTTGTTGGCATTCCAGACCTGCGAGGCGGGGAAGCGCGATTTCACGACCTCGATCTTGGCGTTGGGCACGCAGCCTTTTCCGGGCGAACCGCTGCCGAAGAGGTGATCGAGGTGCAGCGCCTTGATGGCGTTGTGCGTCCGGATGCCGTGGCGCGTGGCCTCGGCGCAGAAGCGCGCGGCGGCGGCGGATTCCTCGGCGGTGTAGCCGCGGTGCTTGTAGGCGGCCTCGACGAGGGCGTTGTGGAGCTTTTCGGGAACGACGTAGAAGACTTCGGACATGGGAAAGGTTTTAGGAATTTAAAATTCGACCGGCCTTTAAGGGCGTAAAATTTAGCCGACTTTCTTGACGGGAACCTCGGGGTTGACTTGCGCGATGGGCTTTTCGCCCTTCAGCGCGTTCAGGAGGTTTTGCACGGACGTGGTGGCCTGGCGGACAACGCTTTCGAAGGTGCGGGAGGCGATGTGCGGCGTGACGATGCAATTGGGCAGCTTAAGCAGCGGGTGATCGGCGGGCGGCGGCTCTTGGTCGAGCACGTCGGTGCCGTAGCCGCCAACCTGGCCAGACTGGAGCGCGGCGACCATGTCAGCCGTGTGGACGATTTCGCCGCGGGCGCAATTGAGGATGAGCACGCCTTTTTTCATCTTGGCGATGCTCTTGGCGTTGATCATGTCGCGCGTCTCCGGCGTCAGATTGGTGTGGAGCGAGATGTAGTCGGAGGCGGCAAAAAGCTCGTCGAGCGTGGCGACGCGTTTCACATTGTGCTGGGCGGCGAATTTTTCGTCCCAGTAAACGTCGTAGGCGATGGGATGCATGCCGAAGGCGTTGGCGCGAATGGCGACTTCCTTGCCGATGCGGCCGAGGCCGAGGATGCCGATCGTCTTGTCGAGCACCTCGTGGCCGGTCTTGCGCTTCCATTCGCCCTTGCGGGAGGCGTCGACGCCGTAGAGGAAGTTTTGTTCGAGCGCGAGCAGGAGCAGGAACGTGTGCTCGGCCACCGTCGTGTGGTTGACGCCCGGCGTGAAGAGCACGGGGATCTTGGACTCGGTGGCGAATTTGACGTCGATTTTGTCCACCCCGATGCCGTATTTGCTGATGATCTTCAGCCGGGGCAGGGATTTCTCGATGACGGCGCGTGTGATGGCGTCGTCGCCGCAGAGAAAGGCGTCGAACTGGCCGGCCAGCTCGAGCATGCGCGACTCGGGCAGGGGGCCGCGTTCGCGGACGATCTCGAGGCCGGCGCTTTCCAGCAGCTGGTGGTGCGCGCCTGGCGTATCTTGGAACGAGGTGGTGGTGAGGAGGACTCGGGTCATGGAAAAGAACCTTAACTCCTAGCGCGCAAATCCGCGATGGAAAGCAAAAATCCGGCCTCAGCCGCCCGCAGGGCGACAAAGAAGTCCAGCCCATAGCGGTTATTCGAGCGCATGTGCTTTTGCTTGCGCAAGCGTGCCGGCCAGCGGTGTATATGGCATTGGTTCACATGAAATTTGCCACCGCCACCCGTTTGCTCCGCCGCCGTCTCGGCCCGCGCATCGTACGCACGGAGGTCGCGGTGTGCCAGGCCGCGTCGTTTGACGGCAGCAAGCTCTCGTTTCCGCCCGAGGCGGTCATTGTGCCGCGCCACGAAGGCGACCTGGCGGCCGTGCTGGCGCTGGCCAATACGCATCGTGTCCCGGTGACGGTGCGCGGACGGGGCACCTCGCTGACCGGGTCGGCCTCGCCCCTGCAGGGCGGCTGGGTGGTCGACCTTCTCGGCTGGAAACGCCTGCGCATCGACGCCGAGGCCGGCCTGGCGCATGTGCAGGCGGGCGTGAAGGTGGCCGACCTCCAGCGTGCGGCCGAAGCCCAGGGCTGGTTTTATCCGCCCGACCCGTCGTCGCGGGAGTATTGCACCATCGGCGGTAACATCGCCTGCAACGCGGGCGGCATGCACGGCGGCAAGTATGGCGTCACGCGCGACTTCGTACTCGCGCTGAAGGGGTTTCTGCCCACCGGCGAACTGGTGCAGTGGGGCACGCCGACGAAAAAGTTTTCCGCGGGTTTCAACCTGCGCGACCTGTGGATCGGCAGCGAAGGCATGCTGGGCATCGTCACCGAGGCGACGTTGAAACTGATTCCGCGGCCGGCAGCGCGCTGGACTTTGCTCACGGCGTTCGCCGACGAACTGGCGGCGTTTCGGGCGGTGCGGGCGCTTTTCGCGCAGCGCGTGCAGCCGGCCATTTGTGAATTTCTCGACCGCTACTCCGTGCAGTGCGCCGAGCGCGCGACGAAGACCGTCGTCTTTGCCGGTCAGGCGGGGCGGCCGGTTGTGCTGCTTGAGCTGGCTGGCACGGTGAGCGAAGTGCGCGAACAAAAGGCGATTTTACTGGCTTGGGCCAAAAAACATGCACGGGCCCACCGGGCGGCGCGCGACCGCGCCGCGGCCGAGGCGCTTTGGGCCGTGCGGCGCAAGTGTTCGGGCGCGATGTTCGAGCTGGGTGACGCGAAGCTCAACGAGGACGTGGTCGTGCCGTTGAAAAACTACGGGAAATTCGCGCGGTTTCTCGAACGCCTGCGCCGCGAGTCGCGACTGCCCATCCCGACCTTCGGCCATCTCGGTGACGGCAATCTGCACGTGAACATCATGTACCATGCGGCGGATGCCGCCGAATGCCGCGCGGCCGAGCGCGCGGTGCAGCGGCTGATGCGCGAGGTCGTCGCGCTCGGGGGTGCCATTTCCGGCGAGCACGGCATCGGGCTGGCCAAGACGCCGTTCCTGCGGCTGCAGCACTCGCCCGCGCAGGTGCGCGCAATGCTCGCGGTGAAGCGCGCGCTCGACCCGCGCGGCATTCTCAACCCCGGGAAGATGTTCGAGGTCTTCGAGGTCTGGAAACACCCGCGCCTGGCAGTGAAGCTGCCCTGGGACCACAAATGAGGCGCTTCACCCAGCCTTGGCGGCCGCCTCGGTCTCCGGATTGCTGCGGTTGCTGACGTTGTTGCCGTCGTTGGCGTGCAGGCCGGAGAAAATGAGGCTGGAGACGACGGTCATGCAGCCAATCACGAAAAAGGCGTGATGCAGGGCCGGCACGAGCTGGGCCGGGTCGGTGCGGTCGACATGGCCGAGGAACCAGGCGGCGAGCAGTGATGAAAAAGCGACGCCGAAGCTGAGCGCCATCTGCTGTGCCGTGCTGGCGATGCTGCTGGCCTTGCTGGCGTCATGGTTGCTGATGTCGGCATAAACCAGTGTGTTCATGCTCGTGAATTGCAAGGAGGAGAAAAAGCCCTGGCCGAAGCTGAGCAGCAGGATGGCCCAGATGGGCGTGCCCGGCCCCACGTGGGTGAAAATCATGATGGTCATGCCGAGCAGGGCGGTGTTCACAATCAGCACGCGGCGATGGCCAAAACGGGCAAGGACGAGCTTGGTCATCAGTTTCATGCAGATGGCAGCCGCGGCCTGCGGCATCATCAGCAGACCCGCCTGCCAGGGCAGGTAGCCGAGGCCGATTTGATAAAGCAGTGCCAGCACGAAGGGCATGCCGCCGATGCCGAGCCGGGTGAACAGCCCGCCCAGAACCGACAGCCGGAACGTGCGAATGCGGAATAACTCCAACGCCAGCACGGGCGATTTGGTCTCCCGCGAATGCCAGCCGTAGGCGAACAGCAGCACGCAAGCACAGGCCAGCAGGAATAAAATTTCGCCCGTGCCAAGCGTGTGCTCGCCGAAAATCTCCAGCACATAAGAGAGCAGCGCGATGCCGCTGCCAAAGAGCAGGAAACCCTCGCGGTCGAGCGGCGGCACGTCGTCTTCCCGGAAATCCGGCATATGGCGGCGCAGCAGGGCGAGGCCGGCCAGGGCGAAGGGCAGGTTGATGAAAAAAATCACCCGCCAGTCCAGCCAGTGCACGATCAGGCCGCCGACAAACGGCCCCAACAACGGCCCGATCAGCGCCGGAATGACCACGTAATTCATCGCGGTGATCATTTCCGAGCGCGGGAACGCCCGCACCAGCGCGAGACGGCCGACGGGCGTCATCATGGCGCCGCCCACGCCTTGCAGGATGCGCGACGCGACCAGCATCGGCACGTTCAACGCCAGCCCGCAGAAGAGCGAGCCGAGCATGAAGAGGGTGATCGCCAGGGCAAAAATCCGCTTCGTGCCATAGCGGTCGGCCATCCAGCCGCTGATCGGGATGAAGACCGCCAGGCTGATGGTATAGCTTGTCAGCACGGCCTTGAGGCTGAGCGGCAGCACGTGCAGGCCGGCGGCCATCGTCGGCACGGCCGTGTTGACGATGGTCGTGTCGAGATTCTCCATGAACAGCGCGACCGCCACCAGCCATGGCAGATACCGCCGGCTCTCGGCCGAGATTCCATTCCGAGGCGATGAAATTTCGTTCATGTTTGTTTTGCGCGGCCGGCGACTTGTGTTAGCTTGCCGCCGGGTGGGCTTCGTATGTGAACTGCGAATAGCCTGTGAACAACTGGAAATTATTTCCCATTGCCGCGCGAAAACGCGGCCTCTCTAGTGCAGAACCTTCATGCATCTGCAGGCGCTAAAACTCCACGGTTTCAAATCCTTTGCCGACTCCACCACGCTGCGCTTCGAGCCCGGCGTCACCGCCATCGTCGGTCCCAATGGCTGCGGCAAAAGCAACATCGCCGACGCCATCCGCTGGGTGCTCGGCGAACAAAGTGCGAAGGCCCTGCGCGGCGGCAAGATGCAGGATGTGATTTTCGAGGGCGCCGATACGCGCCGGTCGGCCCAGCTTTGCGAAGTGGCGCTCCTGCTCACGGGCTGCGAGAAGCAGCTCGGCAGCGAGTTTCACGAAATCGAGATCATGCGCCGCGTCTCGCGCGACGGGCAGAGCGAGTATTTCTTCAATGGCCAGCCGTGCCGCCTCAAGGACATCCACAAGTTGTTCATGGATACCGGCATCGGACGCACGAGCTACTCGATCATGGCGCAGGGCCAGATCGACCAGATCCTTTCGTCCAAGCCCGAGGAGCGGCGCGCCGTGTTTGAGGAGGCCGCCGGCATCACGAAGTACAAGTCGCAGCGCCGCGAGGCCATGAACAAGCTTGCGCTTACCGAGCAGAATCTCGCGCGCGTGGCCGACGTCATCGGCGAAGTCTCCCGCCAGATCGGCAGCCTCAAGCGCCAGGCCGCGAAGGCGCTCCGCTACAAGAAGCTCAATTTCCGCCTGCGCCATCTCGCGCTCGGGCTCGGCGGCTGGCAATTCGGCCAGCTCCGCGCCACGCTCGGCGATCTCGAAATCAGGACCGCCGCGCTTCGCACCGAGGCTGAAAACCGCCGCGCCGCGCTCACCGGCCACCAGCGCGAACTCGATGAGAAAAAATCCGGCCGCAGCCAGTTGAACCAGCGCGTACAGGACGCGCAGCAGTCCGTCTTCGACCTGCGTTCGCAAAAGGAACAGGCCGAGAACCAGGCGAATGTCGCCGCCATCAAGCGCACCGGCCTGCAGGAACGCCTTGAGTCCAGTCGCGACAATCTCGGCGAACTCGAAATGCAGGTCCGTGAGCTGACCGCCCAGGCCGACACCGGTGCGCAGGACAAGCAGATGCAGCTCAGCCTGCTCGGCACCAGCGACTCGGCTTTCCAGACGCGCAATCGCGAGCTGGCGCTGTCCGAGGGCGAGTTGAGCAAGCTTGAGCAGGAACTGCAGCAGGCGAAATTCCATTTGTTGCAACTCGAGAGCACGGTTGCGCGCTTGCGCACGGACTGCTCCGGCTACGAAGTCGACCAGAAGACGAGCACGATCCGCCACGACGCGCTTGCGCAGGAGCTCGAACAGGTTCGCGCGCAGCAGGCCGAGGCCGCGCGCGTCGCCGGCGAATTCACCGTGCGGGTCGAGGAGACGCAGGCCGCGAAATCGTGCGCCCACAATGAGGCGCAGGCCGCCCAGCAGGCCCTCACCGATCTCACGCACGAATTCCGCGACGCGCAGCGCAAGCTGCAGGACATCGACCGCCAGCTCGCCCAGCGCACCGCCCGCCTCAAGCTGCTCCAGCAGCTCCAGGAAAAATGGGAAGGCTTCGGGGAGGGTGCGAAAGCGCTGCTTTCGGGCCGGCTCGACGCCATGCTCGACGGCGCGAAGGTTGCACCCATTACGCAGGGGCTTGATGTAAAGCCGGAGTTTGGCAAGGCGCTCGAGGCGCTGCTTGGCTCCGCGGTCGAGGCCATTCATGTGGCCGACCTCGGCACCGCCCGGAAAATTCTCGCCCAGCTGGAAAGCGAACAGCTCGGCAGCGCCTGCCTGCAGATTTCAGAGATCAAAGATCAGAAATCAGAGACGGGTGGGGCTGCGTTGCCGGCGGGACTGATCTCGGCGGCGGTTGCGCTGAACAGCGTCGATGCCGCCCATCCGGCGGCGAGTCTGCTCGCTGCATGCTACGTCGCGGACGACCTCGGCGCGTTTCTCGAATTTTGGAAGACGAATCCCGGCTTCAGCTTCCTTGCCGTGGCTACACGCAAGGGCGAGCTGGTCGACCGGCGCGGCCTGGTCTTCGGCGGCCACAGCAAAAAGCCCGCAAACAGCATTCTCCAGCGCGATATTGACCTGCGTGAGACCAAGCGCGAGCTGGCGAAAGACCAGGAGGCGCATGATGCGCAGCGCACGCAGATCGACGCCATCAATGCGCGTCTGGCCGCCGCCGAGCAGACCCTCGAACAAAAGCGCGCCGACGTGCTTGCGGCCACGCAGGCCGTGGCGGCCGCCCAGGCCGAGCAGCGCAACACCCAGCGGGCGTCCGACGATGTGACCACGCGTCTCGGCCGCATGCAGAATGAGCTCACTGCGCTCGTTCAGGCTCGCGACGAGGCCCAGCAGCGTTTTGCCAAGGCGCAGGCCGGGCTGGCCGAGGCCGATGCTGCGGCGACGCAGCAGCGTGAAAAAATCTCCAAGCTTGAAGCGCGCATCACCGAGGTGCGCACGGACCGTGACCAGAAGAAGGAATCACTGGCCCAGGCCCGCCTCGAGCTGGCCGAGCGCCGCCAGAAGGTCGAAGTGCTCGACCGCGGCCTGGGTGAAATGGAACGCCGTCGTGCGCAGCTGGAAGAGCTGCTCGTGCAACGGCAGCAGGAGATCGAGGTCTGGACCGAGCAGATCGCCGAGCTGGAGCGCGAGGCGGAAGCACAGCGTGCCCGAAGCGGGGAGCTGGCCAAGACGCTCGTCGTGTCACAGGAGTCGGTCGAAAAAATCCGCGTCGAGCTGGTCGAAGTGGAACGGGACATTTCCGCCGTCGAGACCGGCCAGGCCGCGCTGCGCGCCGAGGCCGATACGGCACAAAGCGAGCTGGGCCGCTGCGAGGTGAAACTGGCCGAGAGCCGTTCGCGCGCGGAATTCTTGGCGGAAGAGGCCCAGCGCGAGTTCCAGGCCGACCTCGCCGCAATCGATTGGAAGCGCGAGCTCTGGCATGCCGACGACGAGCCGGAAGGCTTGAAGCCGCTCGACCTCGAGGACGATGAAGCGGAGGAAAGAGGACAGATTTCAGAAAATGGCGCCGAAGTGAAAGCCAGGGGCCGGAAATTGAAGCCCAAGCAAAAGGGTGAGCCGGCCGAGGCCGACCTCGCGGCGCTTGACGCGACCAACTGGGACGAACTGCGGGCCGAGATCGAGGCCTTGCGCCAGCGGCTGCGCGGCATGGGCGAGGTGAACCTCGTGGCCATCGAGGAATACGCCGAGCTGAAGCAGCGGCACGATTTCCTCAAATCGCAGAGCGACGACCTCACGAACGCGCGGGCGGAACTGCTCAAGGCCATCGACGAGATCAACCAGACCTCGCAGAAACAGTTCGAGGTGACGTTCGAGCAGATCAAAAAGAATTTCGTCTACACCTTCCAGACGCTCTTCGGCGGCGGTCGCGCGGAACTCGAACTGCTGCAGACCGACGACATCCTCGAGAGCGGCATCGAGATCGTCGCGCAGCCGCCGGGCACGAAGCTCAAGAGCATCTCGCTGCTTTCGGGCGGACAGAAGACGCTCACGGCCGTGGCGCTCCTTTTCGCGCTTTATCTGGTGAAGCCGTCGCCGTTCTGTCTCCTCGACGAACTCGACGCGCCGCTGGACGAATCGAACATCGGCCGTTTCACGGACCTGCTGAAGAAGTTCGTCGACAACTCGCAGTTCATCATCATCACGCACAACAAGCGCACGATTGCGGCGGCGGATGCGATCTACGGCGTGACGATGGAGGAGCGCGGCGTGTCAAAGACCGTGTCGATGCGCTTCAACCACGAGCGCGGCGAGGCCGAGGCGGGTTCGGGGGTGACCATCGCCGATGCCGTGCGCAACGCCCAGCCGCCGGTTGCCGAGGCAGTGGCAAGCGTCTAAGCACAGGACGGTCGCTGAGAGAAAATTCAGAAGCCAGGAAACCAGGATTGAATCATGGCTTCATGGTTTCTGAATTAATTTTTCATCGCGGAAGGGCTGAAATGCGGAAAATGCTTTCGTGCTTTTGCCCTTCAGTGTTTCAGCGATCTGCTTTTCTGCCTGATTTGATCAAACCGAATATTAATTTCCGCAGCTCGACCCCTTATGCTTAACCTGGCATATTAAAACTGCATCGTGTAGGAGCCGCCTCTGTTATCACGACCAAGCCCGGTTCCATGTCCGGTTTTTGGATCAATCTGAAAGTGCAGGGTAATCATTATGTTCTGATTGATAACGATAGTAGCCAATCGCGATTCCATCCCTGGCTCAAACTTAGCCGAAAAACTAGAGTCGTGATTTAGACCGCCTCCAAATCCTGCTATTGTGAGTGATCCTCCGCCTCCCTGTGATTTACTTATTTCGGTGGGGGTGGTCACTGGAGAATAATCTCCAACAAAAACGTTGTTTTGGGTGATAATCTTTAAATGACCATACTCAGATTTTGGATCGTTAAGTGCGATTTCGAATGTCTCTTCACGCCCTCGAAAAGTTCGGTATAAATGACCTTTTGCCATACGCGGTGCACAGCTTGTCATTAAAGCCAGAAGGCCAAAAAATATTGAAGTGCTTAAATGCTTTTTCATTTGGTGTACGCCACGGCATATCACGGCTGCTGAATCAGTTTTTATCCCTGAAGCACAAACGAATTTAAGTGCGCAGAATGCTTCGCGTTTTCGCGATCACTGTTGAGTTAATTTCCATCTGAAAATATCGCTGCCTCACGTCATATCCGGCGACACGTTAGACAATGCTTCCTCGATGGTGCTGAGGCCGAGCTTGACCTTGAGCATGCTGTCCTGGTGGAGCGTCTTCATGCCGCCGCGCATGGCGATGCGCTTGAGCTCGGCCGTCTCGGCCTTGGCGTTGATGGCGGCGGTGAGCTCCTCGCTGTTGGTCATGAGCTCGTGGATGCCGACGCGGCCCTTGTAGCCGGTGCCGCCGCAGGTGGGGCAGCCCTGGGGGTTGGCCTTGAAAATTTCTCCGCTCCAGCCGAGGGCTTTTTCGATGATCTGCTTTTCGCGGCCTTCGGGCGTGTAGGCCTGCTTGCAGTTCTTGCAGACGCGGCGCATGAGGCGCTGGGCGCACACGCAGACGAGCGAGGCGGAGATCATGAACGGTTCGACGTCCATTTCACTGAGACGCGCGACGGTGCTGGGCGCGTCGTTGGTGTGGAGGGTGGAAACGAGCAAATGGCCGGTGAGCGCGGCCTCGATGGCTATCTCGGCGGTTTCCTGATCGCGGATTTCGCCGACGAGGATGATGTCGGGATCCATGCGCAGGTAGCAGCGCAGGGCGCGGGCGAAAGTCAGGCCGATCTGCCGGCTCATCTGCATCTGGTTGATGCCAGGCAGGGTGTACTCGATGGGGTCCTCGGCGGTCTGGATGTTGACGTCGGGCTCGTTGATTTCGCTGAGGGCGGAATAAAGCGTCATCGACTTGCCCGAGCCGGTGGGGCCGCAATGCAAAATCATGCCGTAGGGCTGGCGGATGCACTCGCGGTACTTGGCGAGGTTTTCATCGGAGACACCGAGGGCGGTGAGCGGCAGGGTCGACTTCTGCTTGTCGAGGATGCGCATCACGACCTTCTCGCCGTAGTTCATCGGCCCGGTAGCCACGCGAAGGTCGATGTCCATGTTCTTCTTCGTGAATTTCTTGAACACGATCCTTCCGTCCTGGGGGAGCCGCCTCTCGGAGATGTCCAGGTTGCACATGATCTTCAGGCGCGTGACCATGGAGTTGGCGACCGCCTTCGGGAGCCGGAGCTTTTCCTGGCAGAGACCGTCGATGCGGTAGCGCACAAGGAGC
>DATHNW010000005.1:0-57940 GCA_035485575.1 Opitutaceae bacterium | reverse complement strand
GAGATCATGCTGCACTGGTACAATGGCACCTGGGAGCATCGCGCCTACTGGGGCGCCAATCTCATCACTTACGGCGGCAACAACACGGCCGGACGCCATTACATGGGGCCGCTGCCGGCGGCCGGCCAATGGGTTCGCCTGGATATCCCCGCCAGCGCCGTCGGCCTGGAGGGCAGCATCCTCTCCGGCATGGACTTCTCGCAATATAACGGCCGCGCCACCTGGGACAAGGCCGGCAATGCAACCCCTGTGACAGTCGTCACTCCTCCTCCTGTTGTCGTACCACCGACAGTCACGGTGATCGCAACCGATGCCACCGCGACCATCGGCGCGACCGACACCGGAACATTGACCTTCACCCGCACGGGCTCCACCACGACCGCGTTGACTGTGAACTACGTCCTCAGCGGCTCAGCCGTGAAATGGACGGATTATCGTCGCATCGAGGGCGACATGCCGGTCGCCGTGACGATTCCGGCCGGCGCGACGGCCACGACCATGACCATCATGGCAGTGGCCAATGTCACCAACGCGAATCCGGAAACGGCCATCTTCACGCTGTCCGCCGATCCGACTTATGCGATCGGTGCGAACAGCAGCGCCATCCTGACCATCGGTTCCGCCACCACAATACCTCCCGTGACCGTCCCCCCCACCACAGGCATCTTACCCAGCATTGGCAATATGGATTACACGAACCTGACCCAGCCCCTGGTCGGAGAACATGTGCTGCAAGTGCTCACGCCTACGTTGCTGGAACTTCGGCAGCTCAACACGAAACAGCCGGATCCGGCACGGGTCGGCAGTTGGGACTTCGTGGACGCAAACAACCAGTTGCACTCCCCGTCGCCCGCGCAGTTTGCCGTAACGGCCAACGGCCAGTCCGTATCTGTCCTCACGGTCGGCTTCAAGCGCCGCCCCCTCTATGCGCCGCTCAACCAGCGCGACCTGCGCATCGACAACGCGCTCTATCTGCAACTCGCCAGTCCGCTCACCGACGGCCAGGCCATCGAGGTCAAGGATCCGGACGGCCAGCTTTGGGCGACCACCGACCGCTACACCGCCACCGTGGATCCTTTGCGCTACAATCCGGCCATTCACGTCAATCAGGAAGGCTACGTGCCAGAACTCCCGAAGAAAGCCATGATCGGTTACTATCTCGGCAATCTCGGCGAGATGGATGTCCCGGCCTCGCTCGGATTCAAAATTGTCGCCACCGGAACGGGAGCCACCGTGTTCCAAGGCGCGCTCACCGCGCGGCAGGACGTCGGTTATGTTTACACGCCCCTGCCCTATCAAAAAGTGCTGCAGGCGGACTTCAGCAGCTTCACCACACCCGGCGAATACTATCTGGTCGTGCCGGGCCTCGGCGCTTCGCTGCCGTTCCTGATCGACGAGGGCATTGCCATGGGCTGGATGCGCACCTATGCGCTCGGGCTCTATTTCCAGCGCAGCGGCATGGCGGTCGGCCTGCCATTCACCCGCTTCGCCCATGACGCCGACCACACCGCCCGCGCCCAGATTCCTTCCAACGACTCGGACCCGCAATTCGCCTTCACCTGGACCACCATCGCGGGTTACGCGAGCACCGTGAACACCGACAACCCGCCTCAGGTCGCGCCGCTGCTGACGAGCGAGGCCAATTCACTCTATCCATACGTCAACACCGGCACGGTGGATGTTTCCGGCGGCCATTTCGACGCCGGCGATTACAGCAAATACACCATCAACAGCGCCGCCCTGGTGCACTACCTCATGTTCACTGCGGATGCCATCCCTGGCGCCGGAGCGCTCGACAATCTCGGCATTCCCGAAAGCGGCGACGGCATCGGCGACGTGTTGCAGGAAGCCAAGTGGGAGGCCGACTACATCGCCAAGCTGCAGGACGCCGACGGCGGCTTCTATTTCATCGTCTACCCGAGAGACCATGAGTATGAGAGCAACGTCTCGTTGACCGCCGGTGACGACGGCGACCCCCAGGTCGTCTGGCCCAAGAACACCTCGGCCACCGCCGCGGCCGTCGCCGCCCTCGCGCAATGCGCCTCCTCACCCCAGTTCAAGCTGCACTATCCCACGGTCGCCGCGCTTTATCTGCAGAAGGCCACGCTCGGCTGGCAATTCCTGATGAACGCCATCGCCCAACATGGCAGGGCCGGCATTTATCAGAAGATCACCTTCTACGGTGATCACTTCGCGGACAACGACGAGCTGGCCTGGGCCGCCTGCGAAATGTACCTCGCGACCGGCGACCCTCAATATCAGGCGAAGCTGTTCGAGTATTTCCCCGATCCCTCCGACTCGAGCACGTTTCGCTGGGGCTGGTGGCGCATGTCGGAATCATATGGCAACGCCATCCGCAGTTACGCCTTTGCCGTCCGCACCGGCCGATTGCAGGCCAGCCAGCTCAATGCCGCCTACCTCGCCAAGTGCGAAGCCCAGATCGTAGCGGCGGGTGATGATGCGCTCCTCTGGTCGAACCAGAACGCCTACGCCAGCAGCTTCCCCATGGAAACGAAACATGTTCAGGGCGCCGGCTGGTATTTCTCACTCGACCAAGCCTCCGACATGGCTGTCGCCTACCAGATCAATCCCAAGCCGGCCTACATCGATGCGCTGGTCGGCAACCTGAACTACGAGGGCGGCACCAATCCCGTCAACGTCACTTATATCACCGGCCTTGGGCTCAAGCGTCAGCACGAAATCGTCAGCCAGTATGCCAACAACGATGACCGCGTGCTTCCGCCGGATGGCATTCCGCTAGGCAACATTCAGGCCAGTTTCGACTACCTGCCCCTCTATGGCAGCGAACTGAGCAACCTGACCTTCCCATCGGACGGAGCGGCCACCTCTCCCTATCCTTATTATGATCGTTGGGCTGATACGTGGAACGTCACCACCGAGTTTGTCTCGGTCAATCAGGCCCGCAGCCTTCTCGCCCTCAGCGTGCTCGTCGCCCAAACCTCGACCAAGTCCCAAGCATGGAAATCCGGCACCGCCCAGATCACCGTACCCACGACAGTCGTGCCGGTCGGCCTGCCCACAACCCTCAGTGTACAAACTCCGGGGCTCGATCTGACCAACGCCCGAGTCGTCTGGGAAGCACGCGACCAGCAGCCGGCTTTCGGCCTCACCTATACCCTCTCGCCGGTCAACAACGGCCCCCAGTGGGTGGAGGTCGAAGTCGAATGGCCGGACGGGCGCCGCGTCTTTGCCACGAGCACCTTCATGGCCAACAGCCCCGTGATCAACTGGGTCAATGGCGCGGTGCCCGCAGGTGGTGCGCCCAGCGCCGACGGCGGCGATGCCTGGAAATGGGTCACCAGCAATCCCGCGCCCTATTCCGCCCCGGCGGTTCATCAATCGAACATCGCCACCGGTGAACACTCCCATTGGTTCACCTACGCCACCGCGACCCTGGACATCGCGGTGGGCGACAGCCTGTTCGCCTATGTTTACCTCGATCCGGCCAACCCGCCCAGCGAAGTGATGCTGACCTGGAACGATGCCTCGTCGGAGCATCGCGCGTATTGGGGCGCCAACTCCATCGCCTGGGGCACCGATGGCTCCGCAGGGCGTTATTACGTGGGCCCGTTACCGGCAGTTGGGCAATGGGTGCGCCTCACCGTTCCGGCCAGCGCAGTCGGCCTCGAAGGCAGCACCGTCAATGGCATGGGCTTCTCGCTCTTCAACGGACGCGCCACCTGGGATGTCGCGGGCAAAGCGGCATCAGGCCATTAACCCGGCCATCACACGGGTGCGCGGCCAACCGCGCGCACCCGCCAGGGCGGATCCTGTCCCGCACCGATGAAGACCAAGGCATTCCGGCCGAATTCACCGGCAAAACAAGCCGGATAAAACGGGGCCATCGCCCCATTTCCAATTGAGGAATCCACACTCATCATCATGTCGTGCGCTTCCTTTTTCTTTTCGCTGTCGCAACTTCGCTGTTCCTCATGGTCTCGCAGGGCGGACATGCCGAGGGCTTGCCGGACGAGGGTACCTTGCGCTTGCCGATGCTAGGAGATCATGGCTTGAGGATCATTTCGCCGTCCATGCTGGAACTGATGATGATCACCACCAAGCAGCCGGATCCCGCGCCGGTCACAGAGTGGAATCTGGTGGGGCCCGGCCATCAATTTTTTTCTCCGGCCACCACCGCCCTGGTGGTGACCGTAGGCGGACGGCGCGTGGATGTGACCGCCATCGGCTTCAAACGCCGCGTGCTCTACGCTCCTTTGGATTCGCGCGATCTGCGCATTGGAAACTATCTCTACCTTCGTTTGGCCACGGCCATCAGCTTCACCGCTGATCCGCAAACCGTGGAGGTCACAAATCCGACGGGCACGCTCTGGCCATCCAAGTGCCGCTTTACCGCCACCACCGACCCATTGCGTTACAGTCCGGCCATTCACGTGAACCAGGTGGGATACGTCCCGGAGTTCCCGAAAAAGGCCATGATCGGCTATTATCTCGGAAGTCTCGGCGAACTGGAAATCCCGGCCTCGTCCGGATTCAAAATCGTCGCCGCCGGCACGGGGACCACTGTGTTCGAAGGCGCGCTCACGGCGCGGCCGGACGTCGGTTATACCTACACTCCGCTGCCTTATCAAAAGGTACTGGAAGCGGATTTCAGCCATTTCACGACGCCCGGCGAATATTATCTGGTCGTGCCGGGCCTCGGTGCTTCGTTGCCGTTTATGACCAATGAGGGCGTGGCGATGGCCTGGATGCGCACCTATGCGCTGGGCCTTTATCACCAGCGCAGCGGCATGGCCATCGGGCTGCCCTTCACCCGCTTCGCCCACGACGCCGACCATACTGCTCCGGCGGAAGTGCCTTTGCCGCAGTCAGCATATGCTTTCACCTGGGCCATGATCGCTTCAAAGAGCATCTCCAATCCACCGCAGACGGCTCCGCAGCTGACCAACGAGGCTTCCCAGCTCTATCCGTTCGTCAACCAGGGACCAATCGACGTCTCCGGCGGCCACTTCGACGCCGGCGATTACAGCAAGTACACCATCAACAGCGCCGCCCTGGTGCATTATCTCATGTTCACCGCTGACGCCATCCCCGGTGCCGGGGCGCTCGACAATCTCGGTATTCCCGAGAGCAGCGATGGTATCGGCGACTTGCTGCAGGAAGCCAAATGGGAGGCCGACTACATCGCCAAACTGCAGGACGCCGACGGCGGTTTCTACTTCATCGTCTACCCGAAGACCCGTGAGTATGAAAACAACGTCTCGCTGACAAAGGGTGACGATGGCGACTCCCAGGTCGTCTGGCCGAAGAACACCTCGGCCACCGCCGCAGCCGTCGCCGCCCTCGCGCAATGCGCCTCCTCGCCCCAGTTCAAGCTGCACTATCCCGCCGTCGCCGCGATCTATCTGCAGAAGGCCACGCTCGGCTGGCGGTTCCTGATGAGCGCCATTGCCAAGCATGGCAAGGACGGCGCTTACCAAAAGATCACCTTCTACGGAGACAACTACATGCACGACGACGAACTCGCCTGGGCCGCGTGCGAAATGTACCTCGCCACCGGCGACCCGCAATATCAGGCGAAGCTGTTCGAATTTTTTCCCGATCCTTCCGACGCGCACACCTTCCGCTGGGGCTGGTGGCGCATGTCGGAATCCTGGGGCAATGCCATCCGCAGCTACGCCTTTGCGGTTCGCACCGGCCGATTGCAGGCCAGCCAGCTCGCCCCCGCCTACCTCGCCAAGTGCAATGCCGAGATCATCGCCGCCGGCAACGACGCTCTCCAGTGGTCGAACCAGAACGCCTATGCAACCAGCTTTCCCAGGGAAACGAAACGCTTCCATGCCGCCGGCTGGTATTTTTCCCTCGATCATGCGTCCGACCTGGCCGTCGCCTATCAGCTCAATCCCAACCCGGACTATCTCGACGCGCTCATCGGCAACCTGAATTACGAAGGCGGCACCAACCCCGTCAACGTCACCTACCTCACCGGCCTCGGCCTCAAGCGCCAGCATGTCATCGTCGACCAATACGCCCGCAGCAGCAGCCGCGTGCTGCCGCCTGACGGCATCCCGCTCGGCAACATCCAGGCCGACTTCGACTACCTGCCCCTCTATGGCCGCGAACTGGGCGGCCTGACCTTCCCGCTAGATGAAGCCGAAGTCTCGCCGTATCCGTTCTATGATCGCTGGACGGATACGTGGAACGTCACCACCGAATTTGTGACCGTCAATCAGGCCCGCAGCCTTCTCGCCCTCAGCGTGCTCGTCGCCCAAACCTCGGCGAAATCCCAGGCGTGGAAGTCCGGCACCGCCGAGATCACTGTGCCAGCAACGGTGGTCCCGCTTGGGGTGCCGGTGACTGTCCGCGTGCAAACTCCCAAACTCGACATGAGGCGCGCGCAAATCGTCTGGGAAGGCCGCGACCAGGAACCTGCTTTCGGTCCAACTTTTTCCTTTACGCCAAAAACCAACGGCCCGCAGTGGGTGGAGGTCGAAGCCGAGTGGCCCGATGGTCACCGCGTGTTCGGCCTCAACCATTTCATCGCCAATAGCCCCGTCATCAACTGGATCAACGGCGCGGTGCCCACGGGCGGCCTAACCAACGCCGACGGCGGTGATGCCTGGACCTGGATCACCAGCAGACCCCCGCCCTTCTCTGCCCCGGCAGTTCATCAATCAAATCTCGCCGCAGGGCCTCACTCCCATTGGTTCGACCACGCCATCGTGACCCTGGACATCGCCGTGGGCGACAGCCTGTTCGCCTATGTTTACCTTGATCCGGCCAACCCGCCCAGCGAAGTGATGCTGACCTGGAACAATGGCTCATCGAATCACCGAGCCTATTGGGGTGCCAACTCCCTGGCGTGGGGCATCGACGGTTCCCCGGGGCATTATTACGCGGGCTCGTTGCCCGCCGCCGGGCAATGGGTGCGCCTTGCCGTGCCGGCCAGCGCCGTCGGCCTCGAGGGCAGCACCCTCAACGGCATGGGCTTTTCGCTCTTCAACGGGCGCGCGTCTTGGGACATCGCGGGCAAAGCGACCCCTTCGCCTCGACAGAAGTGATCCCGCTTGAGGAACGGTGCATCATCCTTTCACCGCTTGCAGGAGAATATTGGTTCGAATGAAAAAATCGCGCAGCGGTTTATTCATGCCGCATGTCCTCATCGTTATTTTTCCGAAGCCGGCCTCACGGGTGATCCTTGCAATCGTGTTCTTCGTATAAAATCGGATATGGGGATTCGATGGCGTGAAGTGCCGGTCCCATTTGAACAAGGCAATCATCACGTTCTTGAACCGGCCATGAAAGGGCACCGTGACCAGCAGGCGGCCGCCCGCTGCCAGGACCCGATGCATCTCCGCGAGCGCAAACAACGGATCCAGCAAATGCTCCAGAACCTCCGAGCACCAGATCACATCAAAAGAGTTGTCGGCAAACGGCAGCGCCTCGGAAACATCATGGGCCAGAAAGGTAATGGCAGGATAACGCCTCGTGTTTTGCGAGATTTGTCCGGCCGCAATGTCGACCGCCGTGACCCCCGAGGCGTGCTGCGCCAACAAACGGGTGAAGGAGGCGTCCCCGCAGCCCACTTCCAGTATCTTGCTTTCGAGCGGCAGATTTTTCAATTCTGCGTGCATCCATTGGGCGAAACTGGACGCATAGCTCTGCCTTTCACCCGAGACGATGGCGCGCCCGGACGTCCAGTATTTTTCATAGTAGTCTTTTAACTGCGGTGATCGATCGACAGATTTCATCGGCTTTCAAATGGGCGATACGCTCGCACAAAGTCGGGTTTCCTTCTTCATTTTGCGTTCGGCACGCACGAATTCGAAATCGTTTGCCGTCCGGCCTTCGGCCAGTAATAGCTCCGCCCCTTTTTCATGAACCGGAACGCGCGGGCGCAGGCGATCAAGGTAACCCCCAGGCCCACCACGGCGGCCGGTAAATGAGTCAGCTTTCGCCCTCCTTCCAGCTTTGAGAGACGCCGGAACCGAAACGTCAGAATGCCGGGGAAAAGCCGCCAGAAAAAGCGCACGTGGGCGATATGCCGGTCGATGAGCTTTTGCAGCCATTCCGGGTCGCTTCGTTCGTGCTGCCTGAGCACCTCGGCCAGGTTGGCGCGCTCCTCCGGGCGCAGGGTCTTTAGATATTCCACCAGCACATGGACCGAGGTTTGTCCGATCATCTGTCGCTTCTGGTTGTTCAATACCTCCGGCGCCGAAAGATAGGCCTCATACACGTGGGCCGCATCCAGCGCCGTCACCACGCGCCTGACATCCGGTTCCTCGTTGAAAAAATCAGTGCAGACCGCCGCCTTGAAAAAGCCGTCATCGTTGGCGCCAAGATCACGAGGCAGGTACAGATTCCGCGCGATGCCGGCGCGCATGCAATAAAGCTGGCCGCTGAATCGCCCTTCAATCGTCCCGGTCATGTGGGAGGTCGCGAGTGAAATCCGGTCCCGCAGCGACTTCTTTTTTTTAAACTCAATGCTCTTGTGCTGCTGGCCGGACGAAACGCTGGCCCGCGGGTCCCGTTCCAGCGTGGCCAGCAGGTTATAGAGCGTATCGCGGTGATGGAACGCGATGTCCGCATCCATCAGATATAAAAACCGCGCTTCCGGCGCGGAAAATTCATGCACGAAACGATTCCATGCATTATTGCGGCCCGGCTCGGGCATGTCTACGACCCGCACGGTGATGACCTGCCCATACGGATGCGCCTCTTTTAACTGCCGGAAGAGGTGGTTAGCCATCGCGACCGTCCGGTCGGTACACCCATTTGCCAGGCAAAAAAGCTCACAGCGCTCGCGACGCCGCGCCAGTTTCTTGAAAACCGACTGCTGAAACAATGACTGCAAGGTTTGCCCGATTGAGGCCTCTTCGTTCCAAGCCATGATGCCCAGGGAAAAGCAGACGGGCATCATCCCCTCCTGGTCATTCAGCTTGTTTTCTGCGGTGCAGGTGCGGATGCAGATCATTATCAAACAGATTAACGTGCTTCGCGGCGGGCGTGGAGTGGGTGAACACCTCTCCGCCGGCTGGATGGCACCCCATAGATTCGCCGGCCGCCGACGCGCCAGCGCCACAAACCCCTTTACCGTCAATCGTCCGCAAACCGCCCGCTAATTCAGACAAAGCCGGGGGGTGCTTTCGATGATGCCTTGGGAGATGGCGTAGCGCGTCAGTCCGGCCACGTCATGAATGTTGAGCTTGTTCATCGCTTCCTGCCGGTGCTTTTCCACGGTTTTTATGCTTATGCACAGGTCCGAGGCTATCTGCTTGTTGCCTTTCCCTTCGGCCACCAGCTGGAGCACTTCCCGCTCGCGGGACGTGAGGCGCACGGTGGATTTCTGATTGAGCGGTTTGCCTCCCTTAAGGAAAGATTGCCGGTAATGATCCAGCAGCCGTTTGGCAATGGAGGGGCTGAAGTAGGCATTCCCCTTGTACGCCTCCCGGATGGCCTTGATGAGATCGTTGGCCGCCGTCTGCTTGATGAGATATCCGACCGCGCCTGCCTCGGTCAACTGGCGCACATATTCGTCGTCGCCATAAGATGACAGGATGAGAACCTTGGCCAGCGGCGCCTCCTTGCAGATCTGGTGGGTCGCTTCGAGCCCGTTGAGCTGCGGCATGGCAATATCCATGACGACGACATCGGGCGCCAGTTTTCCGGCCATTTGCACCGCCTGGCGTCCGTTCTCCGCCTCACCCACAATCTCCATGTCGGATTCGGTTTGCAGCAGCGCGCGCAGCCCCTGCCGCAGCACCGTGTGGTCATCCACCAAAAGGATCGTGATTTTTTTCATAAAATGGTTTTGGCCAGAACAGTGGACCCGGACTCGTGCTCGAGAGCCTTGTCGCCGTTCCCGTTCGAAGCGACCTCGTTGTTCGACACAAGAGGAAGCTGCACCCGTACTTTCGTGCCGCGACCGGCGGCCGACTCGATGGAGAAATCACCATGCACGAGCCGGACGCGTTCCTCCATGCCCAGCAATCCGAGCCGCTTTCCTCTTTTTCCCCCAAGCTTGCCGTCGATCAAAAACGACCGGCCATTGTCCTGGATTTCCATGCAGATTCCCCGCGGAAGCCGACGAAACCGGATGTCGATCCGGGTCGCGCGCGCGTGCTTGAAAATGTTTGTGATGCTTTCTTGAACGACGCGAAACAGCACGATCCCCTGCTCCTGGTCGAGACCCGCCAGATCCACTTTGGAATGAATGGTCGAGGTGATGCCCGTGCGTTCGGCAAACGCCCTCACATACGAGCGAATAGCTTCATATGGTCCAAAAAGGTCGAGCATCTCCGGACGCAGCCCCCGGGCGAATCGATGCACCGATTCCATGCTTTGTTCGAGCAATGCTTGCGTGGAGGCCACCTGTTGCTGAAATGACCGATCATGGCCGGCCTGTTTTTTCAGCATCCCGAGACCGATGTTCATGGCGGCAAAGACCTGGCCGATTTCGTCATGCAGCTCGCGGCTGACCCGCTTGCGTTCCTGATCCTGAGCCAGGATTATTCTGGCGGCATGTTGCCGGATGTCTTTCTTCATGGATCGCGCTTGTTGAAATAGCTTTAAATATCGCTCGTTGCTCGCCCGCAAAGCCTCCTTGACCAGACGCTGCCGGACGAGGATCGCCGCCAGTGCCTTGTTTCGCCGCTCCAGAATTTCATTGAGCTGTTCCAAACGGACATAGGCCTCCGGAAGCCCGCGGCGGGCGGCCTCAAAGGGGGACAACGCATCCAGCAGAAACGTTTCCGCCGCCCGGGCCTGCTGTACCATCTCCCCGCGGGTCCCGCCACCGGCCGTCACCTTGGGCAGAATCTCCTCGTGCAGGCGGGCCAAGTCGAACACGCCCAAACCGACCCGCATGGCGATACAGCCCAATTCATAGGCGGACTGTAAACTTTCAATGCCCCTGTTTCCAAGATACTCGCGAAGGGCACACCGATAGTGGCTGACGAGCGAGGCGCGGTTTCCGTTTATGCGATGGTCAAGATTTGTCTCCGACGTGATGTTCTGGATTTCACAATCGTGATTATTCATGGCGTTCGACTGATTTGGCTCGGTTTTTGATCGTTTTCATCTCGAGCAATCATCCACCTAACTGCCCTTAATTCTCTTACTGATACCGTGTATTCATTGCATAAGCGAGTAGGTCTTCACCCACCATCGGCTGACGCTCCGGCCCTGCCCGACGCGATGATTTAGCCGACAAATCCGGCGTTTCCGGCGTCGCGTTGACCGCGCGGTGAACTCAGTGGAGCCTCGTGGCAAAGGCCTACCTTTTTGACGCGTTCTGCCCACGTTGCCGTTGAATTTGGGTTCCTTGCCGGAGCCGTTTTGGGTCGAAACCCACTCATGGTCGAAGCCGCGGCTTGTTACCTTTGGGTGACAAACGCAATGGGCAAAAAAACATCATCCACGAGTAGGATCCAGCCATGAAAGTGCTGTTCGTGCATGAGCGTTTTGGCGCATTGGGAGGCGCCGAGTCCAATATTCTCGCCACCGCGGGAGCATTGGCCCGGTGCGGCCACAAAACGGGCCTGCTCCACGGTTCCGGCACGGAGAAACAGGAAGACGCTTGGCGGGAGGCATTCAGGCCTTGTTTCCCCTACGGTGAAACGAACAGCGTGGCTGGCCTCGAGTCCGCCCTCACCGAGTTTAAGCCGGACGTAATCTTTCTGCACAAAATGGCGGATATTGCCATGGTAGAAGCGTTGGTGGACTGCGCGGTTCCGGTGGTGCGGATGGTTCACGACCACGACCTCACGTGCATGCGCAGCTACCGGTACAATCCCCTCAGCCGGCGCATCTGCACGCGGGCAGCATCGCCGTGGTGCGTGTTTCCCTGCGGCGCCTGCGTCACGCGCAATGCCGGTCCCGGACCCCCGCTCAAATGGGTCAGTTACACGGCCAAACGCCGGGAACTAGCGCTCAACCGGAAATTCGCGCGCCTCGTCGTCGCCACGCACTATATGAAGACGGAATTGTTGCGCAATGGCTTCGCGGCCGACCGCATCGCCATTCATGCGCCTGTGCCGCGGCCCGCTGACGGGGCGTTTCAAAGTTCGTTCGGCAAACGGAATCTCATCGTTTATTCGGGACAGATCATCCGCGGCAAAGGCGTGGACGTGCTGCTGGAATCGCTCGCGCTTCTCACCACGCCGTTCGAAGCCGTGATTCTCGGCGACGGCGGCCATCGCGCGCATTGCGAACACCTGAGCCGCCGGCTGGGCCTGCGCGATCGGGTGCATTTCACCGGATTCATCCCCCAGCCGGAAATCACGCGCCACTATCGCGAGAGTTCCGTCGCGGTCATCAGTTCGATCTGGCCCGAGCCGTTTGGTGCCGTGGGCCTCGAGGCCATGCGATGCGGATTGCCGGTCGTCGGGTTCGATGCTGGTGGCATCAAGGAATGGCTGATTGACGGCGTGAATGGCTATCTCGTGCCGTGGATGGATCGCGCGCAATATGCCCGTCGCATCGGTGAATTACTCCAGGACAAAACGTTGGCCCGCACCCTGGGCGAACACGGCCGTCAGCTGGCCAGTGAACGCTTCAGCTTCGCGCATTACATCCGTGGCCTGGAAACTTTATTTACCGGCATCACAGCCACGCGGCCATGCCTCACCACCTGATGAAGGCCATGCGTTCGACTCATTTGGTTGCCATCGTCGGCGGCAGCGGCTCCGGCAAAGGCTGGCTGGTCCAGCGCCTCGGCCGGCTGCTCGGCGAGCAGGCCTGTCACCTCTCGTTGGACAGTTTTTATCGCGATCGCTCCCATCTCGCCCCCCGAAGGCGCCAGAGCCTGAACTTCGACACCCCGCGTGCCATCGACTGGGATTCCGCAGAACAGGCTCTGCGCGATTGTCAGGCCGGTCGCGCTACGCACGTGCCGCGCTACGACTTCGCCACTCATCGCCGGCTGCCTGCCACCACCCCATGGCAGCCCAAACCCCTCGTGCTGGTGGAAGGACTTTCGCTCCTGGTGCGTCCACCCGTCCGGCGACTGTTTGATCTCAAAATCTATCTCGATTGCCCGCCGGGACTCCGTTTGCGCCGCCGCCTGCTCCGCGATGTCGCGGAACGCGGACGCAGCGCCAGCATGGTGAAACAGCAGTTTCGACGCACCGTCGCTCCGATGCATGCACGCTATGTTGAGCCCCAGCAGCGATGGGCCGACCTGATCCTGGCCCAGCCCTTCAGGAAACCGGACATCCTCCAGCTTGCGGACCGTCTCTGGACACTGCTCACCGCCACTGCACCGCTTCAATCATGGATGCGCGGCCCTTTTCACACCGAACTCCTCACCCTTTTGGAATGCCATGACAACCCTGCCTGACCCAATCCTCCACCAACAACTCCTCCGGCACGTCGCCTCGTTGCAAACGCCTTGGGGCCGCTGGCGCCAGCATGCGCGCTTGCGCTGGCAGCGCCTCGCTTGGCGGCACTTTCTAGGCGGAGCCACCTTTGCCAAACGCACTCTCGATGTAGTGGGCAGCTTCGGCGCCCTTTTGCTGCTCAGCCCTCTTTTCTTTCTCATCATGATCGCAATCCGGTGCGAAGACGGCGGTCCGGCGATCTTCGCCCAAACACGGGTCGGCCGGTTCGGACGGCTGTTCAAGATGTATAAGTTTCGCTCGATGCACCCCGACGCCGAAACCCGGCTGAAGGAACTGCTCGCCACGAATCACCACCACCGCGGCGTCACCTTTAAGATCAAGGACGATCCGAGAATCACCCGGGTCGGTAAATGGTTGCGGAAATTTTCCTTCGATGAACTCCCGCAATTCCTGAACGTCCTGCTCGGCGACATGTCCCTCGTCGGCCCGCGTCCGCCAGTTCCGCGCGAGGTCGCGCTTTATTCGCTGGCCGACCGGCGCCGGCTGGCCGTGCCGCCCGGCATCACATGCATCTGGCAGATCAGCGGCCGCGCCGAGATTGATTTTCCGGGACAGGTCAAACTCGATGTGCTTTACGCCGAAACCCAGAGCCTCTGGCAGGATATCCGCATCCTCGCCAAAACCATTCCGGCCGTCGCGTCGGGAAGCGGAGCCTACTGATGAAAGCCCTCCTTATCTGCCCAGACCAGCGGCCGGAAGTCGCACTTTTGGCCGAGTCACGTCCGCTGGCGGTGGTGCCGTTGCTGGGCAAATGCCTGGTTGAATACTGGATTGAATATCTCGTGGCGCTCGGCGTTCGCGAAATCCTGATCACGGCTTCCGACCGACCCGCCCAAGTCAGGGCGATGGTGGGCGATGGCACCCGCTGGGGACTGCCCATCGCGGTCGTGGCGGAATCCCGCGAGCTCTCCGCCGAGCAGGCGTCTGAAAAATACTGTGCTCCCCCGGACGGCCTGCCCCCCGTGGTTGTCGTCCGGATGGATCATCTGCCGGGCCGGCCCGGACAACATCTTTTCGAAAGCTACGCCGCCTGGTTCGCCGGACTTCAGGCCTGGATGCCGCGGGCGCAAACGCTCGAACGGATCGGGCAATGCGAAGTGCAGCCCGGGGTGTGGGTCGGATTGCGTACGCGCATAGACCCCGCTGCACGATTGCTGGCTCCCTGCTGGCTCGGGGACTATGTTCGGGTCAACGGCGCCTCTGTCATCGGCCCCAACGCGATCCTCGAGGATGGCGTCGTCGTGGCCGCGGGCGCGCATGTGGCGCAAAGCGTGATCGGCCCGGCCACGTTTGTCGGCGCGCAAACCCGGGTGGAAAATTCAATCGCCCATCATCACACCTTGATCAACTGGACCTCCAACTCCTGCCTGCGCGTACCGGATGCGTTCTGGCTCAGCTCGCTGCGGGAGCCGTCCGCCGCGGCCCGCCCCGAGGTGCGGCGTGAGCCCATGAAAATCGAAAGCAACGGTCAAAAATTAAGCGTGACCGGGCTCGGCGAACTGAGCGCGGTCAATTCAACCCGATTTCAAGAGAAGGTTCACACGGCCTTCGCGGCCCTGCCTTCGGTCATCGAAGTAGATCTTTCCCACCTGCGATTTATCGACAGTTGCGGGCTGGCCACCTTGTGCAGCCTGCAGCGCGACGCCCATGCGCAAGGCATCAGCCTGCGGCTGTTGAATCCCGAGCCGGCCGTCCGGCAGTTGCTCGAGCTGACGCAGATGCACCAATTTTTCGAAATCGACTGGGTCGAGCCTTCGTGGCCCGGCACGCCAAAGCCCGCGATCACGCAATTTGCGCCTGCGGCATCATGGTCGCACCACACGAGCAAAATATTTTCATGAAAGCCGTACTGCCTTTATTTGTCTTTGTTGACGCGTGTGGCTGGGAAATCATCAAGAACGATTCCTTCGCCCGCGACATTGCACCCTACCGCCGAAGGCTCGAGTCGATCTTCGGATTCAGCTCGGCATGCATCCCATCGATCCTCTCCGGCCGCCGGCCGGTCTCGCATCGCAACTGGTGTTACTTCGTCCACGATCCCGCCCGTTCGCCCTTCAAGGGCCTGCGGGCGCTGCGCTGGCTGCCGAAGGCGATCACCGGCCGCCGCCGTTTCCGCCGGTGGCTTTCGCTCTTGGTCAAGGCGCGGCTGAAATTTCGCGGTTACTTCGATCTCTACAATATTCCGTTCCGTCACATCTCGCTGTTCGATTTCACGGAGAAAAAAAACCCGTTGCAGCCCGGCGGGCTCAACCGCGGTCCGAATATTTTCGATCACCTGAAGTCTCACGGCATCCCCTATCACGTCAGCGACCCGGCGAAAAGCGAACGGGCGAACCTGGACGCGCTGTCACAGGATATTGCAAACGAGAGCATCGATTTCGCCTTCCTTTACTGGCCGGCGCTGGACGGACTGCTGCATCGCGTCGGCAACGATTCGCCCGCCATTCCCCCCAAGCTCCGGAGCTACGAACAATGGCTGGACGAACTGCTCGCCATGGCGCACCGGCATTACACCGAGGTCAAACTCTACATTTTCAGCGACCACGGCATGGCCAATTGCGACGAGCTGGTGGATCTTCAGGCTCGGGTGAAAAAGCTCGGACTGGAAATGGGCGTCGATTACGCGGTTGTTTACGATTCGACGATGGCGCGCTTCTGGTTTTTAAATGCGCGCGCGCGCCGCGAGGTCACGGCGTGCCTGGCGCAAGTCCACGAAGGCCGGATCCTGCCCGATGCGGAGCTGAGGAAACTGGGGGCACTGTTTCCCGACCGCTACTTCGGTGAATTGATTTTCCTGATGAATGAAGGCGTTTTGATCGTGCCGAGCCACATGGGCGAACGCCCGATCCGCGCCATGCACGGCTACCATCCCGCGGCGCCGCACAGCTACGCCGCGCTGCTGAGCAACCAGCCGGACATTCCCAAAGACATAGTGAACATTACTGATATGTATAAACTCATGGTCCGTAACGCGGAAGACGCCGGGGTGCGAAACCAGCCGGCTCATTTCCTAGCCGATGCCGTCGCAGTTGCCGGGCCGTGACATTGCTGCGCATCGCGGTCGGCTGCTTCGAAGCAGAATTGCCCATCTGCCATGTCAGACGGTAGGTGGACACCCCATAGGTTCGGGCCCAATTGCTGTTATGTTTTAATCGTGTTAGCCCCTTATAGCAGGCATTTTGCATGAGAAATAACGGTTCGAACGGCGCCAAATCCACCTTCCCGGCCACCTATTTGCCCAAGTGTCCTACGGGCATCCAAGGTCTCGACGAAATCACGGGCGGGGGACTGCCCTGTGGGCGGCCTACGCTGGTATGCGGCGGAGCGGGTTGCGGCAAGACGCTGTTCGCCGCGGAATTTCTCGTGCACGGCGCAATGCAGTTCGACGATCCAGGCGTCTTCATGGCTTTCGAAGAGACGGAAGCCGAATTAAAGGCCAACGTCGCGTCGCTCGGATTTGATCTGGCCGGTCTGGTCCGGCGCAAAAAAATCCTATTCGAACACATCCACATTGAACGCAGCGAAATCCACGAGACCGGTGAGTATGATCTCGAAGGATTGTTCGTCCGGTTGAATCACGCGATTGATTCCATTGGCGCAAAACGGGTGGTGTTGGACACCCTTGAAGCGCTTTTTGCCGGCCTGCCCAACGAAGCCATTCTGCGCGCCGAGTTGCGCCGACTCTTCCGCTGGCTCAAGGACAAAGGAGTGACTGCCGTCATAACGGCCGAGCGCGGACGCGAACAACTGACGCGCCACGGCCTGGAGGAATACGTGTCCGATTGCGTCATCCTGCTCGATCACCGCGTGAATGACCAGATTGCCACGCGGCACCTGCGGGTAGTGAAATATCGCGGTGCACTGCACGGCACCAACGAGTTTCCCTTTCTCATTGGCGACGACGGACTCAGCGTGCTGCCCATCACGTCGCTGGGGCTAAATCACAAGGTGTCGAACGGGCGGATTTCCACCGGCATCCCGCGGCTCGACTCCATGCTGAGCGGGCGGGGATTTTTTCGCGGTAGCAGCATCCTGCTCACAGGCACGCCCGGCACCGGCAAGACCAGTGTTGCCGCTTCTTTTGCCCAATCCGCCGCCCGACGCGGCGACCGCGTACTGTTCTTTTCATTCGAGGAATCGCCCGACCAGATCATCCGCAACATGCGTTCCATCAAGTTGCAGCTGGAGCCCTTGGTCCGAAACGGCCTGCTGCGGTTTCACGCGGCGCGACCCACGCTCTGCGGCCTGGAAATGCACCTGGCCACGATGTTCAAGGAAATCGTCACGTTTCAACCTGCGGTCGTCATCGTAGATCCGATTACCAGTCTGCTGGCGGTCGGCGCCGACTACGAAACCAAGGGGATGGTGACACGGCTGATTGATTTTCTGAAAGGTAGCCAGGTCACCTCTCTCTTCACCAGCCTGACGCATGGCGGCCATGCACTGCAACAAAGTGAAATCGCCATGTCATCACTCATGGATTCCTGGTTGTTGTTGCAAGACTTCGAAGGCAACGGCGAGCGCAACCGCACCCTTTATGTGCTCAAGGCGCGCGGCATGGCCCACTCTAACCAGATCCGCGAGTTCCTGATCTCCAACCGGGGCATCGACCTTGTGGATGCTTACATCGGCCCCAGCGGTGTCCTGACCGGCGCGTCGCGTGTGGCGCAGGCTGCCCGTGAAAAAGCCGAGGCGCTGGCCAGCCAGCAGGAAGCCGCCCGTCGCAAGCGCGAATTGGAACGCAAACGCGCGACACTCGAACGGCAAATCGCAGGACTGCGCTCCGAGCATGAAGCCGGCGCTGATGAACTCCGTCGCATTGACGAACAGGTGGAAACCCGAACGCGTGTTCTGACGGCCGAACGGACCAAGCTGGGCCGTTTGCGCCAGGCGGATGCCAGGGTCGCTGCCAGCACACAAAGCAGTTCCAAATCAAAGAGACGAAAAGCATGAAAACAAAAACAGTGAAACGACGTCTCTCGGGTTCCTCTCCCCGGCCGGTCAAACTCTGGCAACTTCGCCTTTACGTGGCTAGCCAGACACCCAAATCACTGGCGGCGTTCTCGAACCTGAAGAAGATCTGCGAGAATCACCTCAAAGGCTGCTATCGCATCGAGGTGATTGATCTGCTGAAGCACCCACATCTTTGCAAAGGCGACCAAATCCTGGCCGTTCCCACACTAGTCCGCAAGCTGCCGCAGCCCGTAAGAAAAATCATCGGCGACCTGTCTGACACCGAGCGTGTGCTCATCGGATTGGATTTGCGCCCCGCTGCTTGATTGAGACGAACGCCCATGAAACCAAAGAAAACCAGCCGGGCGACCAAGGCCTTTGAAAGGACTCTGGCCGCCTCGCGTCCGGGCAAATACGTCTTGCGACTGTACGTGGCGGGAGCCACCGACCGCTCGCGCCAAGCGCTCTTGCGCGTCCGCAAACTGTGCGAAACCGAACTTAACGGCAAATACGAACTGGAAGTGATCGACATTTATCAGCAGCCCATCATTGCACGCGACGACCAGATTCTGGCCACCCCGACCCTTGTCAGGGAATTCCCTCGTCCGATGCGCCGGCTCATCGGCAACCTGTCAAACACCACCGGCCTGTTTGCCGGGTTGGATTTGGACACAAAAGGTAAAGCCGCCCTTTGAAAACCATCAGTGGATCACACTCGCCCCGTCCCACTCTCTCTCACGAATTTGTCGAACTCCGCCGGCGCGTGGCCGAAGCGGAGGAAACTCTCCGCGCCATTCGGGGCGGAGAAGTGGACGCGGTGATGGTCGCGGGCAAGCGAGGTCCGCAAGTCTTCACGCTGCAAGGCGCCGAGCACGCCTACCGCATGCTCATCGAATCCATGAACGAAGGGGCGCTTACGCTGACGGCCGACAAGACGATTCTTTATGCCAACCAGTGCTTTGCCCGAATGGTCAAATGCCCGCTGGAGCAGGTGATGGGCAATTCCTTTCGCCGTTTTCTCTCCACCGAAGACCGGGGCATGCTCCGTCCGCTTCTGAAGCGGCCCAACCAATCCGGCTCTAAAATTCAAGTGATGCTGAAGGCCGGCGACGGTTCGCAAACGCCGGCACAAATCTCCATTCGTCCACTGGCAAAAAATGGCTCCAACCACGCGACCATCGGCATGGTGGTGACGGACATGACGGAGGCTCGGCGAACCGAAGAATTATTGCGAAATTTGACGCACCATGTGGTGCAAGCACAAGAAGTAGAGCGCGGACGCGTAGCCCTCGAATTGCACGATGGCATTACCCAGCTTCTCTGTGCTGTCCTCTTTCGCAGCCAGGCACTGACTGACAAGCTTTCGACGCGCAACGGGGCGGCGAAAAAAGAGGCGCTTAAACTCCGGCAGATGCTCGGGAAGACGGCCGAGGAGGTGGAGCGCATCTCGCGTAATCTGCGGCCCAGCGTATTGGACGAACTTGGCCTGGTCGCCGTCCTGCGCAACACCAGCACGGAGTTTGCGGATCGGACGGGCGTGTCCGTCAAGTTGGCCAGCGTGAAATTGGCCTCGCGACTGCCCGCCGACATGGAGTTGACGCTCTACCGCATTCTCCAGGAAGCCTTGAGAAACGTGGAGAAGCACGCCCGCGCACGCCACGTCACCGTAGGCCTGACCCAACAGGGCGGCTTCACTCAGCTGGCGATCGATGACGACGGCATCGGCTTCGATCTGAATCATCACCCGGCAAAACGAAAGGGGAAGGATGGCCTTGGTTTGCTCGGCATGCGCGAGCGAGCCACCTATGTGGGCGGCACACTCCAGGTCAAATCTGCCCGCCGCGCCGGCACGAGAATCGAGGTACGCGTTCCCCTGCCACCAAATGCCATGAAGGCCAGCGGACCGATATTGTTCGCCCGACGGAGAAAACAGGATGCATCACAATTCTGATTACTGGCTTACTGTTTGGACAACGGCAATTTTAATGGCAGGTACCGTGGTGGGTATGTTTATGTTTTAAAACGAAACGGAGACTGAGGTGAAAACTGTGAGCTTGGCCTAACCGACTATGATCGCGCCGCCGACGTATTCTTGCTCGGAATAGGCTATCGATGGGGCAAGGGCCTCTAACCGTGTAAATCCATCGACATGAGTTGTGCCGCTGTCGGCATGAGTTCTCCCATTTTTCTCCCTGAAATTTACCGATGTAAATTGGTCGGCATGAGCTCTACCCGTCGTCGGCGTGAGTTTTGCCCGTTTTCGCCAAAAACAGACCGTTTTGTCGGCATGAGTTGTAATTTCTTACACATACGCGGAAGCAATTGCTGGCACCGATTCGGAAGTAATTCCGGGGACCAATGCTAAACAGCGCGTATTAAGCCCTCTTCACCTCTCTTGCCCCTAGAATGAAGTCGGTCCATCCTCAGCGACAACTCGCTGAAATGAGATTCCTGCGAGCCACCGAGAGGCAGGAGTCAGCCCGGCAATCTACCGGGCCGAGAATTAATCCAAGCCGGGCAGCAGGGTTTGTGTGATGGTCTTCTTGGACCGCGCCCGGCGGGGCGACAGCGTGGGCCAGCGCAAGCGGGCTTTTTCCTCGATCGACGCGAGTGGCGGTGGTTCGGCGGGCTTCGGGCCTTCGCCCAGCAGGTGGGCGAGCGCCATGGCGTCATAGGGCGCGCGGACTTTCAAATTGTTGTCGAAATAGACAAAAACATCGCGGCCGGCTTTTCGCGGTGGGCCGGCTTTAACCGTGAGTTTCGCGCCACGCGGATTTCCTCCAGCCTGCCAGGCACGGATTTTTGCCGCCCATTGGTGCAAAGCGGCGTCGGTGTAGCCGCTCGTGTAGAGCACCTCGTCGCCATGCAGCCGCACATAGACAAAATCCGCCGTAATATCTTCCATGAAGGGCCACTTACCCGCCGTGTCCGCGATCACCAGCGCCACCCCCTGGCGGCGCAGCAAAGCAATGAACTCCCGGTTGACAAACGAGCGGTGGCGAACCTCCAGTGCGTGACGCAAGCGTCGCGGCCGGCCCGCCTTTAGCCATGGGTCGGAAACGCTGTCGTCATGTTGCCGGGCGAGGGCCAGCGCCGCTGTGGTATCATGCGGCAGCAACCCGAGAAATTCTTCGAACACAGCGGCGTCATACGCCAGGCTTGGCGGAATCTGCCAGAGGATCGGTCCGAGTTTTTCCTGGAGGCACAACACGCCCGAGGCGAAGAAATTGGCCATCGGCACCGCGGCATTCTTCAGGCGGTGAATATGGGTGACGAAACGCGGCGCCTTGACGGAAAAGACAAAGTCCTTCGGTGTGCGCTCGTACCATGACGCCCAGCTGGAGGCTTTGTGCAGCGAGTAGAACGTACCGTTGATCTCGATGGAGGCGACCTGATGGGCGGCGTACGATAGCTCTTCGCGCCGGCGGAGCTCGCGGGGAAAGAAAGTGCCGCGCCACGGCGCATAGGTCCATCCGGAGATGCCGATGCGGACAGACATGTTGATCATCCCGTGAGCAGCCTCGAATGAGCGCTCTCTCCTGCCCTTGCCTCTGCTGCCTGATGATCACGCGACAGCTCGCTGGTTCGCTCGACCGGCAATAGCTTCGCTGAACGGCCACGACCGGCGTGGGCAGCCGCCCTAGAATGTCGAAATCGCGCCATGGGGTGGCTTGGGCCCCTTCAGCTCTGATGCTGTGGACGGGGCTTCTTCTTTGGCTCTGGGGCGGTCGCCGATGACAGGCCGGCAGCGCGGGCGTCCTGGTCGTTTTCCGGCTGTCCGCCCAGGCGAATTGCGGCGGCAGATTTCTTTTCCTTTTCGGGTGCGACGTTTTTCTTTTTCATAGGCGGTGGTTTCGAACGATACTGCGAATTGGCTTGAAGGACTGATCCGACATTAAACTCGGGAAAGAAACGATATGCCGTCAGGCCGAACCCCTGCGGCTTTATCAGTAAAAGCAGAGGCTCGCATTTCCGGCCAAAATGGGCACCGGTCGATCAGCACCTTGATCGATGAACGGATCCGTCGATTCACCAGGTCACCAGACCTGTAATTTTGATCGTGGTGCCCTGTTGGGCAACGCAACGGCAAGGCAAGCGGAAGGATGAATCGCCCGCAGGACATTGTCTTTACATTATATCGTGCTACGACATAAGCGGTGTCTCTTATGTCTGGTTCAGCAACCAAAAGCCGAAGATCGGCCGCTCCCTCCCAGACTGACTACGAGCTGCTGGCTGCCTTCCGTCATGAATTGCGAGAATTTCTTCACTTTAGCGAACAAGCCGCCAGGGCGGCCGGCATCCACCCCCAGCAGCACCAGGCCATGCTGGCCATCCGCGGTTTTTCGAAACGCAATTTCATCACAGTCGGGGAACTCGCTTTGAAATTGAAGATCGAGCCCCACAGCGCGGCTGGACTTGTCGCGCGGATGGAAACAGAGGGGCTGGTGACCAAGGCGGCGGATCCCGACGACAAGCGCCGCGTCCTGATCCGGACCACCCCGCGTGGCGATCGGGCATTGAGGCATCTTTCGACCGCGCACAAAGCGGAACTGGCCCGCGTCGGCCCGGCCCTGAAGAAAATCCTGACCCATCTCGAAATCATCTCATGAAAGCACTGCCAATTCGGCAAAGTCTTCCCGCGCCCGCCACGTCACACCATGCGCTCACATTCATTTCCGTCGTGGCAGTCGGGCTCGGCATTTTGGCCGGATTCATTGCCCCCGCATTGACCCATCTGATCGGGTTTGTCACCAATCTGGCTTTCTACGGCCGGATATCGACCGCTTTTATTTCGCCCGCGGAGAACCGGCTCGGTCTGGGCGTGGTTCTGATTCCTGTGCTCGGAGGAATCATCGTCGGCCTGATGGCGCGTTTCGGATCGAAGGCAATTCGCGGCCACGGCATCCCGGAAGCGATGGAGCAAGTGCTGGAAAATAACAGTCGCATACCCGCGAGGATCACCTTCTTAAAGCCGGTCTCCGCCGCCATCGCCATCGGCACCGGCGGCCCCTTCGGGGCAGAAGGGCCGATCATCGCAACCGGCGGGGCGCTGGGCTCCGTCGCAGGACAGGCGCTGAGCACGACGGCGGCGGAACGCAAAACCCTGCTCGCGGCGGGCGCGGCGGCCGGCATGGCGGCGATTTTCGGCAGTCCGATCTCAGCCATCCTGCTGGCGATTGAACTGCTGCTGTTCGAATATCGGGCGCGTTCGATCATTCCCGTGGCCCTGGCTGCAGTCGCAGCGGCGGGGATGCGGATCCATTTTGACGGAGCGACGGCGATTTTTGCCATGCCCGACATCGCCCCCGTATCGCTGCTTCCCTTGGGACTGTACGCGCTGATCGGGCTTATCCTGGGAGTGGCTTCGGTCGGAGTCACCCGCTCGGTTTATTGGATTGAGGATATGTTCGAGCATCTCCCCATCCACTGGATGTGGTGGCCGGCGATCGGCGGGATCGCCGTTGGCGTCATCGGCTACTTTGCGCCACGGACGCTGGGAGTCGGGTACAACAATATTTCGGACATTATTTCCGCCCGGTTGCCGCTGCAGATGATGGCCTTTCTTTGCGCCATGAAGTTTGTTTCCTGGGCGATCGCGCTCAGCAGCGGAACTTCGGGCGGCACGCTCGCGCCGCTGCTGACCATCGGCGGCGGCGGCGGCGGTCTGGTGGGGGCATTTCTACTGTGGCTCATGCCGTCCAGCGGACTCGATGTCCGTGTGGCGGCATTGGTGGGCATGGCCGCGATGTTTGCCGGCGCTTCGCGCGCACTTTTGGCCAGCGTCGTATTCGCCTTCGAGACAACGCTTCAGCCCAACGGCCTGCTGCCGGTCCTGGCCGGTTCAACGCTGGGCTTTTTTGTGGCCCGGCTGCTCATGCAAAATTCGATCATGACGGAGAAAATCGCGCGGCGCGGACTGCGGATTCCACAGGACTACGATGCCGATGCATTCGCGCAAACAACCGTGTCCGAAATCATGGACGAAAAGATTAAAACGCTGCCGGCACAAGGATCGGTTGCGGAGCTGGCCGACCTCATCGCCCGGCACGATCCTGAGGTTTCAGCGCATCAGGCCTGGCCGCTGCTGGATTCCGCCGGCCAGCTCGCGGGAGTCATCACCCGAAGCGATTTGCTTCGCGCCATTGACCGTTCGGGAGGCAGGGAGACGTCATTGATCGAGGCGGGAAATTCAGCCTTGGTGGTCGCACATCCGGACGAGAGCGTTTCCGACGCCGTAGCGCGCATGCTTTCCCACGGAGTCGGTCGATTGCCCGTGGTGAGCCGCACCGAGCCCAAAAAACTGATCGGCTATGTAAGCCGCACCAGCCTTCTTTCCGCCAGACTGGCGTCCCTCCAACAGGAAACCATGCGTGATGATGGATGGTTTCGTTCTTGGAAACGGTAACGGTTGGCTCGCAGTGCGCGACAAGAAAGCGCACTGGACGGAAAAGAGGAAACGGGCCGCAGGGCGGTGTAATATGCGCGCCATTGCCGGTGATAATCTCGAACTGTAGCAACGGCGCTGCCACAAAATGTACAAGGCCCGCGGCGAGAGATTTCGGCACTGAAACCGGCCTCTTCGTTCGTCTAATCTCCAGCGATGGCTTGATCTCTCACTTTCAAACAACCTGATTTGACCCCTCTCATGAAGCTTTCATTCACCGCCTTGTTCAGCTTTCTGGGCCTCGTCGTTGCAACTGGAACCGCGCGAGCCGAGTCTGATCCGGCCGCCGGCCTCGCCGCGCGCGCCACCTTCGCCAATACCTGCGCCCGCTGCCACAATGCAGACGGCAGCGGCTATGCCAGTCTCGGCATTCCCAGCTTCATCGATCCACAATGGCAGGGGGCGCATTCCGACACCGAACTCGAGCAGGCGATTCGCAACGGCCTGAATGGACGCATGCCGGCCTTCGGGGCCGCTCTTTCCTCCGATCAAATCGATGCCTTGGTCAGTGATGTCATTCGCCGCTTCGCACCCAAGTCATCGGGCAAAGGCAACCATCCCCGTCCGCCCGAACCTCCTCCGGTCCCGGTCGAGCCCACGCTCCAGCCCCCGGGACGCGGCGACGGACCCGTCGTGCTGGGGAGCGTCGGGGTCTATACCCAGCACAATGACAACGCCCGCACGGGCGCCAATCTCAACGAAACGACGCTGACGTCCGCCAATGTCAACGTACGCCAGTTCGGACTGTTGTTCCGTCACGTCGTCGATGACCAGATTTTCGCCCAGCCACTCTATGTCCCCAACCTCGTCATCGCGGGCGCACGACACAATATCGTCATCGTCGCCACTGCCGCAAACACCCTTTACGCCTTCGACGCAGATGTCGACGCCCCACCCTACTGGACGGTCAATCTCGGCCCGCCGGGCAGCGTGGAGCAGCATCACTTCTGGTGCCTGGATATCCTTGGGAACATGGGGATCATCGGAACACCGGCGATCGATCCGGCGACCGGGACGCTGTACGTCGTCGCCCTCACCCATGAAGGCGACGGCTTTGTGCAAAGGCTGCATGCGCTGGATATCGCCACGGGAGCCGAGCGGCCGCACAGCCCGGTGGTGATCGCGGCCGACGGTTTTGATCCCATCCTGGAAAATCAGCGGCCGGCGCTGCTCCTTTCCCGCGGAAATCTGTACGTGGGCTACAGTTCGCACTGCGATGTGGGATTGTATCACGGTTTTCTTTTTCGCTTCGATCCGCAGACCCTGCGGCAGCAGGGCGTGCTCAACACCAGTCCGGACGGCACCGGCAACAGCATCTGGCAATCCGGGCAGGGACCCGCCGCCGATGCCGACGGCACGATCTATTTTGTCACCTCCAACGGCACCTGGGATGGCCGGCGCAATTTTGCCGACAGCTTCCTCAAGGTGGATCCCGAGCTGCACGTGCAGGATTGGTTTACTCCGACCAATTACGACGAACTCGACCGGCGCGACCACGATCTGAATTCTTCGGGCGCCATGCTACTGCCCGGAACCCACGAGGTGATGGGCGTGGGCAAGGAAGGGGTTGTCTACCTGATCGACACGCACGACCTCGGCCATCTGGGCGACGAGCATGCGGCGCAGTATTTCCCTGCGACCAAGACAGAGGTCAATGGGGGCGCCGTCTATTGGAACAGTACGGAGCGAGGCGGCCTGGTTTATCTCTGGGCGCAGGATGACGCTCTGCGCGTCTTTGGTTTCAATCAAGGCCGCTTTGCGCCGGAACCACTCGCGGTCGGTCACGACACCAGCGCCTATCCCGGCGGCATCCTCTCCCTCTCGGCCAGCGGCAAAACCAATGGAATTCTTTGGGCCAACGCCGCACTCACGGCGCACGGCAACAGCCATGTCAACGGCCCGGCGGTCCTGCGCGCCTATGATGCCAATGACATAACCCGCGAGCTTTGGGACTCCAACCTGAACCCGGCACGCGACACCCCCGGACGCATCTCCAAGAACGCCCCTCCCACGGTAGTCAATGGGAAGGTCTATCTGGCGACTTTCGGAGCTTTGCCGGTCGGTACGGGCGCTTTGTACGTCTACGGCCTGCTGCCAAATCCGGCAGCGCCTGAACAGAAGTAATTCCGGGTGCCAGCGCCGATGAACGCGGTTCAGGCGGCGGCTTGCCAGGACATCCCGGCAACTTCTGCGGCGGTAAAGCCAAGGCATGCGGAGCCAGCCAAAGGATTATAGGCGAAACTGCGACAAGACGAACGAAGGAGCATTTATGAAATCAAGCCCAGCCCAGGTCACCCCGGCCGTTGTCCTGCCGACCGGCGAAATGGATGTGAGAATAAACAGGCGAACAAGATCGCGGCGCATCTCAGCCGATCCGACCCACCGCTTTCATCCGCCCGGAGCAAGCCACGATGACCGCCGGGATGTCGCCGCAGGAAAAGCGCCGCAGCGGTTGCGCGCACGGCAAACGGAGCCGAGGGTGGCCGAACAGTGTCACATCAGAAAGCCAAGACATCCGTAAATCCGGGAAATGCCGCGGCCTTTGAATGATACAATCAACAGGAAAACCCAATGAACACCCAGGAACTCGAAACGACCGCCCGGGCACTCGTCGCCGTTGGAAAAGGAATTTTAGCCGCTGATGAAAGCGGAGGAACCATCGCCAGGCGTTTCCAAGGCATTGCGATCCCTTCCACGGAGGAAACCCGGCGCGCGTACCGCGAGATGCTGTTCACCGCGCCCGGGCTCGGCGAGTTCATCAGCGGCGTGATTTTGTTCGACGAAACCATCCGGCAAAAGGCCGCCGACGGCACGCCTTTCGTCGAAGTCCTGAAACGGCAGGGTATCATTTCCGGCATCAAAGTGGATCAGGGGGCGAAGCCCCTCGCGGGATTTCCCGAAGACAAAATCACCGAGGGCCTCGACGGCCTGCGCGAGCGGCTGGCCGACTATGCGCGGCTGGGCGCGCGTTTCACCAAGTGGCGCGCGGTCATCACCGTCGGCGTGGCCATTCCCAGCCGCACCTGTCTCGACGCCAACGCCCATGCGCTCGCCCGCTTCGCCGCGCTCAGCCAGGAGGCAGGGCTGGTCCCGATCGTCGAGCCGGAGGTGCTGATGGACGGTGACCACCCGATCGAGCGTCACTTCGAAGTGACAGAGGCGGCGCAGCAGCTCGTCTTCGCGGCGCTCCGCGAACACCGCGTGCACTTGGAAGGAATGCTGCTCAAGCCGAACATGGTCTTAAGCGGCACGAAGTGTTCGCAACAGGCCGGCGTGGACCAGGTGGCCGCCATGACCCTGCGCTGCCTGCTGCGCACAGTTCCGCCGGCGGTGCCAGGAATTGTGTTTCTCTCCGGCGGACAAAGCGACGTGCAGGCCACAGCGCATCTGGATGCGCTGAACCGGATCGGCCATGCGCCATGGGCGCTGACTTTTTCCTACGGCCGCGCCTTGCAATCGCCGGCGCTGAAAACTTGGGCCGGTGCGACGGAAAAAATCGGCGAGGCGCAACAGGCCTTGCTTCACCGCGCCCGCTGCAACTCCGCCGCACGCTTCGGTAGATATTCATCCGACATGAAATAAACGTCTCATTCGGGCGAGAAAGCTCGAATTGATACGTGATATCTTCACCAGCGCTGCAGGCGAAAGTGCGTTTGAGTCGTGAGAGTCGAGCTGACCGAAAGTTCCGGCCCGGCGGCGCATCGCTTTTCGCATCAATCGCGCAGGCATACCGCACAATGCGAAAACAGCCGGTCATCGAGTGCAAAATGCAGTGGGTTATTCGGGACAATCCATCTGCGTTATTATTTATATCATTTCTAATAAATCACTTATGTCGGATTTTTTGGGCTGGCACTGATTGTGCGTACTCTGTGAGAGAACCCCAGTTTTCAACTCCTCACATGCTTGAAACCGTCGCCATTACCTTGGTCCTGCTCTGGTTCGCCGGAATCGTCTCCTCCTATACTTTGGGCGGTTATATCAACGTTCTGCTTTTCTTCGCTCTCATCACGATTGTCGTCCGGGTCATGTGCGGCCGGGATCCCTTGAAGTAACGCGGGTTCAGTATTCGCCGTACTATTTTTGTACAACAACCACCAACCAACCACCACCCCCATGTCTAAAATCCCATCCATCGCCATCCTCATCGTCGGCATCATCCTGCTCGTTTATGGTATAAATGCCGCGAATTCGGTTTCGTCCTCCGTCACGCAAGCCGTAAGCGGCACGCCCACGAACAAGAGCATCTGGCTCATCGTCCTCGGCGCCATCGGCATCCTTTCCGGCGGCGTCGGCCTGCTCTTTCGCCGCAATCCGTAATCCGCGATCCACCTCCGGGTTTCTATTTCTCATCCGCTCCACCACCCCTTCAAATCCACCACCATGTCCAAATCCACGACCATTTCTCCCGAATCCGGCACCCATTCCCGCAAACAAGCTTCCGCCGATGTCTCGGTCGAAGAGCTCAAGGAGCTCCTCCGTGAAGCCGAACAAGCCCTCGGCGATATCGGCAGCTACACCGCGGAGCAGGTTCACGCCCTGCGCGACCGCCTGCAAAACGTGCTCGCCGACGGCAAGATCACCTTGAAAAATCTCGTCGCGGCCGCCCGTCGCCAGGCCAGCCATGCCGACGAGGTAATCCGCGCCAATCCGTACCAGACCGCCGGCATCGCCGCGGGAGTTGGCCTGCTCACCGGCTATCTGATCTCCCGCACTTGCAGCCAGCGCTAATCGGGGCCACGTTCAATCCGGCTGCCGGAAGCGGAACTATTTTCCATCCTTAATTCCATCTGCGCGATAAAAACAGGCGCTTCAGCGGTTCCCTTCATGCATATTCGCTTCGGGTTCGACATCGCCTACGACTTCCCCGCCGCCACTCCCGTTGTATTACTCCTGCATCTGCGGCCGGAGCTCACTGCACGGCTGCGCACGCCTGAGCGGCTCGGGATCGTTCCTACTGTGCCTCGGGAAGATTTTCCAGATGCATTTGGCAATCATGGCACGCGCCTGGTCGCGCCGGCCGGCTTGCTTGAGCTCACGTGTGACGCGGTGATCGATGATTCAGGCCAGCCTGCTGCCATCGTCGCGGACGCATGCGAGCACCCCGTTTCGGAACTGCCGGTAGAAGTGCTGCCTTTCTTACTCCCCAGCCGTTATTGCGATGTCGACCTGCTTGGATCGCTCGACTGGTCTCTGTTCCGTCGCGCCGCTCCAGGCTGGCAGCGCGTCCAAAGCGTATGCGACTGGGTCCACGGGCACATGCGCTTTGATTATCTGCAGGCCCGGGCCACCCGCACTGCGCACCAGGCATTTCAAGAACGCACGGGTGTATGCCGTGACTTCACCCATCTCGCCATCACCCTTTGCCGTTGTCTCAACATTCCCGCCCGCTATGCCACCGGCTACCTTGGCGACATCGGCGTGCCGCCTGATCCCGAGCCGATGGATTTCAGCGCATGGATGGAGGTTTTTCTGGGCGGGCAGTGGCACACTTTCGATCCCCGCCACAATGCCCGCCGCATTGGCCATCTTGTCATGGCCTATGGCCGGGACGCAGCCGATGTGGCGCTCACCACCAGCTTCGGTCCGCACACATTGCGTCGATTCATCATCAAGACCGAGGAAGTTCCTCGCACCATCGCCGCTGCTTAAGAACGGCAAAGCCGCCAAACAGAGCGTCTCCCGCCTCCTTCACCCCAGCCGCCGCGCCAGTTCAGCCCAAATTTCCCCACCCTGCCGGTGCCAGTCGGGCCACCAGCGGGCACGGTGAAATGCCTCCCGCGCACCGGCCTCATCGCCGGCAAGCTGACAGACAAGCCCGATCAGCAATTCCCCGGTCTCCGTGCGTTCCGCTTCAGGCAATGCGCGTAATTCCATGAGCGCATCGGCCCACTGGCCCCGCTGGCAGTGTTGCAGGGCGCGTGGCATCCAGGCTGTCGGCACCGCAGCATCCCGTGCACGCGTGTGCAATCGCTGCACGCGCCGGCGCAGCTCGTCGGGCACAAGCGGCTTGGCCTGAAAATCCCAAATGCCCAGCCGGAGGGCCGCGAGTGCCACCGCACCGTCCGCATGTGCGCTGGCGAGCAGGATCGGCGGACGTGTCTGCGGATCCAGCACACCCGCCAGCGCGAGGCCATCCAGTTCAGGCATTGCGTAGTCAAGCACAACGACATCGTAATGATCATTCCCGCTGGTCAGCCGCTGCAATGCTGCGGGCGAGGAAGCTTCGCCAACGGCGCGCCACCCATCCGATCGCAGCGCCATCACACAACCAAGACGCACGGAGGCCTCATCATCTACGACGAGGATTTGCGGAGCCGATTCGTGAGGAAAGGCCTTGAGAGAGGCCAGTTCACCCGACTCAGGCATTCCCCGAAAAAGCGGCAATTGGGCTGCCGGAGACATGAGTAATGTGCTCTATTTGTTTAGGTGAAACCACTCGAAGATCGAGATAAAACTCCACTTCGTTATCATCAGACCAAACACCAATGCGACCTCGGTGTGCTGTTGCAATCTCACGGCAAATGGTAAGGCCGACTCCGCTGCCCTCGGCGTTCTCACCCGCGCGACGGTAGAATGGATCGAATACGCGCGCCTGCTCTGCTTCCGAGAGCGGTCGCGGGCTGTGGTTACGCACGCACAGCCGCACAAAACCGTCGCCACGCAGCTCGGCACGCATCGCCACTGGCACACCCGGCGTGCCGTATTTGGCGGCATTGGAGAGGAAGTTGCCGAGTACGCGCACGACGTGAATGGCATCGGCCTGCACCAGCGGCAACGCGGGCGGCATGGGCTCGATAGCGAACGTCGCGCCGCTACGCCGGACAAACTCGCCATGCATCGCCTCGGCCTGCGCGAGCAGATCGGCCGGCGCCATGGGAGTGAGCTTCATCGTGACGCGGCCGCTTTCATGGCGCGCGAGCTCCAGCAGCGACTGCAGCACGGTGAGCAGCCGTTCGCAATCGTCGCGGCCCACGGTCACAAGCTCGCGCTGGTCGGGCGTAAGAGCGCCGATTTTTTCCTCGAGCAATAAGTGCAGCGTCATGCGAATGCTCGTGACCGGCGTCTTCACTTCATGACCAAGCATCAGGATGGCCTTCGTCTTCGCCAGGTCGAACTGGCGGAGCTTGGTCACATCTATCAGCAACACGGCCCAGCCGGCGCTTGCATCCGGCGCAGGGCTCATGCGAAAAACCTGCGGCAGGTAGGTGGGCGGCGCCTCCGCCGGCGCATCGGGCAGCGGGATTTCTATCGCACGCTTAAGATCGTCATCGATGAGTTCGCAGCCAAGCGCCGCGGCCTCATCGATGGATTTGCGCACCGCCCCGGGCAACGCACCCGGAATTTCGAGCGCGACGGAAAGCATTTCCGCGCGCGGGTTCATGAGCCGCACCGCATAGTTCTCATCCACGATGTAGATCGGATAGGGCAGCGCCTCGAGGATGGCGCGGCTTACGCGGTTGGCCCCGACCACGCGCTGGTCGCTCTCCGCGACGTAGGCGCGCAGTTCGGCTGCCATCTGGTTGAAGGTCGTCGCAATTTGCTTGAGCTCCTCGCCGCCCTCCAGCGGCACAATCATGTCGAATTGCCGCTGGCTGACCTTCACGATGGAATCGCGCAGCTGGCGCAGCGGAGCGAACACCCCCTGGGTAAGCCGGATCGAAGTCCAGATGTAAATAACGAGCGAGAGCCCGGCGATGCCGAGCGCAATCCCAATGGCCCGCCGGCCTTTGGCCATCGCCGCAGCGCGATGCGCGAGAATGACATCGTCGTTGATATCCATGATCGCGCCACTGGCGTCGGCAATGTTGGACGAAGAGCTGGCGAGACTGCGGGTAAGCACCTTGAACCGGTCGCCATCGGATTTCCCCAGGGCAAAGTATTCCTCATAGTAGGTGAAATAGTCCTTGATGCTCGCCTGAAGCCGGGCGACCGCAGGCTGGTCGCTGCTGCGCTGAAAAAAGGCCATGCTTTTTTCCATCTCCTTCCGCTCAAGGTCAAAGAGCTGGCGGGCATGTGAAATCTCGGACACCGAGGTGGCCACCCGGTATTCCGCATCGATACGGGCCACTGAGGCGCGCAATCCACGCAGCGCACGGATGGCATCGAAATTGGCCGAGATGAGCTGGTCGATCTCGCCGCTGAGCGTGCGTGCCGTCCAGATGCAAAATCCGCTGCTGACGAGCAGCAACATGAGGATGATCGTAAGGCCGCTGATGAAGCTCAGGCGTTTCATCCGAGGTCGGCCACGGCGGTGGGTTGAGGTGAGTCCGTGCCCGCAGCCCAGCGTTTGCGTTTCCGGTAGAGCGTGGCCGTATCGATGCCGAGCACGCCGGCGGCGTCCTCCAGCTTCACCGTGCGTGCGATCACCCGCCGCACATGCTCCCGTTCGATCGCATCCAGCGAAACCAGCGCGCCCAGATCAACCGATGCGGCACCCGCCGAACTGGCCAGCTCCGCCGGCAAGTCACTCGGCTCGAGCTGTTCACCGCGCGCCAGAATGACGGCGCGCTCGATGACATTGCGCAGCTCGCGCAGGTTGCCGGGCCACGAATGTGCGCGAATGGCAGCCCACGCCGGCCCGCTGAATTTTTGCACCGGCCGCCCGGAATCCTGCGCGAAAAACCGCAGGAAACTCTGCGCCAGCCGCGCGAGGTCGGCCGGCCGCTCGCGCAACGGCGGCACCGTGACGGAGATGACATTCAGCCGGTAAAACAGATCCTCCCGGAACGCCCCCGCCTTCACGGCGGCCGCGAGATCGCGGTTGGTCGCGGCGATGACGCGTACATCCGCCGTGCGGGTTTTTGTGTCACCCACCCGCTCGTAGGCACGCTCCTGCAAGAGGCGCAGGAGCTTGGGCTGCAGTTCGGCCGGCAGTTCGCCGATCTCGTCGAGAAACAGCGTCCCGCCGCGGGCGGCCTCGACCTTGCCCCATTTGTCCTTCACCGCGCCGGTGAATGCACCCTGCACGTGGCCGAAGAGCTCGCTCTCGAGCAGCTCGCGCGAAAGACTCGGGCAGCTCACGGTCACGAACGGGCCGTCGGCCACGGCGCTGCGCTCATGTGCATGGCGCGCGAGCTGGCTTTTGCCTGTGCCATTTTCGCCGAGAATGAGCACTGTCGCCCGGGTCGTCGCCGCGCGCTCGACGATGTCGACGACCGTCTTCATGGCCGGATCCTCCGGCGAAAAATCCGCCGCGGGCGCAGTATGCGCCACCTGGTCGGCCAGCCGGTCGGCGCGCTGCCTTAGACGCTGCGTGCGCTCGACCCGGGCAAGCACCGTGCGCAGCTGCTCGGGGGTGAACGGCTTTTCGAGATAATCCAGCGCGCCGCGCCTCATCGCCTCAACCGCCGTATCGATGCTGGCATGAGCCGTGCAAATCACAACCGCCAGTCCCGGCACGATTTTTTGCAGCTTGGCGAGATACTCAAGCCCGTCGGCCTCGCCTTCGAGGCGCATGTCGAGCACCACCAAATCGAAGCGTTCTTCCTGCAGTTTCAGCAGCGCCAGCCGGCCGCTGTCCGCCGTGTCGGCCTCATGCCCCTCGGCCCGGACCGCTTGCGAAGTGGTGAGCCGGATCGTGCGTTGGTCGTCGACAATAAGAATGCGCATTTGAGTTAGCGGTTAGTCGGTTAGTTGGTGAGCGGAAACGCGGTCTCGTGAAAATGGGGGCCATGTTTTGCGCAATTCTATTCGCGGATTGCGAGTTAATGTCCCGGCTGCGCTGCAAAATGCCTGATTTGATTTCGGAGGGAACTGAATACTAAATCTGCAAGACGTTTATTAATAATAGTTAATATAATAACAAAGCCCGATGGCATGGCGTTGGCATTAGTGCTCAATGTGACCCAGCGGTTCCTCCGCTTACCGAAAAACCTAACCTAATTCAGCCCTCTAATCCCCTGATCTCCATGAAAAAGTCAAAATTCATTCGCCGCTTGCTCCCCGCTTCCCCGCTTCTAATTGGCGCCCATTTCGCGACTCTCGCGCTGCTGGCCGAGGCCGTCGAGCCCCTTATTACGGACGCCGAAAGCGATGCGATCAAGGCCGAGCTCAAGGAGATTGATGCCCAAATCGACAGTCTCGACGAATTCGTCGAAAACGCGCGGACCCCGGAGGAAAAAATCGCGGCCAAAGCCCGTCTCGATATCCTGAAGGAACGCTTTGACGAACTTACGCGTGATTTTCGCCGGGCCCGCTTTGATGCCCTCGTGGGCCGGCGTAAAAGCCACGCGCAAGAATCCAGCCTCGCCTCCGGCTTCCGCTGAGCGAGGCCCTTCGCACGGATTTTCCTCCACCCCGCCCATTCACCCCAATTCCACTCCCATGCTCCGTTGGTCCTTTATCTTCCTCGTGATCGGCCTCATCGCCGGCTTGCTCGGTTTCACCGGCGTGGCCGGCGCCGCAGTCGGCATCGCCAAGATCCTGTTCTTCCTGTTTCTCGCCCTCTTCACCCTGTTTCTGCTGATCGGTCTCTTCGCCACGCGGAAGCTCGACTGATGAAAAGGCAGCCCACGCAGCAACCCTGCATCTATCCAACTGCAAGCATTTATCCCCCACCCTCATGAACGACCTTTTTCTTTCTCTCCCACCCGTTGCAGCCATTGGCTACTCCCTGATTTATCTTATCTTCGGCGGCGGCCTGTTTGGCGCGGGCGTGATTTTCATCATCGCAAAGATGTTCGGCAAATGAGCCGGCAGCGATTCGCTCTTCCAGGCCTCTTCATTGTCGGCCTCCTGACCAGTGCCAGCTTGTCCGCCCAATCCGCAGACACCGTTTCCACTGAGCGCGCCCGCTCCGCGCCCACCTTCACAGTTTACTTCGAGAATGATGTCTTCGCCAACACCGATCGCCACTATACCAACGGGGTAAAGCTCTCATGGCTTTCCGCCGATCTCACCAGCTGGGGCCAGACCGGGTGGCGCCAGTCCTTCCTCAACGCGCTCCCGTTTGTGAATCGCCCCGAGGGCCAGAAAAACTTTGGCGTCGCTCTCGGCCAAAACATCTACACGCCCCAGAACATCAGTGCGAGCGTGCCCGATCCCAAAGACCGGCCGTACGCGGGCTGGAGCTATCTCGAATTCGCCTTCATCAGCAAGACACCCGCGATCGCCGACACGATCTCCATCCAGCTCGGCATCGTAGGCCCGCATAGTTATGCGGAAGAAACCCAGCGCATCGTCCACGAATGGATCGACAGCACGCACCCCCGCGGCTGGGACCACCAGCTCCACGATGAACCGGGTGTGAATCTCATTTATGAACGCCGCTGGCGCCTCTACGCGCGCACCCTCGCCAATGTGCTCGGCCTTGACCTCGTGCCTCACGCCGGCGCCAGCCTGGGCAACGTGCAAACCTATGCCAACGCCGGCGGCACCCTGCGGCTCGGTTTGAATTTGCCGAGCGATTTTGGAGTCCAACTCGCCCGGCCAGGCAGCATCGGCGGCACACCCGCCGATGACCTGGATCCGCGCGTCGCGCTCGATCGGAATTTCAGTCTTTTCGTTTTTACCGCAGCGGATGGTCGCGCCGTGGGGCGCGACATCTTTCTCGACGGCAATACCTTTCGCTCCAGTCCTTCCGTCGACAAGGAGCCTTTTGTGGCCGACCTGAGCGCCGGCGTGGGCCTCATCGCCGGCCGCTGGCAATTTACGTTCACCGAAGTGGCGCGCACCCGGGAATTCAAGACCGAGCGGGAATCCCACGATGATTTCGGGTCGGTCACGGTGTCGCGCGCCTTCTGACTTAATCGCAACACGCCAAGCAGCCGCGCTGGAGCCTATTCCGCCACTAATTCGGGCGCTCGCGTCAACTGTCCTTGGTCAAACTTCCGGCCAAAGCCGTCGGCGATGCGCCTGCCCATCCGGCGGAAGGGAGTCTCTATGCAGCGGAAATTCATTTCGGCCAGAATGAGGATGAGCGGCAGGCAGGCCAGCGTGAGCAATTGGGAAACCAGCCCGCCCTCGGCCAGGCCGGCGGATCTTTTGAACTCCATGACCGCGGAATGACAGGTCACATGGATCAAATAGATGCTGTAAGACCGCGATCCCAGCCAGACCATCGCCGTCTTGAACCGAGATGGCGGCAAAATATAATCATGATCGTAGCTGGCGATCAGCACCAATAGGCCGCTGATGACCCCCGCGAGCCCGGTTGAGAAGGCGGCGACCCCACGGGAGGCCGTGATCGTGGCCAGCAGCAAAACCAGCAGCCCGACCAGCGGAAGCGAAAGGAAGCGATGCCTCATAAACCGTGGCTCGATGGACCGGTAGCTTCGATGCCGCCGCCAGAAGGCGATCAAGACGCCCAGAATCAGCGCATCCGTCCGGATGAACCATAAGAATGACGTATGGTGCGGGTCGAAGCCATCCGGACGAGAAACAAACACCTGGGCCAGAAATGCGGCCCCGAGGATCAGGATCAATGGCCGCCGGCTGACGAAAAAGAGCAGGACCGGCAGCAACAGGTAAAATTGCTCCTCCAGGGACAGGCTCCAGAAAACCCCGAATGACCCGTAGGCCGGATGATTTTGGGCAAACCATTCGTAATAATAAAAATTGGCGACATTCAAGAAAGCGGCCCGGGCTTCGTGCAGATTGTTGTCCAGCGTGCCAAAGGAGGCATGAAAATTGAACAGGGCCGCCAGCAGCAAAGTGATGGAAATCCAGAGCCAGGCCGAAGGCAGCAGGCGGAATATCCGCCGGATCCAGAACGGCACCGCCACCTGGCAAAACTCCTTCCAGCCCCTCCCTGCTCCCATGGCGCCGGCGGCGCCCTCCTCGCGCATTATCTTCAGCAATGAAGTGGTGATGATGAACCCCGATATGGCAAAAAACAAATCCACGCCGGTCCAGAATTGGAGCATTGATTGCAGCCTTTTTCCAAGGTGCCCAAGTTCCGGCAGAAGGCCCCAGACCAGATGGGCGCAAAGCGTGAACGAGATGGCCACGGCTCGCAGAACCTCGATATCGTTGTTTTTCCTGAGCGTGCCTGCTTTGTTCATATGCTGCTGCGGCGACGGCCCGTGGCTTTCAACCGGCATCATCCGCCTGCGGCCGGCACGGACAGAAAAAACAGGACGAGGTTCGGGCGGCCCCCCTACTTTTCAGCGGCGTCATCATGACCTGAGATCGATCGCCAGATTGCCTCCGACGATTTCCTGCTGAAACCGGCGCCCGTGGAGCGCGCGATAAAGGGCCTGGGCGCAGCCCGGCACAATCCGGTCATGCAGCTCCACCATCATCACATTCACGCGATCCAGCCACTCGGCGCCGTTTTGAAATATTTCGGCCTCGGCGCCTTCCACATCCATTTTCAAAAGATCGAGGCGCTCGCAGCCGAGGCGGTCGATCAGCTGCGCGACGGTATGGCCCGGGATGGTCTGCATCTCGGAATCCATCGATTCGCTCATCCGATAGGCATTATGCGCATCGCCCGGATTGGCCACCTGCACGCAGGCCGGATGAGGCCATACGGCCGCCTGCAAGGAGGTGATGCGGGTCCAGGGCCGGATATTCCGTTCGAGCAGGCCGATGTTTCGCGCTGCCGGTTCGACCGCCAGAATCTGCGCCTGCGGCCAGCGGGCGGCAAAATAAACGGAGGCATATCCCACATTGGCCCCCAGATCGAGGATATGCGCCGGCGCGAAATCCGCAAAAGGAAGTTCGTATTGGCGTGTCAAAAAAACCTCATCAAATGTTTCGACGTCGGAGGTGCCCGCATGAACCCAGAAGGGATATTCAATGCCCGGGAGCTTGATGCGAACAACCGAGCCGGGCCGCAGGTTCAGTCGCGCCGCCTGCAAACCCGCCCGCAGGCCAAAACGGTTGATATAGCGTAAATTTCGCCTGAGCGTGATCATGCGTTTATGCGCCGGGAAGGGACGGTCTCATGGTTGTTAGTTGGTGGAAAGGCAGCCTGACGAAAATTTCCACGCGATTGACTCCGTCCGCGGAGAAAAGTTCGGCGAAAACAGTGAATGCCACGGAGCCGTGACCGGCGCGATCTGCCCGCCTCTCCTTGCGCATTTTACGGAACTCTCCGGCCATAACGCTATCTAAGGCGCCGACTCGAAAATCAAGCGCTTTGCATGGCGGGCGAGGAAATTTCAACAATTTACTAATCATATGCTTATGCATGTAAAACGCCGAATCCGAGCTGAAAATCGCCTGTAATGAAAATCGAACCATTCCCCGTGCTGTCCGGCGCCTTCAAGCAGACCTTTCACATGGAAATTAGATTTCTTTTTCCGACACGCTGGCTTTCGCCAGTTTTTCTAATTTTATTCGTCGCGCTTTGGGCCGCACGGGCCGATCAGGATGCCGGCCAAGTTCCACCACCCGCAAATCCTCCGGTCGTTTCAGGAGATGCCGACACAGAAAGCGAAGCGGACTGGAAGTTCATGACCCTGCTCTCCTCTTCCGTGACCTACGATGACAATATCTTCATCCAGCCGTCGCATGGAAAGGAAGACACCTATGTGCATCTTGCGCCAACCCTCGCCTATGGCTTGGGAAGTTTCCGCAGCGAACTGGCCGCATTTGCGCCGATCCCGCACTTCCTCGTCAGGACGGGCGAAGAGGAACTGCCGTGGAGGGATTTCGCCTACGCCAGCTACACGCCCGATGTCGTGCTTTTTTCAAAATATCACCATGAGGATGCGGTAAACCACGACCTCAAGCTGGCGGCCCAGAAGGAACGCGATCTCTGGAATGTGAACGGCGACTTCCATTTTCAGACCCAATCCGATCCGGTCATCGATGTGGGCCGCCGGATCGATCAAACGTATTATACCGCGAACCTCGGGGCCGCCTACATGATATCGGGAAAACTGACCGGCGGGGCCAAGCTGTATGGCAACCGCTCCGATTACTCGGGAGGCCTTTCCTCGACGGACGGACGTGCCACGGGCTACATGGATTACCAGATCGCACCCAAGACCTCCCTTGGCCTGGGCATCGCCGGCGGACGCCTCGACGTGGGCAAAGGCGCCAACCAAAATTACGAGCAGACATTGCTCCAAATCCAATATGCGCCCACGGCCAAATTATATTTCAACGGCCAGGCCGGGGAGGAATTTCGCGAATTCGACAGCACGGTCAGCAACCAGTCGCAGTTCGTCTTTGATTTGAACGGAAGCTTTAATCCCACCGACAGCACTGCATTCACGCTCACCAGCCAGCGCGAGACCCAAAGCTCGGCCGAATACGCGGGCGAGGACATCGTGCAGTCGGTCTATCAGGGAGGCGTCCGGCAGCGGTTCCTGCAAAGGCTCTACCTGTCGGCCAACGGCGGCCTCGTGCATGACAATTACGAGCGCAACGAACCAAGCGCAGCCATCGCCCGCCGCGATGACTATTATTTCTACAAAATATCCTCCTCCTGCGACGTGACCCGGCGCGGAACCCTCCAGCTATCTTATGAACACAGAAAAAATGACTCCTCCGTCGCCGCCTTCGGCTTTGCTGAGAATCTCGTCAGCTTTGCGGCTTCGTTTCTTTTCTGACCCGCTCCCTTCAAGACCGGGGAGCGGACGACACCTGCTTTTCGGGTGCATCGCACTGCTGCTGGCGGTCTGCACGCTGACCTGCGCCCATGGACAGGACACCGATGCGGGGCTGCCCGCGAAGGCCGCCAAAGCCAGCGAAGACTATAAAATCGCGCCGGCTGACGTCCTGGAAATCATCGTATTCCAGGAGGACGACCTTAAGTCGACTTTGCGGGTGTCCAACGAAGGCACGATTGTCTTTCCGCTGATCGGCACGATCTCGGTTGCAGGAATGACCACCCAAAAGACCGCCCGCACCATTCAGGAGCGCCTGGCCCAAGGCTATTTGATCAATCCGCAAGTCAGCGTGAATGTGACGGAATTTTCCAAGCGCCGGTTCACCGTTCTCGGCGAAGTCCAAAAACCCGGATCATACGACATGCCCGACCAGCAGGATGTGACCCTGCTTCAGGCCATCGGCATGGCGGGAGGCTATACGCGCATTGCCAATCCCTCGAAAGTGACCGTGATGCGAAAAAGCAACGGGAAGGATGAAACCATCCAATTGAATGCCAAAAGCATGGCGCATGGCCACGCCGAATCCGCCTTCACCGTGCTTCCAGGCGATGTGATCACGATCTCAGAGAGCCTCTTCTAGGCCGGTCCATTTGCCGATGGCCGTTCGCCAGCTTGCCGGTACAAAGAAAGACAGCCGGCCGCGTCCTGTGCCTTCCCTCAGCGGGTTTTGAAGTCGGCGGGCTCCATTTCCACTCCCGACTGGCGATCACGGCGCGAAGCCGTGGACAGGCTGCGGTATAATTCCAGGACTGCCGCAAACTTTTCTCGAACGTCGAACTGCGACTTTGCGATCTGCCGGTGGTTGATCGGCGCCGGGTCCGAGAGCTTTTCATGCCAGGCGGCGATATCCCGGGCAAATCCTTCGACATCGCCCGGCGGCGCCTTCCAGACATGCGAAAGCGGCTGGGCGAACAAGTCCATGGTCCCGGGTGCTTCACTCAAGATCATCGGCAAGTTGGAGGAAAGAGCCTCCAGAATGGCGAGGGAAAACCCTTCGTATCGCGAGGTGAGAATAAATCCATCCACCACCCGGTAGAAATCGACCGGGGCCGACATATAGGGCCGCCGAAAAACGCGCGCGCCAAGTCCCATATCCTGCACCAGCAGGTCCAGTTCCGGATCAAGCTCGCCTTTTCCCAAATGAAAGAGCGCGATCGGTTTTTCGGCGGCCACCTGGGCGAACGCCCGGTAAAGCGTGAGCGGATCCTTTTGGGCCGACGAACGCCCAATAAAACCCAGGATCGGTTGGTGCACCGGCAGGCCCATGGCTTCCCGCAGCCGCCGTTTTTCTTCAACTGAAACCGGGGAGAACAAATCCGTGTCGACCCCGTTCGAGCGCACATAGACGCGCGACGGCGGAATCTTCAAATGGGCGAGGGCAAAGGATTGTTCACCGGAAGAGGCGACGATGGTATAAGCCGTCCGCCCCAAGACGGCTTCAATTACATTATAGACCCAGTCCATCCGGCCCGGTTTCGGCCTCATGCCCACATAAGCGTGCGGATGATAAAACTGCACGGCCCTGACTCCGCAACAGGGCAGCATCCGCGCGAGAAATCCTGCCTTTGAACTATGGCTGTGAATGACGTCCGGCTTCACCGCCCGGGCCAGCCTGAGCAGCGAACGGAAGGCACCCCAATCGGAAAAAGCCGGCCGGTTGGCAGTGCGCAAATTCACCGTCAGGCCTCCATGCTCCTCGATCCACTCGACCAGTTTTGGCAGGCGGTCGCTCCCGCGCCGGTCGGAATAGGCCAGGTGCACGTCAGCGCCCTGCCCGACCAAAAAATGGCAGAGCATTTCCACATAACGGAAAACGCCGTCAACTCCCGGCTCCGATACAACCAGCACTTTCATGAAATCCTCCTTCTTGAGCCGCGGATGCGGCCGGTTCTGCGATTTCTTTGTAGACTTCCAGTAATTCGGAAACGTGGCGGTCAGAGGTCCATGGATCCCGCCAATACGATTCATAGGCGGAGCGGCCCAGCCGGGCCGCGAGGTCGTGATCGCCCGCCAGGGCCGTCATTTGATTCTTGAGCGACTCCACCGAGCCATGGGCGAAATAAAGCCCGTTGATATTGTTATAAATATAATCCGTGGCGGCACACCGGTCCGAAACGATCACGGGCACGCCGGCAGCGGCGGCCTCGAGCACGACCAGGCCGAGGGTTTCATACCACAAGGGAGGAAAGACCAGGGCCCGGGCGGTTTGCAGGTGGCGGCGGAGATCCGTCTGGTTCAGCCAGCCGGTGAACCGGCTGCCGGGGCAGATTTTTCGCACGGCCGGCATGAGTGCTCCATCGCCGATGAAAGTCGCGGCAACCCCGGAGGCCCGCACGGCCTCGGCAAACAGGTCGACTCCCTTCTCGGGCGAAAACCGCCCGATGAAGAGAAATTCACGGTTCTCCGCCACCGGTGCCGGCTCTGCTTTCACGCAATCGACGGGATTGCGGATGACCCTGGCCGGAGTCGCGGCCGGCAGATAGGGCCGCATGATGTTCAAGCTGAAAGCGGAGACACCAATGTAATAGGATGCCTTGTCCGGCAGCTGCAGAATCCGGTCTTGAATCACAGCGCGGGCATTGCGCCAAAGCTTATGGCCGTAGTTCCGGCGATCACAATTGCAGCGCCAGCATGAGAGCGAAAGCGGCTTTCGCTGGCAGATCTCGCGCGCGGGGTGCACGAAAAATACGCCGGTGGGGCAAGTGATGAAAAAATCATGCAGCGTGATGACCAGCCGGAACCCCATCTCGACGACGGCCGCCGGCACGAAGGGCGAAAGCGCCTGGCTCCAGGTGTGGGCATGCACCACTGTCCTGTCCGGGGATTTTTCCGCCAATACCTCGCGCAGCGCGCGCACCGCCCGCGTGTTTCTCCAGCCGCTCATAAATGCCTGCACCCGGCGCGGATTTTTCCCGATTTCCTCCTGCCCGAGACAAATCACTTTTAAGTTGGGCACGTCGTGCAGCTCCGGCGCGACCGGCCCGACACAGGTCAGCAACGTCACTGAAACACCACGTGCCGCCAGACCCAGCGCCGACCCGAGTGCGACCGCGGTAGAACCTCCCGTCAGCGACGCGTAATCATTCAAAATCACGACCTCCAGCGCTTCCTGGTTCATGGCCGTGATGCCCCTTCCTGGAGCAATTGATAGCTGGTGCGGAATCCCCGTGAACGCACCCTCGCCATGTACCGCGGCAGGTTGCACGTCCGATACCGCCAGCGTGCGACCTGCCTTTTCAGCCGGGAAACAGGAACGGGCAAATGCCGGCTGATGATCTCTTCCTGCTCGCGCATGGTCAGGGCGGTGTTGCCCGACAGCTGGCCGCCCCGGACGCGAAATTGCGCCACACAAGTCGGATAATAGCGGAATTCCTCGCCTGCGGCATAAGCGCGCAACCAGAAATCCAGATCCGCACAAAGCCGGTAACGTGTATCAAATTCCTGCAAGCGCCGGACCGTTTCACGACGAAACAGCATGCCCTGCTGCATGAGCGGACTGATGCCCTGCTGCAGCAGGGCGGGAATCCACACGGGGTTGCGCTCGGTGGTCACCAGGGAAATTTTCCGGTCCCTTTCGTCGATCAAGGCCACATCCCCGTAGATCACGGGCTCGGATGCAGCTGATCGCAGATGCCGGTAAAAAACCTCGCTGAATCCCGGCAGCAGCAAATCATCATCATTGATGTAGGTGAACCAGTCCCACTCCCCGGTGGTTTGGGTCAGGGCCGCATTGATCGCCCCGTAAATGCCGCCCTCCTTCCCGTTGTCGATCACCACCCGGGCGTGCGGAAACCGCACCTGGAGCGCCCGTTGTTTTTTCGCCGGCGCTGAGATGACATGGATGATGTCGAGCGGCTGCATGGCCACTGAATCCATGGTCCGGTCCAGGAAGACGGATTCGCCGAGGGTCGGCGTGACGACAAGAATGCGCCGGTAGTCGGACATCAGGGAGACTCCTTCGTGATGGTGACGGCCACTTGCGTCACATCGTAGTTGATGTTCACGGCAGGCCCGGGATCGACCGCGAAGTCCACAGTGGTGCCCGGATGCACGGTCTCGACAAAATCGAATGATTCCACGATCGGGTTTCCGTTCCCGCCGCCGAGCAATTTCCGGAACCGGCGCCGGCCATCCGACAAAATGCTCACCCCCACCCCGTCCCCTTGCGTGCCGCAGCGGAATTGACCGGCAATCCGCACGGGCCCGGCAAAGTCGCTCTGCCAGCGACGCACCACGGCAACGGGTGTCTGGCCTTCACTGGAGGGATGCTGGTCTCCTTTGGTCAGTGAGACGTAGGGATATTTGTCGGTCCAAATTTTCGCCCAATCGGTGGTCCGGCAGGTGCCCAATGGCCGGAACGCCGCGGAGCTGCCGATGAACACGCCATAAAACCATCCCTGACCGCCCTGGTGGGTCGAAAAATCACGCACCGAGTCGGCCAGGACCGTTTCCTTCACCTCTGCCGGCCGCGGCAGTCCCGTCAGTGGGCCGGTGACGAAAAGCGGCGAATCATCGAGGTTCAATTGCTTCGCGACGGCAATCGGTTCGCCCTGCAGACCGACCGCTGCCACCGCCCCGCTCACCGCCACGGTGATGGGCTTGAGCGACCAGATGACCCGCACTTGCTCACCCGTCGGCCGGGCGAACACCAGCGAGTAAAGATCGGCGGGGGTTTCTTCGCGCCGGACAAACCGCGCGTCATGCAACTGCCGGATCATGGTCGTCATCGCCACATACGCCGGCTTCGGCACGCGCTTCGCGTCGTCGCGCACCAGGCCCATTTTCAGGCCGTTGTAGTCGCGCAGCAAATACCAGTAGACGCGCGGCACATGGGCCGAGAAAAGGAGCGCGTAAGCCCGCACCAGAAACTTCGCCTGCTCGGTGTCGTCAATCGCCAGGTCGCCCGGCGCTGCGCTGGGTTTGGTTACCCAGCCGATTTCCGTCACCCAGATGGGCTTGGTTTTTCCATTATTATATTTTTTGACCAGATCCTGCAAGGCGGTGATCTCCGTTTCCAGGCCTTCGGGCGGCGAGCCGTACCGGTAGGGATGCACGGAAAGCACATCCATGAAGTCCAGGCCCCCGCCGGCCAGCAGTTCCTCCCAGTAGGGCATCGGAATACCGCTCGTGGCGCCCCCCGCAACGATCACATCGGGCCGCTCGCGTTTGATCGCGGTATAGGCCACCCGCAACATTTTCAGATAAGTGCCCGCCCGGTCGTGCAGCGCCGGCCCTTTGCAAAAAGTGCCGTTGTATTCGTTCCATATTTCCACCGCCCCGATTTGCTTTCCGTAGTGCCGCAAAACCTCCGTGCCGTAATGCGCGTAGGCGGTGAATCCCTCGTCGGTGAAGGGCGTGGATCCATTGTCATAATTTTTATTTTCAAAGCTCAGCACGATCAGCGGAGCGATCTGGTTTTGCTCCAGCCCCGCCATGTAGCGGTCGTATTCGGCGGGAAAGACAAATGTTCCCCGCTCCGGCTCCACTCGCTGCCAATATAATTCATCGCGGACGTCCGCCATCGAACCCTGGGCCATAAACGACATCCATGACGGATCCCATCCGTGGGCAAAGTGCGTCATGACCCCAAAGTGCAGCGCTTCCTCCGCCCGCCCATCGAGCGAAAGCACAGACCCGGCCGCCACCGCCAAAATCGGAAAAAATCCCGTGAGTACTTTCATGTCGTGACCAAATTGGGGCTTGCCGGCGGATGTCCGGCCGGCCGTGATCGGACGATTTCGCCGTAGAGCGATGCATATCGCGCGGCCTGCAGCCTTACCGTGTATTCCCGCTCGACCCGGGCCCGGCCTTCGATGGCCATGGCCGATTGCAGCCGCGGGTCCTCCAGCAGACGGCGCAGGCCGGCGGCAAAGGCGGAGGCATCGCCCGCCGACGCCAGCAACCCGGTCTGCCCATTGACCACCGCCTCGCCAATGCCGCCCACGTCGAACCCGACCACCGGCGTGCCGCAGGCCATCGATTCAATAATGGTATTGGGCAGATTGTCCTGCAGCGAAGGAATCGCGAAGACGTCGGCCGCGCTGTAGGCCGCCCGCAGTTTCTCGGGATCATGAAATGTCCCCAAGTGCCGGAAAAATGGCCCCGATAAAAGCGACGTATCGCCGCGCCCCAGCGTCACGAGCAGCAGCCGGGGAATATGCCGGATGGCGTCGAAGGCCTGCAGCAGGAGGCGCAGTCCCTTGCGTTGATCTTCGATGAAATCCGCCACGAACAGGATGATTTTTGCATCCGCCGGCAGGTTCAATTGCCGGCGCGCTTCGTCCCGCCCGACGGGATGATATTGCCGGGGATCAATGCCGTTGGGAATCACCCGCACGTCAAAACCGCGACACAGGGCGCTGCGCCCGGCTTCGCGGGCCAGCCAGCCGCTCGGGCACACGATCGTAAGCCGGGCCGGAGGGATGCGTTCGAAAATGCGCCGCTTGCGATCCATGACGCGGCGGGTCATGTCGTTTTCGCCCGACGATGTTTTCAGCTGCGGGCAGGTGCCGCACCGGTCGGTGTAACGCTCGCATGGACCACTGTAGTGACAGCCGCCCGTAAAGGCGTTCATGTCATGAAAGGTCCAGACCACCGGAACTCTCGCCGCTATCTGCGGCAGCGTGCGATAATCAAGCAGGTCGGCGACCCAGTGCAGATTCACCAGGTCACATGGCGGCAGCTGGGCCGCCAGGCGCCAGCCGGTCAGCGTCCATTCGGGAGTGAAATAAGCGCCGGCCTTCTGAAACGAAGGACGATGCCAGCGCCGGCCCAGCCGGAAAAGGACGCGCCCCAGCATCGCGGGAGCAGGCCTGGCCGGATTGTATTCCAAACTGTCCTCATCCGCACTGAATCGTTGCGCCACCATCATCTGGGAACGCACGCCCATTCCGGCCAGCGCATGATGCAGGCGATGGGCCGCCTTGGCCGCCCCGCCTCGCACGGCCGTGGTGCAGATCTGCGTGACCCTTAAGCCCGGAGTTTCGAGGCTGAAGCCGCCGGCCGGGGCCAGGCGGGACTGGCTGTCAGCGGTGACATCGATTGTGGATAAGGTCTTCAAGTGAGGGATGGACGTCGATTATGCCGATCACGTCTGGCTCTCCGCCGTCGCCGGCGCCGGCTCGACCAAATCAAAGCGGTTTTTTTGCCTTCCATAAACCAGGCGGAAAAACCGGATCGTTTCGGCAATGTTGCCGAGCAGCAAATAAGGCAGGAAGCCGATGATCATCCCGATCACCACGCCCTCCTGCGCGTAATGATGAACCAGCAGACTCATCAGGCCCGCACTGGCCGCGATGCTGATCACGGCATAAAAGGTCAGGCGGCGCACTTCCGACAGGCCGGCCAGCAGATAGCCGAAGGTCTGCTGCAAAAACACGAGCGCATTCCACAGGAAAAGCAGCCAGACCAAGGATTCGGACGGAAGGGCGCCATGACCTCCCACCCACAGGGCAAGCAGCTTCTTCGCGAACAGGGCACCAATCGCCATCGGCGCGATGGTGCAGAGCGCGGTGGCCCGCAGGGAAAAGAACAGCGTCCGCCGGATCCAATCGAATTCCCCCCGGGCCTTGGCATCCGAATAGGCCGGCCAGAGCGGCAGCATGAACGCGTTTTGAATGATCGCAAAAAGGTTGAAAAGCCGCTGCGCCAGATTGTAAGGCGTGACGGCGGCGGCGCCGAGGGAAGTCGAAATGATCAACTGCGGCAGGGAAAGCATCAGGACAAGCTGCACCTGCTGGACGCCGAAATACGCACCCAGTCCCAGCAATTCCCGGATCGTCGCCCAACGGCAATGAACCGAGTGCAGATTAAACCAGCCCAATTGGATGAGCTGCAGTGACAGCAAGCCGGCATTGGCCAGGATGAACGGAATCTGCGCCGCTGCGATGAACGCGGCCAGGCCCAGGTGCAAACGCGCGGCGAGCAGAACGCCGCCCAATGACCCGAGGCCGCCCAGCGCCTGGGCGATGTTGTGCATCCATCCGCGCTGCCGGCTGTACGCAAGCCGTTGCGCCAGCCCGAGCGGAAAATTCACGCAGAACAACAGCAGCGTGATCAGGATGGCATGCGGCGCCTGGGCCTGGACGACCGGATCCGTGAGATTGAAAAGCGCCGTGAAATTGAGCAGCGGCACCACCACCCCCACCACCGCCGCCAGGAGCAAGGCCAGGGAACCGAGAAACACGGCAACACTTCCGCCCAGCTCCCGCGCCAGACGTTCATTCCCGGATGCGAAGGCCTCGGCCAGTTTGTTCTGCGCACCCTGACCCATGCCGAAGTCGGCAAATGTGATCATGATGCCAATGCTTGTTAACGTCATCCAAAGCCCGAAGGCCTCGGCTCCTAGCGCCTTCACCGCAACGGGTACTTGAAACAGCTGGCAGCAAATTCCAATTGCTCTTGCCGTCAGCGACGTGGCAAAAAACATGCCCACCGCCTTGGACCGTCCGGAAAGCCGGCGAAAACGCTGCTGGATGAGGCCGAACGGATTCATCGGTCGAAAGGCTCCCCTTCGTTTGCCGCCAGACGCCCTTCCTTCAGCAAAAGCATGAGCCCGCAGGCCATGGCGATATAAACCCGATGCGCTCCCGAAAACGGGCTGCAGAGCAGATTCCACAATGCGGACAACACAAGCAGCGTGCAGAGCGGAGTAACCCGGGCCCAAGACTCGACAAAGACGATGCGGTAGAGCGCCCACAACAAACCCGCACCATAGATGAAAAAAAACGCACTGCCGAACAGGCCGCCCTCCGCCAGCGCCACCAGGATTTGCGAATGAAGCGCCACTGTGCCCGGATCTTCATTGGCCTCGGGAAAGCCGCCCACATGAGCCTCCCTTCCCCGCTCACGCTGGATCAGGAGGAAATTGTCATAGACGTCGGAATTGCTGAACCAGGAACCATGACCGATGACGGGGGATTCTTTGATCGCCTCGACCGCCGCCGTCACCATGGCCGACCGCTCAATATCCGAACGCGTGGCCCGTTCGCCGCCGCTTCGCGTGTGTCCGTAAACCCATAAAATTGCGACTCCGATCAGCACCGCCCCCAATGGGGCCAGCCACAGCCTGAATCGCGCCGGCATCATCTGCAAAAACATCAGCATGCCCGCCAGCAGGCAGATGCCGCCCAGGCTCCGGTAGTCCAAGGCGAAATGCAGCACGCCCATCGCTGAGGTGGCGACCATCGCCATGAATGGACCCGCGAAGGGCGCGGCCCAGAATACAAAAAAGGTCAGCGGACTGCCGACGCCAAATTTCCACATGTCCCCAAACATCGGGCCGAAGATTGCCGTGCTCACGAGATCGCCCAGGCATTGCCCGAACAGGAAAATCAGGAAGTTCCGGCGCGAGCAGCCAAAGAGATAAGCCAGGGCCAGAATATCGACGGCGAGAAAGACCATCCGGCTCCAGCCACGTGCCATGTCGTGCATGGAACTTTGGCGGTAAAGATCCGAAAAAATGTAACCGCCCAGGGACACGACCTGCGCGGCCATCAAGCCCCATAGAAGCGGGCTCCGTAACAACGGGCCCGGCCAGGTGTGGTTGAAAATCACGCAAAGAAATGTCCAGCCCGCGGCGAGGACCAGGATGATCTCGCCCACCGGCATCTCTCCACCCACTGAAACCGTAAACGCGGTGAGCGAACCGGCCAGAAACGACGCCCAGGCCGATGTCGAAAGCAAGAGCGGCGGCCGCAGAACCTCCTCAGGATGCTCCATCCTGTCATCGGCTGCCGGAATTGACTGTGACGTAAAACTTTGAGCGTGGACGGTCATTGCTTTTGTGGGGATGGCTCTCACGTCCGCATTTTCGACAGGCCGGCGGCGCGCCCGGAAGGAACCGCTTCATGCAGAATCTCCGCCACCTTTGGCCCGGCCACTTTCCAGGAAAGTCGCGTGACCGACTCATTGAGGGCCCGCAGGGCCAGGGCCCGGTATCGCGCCGGGCTGCGTGTCATCGCCAATATGTATTCGGCATACTCGCTTCCATTCGCCGCGCAGCTGAACAACCGGCCATTCACGTCATTGACAATAATGGAGGGAATTCCACCCACGTCCGTGGCCAGGCAGGGAAGACCAAAGGCGGCGGCTTCGGAAAAAACAATCGCCGATGCCTCGGCCCGCGAGGGCAGGATGAAAAAGTGGCTCCTCCGGTAAATCTCGTTGATCCGCCGGCGTCCTTCGGGCGTGCCCTTGCCGATGAAGGGAATCACCTCCACGCAGGGCGGGAGCAGGCGGGGCCGTGGAGGCTTGCAACCGACTATGGTCAGGCGGGCGTTGCAGCCGCGGGCCTGCAGTTCCTCGACCGCCTGCACCGCCACATCCACACCCTTCCTCTCCCAATCAACGCCAATCAGCAAAAGATTGCATTGCTGGAAATCCCGGGCACGGATCACATTTGCGATCTCCTCCGGATCGGGCGGCTTGTGAATATTCGCCCCATAAAAGACAACGTTGAGCTTCGCCGGATCAAAATCATAATATTCCTGCGCACTGCGCGCCGCCCAGTGGGTTGAATAAATGATACGTGTGCACCGGTTCAACGCCAGCTGCTCCACCTGGTGGCCTTCAAGGAGACTGGCCGGGGCCAGGTTGCTGAACGACTCGTAAAAGCCGAGCAAAGCCCCGAAACAGGCGTCGGTGTATAGGATCGTGGGCAGTTCAGTTTTCAAAAATGCCAGCAGCCATGTGCTCACGCTGAACACCGCATCAACCGGCGGACCCGCGGCCAGACGTTGCTCGATCTGCCGGGCATAACCCTGCAGAAGCTTTTCGTTGCAATACCGCAGGTAGCGCTTCCGGTGCAACAGGCGCCAATAGAAAAAGCGCATCCAGCATTGGGCCTGATGGCTTTCCTCACACCAGATGATCTGCGTTTCGACCCCTGCATCCTCCAAGGCTCGTTTGGTGTAAAACGGCAGTCCCGACCACGAGCCGGGGCTCCGTGGATCCAGGAACTTGTTGGCGAGAAAGGCGACGCGCATGGAGAGTGGATATTATGAATTGGTCCTGGCCAGACGGTTGCCGCCCGACCTGGGGCAGCACTCTGCGACCCGCTCGAGATATTGGCGGCAAAAGGCGCCCCAATTCAGGCGCCGTTCGAATTCAAAGAAGGCCTGGCGGCACAACTGCTGGTATTGTTCGCGATTCGCGAACGATGCGCTGATCGCCTCGGCATAGTCGGAGGCCGGCGCAGACAGCGGGAGAAGCAATCCGTTCCGGCCATCCCGGACGATCGATGGAATTCCGCCCGTGGCGGTCGTCACGACGGGAAGCCCGAAGGCATTGCCCTCGGCAAAAATCATTCCATAGGCCTCGGCCCGGGATGGCACAAAGACGTAATGCGCACCGGCGAACAATCGGCTGAACTTATAAACTTCCGCCGGAATGCCGGAATTGAGCACTCCGTGCTGCCTGATCCACGTCAGATTGCAATGATGGCGGGGCACCTGGCAGCCGACCACATCCAGTTCGACACGATAGCCCGATTGGATCAGCCGCTGGGCGGTCGCGACGACCAGTTCGCCTCCTTTCCGCTGCCAATGCCGCCCGACAAAAAGCAGACGCAGGCAGCTGCGCGGACGATCCTCGATCCACCGCCATACCTGCTCGCGCTTGTTTTGCCGGCCAAAATTCGCCCCAAACGGGATGACGGACACCTTGTCGGGGTCCGTTCCGTAAAAATCTATGGCCGACCGGGCGGCCCAGTCCGAGGGATAAACGGCCAGCGCCGTCCGCGCGAGCGCCGCCGCTTCCTGGCGGTGCCCCTGCCGGAAGTATTCACGGGAGACATTGGTGAAGTCCTCATAATAATCGACCAGGTTCGCAAAGGTCGCATCCGCGCAAAAGGTGACCGGCCGGTCGGTTTGCAGCCGGGAAACCACCTCGGAACCCGGGCTGAATATGACGTCCACGTTCTTTCCCGACATCTTCGTGGAGAATTCCTCGGCAAAGGAGGCCAGGTATTCCGGTTCACGATCCCAACGATAATAGCGCCCCTTCAACCGGTATAATATTTTTTTAGCCAGCCACCGGGGCGACGGCTTTATCTTCAGGGGAAACACAGGCTCGATTTCCACACCCAGATTCCGGAGCTCGGCCAGAATGGAGGCCGGGCGGCCGGACTGCACTGACGGATTTTCGGCATCCCGATGAAAGAAATAGGCGATTTTCATTTCCCGGGACTCAGCAAGCGTTCTTCTTTTTGAAAAGGGTCATAAACATGATCTGGAAGTCCAGAAGGAGACTCCAGTTTTCGATATAATACAGGTCGCAGCGGATGCGTTCGTTCAAATCCGTGTCCCCGCGAAATCCGTTGACCTGAGCCCACCCTGTGATGCCTGGCTTGATGTTGTGCCGTGCATTATAGTGCGGAATCTCCTCCTTGAAAATGCGGATGAGTTCGGGACGTTCGGGACGCGGCCCGACGAGGCTCATCTCGCCTTTGATCACGTTCCAAAACTGTGGCAGCTCGTCGATGTTCCACCGCCGCATGAAGCCGCCGACCCGCAGCCGGCGCGGATCATCCTTCACCGTCCAGCCCACCCGGCCGTCGCGCTCCGCGTCCATTTTCATGCTCCGGATCTTATAAATCCAAAAAGGTTTGCCCGAGCGCCCCAGCCGGCGCTGCCGGTAGATAATGGGGCCGGGGCTTTCCAAATAAACGAGCGCGCCGAACAGGGTGATGACGGGCGCACTCAGCATCAGGCCGACAATGCCGCCCAGCAGGTCGACCATCTGCTTGATCAGGACATTGAGCGGCAGATCGAGCGGGAAATGCGCATTGCCGAGTACCGGCACGCCACTGACGGTTTGCAGGTTAAGGCATGACAGAAAGATCTGGAAGCAATTGGGGATGACCTTGAAATCGATCATCTCTTTCTCGCAAAGATTGGCCAGTGCCACGGTTTCATCGGTCGAGGGGTTCAGATCCGCGAGGACAACCATGTCGATCGCATGTTCCTGCAGCACATCAGCCAGTCCGTCTTCATCGCCCAGCCGGCGGATGAACGGGGCGGTCCGGTCCGGCACGAAGCCCTGCCCCGACGGCACGTAGCCGGTGATTTCATACAAATGACGCCGGTCGGCCATGACCGCCTTCGCGATGGAGAGGGCGGATTCCGACCAGCCCACAAAGAGAATGCGCTGCCGCAACCGTTCGGCGATCGAATCGCTGCTGATGATTTTGCACAAGAGCAGGCGCCAGAGGACCAGCATGGTGGTCGTCACCGAAAACGCGATCAGCACGTAGATGCGGCTGATCTCCCGGTCATAACGCAGCAGCCAGGACAACGCCATGTAAGTGAAGAACCAGCTCAGGGCGGCCTTGATGACCACCGGCACGGTTCGCCGGAGATTGAGCATCAAAGGCAGGTCATACAGCTTCCGATGAGGCAAAAAAAGGACGAACAATATCGTGCCAAAAACGACGTTGGGAAAATATTCCGTCCAATGGACGGCGGTGGCCCTGATGCCAAAATGAGCGAGTTGCGTCTCAAAACGCAGCCAGCTGCTGAAGGCCAGCGAGAGGAATATCACCAAGGCATCACCCACCAAGCCGGCCAGCAGCACGGGCGTTGATACATGGCGATCCCGGATTTTCTTATCGTACGGGATGACCGCAGATTTAACCGCTATAGCTTGATTCATTATTCATCCACTCCCTTCCCCTGGGAGGCATCAGGACTTTCCTCCGTTGCCATAATAATAATAGCGACTCGCGCTCGTCGCCTTGTTTAATACGACGCCAACGGGGTTGCGCTTGGCGATTTCGTCGAGCGATTTGATCGCCCGTCGAACCTGCCGCCGGGGGGTATGACCGGCGTAAACGACGAGGCAGATCGTCGAAACGTTTTTTGCGATATAAAGCGTGTCGCTGACCGCCATCAACGGGGCGGTATCAATGACCACCCGGTCGAAGTCGGCCCGCGCCCGCTGGATGATGTCGCGCAATCCGTCCTTGCCCAGCAGTTCGGATCCTCCCGACCGGTGCTTCCGGTCGCCAAGACAGAAAAGGTTCGGGATCGGGGTCGCCTGCACGGCTGCCGGAAACAGATCCGGCTGCTTCAGGCAGTCCGTCAGCCCCGGTTTTTCGTTCCAATCAACCAGGATGCGCTGCAGACCCGGCCGCCGAAGATCGCCATCAATCAAAAGGGTCTTGAATCCCTGCTGGGCCAGCGCGGCCGCGGTGTTGAGTGAGCAGTAGCTCTTGCCCTCTCCCGGAACCGCGCTCGTGAAGAGAATGACCTTTTGCTCCTCGTCGTCAGGCAGCAGGGAAAGCGAGGTCCGCAGGGAGCGGAAGGCTTCCGCTTGGGCGGACGCCGGATACTTTATGGCCACCGGGCTGGACGTCAGGCGCCGATGCCGCGAGAGCGGAACCGTGCTCAGCACGGACAGGCCAAGGAATGACTCAGCTATGTCGACCGATGAAACGGTGTTGTCCAGGGCGTGCGTGACCAAAGCCGAGCCGCAGCCAAGAAAAAGCCCGGCCGCAACCGACAGGGCCAGCAGCAGTTTTGCGCGGGGCCGGGCCGGCAGGGTCGGCACCAACGGCTGCGCAATCATGCGAATGTCGATGCCATCAGCATTGTTGAGGGACATGAGGCTGTGCCTCACGTCCATCTGCTTGAGGTTGGCCAGCACCTTTTGATAGATGTCGGTGTTCGCCTCGACGTCCCGTTCCAGCGCGTGATAAGGGATTGCGATCCGGCCGAGTTCAAGGGAGGACTGCTCCTGTTCGGCCAGGGCCCCTTTCAAGGCCTCTTCCGTCGCCTTGGCGGATTCGTAGGATTGCAGAATCCGGTTGCCAGCCTTGTGAATGCTGGTGCGCAAAGAGGAGCGAAGGTCCTCCAGCTGGCTCTGCGCCTGAATCATTGTGGGATGAAGCGGACCGTAACGTTTGGCCAGCGTGGCCACCTGGGCATCCTGCAGGGCAATCTGTTTGCGCAGATCCACGATTTCCGGAAGCTCGCCAATGCTGCGGATGCCCAGCAGCTGCTCGGGATCGGAATCGGCCAGCTGCCGGACCTGTTTGGCCTCCGGCTCCATCGCCAGACTGGTATTTTGGGCCGTGGTGACCTGCTGGTTCAATTCACGAAGACGGTCGACCACAATGTTTTGCTGCTCCTCCAGCGACACCGCATTGTACCTGTCACGATAAGCCTGCAGCTTTTCCTCAGATGCCTTGAGCACCTCACTGTCCCGCCTAGCCTCGGCGAGAAGGAGCTCGCGGGCGGAAGCCAGGTCGTCGCTCCTCTCCCCCCAGGATTCCTGGAAAAATTCATCGACCACCGCCTGCGCGAGATGCTGGGCCTTTTTCGGATCGTGATCCTCGACCGTCACCAAAATCAAACGGCTTCCCCGCACCAGGCTGACCGAGATCTTGGCCGCGAGCCGGTTGACCAGTTCGACGTCCGAATACGACCTGGCCGCCACCGCCGGAGGCGGAGCGGGATCCAAATTGCTGAGATCAATGTAGCGATCCGCCTTGATCAGCTTGAGGAAATCGTGGGCATTCCCGGCGAGCCATCGACTGACTTCCGTTTTTGAAAAAGCGCCCTCCGGCTGGGCTTGGATGAAATCAGGATCATCGGCAAGGCCGTTGCTTTTGATCACCCGCAACAGGACCGACTGGCTGGCGATTTTCAGCTCGATGGTCTTGAGGATGTCCGAGGTATCAAAATTCGTGGGATTTGGATTCGACCCATCATCCGGTGCCACCGTCGCCACTTCCATGAGCGCGGATGACACATAAACCGGACGGGCCCGGCGCAGATAAAAAAGCACCACCCCCACGCAGAGCAGGATGCAGAAAAAAATCTTCCAGAAATTATTTCTGAACAGGCCCAGGATCTCCCGCAAGTCGATCGTGCCCGGGTCTCGTGACCTCACGTGTTCGGCCTTCATATGGGGAAGGCCTTTTGATGTCTGGAATTCGGTTCGCATTAGTTTGGATTCTGCCGCGCCGGACAAACTTTTATTTAATTTATACGGTGATGTTTGAGTGCAGTCAGTTGAGCGCGCCGGTAGAACAGGCCACGCGCGGTTTGTTCCGCGCCATGGCGTGGGATGTTTCCCTCAATTTTTTTCACGAAACGCCTGAAAAACCGGGCGAAGGTTCCGCGGTCTTGCGGCCGATCCCGTTTTAGCAGCTCAGGCGCGGTCGCAGGCCAGGGCCTCGACATTGATCGTCCGGGCGATCTCGGTGAGCCGCTCGTCCGTGCCGGCCTCCTCGGAGAGCGTCTGTTGCAAAATCCCGGCCGCCCTCGTAAAGCCGAGCAACTCCGCAAAAGTTCTAACCGTGCCGTAACAGGCGATTTCGTAATGCTCAACGCGCTGCACGATGGCAATGAGGGCGGCGTCCTTCACCATCGGATCAATCTCCGCCGCGAGGTATTGGCCGCCTTCGGCAATGAGGCTCTTCATTGCCTTGGAGACCCGGCCGGAGTCCTGTTCGCCAAATGGTTCCAAAATGCATGCGAGCCGCTCCGCGTGGATTTCAGTCTGGCGAAGATGGTCGCCGAGGACGATTTTCAGCGATTCATCTTCAGCGCTTTTTTCCATCACGGGAAGCGCCTTCAGAAGCTGCTGCTCTGCGTCGTAGAGATCGCGGAGTGCCTCAAGGTAGAGATCCTGGAGTGTATTGAGCATGGGCATGACGAGACAGGTCTGATGGTTGGAGAGAGGACGGATGATGTGACGCGCGGAAAATCAAACGCCGCACTTCACAAGATCCACCCTTGGTTCAGTCATACTGGCATCGACCATGCCAACTTCCCGGCCTCGGCGCTAAGCGCGTGCAATCCAATGACAAACCGCGGATGGCACCGGCCGCGCCCAAACAGAGGGACGGCTTTTTGCATGCCGGCCCATGCCGGCAAAAAGCATTATGCAATATGTCGTCAGTGAGTGTGGCCACCGAGACCGGCCGGCTGATGCGATTACCGCAGCGCCCGATCGTCACGGGAATTCCAAGGCCGCCCTACTTCGGGCATCCGGCGGCCATCATCTCTTTGCCGCCGCGGGCGGTGTCGATTTGGAAGAGGTGGAATTTCCCGGCGCAACTTTTGACTCATCCGTCATCGGCAAATCCGCCGGCCCCGCGCGAAATCCATTCTCATCTTCATGGCCCTCTGACGAACGTCGAATAAGGAGCAGGACAAACGCCACACAAGCGCCTAAAACGAGGGATAAAATAATGACGATTTTTGACATGGAAACCGGCTGAGCCAAGCCAAGCCCGCTTCCCTGCCCTGTTCAACTAATTATCGGGAGGCCATGAATAAGTTTTGCTTCATTCCCGAAAAGAGAAGCCGGTCGGGCTCTGCCAGCCATTTGCCATTCATTTTCAATTGAAAATGGCCGATGAAGCCCTGCAGTAATTGGCCTGCAGCCTTGCACAATGTAAAAAGCAAAGCGCGGTAAATTCCAGGAATTTACCGCGCTTGTGTCTTTCAGTGGATATTACTGGCCGACGAAGGTGAGTTTGTCGGCGGTGATGAGGAAGGCGGAGGAGGACGCGTTCTTGCCGGTGACGGTGAGCACGATGGAGTGCGTGCCGGTGGCGAGGGTGGCGTTGCCCAGGGTGGCGGTGAGAT
>DATHNW010000004.1:0-2303 GCA_035485575.1 Opitutaceae bacterium | reverse complement strand
GGATGGATCAGCGATCGTTTCTCGCGGCGGGGAATCGCAGCCGCTGGGTATTTGATTTATGCGGCGGTGTATTTCGTGTTCGGGCGCGCGCCCTCTACGCTCGCCATCTGGATCACGATGGCCGTCTACGGTTTGTACTATGCCCTCACGCAACCCGTGCTGAAGGCGCTGGTAGTCGAAACCGTGGGGCAGGAAGTGCGCGGGCGGGCGCTGGGCGTCTATGCATTTGCGACCAGCGTGGCCACGCTGGCAGCGAGTTTGATTACGGGACAATTGTGGAAGCACTACGGTGCGGGTGTGCCGTTTTATTTTTCGGCGGGGCTGGCAGCGACCGCGGCGGTGGTGCTTGCCGTTTCAGGAAACGCGCGCAAAAACTAACCGGTGTAGCTAGGTAATCTGGTTAGGGAAGGGCATCGAACGAACCTTCCAACCATCCAAAGAACGATTGCAGGTTAGGTTTCCAGAGGTTTGCGGGCACGCCGCTTCATCCACAGCAAAACTAAGATCTGCGCGGCGATTGCAGCGCAGGTGTCGAGGACGACGTCACGGACGGTGCCGGTACGAGTTGGGATGAAGGTCTGATGCCACTCGTCGAGGCTGGCCACGAGTGCGGTTCCGAGCACGGAAATATTCGCCCAGCGCCACGTCCACTTCGGATCGCCGAGTGCGGGCAGGGTCTCACGCCACGCGCGAAAAAAAAGGATGCTCAGCAAGCCATAGCCGAAGACGTGGCCTCCTTTGCGAAGCAAGAAGTGCAAGGGCTCGAAATGTTGCAAGTCCATGCCGAACAGAAAATGCAGCAGAGGATAGAGCATGCGGCTGGTGTTGTTGGCGGACGCCATGGCCGTCGATTCCATGGCGATGACGATCAGCCACAGGATTGCGGCGATCCAGGCTTTGAGAACGCTGTGACGGTCGGTGCTCACGCGTGCGACGGGCTCACGGCGTACCCACCCTTCGCCTCGCTGTCGGGTAATGCTTCCGCGCTACTCGATGGCATAGTTCGGGGCCTCGCGGGTGATCATTACGTCGTGGACGTGGCTTTCGCGCAGGCCGGCGCCGCTGATGCGGACGAAGCGCGTCTTCTGCAGCAGTTCGGGAATGGTTCCGCAGCCGCAGTAGCCCATGCCGGATTTCAATCCGCCGACCATCTGATGGACGATCATCGCGACGGAGCCGCGGTAGGGAACGCGGCCTTCAATGCCTTCAGGGACGAGTTTGTTGAGGCGGTTGCCGTCGCCGTCGCCGGCTGAGATGGACGATGACGATTCGCCCTCCATGCTCTGGAAGTAGCGCTCGCTCGAGCCTTGGGCCATGGCGCCGATCGAGCCCATGCCGCGATACGACTTGAAGGAGCGCCCTTGATACAAAATTAATTCGCCGGGACTTTCGTCGGTGCCGGCGAAGAGTGATCCGATCATGACGGCGCTGGCACCCGCGGCCAGCGCTTTGGTGACGTCGCCGGAATATTTAATTCCGCCGTCGGCGATGATGGGGACGCCCGCGTCTTTGGTGGCGCGGTAGGCTTCGGCGATGGCGGTGATTTGCGGCACGCCGGCGCCGGTGACGACGCGCGTGGTGCAAATTGATCCCGGGCCGATGCCGACTTTAATGCCGTCGGCGCCGGCGCGGGTGAGCTCGCAAGCGCCGTCGAAGGTGGCCACGTTGCCGGCCAGCAGATCGATGTGAGGCAGTTTCGATTTCACCAGTTTCACGGCGTCGAGCACCTTGGTGGAATGGCCGTGCGCGCTATCGATGGCCAGTACGTCGACTTTGGCTTCGGCGAGTTCCTGGGCGCGCTCGAGAAAGTCTCCGGTGGCGCCAATGGCTGCGCCCACGCGCAGGCGGCCTTGGGAATCTTTTGCGGCGTTAGGATACTTCAATTTTTTCTGAATGTCTTTGACCGTGATCAGGCCCTTCAGGTTGTACTTGTCGTCGACCACCAGAAGTTTTTCGACGCGATGCTGGTGCAGAATTTTTTCCGCTTCTTCGAGCGTGGTGCCGACAGGGACGGTGATGAGATTTTTCTTGGTCATCACTTTGTCGATGGGAATATCGAAGCGGGTTTCAAAGCGCAGGTCGCGGTTGGTGAGAATGCCTACCAGCTTGCCGTGCTCGGTAATGGGCACACCGGAAATTTTGTACTTGCGCATGACTTCGAGCGCGTCGCTGACCCGGTCAGTGGGCGACATGGTGACGGGGTCGACGATCATGCCGCTTTCCGAGCGCTTCACCTTGTCGACTTCGTTGGCCTGCTGCTCGATGGTCAGGTTGCGGTGAATGATGCCGAGACCGCCCTGCTG
>DATHNW010000003.1:0-125615 GCA_035485575.1 Opitutaceae bacterium | reverse complement strand
GTCGATGCGTTCGAGGGATTTCACAAGCTCGCAATCTTCCTGCGTCGCACGGCGGCCGAATGGGCGAAAATGGATACGCTGCTGGTGCCGACCGCGCCGCGGCCCTACACGGTGGCCGAGGTTCTGGCCGACCCGCTGCATCTCAACATCCGGCTCGGCACCTATACGAATTTCGTCAACCTGCTCGATCTTTCCGCACTCGCGGTGCCGGCGGGATTCCGCGCAGACGGCGTGCCGTGGGGCGTGACGTTCATCGCGCCGGCCTGGCGCGAATCCGACTTGCTGGCGCTGGGCGCACGCTGGCATGCCGGAGTCGGTGGAAAGCTCGGTGCGACGTCTTACCCGCTGCCGGCCGTCACGTCGCCGGTGGCACCGCCGGTCACCGATATGGTGCGCGTCGCGGTGGTGGGGGCGCACCTGTCGGGCCTGCCGCTGAATCACCAGCTCACTGATCGTGGCGCGCGGCGGGCGTGGTCGGGTCGGACGGCGCCGTGCTACCGGTTTTACGCATTGCCGGGCACGACTCCGCCGAAGCCCGGCCTGGTGCGCGTGGGGGAGGGCGGCGCGGCTATTGCGGTCGAAGTGTGGGAACTCGCGGCCGCGGCTTTTGGCGGTTTTGTCGCGGCGGTGCCGCCGCCTTTGTGCATCGGCACGATCGAGCTGGCGACCGGCGAGGCAGTGAAAGGCTTTTTGTGCGAGGCGCACGCGGTCCTGAACGCACGTGACATCACGGCTTTTGGCGGCTGGCGGGATTTTCTCGCGCAGCAATGAGTGACCAGCCCGGATCGCAGCTGGCTGAATCTGCGGGCCTCACGCCTTGTTTTGGCTTTGCAGGAAACTCACCGGTCTTTCATAAATGGCCAACACGATGCAGCCGGCATCGCTGACCACGCTATGCTGGGTGCCCGGCGGATTGATGATCAGCGTGCCGGCCTCGACGGGGCTGTTCTGATCACGCTCCGACCCGCTCAGCACAATAATGTGCTCGTGGCCGGTGTGCTCATGCAGGGGCACCTTGCCGCCTTTGCCCAAGCGGATGAGCGCGGCGGTCGGACCGGTGATGCCGTCGCCATAGAGCCGGTGGATGTCGACGCCCTCCTGGAATGGCTGCCAGGCGATCTTATCTTGCCATCGGGCGATGTTGAAGAGGTCGTGAAGCTCCAGCCGTTGATAGGCCGGGGCGGGATCAGGTTTGGGTGTGGAAGCCACAGTGATGGTGAGAAAAGCGGTGCCGGGGCTGGCGGAGATTTGACTATGCTGGTTTGTCCGGCGCGTCCAACCCACAATCGCGCCGCGGAACCGCCGAGGCGGTCCGGTCGCGTACGGGGGTTCCCGGCCGTGGCGGGCATGTCCCGGCAGATGTGTATTGAATTCATGGATACATAGTCGGCTGCCGGAGGATGGGCTTCGGCATGAGGACGGTCAGGCCGCGACATGCTCTCCTTCCGGCTCGGCCAGTTCCATGGGGCTGACCTTCGCCACGGCAAACCTGGCGCAGCTGAACAGGATCGCAGAAAAGACCAGGTAGCTGGCCGCCACCACTTGGGTCTGCCCGATGCCGATGCTTTCCCCGTGCATGAAGCCGAAAAAGGTGAGCACCGCGCCGGCCAGGGCAAAGCCGGCCGCCGGTTTGAAGTTGCGGTCGATGATAAAGGCCGTGATGGCGCCGAGCACCAGGCCGCCGAGGATCGAGCCGCCGCCCAACACCTGCAGTCCGTGATAGAGCACGCCCTGGTTTTTCATATTGGCCGCGAGTTCGGTCGAGACGGTGAAGATGCCCGCCGCAGCGAGTGCTCCGTTGATGATGGTGAGACCCCAGTTGGCCAGATGGGGAGCGAGGGCCAGGATGACGGCCGGTGCGTGTTTCTTCGGGGTTTCCTGAAAGGCCTGGGAGCCGATCAGCATGCCGATGTAGAGCAGGATCGGCAGGATGGCCACGCTGGGGATCAGCGCCAGCATCAGTGAAATGGTGCCAAACCAGCAGAGCAGGATCACGGTGATGCCGGTGGCGGCGGAATAGCCGATCCGGCCGCCCATCGCCTTCCAACCGGGATGGCCGATATAGACGGCGTTGATGAAAGGGTTGCCCATCAGGCAGCCAATCAAGCTGACGATGCCGTCGGCGGTCAGGACGCGCGTGGTCGGGAAGCTGTCGCCGGCCACGGCGGCGCTTTCGACATTGTCGATCGCCTCGACGAGGTCGTAGATGCCGAAGGGAATGGCCGTGATCAGAATGGTGCCGAGAAATTCAAAGCCGGAAAATACATGGTGGAAGGCGGGCAGGGGCACATGAAACCCAAAGTTGGCCACCGAGCCAACCAGTCCCGCGAGGCTCATGCCGCCGTAGTTAAGTCCGAAGGCATTGGAGCCCCACGCGATGACCGTGCCGGCGCAGATGGCGACAAGCCCGGCCGGAATACCGCGGTAGCGCACTCCGCCAAACCAACTCAGGAGAATGACGGCAAAACAGGTGATGCCGATCATGGGCGTCAGGAACATTTCCAGGGCCGGCCGCATCGAGATGAAGGTGACTGAAACACCGGCCAGCGTACCGAGCAACGCGGCCCGGGGTGTGATCCGGCGGATGAATGACCCGGCGAAACCGCCGATCATCAGCACGAAACTCTGGATGAACACCCAGGTCAGGCCGGCCTCCCAGCCCTTGACGGGGTCGCCCGTCTTGATGGCGATGGGCAGCATGATCACAAACGTGACGATGAACATGTGCGGCACGCTGATGCCCGAAGGCAGCGCACAGACGTCGGTCCGGCCGGTCCTTTTGGCCAGGCGGTAGGCCAGCCAGGCGTAGTACAAGGTCGAAAGGCAAAGCATCAGGCCGGTCGCCGGAAGGATGCGTCCGAAGACCAGGCTGTCCGGCATTTTCAGCACGAAGCGCAGGAGTGCCGTGAGGGTGAGAAGGTTGACGAGGATGTTGGTGCCAAAACCGAAGAAGGCATTCCAGTCTCCGGGCACCCAGATTTTTGGTTTGGTCGTGGCATTCATGATGGACGGATGGTTGATGACGCTGGCGGTGCGGCGGGAGGGCCGAGGGCGGCCACGATGGTTTCCGAGTGCGACACCCAGCCGAAGATGCCGCCCTGGGCCTTGATCATTTTCAGGCCCATTTCCTGAAACTCTGGAAAATAGGATCCCACGCAGTCCGAGGGCACGAGGCAGTCGTAGCCGCGGTCGTTGGCTTCGCGGACGGTGGTGTTGACGCACACTTCCGTCGTTACACCGGTGACAATGAGCTGCTTGATGCCGCGATTCTGGAGGATGGCATGCAAGTCCGTGGCCCAGAAGGCGCCCTTGCCCGGCTTGTCGATCACCGGCTCGCCCGCCAGCGGATAAAGTTCTTCAATGATGTCGTGCCCGGCTTCGCCCCGGACGAGGATGCGGCCCATCGGCCCGTCGTCACCGATGCAAGTCTTGCTGCGACCGCGGATCCGTTTTGCCGCCGGCAAATCCGCCAGGTCGGGCCGGTGGCCCTCGCGCGTGTGGATGACCTGCAGCCCATGGGCGCGCCAGGCGGCGAGCAGTTTCTGGTTCGGCCCGATGGTGCGGCGCAGCCGGGAAACGTCGTTGCCCAGCATTTCGCCAAAGCCGCCGGGCTCGAGGAAATCACGTTGCATGTCGATGATCAGCAGCGCGCACGTGGCCGGGGAAAATTCGAAAGGGTAGGGCTCCGCGCCAACGGTCAGGGTCTGGTCTGCATCCATGGTATTTTCAGGGGGTCAGTGTCCGGCCATTTTTTCCCCGATAAGCTTGATGTCGGCCTCGGCTGCGGGCGATTCATGCACAAGTTTTCCGCCGGCCATGACGACGACGCGGTCGGAAAGCATGAGCAGTTCGTCGAGGTCCTCGCAGACGAGCAAGACGGCCACGCCCTTGTTGCGGGCCTCGATCAGCTGCGAATGAATGAAGTCCACGGCCGCGAAATCGAGGCCGAAGCAGGGATTGGCGGCGATGAGCACTTTCGCGGTGCCGGGGCCCAGTTCGCGCGCGAGCACGGCGCGCTGGACGTTGCCGCCGGAAAGGTTGCCGATGGGCGCATCGGCGCCGGGAGTCTTGATCTTGAAGCGCTCGATCCAGTGGCGGCCGTGCTGGCGGATGGCGCGGCTGTTGAGGAACCAGCGGCCGCGCGACTGTGGTGCGCGGTCGAAGGTGCGCAGGGCCAGGTTTTCCGCCACGCTCATCTGCGGCGCGCAGGCGTTGCGCAGCGGCTCTTCCGGCAGGATGAAAACCTGATGCTCGAACATTTCCAGGCGGGTCATGCCGAAGACGGCGCCGCGCACGTGCACTTCTCCGGACGTGGCCGGGCGCTGGCCGCCGAGCACCTCGACCAGTTCGCGCTGGCCGTTGCCGGAAATGCCGGCGATGCCGACGATCTCGCCTGCGCGCACGCCGAGGTCCACGCCACAGACGCCCTCGATGCCATTGTCGCGATTGGCGTGCAGGCCCTTGATTTCGAGGAGCACGGAACCGGGCGTCTGCGCGGCTTTTTCAATGGTCCGGCCGCGACGCTGCTCGCCCATCATCATCGCGGCCATGTCGGCGGTCGTGAGGTTTTTTACCCGTCCGCCGCCGGCCAGACGGCCTTTGCGCAGCACGGTGATCTCGTCGCAATAGGCGGTGACCTCGCGGAACTTGTGCGTGATGATCAGCACGCTGAGCTGGTGCGCGTCCACCATGCGCCGCAGCATGCCCAGCACCTCGTCGGCTTCCTGCGGCGTGAGCACAGAGGTGGGCTCGTCGAGGATGAGAAATTTGCTGTGGAGGTAGAGCTGCTTGAGGATTTCGACCTTCTGCTTCTGGCCGGCGGCGAGATCCGAGACCTTCGCGCGGAGAGCCACCTTGAACGGTGCGGTCTCGAGAAATTTTTCCAACGACTGCTCCTCCGCCTTCCAGTTGATGATGCCGGGAATGTCGGGCCGCGCGAGAATCAGGTTTTCCGCGACGGTCATGGCCGGCACGACGGTGAAATGCTGGTAGACCATGCCGATGCCCAGCTTGTAGGCATCGTGCGGGCTGCGGATGTCACGCGAAGCGGCGTCCACGATGATGTCGCCCTCGTCGGCCTGATGGTAGCCCATGATGCATTTCACCAGCGTGCTTTTGCCCGCCCCGTTCTCGCCGAGGAGCGCGTGAAATGTGCCGGGCGCGACTTTCAGGGACACGTTCTCATTGGCCGTGAATGACCCGAACCGCTTCGTGACATTCACGAGCTCGAGTGGCGGCGGACCCTGGTGGACGCGGGCTAGCATGGAAGGGCCGCAAGCACGGCGGTGGAATCGGCGACGGCGCCGAAGACCCCGCCCTGCATCTTGATCATCTTCAGTGCGGCGAGATGGTTGCCGGGATCGGTGGCCGCGGTGCCGTCTGAGAGCAGCAGGCATTCATAGCCGCGGTCGTTGGCCTCGCGCATGGTGGTGTGCACGCACACGTCGGTGGTGATGCCGCCGAGGATCAGGTTTTGAATCCCGTTGCGCCGCAGCAGCAGATCGAGATCAGTGGCGTAAAAGGAGCCCTTGCCCGGTTTATCGATGATCGACTCGCCCGGCAACGGGGCGAGTTCCGGGATGATTTCCCAGCCGGGCTCGCCGCGGGTGAGGATGCGCCCGCACGGGCCGGGATCGCCGATGCCCGCGCCGAGGCGCCGGCTGCGCCAACGCTTGTTTTCCGGCAAGTCGGAGAGATCCGCGCGATGGCCTTCGCGCGTGTGGAGGATGTGAAAGCCGAATTTGCGCATGGCGGCGAGGATCTGTTGCAGCGGATTGATCGGCGCGCGGGTGAGCGAAATGTCGTAGCCCATTTTGTCCACGTAGCCGCCCGGCCCGCAAAAATCGGTCTGCATGTCGATAATGATGAGGGCGGTGTTCTGCGGTCGCAGGTCACCGTTGTAGGGCCACGGGTAGGGATCGGCCTGGATGTGATGCGGGTTCATGTGCCGGAACCAAGGGCGCCGGGTGCGCCGGCGAGGGTTTGTTTGGTGGAACAAGTCGCGATCATGACGACGAGGGTCAGGATATAGGGTGAGGCGTTGAACAGATAATAATAGGAACTGACGCCGACGCCTTGCAGCGCCGGGCCGAGGGCCTGCGCGCCGCCAAAAAGCAGCGAGGCCCAGAGGCACTGCACGGGATTCCAGCGCGCGAAGATGACCAGCGCCACGGCCATGATGCCCTGGCCGCCGGAAATTCGCTCAGTCCAGCTGCCGGGATAAAAGAGTGAGAGGTACGCGCCGCCGATGCCGGCGAGAAAGCTGCCGGCCATGATCGACAGCGTGCGCACTTTCACCACGGAGATGCCCATGGCGCGCGCCGCGTCGGGTTTGTCGCCGACCGCGCGGATGTAGAGGCCCCAGCGCGTCGACTTGAAAAACCACCGCATCGCGAAGGCCGCGGCCACGCCAAGAAAAAACAGCGGGCAGATCCTGAAGGCCGAGCGCACCGCAGGATTGCCGGACCAGTTGGCGAAGCCGAGGCTCGGAAGTTGTGTGGCCAGCGGCTGAATGTAGGGCTTGCCGAAAAAGAAGGCGAGGCCGCTGCCAAAAACGATCATGGCTATACCCACGGCGATGTCGTTCACCCTCTGCCGCTGGGACAGCCAGGCGTGGATGGCGCCAAGCAGCATGCCGGCGCAGCCGGCCGCGGCAACACCCACCCAGGGCGAGCCGGTCTGGCAAGAAACCGCGTAGGCGCTCATCGCGCCCATCAGCAGGACGCCCTCCAGGCCGAGGTTGATCTTGCCGCTTTTTTCCGTGAGGCATTCGCCGACGCTCACAAAAAGAAACGGCGTGCCGCCTCGTACGGCGCCTGCCAGCACCGCCACCGGCACGCCCCACAGGCCGAGTGATTCGCCAGCGCTCATGCGGCCTTCTCCTGAAAAATTTTCCAGCGCCCGTAAAGGCTTTCGCTGAAAAGGATCACGAGGAACACCAGCCCTTGGAAAACAAGCGTGGTGGCGTCAGGCAGATGGTGCACGCGCTGCAGGATGCCGCCGCTGGCGAGGAGCCCGCCGAGCAGGATGGAGACGACGATGACGGCGAGCGCGTTCTGCCGCGCGAGAAAGGCGACAAGGATGCCGCTGTTACCATACCAGGCATTGAGCGACTCGTTGGCCGAGCCGTTCACCGCGGCGACTTCGACCATGCCGGCCAGGCCGGGCAGCGCGCCGGCGATGAAGCAGGCGATCAACGTCACCGAGCCCACCGGCAGGCCGGCGATGCGGGCCGCGCGGATGTTGCCCCCGATGGTGCGCATCTTGAAGCCGAAGGTGGTGTGATGAACGAGAAACCACACGATCACGCAGGCCACGATGCCGTAGACCAGGCCCCAGTGAATGCTGGTGCTGCCGATGGGCTGGAGCATTTTTTCGTCGGGGATCGGGTAGCTCGACGGCTTGTTCAGGCTGCTTGGGTCGCGCATCGGGCCGTTGACCATCTGGTTGAGGATGGCGATGGCGATGTAGTTCATGAGCAGGCCGCTGATGGTCTCGTTGACGCCGCGAAAGTATTTGAGCGCGCCCACGATCATGATCCAGAGCCCGCCGCACAGCATGCCGGCGCCGGCCATGACGATTTGCGTTGCGAGAGGCGAGGCATGCGGCACGGCTAGACCTGCGGCCGTGGCAAACAGCCCGCCGATGACGAGCGCGCCTTCGTTGCCGATGATCACGAGCCCGAGCCGGATTGGAATGGCGGTGCAGAGCGCGCAGAGCATAAGCGGCGCGGCGCGCACCAGCGTCTCCTGCCAAGCATACCAGCTGGCGAATGCGGCCTTGTTGATCGAGGCGTAAACGGCGAACGGGTTCGCGCCGTTCACGGCGCAGAAGAAGCCGAATAAAATGATGGAAACAAAAATGGCCCCGGCGGGGATGGCCACCGCTTCCAGCATGCCTCGCCACCGGCGCGACATAAGGGAAGGAAGCTTCGGACCGGCGGCCGGTGATGCGACCGGGGCCGCGGGTTCGGTTTGGATTTCAGACATGCCGGGGCCTGTGGTTTTGCAGTGGCGGGTCGCAAGCGCCGGACGGCACGCCGCCTGCAGGACAAGATCAGCAGGCGACGTGCCGTTTGTTCGCATAACCTTACCGTGGCTACTTGGTACTGCCAATTACTCCCTCCACCAGCCACCCCATCTTCTCCAGGTTGATGTCCTGTTGCTTCATTTCCGTGCCCGCGGGAATGACGACGGCGCCGGTGTTGTCCTTCAACTCGCCTTTGTAGACGACCATCGAGCCGTCCATGAACCTGGCCTTGGCGGCCTCGGCGGCGGTTTTGGCCTCGTCGCTGACGGCGGGACCGTAGGGGGAAAGTTTGACAAAGCCATCCTTCAATCCGCCGCGGACGAGGTGCGGAATCGACCCGTCCATGAGCGTTTTGCCGGCTTTCACGGCGTCGGCGTAATAGGAGTAGACGTGCGTCCAGTCCCATTCCGCGCCGGTCAGGTAGCCCTTCGGCGCAATGGCGGCCTGGCTCGCATGGTAGCCGCAGCAATAGATGCCGCGTTTCTCGGCGGTCGCGATGATGACCTTGGGGCTGTCGACGTGGCAGGTCAGCACGTCGACGCCCTGGTCGATGAGGCTGTTGGCGGACTCCGCTTCCTTCACCGGCATGGACCAGTCACCGGTAAAGATCACCTGCACGGTGGTTTCGGGTTTCACGCTGCGTGCGCCCAGGGTGAAGCTGTTGATGTTGCGCAGCACCTGCGGGATCGGCTTGGCGGCGATGAAGCCGAGCTTGTGGGTCTTCGATGTGAGGCCGGCGACGATGCCGGAGAGGTACTCGGCCTCGTCGATATAACCGAAATAACTGCCCACATTTTTCGGGTGCTTTCCTTCCACATACATGCCGCCGCAATGAAAGAACTGCACCTGCGGGAATTGCTTGGCCAATTTCAGGATGTGCGGGTCGAAGTAACCGAACGACGTGGGGAACAGCGCGGTCGCCCCGTCCTGGACGATCATGTCCTTCATCGTCTCCTGCACGGCGATGGTCTCGGGGACGCTGGCCTCCTCGACGGTTTTGATGCCGGGGAGCTTGGCCACGCCGGCCGCGCCCTCGGCGTGCGCCTGATTGTAGCCATAGTCGTCCTTCGGGCCCACATAGATGAAGCCCATGGTGATGTCGTCCGCGGCCCGGGCGGTGGGCGAGGGCAGGGCGGCGCAGGCGACTGTCGCGGCGATAAGCAGGGAGGAAAGAAAGTGTTTCATAAAGGTTGGCCTGGATCGGGTGATGAGATGGCGGGGTCTGGTGACCTCAGAAGAATGTGCTCAGGCCGGAGAAAACCTGGAAGGTGTCGGTCTTCTTCGGGCCAAATCCACCGCCCAAGGCGAGATGCTGGAGGTTCTTGTCCACGAAATTCATGTAGTTTACGCCGAGGTGAAAACTCCAGCTGCCGTAGCCCGCGGGCATGAAACTCACTGGCACGGAGCCCTTGACGCTGACTTCATAGAGGGCGATGGTCGATTTGCTGGCAAAATGAGTGCCGTAGAACTTGGAGCTGGGTATCAGGGCGCGGACTGGCACTTCGATTTTCCATTTGCCGATGCTGGTGCCCGGATCGACGCCCACGTCGAAATAGTAGCTGGAGGGAACGCCGAAGTTGGCGGCGGCGGTCGCCTTGCCATCCAGTTCGCGCCAGTAGCTGACATAGGGATGCAGGGCGAATGACTGCAGGTAGCTGCTGTCGTCGAAGCTCAGCTTCGTCTCCAAGTGCTGGGAAGTGCCGATGTCGAGGATGTGCATTTCAAAGGCCGTGTAGGTCACATCCAGCTTGAAATCCTTGGCGAATTTCACGGACAGGCCGGCGATGGGATCCGTCTCGACCCAGTCGGTCGCGCCCGCGCCTTTCAGATGAATCGCGGTGGGATGGGTGGCGAAATCAGCCCACACGCCCGGCACAAACGTGATGTTATTGATGAAATCACCGGTCGCGCCGTCATGCAAATCCACGAAGGCAAGGAAAAGCTGCTGGTAGGTCAGACCGTGGTCCACCACGATCATGCCGCGGGGCGTCAGGTATTTGTCCGACACTTCGAAGTTCACCAAGGCATGCACCTTGGAATCATCGGCCCGCGTATCCGGAGCGGCTGCGAAAGCGAGGGCCGCCGTCGCGGAAAGCAGGGAGACCGCCCGGAAGGCGGAGTTCAGGTTAACTTTTTTGATCAATGCGGTTTTCATCTATGGTGTGCAGTTTTTAAAGGCTGCGAAACGCAGCTGGTGCAGGCCTTAGCGCGCGCCATGCCGCACCGATTTCAGTTCACGCAACTTTCTGCCAGTCACCGGAAAGAATTTTTTTTCTGCGTCGCTGAAGCAAAGGCGCGCTGGTGCGGCGATGTCGCAAGTGTTCCCGGCGCGACAACTGCGACAGGGGGTCGGGCCCCGTCTGCGGCCGGCGGGCCGGCCGTCACCTGGCGGACACTGCCTCAAGCACGCGATAAATACGGCTGCGATGCACCCCAAGCAGTCGGGCGGCTTCGGCGATGTTGCCACCGGTCTGATTGAGCGCGCGGCGGATCAGCATGCGTTCGGCGGCGTCCAGATTGAGCGGCAAATCTTCCGGTGGCTCCTGAGCCGGTGTGGCGTCCGGCACTGGCGCGACCGGTACCGTGGTGAGCCGCAGGTGAGCGGGAGTGATTTCGCGTCCGCTACTGGCGATCAGCGCACTCTCGATGAGGTTGCGCAGCTCGCGCACGTTGCCGGGAAAAGCGTGTTGGGCGAGCGCCGCCAGCGCGGCGGAGGTGAGCGGCGGCGGGGCCAGGCCCATCTCGGACGAAAAATGCCCGATGAAATGCGCTGCGAGCAACGGGATGTCGTCCCGGCGCTCGCGCAACGGCGGTACACGCACGGTGGTGCGGGCGAGGCGGAAATAAAGGTCCTGCCGGAATGTGCCCGCGGCAATCCGCGCCTCGAGGTTCGCGTTGGTGGCGGCGATGACGCGCACGTCCACCTGTTTTTCGGCCGTGGCGCCGACCGGTGTCACCCGGCCATCCTCGAGCACGCGCAGCAGCTTGGCCTGGAGCGCGGCGGGCATGTCCCCGATTTCGTCGAGGAAAAGCGTGCCGCCGTTCGCGAGCTCAAAAAATCCCTTGCGGTCCGCTGTCGCCCCGGTGAAGGCGCCGCGCACATGGCCGAAGAACATCGACTCCATGAGTTCGCCGGGCACAGCCACGCAGTTGACGGGGATGAATGGGCCCTGTGCGCGCGGGCTGCCGGTGTGCAGGGCACGTGCGACGAGCTCCTTGCCCGTGCCGCTTTCGCCGGCGAGAAGCACGCCGGCACGGCCGTAAGCCTGCAGGCGCTCCACCTCGTGCAACAACGCGGCAAGGGCGCGGCTGCGGCCGACGAGGCCGGCCACGTTCCACCGCCGTGCCTCGCGCGCGGACAGCACGGAAAGACGTTCGTCCGCCTCGCGCCGCCCCTCCTCGGCGGCCTCGCGTTTGGCAATCTCGGATCGCAGCTCGGCCAGCCTCGCCGCGAGTTCACGGTTTCTTTCCGCAAGTTCGCGCCGGGCGCGGGCGAGGCCCAGGTGCGTGCGCACGCGGGCAAGAACTTCATCCGCTTCAAATGGCTTTACAATGTAGTCGATGCCGCCGGTGCGGAAACCCTCCACGCGCGCGGTGAGTTCGGCGCGCCCGGTGATGAAAATGACGGGGATTTCGCGGGTGGCGGGCACGGACTGCAGGCGGCGACAAGTCTCGAGGCCGTCCGTGCCGGGCATCATGATGTCGAGCAGGATGAGCGAGGGCCGGGCCCGGGCCGCGACGCGCACGGCATCCCCGCCATTGGTGGCGGAGAGCAGGTGATAACCCGCAGGCTCGAGCAAGTCGCCCAGCAAAGCGAGGTTGGAGGGCTGGTCGTCCACCACGAGAATTGATTCGGCCGGGACGCTCATGGGGCGGGTGATTCGGCGTGCTGCACGCGCAGGCGGCTCAACAGACGGGCGATCGCGCCCAGATCGTAGGCGCGCAGCAATTGCCGCAGGTGATCGGCCAGCGCCTCGGCCGGGCCGCCCAGCTGACGCAATTCCTCGAGGCAGGCCTTGAGCACGGTGGTGCTGTGCAGCTCGGCCGCGACGGTCATGCGCGCGCAGAGCTCCTCGGGCAGGACGATACGATCGAGGTCGGGCGGGGGAACCTCCGTGCCTCCAGTCATAGCCACCGGTTCGTCGAAGCGTACACCCGGTACGCGGCGCAGGCAGGCGCAAAGATCCTCGGCCCGGAACGGCTTGGCGAGAAGGTCGGCCCCGCCGGCGCGGAGCGCGTCGCGTTGCGTGCGTTCCAGCAAAGCGGCGGTATGGAAGAGTACGATGGCGGAGTCGGGCAGGCCGTCGGCCCGCAAAGCCGCAAGCAGTTCCGGCCCCGTCGTGTCGGTGAGCAGCACGTCGATGAAGAGGATATCGGGCGGAGCCTGGCGGGCGATGTCGCGCGCGCGGTCGATGTCGCCGGCCTCGGCCACGACGCAGCCGATGTCGGCGAGCAGGCGCGCGAGGATACGGCGGTTGTCGCGGTTGTCGTCGACGACCAGCGCGCGCACGGTCACCCCGGGTGATAGATGCGGGAGGGGGGCGGCGCCCGGCCCGGCCGGCAGGGCGGCTGCGGCCGGCAATGGCAGCGTAAAAAAGAAGCGCGTGCCCGTGCCGGGTTCGGATTGCACCTCCAGTTGGCCACCCATCAGCTCGACATGGCGTCGTGCAATCGCAAGGCCGAGGCCGGTGCCGCCCGAGCGGCGGCCCGCCGCAGTCTGGTGAAAGGGCGTGAAAAGCCCGGTGCGCTCATCAGCGGAGAGGCCAATGCCGGTGTCGATGACCTCGAAGAGCCACTGGTCGCCGCCGGTCGGACGCGCGCCAACGAAGACCTCCCCTCGCGGGGTGAACTTGATGGCATTGCCGATGAGATTGATGAGGATCTGGCGAAGCTTGCCTTCATCGCCGAGCGCTGGGTGCCGCTCCGCGACCGGGCAGGCCACGCGCAGGGTGAGGCGCTTTTCCGCACAGCGGGGTTTGAACATCTCGGCGAGGCCGTGCACGAGCGCTGACAGGTCGAACATGTCGCGTTGCATTTCCATGCGCCCGGCCTCGATTTTCGAAAGATCGAGAATGGAGTTCAGCAGGCCGAGAAGGTGGTGGCCGCTGTTCGCGAGGGCACTGACGGCATCGCGCTGGCGGCGGGGCAGGTCGGGGTCGCGCTCGAGGATCTGCGTGTAGCCAAGGATGGAATTGAGCGGCGTCCGGATTTCGTGGCTGAGGCTGGTGAGAAAATCGGATTTGGCGCGGCTGGCGGCGGCGGCGGCCTCCTCGGCGCGTTTGCGTTCGACGACCTCGGCCTGGAGGGCAGCATTAGCACGGGCGATGGCGGCATCGCGTCGCAAGTCTGCGAGCAGATAGCCTACGAGCAGGGCGGTGGCGAGCAGGCCGCCAGCGAGCACGGCCCACGACTGCCACGGACGGTGCCCGGCAAGGAAAGCCGTCGTGGGGGTGAAGGTGATCTCCCATTCGCGTCCGGCCACCGGCAGCGCCAGCGTGTAGGGGGCGAGTTCACGCCAGGGCGGCGAGTTGTCGGCGTCCGGCAGGATGTAAGTGGCCTCGGGCGACAGGTCGCCGGAATCGCGCAGGACGACGCGCAAGCCGGGCCGGCGGGCGATCGCGGGTCCGACCAAGTCAGCGAGACGGAAAACGGCCGCGACAAAGCCGGCATTGGCTTCACGGCGCTCCTCGACCGTGGCCGGCGGCTGTCCCTTGTAGAGTGGCAGGTAGACGATGAAGCCGGGTTCGTTGGTTTTTTCCTGCATCAGCCGGATCAACGGCGTGGCGACGGCGTGAGCCTGGTCCCGCGCGAGATTCAGGGTTTCGATGCGGGCATTGAGATCGAAGCCGAAGGCGGCGCGATTACGATCAAGCGGCTCAATGTAGTAAACGGGGTAATAAAATTCGGGCTGGGTCCGCGCCCGCACCATGTGGCCGGTCAAAGGATCTCGTTCCGTGAACTGAAAATCCGGAAAACCGTCGCCGTGGACAGCTGCTTCGTAGGCGGCCCGTTCGCCGGCAGGAACGCGCGGCGTCCAGGAAAAGGCCTGGATTTCCCGCCGGCGGGCGAGTGTGCCGGTGACAAACCGGCGGAAGTACTCGCGGTCAACGGGCAAGCCTGTTCCATAAAATGCGCCGAGCGAATGCAGGCTTTCCAGCGAGTCACCCAGCGATTCGCGCAGCAGCTCGAGCCGCTGCCGGGCGATGGCCTGCAACACGGCCTGCGAATCACGGCGTTCCCACTGGCGGATGAGAAAAAAAAGGACGAATGAGAGGGTGGTGGCCGCCACGGCAGCGGCGGCCGGCCCCCATTGCCGGAGTCCGCTGCGCAGGCGAAAGGTTTGGGTGGTGGCAGAGGGCATTTCGGCAGTTCGCGGAAACCCGCGGCTGGAGGGGATAAAGCACAGGACATGCCTCGTTTCCCCATCGCGGGCATTCATTTAAGAATAAAATCAACCGGTCCAATGGGCAGGCGGCTTGGGTAAAAAAGAATAAAACGGGTTTCAGGCATGGATAGCCGGTACCTTATTTTCAATTGCGGCCGTAGAGGGGCGTATGTCATCGCACTTACCCCGCAGTGTGGCGCTCACCGTTGCGCTCACAATTCTTAGACTCCCGGTCGCCGGCGCTTCGCCGGATGTTACATGTTCAGTTCAAGCCGGCAATCTGCTTAATCCCGTTCCCTCGGGATTGCTCGGCACAAATGTCGAATGGTTCAACCAAGGCAACGGCCTCGCTGATGCGCAGGGCAACCTGAACAACAGCCTGCTGATCACCGCTGCCAGCGAGGAGATCTCCTCCATCCGGTTTCCCGGCGGGATTCTTTCTGATTTCTATCACTGGCAGAACGGCGTCGGGCCGGTCAGCTCGCGCCCGGTGATTCCACACGGGGCTGATTCAGGCTCCGAACGGGATGTGTACGGCACTCCCGAATTTCTCAAAACGTGCCAGCTGACTGCGGCGACGCCGCTGATCACGGCCAATGTCGGGACGGGCTCCGCCAGCGAGGCGGCCGCGTGGGTTGATTACTGCAATAACCCAAAAAACACGCAGCGGCTGGCCGACGGGGTGGATCCTTCCGCGCGGGTGCCGATGTGGGAACTTGGCAACGAGCTCTATTTCAATAGCAGTGCGGCCGAGCAGCAGATTGCGATGACACCGACGCAATACGCCCAGCAGGTGCTTTCCTTTGCGGCCGCCATGAGAAAATCGGATCCCTCCATTCAATTGATGGCCATCGGCATGCCGAATCGGACGGCCTATACCATGACCGCCTACCCGAACTGGATCCAGACCGTGCTGCAGACGTGCGCGGCTCAGATTGATTACATTGCCATCCACAACGCCTATTTCCCGGGGTTTTATGGGACGACCATCCCTTCGACCCAGAGCGGATACCGGGCGATGTGGGCGGCGCCGGAGACGGTCGACCAGGAACTGACCTCGGTTGAAGCCTTGATTGCGCAATATCAACAAGGGCGCGACATCGGCATTGCGGTCACTGAGTGGGGGCCGCTTTTCGGATCAATGCCGTCCTGGATCGACCATAACAAAACGATGGGCAGCGCCGTTTATGCTGGCCGGATCATGCAGGTGTTTTTGTCCCATCCCAAGGTGAGGATCGCGAATTACTTCAAGATGGTCGATGACACCTGCTTCGGATGGAATTCTTACCTGAACCAGCCCAAGGTTCCCTATTACGTCATCCAGCTTTTTGCCCAGCATTTCGGAACCACCATGATTTCCACCAGTGTGACCAGCCCGACTTTCTCGACCAGTGCATTGGGCTATGTCCCGGCGGAGTCTAATGTTGCCGAGGTCACTGCGGTCGGTTCGCTCGATCCGGCGAACAAAAAGCTATACGTCAATTTCGTCAATCGTGCCTGGACCCAGACGCACTACGTCAAGCTGACGATGAGCGGCTTCAACCACACCGCGACCACCGGGACACTCTGGGAAATTTATTCCTCCGCGGCCACGGACAACAATGGCCCGGACATGATGCCGGGGCTGGGCATTTCCTATGTCGATCCGTCCACGGCGGTGCATCACGTGCAAATCCAATCGCAGAAGGTCAGCCTCAACGGATCGATCACCCTGCCGCCGCATTGCGTGTGCACGCTGGAAGTCGACGGCAATTGAGCGGGAAAGGCGCCTTGGTTGTGTGCTTGCTGCCGGCCTCCCGGTCTTGGCGGCGGCGGTCACACTTCCGCCGGCTTTTCCTTCATGAGGGCTGCGATCAGATCGAAAAGATTTTTCGCATTGAGCGGCTTGGTTAAAAATCCATCCATTCCCGCCGCCATGCAGCGCTCCTCGTCTTCCTTGGTCGTGAAGGCGGTGATGGCGATGATCAGCGTGTGCGTTTTGGCGATGGCCTCCTGCTGCCGGATGAGCCTGGTGGCGGTCAGCCCATCCATTTCGGGCATTTGTATGTCCATCAGGACGAGGTCGAAAGTTTGGGCCTGAAACAGGGCCACGGCCTTGCGGCCGTTTTCGGCATGGGTGACGACGTGCCCTCTTTGTTCGAGAACTCTTCGCGCCACCTTTTCGTTGATGACATTGTCCTCCGCCAGCAAGACGCGCAATTTGCCCGCCCTTTCCGGTTGGGGCGCCGGGCTTGCGGCAGGTTTTTTCTGGCCCTCTTGCGTCTGCGATGCTTTCGCGCTGGCCTGCTTGATGGCATTGAGCAGCAGTTTTTGCCTGATCGGTTTGATCAAGCAGGTGTCAAAACCGGCTGCCCGGCAGCGGGGTCCTGTCGTGCTCGCGTCATCGGCGGTCAGCATCATCACCAAGTGTGTGGAAAGCCCCGGATTGGCCTTGAGTTTTTGGCCCAGGGTCATCCCATCCATGCCGGGTATCCCATATTCGGATACGATCAGGGTGTAGGGGGCGTTTTCCGCTCCGGCGCTCGCCAGCATCTGCAGCGCGGTCTCCCCATCGGCGGCGCTCTGCGCGGGGATGCGCCAATGCGCGAACAGGCGCCCGAGAATCCGCCGGTTGGTCGCATTGTCGTCGACGATGAGCGCCTTGATCTTCGCCGATTCTGCGGGATCAATTTCAGCCGGGATGAAGCCGGGCGGAGCGCCTGCTGATATAAGCGGGATGGTAAATCGAAAAGTTGTGCCGGCCCCTACCTCGCTCTCGATCCAAATCTTTCCTCCCATCCGTTCCACCAGGTAATGGGCGATCGCGAGGCCCAGGCCGGTTCCGCCAAAGCGCCGGGTGGTGGAGGAGTCGGCCTGGGTAAATGGTGCAAACAGCAGTTTCTGCTGGTCGGCGGGAATCCCTATGCCGGTGTCTGCCACCGAGAATTGGAGCACGGCCTGGCCGTCCTTGACCGCCGGTCTGACCTCCAGCAAGACCTCTCCCGTCTCGGTGAATTTCAAGGCATTGCTCAAAAGATTGAACAGGATCTGCCGCAGCCGGGTCGGGTCACCTTGGAAGCAGGGCGGACTGTCCGGCGCCACCTCAACGGCCAGTTCGAGCCCTTTTTGATGGGCTTGCAGGGCAAATGCGTGCCCGGATGCTTCAACAATCTCGAGCAGATCGATCGGGCGTGTTTCCAGCTGCAGTTTGCCCTCCTCCATTTTTGAAAAATCGAGAATGTCGTTCACGACCACCGCCAGTGCCTCTGCGGATTGGGCGGCGGTGGTGATGAAGTCCCTCTGCTCAGGGGTCAGGCTGGTTTCCAGGGCGAGCCCGGTCATGCCGATCACGCCGTTCAGGGGTGTTCGCAGTTCGTGGCTCATGTTGGCCAGAAATTCGCTTTTTGCCTGGTTCGCGGCTTCAGCAATGTCTTTGGCGCTGCGCAATTGGGCGATCAGTCTGCTGCGATGCCGGTAATGCGATACCGTCAACCTGCCCAGCAATGCGATGATGGCGATGCCGGTCCCGGCCAGCACGAGAAAGGCCGCCTCGCGATACCAAGGGAAGACCACGGCGAAATCGAAAACGGCGGATCCGGGCCCGATGTTCGCGTTGCGGTCCATGGCCCGGACCTCGAAATGATGCGGCCCCGGGCGCAGACCTTGGAAGGTGGCGGTGCGTGGGGTGGTGAAGGCCGACCAGGCCCCGCCGTCCATGCGGTAGGAGAAGAGCAATCGTTCGGTGGCGGTTTGCTTCCACTTGTCGATGCCGGAAAAAGCCAGATTGGTCTGGCCGGTCGAGGTGACCTCCTTCTGGTTCAGCTCCGCGCGGATGATCGCCTGCGGGGGATCGATATCTGCTGACGAATGGTACACGCTGGCGCCCCGGGCCGTGCCGGCCCAGATATTATGGTGGCTGTCTTCGAAAACGGTTCCCCCGATCGAGGAGGGCAGGCCGTCCTCCTCGGTATTGGAGATCCAGGCTCCGTTTTGGTACCGGTGGATGCCCGACCCGGAGGCGATCCAAACCGTACCGGCGTGATCCAGGATGATCTGCCGGATTCGATCAAGCCCAAGCTGGTCCAGTCCTTCAAAGAGCAGGCTCCAGCGCTGCCCGTCGTAGGCCAGCAGCTTGTCCCGGCCGCCGGCCAGAATTTTCCCATCCGGAAGTTCGCAGACGGCATATCCGCCGCTGGAGGTGTAGCCGTCGGCTGGCGTGAATTTTCTGTATTGGCCATTGTGATACACGGCCAGCCCGGTGGTTCCTCCCACCCAGATGTCCCCGTTGCGCGCCTTGAAGATGGTGCGCAACTCCGCGAGATCCCATTTCGTGCCGAGGTCCGCGACCACGCCGAATTTCTCGCCATCGTAGGTTTCCAGCCGGTAGTCGGGGTTGGTTTCCAATATGCTGGACAGGGTTTGAATCAGGAGGGTGCCGTCACTTTGCGGCATGAAGATGCCCAGGGTGCGCCCGGGCGGCGGCTCCAGCTGCGTGAACCGCATGGTCCTGGGATTCAGAACCAGGACGGGCCCTTTCCAGTCTTTGATCTTGATGAGCAAATTCCCGTTGGGCAGCTCGCAGATTCCGTGGGGGAGGTACTGGTCAGTGATCTGGCCGTCCGGCAGGTCGTAAATGCGCCAGGTTCCCTGATCGTAGCTTGCCAGGTAATCGGTGCAGTCAAACCACAGCCGGCCTTCGTGATCCTCGATGATCGCATGGACGCGGGTGTCGATGACCTGGCTGCCATCGTGGGGAGTCCACAAGGGGTCGGCATGGCGCGCGAGCCCCTGCGTCGTGGCCACCCAAAAGGCTCCATTGCGCTCCGGAATGATATCCTCAACCCTGCTCAGGAGCGCTCCGAGTCGTTGCACGGGTTCCTTGTGTCCGTTTTGCAATTGGAAGAGTTCGGAGCCGTCCTCCACCCAGATGCTGCCTTGTGAGCCCGGCCAGGCCCACATTGCATTAAGGCGTCCGTCAGTGATTTTTTGAAAATGGAGGCCATCAAAGCGCGTGACCGCCGTGGTGGAATTTTCCAGCGAAGTCCCCGCGACGAACAGCTGGCCATCATATCCCGCCAGGGGATGCTCCAGCGCCTTGAGCCCAATCTCCCGGCTGGTGAACTCCGTCCAGCTGGGAGTTTTCGCCTCCAGCAGCCGTCCCATGCCGTTTTCGGCGGTGACCCAAAGCGCGCCATCCCTGAATTCCGCGAGCCCGGTGAAGTGTCCCAGTGCCGTCTCATCGGCCCGTTTCACCAACCGGTAAGTTTTGTCGGGTCGCGAGAACGACAGCAGCAGGTCGGTGGTGAGGAGGAAAACCTGATCATCGTTCTCCGGCGTGAGATCGCGAATCCCATTGAGAGGAAAATTGCACGGGTAGAGCGTCCACTTTCCATTTTCGTAATGCTTCAGGCCTTGCGGGGCAACGGTCCAGGAGGCGTGGATGTGCTGGAAGTCGAGTGGATCGGGAACACGGGTGATGGTGTACCCATTGAGAACATCCATTGAATTGATCAATCCGTGCTTTATCCAGATGGCACCGCCGGGGTCCTCTGTAATGTGCAGGACGTGCGATTCGATCAGTCCATCCGAGTAGTCCCAAAATCTCCACACGGGCGACGGGTCGACCGCCCGGGCCGTGCAGGCAAGGAGCAGTGAAACGATCACAACTGCACAGGTTTGCCCTCGCCAGGGTCCGCCTCTCGAAACTTGCCATCGCGGTACTGTTCGCAGCCCGGGGCCGGTGGCACGCCTCGATTCCATGGTAGGCGCACGGGGCATGCCTGAGGCTGTTAGCATAGGAGCCATGCTTTTACAACATCGGCCCACCCCGGGCGTTCTTAACCCGCAAATGGACAAGCCTGCACATGATTGGCACTTGGTGCGAAGAGGGAAATCAGAGACGGCACGGCCTTTGTTTGGGGTCGCCATTGCAGGCGAGTAAAATGCTGCTTTTTTTGGCGAAATGTTCAAATCACAGAACCGGATGAAGCTTTCTTTCCTCCTTTTGTCTTGGTGTGTCTTGGTGCCCATCTTCCCCGCTGCGGCGGCATCCGCCGAAGCACCGTCGCCGGTCAGGCTGATGACGCTGGATCCCGGGCATTTCCACGCCGGCTTGCTCCAGAAGACAATGTACCCGCAGGTCGACCCGACCGTTTATGTCTATGCGCCCGACAGCGACGATGTGCTCGAGCATCTGAAACGGATCAGCAGCTACAACCATCGGGCGGACCATCCGACCGGCTGGAGGGAGCAGATCTACATCGGTCCCGACTATTTTGAGCGCATGCTGCGGGAAAAGCCCGGCAATGCCGTCGTGATTTCCGGCAACAACCTCCGGAAGACCGAGTATATCAAAGCGATTGTGGATTCGGGCCTGAATGTATTCGCAGACAAGCCGATGGCCATCGACCCGGCTGGCTTCGAGCTGCTGAAGCAGGCGTTTGCCGTGGCACACGAGAAAGGCGTCATCCTCTACGACATCATGACTGAACGCTCCGAGATCATGACCGTGCTGCAAAGGGAGTTTTCGCTTCTGCCGGAAATTTTCGGACAGCTCGAAACCGGCACGGATGAGAATCCCGCGGTCGCGATGGAAAGCGTCCACTTCTACTACAAATATGTCTCCGGGTCCGCCTTGAAACGGCCGGCCTGGTTTTTTGACGTCAGGCAGCAGGGCGAGGGCATGGTGGACGTCGGCACCCACCTGGTCGATCTGGTCCAATGGGAATGTTTTCCGGAGCAGGCGCTTGATTATGCGAAGGACATCCAGGTCCTGTCGGCCCGGCATTGGCCCACCCGGCTGACCGCCGCGGAGTTCAACACGGTGACGGGGCTCAGCGGCTTTCCCGATTTTCTAAAAGACAGCGTGCAGGACGGTGTCCTGAGCGATTACGCCAACGGCGAAATCAATTACATCATCAAGGGCATCCATGCCCGCGTGACCGCGCGATGGGAATACAAGGCGCCCGATGGCTGTGGCGACACGCACTTTTCGATTTTGCGCGGCAGCAAATGCGACCTGGTCATCCGGCAGGGTGCGGAGCAGGGCTATCAGCCGACGCTCTTTATCGAACCGTTACCTGGGACGGATCTCGCGGCCTTTGCGAAAACGCTGGCTGCCGGTCTCGTGAAAATCCAGGCCAAGTATCCCGGCATCGCGCTCAAGCCGCTGGCCGGCACCTGGCAAATGGTGGTGCCGGTGAAATATGATGTCGGCCATGAGGCCCATTTTGCCGAGGTCACGGGGCGGTTTTTGCAATATCTGGCCTCGGGCCGGCTGCCGGACTGGGAAGAACCCGATATGCTGGCGAAGTATTACACGACCACCCGGGCGCTGGAACTGGCCAGGCAGCACGAGTAGCCCCGAGGCAGTTCATCCGCGGGCTCAGAGCGCATGCGCCATCTGCGGATCGCGAGCGGCCCGGCTGGCGGAGCGAACCAAGTGCACAGTTCGCTCTTCCGAGGCGGGAAACGTTCTGTAGCCCGGCCGACGACCCGCCTATGCGTCCTGCGGCCCGGGCACGTGCAGGGGGCGGTTGAGCCGGACGCGAAGCAGGGCATCGCGGAGCTCCTCGAGTTTCACCGGTTTTGAAATGTAGTCGTTCATGCCTGCAGCGAGAAACCGTTCACGATCGCCAGTCATGGCATCAGCGGTCATGGCAATAATCCAAGGCTGGTCAATTTCGGCATCCAGGCGGATGCGCTTCGTCGCACTCAGGCCATCCATGACCGGCATCTGGAAATCCATCAGGACGACCTCATACGATTGCCGCAGAAGGGCATCCACCGCCTCCTTTCCATCTGCGACGGTATCCACCCGATAGCCGAGCCGCGCCAGCATTCGTTGGGCCACGACTTGGTTGACCGAATTGTCTTCAGCGAGCAGGAGCTTGAAGGGATGGAGTTCGGCGATCCTCTCAATGGAGATGGCTCCCGCCGGGGTGGAATCGGAGACATCGCCGAGGACCTTTAAAATGGCGTGATGCAAGGCTGCTTGGCGAATGGGCTTGTCGAGCACGGCGGCAATTCCTGCGGCCGAAGTTTGCTTTCCGACCTCGTCCCGCTGGCCGGAAGTCAGCAGAATGATGGGCGCAACGAAGCCATCCCGGGACGTGTGTAACCTGGCCGCCAAGGCCAGCCCGTCACAGCCCGGCATGTACAGGTCGAAAAGACAGAGATCGAAATGACTTTTCTCAAGCAGTCGAAGGGCGGCTTCGGCCCCATCTGCTTCCACCGCTTCCAGGCTCCATCCCCTCAGGTAGGAACTGATGATTCTTCGGCTGGAGGCGTTGTCATCAACGAGGAGGGCCTTCTTCCCGGACAGGGAGATGCTGGCGGGCGCAGCGGGAATCGTGCGCCGGACGGAGGGGAGGGCCACCTCGATGGTAAACTGGAAAATCGAACCGACTCCTTCCGTGCTTTTTGCTTCTATCCCTCCCCCCATCATTTCGCAAAGGCGTTTGCTGATCGATAGCCCGAGGCCGGTTCCGCCAAAATGGCGGCTGGTGGAGGCATCGATCTGGGAAAAAGGTTGAAACAGCCGGTGTCGTTTGTCTTCGGGAATGCCGATCCCGGTGTCCCGTACGCTGATGGCCAGGGTTCGCTTTGATTCGGTCCGCGGCCCCGCGCATTCGACGGTTACCTCGATTTCCCCTTGAGCGGTGAACTTGAGCGCATTGCCCAAGAGGTTGACCATGATCTGGCGCACACGGGTGACGTCGCCGATGACCAGGTGGGGTACCTCTGGATCGACCGAGTAAAGCAGCTCGAGGTGTTTCTCCTGGGCCTTCGCCTTGAAAAGGGCCAGCGATTCCTCGATGCATGCGACCAGGTCGAACTCCTGCGTTTCCAGTTCGAACCGGCCGGACTCGATCTTCGAAAAGTCGAGAATATCGCTGATCAAAACCAGCAGCATTTCTCCCGAGACCCGGATTGTTTCCAGGGATTCGCGCTGTTCGGCCGACAGGGGCGTATCCAGCAGGAGGCTCGTCATGCCGATGACCCCATTCATCGGGGTGCGAATCTCATGGCTCATGTTGGCGAGGAATTCCGATTTCAGGCGCGAGGCTTCCAGTGCCTGATCCCGGGCTCGGGCCAGGGCGGCTTCCGCCGCCCGCCGGGCCAGCGCGGCCCGCCGGGCCAGCCAGAAGGCAAGTCCGATCAGTGCCACCGCGAGGGTTCCGCCCAAAATCCGCATGGTTCGCATGCTGCTTTCAGTCTGTACCGTCGCTTGCAACCGCATGGCCAGCAGACGCTTTTCCTCCCCGCGCAATTCATTGATGCTGATCACGACCGCCCGGGTGGCTTCCTGTGCAGGTGTCTCGATCAGCGGAATGACCGCATTCAATCCGCCGGTTTTTCGCGCCTGCCTGATCGCATCATTCTCGGAAAATTTTTGCTCAAGGAGCGATTGCAACTCGTGCAACCGCTGTTGCTGGCCTGGATTATCCTCGGTCAGATGGATCAGGCTGGCGAAGTCCTTGCGAACTTCATCCTTGTGGGCCTCGACCTGCTGGATGAAACGGTCATTGCCCGTTAGCGCAAATGAGCGGATCGACGCGTCCAGGCGTGAGAGGCCGGACACCATATGCTCGATGTTCACTTCCACCTCAAGGGTGTGAGCCACCCAAGTGTTCGATTTTCCGAGTTCAGAGAAGCTGCGTTGCGTCACCGTAGCCACGGCGATCATGACCGCGACCGCGGCCGTCAGAAGCATGATGGGAGGGCCCTCGGCCTCATAGGCCGAGCCGATCCGCCAGAGAAAAGCCAGCGCAAGGATCATGAGACACAAGGCGGTGGGCAAAGCCATCCCGCGATATGCCGCCCAGGGACTCTCCGGACTTAAAGCGATGAAATGGCTGAGCAGGGGGAGCAGGGCCAACGAAAGGAGGGTTCCGCCCAGCACGGCGATAAGCCACAACCGGGGCTTCTCACCGGCCAGGAGATTGATGGCAAAAAAAAGCAGGACGAAACTGGTGGCGGTCAGCGGTGCCATGCGTCCCGGCACGGTGAACGGTATGATGGCCGTATGCCGCCAGAGTAAATTATCGATGCCGAGATCCATTCCACTGAAGTGTTGGACCAGGGTCAGGCTGCCGATCAGGCCGGTGATCGTGGACAAAAAAAAGGCTGGTTTCCGCCTTTGGTGGATCGCCATGAACAGGCCGCATCCCGCCATGACCAGGCCCAGCGCGCCGTTCATGACCACGGGCGCACTCGCAGGCGCAAACGTAGTCAGGCTCGGGATGTGCAGGATCCATCCCGCCATGGCCATCAGGCCAATAACGACCGCCGTGCCTGCCGCTACCGTGAGAAAACTGACATTTCGGTGCATGTGCTTCGGAAACTGCGAGGCAAAGAATCCAGACCTTTCACGTCTGTGACTCTATGGGGGCGATTGCAAATGGCGATGCCCATCGCTCCTTGGCCGACCACCGGGGAGTGTATCAGGTTTCCACCACAGAAGTTCAAATTGTTTCTCTCACAGGGTTGCCCGCGGATTAAATGCGATCAAATGGCGGGATGGGCGGCTGGCCGTCGGTTCCGCGGCTGGGCTGCCCAAAATCATTCCCGGTGGGCCGATCTATTGTTATAAGGCTCAGCGGTGATGACCGGTTTTGCGTTTCCCAAATCCGCCATGGTGTAAGAGACCTTGATTTCACGGCTCTCGCCCGGAAAAAGCGTCACATAATTATCCTCCCAAAAAACCGGCAGGACCTCATCGCCGCCGCTGCCTTTGGTGAGCTTAAGGCGGATAAAGAAGGCGATGCTTCGACCTTCGTTTTTAAGCGTTATCCTGTGAACGCGCCGGACGCCTTCGTCGTCGGTTCGTTCGCTTACAGAGACTTTTGCCGGCGGCAGCATGGCCAATGCCGCATAGTCCGCAAATTCCGCCTGGGGAGTGTAATAAAACACAGGATTCTTCTGCTCCCACGCAATGATGTCGGGCTGCTTCGACAGCCAGTACGTGCCCACGCTGATCACGCGCTTCGCGGCGTCGGCCAGGCTCACGCGGACAAAATAGACGCTGCTCAAGTCTGCGATCGCTGGCAGCTTGAAAATATCCAGCGCGGCATCGGGGCCGACGGATTTTAGAGGAATGGATTTCTCGAATTTCCTGCTTCCATCGATGTTATAGATTTCGACTGAAGCGGTCAGACCGGCATGGGTCTCAAGGGTTGCGTTCACCACCGTGATGGCCTGGTCGGCGTAGGAATACTGGATATGCAGGGGCTCAAGCGCTTTTTTGACCGCAAAATACGAACCGCCCGGACGGAGATAGTAATCATACAAATGCCAGATCATCGAGGGCCACGCGTTGTTCATCATCCACTGAATCACACCGCCCGCGGCGTATTTATGGCGGCCATATGCTTCGAACATTGCGCGGTGGGCTTCGTACGCCGCCAGTTGCGCCTTGGCGGAATATTCTTCTGCCGAGTTTGAAGCGCCGTACCGGTGATTCAACGCCTCGGTGAAAATGTTGAGGTTGGCGAATTCGTTCTGTCCGCAGTGATAAAGCCAGGCCTTGCCGATGGGCCAAAGCTCGTTCCGCGGAATGAATCGGGCCAGGCTTTCAATCGGCGGAATCGACGGCCCCGGGCAGATTTCAGTCGCAAACCCCCAGGCCCCGCCAAGTTTTCCCCCGTCGGTTTCCCAATAGATCGGCGGAACCCATTCATAAGGGCCGGCCATTTTCATTCCGGACGGGCCGGAAATTTCACTTAACGTTGCTGCCGCCGAGCCCAGCGCGGGATTGGGCCACCGGAGGTCGCGCTCAAGATCGAGGTAGCTTTTTTCCACGGCTGGTGCCGGCGTCTCGTCGCTGCCATTGAGCCAGGCCAGCATGGAGGGGTGGTTGCGCAGCCGGTACATCAGCGAGCGCAGCGACTGGCGTGCGATCGCCTTTTGTTCATCGTTCCATGTGGCGTTGGCCTGCCAGGCGTCGCAACAACACCAGCCCGTTATGACGAGAATTCCGTATTGGTCGGTCAGCTCGAACATATGTTCGTCCTCAAATTTGCCCTCGTAGCGGAGGGCGTTGAGATTCAGGTCGCGCGCGTAGCGGATTTCCTGTTCCTGGCGCTGGGGGGTCCGTTGCTGGAAAAGATTGGGCGTCCAGGCGGCGCCGCGAATCTGGATGCGCTTGCCGTTAACCGCGAAAATGCGAACGCCGTCCGCATTGAGTTCAGAAGTCACCTGGCGGATGCCGAATCGTGCAGTGAGCGCATCGCTGGATTTCCCGCCGACACTCACCTGCAAATCCAGCGATTGGAGGCTCGGCTGACCGTATTCCCAGGGCCACCAGATCGAAGGCTTGGCGATGTTGAGCTGGGGATAGTCTTCCGGCGTGAAGACGACCTGCCGGGTCTCGTGTGGAGCGAACTTCACTTCCTGGGAAAAGGTGGCCCGGCCGATCGAGCCCGTCACTTTGCCGGTCAGGGGCTGGTCGGATCCATTGGTGGCCTCGGCCAAAACGGTGAGATGGGCCACGGCCAGGGAGGGAAGGTCGAATTTCGTTGTGACCAGCGGATGCCGAAGATTGACCGGGCCGGACGTCGAGACCACGACGTCGTTGAGAATGCCCATATTCAGGTCGGGCGGTGGCGGGTTCCAGTCGACGAAGTCAACGGTGAGGTCGGTGTTAATGTCGACCGCCTTGTGTATTTCCACCGCCAATACGTTGTTGCCGTCGTCGTTGGCCAGATTTGTCACGTCGAACTCATGGGCGCAAAACGGTCCGGCCATATTTTTCGCTTCCGCCAGCTGCCGGCCGTTGAACCAAATATCCGCGCGGTAGTTGAGGCCCTCGAGCCGGAGCCATATCCTCCGGCCGCGTTCGCTCCCGGCCAGCTTGAACTCCCGGCGATACCACCAGGCCGGAATAAAATCCTCTTTGTCGATGAGTTTTAAATTTTCTCCGAAAAAAACGTCGGGATAAACGTGATTTTGCAGCAATCCCGCGATCACCGTCGCCGGGACGGTGACGGAGTACCAGCCGTCGGGTTTGAATGAAACGGTGGAAATAACGTCGCCCTTGGCCGCGATTTTGGCCGAGGACTGCAAGGCCCAGCCTTCGGCGAGCTTGAAGTCGGTGGCACGGGCGGCCAAGGATGCGATCAGGAAAATCGCCGCGAGCCCGCCCCGGGCCGAAAGGCGGATCGTTCCAAGCCCGGCCTCGTTTCCGGCCCGCCGCGGGCCAATGAAAGAACGCAGGATTTTTTTCATTCGAGTGAATCGATGTTCGTGATGTGGAAAGGAAATTCCCGCCCGACCTCAGGGTGCTGAATCAAATCAAAAGCAAACGCGGGATCAACGCGTGCGGATGCCGCCGATTCTTTATGAAACCGAAGGATCGGCCTTGCGCAATAATCGAAAATGACATAAAAATGGCCGTTTTTATCAATTATGGCTGGCGCTTCCAATCCCCATCCTGCCTCGCTGAAGCGACTGATTGCGCTCCTGCCTTCTCCCCGCCATCCGCTGTCGGGCAGCCGCACCGCGCCACTGCTGCTGCCCGACAATATAATATGCTTTCGCCGGCGCTCTGCGGCCGATCTCAACCGTCCCCAGCGGGGCCGGGCGCTGCATCACCGGTTTGTGCTCATTCTGGCCCTGCAAACCGCCGTCACGGTACTGGTGGACGACCGGGCCATCCGCCTGAACGCGAACCAAGGCCTCTTGATCTTTCCGTTTCAGTTTCACGATTACATCGAGCCCGCGCAGCCAGAACTCAACTGGCTCTTTGTGACGTTCGAATTAATTGATGACGGGGCGCTTGCGGCGCTGCGTTTCCGCCCCTTCATGATAAAGCCGGCGGTGGGCCGGCTGGCGGCCGAACTGGTCGAGGCCTATCTTCAATCCGGAGAGGCAAATCTCACGGCCCTTTTGCTGGCCTTGCTGCTGGCGCGCGTGCGTCATGCCGCGCCGGCCCGCCGGCAGAGCCCGGCGCCGCCCGTGACGCCGGGCTTGATCACGCAGGTCAATCAACTCGTGCGCCGGAGGGATCAGCCGCTCAGCATCAAGGAAATCGCCGGTTCGCTCGGCATCAGTGCGAGCCACCTGCGGGCGCGCTTCCGCATTTCGTGCGGCGTGAGCCTCGGCCGGCATTTGCGCCGGTTGCGGCTGGAAAAAGCCTGCGGGCTGCTCCGCCTCAGCCCGAGCCGCGTTTCCGAAGTGGCCGACCTGTGCGGCTTCACTTCGATCTACAACTTCAGCCGCGCTTTTCGCAATGCCTACGGCGTCTCTCCGCTCGCTTACCGCCAGGGCGATCGGGGGCGTCCGTCGAACAAGGCATAGGCGTGCATCATAAAACCGGGGGCGCCAGAGTGGCGCCGGTTCGCGGTCCGGAAACAATATCCGCTTCTCCGATGCCATCGGATTATATTGGTCGGGAAACAGCTAGAAGTTGAAGTGGAGGGAAGCCTCCGCCCCGCGGCCGACCTTGTATTCGCTGACAATGAACTTGCCGGGTGTCTTGAGGTATTGCTGGTAGATGGCATCGAGCAGATTGGTTCCGTCGAGGGAGATCCAGAGATTTTTCGTGAAATGATAGCCGAGGGAGGCTTCCAGCTGGGCGTCGGTGTGCACGTAATCGTTCAGGTTGTTGATCGAGCTCAGGTAGATGTAATCGGAGCGCCAGCTATAGGTCAGATGGGCTGACCATCGTCCGTTTTCATAGTAGGGGCTGAGATTGAAGGAGTTTTTGGACGCGTAAGGAAGTGCGACACCGTCGTTGCCGCGGGAATCGGTCAGGGTGAAGTTGGCGGTGGCGCCAAACCCGTGGCCGAACGCCTGCTGATAGGCGAGATCCCAGCCTTTGCTGGTGGCCGAGCCTCCGTTGATCGGTCTGGTCACCGAGTAAAAGGTCGCTCCGAGCGCGTCGCTGTTGTGCAGTTCGAGGAAATTCTGCTGCTTTTTGTAGTTGGAGATCAACCGGTCGAAAAATGAGAGCTGCAAGAGCGAGTTTTTCGACAAATACCATTCAATGGACAGATCGAGATTGGTGGACTTGTAGGGCTTGAGGTTGGGATTGCCGCCGGTACCCGATCCAATGCCGCCCGGCAGCGGATCCTGCAGGCTGAGCCCGGTGGTCAGGTCTGAGTAATTTTGACGTGCAATCACGGCTGCGGCGCCAAAGCGCAGGGAGAGATTGTCGGTCAGCCCGTAAACCGTGTTCAGGCTGGGGAGCACGTTGTTATATTTTATGTTGGCGACGGTGGGGGTGACATTGCCGGCCGCGTCGACAAGGTAGCCTAGGCTCTTCTGCTTGGTGGTGACGTAACGGACGCCGACATTTCCCGTGATCTTGCCATAGCCGTAGTCAGCCTGAACGTAACCGGCGCTGACTTTCTCGTTAACGCTCCAAGTCTGGCCGTAGTCGGACGGCTGCTTGGTGAAGGGATAGCTCGCCGCCGGCAGCGAGTTGAAGAAATTGGTCACGGAATTAACATCGACCAGGTAATGACTTTGCTGGGCGGCGGAAATGCCATTGATGCCGCGCAGGAAATTGGCGGGGGTCATGTACGTGACGAAGGAGGCGTAGTTCGCCGGGAAGAGCGGATTGTCGCCCAGTCCGGCGACGCTGGTAGCGTCCTCCGAGGTCGTGTGGTCGGTGTAGCGGATGCCAGTCTGCAGCTTGTGGATGAAGTCCGAGTCGACCTTGAGGTCAAAATCGAGCTGCCCGTAGCCGTCTCTCGCGGTGTTTACGGTGCGGGTTTCCTGGCCCTGGAAGTCAGGGTAGAGGAGAAAGCTCCAATCCGCGGGTGTCTTCACCGCGGCCGGGTCGTCCCATGTGATATAGGGGCCCTTGCTGAGATCGTAGGAGTAGCCGCCCTGGTAATTCGCCTCGGTGAACACCTCGCGTTGCGAGCCCCCGTTGGCGGAAGTCCAGCCGAAGTGGGTGGAAAGGCCCCAGTTTTCATCACGCCAGGATATCTTGAAATCATTGACGGTTGTCTTGGTCTCCGAATCGGGATCGTAAATGACGTCCATCAAGGAAACGCCCTGGTCAAAGTGCGCCTGGCTGATGACTCCATTGCTGATCGTGGCGCTCGTGAGCGTATCGGTGCCGTCGGCGAGCGACGGTTCGATATACATGGAATTGGAGAGGTTTTTGAAGTCGGCCTTTACCCACAGCAGATTATATTCGATTTCCAGTTTATCCACCGGCTTGAACTGGAGGCCGGCCTGGAACCCGAAGCGCTTGCGTTCCTGCTCGAAGTAATTGGTGCCGATTTGCGTCGGATACTGGGCGTTGGGATTGTTGGCGAGCAGCTGCACGATGGCGGGATCCTGGGCGGCCTGGGCGATGCCGCCGCTGGCCTGGGCGTCTTGGGCCGGGGAACTGATGTTGTAGCCTTCGATGCCGTCGCGGCGGATGTGAGCGTCCGCCTGCTGCACGGAAACGACAAGGCCCACCGTTTTCGCGTTGTTCTTCCAGCTATACAGGGCGGAGGCCTGTGGCTTGCCCTGTTTCGAGAGATCATTGTAGTTGTATCCGACCGACCCTGCGACTGAGTTGGCGGGAAGGTCCAGCCCTTTGCGGGTATTGAGGATGACCGTTCCGCCGAGGCTGCCTTCCGGGAGCCAGGCCTCGGAGGTTTTGTACACTTCCGCCTTACCGATGGCCTCGGGCGCCAGCAGCGTGTAGTTGAAACCGCGGTTGGGCTGGTCGAGGGTGTACCAGACACCGGAAGCGATGGGCTCGCCGTTCAAAAACGTGAGATTGAGATCGGGGTCGGTGCCATTGATGCTGACCTTCTCGCCCTGTCCCCACAAGCGGTCCACGGTTATGCCCGGGAGGTGGGCCAGCGATTCGGCGACATTCGTATCGGCGGAAAATTTACCGAGATCCTCGGCGGTGATCACGTCGATGATTGATTTGGACGCCCGCTTGGCTTCAAGCGAGGCATTCAGGCTTTCCTGATAGCCGTGAACGGTGAAGCCGCTCAACTGCACGACCTCGTTGCTTTGATCGGAATAAGGCGAAGGCGATGGGCTCGACGGCGGAGTTTGCGCGAACAAGGCGGGCGCTAACACCAGGCCGGCGACGAAAAAGGCGCGGGCCGGCAAATATCTCCGCTCAATGTTGGTAATGCTCATAATGGCGTGGGCTAGGGATCGATTCGGTTGAAGGTTAAGCTGGAAAGTCAGGACAGAAGCTGCGGGGAGGGGCTTGCGCTGGAAGATTTTTTGATCGGGGAATTGCCGGATACAGCCGATTTCGCTTCAAAGCAAAACCTTGGGCCGGCTATGAATTCAGGAAGGAGAAAAAGGACGAAGGACATCATTTATTAAAACGTTTTAATAACCGGAAAATTTCCCGGACTGCACGATTTTAAAAATATCAAAAGTGATGAAAATTTTAACATCAGCGATAGACGGGATGACGGCTTATTTATTCTTCAATCCTGAAGCGGTTCGACGGGCAGTTCGAAATGCCTGGGCGTAACGGAACGAATGAGGGCGCCGTGACTCGGCGGGGATATCCGGCGAAAAACCAACGGCGCCACGCTAAACGGTCATTTAGACGGCTGAATGTTGCGGGAATTCCACCGCGCACCCTTAGAAGGCTCTGCGTTGATTGAGTGAACTGAAGCGATCGGGCTGGCGATTTCCCGAAATCAATTTCATCACGCGGGCATTTTTTGAGAAATGCGACGGGTGGAGCTTCGGACGGTGAGGTCGGGAATAAGCCGGTGCCGCACCGTGGCGGGGGTGCGTTTGGCGAGCACGGCATCGATGCCGTCGATCACAATGCTTGTGGCCATGGTGCCCATGCGTTCAAGCGGCTGGTGAACCGTGGTCAGAGACGGGGTCAGGAGGGCGGAGGGAGCCACGTCGTCAAATCCTACGACCGAGCATTGATCGGGTATTTTGATGCCCGCTTCGGTCAGCGCCCGGATGGCGCCATACGCGGTCAGATCGTCAAAAGCCACCAGCGCGGTGAAATCCCGGCTGCGACCAAGCAGCTCTTTGGTCAGGCGGTGGGCGTTTTCAAACCCAAGGTTGGGATCGAAATGATCAGGCAGGTCCACCACCAGCTTGGGATTGATCTCCCATCCCGCCGCGTGGGCAAATTTCTGAATTCCGACCCAGCGCGGAGCGCTGTCGATCAGCCTCTTCGGACCGCGAATGAAAGCGATCTTCCGGTGGCCCAGTAAATAGAGATGTTCCATGGCCAGCCGGACGCCGGCTTCGTTGTCCACCATCACGGAACTGGCCGAGCCCGAGCCGGGATCGCCTTCCCATCCGATGATCGCGGTGGGGACATTGCGTTTGGCGAGATCGCCAAGAATATTGATGTCTACAAAGAGCCAGTTGGCGACCACGATCAACCCCTCGATCTGGCGCTCAAGCATCATTTCAAGATAGCGCTCGAATCGATGGGCCTGGTTATGGGCATCAGTTACGATCGGAACATAAGACGCCTCGAAAAGCGCATTCTCGATTCCTCTCAGGATGGGGGTGCAGAAGGGGTCAGTGACGTCGAAAAACATGACGCCGACCGTGTGGCTGCGGCTGCTGCGCAGGGAGCGCGCCATGGCGTTGGGGCGGTAGCCCAGCGCTTTCGCGGCCTTTTTAATGCGCTCCTTGGTCGTCGGGGAAAAGTAGCGGGCGAGCGGGGCGCCGTTGAGAATGATGGAGACGGTTCCGAGCGAAACTCCGCATTCTTCGGCCACATCCCGCATCTTGACGACGGAAATTTTTTCGCGTGATCGCTTGGGAGGCATACTGTTGCCCGGATCACTACCGAAAGATTTACTCTTCCGCCACTGCAAAAGAAAACGGCTTGCTGAAGCCCTTCGTTTTCCAAACGCCAAAGGCTATGCCCAAGGCCATCCAGAGGGAGCCGACCCCCATGGCGAGATGGCCGAGGCTCAGCCAAAGTCCCAGGCAGATGGCAAACCCCAGTAGGGGAGGAAGGGCGTTCCCCAGTTTTTTTTGCTCGGCCCGGACAAAATAACGAAGGAAGGCGGCGGCATTGACGCCCATGAAGGCGATCAAGGCGCCGAAGTTCAGCATCTCGGCGCCAAGTCCGAAGGAGAGGAGGAAAGAGCCGGCCAGCACGATTGCGCCGACAAAGAAAACATTGTTTCGCGGGACGCGGGATTTCGCATCCACCGCGCCGAAAAAAGATTTGGGCAGGGCTTCGCTTCGCCCCATTCCGTAGAGCAGCCGGGCGGCCCCAAGTTGCGCGGCCATGCCGGAGCCAAAATTGGCGACCAGCAGGGTCATGCCGACGATGGCGAAAAGCGGCGGCCACATGCGCCCGGCGGCCCAAACGTAGGCGGTGTCCACGTCGGGAAAAGGCTTTGACGCAGGCCACACGAGTTGGGCCACGTAGACTTCAAGGGCGGCCAGGATCCCGATGACGAGGCAGGTCAAAACCGTGGCGAGCAGAATATTGCGCCGCGGGTTTTCCGTTTCCTCCGAAAGGGTGGAGATGCCATCAAAGCCGATATAGGTGAGCACGGCGATCGAAGTGCAGCGGAAAAGCGCGCCGGTGTTGAACGTGTCGGGATCGTAAAATGGCCGGGTGAAAAACCCCGGGTCGCCGTGGGGATGGCCGAAAATGTAGCGGGCGGCGGCGACAAAAATCATGGCGATCACGGCGCCCATCCCGGCCGCCATCCCGGCATTGATCCGCGCCGACGTCTTGACTCCGCGAATGTTGAACAGCGTGAAGGCGGCGGCAAAAAAGATCTTCCACAAAAAGACCGGCACGCCCGGTGCGAAGGCGTGGGCCTGCTGGGCGCACCAGATCGTGCAGATGAGCGGATTGAGAATGTAATCCATCACCATGCTCCAGCCGGTGACATAGCCGAGGCCCGGATGGATTTCCCGGGCCACATAGGTGAAGGCCGACCCGGCGCTCGGATACGCGCGGGCCATCCGTCCGTAGCTGATGCCGGTGAAGAGCATCGCCACCATGGCGATGAGAAGCGCCGTGACCACGTGTCCGTGGCCGGTCTCGCTCAGCACGCCAAAAACGGACATCGGAGCGACCGGTTGGATGACAATGATGCCGTAGAGAATCAGGTCGCTCAGTTTTAATGTGCGACGCAGCCCGAGCGTGGTGGTGCTCGGCGCGGAAGTGGTCGACGGGTCATTATTCATGCGAGGATCTCCGGGGAAGCTTGAGGTGGCATGGTGTCAGTCGGCAAAAGGGCGGTAAGAACCTGGAGGGTTGGCAAAAATAACGAGGAACGAAGCGCAAAAAGGGAACAACATATTAAAACGTTTTAATATTTAGGCCGTGAATCGCGCCGCCATTTTCCCTGGCCCACAATGCGGCGCCGACGATGCCCGCATCATTGAAAAATTCCGCCGGCACCAGTTTTGCGCGGTGCTTCACGAATTTGAAGAATTTGCGATGGTCGGCGCTTACTCCGCCGCCGATGATGATGAGTTCCGGCCAATAAATCGTTTCGAGTATGCCGATATATTCGCTCAAGCGCCCGCCCCACTCGGCCCAGGAGAGCGACTGGGCGCTGCGGACCGAAGAGGCGACGTATTTTTCGGCGGACTTTCCCTTGAAGGGCAGCAGTCCCAGTTCGCAGGGGAAAAGCACGCCGCGGAAGAAAATAGCCGAGCCAACTCCGGTTCCCAAGGTGAGCAAAAGGACTTTTCCGTTGAAGCCGCGCCCGGCGCCGAAGGTCATTTCGGCGAGCCCGGCCGCCGCGGCATCGTTGATCAAAGCCACGGGGAGCCCTGTCGCTTTGGAGAAGAGACGCCCTCCGTCGCGTCCGATGAAACCCTTGTGCAGATTATCTGACGTCAGAATCCGCGAACCCTGGATTACGCCGGGAAAGCCAACGCCGAGCGGGCCATGCCATTTTAAATCATGAACGACCTGGGCCACGGCTTTGGCCATTTGGCGGGGAGTGAAGGCCTCGGGCGTTGCGATTTTTTTCCGTTCATTAAGCAGGCGGCCCGTGGAAGTATCGATCACCGCAACCTTAATGGCGGAGCCCCCAATATCGATGCCGAGAATTTCCATGGGCTCGGACGAAAAACGAGGTCAATGAAGAATCCAACCCCAAAATGCTCGGCTTCTGCTTTTGCTGATCAGTTCGGGGAACAACGAAATGAGCCAAGTTTTGGATGAACGACTGGCTGTATTAACTTATCTGTGCAGTTGGAATTACGCCTCAAGTCTTGTGCCCGGACGTTGTGCACAACCCGGTCCCGTGCGGTCTGTGCGCTGGGTGCGGGCAGACGAAAAGACGTCGGCTCTGGCCTGGAGCATGGAGAAACCGAGTGCGGCCTCCCACTGCCGAGCGGTCGCCGGCCTTATGCGGCTCGCGCCCTGGCCGAGACGCCGACTTCCGGCGGCGTGTCGATGGGACCCTGTTCGTAACTGATCTTGCCCTCGATGATTTCACGCAGCGCGGTGTCCTCAGCCGAAAGTTTCTCCAGCGATTCGACCAGCGGACGGCTGCCGCGCCTGAGTTGCTTCACGCGGCGCGAGACCACGTTGACGAGGATGTTCGGATCGTCGATCACCTTGAGGGCCGCCTTGAGGTAGTCGTCTCTCATGGCTGGAAGGCGGACAAGGCAGCCGGGAAGGCGGCGGGGGCGAAGAGCAGGTTGGTTTTCATATTTGTTCTCGGCTGAGTGGGTCATGTTAAAAGCCCGTTGCGCCAAACACGACGCATATCGAAGGGATGGGTCATGCATCCGGCCAATCCGTTGGCGGGCCATTTGGTTAGAATGATTATAAAAGTCCGGCGCGATCATCTGCCGCGCCTACAACTTTTGCCCGCGGTCATCAGGTTGCGTTAGGGCTACACCCCATGGAACAAAGCCGGCCCATGGCGTACCGTCCTCCGATCATGATGGCAAATACCTGCCGTCAAAAATGAAAGAAATCCCATGCCTCTCCTGCTCTCACTCCTGCCCGCCCTCGCCAGTGTCTACTATATTGGTGGAGGTGCCGGCCTTGTTATCCTCATCATTATTATTGTTCTGATCCTGCGCTGACTGCAGGCGCTGGTCCGACTTCTCCGCGCAAGCGCTTTTCGATGGCCGCGCGGCGGAATTTGGCGGAACAAAATCAATGAACACTCAGGGTGGAGTTCCGAAGCCTGCAGGCGCTTGATGCCCCTCCGGCCTGGATCGATCACGCCACCAAGGTGCTCACAGCACCGCGGTGGCCCAGGGGGGCAGTTCAATCCGCTGCCGCGGACCAAAGTCAGACAGGAAATTTTGCAGCCACGGGCGGGTGCAGCTGAAATTGGTCGCGCGGAGGAATTTTTTGTCCCCCTCGGTTTCCACCGTGTAATTTTCAATCCGGATCGTGATGGGCGAGGGCTCGCCCTCCAACAGGCAGGAGACTTCCAGCGTTCTAAGGCGGGAGTCGATTTTCAGGTCCTGTATCTTGCCATAGCGGGCAATCAGGTTGTTGACCCAGACTTGGGCGGTCCGGCTGGCAAGGGCGTCTTTGGCGGCATTAAACATGGGCGGGACACCGTTTATGGCGAGAACGGCGCGTCCGGTCAATGGAACGTCAATCGAAGGGGGTGGTTCCCTCGCAATGAGCGGATCGGGCGCTTTGGTTCAAAAATCGGCGGGCGGCAGGAGACAACCAGCGAAATAAATTGTCAGTAAACCGGCAGTCGTCCGGCGACATGTTTTTCCCGGCTCGTCTGCCTCCCTTTCATGAAACTCTCAGCCTTGCATCTCAAACGTTACCGGCAAATCATCGCCCTGCTGTGGAAATACGGCCGCTCCGACCTGGCGCAGCAAATGAGCGCCGAGGAGGGCTTTGGCGTCGACGAACTTCCACCCGAGGCTGGCCAGCCTGCGAAGGATGGCGCGCCGCCCGCCGCCGGGCAGGCCTCGCCCGAGCAGCTGGCGAATGACCTGGAGGCGATGGGGCCGACCTATGTGAAGCTGGGGCAGGTGCTGGCCGGCCGGCCCGATTTGATGCCCGATGATTACTTGAAGGCGCTCGCGCGGCTGCAGGACAAGGTAAAGCCGTTTTCCTACGAGGAGGTGGAGGAAATTGTCATGGCCGAACTGGGGGTCAGGATTTCCAAGGCATTTTCGCGTTTCGATATTGAGCCGGTGGCTGCCGCCTCGCTGGGGCAGGTGCACCGGGCGGCATTGCGGGACGGCCGGGAGGTGGTCGTGAAGGTGCAGCGCCCGAACATCCGCCAGCAAATCGCGGAGGACTTCGAGGTGCTCGAGCAAATCGCGGGGTTTCTTGACCATCATACGGCGCTGGGCCGCCGCCACCGCTTTCTGGTCATCCTGCAGGAGTTCCGCATGGCGATTCAGCAGGAGCTCAATTACGAGCGCGAGGCACACAACCTCATCGCACTCGGAAAAAACCTGAAGGAATTCAAGCTCATCCAGGTGCCGCAACCTGTGCCGGATTATTACACGCGATCCATCCTGACCATGGACGAGGTGCACGGGCAGAAAATTACCTCGCTGGGGCCGGTGGCCCTGCTCGAACTGAAGGGTGCGCCGCTGGCCGAGGAATTGTTCAAGGCGTATCTGCAGCAGGTGCTCCTCGATGGGTTGTTTCACGCGGACCCCCATCCCGGGAACGTCTTCATCACCAACGACGGGCGCATCGCGCTCATCGACCTCGGGATGGTGGGGCACACGGCGCCCGCCATGCAGGAAAACCTGCTGAAGATCCTGCTGGCCATCAGCGAGGGAAACGGCGAGGCGGCCGCGGAAGTGGCCATCCACATGAGTGAGAAGCTGGAGGAATTTGCGGCACCCGAATTTCGCCGCCGCATCACGCAGCTGGTGGCGTTGCGGCGGGATCAGGGGCTGGAGCAGCTCAATGTCGGCCGCTCTTTGCTTGAAGTGAGCGGCATCGCCCAGGAAAACGGACTCGTTGTCCCCAGCGAACTGGTACTGCTCGGAAAAACCATGCTGCAACTGGACGAAGTGGGCCGCATCCTCGACCCCGCGTTTGATCCCAATGCCTCCATCCGCCGCAATGTCACGGCGCTGATCTCCCGGCGCATGCGCAAGGATCTCACGCAGGGCAGTGTTTACAGCTCGCTGCTCGAGATGAAGGAATTCACGACGGGACTGCCCTCTCGCCTTAACCGGATCATGGATACATTCACCAACTCCGAGCTGGAGGTGCGGGTGAAGGCCACTGACGCCAAGATGGTGGTGGATAGCATGGAGAAGATCGCGAACCGGATCACCATGGGCGTCGTCCTGGCCGGCATGATCGTCGGTGCGTCCCTGCTGATGCGCGTGCCGACGGCGTTCCAGCTCTTCGGATTCCCGGGGCTGGCCATTCTCTGCTTCCTTGCGGCCGCAACCGGGAGCTTCTGGCTGGTGATTGGCATTTTCGTTGCGGACTACAAGAGCCGGAAGAAATACAAGCGCTGAATGCGGCGCGGGGGTGAGAAAAACGTCAGCGCCGGCCGTTGGAGGATTTGGCGGGTTTGGAGCGGGTTTTGGCCACGGGGCTGATCTCCGCGAGACGTGAGACGCCGTTCAGGTCCGTCGGCTCGGCGGGCGGCGGGGGAGCCGGCCGGTCGAGCACTTCGCGGAAGAGCTTGAGGAGGGTTTCCGCCGTGTAGGGCTTGGGCAGGAAATCATGTACTCCGGCGCTGGCGGCCTTGTCGACATTCTCCCCGGAGTCGATGCCGCTGGCGACGATGATCTTGACCGCGGGATTGATGCGCATGAGCACCTGGATGGTCGCGGCACCGTCCATGATGGGCATCATCATGTCGGTAAGCACGAGGGCAATCTGCTGCGCCTGTTTGGCGTAAAGTGCGATCGCCTCGGCCCCGTCGCTGGCGGTGATCACGCGATAACCGAAGATCTCGAGCGTTTGCTGGGTAATGTCGCGGATCGAAAACTCGTCGTCGACCACCAGCACGAGTTCGTTTCCGCCCCGCGGCAGGCTGGCCACGACGAGAGGTACGATTTCGGCGGGCCGGTAGGCCGGGTCGGCCGGCAGATAGATCTTGAAGGACGTGCCTTTGCCGACCTCGCTCTCGACGTTGAGGAAACCGCCGTGGCTCTTGACGATGGTATGCACGGTGGCGAGACCGATGCCGGTGCCCTTGCCGATCTCCTTGGTCGTGAAGAACGGTTCGAAGATTCTTGCGCGCGTTTCTGGCGAAATCCCGAGGCCGGTGTCGGTCACCTGCACCAGCACATAAGGTCCGGCCTTGGCGTCCTTGCTCATGCCGGCATATTGGGCGTCGATGGTGACGTTGGTCGCCGCCACGGTGAGCGTGCCGCCGTGGGGCATGGCATCGCGGGCGTTGATGGCGAGATTGAGCAGCACCTGGTGGAGCTGGGTCGGGTCGCCGGTGACGGGCCAAAGGTCGTTGGATACATCGGTCACGATCCGGATGTTGCGGGGGAAGATTTCGCTGATGATGGCCTCGAGATCGTCGGTCAGGTGCCGCAGGTGGATCGCGATCCGCTGGCCGTCAAGTCCGCGGGCAAAGGTGAGGACCTGGCGCACCAGGTCCGCTCCGCGACGGCAGCTGACGTGCACGGTATCGAGAATTTTTTCGCGGCGCGGGTCATCGCGTGAATCGGATTTGAGCAGCTCGATCGCCATCATGATGGGGGAGAGTACATTGTTCAGGTCGTGGGCGATGCCGCCGGCGAGCGTTCCGATGCTCTCCATGCGCAGCGCGCGCAGGTGCTGTTCCTCCATTTTTTTCTGCTCGGTGAGGTCGCGCATGCCACCCACCATGCGGATGCCGTGGCCCGTCGCATCGCGGAGAATGTAGCCGCGATCCTGCACGAAGGCATGGCTGGCGTCCTTGCGTTGGAAACGATATTCCTCGCTCCAGGCTTCCATGCCGGTGTCGACGGCGTGATGGATGCTGTCGAGCACGCGGCGCCGGTCATCAGGATGAATGCGGCCGGTCCAGGACTCGACGCTGGGAGAAATTTCACCGGCGGCGAAACCGAAGGTGGTCAGGAAGCCGTCGTTCCACCAGAGGGTATCGGCCTTGAGATCCCAGTCCCAGACCACGTCGCTCACGGCGCGGGCGACGAATTTAAAGCGCTCCTCACTCTGGCGGAGGGCTTCCCCGGCGAGTCTGCGCTCTGTGACATCCTGAAGTGTGCCCGACTCCCGGGCCGGCCGGCCCTGGTCGTCAAGGATCATCTGGGTGATTTGATGAATGTACCGTACTTCTCCATCCGGGCGGATGATGCGATGTTCGAAGTCAATGCGACGTGATCCTTCCGCGGCGGCTTTTTTCTCCCGGTGAACGAACGCGAGATCGTCCGGGTGCACCTGCCGGTAAAAAATCGCGGAGTCGGGGAGGGCATCCTTTCGCAAGATGCCGAGGATCCGATAGACCTCCTCGGACCAGAGCAGGCAATCGTCGGCAAAGTTGTAATCCCAGTCACCGAGGCCGGTGATGCGCTGGGAATTCTCGAGCCGTGCGCTGTTCAGGGCGGCCTCGCTCTGATGCAGCAGGCGGATCTCGAGCATATTGTAAACCCGGATCAACACCTCCGCGAGATCGAACGGCTTGCTGACAAAATCCTTCGCCCCGGCTTTCAACGCGCGCAGCTTGTGATCCGGCTGGGCGGTGACCACGAGAACGGGCAGATAGCCGCCTGTTTCGATTTTCTTCAGGCCTTCCATCACCTCGAACCCGTCCATGCCGGGCATCTGAAGATCGAGCAGGATCAGGTCGTAGCGGTTCTGGCGGTGCAGTTCGCAAACCTCGCGTGGATTCCGCGTGGAGGCGACGGAAACATAGCCGCTGCTGCGCAGCATCTGTTCCAGCAGTGTGACATTGGCTTCCTGATCATCGACGATCAGGATGCTGGCCTTGAGAATGTCGGATGAACGGATCATCGCCTTTTTCCGGGTCAGATGACCGGGTCCGCCGGGGTTTCGGCAAATTCCAGGGCTGCGTTCAGCGTGTCCATGAACTCCTGGACCTTGATTGGCTTGGTGAGATAGCGGAAGAATCCCGCCTCGAGGCCCTTCGCGATGTCGCGGGGCATGGCATTGGCGCTCAGGGCGACGACGGGGATATGTGCCGTTAACGGGTCTTCATGCAGGACTTTCAGGGCGTCGAGGCCGCTGATGCCGGGCAGGTTGATGTCCATCAGGATGACCGTCGGCCGGGTGGCGCGGGCGAGATTGATGCCAAGGCTGCCGTTCACCGCGGTCGCCAGTCTGATATCCGGGCACCGTGCGATGAGTTGCTCGACCAGCATCAGGTTGGCCGGGTTGTCCTCGACATAGAGGAGGGTGCGCAGCGGCGCGCCGGCCGGCAGGGGCGGGCGTACGGGGGCTTCATGCCCATTGCTTTGGAGCTTGAGCTGGGGCGCCGAGGCGGAGGTCAGTTCGCACCAGAAGACGCTGCCCACGCCCTCCGTGCTTTCCACGCCGAGAACTCCATCCATCAGTTCGGCCAGCCGCTTGGTCATCACCAGGCCGATGCCGGTGCCGGCCACGCTCCCGTTTTCCTGGCCGAGCCGGTTGAACGGCTGGAAGAGCTGCGCCAGCTTTTCCGTGGGAAGCCCCTCGCCTGTATCCGAAAAACTAATACGAATTCTGTCGGGGGCGGTGACAGTGCAGTCCACGGCCACGGTGCCCTGCTCCCGGTTGTATTTGATCGCATTGGACAGCAGGTTGATGACGACCTGCTTCAGGCGGGTCATGTCGGCCTGGACAAAGACGGGATTGTCGAATTTCGGGAAGGACATGCGGATGCCGCGCTGTTGCGCCAGCGGCTCCATCATGGTCTGGCAGTCGGACAGGACCCGGCCCAACAGCACCGATTCCTTCGACAGCGACACCTGCCCGGACTCAATCACCGCGAGATCCAGGATTTCATTGATCAGCTTGAGCAGATGCCATCCCGCCTGGAGGATCTGCGCGATGCGCGCCGCCTGGGCGGCGGTTGGCGCCGGGTCGGCCGATTCCATCAGTTGGGCGAAGCCGAGGATGGCATTGAGCGGGCTGCGCAGCTCATGGCTCATGCTCGAGAGGAAATCCGATTTGGCCAGGCTGGCTTTTTCGGCCACGAACTTGGCGCTCTTCAACTCGACGTTCGATTGCTGGAGCGCGTGTTCAACGCGGTTTCGCTCCGTGACGTCGCGCGCGGAGGCGAACACGCCCTGCAGCCGCCGGTCCCGGTCATAGAAGGTGGTCGCGTTGTAGGACACCACGGTTTCCTTGCCATCCCGGTTGCGTGCAGTGAGCTCGTAGTTGGTGGCCTTCTTTTCGCCCAGCACCAGCTTGATGCCGGCCTCGGCCCGCTCCGGGTCGGTGAAGTAGTCCTTGAACGGGGCGCCGACCAATTCATCGCGGGTGCAGCCGGTGAGCGCCTCCATCTGCTTGTTGACGTCGGTGATGATGCCGAGCGGATCGGTGGTGATCAGCGCGTCGATGTTGGACTCGATGAGGGAGCGGGTGTAGAACTGCTGGTCGCGCAGGCGCTGATCGAGTTTCATCCGTTCATCCTCGATTTGCTTGCGGGCACTGTTATCGGTGCCGATCAACAGGTAGCCGATGATTCCGCGGTCATCGTCGCGCAGCGCTGTGACCGACACGATGGCGGGGAAGCGGCTGCCATCCTTGCGGATATAGGTCAGCTCGTAGATGTCCTCGATCCCGCGCGAGGCCTTGAAGACCAGCGCCTCGAAGCCGGGCAAAATCGTGCCTCCCAGTTCCGCGCTCAATGCCTTGGCGCGCGCGATCACTTCCTGCGGATCGGAAATGTCGGCCGGGGTGATCTTGTTCATCACGTCGGCGGCCGCGTAGCCGAGCATGCGCTCGGCGCCGACATTGAAGATCTGGATGACGCCCTTCTCGTCGGTGGCGATGCTGGAGAAATTGGCGCTGTTGAGGATCGCGTTCTGCAAGGCCCCGGTCTTCAGCACGGCCTCAGCGCGTTGGACTTCGGTGATGACTTCCACCATGCCGGGAGCGAGACGTTCGGCCTCTTCAGATGATGGAGTGGGGGCAATAGGCATCCAGTTGAGCCTTTCAGGGCACGAAGAGTCTATCGTGCAAGATACTGCCCGCAAAGTAGGTGAACCCCGTAGGGCAGGCCCCCTAGGTCAGAATCGGGGCCTTGGCCGCCGTCATCGCCGAAATACCGGCGGAGTGGGCAGACGTCAGCGCCGGCCGTTGGAGGCGTGAGCCGGCCGGGAACGGGCTTTGACCGCGGAGCCGATGGCACGCGCGGCGCCGAAAACGAGCGGGCTCCAGCGCAGAAGGGAGCCGAGCAATCCGGCGCGGGGAAACAAGGCGCGCTTCACGGCGAAGCCCAGCGGGATGGCTGCGAACTGTGCGAGCGGCGAGAGCCGCCGCCAGAAGGCCAGCATCCGGTCCAGCCACTCGAAAGGCTGCGCCAGGCGGGCTGCGGCCGCGGCGCATTCGCTGCGCCGGAAGGCGATGTCCTGCCGCAGGGCGGCCTTGTAAACGGCCAGCCGGGTCAGTTCGGGTTGCGGATACATGCGCGATCCTCCCCGAGTTCCTGCCGCGTGGCCGAGAACGGACGCGGCTGGCGGGCGAGGTAGCGGCGAAACGCGATGATAATCGCGATCAGGGCCCCGGCATAGAGTGCGGTCAGCCCGCCGAGCACGGCGAGACGGGCGTTTTCCCAGCAGAGATAAACCAGCGTCAGACTGGCGAAGGTAATCGCCAGCATGCCTGAAAAAATGGCCGCGCTGATCCAAATGAAAGTCTGGACCAGGCGGAATTTTTCCTCCTGCAGCTCGACCGAGAAGAGCTCCAGCCGGTCCTGCACCGTGCCCAGCAGGCCGTCGCCGAGCGCCTTGAAGGAGCTGAGGAAACCCGCGGTGCGGGGTGGGGGTGGGGCCGTTTCCATCGGGCTGCTACTTGCTGCGGCGGCCGAGGAGCACGCCGACGAGGAGGCCCGCGCCGGCGGCGATGGCCAGCGACTGGTAGGGGTTGGCGCGGATGGCCTCGTCAGTGTGCTTGGCACCCGCGACGACTTTCTTTCGCACGTCGCCGTAAAATTCACTGAAACGCTCCTGCGCGGCGCCGAAACGCGAACGCAACGCGCTGATGGCGTCTTCAGAATGTTCGGTCAGTGTGGTCCCGGCGATCCCCTCAACCTCGGTAATGAGGGTGCGGAGATCATCGAGCAATTCCTGGGGAGTCTGGGTGGTGGTTTTGTTGGATTTCATAAGTGTGAGTGGTTGATGTTATAAGACAGGTGAAAGCTGGTTTTGTCCCTAGGGCATTTCGCTCAACTCGCCTTCGAGCCGCGAAAGAGGGAGATGACAAACAGCACGAGGAAGAGGAAAAAAAGCACCTTGGCGATCGAGGCGGCCATGCCGGCGATGCCCCCGAAGCCGAGGGCGCCAGCGATCAGGGCGATGATGAGAAAAAGGACGGTGTAACTTAACATGAAAGTGGAGAATTGAGGGTTGGGGAGGTTTCTGGGTTAGACTGATTTCGATCCACGCAGCAGGCCGGCGAGGCCCGCTACCGCGGCTACGGCGCCGCCGACGAGAAACCAGATGGTCTTGTCGGTTGGTGCGCCGGTGAAGAGGCGGGAGAAACTGGAGCCGATCGAGTCGGAGGCGTTGGCACCGTAGATGACGAGGATGATGCCGCCGACAAGCAGTGCCAGTGAGATGGGTTTGTTCATGGGTTTTATGTTTTAGCGATTCGGTTTTAGGAGGATTCTTCTTCCTCGGTTTCGAGCTGGGCCCGGAGCATCCAAGCGGCTTTTTCGTGCTGCTCCATCAAGCCCGTGAGGAAGTCGGCGGTGCCGGCATCTTTGTAACGTTCGGTGCAGGCTTCGCTGTCAGTGCGGAGCTGGACGATCATTTCCTCGTGCAGGGCGAGCAGTTCGGAGAGCATGTGCTCGGCGGGCAGGCCGATGCCGGGATCGGCCGAGGTGCGCGCTGATTTTGTCAGGTCCGCCCAGTTGCCGCGTGCACCGGTGCCGATGGCGCGGGCACGCTCGGCCACGTCATCAATCCACTGCGCGATCTGTTCATACTGCTGCTCGAATTGCAGGTGTAGGCTGCGAAATTCCGGGCCGGTGACGTTCCAGTGATAATCCCGCGTGGTCGCGTAGAGCACATATTCATCGGCCAGCAGGAGGTTAAGCATCTGGCCGACTTCCAGGCGGGCTTCGTCATTTAATCCGATATTGGGTTTCATAGTGGGCTGGTTTTTCGGGTTCGCGATCGGGGCAGGGGCCGCCCGTCGTTACGATTGCGTACGCCTAGACACATGATGTCGTGAATGGTTCGCGCTGCCCGAGGCGGGTTGCGTGGCGATCACGCGATGGCGCGAGGCCGAATTGGTCGAAGCCGTCTGCCTGGTCACGTCGTGCAACAGCAGGGGCTTTACGATGTTGATCAGAGGCTTTCCGCCGGCGCGACGATTTTTGATTTTTGGATGCATGGCGGGTTCAGGGAATTTGCTGGCGGGGAGGAATCATTGTCCGGGGTAAAATGATGGACGAAGGCTGGGGCCGAATCTCAGGACGAGGGATTTTTCCTCCTCGGAGCTGTCTTTGCGGAGGAGGATGATCACGCCGTTGCGGGCGGTGTCCGCCGAACGGTTTCCGGACTGAGCCCGGAGCAGCGCGGCGGCTTTTTCATGCCGGTCGATCTCGCCCGTAAGAAAACTGGCGAGGACATCGGTCTCCAGCCATTCACGTCGCAGCTGCCCGATCACCGCTTCGTGCCCCGCCAGCAATTCGGAGAGCATGTGATCCGAGTAAAGGCCGGGCCCTGGATCAGAAAAAGGGCCGGCGGCCGGCAGGGGGGCGATGTCCTGGTTCATCGGATTTCGGATGGCTGATTTTTAAAGAGGTTTGGTTTCGCTTTGTATGAAACAACATGCGGCCAACGAGGGTTGGCCGCATGGGTTCGAAGAATTCGAGAGGTCCGGTCGCGGTTGCGAGGCCGGCTGAAAGCGGCTCAGCCCTTCACTGTCATGTTGTTCGTCACGGACTTGGTGCCGCGGACGTCCTCGGCGAGTTTCGTGACGAGGGATTTTTCCGCATCGGAGGCGGCTTCGCCGGTGATGACGATCACACCCTGGGTGGTGATGACCTTGGTCTTGAGCGCGCTGGTGGATCTATGGCTGAGCAGGGCGTATTTCACCTGCGAAGTGATCGAGGCGTCGTCCATGTCTTCGGAGATCGTGGTGTCGCCGGGGGCGGGGGCCTTCACGACGAGTTCGTTCCGGACCGACTTCACGTTTTCGATGTCTTTGACGTAGGCCTCAGTGAGGTCCTTCTGGGCGAGATTCTGCGTGGTGCCGGTGAGAGTGACGATGCCGTCCTTCACGTCGACCGTGGTGGTCGCAACGCTCACATTTGCCTTCACGAGGAGGCGGCTGCGGATCTTGAGGGCGATCCAGGCATCGGAATGTTCCGGAATATCGGATTTGACCAGGATGTCGTTGTTCACGTTGACCACGCCGGGCAGATTTTCCACGGTGTCTTCGGCGAGATCCTTGTCGTCCTTGTCCTGGACGGTGCCGGTGAGGGTGACGATGCCTTCATCCGACTTCACCTTCACGTGATCCTCAAGGACGGTGCGGTAATTGTATGAGGCCCTGGCCGCATCTTCGATCTTGCGATCGGTGGCGGACGAGGCGAACAGCGCGAGAGGGCTGGCGACGAGGACAAACAAGACTGACAGGTTTTTGGTTTTCATAAACTTTGGAGGTAGAGAGTACGCTGGCGGTGCGGTGGCAGCTATGGGGCGTTGCCCTACCTGTTCTCATGGGCATCGTTTGCCCGCTTGCCATTTGCTCCACCGAGTGGGTGGAGCCTTATTTTTTCGCCATCATGATCGCGCCTGGATGGCTGCGACACGACCTCCCATGCCAGACCTAGATAATGGTCAGCTGGACGCTGCTTTCGATGACGCCCATGGCGATCGCATAGCGGGTGAGGCCGGCGGTGTCATGAATGTTGAGCTTGTCCATGAGATGCTGCCGGTGCTTCTCGACTGTCTTGATGCTGATGCCGAGTTCCGACGCGACCTGTTTGTTGGCCGAACCCTCGGCCACGAGTTGCAGGACCTCGGACTCGCGGGAAGTCAGGCGGGTGCCATTGGCTTTAAGGAGGCCATCCCGGTCGCGCGGCTTGCCCGCGTCATCGTTCAACCGCTTGGCAATGGAGGGGCTGAAAAAAGGGTGGCCCTTGGCGACTTCGCGGATCGCCTTGGTCAGAATCTCGGCGGACGTCTGTTTTTCGAGGAAACCGGCCACGCCGGCCGCGCTCATGCGCTCGATGTACTCGTCATCGCTGTGCGCGGAAAGAATAACGACCTTGGCGGCGGGATTCGCGGCAAGGATTTGTCGCGTTGCTTCCAGGCCATTGAGCACCGGCATGGCGATGTCCATCAGGATGACATCGGGCCGCAGGGCCTCCGCCATTTCCACCGCTTCTCGGCCGGTTCGCGCCTCGCCGGCGATGGTAAAGTGTCCGTCCGTTCTCAGCAGCGAGCACAGGCCCTGCCGGACGATGGCGTGATCCTCGGCGAGCAGGACGGTGATGGTTTTCAAATGGGTCATTTTTTTGTTTTCTCCCGGTCAAATGGAATTTCGGCGCGGACAGTCGTGCCTTTGCCGGGTGAGGATTCGATGGCCAGGCTTCCGCCGACCATTTCAATCCGTTCCTTCATGCCCACCAGGCCGAGGCGTTTGTTGGTTTTGGCGAGGAGCGTCTTATCGACCTGGAACGACTTTCCATTGTCGCTGATCTCCATCCGGATCGCGCCCGAAATTTCGGTGATGCTCATTCTCACCTGGGTGGCCTGCGCATGGCGGGCGACATTGGTGAGGGCTTCCTGGGCCACGCGGAACAAGACCGTTCGCTTGGCTCCGCCCAAGGCTTCGACTCCGCCGAAGGCCGTCATCTGGATCTTGATTTTTTTTCGCGCGGCCAGGTTTTTACTGTAAGCATGGAGGGCCGGAATGAGGCCAAGGTCGTCCAGCACCGCCGGCCGCAGTTCGCGGGCGAACCGGTGTACGGCGTTCACGGAATTTTCCACCAGCCGCTGGGTATGGGCGATTTTCGACTTCAGGGTATGCACCCCGAGGGTGGCTCCCTTGCCCAGGGCCGAAAGCTCGACGTTGATGCCGACCAGCGTTTGCACGACCTCGTCATGCAGTTCCCGGCTGATTTCCTTTCGTTCCTCCTCCTGCGCCGAAATGATCTGGCGCGTCAGCTGGCGGAGTTTTTTCTGCATGATCTGCGACTCCAAAAAGAGTGTCCGGTACTGCTCCCGGCCTTTTCTGACGGCTACCTCGCCGGCTTTGCGCCGGGTGATTTCGCGTTCCAGCCGGTGGTTTCCGCCGGCCAAAGCCGCAGTGTGCAAGCGCAACGTCTTGTTGCGCTCCTGCAAATGCCGGTTGGTCTCCCGCGTGGCGCGCTGGGCAGCTTCCAGTGGAATGAGCGCCTGGGTGAAAAAAAGCCCCGCCCGCTTGAGCGAGCCGTTGTGCGTGTTGGTGAAATCGTATGACGATGTCAGGGCGACGATGGCCTTCTCGTGCATGATGGCCAGATCCAGCGTCACCAGCCCGCCGGCCAGGGCGGCGCGGCCCAGGCCTTGCGCGCGGTTGCCGTTCCCCGGGCTTTTCTGGCCGAGGTAGGCGCGGAGCGCCATCAGGTAGCGGGCGGATAATTCCTTGCGAACGTTCTTCATTAATTATGCATTTCCGTCAGTCACTTCGCGTGGAATTGTCCAGCGGCTGCCGTTATCAAACCGGTTGCACGGGCGTGGCTCGTCAAAGGGACGAAGCGTCCGTCTAATTGTCATTAAACGCCTGTCCTGACCAAATAGCGATAGGGTAAAACCCTACCGGCCCCATGAAGCTTTTGGGGTTTGTCGAGGAGGTCAGACGAATTGATGCACAATTTTCAGCCCATGTCGCGGACGATGCGAGTAAAGCCATTCGTTGTGACTGCCGCGCCGATCAATGTGATTTCTCCGGGGAGAGTTGTTCCCCTTCGATCTCCACCCGGAACGCTGATGAGCGGTGCGCAAAACTCAGTCGCTGGGCTGCCAGGGCGCGGGGACGTTGCCGAGCGGAACGAAGCTGGCGGGCGTCGTGCCATTCATGAGAAAGAGGCCGGTGTCCCCGGTCGTGGCATTGCGCAGGAGGATGTCGACGGAACCGTCGCCATTGAAATCAGCGAGGCCGGCCACGGTCCACGGCAGCGGCAGGTTGCCGACCGGTTCGAAGCCGGTGGCAGTCGCTCCATCCATCAAGCTGACGATCAGGTCGCCGGTCGTGGGATTGTACCAGAGGAGGTCGGATTTGCCGTCGCTGTTGAAATCGCCCACGCCGGCGATCGTCCACGGTGAAGGCAGGTTGCCGATGGAAATATAACCGGTGTTGGTGGTGCCGTTCAACGCCCAGAAGCCGACCTCGCCGGTCGTGGTGTTGTCCAAGAAGACGTCGGTCTGTCCGTCGCCATTGAAGTCCCCAAGGCCGGCCACGGTCCAGGACGGGTCGAGCGCGCCGAGCCCGACATAGCTGGTGATGGTGGTTCCGCTCATGAGGGTGACGCCGATCTCGCCGGTGGCGCCATTGCGCCAGAGGATGTCGGCGTTGCCGTCCTGGTTGAAATCGCCCACGCCGACAATGCTCCATGGCGCGCCGATGTTGGCGATGAAAGTGGCGCCGGTGACGGTGGTGCCGTTCATGGTCCACACGGCCACGTCGCCGGTGGTGCCATTGTGCCAGAGGATGTCGGGTTGCCCGTCGCCGTTGAAATCGCGCAGGGCCCAGCCGGGAGCAGGACGGGAGATGGTGTAGTTGCCGCTCGCCACCGCGCTGTCGAGGAAGCCGCCAATATAGGCGATCGCCTGCAGTGTGGTGGTGGTTCTGATGGTTACTGGGCCGGAGTAAATCGTGCCATGAGTCTCGGTGGGCATGCTGCCGTCCGTGGTGTAGCGGATTGCAACGCTGCTGATATTTGAGGTGATCGTCACGGTCTGCGTGCTGGTGTAAGTGCCGGGGGCGGGGCTGAACACCGGCGCATTGCCGTGCAGGATCGAATAGACTCCGCTGATCACCTGGCTGTCGGTGAAGCCGCTGGCATAGGCGATGGCCCTGAGCGTGACTATGCCGTCGACGCTTACTGGGCCAGAGTAGATCGTGCCGTTGGTCTCTGTGGGTAGGCTGCCGTCGGTGGTATAGCGAATCGAGGCGCCACTTGTCGCGGAGGAGATTGTCACTGACTGCACGTCTGCATAGGGGCCGGGAGGGGGAGTGAAGACCGGCGCGGCAGTGGGCAGAATGATGGTATAGGTGCCGCCTGTCACCGGGCTGCTGATGAAGCCGCTCTTGTAGGCGATGGCCTGGAGCGTGGTGGTGGTGGTAATGAATATTGGGCCGGAATAAAGGGCACCGTTGGTTTCGGTCGGCGTGCTGCCGTCCGTCGTATAGCGAATGGAGGCGCCGCTGGTCGCTGCCGTTATGGTTATGTCCTGCGAGCCCGAATATGTGCCGGCGACTAGGCTGAAAACGGGCGTGGCGACCTGCGCGCCAATTGTGTAGAGGCCGGAGGTGAGGTTGCTGTCGGGGAAACCGCTTTTGTAGGCAATGGCTTGGAGCGTGGTGGTGGTGCTGATGTTGACCGGACTGGAGTAAATCGTGCCGTTGGTTTCCGTCGGTGTGCTGCCGTCGGTGGTGTAGCGGATCGAGGCGCCGCTGGTCGCTGACGTTATGATCACATTCTGTGCACTTGCATAATTGTCGGGAGCAGGGCTGAAGGTCGGCGTAGCCACTTGCGAGGAGGGGCTGGCGGCCAGCGCCCGTACGAGTTGATTGGCCCACGGAGTACCCAAACCGGTGACCAAATCGTAACGAGTGCCGGCGGGATTACCATTACTACCGGAAGTGATGTCGTGGAAATAGATCAGGTAATTATTCGCGCCAGCCAGGGAATAGAGAAGGCCGGGCGCTGAGTTGAGCAGTTGCGAACGCCAGGAATTTGCGAGGGCGAAGAGCGCGGCCCATTGGGGGGCGCCCATGCTCGTGCCGCCGTATTGTCCCCAACCAAATCCCGTTTGATAGACGGGAACGCCGGTATTTGGGTCGGCATCGTAGGCCACATCAGGGACGCCACGGTTGGCGCCGCTCCACCAGCCCGACTGATAGCTGGGGGCTGGCTCATATGCGCTCATGCCGCCGCCGCTGCCGGACCAGGCGGTTTCCGCAATGGAATTGCCCGTTACATCGAATTGGAGCGAAGTCCCGCCGACGCCGACCACAAACGGAGAGCTCGCGGGATACTGGGCGCCGGCGCCGCTGTCGCCGGATGAGGCGAGAAACGTCACGCCCGGGACGTTGAAATGGAAGTCGGAGGTTGTTTCCGTGGAAAATTCCGAACCGCCCCAACTCATCGAAACCTGCTTCGCGCCGAGGCTCACGGCGTAATCCACCGCGGCGAGAAGATCCGTCGTCGCAGCGGATTTCGCGACGACCAGGACAATCGTGGCGCCGGGGGCGATGGCATGGGCCCACTCGACATCGAGCGAGGTTTCACCTGCCCACCCGCTGTCGGTCCCGGGCTGGCCTTGCGGATAATACACGGCAACCGTGGTGCTCGTTATGCCAAACGCCGCGCAAAACGTGTCCAGGTCGGCCTGGATCGTGGGGCTGCCATAAGCATCGACGATCGCGATGATCTGGCCTGTCCCGGTGGCACCGAGCTGATCGAACCCATAGCCGTGCTGCATTTGCTGGGGCGTGTAGCCCGTCGGGCCCGAAGGCGTGGCCAAGGGCATGATCATCCGGTGGCGCGGCGTGTGCATCTGATGGCCGGTCGGGATGATTTCCCGGCGCCGGTCGGCCGCGCGGTCGGCGCGCAGCAGGGCGGAAGTGGAGAAAACGAGCAGACAATATGTCAGCGAACGAAGGACCTTGTTTTTCATTATTTGTGAAGCGGGTATGCCGACGAAAGGCAGGGCGTCGGTCAACAGCACGAAACGTGCAAACCGCACATTTAACATAATGGCCGCTTGCTGATCACGAGGCCATGGCCCGGTTTCACGCAGGACGTTCAATGCCTAGGCGGATCAAAGTAGGCGCGTCGGCTTCTTTGTGCCCATTGGCTCAACGGCGAGGGCATCACGGCGATTTCACCTGATCGTCAGGGGCGGCTTGGACTCCGGCGGACGCCTGGAGCCGCACGGTTACGCTGGGAACAGGGCAATAACAGATGTTAACGGACAACTAAGGGGTGCGAGACCCGGAACAAAAGAAGCTCGTTGCTGACGGGGAAACAGCACCCTGCGGGTAACACCCCATTTTGCCGGGACGGTCCCTCGCTTATGCTTCGCCCCTCCCTGAGTCTAACCCCGAAAACAATACCATGCTGCGCTGGGCCTTAATCTTCTTTGTCGTGGCGATCATCGCCGCTGTCTTCGGGTTTACCGGCATCGCCGGTGCCACCACCGAAATTGCCCGGATTCTTTTCGTGGTGTTCCTCGTCCTGCTCGTTGTCTCGGCGATGGCTCATGTCCTGCGCCGAAATCCGCCGCAATAATCTCCCCGCCTTTTCCTACAAGAATCATGAAAACACTCCGCCTCTTCCTCCTGCTTTTCCTCGCGGTCATTGGCGCACGGGCCGACGACCTTCCGCCCATCAATGCCACGCCCACCAGTCTGACGCTCCCGGGCAAGATGATCTGGGCCGACCTTTACACCCAAACGCCCGACAGCGAGGTTCAATTCTACACGGGGCTGTTCGGATGGACGGCGGAGACGATCAAGCGGCCCAACGGGAACAAATACACGGTGCTTTCCAATAACGGACAGCCTGTCGCCGGCGTCGTCTTCAGGACTGCTCCCCACGGGGACACCGGGCACGGTCGTTGGATTAACTACGTCGCGGTCACCGATGTCGCCCAAACCATCACCGTCGTCACGGGCCTTGGCGGCAAGGTCGTCCACCCACCCAAATATCTTCCCCAGCGCGGAACCCAGGCGATTCTGACCGATAGCCAGGGGTCGCTGCTCGGAGTGATCCAATCGAGTTCGGGCGACCCGGATGATACTCAGCCGAATGTCGGCAACTGGGCCTGGGCCCATCTCTCGGCTCGCGATCCCGCCGCCGCCTCGCAGTTCTATCACGCGGTCCTCGGCTACGAGGTCGCACCGGATCCCCGTGAGGGCCGGCCGGATGTGTTTCTGCTTAACAGCCAGGGGTTCGCCCGCGCCTCGATCGGCCCGATTCCCAATCGGCCCGAAGCCTATCCCGATTGGCTGGGCTTTATCCGCGTCGCCAATCTCGACGAAGCGCTGGCCAAGGCCACGGCACTCGGAGCCAGTGTTCTGCTCACGCCCAAATCAACGGAGCAGGGCACCCGGATTGCGATCCTCGCCGATCCGGCCGACGTCGCCATTGGCCTGGTGGAACTGACCAACCCGACCGCGCAGGAGGCGCAAAAACCATGAAACACTGGATCAAAATTTTGCTTTTGGGCGCCGCGCTGGCGGGTGCGATGATGTTTTTGGACGCCTGTGTCGGCGGCTACGTGGGTGTGAACTCGGATTACTATGGTCCGGCCTATGGAGGAGTCGTGGTTTACGGGCATCCCTATTATGGCGGCGGCTTTTGGGGCGGCCCACGAGGCCGGCGCTGGCGCTGAAAATGACGCCTTGAACAAGGGAAATTTTTCCAGGCCTTTGCTGAATTCAAAATAATCATGATGAAACTCCGGATGAAAAATCTGCTCTTCGGGCTGGGTCTGGCCGGTTGTGCGGCCCTTTTCTCGGCCTGCGTGGGCGGCTACGCCGGCGGAGGTGCCGTGGTCGTGGACACCGACTATTACGGCCCTGCCTACGGCGGCCCTGTCGTCTACGGTCATCCGTATTATCGCAACGACTCCCATGTCGTGTCTCCGCCGCGCCGCGATTTGGAGCGGGGCGGCCGGCCAAGCGCTCCCGCACACGAGAATCATCCTGCCCCGGCGCAGGACGACCACAAACGCAAGTAAGACGGTGGCGGGCTCGAGTCCGGGACGGCCCCGGCGAAAACGTCGCTTGCGGTCTCGCGCAGATTGATCGTTGGCGTTTGATCCAATCCCTCATTCGCAGGTCGTAGAGGTAACTGCGATGTCGGGTGAGCCTTGGTATGCGATTAAGGAAAGCTTTTGCGTCCGCTTCCTCCGCCATCGCGATCTCATGGTTAGCTACGTTTTCGTTGTTTTTAAACCCCATTTCCGCAACGACATGCAAAGACAGGGAAAATTTCGGCGCGAAAAAGCTTGCGGTAGACAACTAGTCAACTATTCGTTTGAGCCATGGGCAGAACCTCAGACGCAAACCAACGGTTGATGACCGCCGCGCTCGATCTCATCTGGGAAGAGAGCTACGGCGCCGTCACGATCGACGACATCTGCAAGCGCGCCGATGTGAAGAAGGGCAGTTTCTACTACTTCTTCAAATCGAAGGCCGAGCTTGCGGTCGCCGCCATGGAAAAACTTTGGATCGACGATTGGAAGCCGCGGCTCGACGAACAGTTCTCCGCCACGGTCGAACCGCTCGACCGGCTGACCAATTACCTCGAGGGCATTTACACCCGGCAGGCGGCGAATTTCAAGAAGTACGGCAAGGCGCTCGGCTGTCCCGTCTTTTCGCTCGGCTCCGAGGTCAGCACGCACGAAATCGACGTGACCGCCAAGGTCCGCGAAATCGTTTCCCGCAAGTGGCGCTATTATGAATCGGCGATCCGCGATGCCATGGCCCAGGGCTTGATTGAACCGGGCGATGCCGCGCAAAAAGCGCAGATGTTCGGCTCGTTGATCGAGGGCGCCATCGGCCAGTCGCGCGTCATGAACAATCCGGAGCTGCTCCGCAACCTGCCGGTCACCGCGCTCGAAATGCTCCGGGCCAAAAAAGCGGCTCTCGCCGGCGCCGGGCGATAACGCCCCTCCCGCACCCGGGCTTTTTTCTACGTAACTCATTATAACCCAATCCTTCGCTAATTTTGTAGCTAACTAGTCAACTATCAAAACTCTTTCCTCCCATGAACTCGACGAATTCACATTCCTCCCATTCTCGCTCCAAGCGCGCCGCACCTGCGCGCTCTTCTTCCGCCCATCATCAGACTTCCGTTTACGACGGCGCGACGACCGTGCGCTTCGGTAATTCCCAGTCCACCGCGACCGAGGATCTTTTCCTCCAGATGTGGACACCCGGCCTGCTCGACCGGCTGCAGACACCGCTGACCCACTACCACGAATAACGCTCCCTTCGCGCGGAGCTTCTCACCGATCACACTCAATTTTTTTCCGCCATGAATACGCTCACTGCAAATCCTCATCTTCCGGCCCTGGCGCCCGGCCGTCCCGCGACCGAAATCAAGAACCCGGCCCGGCATCTTCCGTGGCGCAAGATTCTCGCCGGCGCCGCGCTCTTCGTCGTCGCGGGCTCGGCCATCGGCAGCTACCTGCATTATTCGGCCGGCTTTGAAAGCACCGACGACTCCTATCTCGAAGCCGACGTCCATCCGATCAGCCCGCGCATCAACGGCACGATCGCCCGCGTGCTGGTTGACGACAACGCGCATGTCGAGGCCGGCCAGCCCCTCGTCGAGATCGATCCCGCCGACCTGAGTCTCGCGGTGCGGTCCGCCGAGGGCGACCTCGCCCAGGCGCAGGCCAATGAAATCGAGGTGAAGGCGCAGATCGCCCGCGCGCAGGCCGATGTCGACACCGCCACCGCCCGCATCGCGCAAAACGCCGCGGAGCTGACTCTCGCCGAACTCGATTTTCACCGCACCGAGGCGCTCGTGCACAGCGATGCCGCTTCCGCGCAGTCCCTCGATGTGTCGCGGGCCGCCTTCAACGCCGCCCAAGCCGCGCAGCAATCCCTCGTCTCGGCGCACGCCTCGGCCGTGGCCGGTCTCGCTTCGGCGCAGGCCCAGCTCGCCGTCGCCCTGGCCCAGATCCAGAAGGCTGGTGCCGCCCTCGAGACCGCGAAGCTCCAAGTCGATTACACGATCATCCGCGCGCCCAGCGCCGGCCGGGTCGCGAAAAAGTCCGCCGAGGTCGGCCAGCGCATCCAGCCCGGCCAGCCGCTGCTCGCGATCGTGAGCGACCAGGTCTGGGTCGTCGCCAATTTCAAGGAAAGCCAGCTCGCCCGCCTGCAGCCCGGTGAAAAGGCCGAGATCAGTGTCGACGCCGTCAAGGGCCGTGTCTTCACCGGCGTGGTGCAAAGTTTTTCGCCCGGCACCGGTGCCAAGTTCTCGCTCCTGCCGCCCGATAACGCCACCGGCAACTTCACCAAGATCGTCCAGCGCGTGCCGGTGAAGATCCTGTTTGCCGATGATTCTGCCGATGCTTCGACCGCGCGCCTGTCGCCCGGCCTGTCCGCCAACGTGAAGGTCAGCGTCCGCCGCTGATCGGCCCTCGTTCCGAACCGCCCGCGCCTCCGCCGATGAACGCCAACTCCACTCCAGCGACGTCCGCCGTGGTCCCCGGCTCGACCCGGGCCTGGATTGGCACGCTCGGCGGCATGCTCGGCGCATTCATGGCGGTGCTCGACATCCAGATCACCAACGCCTCGATCCGCGACATTTCCGGCGCGATCGGCGCGACCCTGGACGAGAGCTCATGGATCTCGATCGCCTACCTCGTGCCCGAGATCATCGTCATCCCGCTGACGGCCTGGATCGCCTCGATCCTCGGCCTGCGCCGTTACCTGATCATCACCTCGGCGCTGTTTTTGGTGTTCTCGGCCTTGTGCGGCCAGGCCTGGAGCCTCGGCAGCATGATCGTCTTTCGCGCCGGGCAGGGATTTTTCGGCGGCGCGCTCATCCCGCTCGGCTTCACCGCCGTGTTGCAGATGCTGCCGCCGGCCAGGCACGCGATCGGCTTTGCCCTCTTCGGCCTCTCGGCCATGTTCGCGCCCTCAATCGGGCCGAGCATCGGCGGCTGGCTGACCGACAATTGGGGCTGGCAGTGGAATTTTTATCTCAACCTGCTCTTCGGCCCGGTCCTGATCGGCGCCGTCTGGTACGGCTTTCCATCCACGCCGGCGCGTTGGGAAAAACTCCGCGAGGCCGACGGGTGGGGCATCCTGCTCATGGCGCTGGGCCTCGGCGCGCTGACCACGCTGCTCGAGGAAGGCACGCGCGATGACTGGTTCGGTTCGGCCTTCATCACCCGGCTTGCGGTGATCGCGGCGGTGGCGCTGCCGCTCTTCGTCATCCGGCAGCTGCGTGCGAAAAAACCCGTGACCGACCTGCGGCTCTTCGCCGTCCGCAACTTCGGCCTCGGCTCGGTCATCAACCTTGTTCTCGGCGCCTCGCTCTACGGCTCGATTTTCCTCCTGCCGCTTTACCTTGGCACCATCCAGGGCTACGGCGCGGCGGACATCGGGGCCACGCTCATCTGGGGCGGCATGCCGCAGCTGCTCATTATCCCGTTGATGCCGTGGTTCATGAAGCGCTTCGACGTCCGCTGGCTGATCGCCTACGGCCTGCTGATGTTCGGCGTGAGCTGCCTGCTCAACACGGAGATGTCGGCCGACTTTGCCCACGACCAGTTGCGCTGGTCGCTGCTCGTGCGCTCGCTCGGCCAGCCGTTCATCCTTGTGCCGGTCTCGGCGCTGGCCACGGCGGGGCTGCCGGCCGCGCGGACGGCCGCCGCCTCGGGCCTTTTCAACATGGTGCGCAACCTCGGCGGCTCGATCGGCATCGCGCTGCTGTCCGCCCTGCTCACGGTGCGCGAACGCCTGCACTCGAACCGGCTGGGCGAGGCCGTGAGCGCCTACAATCCGCTGACGCATGACCGGCTCGCGGCCCTCACGCAGAAATTCATGGCCGCCGGCAGCGACGCCTACACCGCGGGGCAGCAGGCCGTCGTCGCGCTCGATGCCGTGGTGCGGCGCGAGGCGACGCTGATGGCCTTCAACGACTGCTTCCACGTGCTCGGCTTCGTGCTGATTGGCGCGACCCTTGCTGCCTTTCTCTGCCGCCCGGCCAAGGCCCAGGCATCCGTCGCCAGTCACTGAACGTTATCAATTTTTATGAACCTGCCCATTGTCATCATCACTCTCATCGCGCTCGTCGTCGTCACGGCGTGGGACAGCGCGGAGTCGTGACCGTTAGGCCGGTCGATATTACGTGAAATAATCGAAACGTAGCCGAAGCTGTCGCCGGAATTGCATGCGGCCGGTCAGGAAACGCCAGAGTAGCAGTCTTCTGGCAGTGTGATGAATGGACATGACCTGGGAAAACCCCGTGAAGGAATTGCGCGCAACTTGCTCTTGACGCGCGCCTCAAGCGCGCTGCGATTTGCGCTCGTCGACCGAAGTAGGTAAGTCATTCAGGCGAGCCCGGCGTGACACTATTATCAACAATATGGGCAAAAATCTAAAACCAGGCCAACACGCGCCTGTATCGGGTCTCTACGAGATCATTGGGCCTCGTGGAGGAAAAACGGGGGTGGAGCGGACCGTGGTCAAACACGAGCCGCTTCCACCACCGTTAGAATCCGGACAAACTTACCATCTGAAGGAAAGAACTAAGACTAAGTAAGTCGCCGGAGTTATTAGCACGGGCGCGGGTTTTTTACCTGCGCCCTTTTTTTGTTCAAGTATGAATATTTTGAGACTGAGCAGTGACCCGATATCTGGCTGACATATCTACGCTATTACTCATAATTTTATAAGTCATTGGCGGTATTGGTGCCATTTAAGCAATCACGGCATGCAGCAAGCATTAGAGTTTCGGCATGTCATCAACCGAAGAGAACGGGTTCCTGGCTGTACGATCGGGTCGCTGCATGTTTGGTGATTGTTCGTGATATAGGCCTAAATCCTTCAGCCGAATTCGGGTTACTGTATTTGATACACCAAACGTAGCTGCGACCTTCTCGATTTGCGCATAGGTCTCGATAGAACCAGCCGGGCTCGCGTTTTTATAGATGATTCCTTTTCGCGTGTTGATCCCGAATTCGGTTTGAAGTGCGTAAATGGCGTGGATGGCGGCCTTTTTTGGAATCAGAAATGCTGCCGCAAGTTTATTTGCCTGCCACTCTATACGCTGAAGAGAGGTCCAGGTGATTTCAAAAGTATCAATTTTTTCTGTTTCGTCGTGGTCATCTGGAAAGCTTTCTTGTGCGCGAATTGCCGTAATATCGCAGTCGCGGTGTAACAACCAATGGGCCACTTCATGTGCAGCGACAAAAGGAAAGGAGATCACCCGGTCTTGAGTAAGGCATGTGTCTAAGAGAATGTGTTTCTTGGTCGGATAAATCCGGCCTAACAGCTTTCTAAGGGATTCGTGTCCAAGATCGTTGATCGTATATGTCACTCCGTCTTGTTCTCGGACAAGTTCGAGGAGCTCGGTTGCCGAAAGCTTGGATGGATTGCAGACGTTAGACGCGAAATACGCTTTCAAAAACTGCATCGCGTATGCATCGATATCCTCCTTACTGAGGACGGGGTGACCTCCCGGATGATACTTTAGCTGAGGTCGTTTTAGCATGTGGGTTCACCATTGATTGATCGGAAGAACGTAAGGAGGCCGTATGGACCACGTTTTAAGGATACAAACTGGAGATGAGATATATTACCATGCGTGTCCTCGCTTGATCAGAGCATTCGACGTATTGGTGGGCAAAGGCTTGCGCCTTTACACGCAGTGGAATGTGCTGGCTTGCCATGAGCAAGCAACAAAGGGGCGTGTCGAATGGCTGCCAGAGTTAGAGTCAAACCACGGATCAAGTGATTAACAGTCACCTGCTCTGGTGGCCTAATCGGACGGCCGCGATAGCTGGGTGGGGTCATGTCTTGATTGTTGGCAGGAGAGCAACGGGCCCCGCGGATTCATCGAGTGGTCAAGAGTCAAGACATGACCCCGTCGGACTCGCTCAAAGAATGGCTTTTTCCTCATTGGTGACGGCTTGATCGGATGGCAGCGCTTCCGGTGCCCTGCGGCAGCATTCTAGAGCTTTGGACCAATCAGCTCACAGACGGCTTCCTGAAATAAGAAAGTTCTACCGCGTGAAACAAGTTGAGGAGTATTCGATCTCCACCACGCGGCCGCCTTTGGTGATTTTTCTTCGAGAGCGTCGATTGCATCTTCCACCAAGACAACGTATCCCATCTGGGGCTCCGGGTTCCCGGTTCGACTTAGGATACCTTGAACATTGAGTTGGCATGCGCCGCTACGGCCAAAAGCCAATGGCAAAGCAAGTCCCAGCCACTCTTCGCGGATCTCAGCCGGTGCTTCGCCCGGCGGCACGCCAACAATCCGAACCCAGGTCGTGGCGTTAGGTGGGTCGATTGTCTTTCTATTCGTCTCAAGATCATCTACATAGTCTAAGGCATCTAGAAAGACCTGCCGGGGATTCGGCTTTAGATATTTAGCCGCCAAGGCATGGTCGATTTCGTTACGTACGCAAAAGACTCCAATTGCGAATGCGAACTCCGCTTCGGTCATATAACCTAACCGACTTACCGACCAGCCCTGTGTACCAACGTCAGTCCATTGCTTGAATTGGAAGGCAGCATAGCATGAAAATAAGCCGAACCCTTCGAACACGGCCGTCAGATCAGTCAACGGCTCCATGTCCTCCTTCGAACACGCCGGCTTTTCGGCAGCTGTCGCAAGAAGATAATGACTTAGCTCGTGCGCCACCACGGCAACCAAGATCAAAGGATCGGCAAGCAAATGAGGAGCATAGGTAATCGTAACCCGCTCTCGCACAGAAAATGTGCCCGCCGGTTCTCCGGGAGTTGGGATTTCACCTAGTACGCCAGACTCCTGTAGCGCTCGGGTCAGTTGCCGTTTTTCGCCACCCTTCTGAACAAATGCGCAATCCCACGCCCCCATCCCCATCAAAGAACGGACTCTATTGAATACCTGTTCAGCGGATTCATGTGTATTGGTATACCTCTCGGGGAAGAAGGTCGCGGTCGGAACAACCAACGGTAATCGCAACGCCTTCCTTCGCCGGGGAAGGCATCGTTCCAGCCATCGATACTGATCGTAGATCCATAAGGCTCTCTGCTCGGTGAACATCGATTTGGTGACGTCTAGCCGGCTCAATTTGGGCGACCATTAGGTAAATCCGACAGGGTCAACCCTGAGCTTTCTGATGGACGGCCTGAAAGGGGTCACGCTTTATTTTTTACCTGATTTTGTATTCATAGTTAAAATACAAAAGGGTGGGCAGCCTCGTGCTCGAACGGTTCATTGCGAGGAGATGGGACGGGGCCAGTCTCAGGTTATTCGTTCTTGAATTCGAGGGTGCCACACGGAGGAACCCGCGGTCTGACTTTGACACCATGGGCTGCCGGGGTGTCTGGTGGGATTGTCGCGCATGCCCCTGCACCGAAAAAAGATTTTCCGCATCCCAGCTCCGGCGCCCACCACGATCTACGTGCGGCCGGGTTACAACCGCGTGCTGGCCGAGCAGTTCGAGGCGCTCAAGCGCAAGCGCGTTGACCTGGTCAAGGACAAGGTTGAGGCGCACAGCCAGGGCGACCTGCGCGAAAACTTTGGTTTCAAGGCGGCCAAGGACGCCATCCGCGCCGTCGACCGCAAGATGACCGCGCTCGACCGCTTTGTCGCCCGCAACACCTTCATCGAAGTCGATCCCGCCACCTGGCTCACCAAACCGACGGACACGCTGCTAGTCGGGCACGTGGCCGTGATCGCAAAGCAGGATGTGGCGACGAAACGGGAACACCGTTTCACGTTTCTCGTGACCACGCACGGCGAGACGGCGAGCGACCCGGAGTCGGGGATTGAATGCCTGCCGCACAATTCCCCCCTGGCCGCAGCGGTGCTGGGCCTGGCGGTCAACGCCCAGACCAGGGTCGCGCTCCCGGCGGGCGAGGCGATCCTGACCGTCCGCTCCATCCGCAATCCGACCCAAGCCGAACTCGACCGCCTGCTCACCGCCATCAAGCCGCCCGAAATCGAAGACGATTAGGAGGCGTCAGAATGGGGCAGGTCTTAAGTTTTTCAGTTGGGCCAAGAGGAACTGTCCATCACCCAACCGGCCGGGGACAAATACCCGCTGATTGACAATCTGAGCCGTTTTGAGCACTTTTGAGCATGGCTGCTTCCACCACTCTTTTTCGAGCCCGCGTGCCCAAGGCCCGCCTCGCACGGGCGGAAAAAATCCTTTCGCGGCTCGGGCTGAAGCCTGGAGAAGCCTTCAACCTGATGCTCGCCCAAGTCGAGCTGCGCCAGGACCTGCCCTTTGCCATCACCACCCATCCCCAGCGTGTTTTAACCTCGGAGGAGCAGGCAACCGTTTGGAAAGACTCCCTCGGTGCCTATTGAACCGCTGCCGGGCGAGGTCTGGTTTGCCGAACTGGGAATGGTGGAGAAAAGCCGGCCGGTGGTGGTGCTCGCCTACCCGGATGGCGGGGATGCCCGATCGCTGGTCATTGTGGCTCCGCTGACTTCGCAGTTACGCGGCCAGCGCGGGGAGGTCGATCTTGGAAAGCCGCGCTGGCTGCCGAAACATTCGGCCGTTAATGTGCAAGGCATGGCCAGCTTCGACCGGCACAAACTTGCCCGAAAGCTCGGCAGCCTCACCAGCGAGCAATATGCACAGGTAAAAGCAGCCCTTCGCGACTTGCTCCATCTCTGAGCGGATCAGCGATTCGCGTACGCAAAACAGGCCGCGGCTTTTGGCCTGCGGCATGTTTTATTTAAAGCTTGGCGATTTTCTTAATCGTCGCCGCCATTGCCCAATGGCGGGAAAAGCGGCGGGAGTAGGGGATCAGGTTATCGTTCGTCCGGGAGCTCCGCCTCCCAGCCCTGCTGGTTGCCGTTGGGATCGGTGCCCAGGCCGGCGATTTTCCGGCCGTCGGGCGAAACGGCGTTCGCATCAGTGAGGGTCCAGCCCGCGAGGGTTGCAGCCAGCTTATGGTTCCGCATCAGGATGTCCTGGATCGACCGGGTGCCTTCTTTTTTAGTCCAGAGGAAGGCGTGGAAGTTGTTTCCGGCCATCGCCGCGCCGACAATGACGGAGCCGTCGTCTGAAACCGCCACGGCCCTGATCTGCTGGCCGGGCGAGAGGGCGGGGATGTTTTCCAGTCCGTGGCGTTCGGTCCAACGGAACGAATGCGTCACGCCAACATCCAGACTCTCGGTCTGGCCGACGATCACCCGGCCATTGGCCGATACGATGGCCAGCTCGCACAGGTCATCGCCCGGCGGCAGGTCCAGCCCGACCATGCCGGTCAGCTGGGTCCAGCGGAAAGCCAGCCATTCGCCCTCGGCGTTGGCGGCGACGCCCGTGATCACATCGCCGTTGGATGAAACGCCGGCGGCCGCGCTGTAATCGCCGCCCAAGGTGCCCAGGTCCTGCAGGCCGGTCGCCTGCGTCCACGAGAACGCATGTTCAAACCCGCCTTCTTGCGGCGCGATGGCGACTTCGCCCACCACGACGTCGCCATCGGCGGAGACCGCACCGGCAAAGCTGTTGTCGGCCCCGAGGCCGACCATTCCGCCGGCCTCGGTCCAGCGATAGGCCTGCGGGGTTGGCACCGGGTCTCCTTCGCCGGGGAGTTGATAGCTTGTGCCGACAATCACGTCGCCCCGCCGCGACATGCCAGAGACATCGCTGCCTTCTCCGTTGGGAAGAAAGCCGAGACCCACCGCGCCGCCCGCCTTGGTCCAGCGAAAGGCCTGCGCGAACCAGGGCCGGCCAACGAAGAAGGGGTAACTGGTGCCGGCGATCACGTTGTCCCGCGCCGAGATGCCGCTCGGGCTGAGATAGTCGCCGGGTGGAACAGGATCGGGAGTCAGGACGCGAAACGATTCGGCCAGGACCGGCACACTGCTCAAAAAAAGGGCGGACCAAGCCGCTCTCGTTGCAAACCGCGCCATAGGATTGGATTTCATGTGGACCTCCAGCCCCGCGGTCGAAACTTCGCCCTCGCGTCACCGCCGTTGGAACCAGCCTAGGTTCGGAAGAAGCCGGCGGCGGCGCGGATGAAGATAAATTGCGCCGCGAGGCGGCCGGCAGACAGCGCCGGAGGTGGCCAGTTCCGGCGGATGCGGTTAGGGCGAAAGTGGGGCAAGGGGGACGACCGGTGGAAGAGGCGAGCCGCCATGGCTTTGGTCATTCTAACGGGGAGATCGCGCGGCTGGGTTAACGCACATTTTTGATCCATTCTAAAAACGCGTCCCATCAGAAATGCCATTGATTCAGTCTGTGGATAGGCATCAAGATTCCGTTGGAAATGCGTGCTCGCTGGATGCCACAGAACAATCGTGACTCCAGTGACCATAACATAGGATCTCTTCAATCCATTGGGGGGCCCGAGGCAACGCAGCATCTAATGAGGAAAGAACCGAGCAGGCAAAATATCCAACCGGAGAAGACTCAGAATGACAAAGATCAGGGTATTCGAACATATCTCGCTGGACGGCGTGATCGAGCACGACGATGGCTACGCGTACGGCGGATGGACGGCACCGTATCGAACCCCGGCCGGGCTGGAGGCCGTCCTTGAGGCGCAAGGCAGGAGCTTTGATCTGCTGCTTGGCCGCCGCACCTACGATCTCTGGGCCGGCTTTTGGCCGAAGGCCGGGAACAGTCCGATGGCGGACAGGCTGAACGCCGCAACGAAATACGTTGCAACCCACAGGCCGGACAGCCTCGGATGGGGTCCGGTCAAGGACCTGGGCGCGGACATCATAGAGGGTGTTCGCGGCATCAAGTCAAAAGACGGCCCCGACCTGATCGTCTGGGGAAGTTCGACGCTGACGTCTATACTGCTCGGGCAGGGACTGGTCGACGAGGTTGTGCTGATCGTCTACCCGGTTTTGCTGGGCCGGGGCAAACGCCTCTTTTCGGATAGTGTCAACGCGCGCGAGCTCGCTCTCGTCAGCACGAAGGCCACGCCCACGGGCGCGCTCATAAACACTTATCGACATGTTGGATCGCTGCGAACCGAATCTGAGTCCTAAGTCTATCCAGCGGCGGTACGCTTGCGTCATGCGGCATTTTAGGACTCTAAAAACCGGACATGGGATTTTTCGCGAAAACGCCGAGCTTCCGCAACTCGTTGATTAAAATGGCTGCCCGGGCTGGGATCGAACCAGCGACCAAGTGATTAACAGTCACCTGCTCTGCCACTGAGCTACCGGGCAATCAGATTGAAGATTAGCGGGCGGGGAGGGGCCGCCGGGCTTTGCCACCGTCATTTTCCACGGTGGATCGAGCGATCCGCTGAAGAAAACAACATGGCCAAGGGCAGGCGTCCGACACCTATTTCGCAACCGTCAAAGGGGCCATTACTACGGGCGTGGCCCAATCTCCGGCAAGCAAAAAGGGCAGGGCGGATTTACTCGATGCAAAGCGGTTGAATTTTAACGCAAAGCGTGAAGCGAGGGGTGGTTTTGCTGGCTCAAGCGATGAAGCCCAAGGCCTTCGGCTGCCGCAGCGATCACGCTTTTGCTTACACCCGGAGCTCGCGACTCCCAATCTTGACCGGACAAGCGGAGGCATCGCACAGTGCGGGGCATGTCGGCGGCAAGAAGGTATTCCAAGGTGCAGACCCAGCCCGCGCGGCCTCTCCCCGCCGCGCCTTCCTGGGCTGTGCCGGTGGCCATGACGGTTCTCGTTCTGCTGACGATCGCCGCCTACAGCGACAGCTTCCGGGTGCCGTTTTTTTTCGATGACCGGCCTGCGATCCTGAGAAATGCGACCATCCGGCAACTGTGGCCGATCGGGGACGTGCTTCAGCCGCCGCCGACGGGTGGCGTCAGCGGCCGGCCGATCATCAATCTCTCGCTGGCCCTCAACTATGCCGTGAGCGGCATGTCGGTGCCGGGCTATCATCTGACGAACCTCGCGATCCATCTTTGCGCGGGGCTGACGCTGTTTGGCATCGTGCGGCGCACGCTGCGGCGCATCGCGCCTGCCAGGCGGCCGGGGACGAATCCCCGCGATGTGAATCCCGCGGCTTCCGACTTTCCCGCCCTCGCCGTGGCCGGCCTCTGGCTGCTGCATCCGCTGCAGACGGAAACCGTGACCTGCATCGTGCAGCGGACGGAGTCGATCGTTTCGCTTTTTTATTTGCTGACGCTTTATTGTTTTATTCGCGGCGCAGAAAATCCCGGCGCAGCGGCTCCGGGCGAAAAAGCCGTCAACCCGGGGTCAGGTTCGGGCCGCCGGGTGGGCTGGCATGCGCTGGCCGTCCTGGCGTGCCTGCTCGGCATGGGCAGCAAGGAAGTGATGGTGTCCGCGCCGTTGATGGTCCTGCTCTACGACCGCACCTTTTTGTCGGGCTCGTTCCGGGCCGCCTGGCACCGGCACGGGGCGACTTACCTGGGCTTGGCCGGCACGTGGCTGCTGCTCGCCGGCCTGGTGGTGCATTCGGGCGGAAGCCGCGGCAACGCCGCCGGATTCGGTCTCGGCGTCACGCCATGGTCCTATGCGTTCACGCAATGCGAAGCGGTCGTGCATTATCTGCGGCTCGCATTCTGGCCTTATCCGCTGGTGGTTGATTACGGCGGGCGAATCGTGCCCGGCCTCGGGCCGGTCCTGCCGCAGGCGGTTCTGCTGCTCGCGCTGCTTGGGCTCACGCTTTACGCGCTCTGGCGCCGGCCGGCGGCGGGGTTTTTCGGGGCCTGGTTTTTTGGTATTCTGGCTCCGAGTTCCAGCATCGTTCCGCTTGTTTCCCAGACGATGGCGGAACACCGCATGTACCTGCCGCTGGCCGCGGTCATCGCGGGAACGGTCATGGGCATCGACGTTTTTGCCCGGCGCGCGAGCCGCTGGATTTTTTGCGCGCTGATCCTGGTTCTGGGTCTGCTGACCTACGAAAGAAATCAGGACTACCGCAGCGAAGTGACCATCTGGACGGACACGGTGGCGCGCTGCCCGGGCAATCTGCGCGCGCGCAACGAGCTGGGCAACGCCCTGGTCGACGCGGGAAGAAGCGCCGAGGCCATCGAGCAATACGAAGCGGCCATGCAACTGGCGCCCGACGATCCCGGCACCCGTTACAACCTCGGCTTGGCCCTGGCGCGCACGGGCAGGATGGACGAAGCGATCAAGCGCTACACGGAAGCCTTGCGGATTAATCCGCTCCTGGCCGAAGCCCACAACGGCCTGGGAAATGCGCTGGTCGCCACGGGCCAGACCGGCCCGGCCATGAGCCACTACCGGGAGGCCATCCGGCTCAAGCCGGCCTATGCGGAGGCGCATTACAACCTCGGCGTGGCCTTCTTTCAGACCGGCCAGCTGGATCAAAGCAGGGCCTGCTTCGAGGAGGCCGTACGGCTCGATCCCGGGTATGCCGAGGCGCATAACAACCTGGGCAGTGCGCTCTTCCTGCTGGGTCGGCGGGAGGAGGCCATCGCCCAATATGAAGAGGCCCTGCGCCTGGCGCCCAATTATACGGATGCCCGGAACAACCTGATGAAGGCCCAAGCCCCGGTGCAGCCGTCCCGGTAGGCCGTCGGGAAGGCCCAAAGTTTGTGTTGCCTTCGGTCGGGCCGGTCGTATCAACTCGTTCCCCTTTTTCAACTACGCCTGCCTTCAATTCCGGAGCGACAGGGGGAAAGAAAACCATGAAAACACAGTTCACGCTTAACGTTTCGTCCCGCGCCCAGACGGGCCGCAGTGCCTCCCGCCGCCTGCGCAAGGTCAACCGCATTCCCGCCATCCTTTACGGGAAGCATGCCGATCCGGAGAAGCTCTCGGTGGAAGTGCCGGAGTTCATCCGTCTCCTCAAGGCCGTCGGCGGCCGCGCGGTGCTCATCGAGCTTCAGCAGGCCGAGAAAACCGACAAGGCGCTCTCCTTTCTCCAGGAAGTGCAGCGCGACCCGATCACCGACCGTTACCTGCACGTCGATTTCCATGAAGTGAAGGCCGACGAGAAATTCGAGATCCGCGTGGCGATCCGCATCACCGGCGAATCGTTTGGCGTGAAGAACCAGAGCGGCGTGCTCGAGACGCCCACCCAGCAGGTGCGCATCCGCTGTCTGCCGAAGGATCTTCCGGCCGTCATCGAGGTGGACGTCACCGAGCTGAAAGTCGGCGACACTTTCCACATCAGCGAACTCAAGGCGGTTGCCGGCGTCGAATTTTTGGACAATCCAAACCAGCCGGTCGTCTCCTGTGTCGAGCCCGTCGAGGAAGAAGTCGCGGCCGTCGAAGCCGCGGCGACTCCCGCCGCTGGCGACGCCGCTGCGGCTCCGGCCGCCGGGGCTGCTCCCGCGGCTGGCGATGCGAAGGCCGCGGCTCCGGCCGCTGGCGACGCGAAGGCTGCGGCCGGCAAGCCCGGGGCCGCCCCCGCCGGCAAGGGCGATGCGAAGGCCGCAGCTCCCGCGGCCGGCGGCAAACCCGCGGCTCCGGCCAAGAAGTAATCTCATTCGCACGCGGCCCCGGCTTGACCGCCGCGGGCCGCGCCGCACGTTCTTTGAGTCATGTCTATCGCGCTGGTGGCCGGCCTGGGCAATCCGGGCCGCGAGTACGAAAACACCCGGCACAATCTCGGGTTCATCGTGCTCGACGCCTTTGCGCAGAAGCACGGCCTCGCGTGGCAGCCCCAGCCGCAGTTCGACGCGCACGTCGCCCGCTGGGAAAAAGCCCGCGGCGTCACCTGGCTTCTCGTGAAGCCGCAGACGTTCATGAACGAAAGCGGCGTGGCCGTGGCCGCGCTCGCCCGCTTCTACAAGCTCGCGTCCGCCAGCGTTATCGCCGTTTACGACGACCTCACGATCGAGCTCGGCCGCCTGAAAGTGACCGTCACCGGCAGCGACGGCGGTCACAACGGCGTCGCCAGCCTCCTCGCGCACCTCGGCGACGGCTTCATCCGCTACCGCCTCGGCATCGGCCCGAAGTCGCCCGCGGAGATGGATCTCAAGGACTTCGTCCTCGGAAAAATTTCCCCGCCAGAACGCTCCCTCATTGAAAAAAACCTGAACCACACCCTTGCCGGCCTCGACCTGCTCATTGACAGCGGCGCCGCGCAAGCCATGAATCAACTCAACCGCAGAGACAAAAATGACCCAGACCAAACGTAATTACCGCGCCACCTTCATCCTCGACAACCGTGGCAAGGAAGACTCCGTCGACCAGATCATCGACGGCGTGAAGCAGGACATCGCCGCCGTGCAGGGCGAGGTCTCCGCCGTCGAGAACCTCGGCCGCAAGGATTTCGTGCGCGTCACCGATGCCAAGTTCCCCGCCGGCACGTACGTGCAGGTGAACTTCTCCGCGCCCGCCGAGGGTCCCGCGCAGCTCCGCGAACGCCTCCGCCTCAACCAGAATATTTACCGCACCTTCGTCGAGTCGGTCTGAGCGTCCCGCCCCGCCGCACGCCCCTCCCATGGCTTATCTCAACAAAGTCTTCCTCATCGGCAACCTGACCCGTGACCCCGAGCTGCGCGTGACCCCCAAGGGCACCGCCATCTGCCAGTTCGGCCTCGCCGTGAACCGCCAGTTCAAGGATGAGTCGGGCCAGACGCGCGACGAGACGACTTTCGTGGACATCGAGGCCTGGGGCAAACAGGGCGAGCTCGTCTCGAAATATCTCACCAAGGGCAGCCCCGCGATGGTCGAGGGCCGCCTCAAGCTCGACCAATGGGAGGACAAGCAGTCCGGCCAGAAGCGCAGCAAGCTCAAGATCGTGCTCGATAACGTCCAGTTCCTGGGCCGTCCGGGCGCCAGTGCCGGCGGCGCTCCTGCCGCAGGTGCCGAGGAAGGCGCCGATCCCGCGGCCACGCCCGATCGTCACTCGCCCCCGCCGCGTGCTTCTGGCGCCAAACCGGCGGCTCCCGCCGGCCAGAGCATCGACGAGGACGTACCGTTTTAAAATTGGATAAACCCAATGACAAAAAACGAGCGCCGGTCTGGCGCTCGTTTTTTTGTGGCCGGATGAGATCAAGGGCGGCTTTAAAACACAATCGGGCCGGGGCCGCCTTTGGACTACTGGGCAACGAAGGTGAACTTGTCGGAGGAGAGCTGGTAATTGCTCGAGGAGCCGTTCTTGCCGGTCACCGTCAGCTTGATCGTGTGCGTGCCCGTTGCGCTGAAAGTCACCGGGCCGAAGGTGGTCGTCGGATATGACTGGGCCGCGGAATACTGGTCGAGCGTGGGTCCGACATTGGTCCCGTCGACGGAGAGCTGCAGGATGCCGCGGGAGGTGTTGCCCTTCCATTTCATCTGCACTTGGTAGGTGCCGGCTGTCACGCTGGGAACGGCATAACTGATGGAGTCGCCTACGCTGTTGCCGGCCAGTTCGACCCACTTCCCACCGCTGGAGTTGGTGTCGGTCTGCACCGAGGCCGTCGCGCCGCTGGGTGTGTAGGTGAGGCTTTCCGCTTCGAAGGAGACGGTCGTGCCTCCGCCACCGCCACCCGTGCTGATCGTATAGGTTGCGCTGCTCACGGTGCTGTCGGTGAAGCCGCTGGCAAAGGCGAGGGCCTGGAGCGTGCTCGTCGCACTGATGCTGACCGGGCCGGAGTAAAGCGTGCCTGCGGTTTCCGAGGGCGTACTGCCGTCGGTGGTGTAGCGGATGGATGCGCCGCTGGTCGAAGACGTGATCGTCACCGATTGGGCGGTGGAATATGTGCCGCCAACAGGACTGAAGTTGGGGGCTCCGGCTGGCGGCGGGCTGCTGGACTGCGGCGTCAGCGTGAACACGTCCGCGGTGAGGTAGAACTGGGTCGCGGAGGTGTTCTTGCCCGTCACATTCATGACGATGGTGTGCGCTCCGCTGGTGGAGAACGTCACGTTGCCGAGCGTGGCGGTGACATAGGCCGACGTCTTCGCGTACTGGTCGATCGGGCCACCGACCGGTGTGCCATCGATGGCCACCGTGTGCTGGCCGCGGGACGTGTTGGTTTTGTAGCGCAGCTGGACCTGGTACGTGCCCGCGGGAATGCCGGGGGTGGTGAAGGTGATTGACTGTCCGGCCGCAGTGGAGTTGAGGAACTCGACCACGCCGCCGCTGGCGTTGGCGTCATTGCTGATGCTGACGGTCGCGCCGGTGCCGACGGGCGCGAGATTTTCCGCTTCGAGGTTGATGGGTGCACTGCCGGTGGCGATGGTGTAGATGCCGCTGGTGACGGTGCTGTCGCCCAGGCCGCTCTTGTAGGCAATGGCCTTGAGGGTTGTGGTGGCGCTGATGCTCACGGGGACGGAATAAACCGTGCCATGCGTTTCCGTCGGCGTGCTGCCGTCCACGGTATAACGGAGGGACGCGCCGCTGGTGGCTGAAGTGAGGGTCACATTCTGCGCGCTCGAATAAGTGCCGGGCGCGGGCGAGAAGACCGGCGTCGCCGCCTGCGAGGGGGAGCCTCCGGCCAGTGCGAGGACGAGCTGGTTGCCGAGGGGAGTGCCGAGCCCGGTGGCCAGGTCGTAGCGCGGGCCGGCGGCATGGCCGTTGCTTCCCGAAGTGATGTCGCGGAAGTAGCCCGAATAATTCGCATTCGCGAGCGAGTAGAGGGCGCCCGGAGCCGAGCCGATCGATTGCGCCCGCAGGGAATTCGCGAGGGCGAAGAGCGCGGCCCATTGCGGGGCGCTCATGCTCGTGCCGCCAAATTGCGCCCAGCCGGCCCCCGTTTGATAAATGGGCACGCCCGTGTTCGGGTCGGCATCATAGGCCACATCGGGAATGCCGCGCTTGCTGCCGCTCAGCCAGCCCGCCTGGTAGCTCGGGATCGGTTCATACGCACTCAGGCCGCCGCCGCTGCCCGACCACACCGTTTCCGAACTGATATTGGACGAGGAATCGAGATGCAGGGTGGTGCCGCCGACGCCGACCACAAACGGGGAACTCGCGGGACTCTCCGCGCCGGCGCCATCGTCGCCGGCGGAAGCGAAAAAGGCCACGCCGGGGACGTTGAAATGGAAGTCCGAGCTCGCTTCCGTGGAAAATTCCGAGCCGCCCCAACTCATGGAAACCTGTTTCGCCCCGAGGCTCACGGCGTAATCGACCGCGGCGAAAAGATCGGCCGTTGAATCGGACTTGGCGGCAATGAGCGCAATCGTGGCACCGGGGGCGATGGCGTGCGCCCATTCTACGTCGAGCGAGGTTTCGCTTCCCCAGCCACTGTTCACGGCGGGCTGGCCTTGCGGATAATAAATCGCGACAGTGGTGCTCGGGATGCCAAAAGCGGTGCAAAACGTGTTCAGGTCGGCCTGCATGGTGGGGCTGCCGTAAGCATCGACGATCGCGATGATCTGTCCTGATCCCGTGGTGCCGAGCTGGTCGAATCCATAAGCGTGCCGGAGCTGTTGGGGAGTGTAGCCGGTAGGACCCGCGGAGGCCAGGGGCGCGATGAAGCGGTTCAGGGGCGGATTGAACCGATGCAGAGGCGGGTGCATCGTGTGGCCGACGGGTATGACTTCATTGCGCCGGTCGGCCTCATGATCGGCCCGCAGCAGGGTGGTGGTGGACAGGATGAACAAGCCGCAAGCCAGCGGACGGAGGAGTTTATTTTTCATGGGGTATTAGTTGAGCCGAGGTTTGGCCGGCCGGCATGTCAATGCAAGTGATATGCAAAAAACGCCTTACCCGAGCTTCACGGACAAAGGCGATGCCTTCTGCAAGGGTCACGATCAAGAGATCGATGCGTATGCGCCACGGCCCTGAGCATGGGGAGACACTCGTTTTTTGGGCTGCCTGAAATAAAAAATGGCGCGCCGGCCGGCGCGCTGAGCTTCACGATGTTTTCCTGCGCGGTCGTTCATGCCGGACCCGGCCATTCCGCCTGATCTGAAAACGTTCCATCACATCCCGGGAAGACGAAATTGTGCTTCCCGGATTTACCGCCGGGCCCGCAGGTCGGCCTGCAGGGATTCCATCTTATCGAGCAGGCCGAGCGTGAATTTAAGGGCGCGCAGGTTCATTTCGTAGCGGGTGCGAAGATGCTCGAGGCGGCGGAGGGTGCGCAGAGCCTCGTCGTTGAACTGGCGGACGCCGGATCCGCTGGCTGCGACCGGGGAGATCAGGCCCTGCTCCTGATAGTGGAGAATCGTTTGTGACGATACGCCGGTCAGTTCGACGACGACTTCAAGCGTGTAAACGGCATCCAGATCCGGTTCGAAAACCAGTGGTGCGGAAGAAGCGGCTTTTTTGGATTTTTTCATGGTCTCAGGCCGGCGGCGTAGTTCGGGGATTGAAGGTGGAGAGGCCGCGCAGTTTTTCCCATTGGGCGCGTTCTTCCGTGCTGAGTTTGGTCGGCAGATGCACGTCGACGATGACGTAGAAATCACCGCGGTCGCTGCTTTTGCCCTTGGGCAGGCCGCGGCCGCGCACGCGCAATTGCCGTCCGGGTTCCGTGCCGGGCGGAATGCGCAGCTTGATGGAGCCATCCAGCGTCGGCACCACGATTTCAGCGCCCAGCACAGCTTCCCACGGCGCCACCGCGAGTTCGTGATAGAGATCCGCCTCGCGGGCGTAAAACTCGGGATGGGCCGAATGACGCACCCGCAGGTAAAGATCGCCGGCGCTGCCGCCGGCCTGTCCCGGTTCGCCCTGCCCGGGTACCCGGATGCGCCGGCCATCCGTGGCCCCGGGTGGAATGCGGACCTGGAAGGAATGGGTCTCCACCTCGCCGGTCCGGGCGTTCGTCATCTGCAGCGAAATGGGCCGCACGGTGCCACGCATGGCCTCCTCCAGCGTGACGAGAATGTCGCCTTCGATGTCGCTGCCGCGGCGTGGGCGTCTTTGGCCGGAGGCATTCCCATCGCCGAAACCGGATTCGTCCCCGGAGAAGCCATGGCGGCTGGCGCCGCTGAAGAACTGCTCGAAGAAGTCGCTGAAGCCTGTGCCGCCGAAATGGAACTCAGGGCCCTGCCCATCAGGAGGACTTTGCGCGCCACTGTGCCGCCGGCCAGGTGGCGGCGAGAACGATCCTTCCTCCTGCCAGTTCGCACCCAGCTGGTCATATTTCTTACGTTTGACCGGATCACTCAATACCTCGTTCGCCTCGTTGATCTCCTTGAATTTCTCCTCGGCGTCTTTTTTGTTCCGGGCCACGTCGGGATGGTATTGGCGGGCGAGCTTGCGGAAGGCTTTTTTAATTTCCTCCTCACTGGCTTCGCGGGTCACGCCGAGCGTGGCGTAGTAGTCCTTGAATTCAACGGGCATGGTCGGGTGGGTGGAAAGGTGCGGGATTGCGGTTCTGTAAATTCATGGATGGGCCTCAACTCATCAGCGCCACCCATGCCAGCAGACTGGCCATGGCGGCCACCGTCACCGGCACGCCCAGGCGGGCGAAGTCGCGGAAGGAAATATCGATCCCCATTTCGCGCGCCTGCTGGACGACGATGATGTTGGCCACGCTGCCGGGGATGATGAGGCTGCCGCCAAAACTGTTAGCGAGCGCCAGCACGTAGGCCATGGGCGGATGAGCCGCATCGGCCACTTTCAACAGCAGCATCACGGCCGCGGAGTTGCCGATCAGATTGGACAGTGCGGCCGTCATGACGGCCAGGATGGACGGCGACTGGAGATTCAATCCGGCGTGAGCGAGCCACTGCACGGCCTGCTCGCCGCAGCCGGTGGCTTGGAATGCGCCGGTCACCACAAATAATCCCATGAACAGGACCAGCACGGACCAATTCACCATCCGCAGCAGATCCTCGGTGCGAAATTTCGGGCTGGCGAGATGGATCCCGGCGGCGGTCAGGGCGATGATTTCCTTGGGCATCGGTGAAAAAAAGAAGGCGATGACCAATCCGAGGATGACCAGGCCCTTGATCGTGTGGGTGCGGTTGAACGGAGGGGAAGGTGGCTCCACGCTTGCGGGGATCGATGCAGCGGACGCGAGGTTGTGGCGCGACATGGTCCAAATGAGCGCGTAGGCGCAACCGAGCGCAAGCAGCACCGGCGGCATGCACCAGAGCAAGTAATGGCCGAAATCCAGCCCCGCCACCTGCGCGATCAGCATGTCCTGGGCATTGCCGACCAGGGTGGCGGCCGCACCGATGTTGCTGGCCACCGCCAGTGCGATGAGAAACGGGACGGGATTGATCTGCCGGCGGAGCAGGGCCGCCGCCACGACCGGCGCCAGCACGAAACAGACGACGTCGTTGTTGAGGAACGCCGACAATCCCGCCGCCACCAGCATCAAGGTGAACAAAAACCGTGCGGGATTCTCGAGCCTCGCCGAAATTGCGCCGGCGATCCGGTCGAAAAAACCGGACAGGCGCAATTGCGCAGAAAGGACAAAGAAACCGAACAACAGCAGGATGGTGGGCCAGTTGATGAAACCGACCACGGCCGTCGTCGGCAGGCGGGAGAAAACGATGATCGCAATGGCGCCCAGCAAGGCGATGCCGGTGCGGTTCAATTTCAAGCCCGGCACGCGGCCGGCTGCGATGCCGAGATAGGTGAGCGCGAAAATCCCCAGGATCGCCGGCGTGGCGGAAGGGGGAATGACGGTGGGCGCGTTCACGCCGGATCTTTGGCGCAGGTCATTTTTTCAGAAGCTTGCGGATGGAGCGCAATTCTTTCCGGCGGCTTTTGTCCGGCGCCGGGTAGCTCATCTTCAATTCGTCGAGAGTGTCGAGGATCACCTGCGAGACGATCAGCCGCGCGTTGTCCTTGTCGTCGGCCGGGACGACATACCAGGGCGCGTGCCTCGTGCTCGTGGCGTCCAGGCAAGCTTCGTAAGCGGCCATGTAGTGTTTCCAACGCCTGCGCTCCGCGACGTCGGCCTGGCTGAATTTCCAGCTTTTGTCAGGGGTGTCGATGCGCGCGAGGAAGCGCTTGCGCTGTTCCTCCTTCGACAGATGCAGGAAGAATTTCACGACGCGCGTGCCATTGCGGTGGAGATGCTTTTCAAGGTCGTTGATTGACTGGTGGCGATGTTTCCAGAAGGCGTCGTCTCCCAGCGTCTCGTCCGGCAGTTTCTGGCCGGTCAGGATCTCCGGATGCACACGAACGATCAGCACTTCCTCATAATAGGAGCGGTTGAAGATGCCGATGTGCCCGCGCTCCGGCAGGCAGCGGGTGGTACGCCAGAGAAAATCATGATCCAGTTCCTCCGCGCTGGGATGTTTGAAACTGAACACCTGGCAGCCCTGCGGATTCACGCCGGACATCACGTGTTTGATCGTGCCGTCCTTCCCGGCGGCATCCATCGCCTGGAAGATCAGCAGCAGCGCGTAGCGATCATGGGCGTAGAGCAGGTTTTGCCGCGCGCTCAGCTTTTCGACGTGCCCGGCCAGGAGTTTCCCGCAGTCGTGCTTCGACTTGTAGAATGGCTTCACCCGCGTGGGCCAGCTCTTCAGCTTGACCGTGCGGCCTTCGCGAACGCGGAAGGATTCGATGTCAATGCTCATGCCTGGGTACCGGTCGGTTCAAACGGGGGCCTTGGGATTAAATGCGATGCGCGGCGAATGGGGTGATGTCCATCCATGCGGCGGATTTGCGGAAGGGCGGGTTGCCGCTGAAAAAGGAGAAACGTGCCGGGCGGTCGTAGAATTTCTCGGTCGCAACATACATCCACTCAGTAAAACACACTCGGTTCGGATGATCAAGGTCGACACCGGGAATCCGGCTGACTTATGGCTGAGGCAATAAAAAGGGCGTGCGCCCATTTAATCATTGAGGCCGCATAAACGAATCTACGCATGACAACGAAGCCGGTGTTCGCAGTGGAAGTTGATCTCGCGCGCAATCTGTTGCGATCGCGATATTCCGGACACGTGACCGCGACGGCGATGCAGGCGGCGGTCGAAAAGGGCCGGGAGCTCCTGCCGGGGATGAAACCGGGCTTCGCCTTGCTGGCGGACTGGGGCCAGGTTGAAGCGATGGACTTCGATTGTGCGCCGCAGATCGCCGAACTCATGGATCTTTGCGGCAAGCAGGGCGTCGGTCTGATCGTGCGGGTGCTGCCGGATCCAGCCCGGGACATCGGCCTGAACATCCTTTCAATTGTCCACTATCGGGGCAAAGTCCGGACAGTCACCTGCGAAACCGCGGAAGAAGCCGAGCAGGCTTTGAAATAAGGCGGGGAGGCTGCGGGCGGAAGATCGGCCGATCTTCCCCGTCAGGTGCGGGCGGGGGCCAGTTCCTTCGCGATGATGGGAGCCACGCGGGCGCCGAGAATCTCGATGGCGCGGACCAGCTTGGCGTGTGGCAATGTCGCGACACTCATCTGGAAGGTGAGTCGGGAAATGCCGCCCAGCGCTTCATTCACGTAGAGGATTTTTTCCGCCACGGTGTCCGCGTCGCCGATCAGTAACGCACCCTTGGGCCCGCGCGTGGCCTCAAACTGCGCGCGCGTGGTGGGCGGCCAGCCGCGCTCCTTGCCGATCTGGGTGAAGGTCTGGGCATAGCCCGGATAGAAGTCGTCTGCGGCCTGTTTATCGGTGTCACCAAGGAACCCAATGGAGTGAATGCCGACGGTGAGCTTTTCGGCCGCGTGGCCGGCGAGGCGGCCTGCCTTGCGGTAAAGGTCGATGAGCGGCCGGAAGCGGTGAGGCTCGCCGCCGATGATTGCCACCATGAGCGGAAGCCCGAGGGTGCCGGCGCGGACAAAGGACTCGGGCGTGCCGCCGACGCCGATCCAGATGGGGAGGGAAGGCTGCAGCGGCCGGGGATAAACGCCCTGGCCTGTCAGCGGCGCGCGGTGCTGGCCCGACCAGCGGACATGTTCGTGATCGCGAATCTTGAGCAGGAGATCCAGTTTTTCGGCGAAGAGCGAATCGTAGTCCTCGAGGTCGAGGCCGAAGAGCGGAAACGCCTCAGTGAAGGAACCGCGGCCGACGACAATCTCGGCCCGGCCCTGGGAAATCAGGTCAAGGGTCGCAAAATCCTGGAAGACGCGCACGGGATCGTCGGCGCTCAGGACCTTGACGGCGCTGGTGAGGCGGATGCGGCGGGTTCGCGCCGCCGCGGCCGCCAGGATCACCGCGGGGGACGAATCGAGGAATTCGCGCCGGTGATGTTCGCCAATGCCGAAAACATCGAGGCCGACCTGGTCGGCCAGCTCGATTTCTTCGAGCAGGTTTTGCATGCGTGCGACCGGGCTGGGCGCGACACCGGTGGTCGGGTCGGAGAGGGCGGCGGCGAAGCTGTCCAGGCCAATTTGCATCGGCTGCTACTTAAGCATGAAAATGAATTCCTGCAATCGCACCATCGATCCGTGGGGGACGATCAAGGGCAAAAGCTGGATCCATTTGGATTCGGCTGCAGTTCAGATGAACGTCTTGCCCCGCGGAAGGATCGCCCGGCGCCAAAAAAATGGCCTGTGCGAGGACAAAGGTGATGGAAACGGCGGCTGTTGGTTTTGGCGGCTGAGGCACATTTGGAGATGGGCGTGGTGCTTTTTATATCCTTTTGTACCGCTTTGTGGCTATCCAATCAGCCAGCATGGGTGACCGCCCCAATATTTTGTGGATCGTGGCGACGCAATGGCGCGCGCAGGCGTGCGGCTACGCGGGCGATGCGAATGCGCGCACGCCGTACCTCGATGCGCTGGCGGCGGAGAGCCTGAACTTTACGCAGGCGGTGACGCCGCATCCGTTCGGGCCATTCGCGCGGGCGGCGATGCTCACGGGCGTGCCCTCGCCGGAGAACGGCGTGCGCGATTATTTTGATCCGCTGCCGGTGAACGCGCGGACGATTGCGCATGAACTGGGCGCGCGCGGCTATGCCACGGCGTTTTTCGGCAAATGGCATTTATGGCAGCGCGATCCGGCGGTGCCGTTGGTAGGCGAGGCACACGCGAAGATCATCGTGCCGCCGGAGGCGCGCGGCGGCTTTGAATTTTGGGAGGGATTCGAAAGCGGATTTTTGCTCAACGATCCCTGGCTGCATGGCTCGCGCCTGCCGCAACCGAAGAAATTTCCGGGTTATCAATCGGATGTCGTATGTGGCCGGGCGGCGGAATGGATGAGCGGGGAGGAAAGAGGTCGGAAGCCGGAAGCCAGGAAACAGCCGTGGTATTGCGTGGTGAGCCTGGAGCCGCCGCATCCGCCGTATGAGGCGCCGTCGGCGGGCGTGATGGCGCGTGATGCACGTGAGATTTTGCTGCCGGCCAACGTGCCGCTCGACGGTGAGGCCGAGGCGCAGGCCCGGCGCGAGCTGGCGGGTTATTATGCGCACATCGAGGCGACGGACCGGGCGATCGGCCGGCTGCTGATGGAAGTGCCGCGTGAGACCACAGCGGTGGTTTTCACGTCGGTGCACGGCGACATGCACGGTGCGCACGGGCTGTTTCGCAAAGGCTGGCCGCACGAGGAGAGTGTGCGCGTGCCGTTTTTGCTGCGGCATCCGGCGGAAGGTGCCCGGCGCGAGGAGACCGCGGTGTCGTTGGTGGATTTGCCGGCGATGGCGATGGCGTGGGCCGAAGGCCGCACGTGGGTGGGCGGGCGCGCGGAGGCGCAAATCTCCATGCCGAGCGTGGTGCGGGTGCCGCACCAGTGTGATCGTGTGTGGCGCGGGATGCGCACGCCGCGGCGCAAACTGGTGCTCAATCCCGACGGCACGCCCTGGCTTTTTTTTGACCTGGAGAACGATCCGGGCGAGTTGCGCAATCTGGCGCAAGATGCGGCGCACGCACGCGAAATCGCGGAGCTGCGCCCGCGAGTGCGCTAGGCTTCCTCGCTGCCGTCGCTTTTCACTTTCACGGGGGCGTGAAACTGGCGGCGGATGGCGCTGCGGATTTCATCCAGCTTGATGGGCTTGGTGATGTAGTCGTTCATACCGGAGTTGAGGCAGAGCTCGCGGTCGCCCTTGAGGGCATTGGCCGTGACGGCGACAATTTTCGGCTGGTGCTCCGCGGGCAGGCGGCTGCGGATGGTGCGCGTGGCCTCGAAGCCGTCCATCTCGGGCATCTGCACATCCATCAGGACGAGGTTATAATGGCGGGCCGACAGGGCGACGAGGGCTTCGAGGCCGTTGCCGACCGTGTCGGCGCGATAGCCAAGGCGTTCGAGCAGGCGGAGGGCGACCTTCTGATTGACCGTGTTGTCTTCGACCACGAGGATTTCGAGCGGAATGTCGTCGGACAGCGGGCGCAAATCGGCGACGGCGGCGGCATCTCCGCCATGGCGGAAGAGCTGGTGCAGGCTGCGCACGAGCGTTGAGGTTTTGATCGGCTTGGCGATGCTGAGGCAGGCCTGTAGGTCGGTCTTGTTCGTTTCGAGCGGGGGCGGCGGCTGGCCCGGACCCAGGAGCAGGAGCAGGGGCACGTTGAGGGCGATGAGGTGATCGCGCAGCGCCTGGGCGTCGGCTGTTTCGAGCAGCTCGGCGTCGACCAGGGCGGCGGAGATCAACGGGGCTTTTCCCAGCTGCTCTTCCGCCTCGGCGATGCCGGTGCAGCCGAGGCAGGTGAGGCGGCAGCCGGCAAAGAAATTCTGCAGGCGGGCCCGGTTGATGTCCTCATCCTCGAGCAGGAGGATGGGGCCGGCCTTGAGGGGGGCGGGCAGGACCTGGTCGGGGAGGTCCATCCCGATGGAGGCGGGCTCGGTCAGGAGGGTGAAGGCGAAGGCGGACCCTTTGCCCACCGTGCTGTCGACATGGATGCTGCCGCCCATGAGTGCGCAGAGGCGCTGGCAAATGACGAGGCCGAGGCCGGTGCCGCCGTATTTGCGCGTGGTGGAGGAGTCCACCTGGCTGAAGGGCTGGAAAAGGCGGTTGAGCCGGTCGGGAGGGATACCGATGCCGGTGTCGCGGACAATGAACTCCAGCTTGAACGGCGCGGGGAAAGGGCCGCCGGAGTCCTGCGCGAGGGCGAGCGTGGGCGGGGAATCGGGATGGAGGCGGACTTCGATGGAGATGGCGCCGGAAGGGGTGAACTTCACGGCGTTGTTGACGAGATTGACGAGGACCTGGCGGAGGCGGGTAACGTCGCCGGAGATCCAGGCCGGGATGGCGGGGTCGATGGCGTAGGAAAGCTCGAGTTTCTTCGCGGCCGCCTGCATGGCGAAGAGGTCGAGGGCCTCCTCGATGGCACTGGCCAGCTCGAAGGGCACGCTTTCAAGCTCCATCTTCCCTGACTCGATCTTGGAAAAGTCGAGGATGTCGTTGATGATGGTGAGCAGGGCTTCGCCGCTGGAGCGGACGGTATGGACGTAATCGCGCTGCTCGGGCGTGAGGGGGGTCTCCATCAGCAGGCTGGTCATGCCGATGACGCCGTTCATGGGCGTGCGGATTTCATGCGACATGGAGGCGAGGAACTCGGACTTGGCGCGCGAGGCGGCATCAGCCTCGGTTTTGGCGCGGCGGAGATTGGCCTCGATCTCGACGCGGGCGGTGATGTCGGCCGCGATGGCGATGAAGTTTTCGAGCAGGCCGGCTTCGTTGAAGACCGGCTGGATTTCGAGCGAGAGGTGGTATTTGCGGCCGGACTTGGAGTAGTTGATGATGTCGGTGGAGAAGCCCTTGCCGCGGGCCATGGCGGCGCGGATGCGACGGACGGTGCGGACACTCGTCTCCGCGCCAACGAGGAAGTCGACGGGGTTCTGGCCGGCGATATCCTCGAGGGCATACTCCATGACCCGGCTGAAGCTTTCATTGACCCACTCCACGCGGCCATCAGGCGAGCCGATCACGACGAGGTTGTCGGTCTTGGCGGCGACAAGGGAGAGCTTGCGCGTGGCGGCCTGGCTTTTCCGTAGGGCCTGCTCGGCCTCCTTGCGCGCATTGATATCCTGAATGGTGCTGATGATGCGCGTGGGGGCGTTGGATGCCCCTGTGGGCGCGAGGCCGCGTGAGCGCACATAGACCCAGCGCCAGGAACCGTCGGCCATGCGTACGCGGTATTCAGGGTCGATGAAGAGGGTTTCACCGCGGCGCTGCCGGCTCCAGACCTCCTTGCAGCCTGGCAGATCGTCGGGATGGACGAGGTTGGCCCAGATCTCGGGACTGAGCGGCTTTTTGGCCGGATCGTAGCCGAGCATCGCCAGGACACTGGGGCTGTAGTAAAATTTATTGGTGGAAAGCTGCCATTCGAAGATGCCGATCTGGGTGGAGTCGAGGGCGAGGCGCAGGCGCTCGTCGCTGGTCTTGAGCATGGCCTCGACCCGGCGGCGTTCCTCGTTTTCAGCGAGAAGCTTCCGGTTGGAAGATTCGGCCGCGTGCTGGCCGGCGCGGGCGCTGCGCGCGAGGTGGACGCTGAGGCCCAGCAACAGGGTGATGCCGAGGCCGGCGGCAAGGGCGAGTTCGGGCAGGTAACGTCGATTTTGCTGCAGGAACTCGGGCAATGGCGTCAGCGTGATGCGCATGCGCCGGTCGGCGATGCTGAAGACCTGGTCAAGGGTGTGTGGGTCGCTGCGGGGCACGTCGCGGGCGTTGATCTCATACACGCGCGCACCGGCAATCTCGAGGGCGCAGCGATAGTCTGCGGGGAGATTTAGCCGGCGCGTAATGGCATTGAAAAATGTCTGGTAGACAAATTCGCCCGCCACGAAACCCGTCAGCATGCGGCCGCGATAAACCGGTGCGTAGATCACAAACCCCTGTCCGCCGTTGGACAGGTTCGCGGTGCCGGAGATGACCGGCGCGGAGTTCAGGCGGGCGGTCTCGATGGCGGAGGCCCGCGCCGGGTCGGTGGAGTGATCGAAGTCAACTGCGCCTTCGTTGCCGCCTGTCGGATAAATCCAGCGTGTGTGCAGCGAGGTGTCCACCCACTCGACGGCCACGCAGCCGGGCGACTCGCCGGCCGCGAGCTGAGTGGTGGCGTCGGTCTCCCACACGGCGGTGGAGTTGTCGGCCATCTGGCCCCAGCGGCGGGCCATGCGCTCGAAGGCATCCGTCTGGCGGTCAAGCTCATGGGTAACAGCGCCGGCCAGGTTGTTAATGGCGATTTGCGTGTCCGTGCCGAGGTAGAGAAGTTCGCGTTCGCGCAGGCCGATCCAGAAGATGAGGGTGAGGGTGGTGGAGAAGATGACGGCCGGCAGGGGAAGCCAGGCGGGCGGTTCGGCGGTGAGCGCTTCGTTTTCCCGCCATGCCATGAGGAGAAGGGCGAGGCCCAGCAGCACCAAGGCGACGGCGTCGATCCGCGACATAGGCAGGGTCGAGCCCCAATGGTAAACCGCAGGCAGGCTGGCAACCCAGCCGATGAGGGTGGAGAAGCCGATCGAGACCAGAACCGAGCCGACGCAGGCTTGGCCGAGGATGCGGGCGAGGGAGAATGGGGCGAAGGCCTTCCATGCGAGCGTTGCGCCGGCGAGCACGAGGCAGAGGGACATCATCGAATGCATGCGGCCGGATGCGCCGACGTCGGCAAACGGCTGATCGCGCATAAGCAGATCGTCCAGCCCGAGGTTGAGGCCAAACACGTGCTCAGCGAGGGTGAGAGCACCGATGAGCGCGGGCAGCAGGGCGAGCCAGCCGGCCGCCGCATGGCCGAGCTCGATCGCCAAAAGCACCAGACCTAGGAGAAGCACGGCCAGCGCGGCATTCGCCTTCATCGAGGCAGCCCAGGGATTGGCTTGTCCCAAGCCGGTCGAATTCACCAATCCATTGGCCAAAATTGACGCGCCAAGCACGCAAAGCCCCAGCATAAGCGCGATGGAAATGCGCTGAAGCCATCTTGCTTGAGACAAATGAGACGGCGCGGTCATTGGGGGGAATACCCTAGTAAATACTGAATGCCTTCACAGGCCAAGCGATTTATGAAAGTATTGTTAATTCACGTGCAAGATGTTGAATTATAAAATCTAACAAATTAGCGAATTAAGTAAGGCGAGATGTTTTCGCCCTCATTTGAGGTCGGGGAAGGCTTTTCGGTGGGTGCGTTGGATTTTGGCTGGGTGAGCTTGCGAATGAAATTTGTGGGGCCGAAAACGAAGGCCCAGGCCGGCTTGTCGAGTGTCCCGGTGAGCTTGACTTCGAGTGCAGCAGAAACCGGGGTGAGCACAAGGCCGACGATATTGGTCAGGGGAAACTTGCTTTCCTGGAAAGGGTAGACCTTGGCGTTGAAATCGAGGGTTTTCTTGTCGAGAAAGTAGTCGCCCTTGGCGTCGATGGCGGAATTGGCGCCCGTCGCCTTCACCTCGGTGAAGCCCAGTTTGGCCTGCTCGATGTTGAAATTTCCCCGCGCCTTGGTGAAGCGCAGCGAGGTGAAGCTCAGTAGTTGCGAGAGCGCGCCGAAAAGATGGATTTGGGTGAGCTCCGCCCCGGCGATTTCCACGCTGCCGTTGCCGGTGAAGCTGAGCGGATCGTGGTAGCGGCCCTCGGCGGCGGCGGCGAGGTCCAAGCGGACGTCGGTGGCGCGTTGGATGAATTGCGTGGGCGGGTCGGAAGGCTGGTTTTTTTGCTTTGCGATGAAATCGTCCACGGTCGTGATGGCGCGGCCGAGGCTGGCGCCGGAGAGATGCAGGTCGAAGCGCAGGCGGCGCACGCTGTCCGCGCCCGTCAGGCGCGCGCGGCCGTTGAGCGCCCCGCCGGCGAACGTGGCGTTGATGCGCGGCAGGTCGATGTCGTTGTCCCGCAGGCTGGCGTCGAACGACGCGTCGCTGAATGGAAAATCGAAAAGCGAGAACGCGCCCGCCGAGGCGACGACGAATTGCACGCGTTGGTGCGCGCCGCCGGGTGAGGACGGGCTGTCGAGCACGCCGGTGGCGTGCAGCGTCGGCGGCTGGGCGAATTTGAAGGGCGCGATGAAGTCCTCGCCATCATCGAAGAGCCGCGCGCATTCGGCCAGGTCGAGATTGCTCGTCACATCAAATTCCATGTGTTGCCATGTGTCCTGCACCACGTCGATCAGGCGCGTGAAATGCCCGCGGGCCGTGCGCGCGCCGCGCGCGAGGAACACCTCGCGGCCGTCGTAGAAATTATCCGCGATGTGCAGGATCACCCGCACGCGGTCAAACGGCACGCCGCGCACGGCGGGGGACGCCCCGTCGGCAAAAACGAAGACATCGGTGCGCCGCGCGTCGCCCCAGCGGCCGTGCAAATCCAGGTCGGCGGCGGGAGGGGCTTGGGAGAAGGCGAAATTTTTCCAAAAAGTGGGCCACCACGACGTGAACCAGCCGTTGATGTCGAGCGGCCGCAGCTTGCCTTGGACGAGAAAGCGGTAGTCGTTCGTGGAGGTATCCATCGTGTAGCTGCCGGACACGAGATTGTCGTGCTGATGCAACACGACGTCGGTTGCGCTCAATTCGTGGCCGGAGAGTTTGACTTGGCCGCGCACGGCGTCGAGCGGGACGCCTTGCACCTCGAGAGGGCCGGCTTCGAGCCAGGTGGAGAGGCTGGCGAAGCGCCAGCCTGCGGAGATTCTGGCGCTGCCGCGCAGCGCGAGCGGCGAGGTGAACACAAGGAGTTTGGGCAGGTCGCTGTGCAGCCACGCGGAGATCGGCGTGAGCAGCGCGGGTGCGATGGCCGCGTCGAAACCGACGAGGGCGCTTTGCTTTTTCAAATCGGTTTCCGCGTGGAGTGAAACCGGCTCGCCGGCGAGGCGCATGGCGGCCTCGATGCGCGCATCCGACAACGGGTCCGGCGCGCCCGGAGTGATGCGCGCGAGCAGATCCGCGGCATGAAGCGAAAAACCGTCGAGAGTGGCGGCGGAAAAGTCGATATTGCGGGGAAGGAACCGCGGCAAGCCGGGCCAGGCGACGCCCCGCACGTGCAGGCGGGCGACCTGGGCGCTGGCGCCTCCGGGCAGGGAGAGCTCGTCCGCGCTGACGTCAAGCGTGGCCGGTGCGGCGGCCACGCCCAGCAGCGGCGCCCTGGCCGTGACGCGGAGGTTGGTGGCGCGCAGGCTCCAGGGTGTTTCGCGATGGAACGCGCGCGCGCCGAGCGTGGCCGTGACGAGCGCACCGCGCGTGTCGGAGGGCGTCAGCTCAAGGTGGAGCAGCGGTTCGTCAAACGCGGCGAGTTCCTCGGTCAGGCCGGCGAGCTGGCGGCTGAGGCGCGGATAGTTTTGCGCAAAGAAATCGACCAGCGGCAGCACGCCGGTGGTGGCGGTGTTGGCGCTGGCTGGCAGGCGCAGTGCGCCGTGCGCCGTGATCACGAGGTTGTTCGCGCGGCAGGTGAATTGGGCGAGCTCGATGGTTTGGTGGTGCGGCAGGAGATCGAGGGTGCAGCCACTGACCAGCGCCTCAGTCTGGCCGGAGGGGGAAAGAATGGCGGGCACGAAGAAGCCCGCGTCGGCCACGCGGACTTCACGCGGGTCGAAATGGCCGGCCAGGAGGGCCCATGGGTCGAGGCGCACGTAAAGGCCGCGGGCAGTGAAAAGGGGCTCGGCGAAGTCCGACGATTCGAGGCGGATGTCCTCGGCTACGATGCGACCGGAGGGATCGAAGGTGGCGTGGCCGAAGCGCACGGCGAGATGCGAGGCGGCGAGGCGCGACTCAAGCGCGCGCAAAATAAAGGCCGGCACGGCGAGCTGGCGCGCGGTAAGGAGGTAGAGTTGAAGCGCCAGCAGCACCCCAAGCAGGAGCCAGAGCGTCCAGAGGGCGAACGAAAGCATGCATGCACCGCACCAACGGCACGCGGACCAGAGCGGATGAACGGCTTTCACAGAGAAATCTCAAACGCCATGTTCCAAGGGCCGGGGAAATCCAAAGTCACGGAAGGAAACGCAGTTTACTTTGGGGGTGGGGCTTCGGCGCCGGGCGTTTCCGTTGCGGGTGGGGCCGTGGCTGGCGGCGGCGTGGTGAGGGTGAACAAGGCATCGAGGAACGATTGTTCGACCTCGAAAACGACGCCGAACTCGGGCGAACCGGCGAGTTGCGTGCTGCCGCCGACGCGCTCGGTGAAGAAGAGCTGCAAGGTGGTGGCGGCCGCGGGCCCGCCGCTGGCTGCGGCGAGGGAGATGGTGGCATCGAGCTGGTAGCTCCACGGACGGTTTTCGCCGGCCACAGTCACGTTGGGTGGAAAATCATCGCGGACAAAATTCTTTGCCCGCAGGGTGCGGAGCGCGGTGAGAATGGTCTGGAGCGCCGCGTGGCGGTCAGCGGGCAGGGCGGCGAGAACCGTGTCCCAAGTGTCCGTCTGGGCGGAGTTGCCGGCCGATGGGGCGAGGGATTTCTCGTAGAGGATGGCTTTGTCCGCCAGGCGCATGAGCTTGAGGCCGGTGATTTGTGCGCCGGCGGGAAGGGCGCGGAGCAGGCGGTCGCGGTAGGCCAGGGTGACGACGGGCGTGGCGGCAAGAACGGCGGAATCGACCGCATAAACGGAATCGGCGCCGGTCATCCGGGCGTAGACCTGAGCGTCGGTGCCGAGGCCGAGTTGCAGGGTGAGGCTGATCGCCTGGTTATTGAGCGTTGCGGGTTGCGCCACGGAAGGGGCCAGCGTGACGGTGATCTCGCGTTCGGGGCGATTGAAGCCCCAGCTTTCGAGATCGGCGGCGGAGGGCGCGTCGCTGACAAATTTTTTCGCGGAGAGCAGCGCAAGATTTTCAAGCAGGCGCTGGATGACCGCGGGATCGGCGGGTCGGGTTTGCGGGCCTGCGGCGGAACGGCTGACGATTTGCCAGGGGGCGTTGTCCTTTGCCGCCGCGGATGACTCAAGGCGCTGCAGGACGAGATCGGGAAAATTGGGTGCGCGGAGACTGACCGCGGTGGCATCATGCGGCTCGAAATCAAAGAAATGCGGTTCGCGCAGGTCGATCTGCGCATTTTTGAGATTCTTGAGCAGGTCGTTGGGAAACGAGACGGTGAAGATGGCAGCTTTGTCGTCCATCTTGGCATAAAAGACCGTCTCGGGCGCGGCGGTGCCGGCGGGAGGCGCAGTGCCGGCCGTGAAGGGATTGCCGAGCAGGAGGGTTTCGCGCCGTTTGTTGCCGTCGATCGTGATGCGCAACGTCGGGGTGGCGAGGCCGGTGCGGTCATCGGCGTCGCGCGCGCTGATGAAAGTCTGGGCGCGGAGCGTGCCGAGGTCGCTGAGGGAAAGCTCGGTGGCAACCTTGCTGGCGCGGGCCAGGATGGGGCTTTCGAATGACCAGCGGATGCCTTCGCGATGAATGCGCACAGGGGGGCCGGCGGTCTGCAGGGTGAGGGCGCTGGCTTCGAAGACAGGGATGGTGAAGAGGGCATCGTCCCGGAGTTGATCGAGCGGAAGGGTGAGGCTGTCGGCGAGGCTGCGGCCGACAACGTGGATGCGCTGGCCGTCGGGTGAAAGGATGTACAGGCGGTTGCCGATGCGCGTATCCGCCCCGATCCGGAGCGTGTAGGTTTTGCCGGCCTGTGCGCTTTCCGTGCCGGAGGTAAAGCTGATGGTGAGCTGGGGCTGGTCGAGGCCGTAGTCGGCGAGCGTCTGGCCGTTTTTGGCTAGGTCGCTGACCAGGAAACTGGTGTTGTGCTCGAGCGTCTGGAGCTCGGTGAGGATGCGGCTGACGGCGTCGGGATTGGCGGGCCAGTCGGGGGGCTGCGAAAGCAGCCACGCATCGCCGTGTTTTTCAAGGCGGAGCGGCTGGGGCGACGAGCGGCTTGAAATTTCCAGGGCGATGATGTTGGCGGCTTCGGGACCCAGGACGCGGTTGCCGGCCTGCCGGAAGGAATCCTCCGTGCCGAAATGCGGCTCGACGTAGAAAATGAACGTGAAGAGCGCGACGTTCAGAAAGAGGAGGATGAGCGTGATTTTAGTGCGCATCAGGAGGGAGGATGAACGTTTTAACGGCGGCGCGTCCAGTAAACGAGCAGGGCCAGCAAAAGGGCGGCGGCGGGCGGAAGCAGGAGCAGGCCAAGGCGGAGCTTGGCGAGCTCGATCTCGCTAAGCGAGAGCTGATAGCGCTCGATGGGCCGGGCGGGGATGTTGAGCTGGATGTCGCGGTCGGTGGCCCAGTTGACGGCATTGAGAATGAAATTCTGATTGCCGGCATTGGCGATGCGGTTGTTGACGGCAAATTCCGAGGTGCCGCTGACCACGAGGCGGCCGCCGCGCACGCTGAAAGGAAGGACTTCACCGCTGGCACCGCGGGCACTGACGCGTTCGGAGGCGGCGATAACGCCGAGGGTGCCACCGGTTTGTGGTGAGCCTTTCAGGTCAACCCCCACGTTGTATTCGGGCAGACTGCGCAGGCGGTAGCTGCGTTCGCCCCAGGCCGTGGGCGAGGTGGCGGCCAGCACGGTGACCGTGAGGCTGTCTTCAGGCGCACGGTTGGGATCGACGCGCACTGTGCGAGCCGGACCGAGGCGCAGGGGGAGGTTGTTGTTGATGAGGGTCTGGGTGATGGGATGCGGAGAATAAGCCCAGAGCAGGAGGTCGCCATCGTCGGTCATGTTCTGGGCGCCCGTGTCGCACACGAGATCGTCATCGGCGACCAATCCCCAGTCGGCCAGCAGGCTCTCCAGGCCGAACGGGCGGCCGGGATCAACCATCAGAATGAGGCGGCCGGCGCGCGTGGCGAGGAACTGGCGGAGCAGTTCCTGCTCAAAGGGGTTGAAGGTGCCCTGCGGGCCGGCAGCGATCAGCAGCGCGGCGTCGTCGGGGATTTTTTTCGCGATGGCGAGATCAAGGATCTCGATCTCGAAATTGCGGCGGCGGAGTTCCTCGCCAAGGAGGGAGAGGCCGTGCCCCTGATCGACGTCGTCGGGCCGTTGTTCGCCGTGGCCGGAAAGAAAATAGATCTTTTTCCGGTCACCGCTGGCGACATCGAGGATGGCGGCGGTGAACGCCTGCTCGCCCTGGAAGGCGCTGCGACGCTTGTCCTTGATCTGATAGAGGTCGCTGAAGTGCACCACGCGGTGTTTTTCGCCGCAGATGACCAGGATGTCGCCCGCTGCCTCGACGCCGAGTTGCTCGGCTTCGCGGCGGCGCTGGTAAACATCAAGATACTCGACGGAGATCCGGCCGGTCTCGTTGGCTTCGGCGGTATAAACGTATTCACGCAGCAGGCTGCGCACGTCGTGCGCGCTGCGCGCCATCTCCTCGTCGTCGGAATTTTCGTCGAAGGTGACGACGATGCGCACCGGCCGGGTGAGCTGGTGGAGGTAGGACTGGGTCTCGGGCGAGAGCGCGTAGCGGCGGCTGGCGATGAGGTCGTAGCGCCAGGCATGATGGCGCGCGAGGTAGTTGAGGCCGCCGAAAAGCGTGAGCATGAGCAGCGCCTGCAGGAGCAAGTTGAACGTGCGGACCCAGCGGGCGGAGCGGAAGCTTTCGGCGGAGGACATGGCGCGTCAGCTGTGCAGCAGCCGGGTTTCGACGCCGAGGATGCTGAGGATGAGCGCGAGCACCGTGCCGCTCGCGTAGAACAGCAGCTCCCGCGTATCCACGACGCCGCGACGAAAGTCGTCGAGATGCTGGGCCACCTGCGCATAATCGACGGCGCTCTTTAGCGGGTGCAGCGCGGTGATGGTGGTGAGCGCCTCCACGCTGCCCAGGTAGCGCACGCCGATGATGAGCGCGAAGAGCAGCGCGAACGCGAAGATCCCGGCCACGGCCTGGTTGCGCGCCAGCGAGCTGGCGAAGACCCCGAGACTGATGAAGAGCAGGCCGGACACCGCGATGAAGGCATAGCCGCCGACGACCGCGGCCGGGTCGAGAAAGCGCGCGTCGCTGGAAAAATGCCTCAGCAGGTAAAAATATGCACCGGTCGACGCCCACAGCGCGCAGTAGAGGAAGTAGGCGGCGAAAAACTTCCCGAGCACGACCTCGGTGGTGGTCACGGGCGTGGTGAGCAGGGTTTCGAGGGTGCCAAGGCGGCGTTCCTCCGCCAGGCATTTCATGGTCAGCAGCGGCACCAGGAAAAACACCGGCAGCCAGAAGAGCTCGAAGAAGACATAGCCGGGCGAAAGCTCCTGCGGGGTGTGGCTGTAGGTCTCCAGGATGCCGGTGAAAATGAAGCCCATCACGCCGAGGAAAAGCACCGCTGCGATGTAGGTGGCCGGGTTGACCAGGAGCATGCGGATCTCGTGGCTGAGGATGGTCCAGAAATGTTTCATCTTAGTTTTTCCGCGGTTCGTCCTTCACGTCCCAGCTGCGTTTCGTGGCGGCGAGGAAAACATCCTCGAGCGTGGGGTGGGCGCGGCTGATGGCGCGCACGCGGAAATTCTGTCCGCCGAGGGCGCGCAGGAGAGGCTCGCCGAGGTCGTCATCGCGCCGGGTGGTGAGCGTGAGCGCGCGGAAGCCGGTGGCATCCGGCCCCGCGACCGTGGTGATTTTCAGCGTGGGCTCGACGCCGGCGAGCAGCGCAGGCAGCGCGGTCATTTCGCCCGCGAGCTCAAGTTGATAGGTGGAATGGCCGAGGATTTCGCGGCGGAGCTCGGCGGGTGTGCCCTGGGCGACGACGCGGCCGCCGTTGATGATGAGCACGCGGTCGCAGGTCACCTCGATCTCGGGCAGGATGTGGCTGGAGATGATGACGGTCATCCGGCCGCGCAGGCTGGCGATGAGGTCGCGCACGATGAGAATCTGGTGGGGGTCGAGGCCGATGGTGGGCTCGTCCATGATGATGACGGGCGGCTCGGCGAGGATGGCCTCGGCGATGCCGATGCGCTGGCGGTAGCCCTTGGAAAGCTTGCCGATGAGCCGGTGACTGACGCGCTTGAGATCACAGAGCTCGAGGATTTCGTCGAGGCGCGGGCCGAGTTTGCGGCGGGGCACCTCCTTGAGGCGGCCGCGGTAGTAAAGGTATTCGCTGACCCGCATGTCCTCCGGCAGGGGGTTGTTTTCCGGCATGTAGCCGATAAAGCGTTTCACCTCGTCGGGCTGCGCCGCGACGGACACGCCGCACAGGCTCACATGGCCGGAGGTGGCCGGCAGATAGCCGGTGAGAATGCGCATCGTCGTGCTCTTGCCGGCCCCGTTGGGGCCGAGGAAGCCGATGATTTCGCCGCGGGTCACGGTGAAGCTGATATCGTTGACCGCGGTCACTCCGGAGTAGGTTTTGACGAGATGCGAGACCTCGATGGCGGGCGTGGCGGGGGTGTCAGCGGCGGGCATGCGGTGGAAAATGGCCTCTAAGTTGAACAACCGTTTGACCGGACTGCACCCGAAAAGTTTACGCGGAATTGAGCCGCCAGGCGGCGGCCAAGCCGCGCAGGGTGAGGTCGGGCACGAGGGAGAAGGGCTGGAGGAGGGTGTTTTTCAGCAGGGCGGCGCTGCTGCCGGTGGCCAGCACGCGCGGCAGGGGCTCGCCGCGCGGGATGAGTTCGGCCAGTACGGCGTCGAGCAGCGCCTGGATCATGCCGTTGAAACCGATCACCATGCCGATGCGCATGGCCTCGGTCGTGGACTGGCCGATGGCGCGGGTGACTTCGAGCGAATCGTCGAGCAGCGGCAGGAGGGCGGTCTGCTCGTGCAGGTAGCGGCGCATGAGCTCGACACCGGGCGCGATGATGCCGCCCTCGTAACCGCGCGACTGGGTGATGATGTCGAACGTCACGGCGGTGCCGAGGTCGATGACGATGGCCGGCGAGCCGAAAAGCGCCTGCGCGCCGGCGGCGTTGGCGAGGCGGTCGGCGCCGATCTCGCGCGGGCGCGGGTAGCCGATGCGCACGCCGAGTTTTTTTTCATGAGTGAGCTCAAACACCGGTTGCGGCCAGGGGCGGGCGGCGAGCAGGGCCTTGAGTTTTTCCGTGGCGGCGGGCACGACCGAGCAGAAAGCCGCGCCTTCGAGCGCGGGGTGTTCGGTCATGATTTGTGCGAGCAAAGGTCCGAGACCCTCCCGTGCATCGTCGAGCAGCCGGGTGGGCAGTGCGCGCTGGAACACGGTCGCGCCGGTGGCGATGACGCCGTAGTGCGTGTGGGTGTTGCCGATGTCGATGCAGAGGAGGGCCATGGCCGGATTATTTTTCAACCGTCACTTCGCCGGCGCGGAAGCGCAGGGTCTTGCCGGCGTCGGTGCGCAGGAGGAGCGAGCCTTCATTGTCGATGCCGCCGGCGAGGCCGGAGAATTTTTTGTCGCCCTGGACGAGCGTGACGGTCCGGCCGCGAAGCGCATCGTAGCGATTCCACAGCTCGGCGAAGATCTTGGCGTAGTCGCCATCGACGAAGTCGGTGTAGGCGAGCAGCACGCGGCCGATGAGCGCGGCGGCGAGGCGGTTGAGCTCGATCGGCGCGCCCACCTGCTCGGCCAGCGAGGTGGCGGTGGCGGCGAGGAGGCGCGGCCACGCTTCACGCGGGCAGTTGACGTTGAGGCCGAGGCCGAAAACGAGGTCGCGGATCTGGTCCGCATCGACGCGCGCCTCGGTCAGCATGCCGCCGGCCTTGCGCCCGGCGAAGACGAGGTCGTTGGGCCATTTCAGGCCGGGCGTGAGATGGCAGAAATTGGCGACCAGTTCGCAGATGTTGAGGCCCATCCACAGGGTGAAAGTCTGCATGCGCGCGGGCTCAAGGCGCGGGCGAAAGGCAAAGCTGATGTAAAGGTTGCCGTTGGCCTCGCTGTGCCAGGCGCGGCCGAAGCGGCCGCGGCCATGGGTCTGGCGACGGGCGAGGACGGCAAATGGCGCGGACAGGCCGGCCGCGAGCTGGCGCTCGGCCTCGCTGTTGGTGCTGTCGGTCTCATCAAAGAAAACCAGCGAGAAGTCGCGCGCGCGCGTCCGCAGGTGGGCTTTGATCAGCGAGGCGTTGAGCACGGCCGGCCGGCGCGTGAGCTTGTAGCCGCGGCTGCGCACGGCCTTGAAGGCGAAGCCCTGCTCCCGGAGTTTTTCCATGTGCGTCCAGACGCCGACACGGCTCATGCCGAGTTTTTTGGCGAGGGCGCTCCCGGAGACGAAGCCGGGCTGGCGGTCGAGCAGTTCGCGGAGGATGACGATTTCGGGCTGGCTCATGTCAGCGGCGCCAGTCGAGGCCGATGTCAACCCACACGCTGTGGTGCACGAGGGCGCCGGTCGAAATGAAATCGAGGCCGAGGCCGGCGAGGCGCGGGAGCGTCTTCAAGGTAATGCCGCCGCTGGCCTCGGTGAAGGCGCGGCCGGCGATGAGCGCGACCGCCCGCCGGAGCTGTGCGGGCGTGAAATTATCCAGCAGGACGACGTCGGCGCCGGCGGTGAGGGCGGGCGGGATCTGTTCCAGGGCATCCACCTCGATCTCCACCGGCAGTTCGGGCGCGGCGCGCCGGGCGGCGGCGACGGCAGCGGCGAGGTCGCCGGTCGAGCCGAGCAGCGCGAGATGGTTGTCCTTGAGCATGACGCCATCGAAGAGGCCGAGGCGGTAGTTCCAGCCGCCACCGCAGGCGACGGCGTATTTTTCGAGCATGCGCCAGCCGGGCGTGGTCTTGCGCGTGTCAAGCAGCCGGGTGCGGGAGGTGCCGAGCGCCTCGACGTAGCGGCGGGTTTGCGTGGCCACGCCAGCGAGACGCTGGAGGAAATTCAGGATCACGCGCTCGGCCGCAAGCAGCGTGCGCGGATGGCCGCTAAGGGTGGCGAGCACGGCGCCGGCGGGCAGGCGGGCGCCATCGCGCGCGCGGAGCTGGGCGGTCGCATGGCCGCCATAAACGGAGAGGATGAGCGGCACGAGCGGCAGGCCGCAGACGACGAGCGGTTCGCGGACGACGAGATCGGCCGTGCCGGCGCGCGGTGCGATGCTGGAGATACTGGCCGTGGAAAGATCGCCGGTGTGGGCGGGGCGGACGCGCAATCCCAGGCCATGGAGGTCTTCGTCGCGCGCCATCTCGACCAGCCGGCGCAAATGCGCCAGGTCGAGATCGTCCCACGCGAGGCGCTGGAGGAGAATGTCGGCGGTCGGTGGTTTGGGCGTGGCGGGCATCGTTGTTAAGCGCGGCGTTGAAATTAAAAACGACGCGCGCACACTGTAGCAAATGTCATTTGCAGAATTCCAGCAATCTGTCCGGGCGGAGGCGGCGCCATCCGCGGGCCTGCCGCCGGCATTGCAGGCGCTCTGGCATGATGCCCGGGGCGACTGGGAGCGGGCCCATGAGTGTGCCCAGGAGGAGGCTTCGCGCACCGGCGCGTGGGTGCACGCCTATCTGCACCGCAAGGAAGGCGACGACGGCAATGCCGGTTATTGGTATGCGCGCGCCGGCCGGAAGTTTCCGGAGATGGACCTTGATGCTGAGTGGGCGCAGATCGCCCGCGAGCTGTTGGCGCAAAGGGCAGGGCCGGCCTAGCCGCGCACCTGGCCGCTGCCGGTGACCAGCCATTTGTAACTGCAGAGCTCGTTCAGCCCCATCGGGCCGCGGGCGTGGAGGCGGTCGGTGCTGATGCCGATCTCGGCGCCGAGGCCAAATTCGAAGCCATCGTGAAAACGTGTGCTGGCGTTCCAGAAGACGGCGGCGCTATCGACGCCGGCAAGGAACTGCTTCGCGGCGGTCTCGTCGGCGGTGATGATGGCGTCGCTGTGCGCGGAACTGTCGCGGTTGATGGTTGCGATCGCGGTCTCGAGCGAGTCGGTGACGCGCACGGCAAGGATGAGATCGAGAAACTCGGTCGTGTAGTCGGCCTCGGTCGCAGGCGTGGCGGGCAGCTTTTCGCGCGCGAGGATGGCGGCGGCGGCGGGGTCGCAGCGGAGCTGGACGTTCTTTGCTAGCAACGCCCGGGCGGCCGAGGGCAGGAATTTTTCCGCGACGGCGCGGTGCACGAGGAGCTGTTCCGCGGCGTTGCAGACGCTGGGCCGGGAGACCTTCGAATTGACGAGAATCTTTTCCGCTATCGCGAGGTCCGCGGCGCGGTCGACGTAAATGAAGCAGACACCCTTGTAATGCTTGATGACGGGAATGGTGCTGTTTTGCGCGACAAAGCGGATGAGGCTCTCGCCGCCGCGGGGGATGAGGCAATGCACCAGCGAGTCGAGTTTGAGCAGCGTGGTGAGCGCGGCGCGGTCGGTGGTGGGGATGAGCTGCACGGCGTCGGCGGGCAGGCCGGCGTGCGCGAGCGCCTGCTGCACGAGCCCAGCGAGGGCGGTATTGGTATGGAAGCATTCGCTGCCGCCGCGCAGGATGGCGGCATTGCCGGATTTCAGGCAGAGCACGGCGCAGTCGATGGTCACGTTGGGGCGCGCCTCGTAGATGATGCCGATGACGCCGATGGGCACGCGGATTTTGCGGAGGCGCAGGCCGTTGGGGCGCGAAACTTCTTCGAGCAGTTCGCCGGCAGGATCGGCCAGCGTGGCGACCTGGCGGACGGAGCCGGCGAGGTGAGCGAGGCGCTGCTCGTTGAGCGTGAGGCGGTCGCGCTGGGCGGCGGGCAGGCCGGCGGCCTCGGGCGAGGCGAGGTCGCGCTGGTTGGCGGCGAGGAGGTCGGCGGACTTTTTCTCCAGCAATCCGGCCAGCTCAAGCAGCGCGGCGTTCTTCGCCGCGGTGGACGCGACCGCGAGCACGAGCGACGCGGCGCGGGCGCGCTGCGCGATTTGGGTGACGAGCTGGACGAGATCGGCGGACATGGAAAACAACCAGTCTCGCGCAGAATCGCGCAGTCCGCAAAGAAAAATTCAATCGTGAAAATTTATGAGCCGGGTTGATTCACTTCTGCAGGGGCGGAGCTGTGCTCAATCGCTTGCAAAAATTCCAACATTTTGTTCCGAGACTCGATTCTTGCCTGCTTATTTCCTTCGGGTGTTCCACCGAGCATGGAGTATTCACTTAGCGTATGGCCGGCACCTTTGTATTTCACATGCTCATATTTGTAGCTAAAGCCCTTTTCCTTAAGCCGGTCGCAAATGGCGTCGCCCATCTCTGCGGAGGGCCACAGCGCATCTTCATTGCCGGAGAGCAACAGTACCGGGCCATGAATTTTTTCCACCTCGATGGTGGCTTTTTCCACCGCTTCTTTTTGGGTGAGTGACCTTTGGTAGAGTTTATAAACGGCAAGCTTGTCGAAAGGGTTGAACCAGCGGCTGCGATCATATGGAACGAAAGGGACTGGATTCTGGAGGAGGCTCCAGCTGGATCGGGCGGGCGGTGCCGGCCAGAATTTTTTTGGAAGACCCTGCCAAACCACCGAGCTCGGTGCGATCGCGATGACGCCGGCAATATCAGGATGCCGTGTGGCGAGGAGGAGGGCAAGTTCGGCTCCCTTGGATCCTCCCACGACGACAATTCCCCCGGGCTGAATTGCCTCGTTGGCTTCCAGCCAGGCAATGGCTTTGTCGCAATACTCAAGCGGAACCATCTCCAGCGAGTCGGGCAATCCTTCGGCTTTGAAATAGGCCAGGCACAATACCGGATATCCGTTGGTGGCTAAGAACCTTGGCGTGCCAAGAACGGATATCCCTCCTTCCGACCCGCCAAGAAACAAAATCCCCATCTTTTTTGGCGAGCCTTCCGTATGATAGAAATCCGCGACGAAGGGCTGTCCGGTGACGGGAATCGGGGCGACCGGATTTTTTGCCGGCTCGGCTTTGAGGCTGGGCGAAACACCGCACGTCACGGCGAGCAGCCCCCATAGCCCGCAATAAATCTTCATGGTTTGAGAATCGCCTTCAGTGCAGCGGCATGGGCATCAAACGCTCGCCGCCCGGCCGCCGTGGCCGCCACAAATGTTTTTGGCCGGCGGGCCACAAACGTTTTTTCCACTGCGATGTAACCCTTTTCTTCGAGTGTGAGCAGATGTGCGCCCAGGTTGCCGTCGGTGAGGCCCAGCTTGGCTTTTAGAAAGGAGAAATCCACCTGGTTTCGTGGGCTGAGCTGGCAAAGCGCAGCCATGATTTGCAGGCGCGCGGGTTGATGGATGGTAGCGTCGAGTTCGTCCATGGGAGTGACCGGTTAACGCCAGAAGAAGCGGACGTAGAATCCGGTGCCGATCAGTGTGCCGCCGCACAGGACAGCGATCCACCACCAGAAAATAGCTGGAAAGAAAAACAAGCCGGTGAGAATCAGCGCGCTGACTACAAGGCCGACCCAGAGAAGATAAATGTCGAACCAGATGCCTGCCATGATGTAGCAGAACATAGACACAAGTGCGCTGTAGGCGAAGCCGCTCTTGGGGTTTGCCGGCCCGCGAAGCACCAGCGGCCAGACAAAGGCAAAGACGACAATGGCCGCCAACATGCCGACAAAGCGCTTATGGCCCGTTGAGCGTACTTGCGTCTTTTGCCCGAGAATGATCAGGGCGGAGGCAGCGAACCCGCCGAGCACCAGGCAATTGGCGATTCTCATGCCGGGCAGGCCAAGATATTCGGCGAGCAGGGCCATCGCCGCCCAAATACTGCCCCATAGCCAGAGATGGTAGTGGCCACGATGGCTGCGGATAACAACGCGCATTGTCGTGCGCGACGCTTCAATATCGCCCAATGCCCGGGCGGCTTCTTCAGGTGAAATATTCATTAGCAGAGTACTCTATAATACAGAGTAATCTGTCAATAATGATTTGATTCGGATTAACTTAAAAATCACAAGGGCCTGGTTAGCAGGCCAATGTAATTATTTTTGCCCGATCTTCCGCCTGCGGATTTTTTCTCAGAACCGTGTCAGCGCCTGCAGTTCGCGCAGGCGGGCGTCGATGGTCTTGCGGCCGGCGGAGCTGAGGCGGTGCACGCTGAAGCTTTCGACGGTGAGGCTGGCGCAGGCGGTGGCGCAGGCGACGGCTTTTTTGACCGCGGGAAAGTCGGTGCGGTTGACCGAGGCGAGGTAGCCGGTGATCGCGCCAGCGTAACTGTCGCCCGCGCCGGTGGGGTCGGTGAGCCGGGTCACGGGATAGGCGGGCAGCGCGAAGAAACCGCCGGGATGGAAAAGCAGCGAGCCATGGGCGCCTTTTTTCAGGACGACGGCGCGCGGGCCCATTTTCCTGAGGGCGTGGCCGGCGAGGATGAGGTTGCGCTGGCCGGTGAGGAGGAGCGACTCGTCCTCGTTGATGACGAGAAGGTCGACGCGCTTGAGCAGGCGGTCGAGCTCGGGGCGGGCGGTGTTGATCCAGAGGTCGAAGGTGTCGGCGATGACAAAGGGCCGGTTCTTACCCCGCGGGAGCTGGTCGAGCACGTGCAGCTGAAGCGCGGGCTGGATGGCGCCGAGCATCACGAATGGTGTGTCGAGATAGGCGGGCGGCAGCTGGGGCGAGAAATGCTCAAAAGCGTTGAGCTGGATTTCGAGGGTGTCGCGACCGGCGAAATTTTCGTGGTAGCGGCCGGACCAGAAAAAGGTCCGGGCTGCGGGGTCGACCTGCAGGCCGGCGAGGTCGATGCCATGCTTGCGGTAAAGCTGCAGGAATTTTTTCGGGAAATCGCCGCCGACGACGCCGACCAGGCGCGCGGGCGCGAAATAACTGGCGGCGATGGCGGCATAGCTGGCTGCGCCGCCCAGGATGTTTTCGCTCTGGGCGTCGGGCGTGGCGACGCGGTCGATGGCGACGGAGCCGATGATAAGGGCAGGGCGGGCGGTGCGAGGATAGGCGGGCATGGCGAGATCAGTTCGAGACAGTCAGGTTCGTGGCGAGAAGCGGCTCGTCGTCGATTTCCATCAGGATGGAATAGTCGCCGGCCTGCGGGAAGCTGAGGTTCCGGATTTCGTTGATGAGGTTGATGCGCTGGAGCGGGCCGGGCGATTCGAACGGGCGCTCGATCAGCGAGGTCATTTGTGTGGGATCGAGGCCCAGGGAAATGCGGATGTTGTGCTGGCCGGCTGCGCAGTCGGTAAGGGTGAGGAACCAGACCATGAACGGGTGCGTGACCGGGAAGCGGTGGGCCTTGATGTTCGAAAAAACACCGAGGATCGTGTGTTTGCCCGAGCCGGGGTCGATGTGCACGCCATCGCAGGTCAGCCAGACGAGAAGTTGGGGCTTTGATTGCATGGGGCGAGTTGGGCGGCGGGGGTGGCGGGGGGCAAATCTTTTTGGGCGGCTAGGTGGAACCAGCCGGGCCGGGGCGTGACGATAGGGAAACTTTCCGTGGCACGGGTTTCCGCGCTGATTGCGTGACACGGAACTGTCATGCCCCCCGACTTGCAGGCAGGCGTTCACTCGCTCGCGGCTTATCCGCCATGGCTGGTCATCCTGTGCGCGATCATCGCCGGGACGTTTTTATTCTGGCTTTTGGGCCGGGTTCTGGCGTGGAGCCTGGAGGTGATCATGGCCCTGGTTCTCATCCTTGGCGTGGCCGTGGCGGTCTGGCTACTGCTGCAATAAGGCCCACGTTTGACTTGTCAGCCTTTTGGCGCTGCCGTTATGGCTTTGCGATGAAGTACGTTTTTGTCACGGGTGGTGTGGTCTCCTCGCTGGGCAAGGGCCTGACGGCCGCGGCGCTGGGGGCGCTGCTCGAATTGCGCGGGCTGACAGTGCGCATCCAGAAATTCGACCCTTACCTGAACGTCGATCCGGGCACGATGAGCCCGTTTCAGCACGGCGAGGTTTACGTGCTGGAGGATGGCGCGGAGACCGACCTGGACCTCGGCCACTATGAGCGGTTCACGAGTGGAAAGCTCTCGCGCCTCAACAATCTCACCTCCGGCCAGGTTTACGAGAGCGTCATCCAGAAGGAGCGGCGCGGCGATTATCTCGGCAAAACCGTGCAGGTCATTCCGCACGTTACCAATGAAATCAAGGAGCGCATTTATGCCGGTGCGAAGGACGTGGACGTGCTCATCACCGAGATCGGCGGCACAACCGGCGACATCGAGGGCCTACCGTTCCTCGAGGCCATGCGGCAGTTCGCGCTCGAGGCCGGGCCGCGCGAGGTGATTTTCATCCACATGACGCTCGTGCCGTTCCTCAGCGCCGCGGGCGAGCTCAAGACCAAGCCCACCCAGCAGTCCGTGGCCAAGCTCCGCGAGATCGGCATCCAGCCGCACGTTGTCGTGTGCCGCTGCGACCATCCTCTGGAGTCCGGCATGCGCGACAAGATTTCAATGTTCTGCAACGTGCCGGTGAAGGCCGTGATCGAATGCCGTGACGTCGCGCATTCCATCTATGAGCTGCCGCTCGCGCTGCAAAGCGAGGGCATGGACGAGCTGGTGCTGGAGCTCTTCGGCCTCAAGCTGCCGTCGCCATCGAAAAACATCTGGGACGAGATCGTCCGCCGCATCCTCAATCCCGCCCACGAGGTGCGCATTGGCGTCGTCGGCAAATACATCGAACTGCAGGACGCCTACAAATCCGTCTACGAATCGCTCACGCATGGCGGCATCGCCAACAACTGCCGCGTGAGCATCGTGCGCATCGACGCCGAGGACCTGGAAAAGAAAAACGGCCTCGCGCAGCTCCGCGGTCTCGATGGTATCCTCGTGCCCGGCGGCTTCGGCGACCGTGGCACCGAGGGCAAGATCGCCGCCGCGCGCTACGCCCGCGAAAAGAAAATCCCCTATTATGGCCTCTGCCTCGGCCTGCAGATCGCGGTCATCGAGTTCGCGCGCGATGTGCTCAAGCTGCCCGGCGCGAACAGCACCGAGTTCGACCTCAAGACCCCGCATCCCGTCATCAATATGATGGAGGAGCAGAAAAAGATTATCGACAAGGGTGCGACCATGCGCCTCGGCAGCTACGAGTGCGCGCTCACACCCGGCACGCACGCTCACAAGGCCTACGGCAAGGCCAGCGTCCGCGAGCGCCACCGCCACCGCTACGAGGTCAACAACAGCTACGTCGGCCAGCTCCAGCGCGCCGGCATGGTCGTGAGCGGCATCAACCCACGGCGCAATCTCGTGGAGATTATCGAGCTGAAAAATCATCCGTGGTTCCTCGGCGTGCAGTTCCATCCAGAGTTCCAGTCGAAACCCAGCGCGCCGCATCCGCTGTTCGCCGCCTTCATCGCCGCCGCCGTCAAACAAAAGCGCAGCCGGAAAAAGCCGGCGAAAAAATGATCTTCAAACCCGGGAAGCTCCTGCTCATCGCCGGCCCGTGCTCGCTCGAAAACGAGCGCGTCTGCCGCGCCGTCGCGGAGAAGCTGGTTGAAATCGGTCGCGCACACCGCGAGCTGCGCATCGTTTTCAAGGGCTCCTTCGACAAGGCCAACCGCACCTCGCTCTCCGGCGAACGCGGCACCGGCCTCGCCGCCGGCCTCAAGCTCCTCGCGCTCGTGAAGCGCGACTACGGCTTCCCCGTGCTCACCGACGTGCACGAGACATCGCAGGTGCCGGCCATCGCATCGGTTTGCGACGTGCTGCAAATCCCCGCCTTCCTCTGCCGCCAGACCGACCTGCTCCTCGCCGCCGCCGCCAGCGGCCGCACGGTCAACGTGAAAAAAGGCCAGTTCCTCTCCCCGCAGGAGATGCCGTTCGTCGTCGGCAAACTGCAGCAGGGCGGGGCGAAGGAAATCTGGCAGACCGAGCGCGGCACGACCTTTGGCTATCAGAACCTCGTCGTGGACATGCGCTCGTTTGCGCTCATGAAGAAAAACGGTTTTCCCACCGTCTTCGACGCCACTCACAGCGTGCAGCTCCCCGGCGCGGCCGGCGGCAAAAGCGGCGGCCAGCGTGAGTTCGTGCCGCCGCTCGCCCGTGCTGCGCTCGCGGCCGGCGCCGACGGGCTCTTCATCGAAACCCATCCCAGACCCGAGAAAGCCATTTCCGACGGCCCCAGCCAGATCCCGCTCGCCGGGATGCCTGCGCTTATCGCGAGTTGCCTGGCCATCTGGAAAGCCGCCCGCGGCTGAACTTGCGCGCAGCGTTGACCGCGCGGCTTTGCGCGCCAACACTCTAGACAAACCCACCCATGGACACGTTTTTGATCGACGTTCCGATGCCCTCAATGGGCGCGACCGTCAACGAGCTTACCGTCATCGACCTCAAGGTGCAGCCGGGCGCGCGCATCGCCAAGGGCGAGAAAATCGCCGAGCTCGAGAGCGACAAGTCCATCTTCGAGTTCGAGGCGCCGTGCGACGGCGTTGTCACCGAAGTCAAAGGCCGGGCCGGCGACATTCTGCCCAGCGGCGCGCCATTCCTGCGCATCGAGACGAACGACAACAGCTTGCGCCATCTCGAGGCGAAGGCCGCGGTGCCGAAACACCAAGGCAGGGAACCGCGCGCTTCGGCAGCGGGCTCGCCCGAAGTCCGGAATTTAAAACCTGAAATCCCGCGCCCGGCCGCGACGGGAGCGCAATGGACACCCCGCGCGCTCAAGCTGGTGCAGGAGGCCGGCCTCGATCCGGCGGCCCTGCCCGGTCTCGAAGCCACCGGCCCGGGCGGCCGCATCTCCGGTGACGATGTCGCGCGCTATCTGGAAAAACACCCGGCCTCTGCGCCGGCGTCGTCAGCCAACGGCCACGTCCAGTCCAAGACTGCGGGCTGGGAACCGCGGGCGGCCGAGACCGTTTGCATCGCGGGTGTCGGTTACGCCGTGCCAAAGGCCGTGATGCCAAATAGCGAGCTGCTCAAGGAATTTCCCGACAAGACCGAGGAGGAGATCATCAAGCTCACCGGCATCCGCGAACGCCGCTATGCCGCCGCGGACGAGACCGCCACGAGCTTTGCCGTCACCGCCGTGCAGCACGCGCTCGCTCAGGCGAAAATGGACGTGAGCTTGATCGACGGCGTCATCATGGCCACGTTGCTGCCCGACCAGCCCGTGCCCGCGATGGCGAGTGCGCTGGCCCAGCAGCTCGGCATTCCCCGTGCCCTGGCCTTCGACCTCAATGCCGCCTGCGCCGGCTGGCTCTACGCGCTCGAGGTCGGCCGCGCGTTCATCCGCAGCGGCACGGCGAAAAATCTCATCGTGGTCACTGCGGAGCTGCTTTCGCGCATCACCAACCCGAAGGACCACAACACCGCCTTTCTTTTTGGCGACGGCGCGGGCGCGGCCATTCTCACCGATGCGCCGGGCGGACACCGCCTCGGCCGCATGGCCCTCTCGGGCGATGCCGACCAGTTCACCGCCATCCAGCGTCCGGGCGGCGGCGCGACGCGGCCATTTCCCGCCCCCGGCGGCCATGATCGCTGCGACTTTTACCTGCAGATGAACGGGGCATCGGTCTTCAAGCACGCCGTCATCGGCTTTGCCGACCAGATCGAAGCGACGCTCAAGCGCCACAAGCTCACGCCCGACGACGTCGCGTGGATCGTGCCGCACCAAGCCAACGAGCGCATCCTGCGCGCGGTGGGCAAGCGCGTGGGCGTCCCTTACGAAAAATTCGTCGTCACCATCGCCAAATACGGCAACACCAGCGCGGCCTCGGTCTCGATGGCGCTCGGCTGGGCCGCGGAGGAGGGCATCTTCCATGCGGGCGACAAAATCATTTTCTGCAGCGTGGGCGCCGGTCTGACCTTTGCAGGCGGCCTGCTGGTCTGGTAGATGTAAACAAGCTCACGCCAAGACGCGAAGGCGCAAAGATAAATGAACAAAAACGACGTGGCAAAGGTAGTGGTTGATACAGCCTACCATATTCATGTCGGACTGGGGCCGGGTTTACTGGAATCGGTTTACGAAGTTGTGCTCGCAAAGGAGCTGGAAAAGCGTGGATGCAAGGTGGAGCGGCAGAAGCCGATCGGTTTTGTGTTCGGTGACGTCGCGTTTGATGAAGGATTTCGTGCCGACCTGCTCGTCGATGATCTTGTGCTCGTTGAACTCAAATCCACGGAGCAGACCATCCTGTGCATAAAAAACGGCTAAAAACCTATTTGCGGTTATCGGGCAAGCGCCTCGGCCTGCTTATTAATTTTGGCACCGAACTTTTCAAAGAGGGTGTATCCCGCGTGGTGCTCGGATTGCCTGAGGTCTGAAACTTTGCGCCTTCGCGCCTTGGCGTGAGTCTTCTGCTCATGCTCCACTGCCCTGCAGCTCGTGGCTCAGCACGCTCAATGCGTAGATCGCGGCGGTCTCGCAGCGCAGCACGAGCGGGCCGAGCGTGATGGGCTCGAAGCCGGCCGACTTGCTTGCACTCAACTCGGAGGGAGTGAAATCGCCTTCCGGGCCGATCAGCCAGAGGACATTTTTCGGCGGGCGGCCCTGTGCGGCGCGGAAAGCCGCCAGCACGACATGAAGTGATTTCGCGCCGGGTTCGAGACTGGCGATGAGCTTCAAATCGTAGCCGCGGGCCGACTCCATGAAGGTGGTGGCATTTTGCACAGGCAGGATTTCCGGCAGCCAGGGGTTGCCGCATTGCTTGGCGGCCTCCAGCGCGGCGGTCTGCCACTTCTCGTTTTTCTTGCCGGAGCGCGCATCATCGAGCTTCACCTGCGTGCGTTCGCTCTCCAGCGGGACGATGCGGATGGCGCCGAGCTCCGTTGCCTTGCGCACGATGGAATCCATGAATCCGCCCTTGGGCAGCGCCTGGCCGAGGGTCATGGCGTAGGGGAGGGGCTTCGCTTTTTGCGAAAACCGCACTTTCAGGTGCGCGGCGCGCCGGTCGGCCAAGGTCAGCTCACAAATCCACTCCAGGCCGCGGCCATCGAAGGCCACCACGGTGGCGCCCACCTCGGCCCGGTTGACGATCACGAGGTGGTGCGATTCCTCGAACGAAAGCGTGAGCTCGGCGGGATCGCGGGTGGTGGGCTGGCAAAAGGCGCGGAAGTCGGGCATGGCGGAAAATGACCAGTGAAAAGCGCGCGGGGCGGGGTGCAAGCGTGCTTTGTCGTTTCATCTAGAAACAACAAAGGCGCTGAGCTAGCGAACTCAGCGCCCTTGCCGACTTATACAAAACTACAAACTACGTAGGACAACTCAGGAAACCAACCTGGTCGCCTCCTTTGCACAGGGAGAAAGACGCAGGCGCGGTGAAGACGTTCAAAATCCGCCAAAAAAACTCTGGAAGACGGGCGCGTGGCTGCTTCCGCAAAAAAGATTTACAAACCGGGCGCCCGGTCTAGCTTGCGGCTTCCCGCATGCCCGGATGGCGGAATTGGCAGACGCAGTAGACTCAAAATCTACCGGTAGCGATACCTTGTGGGTTCGACCCCCACTCTGGGCACCAGTTAAGTCATTATAAAATAGTGGCTTAGATTCGCCCAACAACAGATTTGCCAGTTGACGTGGCAAATCGGGCATGAATCAAAAAACTTCGTTCGTCATCTCACAATTCACGAATCGCTCCGGGGAGATCGTTTTCCGCGTTTCCGGTTGGTTGGATGGCAAGCGCCTCCGCAAAAATTTTTCGTCTCGTGCCGAGGCTGAGCGCCAGATTCTCGAAGTCCAGCAGCACCAAGGCGAGGGAGGCATCCGTACCGCTATCACTCGCCTCACCGACCGACCAACTGCACCAGGCCGAGGCGTCCTTTTGCCGATTGAAGGGCAATCCACCTCGCTGCTCGTCTATCTCGACTTTGCACTCACAAACTATTGTGAGCCGATTTAACAGAAGCGTTAACCGAGGCCGCGACCGAGTAGGAAGACAAAGGAGCACCAACGCACGCTCCCTAAAGTGCCTAATACGTGTTGCGGCGGGGCATGCGAATATTGCGTCGCTGTCGAAACCTTCCGAGTGTGGCAAGAAGGGCCAAGGCGACGTAGAACCATTCGGAGGGCGCGCCGCCGTCGGAGTGGTTGGCTTTAAAATTGTCCGACGAGCCCGAGCCGGAGCCGGATGAGGATGGGGGAGCTGTGATCGTGACGGTGAAAGGTTTGCTGACGACTTGGTCGCTGGAGACCAGGTCGATGGCGACAGTGTAAATGCCGGCATCGGTGCTCTGGGCGCTGGAGACGGCGTAGGTCGAGCCGGTGGCCCCGGAGATGGGCAGGTTGTTCAGGCGCCACTGATAGGTGGAGGGAATGAAGCTGGCCGGGACCACCGCGGTCAGGGTGAAGGCAGTGGCACCGGTCACCGCACTGGAGGGGCCGGTGATGGTGGCCGAGCCGGCAGGGGGATCGGCGTACCCAGCACCGGCAATGTTGCCGGCGTCGGCGGAGATCACCGCGGCCACGTCGGAGGTGGGCAGGGCTTCGTAGGAATAAGTGGGCGTGAAGACCTGGTCGGTACCGGTGTAGGCGGCGGTGCCGGTCGTGGCTGTATAGGTGTTGTTCAAGGCCAGGCTGCGGCCGATGGGCAGCGCGGTGTTCACGTTCTGGACCGTGAGCGGGCTGGCCACCGTGTCATAGACGTTGAGTTCACTCAGGAGCTGGGACTGGTCGCTGGAGACCGTGGCGGACGTGTTGCCCGAGGTGGCGAAGTAATTGCTGTAGAGATGGACGTAGCCAAAGGTGGCGAGCGGCATCCGCTGGTCGACCCTGGTCGACCAGTAATTGTGGTGGAGGGTGACGTGCAGAACTGCGGACTCGCTGCCGGCCTGGCCGATCAAAAGGCTGTAGCGGTGCACGGTCTGGTTGGTGGTGTAATAGAACTCGCACCAGGAAATGGTGATGTTGTCGGAGCCATTGATGATCTCGATGGCGTGGTTGGCGGTGTCGAAGAAGGTGCAGTGGGTGATGAAGATGGTATTGGCGCCGGAGAGGGTGAAGGCGTCGCCACCGTCGGTGTAGGCTCCGCCCACGATGGTGGTGCCGGGGTTGGTGAGGTTGAGGCCGCGGATGACGACGTTACTGACCCCGCTGCCCAGGGTGAGGTTGCCGATCAGACTGGAGTCGGCATCGGCGCCTTGGATCGTTTTGTTGGAAGCGACGTTGACCGGGGTAGAGCCGAGGTCGATCACGCCGGCAACGGTGATGACCGCGGGCGTGGCGGAGGTGGCCTGCGTGCGGAAGTCGGCCGCGGTGAGAACGGTGACGGCCGAGCCGGTGCCCCCGGTGGCGGAAGCTGCGTAGCCGTCGGGTGCGGGGGCGGCATAGGAGGCGCTGACCGAGGCGAGGTTCACCTTCTTGGTGCTGGCGGCACTGGTCTTGATGCCGTCACTGACGGCAAAGGAGATGGTGACGCTGCCGGGAGAGGCGCTGCTGCCGGTGGAGAAAGTGACCGCTTGCAAGGCATTGGTCCACTGGGTCAAGGTGGCGGTGGCGCCGGAGGAAGTGAGGGTGAGAACACCGGTGCCAGAGTTATAGGAAGCGGAGATGTTGCCGTAGGTGGTGGCGCTCGTATTGGTGAAGGCCAACGTATCGCCGCCGGCAAAGCCGATGGAGATGGAGACGGTGGCGGAGGCGAAGGTGGTGTTGTCGCGGTCGGTGACGGTGACACCGGAGTCGATCGCCGCGGCGCTGGAGCCGGCGACATAGTTGGTGGCGCCGGTGGTGGTGGTGGCAATGGGGGTCTGGTCGGTATCGGCGACGGTGACGGTACGGGTGGCGGTGTTGTTCGTGTTGCTGTTGCCGTCCGTGACCTGGAAGCTGATTGTACGGGTGGAGGTGCTGGGTGTGATCGCTGTGTCGGTGTAAGTGATCGCCTCGAGTGCAGCCTGCCACTGGGGCAGGGTGGCGGTGTTGCCGGAGGAAGTGAGGACCAGGACGCCGGTGCCGGCCGTGTAGGAAGCGGAGATGTTGCCGTAGGTGGTGCCGCTCGTATTGGTGAAGGCGAGCACATCCTCGCCGCTCTGGAAGTTGCCGGTGATGGAGACGGTGGCTGATAGGATGATCGAACTGTTCCCATCCAAGAGCGTGATCCCGCCGTCGACTGCGACCGGGGTGGAGGTGACATTGTCGCCGGCGACGAAGGCGGCCGAGCCGGAATCGGCTGTAACAATTGGGCCGGTTATGCTGACGGTGTCGGTGGCGGCCGGGCTGGTCTTGGTACCGTCGTTGACAACAAAGGAAATGGTGCGATTGCCGGAGCTGGAGTTGGTGCTAGAAAAGGTCACAGCGCGGAAGGCGGCGGCCCACTGCGCGTTAGTAGCGATGGCGCCGGAAGAAGTGAGAGTCAGCACGCCGGTGCCGCTGCTATAGGAGCCGGCGATGTTGCCCATAGTCGAGCCGTCGTTGGTGAAGGCCAGGATGTCGCCGCTGACAAAACCGCCGGTGATGGAGACCGTGCCTGAAGTCTGAGTGTTGTTGTCACCATCGCTGACCGTGACGCCGCTGTCGATCGTCGCCGCGCTGCCGACGTAGTTCAGCGTAGTTCCACCGGTCGTGGTGACGATGGGCGTCTGCTCGGTGTCGGTCACGGTCACGGTGCGCGTGGCCGTGCCGGTGGTGAAAGGTACTGTGATGGTGAAGTTGAAGCCGATCGTACGCGTCGCGTTATTCGGCGTGACCGCGGTGTCGGTGTAGGTCACAGCGCGGAAGGCGGCTTGCCATTGTGCATTCGAGGCGCTGTTGCCGGCGGAGGTGAGAGTCAGGGCGCCAGCGCCGCTAACGTACGAGCCGGCGATGTTGCCCATGGTCGAGCCGTCGTTGGTGAAGGCGAGAACGTCTTCTCCACTATGAAAATTACTGGTGATCGAGATGGCGCCCGATTGAATCGCGAAAGGACTGGGATTGTTGACCGTGACGCCGGGATCGGCCGTTACCGGCGTCGAAGGCACATTATCGCCGGCGACGAACGACGCCGAACCGGAGCTGGTCGAAATACGCGGAACTGCGGCGCGCAAGCTGCCAGCCGCCAGCGATAGCGCGAACGCGGCGCAAAGCAGCTGTTTAGGCAAAGCACGCGCCTTGAGAAGACCCGATAGGCCGTGTCGTTGGTGGTTAACGGCGAGCATTTCGGAAATGGGCGCGCGATATCCTTTACGGCATGCAAAAATCCTGCCGGACATCAGTGCAATTCCTGCGCTGGCTGATTACGGCCTGGCAGTGGGTAGCCGTGGGAATGAAAGCTCATCGTAAGCACGATCCTAGCGCGACGCAAACGGGTCAAGGGGGGAGATTCCCTAGTTCTTTCGCAAAAGAATTGGATTTACGTCACTTTTATCGTCACCGGGCTTTGGATACAAAATGGGCGCATTTTCGCTTTGGGCAGTTCCATATTGTCCCATGCGCATGTCATTCCGAAAAACTCAAGCAACCCCGACTTGCCGGGGTTGCGAGGCTCGCGTGATGAACGTGTTGGGGAGGGACAGAAGCGGGCCGAGATCGGCGCGGAGGGTAAGGACAGAATCTTGGGCTGGGACTAATTCCGCATTAGCGCGACGATTTGCCGGCGGACCAGCTCGCGATTTGCGGCATCATAGTACTCCACCGGATTGAAATTATCGGTCAGCACTTGCCCGTGCCGGGGATCGATGGCTGGCGAAGGCAAGAGGTAAGCGTTCTGGACTTCTTGACGACAGATCGGACTCACCGCGAAAAATGAAGGCTTTTTCAGGCTCATGGTCTGCTGGTCGGATGCGACAAAAAACACGTTCACGGGCTCCTGGCCGCCCGCGCTCTGGACTCTTACCTGGCTGAACACCGATTTCAAGGTGTCGTCCACCGAGGCGATTAAAAAGTCCTTTCCCGGCTGGAAACTGCCGATTGTATTGATGACGAGAACTCCATCGGCATTTAAACACCGTTGCATGGCGGCGAAGGCTTCGCGTGTCATCAAGTGAGAGGGGGACGAGTCGCCCAAGAACGCATCCAGGATAATCGCGTCGTACTTTTTCGGACAGCGATTGATGAAGTGCCGGCCATCGTCGAAGGCCAGGTTGACCCGTGCCGGTTCAAAATCGAAATAGCGTGCGGCAATCGGCACGGTGGCGGGATTGATCTCCACCACATCGACCTGCGCGCCGTCGTTGGCGAACTGCATGGACACGATTCCGGCCCCGAGACCGATGCAAAGCACGTTTTCAATGCGGGTCGAGTAATCGCGTGCCAGGCCGTGCAACAGATAAGAGAAGGCGGCGATACTCTGCTTGGCCTGGGGATTGTACATATCCTGGATAAGAAAATCATCGAGGAAGTACCGGGATTTGCCTGAATCCGTGTCGATCACCTGCAGGCGGCCGAAATTTGAATTTGCCCGATCGATTTCGTGCCAGCCGTTGCCGCGCGCGGGCCGGTCCAAGGCCACCCCCCACGCGCCGGGAGCCAAAGCGAAAATAACCGCCGCCATGGTCGCCAGCGCGGTTTTCTTTCGTCCCCAAACCAGAAAATAAACGGCGGCCACGAGGGCTAGAACGCCCGAGGTCAGGTACATCGTCTCGGAGTTGGGAAAATGAGGAATGAACAAGTAACCGATCAAGAGAGTGCCAATGACGCTGCCCAGTGTGCTGATGGCAGTGAGCCGCCCGACATTTCCCCCCACGCCTGGAACTGCGACGGTCAGCATGCGCACAAAGAATGGCCCGACCGTGGCCAGCAACGCCAGCGGCACAAAAAAAAGAAAAGCTGAAGCCAAGAGCGACCCGACCGCCAAGTTGAAGTTAAGACAGCCAAAAGCGACCGGTTGAACGAACATTACTGTCAGTCCGAGATAAAACGCGGCGCTCAAAATAAAACCATAAAGACAGGCCAGGCTTTGCGAACGGTCGACCAGCCAGCCTCCCCCATAATAACCCGCAGACAGCGCGAGGAGCGTCACAGCGATTTGCGCCGTCCAAACAAAGTGAGAGGTCCCGACGTAGGGCGCGAGCATTTTGGCGCCGAGGATTTCGACGATCATGATCGCCCCTCCCGTTATGGCGGCGGTGAAGTAAAGGTAGCGCCGCAATCCCGGGGCCAAGGTCGGTGAGGTGCTCGGCGCAGCTTTTTCCGGCGGGCGCTTCATCGTTTCATTTGAAAGCAGCCAGCAACTGGTAACAAGTGCCAAGAAAGAATGTTGAGCAATTTTGACCGGGGGGACGCTCGTCGAAATTTTCTCCGGATCGAACGATGGCAGGCCTTCCTTCGGCTCGACAGGAATCAGGCCAGGAGCCCGCAGCGTTTACAGCATAGCGCTGCTTGACGATTCGATCCAATCATACTGCCCCATCTATGGGTACTCCAGAAGATGTTTAGCTGAATCAGCGCAAGCGAGTTGTGCTCGCGCTAACCCCGCTAACGATGGTTTTGGCTAAGCTCTTCTGTTGTTGAGGGGGTAATGGTTCGCCCCCCCACTCTGGGCACCAATTTCGCTTCGCGAGCCAACGGTCATTGCGGAGCCTTGGGTCTGGCCGTTTTGGCTGGCTTGGCCCTCTTTCCTCCCTCGTGACAGGAGTTACCTTCGTCGTCGGGCGAAGAGTGATGAGGGAGACCTCATTGGCTGGCATTCGCCTTTTGATTGCGATTCCGGCCGTGCCGGCCGTAGGTTTTGGCCGCCGCCCTGACGCCCGCTGAGAAAAGCATCTGCACCCATGAAAAAATACTATTCGCTTCTGTTGGTATTGCTGGCCGCGCTGGACCTGTCCGCGCAGACGGAAAAGGATGCATTTATCGCCCAGGTAATGACCCGGCTCCAGCAATACCAATCCCAGCCCGACTCCGCCGGCACGATCTCCCTGACCGGTCTTTGGATTGAAGAGGGGGCCGATGGCGCGGGTGGAAACCATGTCCGGTCCATCCTGAACTTCGGCGACGTGCTTATTTATTCCATTGTGGATCCCCAGACCGGCGCCCTGTCCCCGGTTGGGTATGCCCAGTGGACCAATAATCAATGGTTCGGCTGGTGGGACCTGGCCTGCCGTGATTGCTGCCCCGGGGTCGACTGGTGGGACAAAGGCACGCTGGCCGTGATTGGGCAACGGGACCAGGCGGCCGTTGTGTCCCACACTAAAAAAATGGATCCGGCGACCTGCAAGCTGACGGAAGAACCCGATGATGTTCAGATCCAGCTGAAATGTGTCCATGGGCTCTCCTTCAAACAGGTTTTGCCCGGAAAAATCATTGCCATCGTCGCGGCGCCGGCGGTGGGCAACCAGGGCGCGCAATACAAGGCCTCGGTGACGGTCGAGTGGAATCTCCAGAGTCTTGGCATTTCCAGGATCACCCTCGCGCTTCCGGGGAAGAAGCTGATCGACCAGGGGACGACCCTGAAAGGCGAGTACCCCTTTGTGACGGACAAAGCCGGCGATTACACTTTCCTGCTCATCGGTTACAACCAGCAGGGCCAGGCCATCCACGTGGAATCCAGCGCCGTCACCATTCCCCCCATTCCGGGCATCAACTGAGGCTGTCGCGAACGCCGCGGTTTACCCTCGGAAAAGTGAAATCGGCCGGTCGCAGCCGGTCTGCTTCTGTCCGGCGAAAAACACACTTGCTTCGCGTTGGGGGTTGCGGCTTGCTGACCCTTCCTTTGTTCGGGCTGTAGCGTAGCCTGGTAGCGCGCTTGCATGGGGTGCAAGAGGTCGTGAGTTCGAATCTCACCAGCCCGACCATTTTCCTCAATCGTACCAAGGCCACAGGGCGCGCTTTTTGCGTTCCGGTGACTCTCTCGTACCTTCCGTGGAAACCCGCTGGCCGGGTTTGATCCCGGAGCCCGGGGAAGACTTCCGCTGGCCGGATTATTTTACGGCGGCCAGCTTGCTGCCGGAACCAAGATCATGGATCGCCGCCTTGACCGCATCCGGCACCTGAAGCGAGTTCAGGGGCACATCACCCGGCGCCCCGGAGTTGATCCACCATTCGAGGATGAGGATTTCCTTGTCGCTCATCTGCGTTTTGCTTTTCGGCGGCATGTGGTCGTCGTCCGTCAGGTCGAGATGGAGCCGTTGCACGAGGTCGGAATCATCGGCTTTCCCCGGCACCACCACGGCGCCGTCCTTGCCGCCTTTCATGATCGCGGCCAGCGAATCGAGCCGGAGATTCTTCTTCTGCTTTTTTTCGCCATGGCAGGACACGCAGGTGCGGGCCAGGATCGGTTCGACGATGCCCGTGAAGACCGGCGGGCTGTCCGCGGCCCGGCCTTCGAGGGCGGTGAACGCGAGTAGCGCGCCGGACAGGCGGAGGCAGAATTTCACGAAGGACAATGCGCCCTGGCGGGCGGGATGGCGGTGGTTTTCGGCTGGCTCCATGGTGAGATGAACGGCGTCGCTTGGGATCGGAAAAGATCAAAGCGGGGGACGGAATTGTTTTTCAATTCAGAAAAATCGCCTCGTTGGTCTGGAACAGGCCGTCGGCCAGCTTGGTCCAGGCGTCGGCCGGCGCCCGGTCGAGAAAGGCCGCGCCTCCGGCTTCCGGCTGATAAGTGTTCTTGCCGCGCAGGCGCTTGGCCGCGCGCTCGGCTACCTCGGCCTGGCGCTTGGCCGTGCGGCTGGCCGCCTGCGACATGTTTTCCGCGGCCACCCCGGCGGCGGAATTCTCCGCGGGGTTGTTCTGGACGTAGTTGAGGCAGAGGGTGATTTCCTTGTCCGAGGGCAGGCGGTCGAAGACGGCAAGGTAAAGGAAAGTGATGCGATCCGGATCGCTTTTGAGCTCCTGGAATTGCGGGCGCTGGGTGAGTTTCCGGGCGGTTTCCATCACCAGCGGACTGTTCATGAGGAAGAGGGCCTGCTGCGGTACGAGCGTCTCATAGCGCCGGCCCGAGGGCACGCTGGGGTTGGGAAAATCGAACTGGGTGAAAAGTTCCGGCGGGTTGTGCCGGTCGATGTAAGTGTAAAGGCTGCGGCGCGTGGCGAAGTCGGCGCTGCCCAGCAGCACGGACTTGCCGCCGATTTTGGTTTCGTTGAGCGTGCCGGCGGTGAAGAGGAGCGAGTCGTGCAATTCCTCGAAGTCGAGGCGGCGCAGGTTGGCGCGCCAGAGCAGATGGTTGTCGGGATCGGTATCGGCGTAAGCGGGATTGTCGGCGCTGCTTTCGCGGTAGGTCTGGCTGAGGACGATCATCCGGGTCAGCTTCTTGATCGACCAGCCGTCGTCGGTGACAAACTGGTGGGCGAGCCAGTCGAGCAGTTCCGGATGGGTGGGGGGCGAAGACTGGTTGCCGAGATCGTCAGGCGTGTCGACGAAGCCGTGGCCAAAATGCTGCTGCCACAGCCGGTTGACGAGAACGCGCGCGGTCATCGGATTGGCCGGATCGGCGATGGCGCGGGCCAGTTCAAGCCGCCCGCCGTCGGCACGCCATTCGGGCCGGTGCTTGGGATCGGGCGAAAGGATTTCGAGGAACCGGCGCGGCACGATGTCGCCCTTGTTCTCGGCTTCGCCCCGGAGCAGCACCGGATAGTCCTGGGGATGGGTCACATCGAAGACCACACAGGACCGCGGCGGCGCGCCGGGACTATCAGATTCAAGGTCGCCGATATCGGTCTGGAGCTCGACTTCCCGGCGGAGGAATTCCTTCCGCTTTTCCGGATCTTTCTCCCGGCTGCGCCGGAATTCGATAAAATCCGCGTTGAGCTGTTTCTCGCGCTGGGCCAGCGCCGCCACCTTGGCCGCGTAGTCCTGATAGGCGGCATCCCGCGGCACGGGGTGGACGAAAGGCAGATCCGCTATTTTGGCCGGGGTCTTGCAATTGGCAAAGACACCGTAGAGTGAATAATAATCTTTTTGCGGGATGGGATCGAATTTGTGGTCGTGGCAGCGGGCGCAGGAGACGGTCAGGCCGAGAAAGGCCTTGCTGGTGACATCGATCTGGTCGTTGACGATGTCGCGGATGTTACCGTTGTACTGGTTGCCTAGGGCGAGGAAGCCCAGGGCGGCGAGGGAGGAGATGCCGGATTGTTTAATGTCGGTATGAGTGCTTTTGGCCTGCTCGATCAGCAGACGATCGGCGGCCAGCTGTTCGATGATGAACTGGTTGTAGGGCTTGTCCTGATTGAAGGCGGCGATCACGTAGTCGCGATAAGTCCAGGCATAGGGGAAGCGCGGGTCTTCACGGCGCGGTGCGTCGCCTTTCGTATCGGCGAAGCGTGCGACATCGAGCCAGTAGCGGGCCCAATGCTCGCCGTATTGCGGCGAAGCGAGCAGCCGGTCGACGACCTTGTCATAGGCTTGGGGCGAGTCGTCTGCCACGAACGCCTGCAGATCGGCCTCGGTCGGCGGCAGGCCGATGAGGTCAAAGGTCACGCGGCGCAGCCAGATGCGCCGGTCGGCCGGCGGATTGGGCTTCATGTTTTCCGCTTCCAGCCGGGCCAGCACGAAATTGTCGATTGGGTTCAGGCACCAGGCGGCGTCCTGCACCTTGGGAATGGCGGGCGGCTTGACCGGGAGGAAAGACCAGTGCTGCCGGCCGACGCCACCGTAGGACGGCGCGCTGCCTTTGGCGGCGCCGGAACGCGGGTCGGGCGCGCCGCGGCGGACCCATTCGGTCAAATCGGCGATCTCGCTGTCGCTGAGCTTCTGGCCTTTGGGCGGCATCTGCAGGTCGTCATCGGTGTAGCGAATGGCCTGGACGAGCAGGCTGTCGTCCGGTTTCCCCGGCACCAGCGCGGGGCCGGTATCACCGCCGTGCAGGACGCCTTCGCGGGTGTCGAGCATCAGGCCGCCTTTGACCTTGTCGGCCGTGTGGCTGTGGCATTTGTAGCACTGGTCGACGAGGATCGGGCGGACATGCGCCTCGAAGAACTGCGAGTCCGCGGACGAAATCGGGCCGGCGGGAGGAATCTCCGCCGCGGGTTTGTCCGCCGCGTGCAAAACGGAGCCGGGCACAAGCGCCGCGGCGAGCAGCACAAGGGCGGCGCGAAAAACGCTGGCGGGGGCGGTGCGCATGCTCAGGCGAGGATCGGTTTGACCACATTGCCGGCCACGTCGGTGAGCCGAAAATCGCGGCCGTTGAACCGGTAGGTCAGCTTGGTGTGGTCAAATCCGAGGCACTGGAGGATGGTCGCGTGCAGGTCGTGGACGTGGACCTTGTCCTTGATCGCCGCGGCGCCGTACTCGTCGGTCTCGCCGTAGACGGTGCCGCCTTTGACGCCGCCGCCGGCCAGCCAGACGCTGAAGGCCTTGGCGTTGTGGTCGCGGCCGGGATTTTCGTAGCCATTGCGGTCGCGGGTCGGCTTGCGGCCGAACTCGCCGCCCCAGATTACAAGGGTCGAATCGAGCAGGCCGCGCTGTTTCAAATCGGTCATGAGGGCGGCCAGCGGCCGGTCGATCTCGCCCGCCTTTTGGGAAAGTTTTTCCTGCAAATCCTGATGGTGATCCCAGCCATCGTGCCAGACCTGCACGAAACGGACGCCGCGTTCGACCAGGCGCCGGGCGATGAGCAGCTGTTTGCCCTGCGGGGTCGTGCCATAGGCGTTGCGCACGCTCTCCGGTTCCTTGTTGATGTCGAAGGCGTCCGTCGCCTCGGTCTGCATGCGGAAGGCGGTTTCAAATGACTGTAGCCGGGTCTCGAAGGCGGCTTCGCGCTGCAGGTTCGCCGCGTGAACCTGGTCGAGCTGGCGGACAAATTCCATCTGCCGCTGCTGTTCCTTTGGCGGCAGGTATTGATTGCGGATGTTTTGGATCATCTGGGCCACGGAGGGCGCCTGGACATTGACGGTCGTGCCCTGGAATGCCCCGGGCAGGAACGCGGCCTGGTAATTGGCCGCACCGCCGGGTGGCAGGCCACCCGTGCGCAGGGCGATGAAGCCGGGAAGATTCTGGTTCACCGTGCCCAGGCCATAAACCACCCATGAGCCCATGCTGGGCCGCACCAGGCGCAGCGAGCCGGTGTTCATGAACACGGTGGCGACGTCGTGGGCGGGGATGTCGGTGTACATCGAGCGGATGATCGCCATGTCGTCGACATGCTGCCCGGTGTGACTGAACACCTCGCTGACATCGATGCCGGCCCGGCCCATTTTGGTGAACTTGAAAGGCGAGCCCATGGCGACGCCGCCATCCGACAGCGTGCGGCCGTCCATCTTGCTCAACATGGGTTTTGGGTCCCAGGTATCGACATGCGACGGGGCGCCTTGGGCGAAAATGTGAATGACGGCCTTGGCTTTGCCGGGAAGCGGCGGTGGCCGCGGCGCGAGCGGATTAAGGGAAGGTCCCAGCAAGCCTCCGTCGGCGAAAAGATCCGCCGGATCGAGCAGGGACGCCAGGCTTATGGCGCCGAGGCCGAGGCCGACGCGGTTGAGAAACTGGCGGCGGGTGAGAACATAGTCCTCGGGCCGCGTGGAGAATCCGCAGCAATCGTGATGGCCATGGTTCGACATAAAAGCAGGAGGGGGTCAGGGCTTAATGACGACTCGCCCGACCATAAGTTACGGCTCATTTATGACAATCTTAATGCCCCGGCCTTGGGCCACCTGGCCGCGATTGCCCGCTAATTGCGTCAATGCTTTGCATTTTTTCGAAGCATATGAGGGCGATGGCGACGTCATGACTTTTTTGCGTCGGAATGCAAATATGCCTCCCCGCCCGGCCCGCGTGGCTGGCTTAAATCAGCTGGCGACTGGAAGATTTCCTGAAAGCATCCATGTTTAATTCAATCGCGTTCGCCGAACCATGAAAGGGCGCGACTGTCTGACACGGCAAAGCTACCCGGAATGAAAATTCGTCTCTCAATTTTGCTTGGTTTTTGCCTTGCCGCTTTGCTCCACGCCCAGGCTCCCGTCCCCGATCCTGTCTCCGACTATGCGCCCGAGGATCTCGACCAGTTGCTTGCGCCGATCGCGCTCTATCCGGATGCGCTGATCGCCTTGATCCTGCCGGCTTCGACCGAACCGTCCGATGTCGTGCTGGCGGCGCGTTACCTTGAGGCGAACGGCGATCCAGCGCAGGTTGATAGTCAGCCATGGGATGACAGCGTGAAGGCGCTTGCTCACTATCCGGACGTGATAAAATGGATGGACGCCAATCTGGAGTGGACCAAGGGCGTGGGGGCAGCTTTTCTCCAGCAGCCGGCTGATGTGATGAAATCCATCCAGCAATTGCGCGCGCAGGCGCGCGCGGCCGGCACGCTCGTTGACACGCCGCAGCAGCAGGTGGTCATGGAGGATGACAACATCTGCATTGTGCCGGCGCAGCCTGATGCGATTTACGTGCCGGAATACGATTCCGATGCGGTTTACGCGCAGCCGGCGGCCGACCCCGGCCCGCTGCTGACTTTTGGCGCGGAGTTCCCGGTGGGCGCATGGCTCGGCTTCTACGCCTGCGACTGGTCCGGCTACGGCATCAGGGTGGGCGTTTGGAAGAACTGGCGACGCCCGGATTTTAACGGTCATGCCGGCCAGCATTGGCGGCCGAACCCCGCTCGTGTGCGCGAATTTCGTCAGGGTTTTGACCGGGCGCGTCCCGGCATTCCCCGGCCAAGGCCGATGCCCGGCACGCCTGTCATTCCGCATCGGGCGGACCAAAAATTCACGCCCGCCGTCCGGGGTGGAAATTCCCGGCCTGACGTCCGGGGCTGGGACTCGACCGCCCGGCCTGCGCCTAATCAGGCCCGGCCTGCCGCGATTGAATTGAAGCCGCCCGCCCCGCAGGGACAATTGTTCGGCGGTTACAACCGGGGCAGTGTCACGCGCGATTTCAGCAACCGGGGGCAGCAGAGCCGCCAGTCGATGAAGCCGCCTTCCAGCCAGCCGGCGCGTCAAGAGCCCGGCCGGCCCGCCGCCGCGCCGGCCAGGTCGCAACCACCCTCGGGCTCGCATGACAACAAGCCGCAACATTGAGCGCCCATTCGTGCCGCCCTTCCTGCCATCAATCCGTTGGGCCAACCATGCCTCTCCAGAACATTCTTTGTGAGCCCATGAAAACTCTCTCCCGGCTTCATTGCATTACTCATCTCTTCGTCGCGATCTGCGCACTATGGGCCGTTTTGCCGCCGTCGCTCCAGGCGGAAGAATCTTCCGCCGCCACCGGCCAGCCGCGCCTGTTTGCCTCGCCGGAGGAGGCGGTCAAGGCGCTGCAGGCGGCCACCAAGGCGAAGGACAAGGACGCGCTGCACCAGATTTTTGGTCCGCAGGTCCACGAGCTTCTCTCCGGCGACCCCGTCGAGGACGCGGCGGAGTTTGCGACGTTTTCCAAGGCGCTCGCCGAGATGTGCATCCTGGTTCGCAAAAGCGACGACCGGATCGTTCTCGATATTGGCGACCAGAACTGGCCTTTCCCGATCCCGCTCGTGAAAAAGGATGGCCAGTGGTTTTTCGACACTGCCGCCGGCAAGGATGAAATTGTCAACCGGCACATCGGAGAGGATGAGCTTACCGCCATCGGCGTCTGCCAGGCTTACGTTCAGGCGCAGCGCCAGTATGCCAGCGAGGATCGCGACGGCGATGGCGTGCTGCAGTATGCGCAGAAGCTCATGAGCACCCCCGGCAAAAAGGACGGCCTCTACTGGGAGTCGGCGGAGAACGAGGAATTGAGCCCGTTCGGACCGCTCGTGGCGACCGCTCGCGAGGAGGGTTACGGGCAGAATCATCAAAGCGGCCACCGGCAGCCGTTTCATGGCTATTTGTTCAAGATCCTCACGGCCCAGGGTCCCGCCGCCCCGGGCGGACCTTACAGCTATATCATCAACGGCAACATGATCGCCGGATTCGCCCTGGTCGCCTATCCGGCGGAGTGGGGCCAGTCGGGGATCATGACTTTCATCGTCAATCAGCAGGGCAGGGTTTATCAGTGCAACTATGGCGAAAAGACGGCGGAGCTCGCCGCGGCGATGACGGAATTCAATCCCGACAGCCAGTGGACCCTGGTGGATGAGCAGGGCGCGATCGGGAAATGAATTTTCCCCGCGCAGCGGGGTCGGATTGTGGGCGGGAATTTCACCCGCGCGGCCATTTTATGCTCGCGATTGAAATTTCCCCCAAGCCCGTGCCTAATCTGGGCGAATGAAAGCCGCCAAGGCCCAGCAACGCATTGCCGAACTGCGCGCCCAGGTGGTGCGGCACGACGAGCTGTACTACCGTCACGCCAAGCCGGAGATCACCGATTTCGATTACGACCGGTTGAAGCGCGAGCTGGCCGACCTTGAGGCGAAATTTCCCGAGGCCGCCAAAGCCGCCGGCACCGATTCGCCGACCACGAAAGTGGGGGACGACCGGCTCGAAGGTTTCTCGACTTACCGGCACCGGCAGCCGATGCAGAGCCTCGACAACACCTATTCCGAGGCCGAGCTGCGCGAATTTCACGCCCGCCTGATGAAACTGCTCGACCGCGCGGAGCTCGCCTACGTGATCGAGCCGAAGATCGACGGCCTCGCCGTCAGCGTCACGTACGAGAAAGGCAAACTCGTGCGTGCGGTCACGCGCGGCAACGGTGTCGAGGGCGACGACGTGACGGCCAACGCCCTCACCATTCATTCGCTCCCGCACGAACTCAAAAAAGGCAAGGGCTCGCCCATTCCCGACGTGATCGAGATTCGCGGGGAGATTTTCATGACGCGCGCGGAGTTCCAGCGCATCAACAAGGCCCGCGAGGAGGAGGGGCTCGAGGCTTTCGCCAATCCGCGCAATCTCGCCGCCGGCACGCTCAAGCTCCTCGACCGGCAGGAGGTCGCGCAGCGCAAGCTCGAGATCGTGCTCTACGGCGTCGGCTTCTGCGAGCCGGCTGCGGCCGCCGGCGAAACGCAGAGCGGCTATCACGCGCACGTGCGCGCGTGGGGCCTGCCCGGCGTGGAGAAAATCTGGACGGCCAACGGCGCCGACGAGATGTGGGCCGCTGTGCAGAAGCTCGACCAGCTGCGGCACAGCTTTCTCTACGGCACCGATGGCGCGGTCGTGAAGCTCGACTCGCTGGCGCTCCAGCGGGAGGCCGGCAGCACGAGCAAGGCCCCCCGCTGGGCCATGGCCTATAAATTCGCAGCCGAGCGCGCCGAGACGAAATTGAACGCCATCACTGTCCAGGTCGGCCGCACCGGCGTGCTCACGCCCGTGGCCGAACTCGAGCCGGTGTTTCTCGCCGGCTCGACCGTGGCGCGTGCCACCTTGCACAACCGCGACGAGATTGCGCGCAAGGACATCCGTGTGGGCGACTTCGTTTATGTCGAGAAAGCCGGCGAGGTCATCCCGGCGGTGGTCAGCGTCAATACCGCGCGCCGCACGCCCGAATGCGTGCCGTTCGTGTTTCCCGAGAAATGCCCCGCCTGCGGCACGCGCGTCGTGCAGCTCGAGGGCGAGGTGGCCCTGCGCTGTCCGAATTACGACTGCCCCGTGCAGGTGCGGCGGCGCGTGCGGCATTTCGCCTCGAAGGCCTGCGTGGACATCGAGGGCCTGGGCGAGGCCATGGTCGATACGTTCGTCGAGAAGGGCTGGGTGAAAAGCGCGGCCGACATCTACCGCCTGCCCGGCCGGCGCGAGGATCTGCTCTCGCTCGGCAAGAGCGTCGAGAAATCGACCGACAACCTCCTCGCCGCCATCGAGGCGAGCAAGCACGCCGACCTGTGGCGCTTCATCCACGGTCTCGGCATCACGCATGTCGGCGCGGCGTCGGCCAAGGACCTCGCGGTGAGGTTCGGCCGCCTCGACGCGCTGGCCGAGGCGAAATTCGAGGACTTCATCGGCGAGAAAAAATCCAGCCTGATCGACGGCATCGGCGAAACCATGGCGCTGGCCATTCTCAACCATTTCAACGACCCGCGGAACCGCGCGCTCGTGAGCGAGCTGCTTGCGCTTGGCGTGAAGCCCGCCGCGCCCGCGCCCAGGGCGGCCGCCGGCACAGCCCTGGCGGGAAAAACGTTTGTCCTGACCGGCACGCTGCCTTCGCTCACGCGCGAGGCGGCGGCGGCGCGGATCGAGGCCGCCGGCGGCAAGGTCAGTGGCAGTGTCAGCAAAAAGACGAGTTACGTCCTCGCCGGCGCCGAGCCGGGCTCAAAGCTGGAAAAAGCCGAGGCTCTCGGCGTGCCCGTCATCGACGAGGCGGGGTTTTTGAAGCTGCTGGGGTGAGGCGTTCGAGCCAGAACGAAGCGCGATCCCACTTCTTCACCGATCGCTTTGAGGCTAACGCCTACAGAGCGAAAAACGATCGAATCCGCAGCAAAACAGGCGGGTCAAAAGGCCGCCGAATGGGCTAGAAATGCCATGCTTGGTGCCGCCAAGATTACGACCGTGGGAGCCCCAGCTTAACCAGTTTATCTTTGGCGGAATTACAATAGGGATGAGTCACCTGCGCGTTTTGTGCTGATGCATCGCCGCCATGTTTCTTGTCGGTTTTATGGTCTATGGAAACGCTGTTAGTGTGGACAAATCCGCCGCAAATTGCGCACCTTGGCACACTCTGCAATGCGGTCTTAATATAGGTTCTGGATTTCACAGCCCGTGAAAAGTCCTGTTTGTCAGGTGATGGAAGCTCTACCTCCGGCTGTTTGGTGAGAAAATTAAACTGCGGCGTTTTATTGATTTCTTCTATTACATTTTCGACCGGGACCTTAGCGTTTAATTTTTCGATGCAGGCGAGATAAAATTCCTTAATCTGCTGATAGCTTCCGATTGCGCTGCGGTATTGGCGAACGATTTGCTGAATGACGTAATCATTTGCTAGCAATAGAGCCTCAAAGTCCTTTCGGGCATAAATAAATTTCTCGAATGATTTTTTCTTCTCCAACTCTAGAACCAAGTCCGTAATTGCATAAAATGATGCGGGTTTGTGGCGTCCGCTTTCCGAGTAAACGTAAACGATGGGATGAAGCCCCAGTGAAGACTGGTCATCGCTGTTAAGGATTTCGGCGATTTTTTTGCATTCCCCTAAAAATCCCAATGTACCGTTTCCATCGGGGTCATCTATCTCCAATCCGTCGGACCCGAGCTTGTTCGGCGGGTTTACAATGCGAATGTAATCCCATATCAATGGAAGGGCTCCCGCAGAGTAAATTTTACCGGCCATTGGCAAATCCAAGGTGCTTATAGGATTTTTGAACTTTGGGATAAAAAGCAGCGTGTTAATATTGCAGGCCAGATCCTGTAACTTTGCTTGAATATCGGGCTGAAACTTTGACCAATAATTGTGTCCTTTTCCGCTGCGGATGACCGCCCGTGACGCAATGCCCATTGGCTTGCGGCGGGACTGGAGAATTTTCTTCTCCGTGGAATTAATGGGAACACCCTGCTCGTTGATCTTACGAAATGAATTTTCCGCATTCTTCGAGTCACCTTCGACCCATTGAACTTGAATGGCTAAAGTGGCTAATTTCTTAGAGCGGGAAACAATCTCTGCACTTACTTTATCAGGATGAGTGGTGGCGAGCTTGTGGTCAGAATACGGGCCAATTTTTTTGTTTATAAGTTTACGGCTAGCAGCGGCAATTTCGATTTGTTCCTCGGGAATTATGCCGTCGAAAAACTGCTTGGAGATTTCGCCGTCACCATAATCATCATTGACCCATGCAGCCAGCGCACTCAGCCGGTGAGACCCATCAATCACAAAGGTCAGATTGTCTTTGCTCAGCCAAAGAATAATCGCGGGGATGAGATCACCAGCAAGGAAGCTTTCCACCAAATTCAGAATTTTCTTGGCGTCCCATTCGCTTGTCTCCCTCTGAAAGTCAGGTTTACGAAGCCCAGAGAAAAAATATTCACCCCTAACAAAATCATTGATCGAAAGCTTGTCTTTACGGGAACCGGGCGAACGCCCCGGTATATCCGTTTCGTCAAAGTCTTCCCGGCGAATAAGGGCATCGAGGTTTACGTGGGCAGACATTATCTTGCCATCACTACCTCGCTTATGGATGGCATGCCAAGGGTATAATCGGAGGACGTTTTTTCCCATAAAAATTCAAATTAGGGGACTACCGTCCGCGCTGCAGAGTTGCATGTCCCGCCCTGTCAGCCCACGTTGGATCGCTTATGTCGCTTTTCAGCCTGCTCGACGTGAACCTCTGCTTTGGTGGCCCGGCGATCCTGGACAAGATCAATTTCCAGGTCGATCCCGGCGAACGCGTCTGCCTGCTCGGTCGCAACGGCGCGGGCAAATCCACCCTCATGCGCGTCATCGCGGGCGAGATGAAGCCCGACACGGGTGATGTTTTCCGCCAGCCTGGCTCGCTGTTCACGCGGCTTACGCAGGAAGTGCCGACCGACGTAGAAGGCACAGTCATCGACATCGTGGCCTCCGGCCTGCGTCCGCAGGGCGAGCATGAGGAGGATTGGGAACGCGATGTCCGCGTGGACAACCTGCTCGACCACCTGCAGCTCCGGCCCCAGGCCGAGTTTGTCCAGCTCTCCGGTGGATTGAAGCGCCGTGTGCTGTTGGGCCGCGCCCTGGCCGGCCAGCCCGACCTGCTGTTGCTCGACGAGCCGACCAACCATCTCGACCTCGAATCGATCCTCTGGCTCGAGGAATTTCTGCTCACGGAAAAAATCACGCTCTTCTTCGTGACTCACGACCGCGCCTTCCTGCGCAAGCTTGCCACGCGCATCGTCGAGCTCGACCGCGGTCGTCTCGCCAGCTGGGCCTGCGATTACGACACCTACCTCGTCCGCAAGGAGGAGGTGCTCGCCGCCGAGGAAAAGCAGCAGGCCGCCTTCGACAAGAAACTCGCGCAGGAGGAGGTCTGGATCCGCAAGGGCGTGCGGGCCCAGCGTTCCCGCGCGCAGGGCCGCATCCACGCGCTCAAGCAGATGCGCGCCGAACGCGCCGCCCGCCGCGAGCGCATTGGCAATGTCACCCTTCGCCTCGCCGAGGCCGAGCGCTCGGGCGTGAAGGTCATCGATGTGGAGGACATGTCCTTCGCCTATGCCGACGGCCGCACGCTCGTGCGCGATTTCACGACCACGCTCACCCGCGGCGACAAGATCGGCATCATCGGGCCCAACGGCGCGGGCAAGTCGACGCTGATCAAGCTCCTGCTTGGCCAGCTCTCACCAACTTCCGGCACGATCAGGCACGGCACCAACCTCGAGGTCGTCTATTTCGACCAGATGCGTGCGCAGATCGATGACGCGAAGACCGTGGCCGACAACATCGCCGGCGGGAACGAGACCGTCACGGTCGACGGCCGCACGCGCAATGTGATCAGCTACCTGCAGGATTTTCTCTTCGCGCCCGACCGCGCCCGCACGCCCGCGCGCGTGCTGTCCGGCGGCGAGCGCAACCGCCTGCT
>DATHNW010000002.1:0-32371 GCA_035485575.1 Opitutaceae bacterium | reverse complement strand
CGGCTGACGCCCAGCTCTTCGGTGAGGTCGGCGAAGGAGGTCTGCTTGAAGCCGCGCACGCGGAACAGTTCGAGCGCCTGGTCGAGCACCTCCGCTTCGTCAAACTCCTTGGTCCTGGGCATGGGGCTTAAAAGAACGTTCGTTCCAAAATAGTCAAGGTTCGTTTGCGAAAAATAAATTCCTCGGTTCCTTGCCCGATCATGGATTCCGTTCTCACGTCAGATCCCGCCGCGATCACTGATGAAACGCTGATCGACGCCTATTCCCAGGCGGTGTCCGGCGCTGTGGCCGTCGCGCACCCGGCCGTCGTCCACATCGAGGTCGGCGGCAATAACACGCCGGGCGGCTCCGGTTCGGGCTTCTTCATCTCGCCCGACGGCTACGTGCTGACCAACAGTCACGTGGTCCACGGCGCGCGCGAGCTGAGGGTATTCCTTGCCGACGGGCGCAAGCTCTCCGCCGACCTCATCGGCGACGACCCGGACAGCGACCTTGCCGTCATCCGCGTGAGCGCCGACGAAATTTCCCACCTGGCCCTGGCCGACAGCGACGCGGTGCGTCCCGGCCAGATCGCCATTGCCATCGGCTCGCCCATGGGCTTCCAGCAGACCGTCACCGCCGGCATTGTCAGCGGGCTGGGGCGGTCGCTGCGTGGCGCCTCGGGCCGGCTGATCGACAATGTCATCCAGACCGATGCCGCGCTCAACCCTGGCAACTCGGGCGGCCCGCTCGTCAACACGCGTGGGGAGGTGATCGGCGTGAACACCGCTATCATCCGGCCCGCGCAGGGCATCTGCTTTGCCATCGCGAGCAACACCGCGCGCTGGGTCGTGGGCTGGCTGATCAAGGACGGCCGCATCCGGCGCAGCTATATCGGCGTCGCCGGGCAGAACGTCCCGCTGCTCCGCAAGCTCATCCTCCACCATCATCTCGCACAGGAAACGGGGGTGCTGGTCGCGGGCGTGGAGCCCGACAGTCCTGCGGCCCGCGCCGGCCTGGCCGAGGGCGACATCCTGCTCGCATTTGACGACGCCGTGACGCCGTCCGTCGACGCCCTGCACAAGCGCCTGACAGGCGACCATATCGGCGAACGCGCGATCGTTGCCTTCCTTCGGGGCGTCGAGCTGCGCCGCCACGCCATCATCCCCCTCGAAATGCCCGGCCGCGAATAAAGCGCGGCCGGGTTTCGGCGGTTGCGATCGGCGCGGGAAACGGGGCCGGCGCAGACGACCGTCCGCCTTGCAATGATCCGGCGCGCTGCTTTGGTCGGCGAAGTATTCCGAGTATGTTCGCGTTCGAAGAGACTCTCATCCTCCTGCTGCTCACCACCATCCTGAGCATTGTGGCGCGATGGACTCCCTGGCCGCGTCCGATCACCTACGTGCTGGGCGGCATTGCCTTCGCGCTGGTGCCGGCGTTTCCCCATCTGGCGCTCGATCCCGGTTTTTTCTTTCTATGCTTCCTGCCGCCGCTGCTTTTTTCCGATGGCTGGCTCATGCCCTTGCGGGAATTTGCGAAGGCAAAGCGCCCGATCATCCTGCTGGCCACGGGTCTGGTCGTGTTCACGACCGTGGGGATCGGTTTGGTTGCCCACTGGCTCGTGCCCGGTCTGCCTCTCGCGATGGCGTTTGCCCTGGGGGCCGTGGTGTCGCCCACCGATGCCGTCGCCGTCAACGCGATCACGGAAAAACTGAAAATCCCCACGCGTCTTACGATTGTGCTTAATGGCGAGAGCCTGATGAACGACGCCACCGGCCTGGTCGCGTTCAAATTCGCCTTGGGGGCCCTCGTCGCCGGGACTTTCTCCTTTCACGCGGCCCTGTTCGATTTCGTGCTGCTCGCCGGCGGTGGACTCGGCATGGGCCTGCTCGTTGGCTGGCTGGTGGGCCTGCTCCGCGATCTGCTCATCCGCACGCACAACGCCGACCCGCTCATTGAAATCACGCTGTCGCTGCTCACGCCCTACGCGGCCTACCTCGCGGCCGACGGGCTGGGGCTTTCGGGCATTCTCGCCGTCGTTGCCGCTGGTTTGTACTCGGGCTGGCGCGACCCGGTAAAAATGGATGCGGAGACGCGGCAGACCACCTGGACCGTCTGGTCGACGCTGCTCTTCTGGCTCAACGGTCTCGCCTTCGTGCTGCTCGGTTTGCAGTTTCCCGTCCTCTTCCGTGCCGTGCACGGCCACTACACGATGCTGCAGTTGCTCGGCTTTGTCGCGGCGGTCGCGGGCACGGCCATGGTCTTGCGGGTGGCTTGGTTTTTTCCGGGCGCCTATCTGCCTTTTGTTTTTTCGCACAAGGTGCGTGAGACCGAGACGCGCCCGGCCTGGCAAGTCGTGTTCGTGGCCGGCTGGGCCGGCATCCGTGGCACGGTCACGCTCGCCGCCGCCCTGTCCATTCCGCTCTGGCTGCCGGACGGTTCGGCGTTCCCCGCCCGGGACATCGTCATTTTCCTGGCCTTCGGCGTCATCGTCACGACGCTTCTATTGCAAGGCACGACTACGGAGTGGCTCATCCACCGGCTCGGGCTGAAGGAGGACGACACCCGGCAGAAGGAGGATCGCTTCGCCCGCACCACTGCCGTAAGCGCCGGTCTGAAGGTGTTGCGTGAGTCGGAGTCTCCGCACAACTCCGTGGCGAAAAACGCGGCGCTAAACCACGTCCTGGCGGAATACGAGGAGCGCCTGTCCGAATTGGTGGCCGAAGGCGAAACCCGCACCCACGCGCGCGAGCGGCTTGCCGCGGAAAAACATTTTCGCTTCGCCGCCCTGGAAGCAGAGCGCAAGGCGGTGGATGATCTCTGGCGCCGCGATGTCATTTCCGACGAGGTGCACCGCCCTCTGCAGCAGTTGCTTGATCACGAGGAAGCGATGCTGCGTGCACAGCCTAAGCATCAAGCCGAGGCGGTGGACAATCTGGAGCAACCGCTGTAAGACCGATCGATTGGCTTGGACACGGGATTCTTCCGTGACCTCGGTGTTTCATCCGATTTTTTTCAAATGGATGGAATAGGCTGTGGTGTTGGAAGAGTTGAGAAACACGCAGGCTTTGTTTCGATGGGGTCATGCGTTTACCCCCTGCCTGCCTGTTTGCGCTGATTCTGGCCGCGGTCCGCCTGAAGGCTGCCGGCATGCCGCCCGCCCAGCCTGAAATCATGCCCGGCAGCGCTGCCGACCGCCGTGCCCTCGCCGTCCTCGCGAAAATGACGCTCGAGGAAAAAATCGGCCAGATGACGCAGCCCGACTTTTCCGCGCTGGCTTCGCCCGAACAGATCAAAACCTACGCTCTCGGCTCCGTCCTCAGCGGTGGCAGCACCGATCCCGCCGCCGGTAACTCTCCCGTGGCCTGGGCCGATTTTATCGACGCTTGCCAGGATCAGGCGTTCGCCAGCCGCCTGCACATCCCGCTCCTCTACGGCATCGACGCCGTGCACGGCCACAACAACGTCCTCGGCGCGGTCATCTTTCCCCACAACATCGGACTCGGTGCCACGCGCGATCCTGCGCTGGTTGAACAGGCCGCCCGCGTCACCGCGCTGGAAATGACCGCCACCGGCATTCATTGGGCGTTTGCGCCCGGCGTCATCGTCGGCCGCGACGAGCGCTGGGGTCGCACGTACGAAAGCTTCGGCGAGGATCCCGCCCTCGTCTCCGAACTCGGTGCGGCCGCGATTCATGGCCTGCAGACCGCCCGGCTCGACGGTGCGACCGCCGTGCTCGCCTGCGCCAAGCATTATCTCGGGGACGGTGGCACGCTCGGCGGCAAGGACCAGGGTAATACTGCATGCGACGAGCCGACACTGCGCCGGCTTTTCCTCCCGCCGTACCAGTCCGCCGTCCGCGCCGGGGTCGGCTCCATCATGGTCAGTTACAGCAGCTGGAATGGCCATAAAATGCACGGCAACCGCTACCTCATCACTGACGTGCTCAAGGGTGAACTCGGTTTCCCAGGATTCGTTGTCTCCGATTGGGCCGCCATCGACCAGCTGCCCGGTGACTATCGTGCTGACATCGAGGCCTCCATCAATGCCGGCCTCGACATGGTCATGATCCCGCGTCCGTTGGACAAACCCAACAACTACGTGGAATTCATCACCACGCTGAAGGAACTCGTCCAGGCTGGCCGCGTGCCGCAGAGCCGGATCGACGACGCGGTCCGCCGCATCCTGCGCGTGAAATTCGCCTTGGATCTCGCTGCGCACCCCCGTGCCGATCGTGCGTTGCTCTCCGAGGTCGGTTCGCCGGCCCATCGCGCGGTCGCGCGCGCCTGCGTGCGCGAATCGCTCGTACTGCTCAAAAACGACAGGCATACCCTGCCGCTCGCTGCCGGCCGGCACGTGCATGTGGTTGGCTGCGCGGCCAACGACCTCGGACTGCAATGCGGCGGCTGGACCATCAGCTGGCAGGGCCAATCCGGTCCCTGCACGGAAGGCACCACGATCCTCGAAGGCCTGCGCCAGACGGCACCGGCCGGCACGGAAGTCACTTTCATCATGGACGGATCCAGTGCGGCCGGCGCCGACACCATCATCGTGGTCACCGCCGAGGAGCCCTACGCCGAAGGGAAGGGTGACCGCGTCGACCTCAGCTTGCCCGCCGCCGACCTGAAATTGCTTCGCGAGGCCCATGCGACCGGCGCCCACGTCGTGCACATTCTCATTTGCGGCCGTCCGCTCATTCTTGGCGAAGCGCTTGATCTCGCCGACGCCACGGTCGTCGCCTGGTTTCCAGGCAGCGAAGGCGCCGGGGTGGCCGATGTGCTCTGGGGTAAATTCGCGCCCACCGGCAAGCTTCCCGTCTCCTGGCCGCGTACCATGGCGCAGATCCCCATCAATGTCGGCGACGAGCACTATGATCCGCTTTTTCCTTACGGCTTCGGCCTGACGTATTGAGATGCTTGGCTTAGGTATGTCGCTCAATCGTCACACGAGTACAGTATCTAAAGGAAATCAAATGACTGTCTATTTGCGCTGACATCCGGATTTGCGATCCGTCCCAAGTAGCTCGCTAACAATAACAGAGGCCAGCCAGGCCAACCGAAAAGCCGCCGCCTCCGTTGACTGGTGGCACGCATTTTCAAAGGCATAACCATTGCTTGCATGGCTTCTGCTATCCCGCCTAGGATTTTTTCCTTATTATGGTCCAGAAGTTTCACCTATTCCCGCGGTCTCTGAGCCGCATGATGTTGTTCGTCGCTATTTTTGCAGCTGCATTCGCCCATGCTGCCCAAGTGGCCGCACCTGCCTTCAGTCCACCGGCAGGTTCTTATAGCAGTGCACAGTCGGTGACCATTAGCACCACAACCAGCGGCGCCACGATTGTTTATACCACGGATGGCAGCACGCCGACCGAGAGTGGTGGCGCGATCAGTTATGGCACATTGTTGCCCAACGGAGGATCAGTTTCCGTTGATACCAACGTCACCCTCAAGGCCATTGCCTTCGAGAACGGTTTCAATGACAGCACGGTCGTTAGCGCTGCCTATGTCTTTCCACCGGCAGCCACGCCAACTTTCAGTCCGGCCGCTGGCACTTACAACACCTTGCTTTCGGTGACCATCAGCACCGCCACTGTTGGAGCATCGATCGTTTACACCACAGACGGAACCACTCCGGCAGAAGACGAAGGCAGGCCCACCGGGACAAGTCAGTTATACTCAGGACCTGTTTCGATCGATATCACCAAGACGGTTAAGGCCGTTGCGTTCAAGAATGGCTTTGCTGACAGTGCCGTGGCCATCGCTGCGTATACCCTCCTTCAAGTAGCTGCACCGACGTTCAGCCCGGGGTCGGGCTTTTATACCGGTGCACAGTCGGTGACCATCAGCACGACCACAAGCGGTGCCTCAATCGCATATACGACGGATAACACTGTTCCTACCGAGAGCGGCGGTGTGGTCACCAACGGCATATTATTGTCCAATGGAGGGTCGTCTGGAACAGTGCTCATTAGCTCGACGACCACGCTGTGGGTTCTTGTTTTCAAGAGCGGCCTTGCCGACTATAGCACTTTTTCTTCCTATTTGATTACCTATCCCTATGCAAATCAGCCAACGCTCACTCCGGCCGGTGGCAGCTATACCAGCCCACAGTCTGTGACGATCAGCACCACGACCAGTGGCGCCTCGATTGCTTACACCACGGATGGCACCACTCCGACAGCAACGACCGGCGGCGTGCTCACTCATGGCACACTCTACTCAGGGCCAATTACCATCAGCTCAACGACCACATTGAACGTCATTGCTTTCGAGAACGGCTTTTTCCCCAGCCCACCCGTCACCGCCACGTATACGTTGCCGCCGCCTGCGCCAACCTTCAGCCTTCCTGCTGGCACCTACACGAACGCCCAATCCGTATCCATTACTCCGTCCATCAGCGGCGCCACCATCCGTTACACGACCGATGGCAGCACGCCGACCGAGACCAATGGCGCAGTCTACTCCAGCGCGGTGAGCATCAGCAGCACAATGATACTCAAGGCCATCGCTTACAAGAGCGGCCAGCCTGACAGCATGGTGGCCAGCGGCATCTACACGATCACCAGTTCGCCGGCCGTAATCCTGAATGTCATTTATGACTTTACCGGATACAACAACGGAGGAACAGAACCTTTCGCTGGTTTGATCCGAGGCAGCGACGGCAATTTTTATGGTACGACTTATGAAGGAGGGCAATATGGTCGAGGTACCGTCTTCAAGGTAACCTCGGCCGGTGCCCTGACAACGGTGGCTTCATTTTCTGTCACCAATGGAGAATATCCCTTTGCGGGCGTGACTCAGGGCAGTGACGGCAACTTCTACGGGACGACCAATCCTTCCGTTTTTAGTCCCTCCAGCAGCGACTTGGGCCTCATTTTCAAGATGACGCCCGGTGGCATCCTGACCACGCTGGTGTCATTCAATGGCTCCAACGGCGAATTTCCTTTCGCCGGCTTGGTGCAGGGAACCGACGGCAACTTCTACGGCATGACTTTTGGCGCAGGCACCGGCGGCTATGGCACCATCTTCAAAATTACACCAGCCGGCGTCTTGACGACGTTGGTTTCGTTTTCTGGCATCAATGGAGGATTTCCTGCCGCGAATCTGATGCAGGGCAGCGACGGTAACTTTTACGGCACGACCTATGACGGCGGCAATACCTACACTTCCGCGAGCAATTTGGGCGATGGCACTGTCTTTAAGATGACGCCATCGGGCAGCTTGACGACGTTGGTTTCATTTGCCGGCACCAATGGAATGTTGCCGGCCGCAGCTCTGGTGCAAGGCAGGGACGGCAATTTTTACGGCACGACGACGGAGGACAGTGTCAATGACAACGGCACGGTCTTCAAGATGACCCCGGCCGGCGCCCTGACCCCCCTCGTTTTCTTCAATGGCACCAATGGTGCGGCTCCCAACGGCTTGGTCCAGGGCAGTGACGGCAACTTTTACGGTACGGCCGGGGCCGGCGGCGACAGCAACGATGACGGTACGATCTTTGGGGTGACCCCAACCGGCACGCTGACCCGTTTGGTTGCGTTTGACGGTGCCAACGGGAGCGGTCCACTGGGGAATCTGGTGCAGAGCAGCGATGGCAATTTCTATGGCACGACTCCCTCTGGAGGGGCTGCGGGCGAAGGGGTTGTTTTTCAAGTGATCATGCCCGCAATAGCCGCTGCACCGGCCTTCAGCCCGTCTGCCGGCACCTACACCAGCGCGCAAACGGTGACCATTACCTCGACGACCGTGGGCGTTTCCATCCGTTACACGACCGACGGCAGCACGCCAAGCGAAATGGTTGGCGCGCTTTATTCCGCCCCGGTTTCAATCAGTGCGACAACGACTCTCAAAGCCATTGCTTTCAAAAGCGGTCTAACCGACAGCGCGGTGACCAGCGGCACCTTTACGATCACTCCGCCGCCCGCTTCTTCGCCGACAAGCGGCGGTGGAGGGGGAGGCGGTGGTGGAGGCGCGCCCAGTTGGTGGTTCCTCGGCGCCCTGGCGTTCCTCGGCTTACTGCGCTGGAAACTCGCCCCAAAAATATCGGACGAAAACCAGAAGTCCTGAACAGGGAATTGATCCTCAGGCTGGCCCAGCCGGCTCGAACACGTTTCACCGCTTGCCGGCTGCAGACGCAACGGCGACTTGGGCTGAAAATCCGGTTGGCGCAAATCCCGCTGAATGCCAGCGCCTCCGGCTTGGCCTATTGATTGCGCGCCATGCCGCCGTGCCGGGGCACGGCTTTGCCGACAGCGATTTCCTTTTTTAAGGACGAAGGGAATGCATCAGCCGATTGAAGGAAGCCGATTTTTATCTTTTTCGGCGCAATCACGTTGACTTGGCCATTGGGCCAAAGTGTTAGTGAACCTTTGGTCTCAACGAATTGATGCATATAGATTGCAATATAGTACTCAAGTCGTCCGAGCAGCCTCTCTATTTAATTCTCATATACTTTCAGGGCATATCCATCAACTCGCACGGCTTCTGCTAGCACGAGCTGCCTCTTCCGCTTCCCAATGATCACACCATTTCCACTATTTCTGCGGCGCCTTGGCGGCCTCGCTTTTTTCGCCTGCATTTTTTCGGCTGCGTCCATCTATGCCGATCAAGTCGCGGCTCCGGTCCTTAGCCCTCCTCCGGGGACTTATACAGGCGCGCAGACCGTGACAATCACCTCAGCTACGGCCGGCGTCACGATCCGCTGTACGACCGACGGTAGCACGCCGACTGAGACCAACGGCCTGGTTTACTCCGGTCCGGTTTCGATTGCTGCAAATATCCCGTTCGCGGCCATCGCCTACAACGCCGGCTTTACCGACAGTGCGGTGACCAGTGGTAATTATTTCATTCAAGCAGCCACGCCAACCTTCACCCCGGCAGCCGGCCTTTATAGTAGCGTGCAATCGGTGGCCATCAGCTCGGTCACCCCCGGCGTCTCGATCGCCTATACCACGGATGGCAGCACGCCGACGGAGAGCGGCGGCACGGTTACCCATGGCGCATTATATTCCGGGGCGATTTCTGTCGGCGCCAGCTGTACCCTCAGCGCCATTGCATTCAGGAGCGACCTGACCGACAGCGCCATCGGCACCGCCACCTATTCCATTTTTCTGCCCACGGCGGCCACGCCGACGTTCAGCCCGGCAGCCGGTACTTATACCAGTGTGCAATCGGTGACCATCAGCTCAACCAGCAGCGGCACGTCGATCGCCTATACCACGGATGGCAGCACGCCGACCGAGAGCGGCGGCACGGTCACCCATGGCATATTATATTCCGGAGCGGTCCCCGTCGGCGTCACCACCACGCTCAAGGCCATTGCCTTTGGCGGGGCCTTTGCCGATAGCGGTCTGGCCAGCGCGGCCTATGTCATCAATCTTCCTCCCGCTTTTGGCACAGCTGGCGGCACCTATGCCAGCCCCCAGTCAGTGGCCGTCACTCAGGCCATCAGCGGCGCCACCATCCACTACACGACCGATGGCAGCACGCCGACCGAAACCAACGGAACTCTCTATTCCGGCCCGGTGAGCATCAGCCACTCGACCATTCTCAAGGCCATTTCCTATCAGCCCGGTTCTTTCGACAGCCCGGTGACTAGTGCGATCTATACGATTACCAGTTCGCCCGCTGTCATCCTGAATGTCGTCCGCGATTTTTGCGGGTGCGGCAGCAGCGGGACTAATTCCGGGGCCACGTTGGTGCAAGGCACCGACGGCAACTTCTACGGCACGACGGAAATTGGCGGCGCCAATAGCGCGGGCACCGTCTTCAAGGTGACTTCGGCCGGCGTCCTGACCACCCTGACTTCATTTGACGGTATTAATGGGCAAACCCCCTTCGCCGGCCTGACGCAAGGTGTCGACGGCAACTTCTACGGCCCGACTTATCTTGGCGGCAGTGCCAGCCTCGGTGGCATTTTCAAAATAACTCCAGCGGGCGTTCTGACCCCCTTGCTTTCATTCAATGGTGCCAACGGGGAATACCCTTTTGCGAATTTGATCCAGGGCAGCGATGGCAACTTCTACGGTACAACCAACCCGGTCTTTTTTGACCCGACCAATTATGGCACTGTCTTTAAAGTGACCCCGGCGGGCGTCCTGACCACCCTTGTCTTATTCAATGGCACCAATGGCGGTGGTTCGCGTGGCGGTTTGGTGCAGGGTAGCGACGGCAACTTCTACGGCACGACTTACTTGGGAGGCAGCAGCAGCGACGGCACCATCTTCAAGATGACGCCGGCGGGCATCTTGACCACCTTGGTTTCATTCAACGGTATCAATGGCGCCCTGCCCAGTGCCGGCTTGGTGCAGGGCAGCGACGGCGATTTTTACGGCACGACCAGCTGGGACAGCGTCAACCATGATGGCACTGTCTTTAAAATGACTTCCACGGGCGCCCTGGCCACCCTGGCTTTTTTTAACGGCACCAACGGGCAGTATCCCCACGGCCTGGTGCAGGGCAGCGACGGCAATTTCTACGGCCTCGCTGAATCCGGCGGCGATAGCGGCAATTATGGCACGGTATTTAAAGTGACGCCGGCCGGCATTCTAACGGCCTTGGCTTCATTTGACGGTGCCAACGGCAACGGCCCCATCGCCAATTTGGTACAGGGCAGCGACGGCAACTTCTACGGCACGACCGAAACCGGCGGTGTCTCCAATGCCGGGGTGATTTTTCAACTGATTGTTCCCCCGTCCGCCGTTGCACCGACCTTCAGTCCCGCCGCCGGTGCTTATACCAGTGTGCAAAACGTGACGATCAGCACGACGACCAGTGGTGCCTCGATCCGCTACACCACCGATGGCAGCACGCCGACCGAGACCAACGGCACGCTTTATTCCGGCCCGGTTTTGATCAGTGCGAATACGACGCTCGCGGCCATTGCCTACAAGTCGGGGGACACCGACAGCCCGGTGACCAGCGGCACTTACACGATCACCTTGCCAGCCGCACCAGCTTCACCGGCAAGCAGCGGTGGTGGAGGCGGCGGCGGCGCGCCCAGCTGGTGGTTTCTCGGTGCTCTGGCCTTTGCCGCTCTCTTGCGATGGAAACTTGGCCAAAAAATGTCGGGCGAAAGCCGGAAATCCTGAAAAAGAATTGATCGGGAAACAAGCCTGGCCGAAACCGACCCCGGTCACCGCACGACCGGATACAGGGCGGCCAGTTTGCGCAGCGTCGTCAGGTTGCGCATCGTCGACGAAGGCAGCTTGAGCGCTTTCAATTCCCGTGAGGTCCAGACCTTGGACTCGTGGGTTTTAATCCGGCGGCACAGCCAGTAATATTCGCGTCCCTCGACCCGAAACTCGTCCACTTCCGTCCGGCAGGCGACCAGGCCGCGAACCTGGCTGGCGCTGAGCGCTTCACCCAGGAAACCGCAATGCACGGTGTTTTCCGGCGGATCCATGTCGGCCTTGGAAAACGGCCGGAAGGCGGCCACGGCTGCGACCTCCGCCCGCGTGCGCACGAATGTATCGACTGCGTAACCCAGCGCCGACTGGAGATGCTCCTCGATCTGTTGCTCAAGCTTCAGGACATCCCCGGCTTTGCCTTCGAAAATCACATTTCCGCTCGCAATGAAGGTCGAGACATTGCGGAATTTCAGCTCCTCAAACAATGCGCGAAGGTTGTCCATCGTGGGCCGACGGTTGCCCAGGTTGATCCCGCGGAGAAAAGCCACGTAATGAGGCATGCGTGTACCGGTCATCACAGCCGGGAAATCGGCCTCGCGTCAAACCAGAGCATGGCTCCTGCTTTCCTGGCCGATCTTCGACCTTTTGTTTTCAGCCCTCATCGGTCATCCCTGCCTCATCGCATGAACGACGTCCTTGGCTCTCTTGCCCGGCTCTTCACCCAGCCTCCGTATTATTACCTTTCGTGGCCGGCGGTGGCGATGATCGTGGGCACGATGATTGGGATGCTTTCGAAATCCGCCGCCGCGGCGCTCGCCGTCGTGCCTCGGACTGCGGGCGGGCTGGTCGGGCTTGTCACCGCGCCGTTCATCCACGCCAACCTCGCGCACCTCGCTGCCAATCTGCCGCCGTTCCTTGTACTCGGCGCGCTCGTGCTCCGGCACGGCTCGGCGGAATTTCTTGAGGTCGCGCTGGCCATCGCGCTCGGGTCGGGCGTCCTGCTCTGGCTGTTTGGCCGCAAGGCCGCGCACATGGGCATGAGCGGCGTGATCTTCGGCTTCTTCGGCTGGCTGGTTGCGCTTGCCTGGTTCACGCGGGCCACGCCCGACCTCCTGATCGCCGGCGGCGTGCTCCTTTTCTACGGCGGCATGCTGGCCGGCCTCGCGCCCGCGCGCAACGGCACCTCTTGGGAAGGCCACCTCTTCGGCCTCATTGCCGGTCTCGGCACGGCGTGGTTTCAGTTTCGGGGGTGATCAACGGAATCGGAATTTGAAGGGGGGAAACCCCGAAACCCGGAAATCGGAAGAAAATAATTAGAGCCATGAAGCGGGAAATTCGGAGTTTTGTTTCCTGGATTCTTGGCTTCCTGCTTTAAACAGGCCTTTCATTTCTCTGCGCCTTTGCGCCTTGGCGAGAGACAATAATACAATTTTCCAGCGAAGAACCCCAAACGTTGGGAGTGAAGCCACGGTCTGATGACTTCAAATCCTTCGAATACTTCGCGAGACCCATCAGAAAGCTGAAGTGATGAACCCAAAATTTTAAGCAGGAAACCGGGAAGCCAGGAAATCGGAGAAAAAATTGATTAGGAGGCCATGAAACGAATAATTCGGAATTTCGCTTTCCCGTCCTCCCTTGAACACCCCATAGCGCCGCAATCCGCGGCTGGATATGCTCGGGAAATGACAAAACCTGTTTTTAATCTTCTCTCACCCCTGTCCACCGTTCGCGCGGTCAGGCAGCTCGTTCCCGTCCTCGCGTGTTGCGGGGTGCTCGGCCTTCTTGCCGGTTGCTCTACCGAGCCGGACTCGCATCTGGTCTCCGCCCCGCCTCCGCCCGCGCCGACCAACGCGGTGACGACGACCACCACCACCTCGACGACTCCCGTGGCGGTGTCGGCTCCGGGGACGGTCGTGAGCACCACCGTTGTGACCCAGGCCCCACCGGCGTTGCAGTCCGAGGTCGTGCTGGCCCAGCCGTCGCCCCAGCATGTATGGATTGCCGGCTATTGGACATGGCAGAATGACCGGTATGAGTGGATGGCCGGTCATTGGGAACTGCCCCCGAATTCGGCTTCAGTGTGGGTTGCTCCGCGCTGGGAGCAGCAGGGCGCTTCCTACCGGTTTTATGAAGGCTATTGGAATTGAACCGGTCTCGCCCGGGTTTGAATCCATAAATTTTCTTACGTAGCCAGATTCCATTGGCCCCTCCCGTTTTTGGGCGGGGCCAATTTATTTTCACCGATCCATCGCGCCGCCGGATAGGGTTAGACCCCATTTTGTCCCGCGGTGCTTCCAGCTATCCTCGGACATGCCCCTCTTAAACGTAGTTCTCACTTTGATCGTTGTCGGTGTGCTTCTCTGGCTGATCAATACCTACATCCCGATGCAGAGTACGATCAAAAGGATCCTCAACATCGTCGTCGTGGTCGTCGTCATCCTGTGGCTGCTCTATGGCTTCGGCGTTCTCAACCACTCCGGGGATGTGCATCTCCCGGTGGTGAAGTAAGTAAGGATTTTTTCCCGCGAAGGGCGCGAAGGCGACGAAGGTTCGGACGGCAAAGCCGCGGTCTGATCACTTCGAATCCTTCGCTTACTTCGCGAGACTCAGCAGAAAATACTGAATCCTTTGAATCGACCTTTGCGGTGGAAGCACGAAACCGGATTCGGAATTTTAAGAAGGAAACCCGGAAACCATGAATTCGAAATTCTGTTTCCTGGATTCATGGCTTCTTAATTAAAATCTGCCTTTAATTTCTCCGCGCCTTTGCGCCTTGGCGAGAGACAGTAATTCATTTTTCCGGCGAAGGGTCCGAAGGCCTCTAGGGTTCGGAGCATGAAGTTATGACTTCGAATCCTTCGCTTACTTCGCGAGAACCCGCTTTCAGGGCGCGAGCGCGGGCACCGGCGACTGCGGCTTTTTGCCGGGCCGGAAGGACAGGTTCTCGGTCATCACGTAAATCGTCATGGCGAGCAGAATGAAGAAGGCGGCCACCCAGAAGAACGGACTGTGATGCATCCGCTTCCAGTAGGGGCGGTGTGCCGGGTGCGGCCCGCCGTGTTGATGAAACTTGGGATCATCCATGGTGAAGTCATGGACAGCTCCGACAGACCAAGGTCTCTGCTTATTTTCGCCAAATGATAAAACCGGAAATCTGAAATTTTAAGCGGGAAGCCGGGAAATCGGATTCTGATTCCTGGATTTATGGCTTCCTGCTTAAAACAGACTTTTTATTTCTCCGCGCGCTCCGTGGCTCCGTGATGAAAGCCTGAAACTCGGATCGGAATTTTAAGTGGGAAGCCCAGAAGCCAAGAAATCGGAATTCCTCTTCTTGGCTTCCTGGCTTCTTACTTAAAAATGCTTGGATCCTGAATTCCTTACTTCGCCTTCGGATTGATCTCCCAGACCGCAAAAACGTTGTTTTCGGTGTCCTTGCAGATGGCGAAATAGCCCATCTTTGGCACGGGCATCCGCGGGCGGATGATCTTGCCGCCGAGTTTTTTGACCTTGGCCACGGCCCGGTTCACCGAGGGCACGTTGAAATAGGTGGTGATGGTGTGCGTCGGGTACATCCGCGCCATCATGCCGCCATCGGGCGAGGCGTCATGGCCGCCGGTGTCGAGATGCCAGTATTCGATGCCGGAGGAAGCGGGATGGGGCGCGATTTTCCAGCCGAACAGTGTGCCGTAGAATTTTTGCGCGCGTTTCGGATCGTCGGCCGGGATTTCAAACCAGATCAGGCTCGAGGCCGGGGCTTTGATGCTCTTCCTGGTTTTCTTTTTGGTGCTCATGGGTGTTTTTCGGTTGAGAGGGAGGGTTGTAGCCGAGCGAGGATAATTGCCGCGTGGAGTCAGAGTCTGGAACAGAAAATAGCCGGGAGGAAAGAGCTTTATGATCGGTGCATCTTCCCTTCGTTTCCTCCGCGGGAGTTTTTTCCCGCGAAGGAGCGAAGGTTAAGAAGGCGGAGGGTAAGCTCCAAAGCTGGCGAATCAGCCTTCAGGCTGCCTTAGGCCGCGTTCGGGTCGGTTTCCCAGAGGCCGAACGTGTTGTTCTCGGTGTCCTGGCAGACGGCGAAGTAGCCCATCTGGGGCACGGCGGTCCGGGCAGTGCGGATTCTGCCGCCGAGTTTTTCCACCCTGGCCGCAGACTCGGCCACGGAGGCCACGCTGACGTACTGGGTGATGCGCTCTTCCGGCTGCCGGCGCGTCATCAGCCCGCCGTCGGGCGAAGTATCGGCTCCGCCCGTGTCGATGTGCTGGTATTTCTGCGCTTCCGGACCTTGCATGCTGGCGAAGGGCGCGATTTTCCAGCCGAACAGGGCGTTGTAGAACTTCTTCGCGCGGTCGAGGTTGTCGGCCGGGATTTCAAACCAGACCAGGCTTCCGATCGTGGCGTTTTCTTGGGTCATCGTTGCGATACTCATGTGATTTCCTTTCTATTTTTTGATGAAGAATGCAGCCGGCATGGCTGCATCCGTTGACGCTTGCCTGGTGTTCGGTCCTGGGCTGAACGTCGCGACCGAAATCAGTTTCGCAACCCAAAGGGCAAAAAATTTTGTCCGTCCCTAAACTTTAGGTATTATATGGAAATGACCGGCTTACCCGACCCACGCACGCGCGTTGTTAAATAATTTCATCCACGGAGAATCTTCCGGCCAATCGGCCGGATGCCAGCTCATCGTGACGGTCCGATGAACGCGCTCGGGGTGCGGCATCATGATGGTGACGCGGCCGGTGGTCGTGGTCAGAGCGGTTAGGCCGAAGGGCGAGCCGTTGGGGTTGAGCGGATATTGCTCGGTGATTTCGTGCTTATTATTGACGAAACGCGCGGCGACCAAGCCGGATTCGCTGCATTTTTTGGCGGCTTCGGCATTCGGGAACTCGGCGTAGCCTTCACCGTGAGAAACGGCGATGGGGATGATGGAGCCCTCCATGCCGGCGAAAAAAACGCTGGGGCTTTTCTCGATCTTGAGCGAGGCGAAGCGGGCTTCGAAGCGTTCGGACTGGTTTTGTACGAAACGCGGCCAGAGGTCGGCGCCGGGGATGATCGAGTGGAGGTTGCTCATCATCTGGCAGCCGTTGCACACGCCGAGCGCAAAGGCGTCCGCGCGCGCGAAAAAGGCGGAGAACTCGGTCCGGGCGCGCGGATTGAAGAGGATGCTCTTGGCCCAGCCCTCGCCGGCGCCGAGGACGTCGCCGTAGCTGAAGCCGCCGCAGGCGACCACGCCGCGAAAATCCTTTAGCGAAACGCGGCCCGAGAGGATGTCGGTCATGTGGACGTCGATCGCCTTGAAGCCCGCGCGGGTGAACGCGGCCGCCATCTCGACCTGGCCGTTGACGCCCTGTTCACGAAGGATGGCGACGGGAGGGCGGGTTTTTAAAATCGCGGGCGCAGCGTTGAGATCGAAAGTGAGCTTCGGGGAAATCCCAGGGTCCGTTTGATCCAGTTTAAGTTGGTATTCGCTTTCGGCGCAGGCGGGGTTGTCGCGCAGCGCGGCGATGCGGCGGGTGACGTCGGACCAGATGGCGCGGAGGGAGGAAAGATTTTCGTCGAGCAGGATCTTGCCGGCTTGCTTCACGCGGAATTTGTAATCGCGGTTAAGCGTGCCGATACGCGTGGTGATCGTGTTGAGGCCCTGGGCGCGGAGGACGGCGTTGACGGCATTGAGGTCGGTGGCGCGCACTTGGATGACGGCGCCGAGTTCCTCGGCAAACAGCGCGGCAAAGGCTTCACGGCCGTCGGGCAATTCGAGATCGACGCCGACATGACCGGCAAAAGCCATCTCGACCACCGTCGTGAGCAGGCCGCCATCGGAGCGATCGTGGTAGGCGAGGAGTTTTTTCTCGTGACCGAGCTGCTGGATGGCGTTCCAGAAATTCTTGAGTTCGGCGGTGTTGTCGACGTCGGGCGTGTCGGCGCCCATTTGTGAAACGACCTGCGCGAGGATCGAGCCACCGAGGCGGTCTTTGCCGTGGCCGAGGTCAATGAGCAGCAGCACGGAGTCGTCGATGGGCGCGAGCTGCGGCGTGAGCGAGAGGCGGATGTCGGCGACGGAGGCGAAGGCCGAGATGATGAGCGAGATCGGCGCGGTCATGCGCTTTTGCTGCGTTTTTTCTCCCGAACCATCCTTCCAGACGGTGGACATGCTCATCGAGTCCTTGCCGACGGGGATGGTGATGCCGAGGGCCGGGCAGAGTTCCATGCCGACGGCATAAACGGCGGCGTAAAGGTCGGCGGCGTCGCCGGGGACGGCGGGCGCGGCCATCCAGTTGGCGGAGAGGTTGACCTTGCCGAGGGCGCCGATTTGCGCGGCGGCGAGATTGGTAAGGGCTTCGCCGACGGCGAGGCGGGCGGACGCGGCGGCGTTGTTGACTGCGACGGGCGTGCGTTCGCCCATGGCCATGGCCTCGCCGGTGTAAACGTCGAAGGCGGCGGCGGTGACGGCGCAATCGGCCACGGGTACCTGCCACGGGCCGACCATCTGGTCGCGGCAGATGAGTCCGCCGACGGTGCGGTCGCCAATGGAAATGAGGAACGTCTTGTCGGCGACGGCCGGGTGGGCGAGGACGCGCCTCGTGGCCTCGGCAAGTGACAGGTGGCCAAGTTCCAAAGGAACAAGCGGGCGCTTCAGCGAGGTTTCCTTGCGGTGCATGCGCGGCGGTTTGCCGAGCAGGACCTCGAGCGGCATATCGATCGGCGTGTTCTTGAACTGCGGATCCTCGACAACAAGGCGCTTTTCCTCGGTGGCTTCGCCAACGATGGCGAAGGGACAGCGCTCGCGTTCGCAAAGTTTCTGGAACGCATCGATGCGGGCGGCGGGAACGGCGAGGACGTAGCGCTCCTGGGATTCGTTGCACCAGATTTCGAGCGGGCTCATGCCCGGCTCGTCGTTGGGGATCTTGCGCAAGTTGAAACGCCCACCGCGCCCGCCGTCGTTGACGAGCTCGGGCAGGGCGTTGGACAGGCCGCCGGCGCCGACGTCGTGGATGAACGAAATGGGGTTGTCCGCGCCGAGGGCCCAGCAGCGGTCGATGACCTCCTGGCAGCGGCGTTCCATCTCGGCGTTATCGCGCTGGACGCTGGCGAAATCGAGATCCTCCTGGCCGGAGCCGCTGGCCATGGAGCTGGCCGCGCCGCCGCCGAGGCCGATGAGCATGGCGGGACCGCCGAGGACGACGAGTTTGTCGCCGGGGTGGATTTCGCCCTTCTGGATGTGGCCGGCGCGGATGTTGCCGAGGCCGCCGGCGAGCATGATGGGCTTGTGGTAACCGCGCAGCTCGGTGGCAGGGAGTTGGGTGCTGGGCGTTGAAGATTTGGCGTCGGAAGCGGCCGCGGGCACCTCGGCCTCGAAGGTGCGGAAATAGCCGTTGATGGCGGGGCGGCCGAATTCGTTGTTGAAGGCGGCGCCGCCGAGCGGGCCCTCGATCATGATGTCGAGGGCGGAGACGATGCGGCCGGGCCTGCCGTGCTCCTTTTCCCACGGCTGGACGGCGCCGGGTAGTTTTAAATTGGATACCGTGAAGCCGGTGAGGCCGGCCTTGGGCTTGGCGCCGCGGCCGGTGGCGCCCTCATCGCGGATCTCGCCGCCGGAGCCGGTGGCGGCGCCGGGGAAGGGCGAGATGGCGGTGGGATGGTTGTGGGTCTCGACCTTGCAGAGGAGGTGGATGTCCTCGTCGTGCGCGGCGTATTCGCCCGTTTGCGGGTCAACGTGGAAGCGGCCGCCGTGGCTGCCGGCGAGGACGGCGGCGTTGTCCTTGTAGGCGGAGAGGATGCCGTCGCGATGCAGCTCGTAGGTGTTCTTGATCATCTGAAACAGCGAGCGGTCGCGCTTCCGCCCGTCGATTTCCCAAGTGGCGTTGAAGATCTTGTGGCGGCAGTGCTCGGAGTTGGCCTGCGCGAACATCATCAGCTCGATGTCGTTCGGGTCGCGTCCGAGGGTGGTGAAGGCCTTGGCGAGGTAGTCGATCTCGTCGTCGGCGAGGGCGAGGCCGAGCGTGCGGTCGGCCGCGACGAGGGCGGCGCGGCCCTGGGCAAGGACAGGCACGGTGGTGAGCGGGCGCGGGGCCTCATGGCGGAAAAGGGCGTCGCAGGCCTCGAGGTCGTTGAGGACAACCTGGGTCATGCGGTCAAAGAGCCGGGAGCGGAGAGCTGAATGTTGAGCGCCGGTCAGGGTGGTGCCGCCGAGATCGAGGGTGTAGCCGATGACGCGCTCGATGCGTTTCACGGCGGCAAGGCCGCAGATGTGGGCGATGTCGGTGGCCTTAGACGACCAGGGAGAAATGGTGCCGGGGCGGGGGGCGACGACCTGGACGAGTCCGGTGACGGCGGCGGCGGCCCGGCTGGGGCCGTAGGCGAGGAGCTTTTCGAGGACGGCTCTCTCTGCGGCGGTGAATTCACCGGCCAGCTCGATGATATGGACGAACTGCGCGCTGAGGGCGCGGACGGGCAGGCCGGCGGCGGTGAGATCCTGGAGAAGTTTCTGGAGGCGGAACGAGGAGAGGGCAGGTGAGCCGCGGAGGATCAGCATGATTGGAGAAAAAGATTCGCATCAACATGACCGGGCGGTCAAGTGGGCTGACGGTTTTGCCCTTTGCCTTTTTCGTGCTACGTTTGTTGGAGAAAGCCGTTGACCATTCCAATCATCTCTTAGAAATCATTGCCTTTCCATCGCCCGTGCGGATGAACGTCCACCCAGCACCTGACCAAACTCCCATCGAACGGGAAGGTGTACCCACGGAATGCCGGCTGGCGCGCGCCGGGAGGATCTGCCGCCGATCAACGCCCGCCCGGGCCTGTACGCATGAGTGACAAAGTAACCCACGAATGCGGCATCGCGCTGGTGCGATTGCTTAAGCCGCTCTCCTATTACCAGGAGCGCTACGGCTCCCCGCTGTGGGGCTTCTTCAAGCTCTTCCTGCTGATGGAAAAGCAGCACAACCGCGGGCAGGACGGCGCGGGCGTGGCCTGCGTGAAGCTCGACGTGGCCGAGGGCGACCCATTCATGTTCCGCGAGCGTTGCGTGAAGTCCAACCCGCTCGACAAGATTTTCAAGACGCTGATCAAGGCCTACGAGGAAAAAGTCGCCGGCGGCATCATCCATCCCGAGTTCGCCGAGACGGTGAAGCGCCATTTCGACTTCGGCGGCGAGCTGTTCATGGGCCACCTGCGCTACGGCACGAGCGGCGGCTACAACATGAGCTCGTGCCACCCGTATTTCCGGCGCAGCTCCTGGCCGACGCGCAACCTCGCGCTGGCCGGCAACTTCAACATGACCAACACCGCGGAGCTGAACGACAGCCTCATCGCGATGGGTCAGCATCCGATCTTTGCGACCGACACGCAGGCGCTGCTCGAAAAGATCGGCTTCCACCTCGACGAGGAGCACGAGGAGCTCTACCGCCAGCTCCGACTGCTCAAGCTGTCCGGCCCGGAAATCTCGGCCCGCATCAACGAGGAGATCGACCTCGCCCGCGTGCTCGGGCGCGCCTCGAAAAAGTGGGATGGTGGTTTCGCGCTCGTGGGCATGATCGGCAGTGGCGACGCCTTTGTCGCGCGCGATCCCGCGGGCATCCGCCCCTGTTGGTATTTCCAGAACGATGAGGTCGTGGCCTTTGCCTCCGAACGTGCGCCGCTCATGACGGTGTTCGATCTCGCGGCTGAGCAGGTGAAGGAAGTTGAGCCCGGCCATGTGGTGGTCGTGAAAAAGCGGGGCACGGTCGTGAGCACGCGCTTTGTCGAGCCGCTGCCGCGCGCGGCCTGCTCGTTCGAGCGCATCTATTTCTCCCGTGGCAACGACGTCGATATCTACCGCGAGCGCAAGGCCCTCGGGGCGAACCTCGCCGACCAGGTGCTGCGTGCGGTCGGTCACGATTGGGAGAACAGCGTGTTCAGCTTCATCCCCAACACCGCCGAGGTTGCCTATTACGGTCTCATGTCGGCGCTGCGCGTGCGCCGCCGCGACGAGGTGAAGTCGGCCATCCTCGCCGCCTCACGCGAAGGCCGGCTCGACGAGTCGCTGATCGACGAGCTCGTGTTGCGTAACTGGCCGCGCGGCGAGAAGGTCGTGAGTAAGGACGTGAAGATCCGCACCTTCATCGGCCAGGAAAATTTCCGCAACCAGCTCGCGAGCCACGCCTACGACATCACCTACGGCTCGGTGCGGCCGGCCGACAATCTCGTGTGCGTGGACGACTCCATCGTGCGCGGCACCACCCTGCGCCGCTCCATCCTGCGCATCCTCACGCGGCTCAACCCGAAGAAAATCGTCATCGCCTCCACCGCGCCGCAGATCCGCTATCCCGACTGCTACGGCATTGACATGTCGGAGATGGGCAAATTCATCGCCTTCGAGGCGGCGGTCACGCTGCTCAAGGAGCGCGGCAAGGCCGACCTGCTTGAGGAAGTCTACCGGCTGTGCCGCGACGATCTGCAAAAACCGGAGGCGACCCCGGTCAACCACGTGCGCAAGCTTTACGACCTGTTCACGCCCGAGGAAATTTCGGCCAAGATCGCCGAGTTCGTGCGTCCGAAAGGCGTGGAATGGCAGGGCCCGATCGAGGTCATTTTTCAGACGGTCGAAAACCTCCACGCCGCCGTGCCGAACCACACCGGCGACTGGTACTTCACCGGCAAATACCCCACGCCCGGCGGCTACCGCGTCGCGAACCAGGCCTACGTGAATTATTTCGAAAAAAGCGAGGGGCGCAGCTACTGAGTCGCGCCATGGCGAAGAAATCCAGCGAGACGGCGCTGCCGAAAATCCACACGATCCGCCGGCAGAAGGTGGTGCTCGATTCGGACCTGGCGGCGCTCTATGGCGTGCCGACCTTCCGCTTGAATGAAGCGGTCAAGCGCAACGCGGATCGTTTCCCGGCTGATTTTCGCTTTCAGCTTGGACGGGAGGAGGTTGCAAACTTGATATCGCAAATTGCGATATCAAGTTCCGGTGCCCATGGCGGCCGCCGCCAGCTGCCCTGGGTCTTCACGGAGCACGGCGCGCTGATGGCGGCCAACCTCCTGAACAGCCCGCGCGCCGTGCAAATGAGCCTCTATCTTGTCCGTGCCTTCGTGCAGATGCGCGAGACGCTCATGGCCAATGCCGCGATCCTCAAGCGCCTCGCCGAGATCGACCGCCGGCTGCTCGAACACGACTCCGTGCTGCGCGAGGTGGTCGGGCGGCTGCAGCCGTTGCTCGACGCGCCCGATGAAGACGAGGAGTCCAAACGCAAAATTGGCTTCCACCGGGGCAACCGATAGGGCTCAGTCGCGTCTCCCATGTCGCTCAGCTATGAATCCTCCGGCGTCCGCTACGACCGCCTCGATGCGTTCAAGCGCGCCTGCCAGCGCGCCGCGCGCACGACCGCCCCGCTGCTTGCGGCGCACGGTTACTGTGAACCCGCGAGCGTGCGCGGCGAGAGCGCCTACCTCATTGAGACCGGCGACCATTTTCTCGCGCACGTCGAGGAGGGACTCGGCACGAAAAACCTCGTGGCCGATGCCGTGCAGGCCGTGACGGGCAAATCTTTTTACCGCGAAATCGGCATCGACACGGTTGCGACCATTGTGAACGACCTCGCAACGTGCGGGGCGCTGCCCGTCTCGGTGGCGATGCACGCGGCCGTGGGCGACTCCGACTGGTTCGCCGATGAAAAGCGCGCGAGCGACCTCGTCGAGGGTTTCGCCGAGGGCTGCCGGCAGGCCGGCGCCGTGTGGGGCGGGGGCGAAACGCCCACGCTGCGCGGCATCGTAGAGCCCGCGACGATCGTGCTCGCCGGCTCGGCGCTCGGAAAAATCTCCCCGAAGAGCCTGCGCATCACCGGCGACGTGCGCGATGGCGACGCGATCATTTTTTTCGCCTCGAGCGGCGTGCAGACTAACGGCCTCAGCCTCTGCCGGCTCATCGCGGAAAAACTGCCGCAGGGCTACCAGACGCCGATCGGCGACGGCCGTACCTATGGCGAGGCGCTGCTCGCGCCGTCTGTGATCTACGTGGCGTTCGTGCGCGAATGCCAGCGTCGCGGGATCAAGTTGAATTACACGGCGCACGTGACCGGCCATGGCTGGCGCAAGCTGATGCGAATCGAGGAACCTTTCGTTTACGAGATCACCGGCGTGCGCCCGCCCGGGGCGTTGTTCGATTTCATGATGCGCGCCGGTCCCATCGCCGCGCGCGAGGCCTATGCGACCTTCAACATGGGCGTGGGCTTCGCGGCCTTTGTCGTGCCCGACCTGGCCGACGCCACGCTGGCCGCGGCGAAGGCCGGCGGTTACGACGCCTGGCTGGCGGGCCGCGTCAAAAAGGACGGCAGCCGCAAGGCGGTGGTCGTGCCGCCGCTCGGGCTCACGTTCGAAGGCGACACGCTGCAGGTGCGCTGAGGCCGGCTACTGCCCGTGCAGGGTGATCTGCGTGGGGGCGAGGAATACTTCCATGTACGAGAGATCATCCGCTTTCATTGGCGCGATGATGACGTCCACGGAGGTCCACGTTCCGCCGACAATCGGCTGCGTGATGTTCTGCGACACGGTCTGGAGGTCTTGCTTCCACTTGATCCGCGCCTGCAGGAAATCCAGCTCGGCTTTTTTGTCGGCGTCCGGATCCTTGGGATCGCTGGCCTTGCCCTCCGTGGGCGGCAGCGGCCCGTATTTGACGGAAATGCTGCCGGCAATGACATTGGCCGTGAGGGGATTGCCGATCGAAAGGGTGACCCTGTAGCCGTTCTGGTGGGGCTGGATGTCAGTCACGGACACCGGGAAGTTGCCATAATCGGTCCGGGCCACCTCGAAATCCTTGTCTGTGCCGGAAACGATGGCGGGCGCGCCGTCGAGGGCGTTGATGCGCTGCAGCAGATAGGTGTCCGAGGTCGCGAGGTATTCCTCCCTGGCCGTGAGCTGCTCCAGGTCATGGCGCAACACGGCATTTTCCACGCCCAGGGCGGAAACCCGGGTGGAGAGTTCGTCGACCTTGGCCTTGGTCTCGCGCGCCTGCCGGTTGCCGCACGCGGTCAGGATCAGGGTAAAGATCACGAGGGGTATCGTCCTCATTCTGGCCAGCGTGGTGGCGGCGGGTGCCACCGTCAATCCATGTCGGTCCCGATAATGGTGCAGTTGGCTGCAGTGGTGCGCCGAATCCCGTGTGGTTGTGGCACCCACCACACAACAATTTCCCTCCAGCTTCCGAGCCATGGCGCCACCCTCGCTCTCGCCCCTCTTGACAGGTATTCGCAACGCCGCTACGTCGAAGGCCCGTTATGGAGGCCGTTCTAGATCAGCCCGTGCTCGTCCTCAACCGTCTGTGGCAGGCGGTGAACGTCATTGGCGCACGCCGTGCCTTCGCCCTGCTGGCCCGCGAGCATGCGAGCGTCGTGCACCACTACGACGACGATTTCCGCACCTTCTCGATGCTGGACTGGATCAACTTTTCGCAGAGCAATCCGCCGGTGTCCGCGCTTGAGATGGTGCACACGCCGAGCCGGACGATCCGGCTGCCGCGCGTGATCCTGCTGACGTTTTTTGACAAGCTGCCGTGCAAGGAGCTGAAGCTCACGCGCAACAACGTCTTCGAGCGGGACAAGAGCACGTGCCAGTATTGCGGGAAGCATTTTGTCCGCGAGGAGCTGAACCTCGACCACGTCATCCCGCGCCATTACGGCGGCAAGACGACCTGGGAAAACATCGTGTGCTCGTGCGTGCGCTGCAATACACGGAAGGCCAACCGCCTGCCGCACGAGGCGCACATGCGGCTCATCCGCAAGCCGGCGAAGCCGAAGTGGCGGCCGGTCATCTCGCTCGTGCTTGGCATGCAGCACCGTGAGCTGTGGAAGGATTTCCTCGATATTGCCTACTGGAACGTCGAACTCGACGAGTGAGGCCGCGGTGCGGCGAATGCGCACGCCGGGATTGCGGTCGGGCGGTGCGGGCGCCTAGCCTTACCGCATGCTTTCAAACCTCGTCATGACGCTCATCGGGGCGGACCGCCCCGGCTTGGTGCAACTCGTCGCCACCCGCGTGGCCGACCACGGCGGCAACTGGCTGGAAAGCCGCATGGGCCATCTCGGCGGACAGTTTGCGGGCATCGTGCGCGTGGAGGTGCCGGCCGGGCGGGCTGACGAACTGGGGCGCGCGCTCCAGCAACTCGAAGCCGAGGGCTTGCGGGTCGTCGTCCACGCCGAGCCGGATGCCGTGCCCCGGGCCGGCGGTGCGCTGGCTGCGATCGAGCTGGTGGGGCAGGACCGGCCGGGCATCCTGCGCAGCATCTCGGCCGTGCTCGCCGGGCATGGCGTGAACGTGGAGGAGCTTGCCTCCGAATGCGTGAGCATGCCGATGGGCGGCGGGACGTTGTTTCAGGCGCACGCGACGGTGCTCGTGCCGCCGAGGGCCGATCTCGCGGCGTTACGGGCCGACCTGGAAAAAATCGCGGCCGACCTGATGGTCGACCTCAAGCTGCAGCCGCAGTGAATCCGTCGTGAGGCAAGACGGACGGTGGGCCGCGGTCAGCTTTTCGCGAACGGCAGGGTAAGCCGCATGGTCGTGCCGGTGGGGCTGGTGGCGACGAGTTCGATGTTGCCGCCGTGGCTGAGCATAATGCGCTTGGCGATGGCCAGGCCCAGGCCGGTGCCGCCGGAGCGGCCGGAAAGGAACGAATCAAAGATATGGTCGCGGATTTCATCGGGGATGCCGGTGCCGGTGTCGGTGACATCGAGGAAGAGGTGCGCCCCGTCGTCGTTGCAGCGGAGGCTGATGGTGCCGCCGCCGGGCATGGCCTGGGTGGAGTTGAGCAGGAGATTGAGCAGCACCTGCTGGAGCTGGCCCTTGTGCACATCCACGACGAGGGATCGCGTTGGCGGCTCGAAGTGAAGGTGCACCTTGCTTTGCACGACCTTGAGGCGGATGAGCATCAGGGTGTCGGAAACGATGTCGGCCATCGACCAGCGCGAATGCAGCGAGGAGGGGGCCTTGGCAAAATTGAGCACGCGCGTGACGATGGCCTCGAGCTGGTCGAGCTTTTCGCGGATGAGGCGCTCGTCGGTGCGGCGTGGGTCGTCCTCGGCGAACTCAAGGCCGAGTGCGCCGAAGAGGAGCTTGATCACCGTGAGCGGATTGCGGATCTCGTGGGCGATTTCTGCGGCGAGCAGGCCGAGGGTGGTGAGTTGCTCGTTTTTCCGGAGCGATTCTTCGCTGCGGAAGACACGGCTGTAGAGGCGGGCGTTCTGCAGCGCGACGGCGGCGAGGCTGGCCAGCGCGGCGGCGAGGCGCCTTTCATCGTTGTTGAAGCGGTGGACGTGCTCGGTGAAAATGGCGAGCGCGCCGAGCGCATCGCCCTCGACCAGCATGGGCGTGACGAGTACGGAGCGCAGCTCGGCGTCGCGGGGCAGGTCGATGACGTCCAGGATGTCGGGCGACTGAATATTGGCGAACTCGACCTGCTTCCGGGTAGCCAATGCGGCGCCGACAAGGCAGGAATCGACGGGCAGGTCTTCGGAATGCTTGGGGCCGCCGTGTGGAGTGAAGGCGGTGGCCGGGCTGGAGAGGGCGGCGAGGCGCACCGTCTTGCGGGCGGCGTCGTGGAGGTAGAGCGCGCAGGTGCGCGTCTGGGTGATATTGCGCGTCTCCCGCGCGACGGTGTCGAAAAGCTCCTGTTGCTCGAGTTTCGTCACGAGCGACTGGCCGATCGTGATGAGCGCCTCGAGCTGGCGGGCCTTGCCCTTGAGCTGGTTGAGCTGCCAGAGGCGCTGCATGACCGCGGTGGCCTCGGCCGTAAGACGTACGAGCTGGTCGAGATCGGCGGGCGTGAACGCCGCGAGGATGTCGCTGTCGACGTTGATGACGCCGAGGATCTGGCCGCTCTCCTCCTCGATCATGGGGGCGGCCATCTCGCAGCGCACGGACGCGCGGACGCGCACGTAGCGCGGGTCGGTAGCGACGTTGGGCACGAGCTGCGGCTTGCCATGGAAGGCGACCCAGCCCGTGATGCCCTGGCCCAGGCGGAGGGGCACCTCGTCGGAATCGTCGGGCAGCCCCTGCTGGACCTCGATCTCAAGGTGGCCGCTGTCGGGATTGAGCAGGGCGATGGAACCGCTGGAGGCGCCGAAGAAGGCGACGATCTCGGTGAGGATCGAGCGCGGCGCGGCGCCGGCGTCCACGGTCTTGCCGAGGATGGAGCTGATGTTGTAGAGCGCGGTGAGGGCGCGCAGGTCGTTCGCCGTGGGCATTAACTGGCGCGAACGCTAGAGAGCGATGGGCGCGCGAGGCAAACCTTGTCGGGCTACGACGCCGCCGCCGCGGGTGCGGCCGCGGGCGCGATGATCTTCATCAATTCGTCGCGCAAGGCGTGGAGGCGGCCGCTGTCCTCAGTCGGCTCGTGGTTGGCGCTTTCGATGTAAAAGGTGTCGATGGCCACACCGCGCTCGGTGCCGATGCGCGCGAAGGTGATGTCGAAGCCATGGTCGTAGATGGCCTTGGCCAGGCGGTAAAGGAGGCCGATCTGGTCGTACGCCTGGACTTCGACGATGGTGCGCTGCATCGAGAGCTCGTGGTAAACATCCACGGTGGGAGGAAAGGAGGCCTGCAGCGTGTTGTCGGGGCCGCCGAAACGGCTGGCGGAGATCTTCTTGGCCTGGGCCAGGATTTCGGGATAAAGGTCCTTGTTCTGGATGAGCGCCGCCTCGACGTTGCGGGCAAAACCGTCCATTGCGCTCTGGTTTTGCACGACACCGCGGCCGGGCTCGACCACGTGGAACGCATCGATGGCGATGTGGTCGGCGCGCGAGAGAACCTTGGCCCCCAGGATGTTGAGGCCGGCGACGCTGAAGGCGCCCGCGAGCTTGTAGAAGAGGCCGGCACGGTCCCAGGTGACGACATTGACGACGGTGAGGCTGCGGTTGATGTCGTCCTTCCAGTCGATGACGGGCTTGAGCGTGTTGACGGAATCGGCCTCGTTGATGGAACGCAGGAGGCGGTTGACCATCTGGATGTGCAGCGCGATCTCGCTGGCGTCCGTGTGGATGAAATACCGCTCGGGCAGCAGGTTGAAGTGCGCCGTGATTTCATCCGCGCTGATGCCGGGGATCTTTTTCTGGATGAGCTCTTGTTGGATCATTTGCTTGCGCTCGAGATAACGGGTGAGAACTTCGTCGCCAAGGGTAAGGCGGTCAAGAGTGGCCCGAAAGAGGCTGGTGTGAAGGGTGTCCTTGTAGCTGTTCCAAAGGCTGGCCGCCGTGGCGCGGGCGTCACAGAAGGTGTGGACGTAGAGATAGCGGAGCTTCTCGGCGTCGTCCACCAATTCGGCAAAAGCGGCAGCAGTTTTAGGGTCATCGACGTCCCTCTTCTGCCAAAATCGTGCCATAATCAGATGATTTTTTATGATAAAGGTAACAACCTCACGACTTTCTGGGGGAACTTGCAGGCGTTCGAGGAGCGGAACGGCGATCTGGACCCCGCTTTCGCTGTGATTTTCGATGCCACGGGCCTTGCCGATGTCGTGTAGCAACAGGATGAGGTAGAGCAGGGTCGGGCTGCTGGTATGGTGGAGTTCCTCGCGGTATTTGAGGGTAATGGGCTCGGCTTCGGTGAAAATCCGGTCCAGCTCGCGGATGGCGTTAAGCGTATGTACATCGGCCGTGTAGCGATGGTAATACTCATGCTGGACGAGGCAGGTGAGTGCGGCGAATTCCGGGATGAAGCGCCCGAGCACGCCGAGTTCGTGCATGAGGTTGAGCGTGGGGAAGACCGAGCCGGCTTCCTCCAGCAGCGTGCGGAAGCTGAGATTGGCATCCGGTGAATGCAATACGCGCCGGGTGATGAGCGGCAGCGATTCGCGGATGAGGGTCTGGAGCGAAAAATCCGGGGTGCAGCCGAGCTGCTGGCAATGGCGGAAGACACGGATGAGCCGCGCCGGGTCGTCATGGAAAATCTTGTCGTGCTCCGCTGCCAGTTCGCGGCCGCGCAGGACAAAGCCGTCCAGGCGCTTCGCGCGGTCGTGGCGGCGCGCCCGCAGCGCCTCGCGGAAGGAGCCGCGGCTGCTTTCCGGCGCGGCCAGCGCCAGCGAAAGGCGGTTTTCGACCAGCTTTGAGATGCGGTAGATGGCCTGCGCGTTCTTGTAATAGTCATGCATGAACTGCTCGACGCGGGCCAGCATGCTGTGGTTGGTGTAACCGAGGTTGAGCGCCAGGCGCGGCTGCGTGGCGAGGTCGAGCAGGTCGGTGGGGCGCTTGCTGAGGTAGTGCAGCTCGTTGCGCACGCGCAGGAGGAAATTATAGGCGCGCTGCAGGTCGCGCAGTTCGTTTCGCTTCAGGTAATTTTGCGCGACGAGCTCGGCTAGATCCGTGATGCCGAGCTTCACCCGCGCCATCCAGAGCGTGTTCTGGTAGTCGCGCAGGCTGCCCACGCCGTTTTTCACGTCGGGTTCCTGCAGGAAAACGGTGTCGCCATACTTGGCGCGGCGCGCGGCCTGGTCGAGCAGGCGCGCCTCAATATAACCCTTCGGATTGTCCGTCGTGTAGAAAGCGCGGTAGGTCTGCGCGAAGGTCTCGAACAGCCCGGACGAGCCAGCCACCAGGCGCGCCTCGAGCAGAGCGGTCTTGGTCTGGATGTCCTTGCGCGCTTCGATGAACACCTCGTCGACCGTGCGCGTCGAGTGGCCAACCTTCAGTCCGCAGTCCCACAGCAGATAGAGAATGTCCTGCGTGAGCGCCTCCTGCAGCGGCTTGACGGCGGCCGCCTTGGTTTTGCCCGGGAAAAGAAACATCACGTCGATGTCGCTCAGCGGGCAGAGCTCGCCGCGGCCATAGCCGCCGAGCGCGAGCAGGCTGACCGGCGCCGGCAGCCGGCCATGCGTGCGCAAATAGGCATTCGTCGCATAGTCGAGCAGATGCGCGAGCAGCTCGTCGATCATGGCGGCCTGGGCCTGCACCACCTTCAAGCCGGGATCGCCCGCGTCGTGGCGCATGCGAATCATCGCGCCCTCGAGGCGCAGGAAGGTCTTGCAGGCGGCGAGGCGCTTTGCGGCGGGTACTTCGCCGGTGAAATTCAGGCGCGAGCGCGCGTGTTGCTGGAGGCGTCCGATCATGAAAGGGGAAAAAATGAAGGTAAAATTTGCGGCGGGCGAGGGGATTTAACCGCTTGCGTCGCCGTGGCGGCGCTGGTTCTTTCTGCGGTTCATTTCCGCCCATGGCCGAGATTTCCAAGAGCTACGAACCGCGCGATGTCGAGAAGAAGTGGTATGCCGCCTGGCAGGCCGCGCATGCTTTTGCCGGCCGGGTGGCCCCCGACAAGGAACCGTACAGCATCGTCATCCCGCCGCCCAACGTCACCGGCGTGCTCACGATGGGCCATGTGCTCAATAACACCCTGCAGGACATCCTCGTCCGCCGCGCGCGCCAGGAAGGCCGGTCCGCGCTCTGGATTCCCGGCACCGACCACGCCGGCATCGCCACGCAGACCGTGGTCGAGCGCGAGCTGCGCAAACAGAAAAAGACGCGCCACGATTTCGGCCGGGAGAAGTTCGTCGAAAAGGTCTGGGACTGGCGCCATGAAAAAGGTGGCATCATCCTCGAGCAGCTCCGCCGCCTCGGTGCGTCGTGCGACTGGGACCGCACGCAGTTCACGATGGATCCGGCCTACTCGCGCGCGGTGCTGACGGTCTTCACCGATCTTTTCCGCAAGGGCCACATCTATCGCGGCAAACGCATGGTCAACTGGTGCCCGGCTTCGCAGACCGCCCTCTCCGACGAGGAAGTCATCATGAAGCCGGTCAACGGCACGCTGTGGCAGGTACGCTACGAGCTGGTCGACCGGCCGGGCGAGTTCATCTCCGTCAAGACCACCCGCCCGGAGACGATCCCCGGCGACGTCGCCATCGCCGTGCATCCCGATGACCCCCGCTACGCCGGCCTCATTGGAAAAAGTGTCTGGCGCCCGCTCAACCGCGCGAAAATCCCCGTCATTGCCGATGCGGCCGTGGACAAGGAATTCGGCTCAGGTGCGCTCAAGATCACGCCTGCGCACGACAAGGTGGATTTCGAAGTCGGCGCACGGCACAAGCTGCCCATCCTCGACGTCCTCAACGCCGACGGCACGCTCAACGAACTTGCCGGCCCGGAGCTTGCCGGGCTCGATCGATTTGCCGGACGCAAGAAAGCCGCCGAGCTGCTGAAGGAATCAGGTGCGTTGATCGGCGAAGAAGCCTACGCGAACAATGTCGGCTATTCCGAACGCGCCGACGTGCCCATCGAGCCGCGCCTGACCTGGCAATGGTGGCTCCGCTACCCGCGGATCGAGGAGGCGAAGGCGGCGGTGCGCGACGGGCACATCAAGTTTTATCCCGAGCGCTGGAGCAAAGTTTACCTCCACTGGCTCGAAAACATCCAGGATTGGTGCATCAGCCGCCAGCTTTGGTGGGGGCATCGCATCCCGGTCTGGTATCACGTGGGTCTCGACAAGGAGAAGCTCACCGAGGCCGATCTGCGCGACCCGGCGAAGGTCCATGTTTCGCTCGACGGCCCGGTCGACAAGGAGAACTGGGTGCAGGAGGACGACGTGCTCGACACCTGGGCGTCGTCGTGGCTCTGGCCGTTTGCGACGATGGGCTGGCCGGACAAGGACGAAATGAAAAAGGCCGGCTTCGATTATTTTTATCCGACCACGACGCTCGTCACCGGCCCGGACATCATCTTCTTCTGGGTCGCGCGCATGATCATGGCCGGCCTCGAGTTCATCCGGCCCGGCGAGCCGCTGGTACGGCGCATCCCGTTCAAGAACGTCTATTTCACCGGCATCATCCGCGATGCGCAGGGCCGCAAGATGTCGAAGTCGCTCGGCAATTCGCCCGATCCGCTCGACCTCATCGACAAGTACGGCGCCGACGGCCTCCGCTTCGGCATCATCTCCATCGCGCCGCAGGGCCAGGACATCCGCTTCCAGGAGGACCGGATCGAGGGCGGCAAGAATTTCTGCAACAAGCTCTGGAACGCCTCGCGCTTCCGCCAGATGAGCGGGCCGATGGGTGACAACAGCTCCGTCAAGGCCATCGTCAGCCGGCTGGAGCCGGCCAAATTCGACGCCGACGACGAAACCATCCTCGAGAAGCTGGTCGTCCTGACCGGCGACGTCGCGGCCAGCTTCCAGCGCTTCGAATTCGCGGAGGCCACCCAGAAGCTGTACGCCTTTTTCTGGAGCGATTTCTGCGACTGGTACGTCGAGGTTTCCAAGTCGAAGCTGCAGTCGCCGGAGACCAAGGCCAACTGCCTCGCGGTCCAGGACCTCGTCCTG
>DATHNW010000001.1:0-85066 GCA_035485575.1 Opitutaceae bacterium | reverse complement strand
TTTCCCGAGGAGGCCGGTGGGACGGAAAATCAGGATGGCAATGAGGATGCCAAACGCGATCGCATCCTTGCCGGTGGACCACGGGCTGCCGGCGACAAAGGTCTCCACGATGCCGAGGATCAGGCCGCCGAGCGCGGCGCCGGGGATGCTGCCGATGCCGCCGAGGACCGCGGCCACGAACGCCTTCAGCCCGGGCATGACGCCCATCAGCGGATCGATCGACGGGTAGTTAAGCGCGTAGAGAATGCCGCCGGCCGCCGCCAGCGCCGACCCGAGCCCGAATGTGAACGAAATAATGATGTCGTTGTTGATGCCGACCAGCTGCGCCGCCTTGGGATTGAGCGACACCGCGCGCATGGCCGTGCCCATCTTCGTGCGAAAGACGATGAACTGGAGCGCCAGCATGAGGATGACGGTGACCGCGATCACGATCAGTTGATTGCTGGAAATCGTCACGCCGCCAAAATTGAACTCCCGCACGGGAAACAGCGCGGGAAACCGCCGGGGCGCCGCGCCGAAAAATTTCTGCCCGCTGTATTCGAGCAGCAGGGAAACCCCGATGGCGGTGATGAGGACGTTGAGCGTGGGCGCGCCGCGCAGCCGGCGGTAGGCGAGGCGCTCGATCAGCATGCCGAGCAGCGCGCAGGCAAGCATGGCAGTGGCGAGGATGACGAGGCTGCCCCACACGGTGCTGTGGGGCAGATGCTGTCCGACGAAGTAACCCACGAAGGCGCCGACCATGAAAACGTCGCTGTGCGCGAAGTTGATAAAACGCAGCACGCCATAGACCATCGTATAGCCGAGCGCGATGAGGGCGTAAATCGCGCCAAGGGAAAGACCATTGAGCAGTTGCTGGAGGAATTCGGTCATGCGAAAAATCGAAAGCCGAACGTCAAGAGTCGAAGTTCCCGGTCTTGGCAACCACCCCTCACGGTTCGACGGTCTGCAGGAAATTGAACTGGCCGTCCTTTACTGTGATGATGACCGCTCCCTTTGTGGCATTGCGGTGGGCGTCGATGGTCGTTTGGCCCGTGACGCCGGGGAAATTCTTCGTGGCGGCGAGAGCGTCGCGGATTTTCCTCCCGTCGGTCGAGGCGGCGCGCTTGATGGCATCGGCCAGGACCATCGCGGAATCGTAGCCGAGGGCGGCCATGGCGTCGGGGGTCTGGCCGTCGAAGCGCGCCTGGAATTTTTTCACGAAGGCCTGCACGGCGGGCGTGGGGATTTGCGGCGAATAATGCGTCGAATAGTAGCAGCCCTCGACGTCGGCGCCGCCGATCTGGACGAGCTCGGGTGCCTCCCAGCCGTCGCCGCCGAAGATGGGCACGCCGAGGATGCCGAGTTCGTGGGCCTGCTTGCAGATGAGCGCGGCCTCGGTGTAGTAGCCGGGCACGAAGATGGCCTCCACCCCCGCCGCCTTGATGGCGGTGAGCTGGGCATGGAAGTCCTTGTCGCCCTCGGAATACTTGAGGTCGCTCACGATCTGACCGCCATCGGCGGTGAAGCGGTCCTTGAAAAACTTGGCGAGGCCGACGCTGTAGGCGGATGAGACCGAGGTGAGCACGGCGACGTGGCGGGCATGGAGCGTGTCCTTGGCAAACTTGGCCAGCACGGTACCCTGGAACGGATCGATGAAGCAGACGCGGAAGATGTAGCTGCCGGTGTCGGTGACCTTGGGGTTGGTCGAGGACGGCGAAATCATGGGAATGCGCGCGGCCTGGCAGACGGGCGCGGCTTCGAGCGAGCGGCTGGAGGCGACCTCGCCGAGGATGGCGACGACCTTGTCGCGGGCGATGAGCTTGCGCACGGCAGTGGAGGATTCGCCGGGTTTCGACTGGTCGTCCTCGGTGAGGAGATCGAGTTTCCGGCCGAGCACGCCGCCGGCATCATTGAGTTCCTCGATGGCGAGGAGGGTGCCCTTGTGCGAGGACTGGCCAAAGGCGGCCTCCTTGCCGGTGAGCGAGGCGTATTCGCCGATTTTTATGGCCGTGTCGGCGGCGTGTGCAGCGAGGGCGGCAACAGCGAAGAGGGCGGGGAAGACGAGTATGTTGAGCAAGCGGGAGGTCATGAACGGGAGGATGATTTTCGTCGGCAGGTAAGCTTGCCCCAGCAAAGAAGAGTGGCGGCGGGCGGGCAATCAAACTGTGCGACGGTTTTGACCGATACAGCAGGGAGTGTTCCCACGGCGCGCTTCGGCTTTGCTTTCGGCGGAACGAAGCGTTTCATCGGCGGAGTGAACACCTTCGACCGCCATCTGTTGCGCGAATGGCTGAAAATCCTCGGACTCGTGCTGGCGGCGTCGCTCGGACTGCTGCTCATGCAGGTGATGTACGACAGCTTCCGCGACTTGCGCGATCTGGGCGCGAAGCCGGCCGACATGGCGGGATATTTTGCGGTGACGGTGCCGAGCTTTTTCGCCATCGTGCTGCCGTTTGCGCTGCTCGTGTCGCTGCTGTTCGCACTGGGCCAGATGCATAGGCAGCTCGAGTTCACCGCGATGCGGGCGGCGGGCGTGGGGCTGTTCCGGCTGACGCGCCCGATCTGGGCGGCGGGTGTGCTGTGCTGCGGGCTGACCTGGTGGCTCAATTCGAGCATCATCCCATGGTCGGTGGAGGAATCGCGCGCGGTGTTTGAAGACCTGCAGTTTCGCAAGGAGGCGAAATCGGCATCGGCCGATTATATCGGCGTGATTTATGACGTTGCCTTCGACAACCAGCGCGCGGGGCGGGTGTGGTTTTTCGACCGTTTCAGCCAGTTTACCCAGCGCGGCTACGGGGTGAGCGTATCGGAGCTCGACGCGCGCCGCCGCGAAACGCGACGGCTGCTGGCCGGCGAGGCATGGTTCGATGCGGCCCGGCATGCGTGGGTGTTCCGCCACGGACGGGAGCTGGACTTTGATGTGGAATCGGGCGTGCCGGGCAGTTCGCGGCCATTCGAGGAAAAAGTGGAGCCTGCTTTTGCCGAGGATCCGAAATTGATGATGCTCGTCGACCATCGGCCGGAGGATCTTTCGTTCTTCGAGTTGCGGCGGGTGATCGACTACTACCAGAGCATGGGCAACACGCGTGGCATCGCGTATGCGGTGCGTTATTTTGGGTTGCTGGCCGACACGCTCGGGCCGCTCATCGTCATTGGCATTGCGGTGCCCTTCGCGATGTCGGGCGTGCGCGTGAACCCGGCGGTGGGCGTGTCGAAATCGATCGGGCTGTTCCTGCTTTATTACGTGCTGAGCACTTTCGCGGCGTCGCTGGCGACAAAGCAGCTCATGACGCCCGAGGTGGCGGCGTGGCTGCCGAACCTCGGCATGGCCGGGCTGGCGGCGTGGTTTTTTGCGCGGATGCGCTAGGGCAGCTTGCCGCTGGTTGACACGGTGTTGTCGCCGGCGCGCACGAGCACGGTGTAGGAGTTGAGATTTTTGGCCTCCGGCGACACGAAGAAGACATCACGGTAGTCGCCGTGGGGAATATCGAGCCGGTAAAAGATCGGTTGGTCGGGCTCGGGGCTTTCCGCGGTGCGGAAAGAGCAGGCCACTTCGGCCGGCAGGATGCCCTCGGTGACATTGCGAACGCGCGCCCAGATGCGCACCTGGCCGTTATCAAGCGGATGGGCCTCGATGCGGTCCAGCGAGACCAGAACGGTGTGGGCCCGCGAGACAGATGTATCGAGCGGCACGAGGACGATGCCGGTCCAGTCGTGCATGATGAGGTCGGTCGTAGTGCCGTCCGCGGTCAGGCCTTTGACTGGCGGGCGATTGGGATCGTCGGGTTTTTTATCATCGTCCGCCTTGGGAGGCGGTTGCGGTGCTTCCACCTGAGGTGCGGTGGCATTGGGTGCGAGCGAGGCTATAGCTTGGGGGAACTCGGTTTTGGGCTCGATTTTGTGAGGAAGAACTTCGGGTTCCGGCGTCGGTTGGGTGAGGCGTGTGACCACGCTTTCCGGCGTGGGCGGGGGCAAGGCCGCCTTGGGCGCAGGGGCATCCGCCGCCGGGGTCGGAGTAAGTTTTTGGCAGCCGGCTGGCAGGGTGATAAATGCGGCGCCAGCAGCGAGCAGGAAGAGAATGGGCGGGCGTTTCATGCGGGATGGGAAAGTGGCTGCCAGGGGATTTCTAGGGAGGGTTATCTAGGCGCAAAATTTTCTTAAGCCAAGCTGCGGTCATACCGATTGCCCTGATTTAACAACCGTTTACAAACGCCGGGAAAATAAGATGCAAACACGGCATAAGCATGCTGCACGGCGCGAAAAACGCGAGCACGCATCGGCGAATGTCACGCAACTCATTTACACTTCGGGAAGGGTTGCATCCGTTGCTTCGGACGCAAAAAGCACCGCAGAGGCGGGCTTCCCGACGTGGAAGTGCCCCGACCGGCTTGGTCGGGGCCTTCGGCAAAATTCTACGGGGCCGGAGGCTCGCTGGCATCGTCAGCCACTGGCAGCAAAGTGAGCACGCGCGTTTCCTTTTTGCCGTTGATGCGCAGCGAAACGGTCACGGGAATTTCCGTCGAGGTCATGCCAAGGCGGGAGATCATCGGGTCGGGATCGGCCGACTGGCCGGGGGCCAGTGTGAAATGATCGGGTTGCACGGCGAAATTGCCGAGATCGGATTTGAAATCGGTGATTTCCACCTTCAGCGGGTCGCTGGCGGCACTGGTCAACCTCAACCACAGCACAACGGGTGGCAGGGGACTTTCCGCCCGGCGATGCTGCAAGGCGTCGATCGTTTCCGCGGAAAAGTGTTTTTCTTCGTCCGAGGTATCATCATCCGACGGCATGCCGGGAATGGGTGCAGGCTTATAGCCGCCCTTTCCGCGACCGCGGCTGAGGGTGACCTCGGCGAAGAGCTTGCCATCGAAAAAGGCGTCTTTCGCCTTCAGCACCGGTAGCGGCTTGCCGTTGGGTCCGACCGGCGGGGCGGCCTCTATGTCTCGATGGTGATCGCCGCCGCAGCCATTGAGAAAAAAGGCCAGCGCCAGAACGAGCGCGCCAAGGGGGAAAAAACGGAAGAAGTGAGGCATAGAGAATGAGTTCAGGCTTGATTGGCGGTTTGACACGGCGCAACCGCCCAAGGTTGCAGGAAACTTCGCGGGTCGGCCGCCGTAGTTCAAGCCCAGTTGTAGTTAAAACTGATGCTGATGCGCTCGGCGTCCACGCGGTTGGGGGGCACTTCGTGGCGCAGCCAGCTCTCGAAAAGGATGAGGTTGCCCGCCTCGGCGGGATAGGTGACATGCGTCTTGTTTTCTCCGCGCGCGTCCGGCCGGCGGGGGGGCGCGGCCATGAAGCGGTCGAGCCGCGGATCCTCGAACTTCAGGCCCGGGCAGCCGGGCGGCGTGGCGACGTAATAGGTTCCGCTGATGAAGGAGAGCGGGTGCAGGTGGAGCGAATGCGCCGCGCTGGGGGGCATGATGTTGGCCCAGCAATCGGTCATGTGCACCTCGCGACCGCGCAGGTCGAGGTCGAGCCGGCGGGCAAACGCGCGCACATGCGGCGCGAGTCTTTTTTCCAGCGTGGCGAACGTGCTCGAAAATTTCTGCAGCCGCCCCATCGAGCCGTAACTGGTGTAGCCGCCGGGATAGTTTTTGGCCGACCATGTCCGGCCGGCGGAATCGTATTCGCGCAGCCGCCGGCACTCGTCGGCCAGCTCGGCGTTGAAGCGCGCGCCGCCGCGCTGCAGCGGCTCGCAGTAGATGAAGGTGGGAAACCACGCGCGAATCGGCATGCGTCACGCCTATCGCGGCGCCGGTGGCGCGCAAATGAAAACCTCCGGGGTTAGAACGCGTAGCCGAGGAGCAGCTTCAGCTCATTTCGCGTGATCGGGGCGTTGGTGATCTCCTCGTGGTGGTATTCATGCTGCAGGGTGAGCGTGATACCGCCGAAGAGATCTTTGACGAGGCTCAAGGTGTTGTCCACGCCGCCCGTGCCGCTGCTCGGGATATAGTAGGCGTTACCTTCCTGCTTGAACTTCAGCCCGTGCCAGATTTCCCATTCCGAATCGAGACGCACGGTCGGGTAGACATCATAGGTGCGGCTGTGGGCGGCGGGAATGTCGAATCGCGAAAAATAGGCGAGTACGGCCACGCGCACCTGGCTGCGGTCGGTCTGAAACAACTGGGTGCCCAGGCCGGTGCGCATTTGATACTGATCGATGGGGCTCTCGCGGATTTCATGCAGGTAATCCGGTTCGGCAATGGAGTAGAATGAGTGCGAGAGCTGGTGCTCCCAGGTGAATTTACCCTCGAAGTGGTCCTGCACGAGCAGGTTTTGGTTATAGAGGTAATCAACATTGGCATAGGCGAGATAGTGTTCCTTGCCGGAGAGGCGCTCGGCGGTGCCCTGAACCTTGGTTTCGCGGCTGTTGCTGTTGTTGTTGTCCCAGACAAAATCGAACAGCGTGTCGATGCGGCCCTTCCATTTGTGGCGCTGCTGCGTGGCGATGGCGGGCGGCGCGGCCGTCGATTGGGCCGCGGATGCTTTTGCCACGAGGGCGGAGGCGAGGGCGCCCCCGGCCGCCCCGGCGGAGGAGGGCGGACTGGCGGAAGGCGGGCCGGGCGTCACCCGGGCTTCATCGGTGGAAACTTGCAATGCACCGAAGCGGGCGGACTGGAAAAAAATCACGCCGTTTTCCGTCTTTATCAGATGACCGGCCACACGTTCGCCGTTTTTGAACTCAAGCCAGTCGTCCGCGCGCAATATGCCTGTGGCCAATGCACAAATGAGAACCCCCTTGATGATCTTGCGAATCACGTTCGCTGCCGACCGCAGGCCGGGCGCAAAGTGCCGTGGCCGGCGCAAAAATGTCGCAGCCCGCGCCTTTCTCTGAAGATGAGTTTTCCCCTGTGTGGTTTGCATTGGCGGCGGACCCGGTTTAGTTTGTTCCATCAAATTTAAAAAATCCGCACGGGTGCAACCTGCGGATGCAACGGACGTCTAATCTTTCATCATGAAAACACTCACGCTTTCCCTCATCGCCCTCGCCCTTGGAGTCGCGCCCATGAAGGCGCAGATTTTCCAGCCCAACGTCGTCAATGGCGCCCTCCTGGGCAGTATCGCGGGAGCCATCATTGGCAATAATAGCGGCCACCATACCGGCCAGGGAGCGTTGATCGGCGCGGTCGGCGGCGCGATGCTCGGCAGCTTGGTCCAGCCGCAGCCCCAGGTGGTTTACACGCAGTCCGCGCCGGTGACGTACGTCCAGTCCACACCGGTCGCATACTCCACCCAGCCTGCGACGGTGGTTTACGAGCAGCCCTGTGCACCAGTGGCCACTTATTATCCGGCGCCGGTTTACTACTACAGTTACGGCTATGGCTACCGGCCCTATTATTACGGCCGGCCGTACTATTTTGCGCCGCGGATCGGCATTTCCTTCGGTTACCGCGGTGGCGGATGGCATCATCGCTGATTTGTAATCCATCCTGGGCATTGGCCGGATAATTTTTCAATTGCCCGGCCTGCCCGGCGGAATGCGCCGGCCGAAAAAGCGCTGCCAGCCCATGGCGAAGCCGGCAGGGAGAGCACAGGAGCGCCGAGTGCGTCGAAAAATTTGAGCGTTGCGCCAACCATGCCGCCGATTTCGCCGGTATGTAGTGCACGCGCCGAAACAGGCCGGCCGGGGCCGGGGGTTTCACATTTCCGCCCATTGGCGGAGAAGATTGTGATATACCCCGGTGAGCTGCACGACGCCTGGATGGTCGGGAGTTTCGGTGGCGATGCGCTGAATGCCGACGTCCATGTCGAAGAGCAGCGATCGGCGGCCATCATCGCGAATCATGCTTTGGAGCCAGAAAAACGAGCAAAGGCGCGCGCCGCGGGTGACAGGAGTGACGTGATGCAGGCTGGTGGCGGGATAAAGGATCATGTGCCCGGCGGGCAGCTTTACGCTTTTGGCGCCATAGGTGTCTTCAATCATGAGCTCTCCACCGTCGTATTCCTCCGGGCCGGCGAAGAAGAGCGTGCAGGAGAGGTCGGTGCGAATGCGGTGCGGCGTGCCCGGGACCTGGCGGATGGAGCCATCCACGTGCGTACCGAAGTGCTGGCCGCCGGTGTAACGGTTGAACATCGGCGGGAGGATGTGCAGCGGCAGGGCGGCGGACATGAAGAGGGCATTTTGATTGAGTGCCTTCAGGATCATCTCACCGACCTGGCGGGCTGCGGGGTGGGTGGCGGGAATCTGCAGGTTGTCCTTGACCCGTGCGCCCTGATGACCGGCGGTGACGCGGCCGTCCACCCATTCGGCGGCGTCAAGAATCTGGCGGGCCCCGGCAATCTGCTCGGGCGTGAGAACGTCAGGGATGGCGATGAGCATGGCTCAGAATTTCATTTCGGCACTGAGGAGGAAGGAACGGGGGGCGCCAGGATTGAAGCGGGCGCCATTGTTGTTGAAGCTTTGGACGTATTGCTGGTCGAAGAGGTTGTTGATATTGAGCCGCAAGGTGAAATGCAGGTTCAACTCATATGAAGCCATGGCGTTGAAGAGCCAGTAGCTGGGCATGGTGCGGGGAACGGCGGTGGTCGCGTCACGGCGATCGGTGGCCGACACATATTGGGTGCCACCGCCCAGGGTGAGGCCGGCGGGCAGCCGGTAGGTGGTCCAAAAATTGCCGGAATTCCTGGGAATGAGCGGCAGGTCGGCGCCCGCGGCATTATTGCCGGCGGTCAGGCCGTTATCGATCTTGCTGTCCAGATAGGCGTAACCGCCGAAAACCAGCCAGTCGCTGGTGATTCTGCCCGAGAGGCCAAGTTCCAGTCCTTTGACGCTCTGTTTGCCGGTCGGGATGGGCCCGAGCACCGGGTCGGTAAAGACCGTGTTGTCATTTTGAGTTTGGAACAAAGCAGCGGTCGTGGAAAGGCGTCCCTTGAAGAAATCCCATTTGGTTCCGGTTTCATAGCTGGTGACCCTTTGCGGCCCGGTGCCGGGGTTGTTCTGGTTGCCGGCGGCGCTGGAGAGGGTGAAAGTGGTGCCGGGCGGAGTCAGCGAAATGCCTGCGGCTGCATAGATGCTGCCGTTGGACGCCGGCTTGAAGACAAGGCCGCCTTTCCAGCTGAGAATGTTGTCGGAAGCTGCAATTTGCGAAGAGGCGCCGGCGCCCGGGACGGGCACGCTGAAGAAGGTGGTCTTGTAGTGCTCCACACGCAGGCCGCCATCAACCTCCCAGTGCCGGTCGAGCTTGACGGCATCAAAAGCATAGAGGGCAACGGTGGTGGTTTTCGCGTCGCTGGAGGCGCCAGTGAGGGCAGGAATCCCGCTCGGCGGCGCATTCGGATCGGGGTTGTTAACCGGAATGGGCGTCAGAGAGACGCTGGTGAAGGCTGGGCTGTAGGATTTTTCCCGCGAGACTTCCAGACCGCTGCTCAGGTCATGCTGCCAGCTGCCGGTGGTTAGCTTGGCCGTGACATTGGTCTGGTTGGAGAGCATCTCCGAGTTTTGCCTATTGGCCTGCCGGCTGCGTGTAAGGAGACCAGTGGCGGGATTGTAACTCGCGGTATTGGAGCCCGGCGTGGTGACGATCGCTTCGCGTCGGGTATAATCATAGCGGGTCTGGTTGCTGATCTTCAGGCCGGAGGTGAAATCGTGTTCGAGGCGGGCCGTACAGGTGTCATTTTGCACCCGGTCGAAGTCGCTGAGGAGGCCATAGAACTTATGCCATGAAATGGGCGGCGATGGTGGCGTCGTGACGTAGCCTGGGAAGGCGGGCGTGGGCAGACCGTAGTCGGGGAGATTGTCCTGCTTGGTGTGACTGTAGTAGAAGTAAGCCCGGGTGGGAGTGCCGAGACCGAGGGCGAGGGAGGGCGCCACGCTCCAGCCCTGGTTTTTGGCATAGTCGCGGCCGACGATTCCGTTGTCCTGCCACATCGCGTTGAGCCGGAAGGCGGTCCCCTTGGCCGGCAGGGAGTCAAGCGACTGGTTGACATCCAGCGTGGCGCGCCGGTTGTCGTTCGAAGTTTTTTCGTCGAACCCGTAGCTAAGGGTGCCGGCGGCGAAATTTTCCAAACGCGGCACCTTGGTGACGAGATTCACGTAACCGGAAGAGGCGCCGCGACCGACATCGGAGCCTGCCGGTCCCTTGATCACCTCGACTTCATCCACATCGAAGACATCGCGGCTGTAGGCGCCCACATCGCGCACCCCGTCGATGAAGATGTTGTTCGTCGTATCAAAGCCGCGCATATAAAAGGAGTCCCCGGCGGTGCTGGCCGCGCCGCCGCCTTCGCCGGCGGCAAAAGTGATGCCGGGAGTGTTGCGGAGCACGCTGCTGAGGTTGGTGGCGCCTTGCTGCGTATAAACTTCCTGGGGAATGACCACGACCGTCTGCGGTGTATCGCGGAGTGGCTCGGTGTATTTTGGCAGGCCAGTCTGCGACTCTCGCTTGTCCCCGACCACCAACTCGGGCAATTTCTGGACTCCATCCGCAAATGCCACCTGGGCAGGCGTGGATTGGGCCTGCATTGTGCCGGCCATCATGATGGCATTGGCGAGGGTGAGAGCCGCCGCGGAGACAGCACTGGGAGTCAGTTTCGAATCGATTTTTTTCACTGAAATAAAAGGACTTGGCTTTGCATGAGATGCGGTCTCATAATCACTGATACAGAGACATGGTCTCAATAATATATACGGTCAAGAATTTTTTGAGATTATATCTCAATAGCTATTTAATTTTTATAAGATATTATAAATAAAAGTCTTATACATGAAAAAAATCGACACCCTCTCTATTTTGGCCGAAGCGCAAGTACGGATTAGGCGTGGACAGAGCCTTGAGGGGCAAGCTATGATAGGGAGCCTGGCCGCTGCGGTGATCGCTTACGATGAAGCGGTTGCTTTGTTGCAGGCGTTGCCCTTGGAGGGCCTGCTTGTCCGGCACAATCTGGGCCTGGCTTGGATGAATCTGGGCAATGCGCTGCAAAAGCAGGGCACGGCTGAAGCTTTGGCGAGGGCGGTGTGCGCTTACGATGAAACGATTGCGCTGCTAGCCGCGCTGTTTGCGCAGGAAGAGCCCATGCTCTGCAACAGTCTTGGCGCGGCTTGGATGAACCGGGGAAGCGTCCTGCAAAAGCAAAATTCACCGGCGAGCCTGGGCGAGGCGATCACTTCCCATGAACGCGCCATCGATCTCCTGCGCCGGCTTCCTTTGGCCGATGACATCGCCTTTCGCCGAAATCTTGCCGCAGCCTGGATGAACCATGGCAGTGCGCTCCTGCAGGCAGCCCGGCCGCCGGCGCAAGTGCGAATTTCAGCGGAGGAAGCCTTGTCTCTGGTGGCCGGTCATGAAAACGAAGATGTGGATTTCGCTGAAGTGGGGCTGAAGGCGAGGATTGTCCTTTGTCAGGCCATGGGCGGACTGCTGGCCTTGGCTGGTTCCGGCGAGGCGAAGGCGGCGTTGATGACTGAAGCCAGCGATGCGGTTGATGATGGTCTGGAACTTCTAAGTGTCTGGGCCGGCCGTGGCGGGTCGCGTTTTCGCCCCTGGCAGGCGCATCTTTTTCGTTTTGGCGCGCATCTCTACCGGGCGCATCAGCCGCATTTTTTGGCGGAGTTTTTGCTGGAAAGCCTTGATCCGGGCGCATCGTCCTCAGCCATGCCTGTCACGGCCGAATTGCTGGCGCTCGCCAGGGAGGCTTTGTCTCTCGCGCGGGCCGAGGCCTGCCATCGTGCCATTCCGGAAGTGGGAACGGTGGGCGCGGAACGCCTGATGCAGACTTTGCGCGATCTGCGTATGGCTGAGGAGCGGCTCTCCGCCTTGCACCCGGCCGTCGGCGGCCCGGCGCCTGCCGGAAGCATTTGACCCTTGCTGGCGACCAACGTTTTATCGCACATCATGCCTGAAACGCTTACGGTTGCCCTTGGTCAGCGCAGCTATCCCATTTTGTTTGGTTCCGATCTCTCGGCGGAAGTACGGGCCAAGGTCGCCGGGCTGGTGGCGTCAGGCAGCCGGGTGGTGGTTTTGACCGACCAAAACCTGGTGGATCACCAGTTCGGCGCGCTGCATGCGATGTTTGAAGACAAGCCGATGTTCATCGCGGCCCCGGGCGAAGCCACCAAATCCCTGGTCGAGTTTGGCCGCGTACTGGACTTTCTTGCAGCGCAGGAAGTGGACCGGGGGGGCGTGCTCTTTGCCGTCGGTGGCGGCGTGATCGGCGACCTGGGCGGCTTTGTCGCGGCGAGCTACCGGCGCGGCATCGAATATTTCCAGGTGCCGACGACCCTGCTGGCGATGGTGGACAGCTCCGTGGGCGGCAAGACCGGCCTCAACCTGGCCGCGGGAAAAAATCTCGTGGGTGCGTTCCACCAGCCGCGCAGTGTCTACATTTCGACCGACCTGCTGGCCACCCTGCCGCCGCGCGAGTTCGCCGCCGGCATGGCCGAGGTCATCAAATACGGCCTGCTGGGCGACGCCGCGCTTTTTTCGCAGTTGGAGAGCGTGCCGCTCTCCAGCGCGAGCCGGGATCTGGCCACCGTCATCCGCCGCTGCTGCGGGTTGAAGGCCCGCATTGTCGAGACCGATGAGCGCGAGCTGGCCAGGAACGGCGGCCGCGCGCTGCTCAACCTCGGCCACACCTTCGGCCACGCCATCGAGCAGGCCACGGGCTACGAGGCCTACCTCCATGGCGAGGCCGTGGCCATCGGCCTCTGCGCCGCCGCGCGTCTGTCACACAAACTTGGATACATAAATGCCGGCGATGTCGCGCGCATCGAGGCGGTGGTCGCCGCCCATGCCCTGCCCGTGCGCCTGCGCGCCCCGCTGCCGCTGGCCGGCCTGCTGGCCGCGATGGCGCACGACAAAAAGGTCCGCGCCGGCCTGCCGCGCTTTGTCGTCCTGAAAAAGATCGGCGTGGCGGTCACGCAGGAGGGCGTGCCGCCCGCGCTCATCGAGGCGAGCTGCCGCGAAGTGGGGGCGGAGTAGACCGGCCCCGGCGGGCCGGATTTCTTCTCGATTCCGTCTCCCCAATCCCTGATTCTCCCGCTATGTCCGCCATCGACGAAGGCATTGTCCGCGAGTATTTCGAGCAAAGCGGCTTTCTCGTGCGGCAGGTGCGCAAATACCAGGTGCAGGCGCGTCGCAAGACCGGCGACGAGGAGATCGACCTGCTGGTCTACAACCCCTCGTGGCAGCGCGGCTCGCGCCGGCCTGATTTTTTCCTGTTCTCGACCGAGCTGCCGTTCATCCACCGCGCGATCGTCGCGGTCAAGGGCTGGCACAGCGGCCGCTTCACGCCGGCCACGCTCAAGAGCGCGCCGGAAATTTTCCGTTTCCTCGAGGAAAACGTGCTCAAGGAGGTGACGCGTTTCTTCCCGATGGATGCCGATGAGCCGGGCGTGGCGCCGGATCTGGTGAAGATCCTCGTGCTGCCCGGCCTGCCCACGGCCGAGCCGTACCGCTCGCAAAGCGTGCAGATGCTCAAGGAGCGCGGTGTGGACGGGATCATCTCCTTCCGCGGGATGCTGCTCGACATCATCGACCGGGTTGAAATCAACAAGAATTACCGCAAGAGCGACACTCTCCAGGTCATCCGCATCCTGAAAAATTACGATCTGCTCAAGGATGCGCAGCTCGACCTCCTGCCCGAGCGCGCCGCCGCGCCCCGGCGGGCGAAATCCTGATGCAACCCAAAATCCACCCCACCGCCATCATCGAGCCCGGCGCCCGGCTTGGCGCAGACTGCGAAATCCACGCTTATGCCATCGTTCGCCGCGGCGCCGTGCTCGGCGACCGTGTCGTCGTCCATCCGTTTGCCGTCATTGGCGGCGATCCGCAAGACTTGAAGTTCGCCCCCGGCCTGCAATCGGGCGTGCGCATCGGGTCGGGCACCACCATCCGCGAGCATGTCACGGTCAACAGTTCGACTGTCGCCGGCGGCTTCACCGAAATCGGCGAAAACTGTTACCTCATGGCCAACGTGCATGTGGCGCACGACTGTGTCGTCGGCCGTAATGTCGTGCTTGCCAACAATGTCATGCTGGCCGGCCATGTGGTCATCGGCGACCACGCCTTTCTCGGCGGTGGTGGCGGCGTCCATCAATACTGCCGCCTGGGTGAGGGCGTAATGGTCAGCGGCAACGCCTCGCTTTCCTGCGATGTGCCGCCTTACGTGATGGCGGCGGAACGCGACGATGTCATCGGCCTCAACTTGGTCGGCCTCAAGCGCCGCGGTGTCAGCCGCACGGTCATCGCCGAGCTAAAGCAGGCGTTTCAAGCCGTATATTTCACGCCGGGTAACATCCGCGACGTGGCGGCGCAGGCGCGCGCCGGCGGCGCTTATCCGACGCCCGAGGCCGGCCGCTTCCTGGATTTTTTCACGGGCGGCAAACGCGGCTTTGCCCGTGTGCGTCGCCATGCCGCCGGCGGGAATGACGATGGCGACTAGGCTGGCACTCACTTGCGGTGATCCGGCGGGCATCGGGCCGGAAGTCCTGACCGCATGGCTGGCGGCGCAGCCGGCGGAGGCGCGCGAGGTCGCGGTCCTCGGCCCGGCGCGCTGGCTGGCGGGGATTGAAACCGCCGCGGAAAAAATCGCCGTCGGAGCGGCCGGCTTTGCCGCGATCCCGGGCCAGCCGACGCTGGATGGCGCGCACGTGGCGCTCGCCGCAATGGAACGCGCCGCCGCCGGCTGTGTCCGCGGCGAGTTCTCTGGTGTCGTCACCGGCCCGGTGGGCAAGAGCTGGCTCGCGCAGGCCGGTTTTACATTTCCCGGCCAGACGGAGTTTTTTGCCGCGCGGTGGGGCGGTGAACCCACGATGGCGTTTTGCGGCGGCCGGCTCCGCGTCGTGCTGCTCACCTGGCATGTGCCTCTGCGCGAAGTATTTTCGCATTTGACCGAAAAAAGCTTGGCCCGGGTGGTCGGCGCCGCGGCCGAACTCGCGTGCGCCGAGGGCATCGCCGCGCCCCGCATCGGCGTGTGCGGTTTGAATCCGCATGCGGGGGAGGGCGGACTGCTCGGCGATGAAGAGCAACGCGTGATCGATCCAATTCTCGACCGGTTGCGTGCCACGCATCCCGGCCTCTCGCGCTGCCAGCCGGCCGACACGCTGTTCGCCCGCGCGCTGCCACGGGCGCCTGGCTCCGGGCAGGGCGAATTCGACGTGATCATTGCGCTTTATCACGACCAGGGGCTGGCACCGCTCAAGACGCTCGAATTCGACGAGGCGGTGAATGTCACGCTGGGCCTGCCTTTTGTGCGCACCAGCCCCGATCATGGCACGGCCTTCGCCCTTGCGGGGCGGGGCCGGGCCAGCCCGCGCAGCTTCGCCAATGCCGTGGCCATTGCGCGGCGCTTGCTTCGCGCGCGAAATGGGCGATAATCTGCGGGAATGCCAGTGACTGAAACCGCCATTGCGCCCGCTGCCGAAGTCCGCCTCGGCAATGAGAATCTCGTCCGCCTTACCGAGGCCGCGGGAACGAAGGTGCGCACGCTGATCGAGCGCGAGCAGCAGGGCGGTTTGCTGCGCATTGCCATCACGGGCGGCGGCTGCAACGGCCTCAGCTACAAGCTCCGCTTTGTGCCCGGGCCGAAACGGGGCGACATCCTCGTGCGCTCGGCGGGCGCGGATGTGCTCGTCGATCCGAAGACCGCGCTTTATCTCAAGGGCACCGTGCTCGACTACTCGCACAAGCTGGTGGCCGGCGGCTTCAAGTTCGCCAACCCCAATGCCAAGGCCAGCTGCTCCTGTGGCGAAAGCTTCAGTGTTTGATCCCACCGTGGCGGACGTGCGAAATAGATATTGTCATCTCCGCGCAATCGCGCGAGAAATCGCCTCCGCTTAAATCATGCTTCGTAACCATTCTTGATGGCCAACTCGTTTCCTTCCTCCGGCGGCGGACGCCCCGGTCAATATCAGCGCCGCAACACGGATCCATTCGCGAACATCCGTCGCAATCATCGCATTAAGGTCCCGCAGGTCCGCGTGATTTCACCCGAAGGCAAGCAGCTCGGCATCCTGCCCACCGAAAAGGCAATCGCGCTGGCCATGCAGGTCGGCCTCGATCTGGTCGAATTCGCCCCCGCTGCGCAGCCGCCCGTCTGCCGCATCATCGACTTCGGCAAATACGTTTACGAGGAGCAGAAGAAACATTCCCACGTCAAGTCCACCGCGAGCCGGATCAAGGAGATCGAGTTCACGGCGCGCATCGAGCAGCACGACTTTCTCACGAAGCTCCGCCACGCCGAGGAGTTTCTCGACCATGGCAACAAGGTGAAGCTGCGCCTGAAGTTTCGCGGCCGCGAGATGGCCCACACCGAAATCGGCTTCGAGGTCATCAAGCGGGCCACCACCGAGCTGGCCGGCATGGGCCACCCCGACAACGAGCCGAAGCTGCTGGGCAAGCAGATCAACGTCATGCTTACGCCGCTGCCGGCCAACAAGCGCAAGCCGAAGTTCCACGTCCCGGAAGACGACGAGGATGAGGCGGAGCCACCGGCGCCGCATTCTGGCGCCTGAGGAATCGTCATGGCGCGAAAACTCATCGCGCGCCTGGCGCTGGTGCTGGTCGTTTTCAATGCGTGCATCCGGGCGCCGCGCACTTTTGCCGCCGCTGAAACGGCGAAAATTGACGGCGTCAATTGCCTCGACGCCGCCGCGTTCGGCCAGCGTTTCGGCCTGCACTCCAGCTGGCTTGAGCCGGAGAAGCGCCTCTTGCTGCAGAATGCGACCGCGCGGATTGAATTTGAGGTCAACCTGCGCGATGTGATTTTCGACGGCCGGCGCCTGTTCATGGGCAGCCCCGCGGTTTACCGCGAGCGCAGTGTCTGGATCAGCGCCATCGACGCCGAAAAGCTCCTGACCCCGCTCCTGCGCCTCGGCCTTGACCGTCCGCCGCCGGTGCGGACCATCGTCATCGATCCCGGCCACGGTCTGCCGGATGACGGTGCCGAGAACAAGCGCCTCGGCCTGAAGGAAAGGGTGCTCACGCTCGATGTCGCGCAGCGCCTGCAGAAATTGCTCGAGGCGGCTGGCTGCCGGGTGGTGCTGACGCGCACCACCGACCGGGCGTTCAGCCCGGACAAAAAGGCGGACTTGCGGCATCGCGACGAGATCGCCGCGGCAGTGAAGGCGGATTTGTTCATCAGCATTCATTTCAATTTTTTCGCCATGCCCGGCATCTACGGCACCGAGACTTACCGTTTTACGCCGCGTTATCAAATTCCCCTCAGCCGGTCGAACCATCATCCCGATGACGATGAGGCCAATCCCGGCGACAAAAACGATTATTGGAACACCGTGCTCGCCTACTGCATTCATCGGACGCTCCTGGGCGAGATCGGCTCCGCGGATCGCGGCCTGCGCCACAATGATTATGCCGTGCTCCGCCTGGCTCCGTGTCCGGCCGTGCTGATCGAGTCAGGTTACATCACCAACGACGCCGAAGGCCGCAAAATCGCCACGGCTGCCTACCGTCAGCACATCGCCGAGGGCATCGCCGCTGGCATTCGCGCCTACGCCAGCCTGGGGTTGCCGCCGCCGAGCCCACCCCCGCCCGCCGTGGCTCCTGCCCCCAGGTCCACGCCACCGGCCGGTTCGTCCCTTCCGCTTCCGGCAAAAAAATAATTTTGTCCGGCGGGCGCGTTGCGTTTGCCTGTGATGCCATGAAAAATTGCCTGCTCGGGTTCGCTTTGCTCATTTTCTCGGCCGGGGCCGCCCGGGCATGGGATTATCCCGGCCACCGCATCATCAACCAGCTCGCGCTGGCCGGCCTGCCGGCGGATTTCCCCGCCTTCGTGCGCACGCCGGAAAACGCCGCGCGCATCGCCTTCCTCGCCGGCGAGCCCGACCGCTGGCGCAATGTCGCCGATCTTCCGCTCCGGCACGACAACGGCATGGACCATTACATCGACCTCGAGCAGCTGGCATGGGCCGGCCTCGATCCTGCCCGGCTCAGCCCGCTGCGTTACGAATTCGCCCTGCAGTTTGCCGCCGGTCGGTCCGCCCACGCCGGAAAATTTCCGCCCATCAATCCGGAAAAGGACGTTGATCACGTGCGGGAATGGCCGGGATTTCTGCCATGGGCCATCATCGAATATTACGACCGGCTCAAATCCGCCTTTTCCTATCTCAAGGCCTACGAAGAGGCGGGCACGCCCGCGGAAATCGCCAACGCGCAGTCCAACATCGTCTATCTGATGGGCATGATGGGTCACTTTGTCGGCGATGGTTCGCAGCCGCTGCATACCACCGTCCAGACCAACGGCTGGGTCGGCCCGAACCCGAACGGCTACACGAGTTGGAAGGGGTTTCACGCCTGGATCGACGGCGGCTTCATTGCCAAAGCCGGCATCAAATTTGACGATCTCGCCCCATCAGCGCGGCGGGCACAGCGGCTGGCCACCGAACCGCGCACGGACGGGCGCGACCCGGTCTTCGTGGCAACCGTGGATTACCTGGGCAAACAGCACGAGCAGGTCGGGCCGCTCTACGAACTGGACAAGGCCGGCAAACTCAGGGCCGACGGCACACCGGGCAGCCTCGACGGCAAGCCTTTCATCGAGGAGCAGCTGTTGCGCGGCGGCGAAATGCTCGCGAGTCTCTGGGTCACTGCCTGGCGCGACGCGCCACGGGACGTTTATTTGCAGGCGCAGCTTCTCCGGCACCGGTCCGACGCACCGGACCCGGTGCCGGTGAAGTGAGCCCGCTCACGAAGCGCCGGGCTTCCACGCGATGACGAGCGCGCCCGCCACGATGAGGCCGCCGCCGAGCCATTGCTGCCAGCTCAGCCGCTCGCGCAGAAACACCGCTGCGAGCGCGATGGCGAACACCACGCTGAGCTTGTCGATCGGCGCCACGCGCGAGGCCTCGCCCAGTTGCAGCGCGCGGAAGTAGCACAGCCACGACGCGCCGGTGGCCAGCCCGGACAGCGTCAGAAAAATCCACGCGCGCCGCGGCAGGGCCGCAAGCGTGCCGGCCGGCACCACGGCCAGCGCGATGGCCCAGCTGAAAACGAGCACCACCGTCGTGCGGATCGCCGTGGCGAGGTTCGAATCGATTTTTTCCACGCCGATTTTCGCCAGCACGGCGGTGAGGCCGGCGAACAAGGCCGACAGGAGCGCCCATGTGATCCAGCTCATGGCAGGTTTTAGGCCGTGGTGATCAGCGGGGTTGATTGATGGCCGCAGCCAGCAGGTGGCCGAGCCAGACGGCGAGCAGGCAGAGCCCGACCGAGCCGGCGATGTTGCTGCCGGCGCGCAGCCATTCGCTGTCGCGGGCGAGGTTGAGCGTTTGCAGGCTGAACGCGGAGAACGTGGTATAGCCGCCGCAGATGCCGACCATGAAAAACTGCCTGCCTTCCGTGCCTACGACCCATCGGCCGTCGGGTCCGGTCAGTGTCGAGAAAAAGCCGATCGCAAACGAGCCGGTGATGTTGATGATGAGTGTGCCCCACGGGAACGTCCCGCCCCATTGCGCGGCCACCAGGCCCGACAGAAAAAACCTCAGCACGCTGCCGAGCGCGCCGCCGAGTGCGACGAGAAGATAAGTAAGCTGCATGACAATTCCAGAAATCTGGTAGGAGTCATCAGCATCGGCAAGCCGTGCAGTTTACCCTTGCGGGAAGGCAGAATCCATTGCCTGAGTGCAGGCAAGGCATTGTGAGAATTTTGGCAAGAACGTTTGTGATCATGCTCCTGCTGGCGGCCGGGCCGGCCCGGCCGGCGCCGGGCGCCGGAGATCCGCCGGCGTTTCACGTGGTCATTCTCGCCAATAGCGCCGATCCGGATTCGCTGCGGCTGGCGGCCCATTATGCCGCGGCCCGCGATGTGCCGGCGGACAACCTCATCGCGCTGCGCATGCCGCTGGGCGAAACGATCTCGTGGGCGGAATTCATCGGCCAGATCTGGCAGCCGCTGCAGGACGAGCTCGTACATCGCGGCTGGATCGACGCCATCAGTACGTCGCTCGTGGATACGGTCGGCCGAAAAAAATACGCCATTCTCAGCCACCGCATCACCTGCCTGGTCGTCTGCCGCGGCGTGCCGCTGCGCATCGCGCACGATGCGCGCCTGTTTTCCGAAAACACACCGCTGGCCAGCCGGCCCGAGTTTCGCACCAACCAGGCGGCGGTGGACTCCGAGCTGAGCCTGCTGGCGCAGAGCGGCTACAACATCAACGCCTGGGTACCCAATCCGCTTTACCGTAACGAGCATCCGACACCATTCGATCTTTCCTCCGTGGTGAAAGTTGGCCGGCTGGACGGCCCGACGCTGGAGGATGCGGAACGGCTGGTGGACAACGCGCTTACCGCCGAGCGCACGGGCCTGATCGGCCGCAGCTACGTCGACCTGGGCGGCCCGCATCGCGAGGGCGACCAGTGGCTTGAGGCGACCGCCGTCCAGCTGGCTGCGCTGGGCTTCGATGGCGACGTTGACCGCGCCCGTGCCACGCTGCCGGCATCGGCCCGGTGCGATGCGCCCGCGTTTTACTTCGGATGGTATGCCGCCGATTTGAACGGGCCGTTCGAACTGCCGGATTTCACGTTTCCACCTGGGGCCATCGCGTTGCATATCCACAGCTTTTCGGCGCATACGCTGCGCTCGCCGACGCAGGGCTGGTGCGGACCGCTCGTGGCGCGTGGTGTCACGGCCACCATGGGCAACGTGTACGAACCTTATCTTGAGTTCACCCACCATCCCGACCTGCTGCTGCATGCACTGGCGCGTGGCTGGTCGCTGGGTGATGCCGCCTACTATGCGCTGCCGGCGCTGAGCTGGCAGGGCGTGCTCATCGGCGACCCGCTCTACCGGCCGTTCGCAATGGATTTTTCAGAGCAGTGGAAAAACCGCAAGGATCTGCCGCCAGCGCTCGCGCCCTATGCCGTGCTTCGCCAGATGCACCTGCTCGAGGCTGAAAAAAAATCAGCGGATGCAGTGGCCGTGGCACACGCGGGCATGGACGAATCGCCGGGCCTTGTCGTGGGCCTGGCGCTGGCGGAGCGCGTCGCGCAGGCGGGCGATGCCGCCGGCGCGGCGCACGAGCTGGAGTTCGTGCGCTATCTCAAGAGTTACCGCCCGCAGGAATGGGCGCTCGCGGCCGAGGCGGCGCACCTGCTCGCGGCCGGTGGAAAAGCCGAGCAGGCGGTCGAGGTTTATAAAAACCTGCTGGCGGCCGACGGCATGCCGCCCGCCGCACGGACAGCGTGGTTGCGCGCGGCGCGGGACATTGCGCTGCAGGCGCACGATTCCGCCCAGGCTGCGCAGTGGGAAGAAGAGATGCCCTTGCCGAACCTCGAGGGAAACTAGCCGTGCTCCGGGCTGCGTGGCTCAGATCTTTTCCACGATTTTGTCGGCCAGGCCGTAGGCGATCGCTTCCTTCGCGTTGAGATAGAAATCGCGGTCGCTGTCGCGGGCCACCTTGTCGATGGGCTGGCCAGAGGCGGTGGCGAGGATTTCATTCAGCTCGGCGCGGAGCTTTTCCATCTCCTGGGCCTGGATGTTGATGTCCGTGGCGGGGCCGATGAAGCGGCCGGAGATGAGCGGCTGGTGGATGAGCACGCGGGCATGCGGATAGAGCAGGCGGCGGCCCTTGGCGGCGCCGCAGAGCAGGATGGAGCCCATGGATGCAGCCATGCCGGTGACGACAATCGTGATGGGCGAGCTGATGAGCTTCAGCGTATCGAAGATGGCCATGCCCGCCGTGATGGAGCCACCGGGGGTGTTGAGATAAAACGTGATGTCCTTGCCGGGCGCGACGGTCTCGAGGTAAAGCAACTTCTCGGTCATGTCCTTGGCCGACTCGTCGGTCACGGCGCCCCACAGGAAGATTTTCCGCTGCTCGAGGAATCTTTTCTGGATCAGCGCGCCGATGGATGGGGGCGAGACCAAGGCTTTGTCCTCTGCCTCGTGCTCGTCATCATCGTCGTCAAAACGCGGGGCGGGCGGGGTGGAGGCGGGCTGCAGATTGGAGAAATTCATGGAGAAGAAACGTGCTTGAGGAGGGTGTTTTGTAAACTGGAAAGCGTGGAATTTTCACGGCTGGTGCGGTCAAATGAGGCCGAGCTTCATTTTGCCTTCCTCTGAAATCATCGACTGGTTCCAGGCCGGCTCCCAGGTGATGCGCACATCGGCGTCGGCCACGCCGGGCAGCAGCAGGATTTTGCCCTTGGCATCCTCGGCAATGGCCGGCCCCATGCCGCAGCCGGGCGCCGTCAGGGTCATGGCCACGCTGACCTTGTGGCCGCCGGCCTCGAGTTTCTCGATGTCCATCGAGTAAACGAGGCCGAGGTCCACGATGTTCACCGGAATCTCGGGGTCGAAAACCTTGCGGAGCTGGTCCCAGACCGCCTCAGGGTTGGGTGCGCCATCGGCGAGCGGCGTCGCCGTCACCGACGTGTCCGCGGCTTGTTCGCCCAGCGCGTCGGCGTCCTTGCCGTCGATGCGGAAGAGACCGAAATCGGTCTGCACGGTGTAGCTGCCGCCGAGTGTCTGGTGGATGAAAACGCGCGTGCCGGCGGTGAGCGCCTGCTTGTCGCCGCTGGGGATCTGTGTGACGGCGACGTCGCGGGAAAGGGTGCGTTCTTTGGTCATGGCACTATAAAATTGAAGCGCAAAGACGCGAAGCTGCAAGGTTCAGGCTTGGAGAGCCAAACCATTTGTTTGCTTCGGCAGTCGCGCTTTGCGACTTCGCGTCTTTGCGCTTAATGTCATTTTTTAAATTTCGATTGGATCAATTCACGCAGCGCGGCGTGCAGTTCTTCATTCTCGAGCTTGCCGAGGACCTCCTCGAAGAAGCCGAAGACGAGCAGCTTGCGGCCGGTCGCCGGATGGATGCCGCGGGACTCGAGGTAGAACAATTGCTCGTCGTCCACGTGGCCGGTGGTCGCGCCGTGGGTGCAGCGGACGTCGTTGGCCTGGATTTCCAGGCCGGGCAGCGAACTGGCCTCAGCCTCGGGCGAAAGCACGAGGTTGCGGTTGCTCTGGTAGGCGTCGGTCTTCTGCGCGTCGGGATCGACGACAATGAGACCGGAGAAAATCGTGCGCGCCTGGTCGAGCAGGGCGTTTTTGTAGAGGAGATTCGAGCTGGTGTTGGGCGCCTGGTGGGTCTGGAGCGTGCGCTGGTCGAAGACCTGCGCGTCCTGCGCGATGGTGAGCGCGAGCATTTCGCTGTGCGCGCCAGGCCCCTGCAGGCGGCTGTGCGATTCGTGCCGTGCCAGCCGGCCGCCGAGGTGGACGTTGAGTGAGAGCACGCGCGCATCGCGCTGCACGGTGGTGGCGTTGCTTTGGAACGAAAGCGCGTCGCGCGACCAGTTCTGCGCGGCGACATAGGTGAGCTGCGCGCCGGGGCCGGCATGAAGGTCGTTCACCCCGGAGGAAAGAATCCCGGTCTCGTCCGCCGAGAGGAAAAACTCGACGAGCGCGACTTTGGCGTGGTCTTCCACGATGGCGATGGTGTGCGGAAACACGGCCGAGCCCACGCCGGCCGCGGCATGCGTGACGACAAAGGGCGCGGCGATCTCGACCCCGCGCGGTACGTAAAGAAACGCGCCGCTCGAGGTAAGCGCGGCGTTGAGTGCGGCGAATTTATCGGCGCCGAGATTGGCGGCCTGCGCCTGGAAGTAGCGGCGCACGAGATCGGGGTGTTTCACCAGGGCATCTTCGAGCGGGGCAAAAATGACGCCGCGGGCGGCCAGATCGGCCGGCAGGGGCGAGGTGAAGACGGGGCGGTTGTTGGCGAAGGCCAGTTCGGCGGCGGCCGCGAAGGGCGGCCGGGTGGAGGCCGCGGCTTTTTCCGGTGCGAGTGCGTAGCCCTCGAGCTGCACGCCGGCGACGTTGCTGAAGCGCCAGAATTCGTCAGTGCGCCGGGGCAGCGGCAGCGCGATGAATCGGTTCCAGGCCTCGCGCTTGAGGTCGAGCCACCACTTGGGAAGGTGGGAGAGTGATGCGAGATGCGCGGCCAGGACACCGGCGGTGAAGCTGCCGTTGGGCGAGGCGGTTTTGGTTTCGGACAAAGCGAGGGTGCTCACGGAAAATAAAATTCAGTTTTTAAGAAGGAGCCACGAGGCCGGGAAAACCCCGGGTTTCATGGTCTCCTGCTTAAGATTTTTGATCAGCCGACCGAACCTTCCATTTCGAGGTCGATGAGGCGCTTGAGCTCGACGGAGTATTCCATCGGAAACTGGCGCACGAGGTCGTTGACGAAGCCGTTCACGGCAAGGCTCATGGCCTGACCCTCGGTAAGTCCGCGTTGCAGCATGTAGAAAATCATTTCCTCACTGACCTTCGACACGCTGGCCTCGTGCTGCACGGCGTTGGCGTCGCCGCGCACGGTGATGGCGGGATAGGTGTCGGTGCGCGAGTTGGTGTTGATGAGGAGGGCGTCGCACTCGGTGTTGTTCTTGCAGCCCTTGAGGTGCCGCGGGATATGCACGAGGCCGCGGTAGGTGGAGCGGCCCTGGCCGACGGAGATGGATTTCGCGATGATGTTCGAGGTGGTCTCGTCGGCCGCATGGATCATCTTCGCGCCGGTGTCCTGGTGCTGGCCGTCGTTGGCGAGGGCGATGGAGAGGACTTCGCCGCGGGCCTTGCGGCCCTTGAGCACGACGCCGGGGTACTTCATTGTCAGGCGCGAGCCGATGTTGCAGTCGATCCACTTGATCTCGGCTTCCTCGTGGGCGAGGCCGCGCTTGGTCACGAGATTGAAGACGTTGTTCGCCCAGTTCTGGACGGTGATGTACTGGATTTTCGCGCCCTTGAGCGCGACCAGCTCGACCACGGCGCTGTGCAGCGTGGAGGTGGAGAATTTCGGCGCGGTGCAGCCTTCCATGTAGGTGACCTCGCTGCCCTCGTCGGCGATGATGAGCGTGCGCTCGAACTGGCCGAAGTTTTCCGCGTTGATGCGGAAGTAGGCCTGCAGCGGGTGCGAAACCTTCACGCCGGGCGGTACGTAGATGAACGAGCCGCCGGAGAACACGGCACTGTTGAGCGCGGAGAACTTGTTGTCGCCGGTCGGGATGACCTTGCCGAACCACTTGCGGAAAATCTCCGGGTGCTCGCGCAGGGCCTCGGTGGAGTTGACGAAGATGACGCCCTGCTTCGAGACGGCCTCCTTGATGTTGGAGTAGGCGGCCTCGCTGTCGAACTGGGCCTCGACGCCGGAGAGAAACTTGCGCTCCTGCTCGGGAATGCCGAGGCGCTCGAAGGTTTTCTTGATGTCGTCGGGCACCTCGTCCCACGTGCGCTTGGGCTTCTGGCCGCTCGCGAGGTAGTAACGGATCTTGTTGAAGTCGATGTTTTCGAGGTCGCGCGTGGCCCAGTGCGTCGGGAGCGGCCTCGACTCAAATACCTTCAGCGCGCTCTGGCGGAAGTCATGCAGCCACGACGCCTCCTTTTTCACCGACGAGATGTAATCGACGGTGCGTGCGTTGAGGCCCGTGCCGGCGTCGAGCTCGTACTTGACGTCGTAGCTGAAGTTGCCCGACGACTGGTCGATGCCGATGACGGGATTGTCGGCGGCGGGGGTCTCGAGAATATTGGTTCCGGTGAGGTCGGACATGGTGGGAAAATCAGGATTTAAGGGCCGTGAGCTCCTGCTTGACCCAGTCGTAGCCCTTGGCCTCGAGCTCGAGGGCGAGGGACTTGTCGCCGCTTTTGACGATGCGGCCGTCGTACATGACGTGCACATGGTCGGGCACGATGTAGTCGAGCAGGCGCTGGTAGTGGGTGATGAGGAGGACGCCGAGGCCGGGGCCGCGCATGTGCTCGACGCCCTGGGCCACGATGCGGAGCGCGTCGATGTCCAGGCCGGAGTCGGTCTCGTCCATCAGCGCGAACTTTGGCGCGAGCATGGCCATTTGCAAAATTTCGCAGCGTTTCTTTTCGCCGCCCGAAAAACCCTCGTTGACCGAGCGCGCGGTGAATTTGCGGTCGATCTTGAGCAGGTCCATTTTCTCATAGAGCCGCTTGTAGTAGGCCGTGGCGTCGAGCTCCTCGCCCTCGCCGAGGCGGGCCTGCAGCGCGGCGCGGAGGAAGTTGGCGATGCTCACGCCGGGGATTTCGCTCGGGTACTGGAACGCGAGGAAAAGGCCGGCGCGGGCGCGCTCGTCGGGTTCCAGCTCGAGGACCGAGCGGCCGTCGAGGAGCACCTCGCCGCTGGTGATCGCGTAATCCGGGTGGCCGGCGATGGCCTTGGCCAGCGTGGACTTGCCGGTGCCATTGGGGCCCATGATGGCATGCACCTCACCTTGGCGGATGGTGAGCGTGAGGCCCTTGACGATTTCCTTTTCGCCGATGGCGATGTGGAGGTTTTTGATTTCGAGTGAAGACATGTGCGGGAAAGTGGCGGGTCAGAAGAGGGGAGGGGCGGACAAAATTCAATTGGCCGAGGTCTTGGTGCGGCCGCGGAAGGAAAGTTCGACGCTGGCGGCATCGAAGCCGCGCGGCAGCAGGCGGCGCAGGCGGGAGACGGTGTCGGGCGGGAGCTCGATGTCGTGCACCTGGCCGGTGGCGTCGTCGTGAAAATGGGCGTGTTCGCGGAGATTCGGGCAGTAGCGCGTGGACTCGCGCTCGAAGTTGACCTGCCGGACGAGGCCGCATTGCACGAGGGTTTCGAGACAGTTGTAAACGGTAGCCAGCGAAATGCCGGGCAGGCGGGGCTTTACGCGGGCGAAAATCTCGTCCGCGGTAGGGTGGTCGCGTTTGCCGAGGACGACATTGTAAACCACCTCGCGCTGCCGGGTGGCCCGCAAGCCGCTGCCGGCGAGCTTCGCGCAGAGCGCGTCATGGGTGAGCGGAGACGTTTTCATTTTGGGAGCTGGGAGCAGGATAAACAAATTGGAATGGTTCCAAGTCGCAAGTCGTAATTGGAATAATTCTAAAATCGGCGATGCCGGTTTGCTTCCCGTTTTTCTGCAGCGGCTTACCCGTGGTGCTCGGACAGCCAGCGCTCGGCATCGATCGCGGCCTGGCAACCCATGCCCGCGGCGGTGATGGCCTGGCGGTAAATGTGATCGGCGCAGTCGCCCGCGACATAAACGCCGGGTACCTTCGTCTGCACCTGCGAGCTGTCGACGGGCAGGAAATAGCCGCTTTCATCCACGTCGAGCGCGGACGCGAACGGCGCGGTGTTGGGCACGTGGCCGATGGCGACGAAAATGCCCCTGGCGGGCAGGACCGACTCGGCGCCGGTCTTGACGTTTTTCACCTTGAGGCCGCTGACGGCGCCTTCTTTCACGCCGAGCACCTCGACCGGCACGCTGTCCCACACCGGCTGGATCTTTGGGTGCGACGTCGCGCGATCGGCCATGATTTTCGAGGCGCGCAGCGCATCGCGGCGGTGCACGAGATAGACCTTGCTGGCGAAACGCGTGAGGAAAAGCGCCTCCTCGGCCGCGCTGTCGCCGCCGCCGATGACCGCCACCTCCTGCTTGCGATAAAACGCGCCGTCGCACGTCGCGCAGGTCGTGACGCCCTTGCCGCCGTAAAGTTCCTTTTCGCCGGGCACGCCGGTCATGCGCGGCGAGGCGCCGGTGGCGATGATCACGCTCCGGGCGAGAATCGTGCGGTCGGCACAGACGAGTTTGCGCGGCATCGAGCTGAAATCGACCGACTGCACCTGCGCCTGCTCGAAGCGCGTGCCGAACTTCGTCGCCTGCTTGCGCAGGTTGTCCATGAGCTGGAAGCCGTCCACGCCCTCGGGAAAGCCAGGGAAATTTTCCACCTCGCTCGTCGTCGTGAGCTGGCCGCCGGGCAGCGAGCCTTCGAGCACGAGTGGCCCGAGGTTGGCGCGCGCGGTGTAGATGGCGGCGGTGAGACCGGCGCAGCCGGTGCCGACGATGACGACATTTTCAATGGTGGGGGCGGACATGAAGTGGAGAGTTCAGCGATAACATAGCACACTTGGAAAGGGGAAAGTGGCAAGCCACCGCCAAATTCAACCCAGCGGAATCTCCGTGCCCGGGCACAGACCAGCCTGTCAATCCTCAATGACCGTATCAGGCAGATGGTTTGTGCTGTTGGGATCGCGGGGGAAATAGGCGGCGAGCAGTTCGCCGGCGCGCGCGATGCCGTGGAGCAGTCCGTCGGTGAAATGTCCCGACTTGAAGTGGTCGGTCATGGCTGCGGTCAGCTCCGACCAGAAGGCCTCGCCGCATTTTTCATGCACAGCCTGGTCGCCGATGACGGCGAAGCGGCGGCTGCGCGGGGCGACGAAAATCAACACGGCATTGCGGTGGGGCGTGTTCTGCATCTTGAGGCGCAGAAAGGCTTTTTCCGCCGCGGCCACGGGATCAGCCACCTCGCGATGGCTGACCAGCACGCGGATTTCGCCGGAGGTTTTCTTCTCGGCACTGGCGATCGCGGCCACGATGCGGTCGTGTTCAAGCTGCTTGAGGAAATGGGCGGGTTTCATGGATTGCCTGTGTTACCAGCTTCCGCCGGAGCCTCCTCCGCCAAAGCCGCCGCCCCCGCCGGAAAATCCACCACCGCCTCCGCCGCCCGACCAGCCGCCACCCCCGCCGCCGCCAAACCAGATGGGCGGTCCGGAGGAACGGCTGCCCGAACTGCCGTAAAGTCGTGCGCGACGGCGGCTGGACAAGAAGGAAAACAGGATGAAGAACGGAAAAAAGAAGAGGGAAAGCAAAGGCGAGGAGCTATGTCCGGATGAGTCGTCCACCGTCGTGCCCGTGCCCTTGTACTCGCCGCGGGTGGCCTGCATGATGGCGGTCACGGCAGAGCGCAGGCCGCCGTCATAATCACCGCTGCGGAAGCGCGGCTTGATTTCGTTTTCGATAATGGCGTGGCAGGTGGCATCAGGCAGCGCGCCTTCGAGACCGTAGCCGACCTGGATGTAGAGTTTGTGGTCCGCGACGAAGACAAAGAGCACCGCGCCGTTGTCGCGGCCTTTCTGCCCGGCATGCCAGCTTTGCGCCACGCGCACGGTATAGTCCTCGATCGAGGAATCCGACTGCATATGCGGGTAAACGACGACCAGCACTTGGTTCGAGGTGTCGCGCTCGAACTGCTCCAGCTTTTGATTCAGTTCATTGACCGTTGCCTGTGAAATGACGCCTGCGTAGTCGTTAAAATACTGTGCGGGCGCCGGCGGGATCACTTCGGCGGCGCGGGCCAGAGGCGCAGCCAAGGCAAAGGCCGCGAGCAGCGCGGCCCGGCCGAACCAAAGCGAAATGAAGGCGAAACGCGACACGCGGTCAGGATTTGGGCGCGGCGGCGGGCTGGGAAAAATCAAACTGCACCTTGGGCGGAGTCTCGGCACCGGCCGTGGCTTCGAAATAGGGATGCTCCTTGAAGCCGAACGCCGCGGCGAAGAAGACGGCCGGCACGCGCTTGATCGCGCTGTCGTAGGCCTGCACCGCTTCGTTGAAGCGGCCGCGCTCGACTGCGATGCGGTTTTCCGTGCCTTCGAGCTGCGCCTGCAGCGTCTGGAAATTCTCCGTGGCCCTGAGCTGCGGATACTGCTCGGAGACGACGAGCAGCCGCGAGAGCGCGGAAGTCAGCTGGCCCTGCGCCTTGTCGAAGGCCGCGAGCTGCGTGGCATCGGTCGGTGCTTTGCTGGCATCAATGTTGACCCGGCCGACGGAGGCGCGGGCGTCGGTGACGGCGATGAGCGTGGATTTTTCGAAATTGGCCGCACCGGAGACGGTGCTGACGAGGTTGGGGATGAGGTCGGCGCGGCGCTGGTAGACGTTTTGCACCTGCGCCCATTGCGCATCCACCGCCTGCTGCTGGTTGACGAGGCCGTTGTAGGAGCCGGCGGCGAAAAGCACCACGGCGAGCACGAACGCGGCGATGACACCAAGAGTGATCAGAAGAGTTTTCATAGGACACGGGCAGGTTGAAGCCGTTTGCCCGGCGACACAAGCGGCCGGGCGTTATAACCGCGGGCTTTGTTTCCAATGGCGTGGGTCATGCGTGAAATAGATTGAGATGACCTATTAACGGTTGCCCCGTTTTTCGCGGTGACTTATACTTCGGTTTTGAGGAGCTTCGTCAGTTTCCCGCGTCCAAAGACCATGGCTCTTGAAGTTCCAGTCCATTTAAGACCGATCATCAGCGACCGTTATGAGTTTTTCCAAGGCCGTCTTATTAGCGTGACCGGGAAAAATCGCATTGTTCTGGACTACGAAACATCCCTGCGACCTGTACTTGAGTTTATCCAACAATATTTTACCTCTCAAATCAGGGATGAAATAGTCAAGAAGCTCCGGAATCCATCGCAGCTCCTCGATACAGTTTTCGAGTTGAACTGCATGTGCGTCCTTGGCCGCAGGTTGCCGATCAAATACGAACCTCGATTGTCCAACGGCAGATTGGCCGACTTTGGCGTCATCGTTCCGCCAATCCTTCCGCTTTACATCGAGTGCAAGAATCCTAACCGCGTCCAAAACCTCGCGCGTGAGAAAGTAGATCGGCACAACAAGCAGCTCGCGCATGCTGTCTCGGACACTGATCTAAAGCACCACGCTTGGCAGCAGGGGCTTCGCATTGAATTTGTCCCCGCCCGCCACCTAAACCAACGGGAAATGAAGGCGCTTCGCGAAGCCATCATCTGCGCCGCCCCGAACATGATTGACGCCAAGTTGTGGCAGCCGATCCCTGGACTGGCGATTCACTTCGTCCCCAGATCGAGTGGCTATGTAACCAAGAGTTGGATGCAGACATGTCAGGTGGTGGTCAGTGACACCCCCATCAATGTGACCATGGAGAACGCGGCCTTAGCCTTCCACGCGTGGCCCAGCCTAGAACGTACGCTTCTGCGGACTATCACAGAGCTCCTTGCCGACGCTAGGCGTCAACTATCGGGTATCCGGGCTCCCGCCATGGGTTTAATTTGGCTGAACGTCCAGCCTTCCGCCAGCTTGGCGAAGATGCTCGAAGATGCGGTGGCACGGCAGGAGTTCGACAATATCCTCGGCATCCTCACCCAAGACCGACTTTACCATCGAACCGACCGAACCCGGGCTGCGGTGAAACTCGCCGGGTGTCTCGAAGCGGCGCAGTGGGGAAAGGACGTTTTTCGTACGAGTATCAGCTGGCAGTTCTTTGCTCTCTTGAACCGGCTCTTCTTCTAAAGCCCCAAGTAGCGCTGATCCGAAAGGGTCGGCCGTGAATATTGGAATTAGCTGTTACGTGGTGAGATTCTTCGCTGCGCTCAGAATGACAAACTGAGTGAAGACATGCGTTACATTCACCACGCGTAGCTGCGCCTGATCTTCAGCAGCTGGTAGAGATCGCTGGGGAGTTCCTGCAGAAAACGGCTGGGCGAGAGCAGCATGGCCGGGCCACCCTTGGTGTTCACTTTGGGAAAGCAGAGGTAGAGCTCGTCCTTGGCGCGGGTGACGGCGACGTAGAACAGCCGTCGCTCCTCCTCGAGGTCGCCGCTTTCGATCGCGCGACGCAGGGGAAAAAGGCCGTCGGCGAGGCTGATGAGAAAAACGACGCCGTATTCGAGGCCCTTGGCCTGATGCACGGTGGTGAGCTTGAGCGCGTCGGCCTCGGGATCGATCCGGCGGTCGCTCGCCTCGGAGTTGAGCAGCATGATTTGCGCGAGCATCTCCTGCATGTCCTCGAAGCGGCCGGCGAAGCCGATGAGCGACTTGAGATCGTCGAGCCGCGAGACGTAGTTGGCGTAGGCGCCCTTGAGGTATTCGCCATACCAGCCGTCGAGGGCGAGTTCGACGGCGTTGTGCGGCTTCAGGTTTTTCATGGCGTCGCCGACCTGCTGGAGCGAGGCGGTGAGGTCGACCCAGTCGTCGCGCGCGTCCTTCGGCACCTTGGCGGCGACTTCGGGCGAGGCGAGGGCGTCGAGGAAGTTTTTCTGGTGCGTTTTCGCGAACTCGAGCGCGGCGGCGTGGAGCTTCTGCGCGCCCTTGTCGCCGACCTTGGGCAGCAGGATCGCGACGCGCTGCCAGGCGGCGGTATCGGCTGGATTGTAGACGAAGCGCAGCAATGCCACGAGGTCGCGGATGTGCGCCTGTTCGAAAAAGCGCACGCCGCTGGTGATGACGTAGGGGATTTGCAGGCGCGAAAGCTCGAGCTGCAGGTCAAGCGCCTGGAAATGCGCGCGGTAGAGCACGGCGATGTCGCCGAGGGAACGGCCCTCCTCGACGAGGCCTTTGAGGCGTTGCACGATGAACGACGCCTGCTCGCGGCCGTCCATGGCCTGGACGAAGAACGGCTTCTCGTGGTCGGGCCGGGCGGCGCGCAGCTCCTTGTCGAAGTGGCGGCCCTTGGGCTGGGCGGCGAGCACGCCGTTGGCGAGGTTGAGGATCTGCGGGGTGGAGCGGTAGTTGGTCTCGATGCGATGGATGACGGTGCCGGGATGCCGGTCGGGAAACGTCATGATGTTCTCGAAGTTCGCGCCGCGCCACGAGTAGATGCACTGCGCGTCGTCGCCCACGGCCATGATCTGGTGGTGCGAACCGACGAGATCGACGATCTGCGACTGGAGGGTATTGGTGTCCTGGTATTCGTCCACGAGCACGTGGCGGAAACGCTGCTGGAGATAGGCGGCGACCTCGGGCGCGCGGCGCATGAGCTCGAGCCACGATTCGAGCAGGTCGTCGTAATCGACGACGTTCTGCGCGCGTTTCATCTCGGCGTATTTTTGCGCGAAGGCCGGCACGCGTTCGATCAGGCCGTCGTGCTGCGGGAAAAAGCGCGTGATGGTCTCGGCCAGCGTGGCCTGGGTGTTGCGCGCGAGCGAAATGATCGAATGCAGCGGGCCGGGGCGCGGGTGGGTCTTGTCCTTGAAAAAGCCCTTGTCGAGGCCGTCGACCGCGTCGCGCAGCACGCCCTCGGACTCGTCGGCGTCGAGGATGGTGAAGTTGCGCGGCAGGTTGAGGGCTTCGCCGTGGATGCGGAGCAGGCGATGGCCGATGGAGTGGAACGTGCCGCCCCAGAAACGGCCCGGCTCGATGCCGGTGAGGTCGTTCACGCGGTGGAGCATTTCCTTGGCGGCCTTGTTGGTGAAGGTGAGCAGGAGGATCTCGCCGGACCGCACGCCCTGAGAAAGCAGCCACGCGACGCGATAGGTGAGCGTGCGCGTCTTGCCCGAGCCCGCGCCGGCGAGCACGAGCAGCGGCCCGGGCGGCGCGGTGACGGCGGCAAACTGCTCGTCGTTCAAATCGCGCCGGAAATCGATGGGCGGCATCGCACCGGGCGCGGGCCGGTCGTTTTCGAGGACAAAATCCATGTAAGGTCAAACCTCACGCAAAGGCGCCAAGACGCAAAGGAGAATTACAGCAAAACGAGATCGTCGCGATGCACGACCTCGAAGTGCTTGCGTGAGGGGAAAAGGGCGCGCAATTCGTCGCCCTTTTTGCCGGGCAGGGTCACCGCCACGCTGCTGGCGTAGGAACTCGTGCCGCGGGCGATCACGACGCCGTTGGGCGCGGCAATGTTGACGACATCGCCGTCGGCGAAGTCGCCGCTCACGCCGGTGAGGCCGGCGGCGAGCAGGCTTGTGCCGCGCTCGCGCAACGCGGCGGCGGCGCCGGCGTTGATGTGCAGCGTGCCGGTGGGACGCTGAAAATAGGCGAGCCAGCGCTTCTTCGCATCGAGCGGCAGGCCGCTGGGCACGAAGAACGTGCCGGGGCCGCGGCCGGCGAAGAGTTTCTCCAGGATGTCGGGCTCGGCGCCGCTGGCGATGAAAACGCCGCAGCCGGCCTTCGTCGCGATTTTCGCAGCGGAAATCTTGGAGATCATGCCGCCGACGGCGGTCTCGCTGGTGGTGCCGCCGGCCATGGCCTCGATCTCTGGCGTGATCTTTTCGACGACGGGCACGATCTGTTTCGTTCCCTTCAGGTCGATGAGGCCGGGCGCGGTCGAGAGGATGACGAGGTGGTCGGCCTCGATGAGGCTGGCGACGAGCGCGGAAAGCGTGTCGTTGTCGCCGAACTTGATTTCGGCGGCACTGACGGTGTCGTTTTCGTTGATGATGGGGACGACGCCGTAGTCGAGGAGCTGGCGGAGCGTGGCCTTGACGCCGAGGTGGCGGGCGCGATCGCGGAGATCTTCGTGCGTGAGCAGGACCTGCGCGACGGTGAGGCCGTACGGAGCGAAACCGCGCTGCCAGGTCTGCATGAGGAGCGACTGGCCGATGGCGGCACAGGCCTGTTTTTTAGCGAGCTCGGCGGGGCGCCGGGCCAGGCTGAGGGCACCCATGCCGAGCCCGACCGCGCCGGAGGAGACGACGAGCACCTCGGCGCCGCGGGCCCGGAGCGAAGTGAGCTGCGCGCAGACGGCGGTGATACGCGGCTCGTCGAGCTGGCCGACGCCGCGCGTGAGCACGCCGGTGCCGAGCTTGATGACGACGCGCTTAAGTTTGGCCGCTTGATTCATGATTCAACCACGGAGACACAGAGGATGCGGGAAAAACGGCGAACCGGCAAGTGCGGCGCTCAGACGCTCCCTTCTCCGCGGTCAAAATCAAACAGTGAGCAATTCCTTCTCCTTGTGCGCAAGGTGGTCGTTGATGTCCTTGGTGAATTTGTCGGTGAGGATTTGGGCCTCTTTTTCCAGGCGTTTCATTTCGTCCTCGGGTGGCTTGGCTTTCTTGAGGGCCTCCAGCCCGTCGCGCCGGGCGTTGCGGACATGCACGCGGCCCTCCTCGGCGAGCTTGTGCGCGGTTTTGGCGAATTCCTGGCGGCGCTCGCGGCTCATGTCGGGCAGGGGAATGCGCACGATCGCGCCATCGACGATGGGATTGAAGCCGAGATTGGCCTGCTGGATGGCTTTCTCGACAGCCTTGAGGAGGGATTTGTCCCACGGCTGGATCTGGATCATACGCGCGTCGGGCGTCGAGATGGCCGCGCATTCCTTGAGTCGCATGTGCGAGCCGTAGGCCTCGACCATGACGCCTTCGACCATGGCGGGCGTGGCTTTGCCGGTGTGGATGCTGCTGAACTCATGCAGGGTGTAGTCGAGGGCCTTTTTCATCTTGGCCTGCATGTCGGTGAGGATGGGGTGGGACATGGTGGGTGGGTTTGGAAGTAGAATGATGAAAGTTGAAAGATAGGCGAAAGCGGGGGCTTTCAACCTTCAACTTTCACCGATCCGCAAGGTCAGCTGTGCACGAGCGTGCCGACCTTTTCGCCGAGGACGGCGCGGCGGATGGCGTGTTCGTCGCTGAGATTGAAGACCAGGATGGGGACGTTGTTGTCGAGGCAGAGCGAAAACGCGGTGGAGTCCATGACGGTGAGGCGCTGGCGGAGCGCGTCGAGGAAGGTGAGGTCCTCGTATTTGACGGCGTCGGGATGCTTTTTGGGGTCCTTGTCGTAGATGCCGTCGACCTTGGTGGCCTTGAAGATGATGTCGGCGTGCATCTCGCTGGCGCGGAGGGCTGCGGTGGTGTCAGTGGAAAAATAGGGGTTGCCGGTGCCGGCGGCGAAGATGACGACCCGGCCCTTTTCGAGGTGGCGCATGGCGCGGCGCAGGATGAACGGCTCGGCGATCTGGTTCATCGGGATGGCGCTTTGCACGCGGGTCGTGACGCCCATTTTTTCCAGGCAGTCCATGAGCGCGAGGGCGTTGATGACGGTGGCGAGCATGCCCATGTAGTCGCCGGTGGTGCGGTCCACGCCGCGTTTTTCACCGGCCAGGCCGCGGAAGATGTTGCCGCCGCCGATGACAAGGCAGACCTGCACGCCCAGTTCGTGGATTTCCTTCACCTGGGCGCAGACTTTTTCGAGAATGCCGCCATCGATGGGGTCGCCGGACTTGCCGCCGCGGAGAACCTCGCCGGAGAGCTTGAGGACGATGTGCTTGTATTTCACCCGGGAATCGACGGGCCTCGTGTCGTGCATGGCCGACAGGTAACGGGCCGGAAAAATCCACGTCAATGCCTGAGATGCGGTGTATGAAGCATTGGCCGCGCCTTTCTGGGTCTGCAACCAACGGATTTTCTGCTGCTGAAATCCCGGACCACTTGTATAAAGTACTTGCCTTGCGGGGGAATCGTGCGATTATGACCTTCCTTGAACGATCCCGGTCGCATGCGTGACACGCAAGTGACGGGAGTTCTCGTTCTCTTCGGGCGTCTCTTCGATGAAAGACCGTCAGAGGTCTTAATATTCATCGAATCTCCCGCTGCCGTCCGTCTTTTCAGACCGTCGGCGCCTCCCTCCCTCCGCGGTTTTCCGCGGATGGTTTTACCATACACATGACTGATTCATCCACGATTTCATTTGCCTCGCTCCAACTAGCGGCGCCGCTTCAGCGCGCCCTGGCGGACAAGGCCTATACCCACCCGTCGCCCATCCAGGCCCGCGCCATTCCCCCGCTGCTTGAGGGCCGCGATTTGATCGGCGTGGCGCAGACCGGCACCGGCAAGACGGCCGCTTTCGCGCTCCCGATCCTGCACCGGCTCGCGGCCAATCCGCAGCCGCGCGTGCCCCGGATGCCCCGCGTCCTGATTCTTACGCCCACCCGCGAGCTCGCGGCGCAGATCGCCGACAACATCGCCCTTTACGGCCGCTACCTTTCCCTCCGGCACACCGTCATTTTTGGCGGCGTCGGCGAACAACCGCAAATCCGCAGCCTCAATGCCGGCACCGACATCGTGATCGCCACGCCCGGCCGGCTGCTCGACCTGATGGAGCAGCGTTGTCTCACGCTCGACCGGGTCGAGATCTTCGTGCTCGACGAGGCCGACCGGATGCTGGACATGGGCTTCTCGCCCGCAGTGAAACGCATCCTGGCGAAGCTTCCGCCGCGCCGCCAGTCGCTCCTGTTCTCGGCCACCATGCCGGAATCGATCCGGTCCCTGGCCAATTCCTTCCTGCGCGATCCCGTGCGCGTGGAGGTGGCGCCGGTTTCCTCCACGGCCGAGCGGATCGACCAGCGGGTGTGCCACGTCGACCGCGGTAACAAGCACCGGCTGCTCGTCCATCTGCTGCAAAAGCATAACGACGGACTCGTCCTCGTGTTTTCACGGACCAAGCACGGCGCCGACCGCCTGGCCAAAAATCTTACGCGCGACGGCCTCGCCGCCGACGCCATCCATGGCAACAAGTCGCAAGGCGCGCGGACGCGTGCGCTCGAGGGTTTCCGCACCGGAACCTCGCGCATTCTTGTGGCGACGGACATCGCGGCGCGCGGCATCGACGTGAAGGGCATCGCCCTCGTCGTCAATTACGACCTCCCGAACGAGCCGGAAGCCTACGTGCACCGCATCGGCCGCACGGCCCGTGCCGGCGCCGAGGGCCTGGCGATTTCATTGTGCGATGACACCGAGCGCGGCTTCCTGCGCGACATCCAGCGCCTCATCCGCCAGGACATCCCGGTGCTGGCCGATCATCCTTTCCCGGCGAATCCGTCCACGTCGGCGCCGCGTCGTCCGCAGCAAACGCCATCCCGCGGGGGCTATGGCCGGACAAATTATTCGGAAAACCGCGATCGGGCCCCCGCGGCTCCTTCGCCCGCCGTTGCACCCGCCCGCCGGGCCTCCTGGCAGTTCTGGCGCTCCTCCGGCGTGCCGGCCACAAACGGCCGCCGCTAAACCCAGCGCGAAATGGGCCGATGTTATCGCCAGCCGTGCGCATCAGATGCGGCGGCGCGCACCGGCCCCATTTCCATCCGCCACTCCTTTGTTATTGGTAATCGTTTTCCGATAAAACGCTTTGACCCTCCGGCGTGCCGCGTCACGCTTGCGTTGGGTTGAGGCAAAATCCCCCGCTCAACCGTTCCAACTAACCACCATACCGTGTCTCATTCCGACATTGCCAGAGATCACGAGGGCGAGGAGGAGCTGTCGCTCCCGCTTTTTGCCCTTACCATTGCCGCCACCCTGGTGGGCATTGGTTTCATCTTGAAGTTCACCGCGCCCCGCGCGGTCTGGCACGCGCAGGTTTCGGCGGGCCTGTGGAAATATGGCGTGGTGATCCTCGCGATCTCCGTCTTCAACTGCTTCGTCGAGTTTTTCTTCCACCGGTATGTCTTGCACAAGCCCGTGGTGCCGTTTTTGAGCCGCTTTTACCGGCAGCATACGAAGCATCACAGCCTCACGCGCATCGGCCGGCGGCGGACGCCCGAGGGCCGGGAGGTTCCGTTTGTTGAAAACATCTACCCGATCACCCAGCCCGAGCAAAAGGAAGCCTCCTTCTTTCCCTGGTATTCGCTGGCGGTATTTGCCCTGGTGGTGACGCCCCTGCTGGTGCTCTGCCAATGGCTCATGCCTTCCTTTCCCTGGTTTTTTTCCGGGTATGCGGCGCTCGCAATGTCCCTCACGCTTTACGAGGTGTTTCATGCGATCGAGCATTGGTCATTCGAAAAATGGGCGCCGCTCATCGAGCACCGCCGGCTGGGCTGGTTCTGGCGGAAGGTCTACAGCTTTCACCTGCGGCATCATGCGGTGATCGATTGCAACGAGGCGATCTCCGGTTTCTTCACGATTCCGCTCGCCGACTGGGCCTTTGGCACCTGCATCATCCCCAAGACACTTTATATGGATGGCTCGGAGTGGGAGTCGTCGGAATTTCAAAGCCCGCGTCCCTGCGCGTTCATCCGCTGGTGTGACGAGAAGAGCGACGCGCTGGTCAAAGAACGGCGTTTGCGCGCCCAGGCCGGCCAGCCGGCCGAATCCAAGGCCGCCGTCTATACCCGTGGCGAAGAGATCGCCCACTGCCTGACTCACGGGCTGGGGCTGCTATTGAGCATCGCGGCGCTGACGCTGCTGGTCGTTTTCGCCAGCCTGCGCGGCAATGCCTGGCACATCGTCAGCTTCACGGTGTTCGGCGTCACGCTGTTCCTGCTTTACGCGGCTTCGACGCTTTACCACAGCGTGCGTGCGGCGCACTGGAAGGACTTTTTTCTCAAGCTCGACTATGCCACGGCGTTTTTGCTCGTGGCGGGGACCTACACGCCCTTTCTGCTCGTGAGCCTGCGCGGGCCTTGGGGTTGGACGCTTTTCGGCATCATTTGGGGCCTTTGCGCGATCGGCGTGTGCGTGCAATTCCTGTTTCCCAACCGTTTCCGCGTGGCTTCGCTGGTCGCCTACCTGTCCGTGGGCTGGCTGCTCATCGTGGCCGTCAAGCCATTGCTGGCCGCCGTGCCGGAAGGCGCGATCTGGCTGCTGCTGGCCGGTGCGCTTTGCTACACCGTGGGCGCCATATTCTATCTGTGGAAACGCCTGCGCTATCATCACGCGGTCTGGCATGCTTTCGTGCTCGGCGGCAGCGCCTGCCATTTCTTCGCGGTGCTGCTCTTCCTGCTGCCAAGCCGGGCGTGAGGACCGGGGCGAGTGTCGCCCCGTCGGTTCTTCATGCATGTCAGGCCATTCGCTTGTGTGAATGGCCGAGGCATTGCCGCAAATCGAACTGGCCACGGATCAGCGCTCCTTTCATCCCCGGAGCATTCCCGCCTTGACCCGCGCCCCCCGCGGCCCAGCTTACTGCCCTTTCCACTGCCTGGTGGTGTAATGGTAGCACAGGCGACTTTGACTCGCCTAGTCATGGTTCGAATCCATGCCGGGCAGCCATTCCATCACGAGAGCCGCGCCGAATGCCCCAAGCTTGTTGATGGGCTTTCGATCGACCAAGCAGCCTGCCGGCATGAAAACGAGTGATCCGCCCGGCAAATGGCGGCTTGTGATCCGCGGCTTTTTTGTCTCGCTTGCGCGCCTTTTCCGCCCGGATTAAATCCAGCCCGCCATCATGCTTTTTCTGCACAAATTGCTCCCGGTTTTCGTGCTGCCCACCGGGTTGTCCTGCCTGCTGCTGGCCCTGGCGCTCGTTTTTGAAAAATGGCGCCGGCGGCTGATCATGGCGGTACTGGCGCTGCTCTACATCGCGAGCATGCCGGTCGTGGCTGATGCGCTCATCGGCCGGCTGGAGGACCGTTACCCGGTGCAGACCATCGTGGGTTGCGCGCCGGCGGACGCGGTGATCGTGCTCGGCGGCATTCTGGGCCGCAACCATCCGGGCGCGGACTTCCCTTCTTGGGGCGAGGCGGTGGACCGTTTCACCACGGGCGTGGCGTTGGTGCGGGCGGGCAAGGCGGCCCATATCGTTTTTTCACGGGCGAGCTTTCCCTGGGAGAAACTCCGCGTGACGGAGGGCGAGCTTCTGCGCGAACAGGCCATCGCGGCGGGCGTGCCGGCGGAAAAAATCGTGCTCACGCCGATGGTGGGCGACACGGCCGACGAAGCCCGCTCCGCCGCAAGGATGTGCCGTGAATACGGCTGGAAGCACGTGCTGCTCGTGACCTCGGCCTGGCACATGCCGCGCGCCGCGTGGCTCTTCACCCGCGCGGGGGTGGATTTCACCCCGTTCCCGGTCGATTTCCAGCGCGATCCGCGCCGGCGGCTGACGCTGATCGATTTCCTGCCGCATCCGGATGCGCTGGCGGTGACGGAGCAGGCGCTGCGCGAATTCTACGGGCGGATTTATTACGTGGTTTTCCGGCCCGAATGAACGCCGTCAGGCGGACTTGCCGTTGGCGAGGATGAACGGCGCGAAGAAGCCGGCCTGCGCGGGGGGAAAGCGACCGTGGATGAACACGCCTTCGTCGCGGTGCTCCTGATCGTGGATGTGGCCGAACTCGTGCAGGCGGGCGATGACATCGTAACGGTCATGCGGCACGAGCAATGCGCTGATGCCGAGCCGGCCGGCGATGAGCTCGGCGCAGCGGTCGAGGAGCGCGTCGAGGCCGGCGCCGGTCTTGGCCGAAATGAAAAGCCCGTCGGGCGCGAGCGTGCGGGCGTGCGCGAGGGCGCGAGTGTCGGCGGCGTCGGTTTTGTTGAAGAGGGTGAGGGTGGGCTTGTCGTCGGCGCCGAGCTCCCGCAGGACGCCGAGCGTGGTGGCGTGGTGCTTCTCGATGTTGGGATTGGTCGCATCAAGCACGTGGATGAGAAAGTCGGCCACGACGACCTCCTCAAGCGTGGCCTTGAAGGCCTCGACCAGGCCGTGCGGCAGGCGGCGGATGAAGCCGACGGTGTCGGTCACGAGCAGCTTCTGGTTGTTGCGGAGCAGGAGCTGGCGCGTCGTGGGATCGAGCGTGGCGAAGAGCTTGTCCTCGACGAAGACGGCGGCGCCGGTAAGGCGGTTGAGCAATGAGGACTTGCCTGCGTTGGTATAGCCGACGATGGCCGCGGTGGGCACGGGCACGCGCATGCGGCGCGCGCGCTGCACGCCGCGCTGCTGGACGACCCCGGCGATCTGCTCGCGCAGGTGTGCGATGCGGTCGCGCACGAGGCGTCGGTCGTTCTCCAGCTGGGTTTCACCCTGGCCGCGCGCGCCGGTGCCGCCGCCGCGCTGGCGCGAGAGATGGGTCCAGGCGCGCTTGAGGCGCGGGAGCGAGTATTCCTGCCGGGCGAGCGCGACCTGGAGGATGGCCTCGCGGGTATGCGCGCGGTCGGCAAACACTTCGAGAATGACCTCCTGGCGGTCGATGACGGCGAGTTCGGAGAGCTTTTCCCAGTTGCGCTGCTGCGCCGGCGAGAGGTCCTCGTCGAAAATGATCACATCGGCGTCGTCCTCGTGCGCCAGGTCGGAAAGCTCCTGCGCCTTGCCGCTGCCGATCAGCAGGGCGGGCACGGGCGTGCGCAGCGCGATGAGAGTGGAGCGCACGACGGTCAGGCCAAGGGTCTCGACCAGCTCGCGCAGCTCGTCCAGCAGCTCCTGGCCTTCGCCCGGCGGCATTTTGGGCGTCTGGACACCGACCAGAAATGCGCGCTGGAGGCGGGATTTGGTTTCGAAAAGTTCGGCCACGATTTTTGGGAGAAAAAGCCTACGGCGGGAAGTCGCGTGAGTCAAATGGCGTCAGGCCGGGCCGGCTCGCGAAAGGATTGCGGCGGAAGCGGCGGGCGATTTAAGGGAGGGCGTGAGACGAATCCATGGCATTGTCTGGCTGGCCCTGTTTTTCCTGGTCCGGCTCCCGGCGCCGGCCGCGGGGGTGAAGCCGCCCTTTGCGCATGAGCCCCTCGGCGTGGCCAACGGCTGCTTCGTGGAATCGGTCTGCCTCTATGATCATTTCCAGGAAATCCACGGCCCGGACGCGTGGGTGCGCGTGCTGCAATGGGGCGCGAAGGAGGACGAGCAGGTGGTGGCCGGGCATGCGGTCGCGGTGTTTGAACTGGAAGGGCGGCTATGGGCCTGGGACATCAATTTCGGCTTCCGGCCGCTGGAGGTGCCGCCGGAGTCCCGCGAGGACGTCGGCCGGGTCGCGGCGCCCGTCCTGGCGCGGTACCCGGGCATCGTTCCATTGTATCCAATTTATAGATACGATTTTTCCCAGCCGCCCGAGGAGCATCCGCCGGAGGTGCTGGCCACGCACGAGGTGCCGGCGTTCCGCGACGCGACACGCGCGGGTGCGCGGCTGGCCGCGCACCGGCCGGTGAACGTGGTGCAGTTTTCCTATGTCAGGGACGGCCAGACGCTGCAAAGCGCGGCCGCGGTGTTCATTTTCAACGGGCGGGTCTGCATCTATTTTCCCGAGCGCGGCACGATCCCGTTCATCATGGAGTACCTCTCCATCCTCAACCTGCGGCAGCTGCAGCAGGCGGTCCACCGCGAGTATCCCGGCGCGTTTGCGCTGAAATCGTTGAACTACTGAAGCCGGTGTCGCGGCGGGCGGTCAGCGCAGGCGGGCAAAGCTGGCCGAGAGCAGGTCGAGGTCGGCTGCGCCCCTGGTCTTCTCACGGGTGCGGGCGATGAGGTCGGCCTCGAGGCGGTTCTTGGTCGGGCGCTTCACTTCGTAGAACACGCCGAAGGGGCCCGGCCACGGCTCGAGCGCGAGGCGGAACGCGGCGAGCTCGTCGGTGGGGTCGTGGCGCTGTGCGTCCTCGGGCGTGCCGTCGTTCTTCTTCAGCTCGATAGTGCGGAACGCGCCGCCCTTGCGGGGATTGCCGGCATCGAACGCCCCTGCGTAAAACTCGACGCATTCGGAAAGGATCTCGACGACAGAGAAGCCGTCGTGCTGGGCGGCGCGCGTCATCATCTCGATCATATGGTTGACCTGCGTGGCATGGCTGCGCGCGATGAAGGTGGCGCCGGTGTTGACGAGCGTGCGCATCGGGTTGATCGGCTGGTCCATCGCGCCGGTGGGATCGGTCTTCGACTTGAAGCCGATGGGCGAGGTGGGCGAGGTCTGCTTCTTGGTCAGGCCGTAGACGAAGTTGTCCATGATGACGTAGGTCAGCCGGACGTTCTTGCGCGCGGTGTGGACGAGGTGGTTGCCGCCGATGGAAAAACCGTCGCCGTCGCCGCCGAAGACGAAGACGTGGAGGTCGTCGCGGCCGAGGCTGATGCCCGCGGCAAAGGGCAGCGAGCGGCCGTGGATGTAATGGCCGCCATGGGTGTTGACGAAATAAGGGAACCGCGACGAGCAGCCGATACCGGCGAAGGTGACGATGTTCTCGTGCGGGTACTGGAGCTTCTCGAGCACGCGGTAGAACGCGGCAAGCACGGCGAAGTCGCCGCAGCCGGGGCACCACGTCGGATGGTCGGCGGTGAGGGCTTTTTTCGTGAGCGGCTGGCGTGCGCCGTTGGTCGGGGGCGAAACGGGCAGCACCGGGGCGGTGGCGGGCAGGGCGGTCATGGGGTCGGAATGGTGGTGGTTTAAAGTGGAGTCGCTTCAGCCGCGGGCCGGCGGGGTGACGGGCGTGTCGCGCAACGAGCCGAAGGCCAGGTGCCGGCCGACACCCTCGACGATTTCGCGGACCTTGAAGGTGAGGCCGTCCGTCTTGGTGATGCTGCGGATGGCGGGATTCGCGTACCGGGCGCGCAGGAGCATGGCCAGCTGGCCGTAGCCGTAGAGGCCCTCGTCATTCATCTCGACGACCAGCACCTCGCGATAACGGCGGAAAATTTCATCAAGCCCGTTGGGCAGCGGATGAAGGTTGCGCAGGTGGATCTGGGCGGCCTTGACGCCATCGGTGCGGACCCGTTTCACCGCTTCGCGCACCGGCCCGAACGTCGAGCCCCAGCCGACCACGAGGACGTCGCCCTCGGCGTCGCCGTAAATTTCCGGCAGCGGGAGCGAGGCGGCGAGGTGCTTGATTTTCTCGCGGCGCTTGGCGGTCATCTTGACGTGCAGGGCGGGATTGGCCGTCGGGTGGCCCATCTCGTCATGCTCGAGGCCGGTGACGACCGGATAGATGCCGCTCTCGATGCGCGAGCCGGGCGGCGCATGGCGGGTCGTGCGGTCGAGCGGATAGGGCTTGTAGTCGGTGCCGCGCGCGGCGAGGTCCGGCTTCGGATCGGCCATGAGTTTTTTCAGGTCGGGCTCCTCGAACGCCTCGATGCGGGTGGCCAGCGCCAGGTCGGAAAGGATGATGACGGGCGTGCTATATTCGCGCGCGATGCGGCCGGCCTCGAGCGCGAGGTAGAAGCAGTCCTCGACGTCGCGCGGCGCGAGCACGACGCGGGGCGTGTCGCCATGGCTGCCGTAGATGGCCTGCAGGAGATCGCTCTGCTCGACGTTGGTCGGCAGGCCGGTGCTGGGGCCGCCGCGCTGGACGTTGATCACGATGAGCGGCATCTCGGACATCACAGCCCAGCCAAGGGCTTCCATCTTGAGCGAAAGGCCGGGGCCGGAGCTGCCGGTGACGGAAAGGTGGCCGGAGTAGGCGAAACCGAGCGCGAGCGACACCGCGGCGAGCTCATCCTCCGCCTGCACGAAGACGCCGCCGTATTTCGGCAGCTCGGTGCGGAGCATTTCCATGATCGAGGACCACGGTGTGATGGGATAACCCGCGCCATGGCGCACACCGGCGGCGAGGAGGCCGTAGCCGAGCGCGGTGTTGCCGTCCATCGTGACCTGCGGGCGCCCGGAAGTGACCCGCGGCTTGTGGTCGAAACGGTAGCAATGGCCGAGGAGGTTTTCGACCGGCAGCGCGTAGCCGGCATCGAAGGCGAGCATGGCGTTGCGCACGATGTCCTCGGCGCGGCCGCCGAAGCGCTCCTGCACGAGCGTGCGGAGTTTTTCCACGTCGAGGTTGAAGGCGCGCGCGAGCAACCCGAGCACGAAAATATTTTTACCCTTGTCCTTTGAGGCGCCGCCCACGGCCTCGACCGTGCGGCCGGTGATGGGGATGCCGACCGCGGTGAAGCGCCGGTCGTCGGGATTCGGTTTCACGTGGTCGCTGTCGTAGACAAGCACGCCGCCCGGGCGCAGGGAGTTCACGTGCGCGTCGTAGCTGTGCTGGTAAAAGGCCACGAGGAAGTCCGCCTGGTCGCCGGCGGAGAGAATTTCGCCGGTGCCCATGCGCACCTGGAAGATCGACGGCCCGCCGGAAATGGTGGACGGGATCGTCATGTAGGTCATCACCTCCTGGTCGCTGCGGCCGGCGAGGCGCGCGAGGAAACCGCCGATGGTCTGGATGCCATCCTGCGAATTGCCCGCGAGGCGGATGACCGCATCGGGGACCGTTTGAACATTGCCGTTGCCGGCGGCATTTGCGCCGGGCAGGGGGGAACTGGGGCTGACCATGGGGGTGCGGTACGCTGCGGGATGGCGCAGGCGCTGTCAACGGTCTGCCGGCCGGTCTTCCTGCCCTGTAGGTGGGCAAAATCGGGGCAGGGCCGGGGGACCCGCCGGCCTTTTTCCCTTTGCGGCGAACCGGCCGCCCTTGACTCCCTGCTCCTGCTGACCGCGCTCAGCGCTCGTGCTGGTAGGGGTTGACCTTGCCCTGCAGGATCTGCTGGCCGCGTTGGGCGGTGGCGACGACGTAGCGCTGGGTGAGCTCGTCGAGCACCTCGTCCACCTCGCGGTCCTTCACGTAATAGGTCAGTGCATGGGTGCGAAGCTGGTCCCAGTATTGTTCGAAATAATGACGCCCGGCGTCTGCCACCGTCTCGCGGGCGGCCTCGGCGCGCGCGTGGAGCGGCGCCAGTTTCTTCGCGAGCAGCGAGCGCACGTCGGCTTCCATTGCCTGCGTGGTGGCGAAGAGCTCATCGTCGGAGAGCGGCGTGAGCCGGTCCACCCACTGGCCCAGGTCAACGAAAGAGGGCGGGAGGATGCGCACCTTGTCGTAGATCGTCCCGGCGATGACCTGGCTGAGCTTGCGCTCGGCGTCGATCAGCTGCCCGGCGGCACTGTCAAGATTCAGGGCGGCAATCCGCAATTCGGCCATCGCACCCGCGCGCAAATCAAACACGGCGTGGGTTCCTTCCTTCTTCCGCTCGACCGCCCGGGCCGTGTTTTTCAATTCGCGGGCGAAGGCCTGCAACCGGTCGCCATAGGGATCGACAAACCGCTCCCAGGTATCGATGGCGGAGAGCACCTCCGCGCTGTAGCGATAATCCTGCGATGCCTCCCAGAGATAATAATGCAGCTTGGTGTGCAGCGTGGCCTTCAGCCAGTGGTCGAGGGTGTCGATTCTGGCCAGGCGGGTTTCGAGCGAACTCTCGTTGTCGAGCACGGTACGCATCGAATGTTCGAAGGTTTTGACCGTGCTGGGCGCGGCCAGTACGCCGAAGGGTGGGCGCGTGCTGGCGACCTCCTCCTTGTGTACGGCCACACCGTGAAGCGCTTCGGAAAGGGCCTCCCGGCTGAGAGTCAGGTAGGCCTCGTCGCGCAGAAAAGAAATGATATCATTGGGCAGCGACATGGTGGTAATCAGTTTCATTGAATAGGGGCTAATACCTAGGTAATGTCAATATATTTTTGACATTATATTTACATTTGACTTGCAATTAGGAATGGCGGCTGACGCGATATTATTTTATAAGATGCTTGAATAAAGCATTTTATAATAATCACAGGCCGAAACCTGAGAATCCGGCCTGACCTGACTTGCGAAATTTACCGGCCAGCCATGGCCGGCAAAGCCCGGTGGCCCAAGCGCGAAATCTTCCGCGTTATGAGTGCATCAAGACTGCTTGGGTGGCAGCGGCAGATGCAGAGTCAGGCGGCGGAGCAGACGGGATTCGTTCTTCCGGGCCAGCTCGTGCTCCCACACCCGGAAAACTTTCCAGCCCTTCGCGCGCAGTGCGCGATTCACTTCACGGTCACGTGCCTGGTTGCGGGCTATTTTCTCACGCCAGAACTTCGCATTGGTCTTCGGCTTCGTGCCGTGCTTCGGACAACCATGCCAGAAGCAGCCGTCCACAAACACCACGAGCTTCGACTTCGGAAAAACAAAGTCCGGCTTGCCGGTGAGCTTCGCGTTGCGTCGCCAGCCGTTGATGCGATGCGAACGAAAAATCACAATCAACCGCAGCTCGGTGTCCTTGTTGCCGGAGCCACGTATGAGGGACATCACCGCCGAGCGTTTGCGCTTGGAAAAAATGTCAGGCATCGACTGACCGAAGCTTTATTTGGAACGCGAAAAGCTGATCAAGAAACTCGGCCCGAATCAGTCGCCACGGATATCCATGATTCCTTACACTGCCATCAGGCTTTTCCGACATCGTAAATTCGAAGACAATGTTGCGGTGGGTCACGAGCTCCACAAATCGCTCAATACTGGGCTTGTCGCAGTAAACGAGCTCCTTATAGGCGAATTGCGTTTTGCCTTTGGCCTTGCGGGTCTCTGCTTTTACGAAAACGGCACGCGAATGCTTTTCAGCAAGCCGGCGTTCAAGTTGTCCGAATGACCAATATCCGAGAGCATCAGCATTTTTCCGCAGATCAATTTTATTGGTTGGATTCAGGACATCGATCAATAACCCGAGGTTGTTTGGTGTCGCAGTGACTTGGGAATAACAGGAATAAAGTCCATCTTCGCCGGGCTTACCCAAGATACGGATTAGCTCTCTGGTCGTAGCTTTTACCGCCCAAATTGGGCCGGCTTGAAAGAGATTGATCTTACTGGAGGCACCCGTGCCTCCAGCTTTCATTCCCTTGCACTTAATCTCTATGCCTTTGAAGTCGGCCTTCTGATCGTTGTTTTCCTCAATCCCAAGCAATGTTTCAAAAGTGTAGCCAATGCCGGTATCTCCATCGCGCATGGTATCTACCCATCCGCGCTCTTTAACTTCATCAAACCGGCCAAGTAATTCTGTAAGTGTAGAGTCGGCAGAAAATGCGTCTGAATCGACCGGGCGAACTACAAAATTGTCAGGAATGGGTGAGATTTCATCGCCAAAAATGAGATGGAAGAGTTCGGGAAATCGGCCGGCCGGTGCGGAGTTCGCACAATCAAAATAGTAACCAGAGCTTCCATCGGAATGCTTTGCGTGCAGGAAAACTAGGATTCTAGGGGCGCTCGTAACGTCATTGAGAATGCTGTGAAGCCGAGTGATTCTTCGCTCAGGATAGCGTTTGTAATACTTGTATGCCACGGTTGTCGATGACGCTGAAATCGTATCGAAAGCCGGAAATATTTCAGTCGCATTTTGAGTCGGATCGGGAATCGGCAGGTTGGGAAAATATGAATAGGCGTCGGTGGGAATCAGCACGCCATGCCGGCCTGAGTCGTCGTTCGGAGTGAGCACCTTTGCGAAGACCTCGCCAGACAGGAATGCTTTGTTCGCCTTCGCAGCAAGGGCTTTTGCGTAATTGAACAGGTTGTTCATTCGCCTCATTTTTTCCGACGGGCGGCCTTTTTGGCTGGCGCCTTTTGAAGGCTAACCGAGTAAGGCATTTTGGCTTCGGTTAGAACAAGATCAGGAATGGCGGCTGAAGATTGCTGAAGGGCTTTTACGACGGCTTTTGCGATGCGTTCGACAACTGGCACCACCACTGAATTGCCAAACTGGCGATAAGCTTGGGTGTCGGAAACGGGAATTTTGAACGAATCAGGGTAGCCCATGAGCCGCGCGCATTCGCGGGGCGTGAGCCGTCGTGGATTTTTTCGGGCACCCTGTGCGATGAGAATTTCAGAGCCGTCCTTGTGGTAGCGTGCGCTCAGAGTCCGGGTCGTATCGGTGCCTGTCACCAAGCCAAATCCAAAGCCGTTACCTGCTGCTTGGTGCTTCTTTGCGTAATTTTGAAGATATGCCCAAAGATGGTCAGTTAATGTGTATTTCTCTGGTACATTATCTTCAAGAATGGCCCCTAATTTGGGGCCATCGGCAGGAAATGTCGGAAATTCAAAATCGCGAGGCTCACGGAAACCGACCAAGAAAATGCGTTCGCGATGCTGTGGCACGACGCCCCGGGCATCGATTACCTTGTAATAGACTTGATAGCCGAGTGCTTCGGTAAGTGTTTCGTAGATGACTTTAAAAGTGCGACCTTGATCGTGGCTTTTTAGATTTTTGACGTTCTCCAAGACAAAGGCGGCTGGTCGGTGGTAATCTATGATATCGGCAATGGAGAAAAACAGATTGCCCTGCTTTTCATCGTCGAAGCCGTGTTTGCGCCCGAGGCTGTTTTTCTTCGATACTCCGGCGAGGCTGAAAGGCTGGCAGGGGAAGCCGCCGCAAAGGATATCATGCGCAGGAATGTCGGCGACAGCGACGGCATGAATGTCGCCGTGGGGCTTTACGTCGAAGTTGGCCGCATAGGTAATTTGCGAAAACTTGTCCCAATCAGATGAGAAGACGCATTGGCCTCCGACCTTATCGAAGCCGATGTGGAAGCCGCCAATTCCGCAAAAAAGGTCAATAAAGCGGAATTTTTTGGTGCCCTGACCTGTGCCATTGGCTTCATATGGCGTTTTGCCCTCACGAACGGCAGACGCCTTTTTCTTTTTTCGGGCGACCATTAGTCAATCCCCTCGCAAAGCTCGGAAACGGACATTTTGAGTGCCTTCGCTATGCGTAGTGTGCTCAGCAAACTAATATTGCGTGCGCCACGTTCGACGCTGCTGATGTAGGTGCGATCAAGGTCGGCTAGTTCGGCGAGTTTCTCTTGTGAGAGCTCTTTTTCATCGCGTTTTGTGCGAACATTGGCGCCAAATTTTTTTAGGGCAGACTCTGTGACGGGCATCCGCCGATATTAGCGCGCTGACGACTTTAAGACCACGGACTTTAGGTCTCTTTTTTGATTTGTTATGCGATTTTCGAAATAAAAAGCCCCGCGCCGGTGAGGGCGTGGGGCTTTCCAAGAAACCTTTCGCGCAATGTCTTAGGCGGTCTTAGGCGGAGCGGTGCTGGCGGCCGGAGCCGCTCAGCTTGCCGCCGCCTGAGAGCTTGTTGACGGTCTGCCACGCGCGTTTCCGGGCGGTGCGGGCCGACAGCCCGCGCTTTTCGTAGCCTGTTTCGATATGCGCCGCCTGGCGTTTCTGTTTGTCGGTGTAACTGGCTTTGCTTCCGGGTGGCATGATGGGGAGGGTTTGAGGGTTGACTGACGGATTAGTTGGTGCCGACCGGATGCCGGGCTTCGGCATTCAGGCTGGTGCTGAGTTCGGTCAGGCGTGCATCGGCCACCTCCTCCTCGTCCAGCGTGGTTTGCAGAAGCTGCTCCGCATCCTCGTAGCCGAGCAGGCTGGCATAGGTGCGCGCGCAGCCATAACCGGCGATTTCGTAATGCTCGACCCGCTGGGCCTTGGCGATGAGGCCGGCGTCCTTGACCGCGGGGGCCGCCTTTTCGTGGATCCATTCCTCGGCCTCGGCGACCAGGCCGGCGATGGCCTTGCATTTGCGGCTGCGGGTCGATTCGTCGAGCCCGCTGAGGATTCGTTCCAAGCGCTCGGCATGGATCTTGGTCTGGTCCAGATGCTCTTCGAAGGCGGTCTGGAGCGTTTGGTGGGAGGCGGCCTTGGCCATGGCGGGCAGGGCCTTGATCAGCTGGTGTTCGGCGTCCAGCAGGTCGCGGAGTTCCTCAATGAAGAGGTCTTTGAGTGAATTGAATTTCGACATGATTTTTTTCGTTGAAGTTTTGTGAGGGTTGATGGCTGCGCACCGGCAGCGGATTACGGAGTGACGCTTTCGTCGCCGGGGTCCGTGTAGGCGAGCAGGCGCACGATTTCCTCGCGCGTGGCGCCGGTTATTTTTTGAATACGCCCGATCAGCTCCTCCTCCTTGCCTTCGATGTAGCGAAGATCGTTGTCGGTGAGGTCGGCGTATTTTTGCTTCAGCTTCCCTTTGGCGATGTGCCAGTTTCCTTTCAGGGTTGTTTGTACACTCATGGCAGTCTTCCTTTTTTGAGGGTTGTGGTTTGGCCGCGTGAGATCTTCCGGGCGGCGCGAAAGCTGGCAGAAATGAACGGTGCACAGTGCGTGCCATGAAATGGGTCCTGCTGTAATACACTCTGCACAAACGATATGAAAAACGTCCGGGTGACTTGCACGAGGCAGGGGCCATGCAAAATGAAAATGAACGCGCGCCGGAATCGTGAAGTTTGCACCCGCGAAGCCGGACCGCGGACGGCGGAAATAAAGCGTTCAATTTTTTTCCGGCCGAAAAGACGGATTTGAACGCGCGCGAGAACCGCGGTCTTGCACAACGCTCCCTGCCGGCACGGGCTGTCTTGCAAAATGTCATGAGCTCACGATCGGGCCAGTGATGGGCCGGACGGTTTGTCATTGGGCTTCATGACGTTAGCGCCTCTGCCGGAAAATTGGCACATGGGCTGCAAAATCAGCCGGGCTTGCGGACAAAACCGGTTCGCGGGCGTTCACCCTCTAAAAACCATGAACCAACTCATCCTGAAAGAGACTTGGAGCAGTCTCAAAGAAAAGTTGAAGCAGAAGTACGCCAATCTCACCGACAACGACCTTGCCTACATTCAGGACAAGGAGGACGAAATGCTCGAACAGATCCGGCGAAAGACTGGCGAAAGCCGGGAGGAAATCGAAAAATGTCTCCGCGAGGAATGCCCTTGCTGATCCGTCGCGCGGCCGGACGGCCGCGCGGGTTCACTTTAAAAAGAAAATATTCACCTATGAATTCACCACTCACTGAAAACAAAAGGAAAAGTCCGCTGCCGCCGGTCCAGCATGAAGAAATCGTCGTTCGCGCCCGCGAATTCTGGCAGAAGGCCGGCTCGCCGGCGGGACGCGACCTTGAATTCTGGCTGGCAGCCGAGCACGACCTGCGGCTGGAGCGCGAAAACGTGAAGGACAAGGTAGCCGGCATCGCAGCCCCGGCCGCGCCCACGGGAAATGAACTCCTCGCCCAGGCGAAGCCGGCCAAATCCCATGATATTTCCACGACTGCTCCGGCGGACCGCCACGACGGCCTGCTGCGGAAGCGGCGCCTTTGAATATTCACGGCTCCTTGCGGGGACTGAATTCATTTGCGGTCCCGGTGGAAGTCGCGGGCAAAAAACGGGCGCCGTGAGAAAAAATGCGGACGCCGTTGGTGTTTTTCCGTGCGCTGGCTAGCCTGAGCCTCCTTTTCATCAAACCCAGCAGGAGCCATTCATCATGGAATTCAGGAAACTCGGCCATTCAGGTTTCAAAGTGCCGGTCCTCAGTCTCGGGACGGGCACTTTTGGCGGCAAAGGCCCGCTTTTCAGCACATGGGGATCGAGCGATGTCCAGGAAGCCACCCGGCTGGTGGATATCTCTCTCGAGGCGGGCGTGAACATGTTCGATTCGGCCGACATCTATTCGGACGGCGTGGCCGAGGAGATTCTTGGCCAGGCGATCAAAGGCCGGCGCGACCGGGTGATTCTTTCCACCAAGGGCACCTTTCGCGCGGGCGACGGGCCGAATGACGCCGGATCATCGCGGTTTCATTTGCTCAGGGCCGTGGAGGCCAGCCTGCGGCGGCTCGGCACGGACTACATCGACCTTTACCAGCTGCACGGCTTCGATGCGCAGACGCCGGTCGAGGAAGTGTTGCAGACGCTCGACGGCTTCGTGCGGGCTGGAAAAATACGCTACATCGGCTGCTCCAATTTCTCCGGCTGGCACCTGATGAAGTCGCTGGCCGCGTCCGAGAAGCACGGGCTCGCCCGCTATGTGGCGCATCAGGCCTATTATTCGCTCATCGGGCGCGACTACGAATGGGAGCTCATGCCGCTTGGGCTTGAGCAGGGCGTGGGCGCCATGGTGTGGAGCCCGCTGGGCTGGGGCCGCCTGACCGGGAAAATCCGCCGCGGCCAGCCGCGCCCGGCGAGCAGCCGGCTCGAGTCCCAGGTCTCGATCGACTACGGACCGCCGGTGGGCGACGAATATCTTTACCGTGTGGTCGACGCGCTCGATGAAGTGGCGAAGGAAACCGGACGGACCGTGCCGCAGATCGCGCTCAACTGGCTGCTGCAACGGCCGACCGTGAGCAGTGTCATCATCGGCGTCCGCAACGAGCAGCAGCTCCGCCAGAATCTTGGGGCGGTCGGCTGGAATCTGACGAAAGAGCAGGTGGCAAGGCTCGACGCCGCCAGCACCGTGACCCCGGCCTATCCCTACTGGCACCAGCGAGGCTTTGCCGAACGCAACCCGCCCCCGGTGTAAGACGGCGCGATTTTGGTGCCCCGGGCCCGACCGCGCTTCATTTTTCGCCGGACGGGTCGTGCTTAAAAATTGCCTCCCAACGCGGGACGCACACGCTGCGCGCGAAGATCCGCGCCATGAACCGCACCGACCGCCTGGTGGCTCTCGTTCTCTATCTGCAAGGCCGCCGCGTCGTGTGTGCGGAGGAGATGGCCGGGCATTTTGAGATCAGCGTGCGCACGGTGTATCGCGACATCGCGGCGCTGGGCGAGGCGGGCGTGCCGATTGCCGGCGAGGCGGGGGTGGGTTACAGCCTGATGAAGGGCTACCATCTGCCGCCGGTGATGTTCAACACGAAGGAGGCCTCGGCGCTTTTCCTGGGCGGCGAAATGGTCCGGCAGTTCACCGATGCGTCCCTGCGCGCGCCCGTGAATTCCGCCCTCGAAAAATTACGGGCCGTGCTGCCGCGTGACCGGCAGGACCAGATCGAGCGGCTGGCGAGCAACACGGTCATTGTCGGCCGTCCCGTTCCGGCCGGTTCCTCGCCGGGAGGGCCGTGGCTGTCGTCCCTGCAGCAGGGCATTGTGGAACGCTGCGTCCTGCGGATGGCCTACCGGGCCCGGAATCGCGAGGACGACACGGTGCGCGACGTCGAACCGCTGGGTGTGGTCTTTTACGGTGGCGCCTGGTATCTGGTGGCGTGGTGTCGGCTGCGACGGGATTTCCGGCATTTCCGGATCGACCGCATTCGCAGCCTTGATTTTGGCACGGAGACGTTTCCCCCGCGTGCGGATTTTTCCCTCAGCCAGCACTTGGAGAAAACCGTGGGTCAGGACGACACCATCCCGGCGCGCATCTGGCTGGCCCGGCGCGCGGAGGACCGTGCGCGCCGTGAGAGTCACGCGACGCTCGTCAGGGAATGCGGGCGGAACGGCGGGACGGAATTTTCGCTTTTCACCTTTTCGCTCGAATGGCTCGCGCGCTGGCTGCTGTCGTTTGGCGGTGACGCCGAGGCGCTGGCCCCCGCCCGGCTGCGCCGGCTTGTGTGCGCCGAGGCGGGCAAAGTCGCGCAACAGCATGCCGAAAAGTCTCCTGACATAACGCTGTCAGTGCGCCGTGTTAAGGTGGCGGTGCCATGAACAATCGTACCATTGCCATCACCGTGCCCGCGCCGCGGGACACCGTTTTCAACTTTCTCGCCGACATCGAAAACCTGCCGAAGTGGGCGACCGAATTCTGTGAAAGAATCTATCTCGAGCAGGGCCGCTGGAAGGCGCTCACCTCGCAAGGCGAGCTGTTCATCGATTTCGAAACCGATGACTGCACGGGCGTGATCGACATGCGAGCCGGCTTCACGCCGGAGCACATGAACCTGCTGCCGGTCCGCGTGATTGCCCTATCCACCGGCGACACGCAGGCCAGTTTCACGTTTTTTCAGGCCACCGGCCTGCCGGACGAGCTTTATGAATGTCAGTATCGCGCCCTGCTGGCGGAGGTCCGCGGCCTGATCGAGCGCTTCGGCGGCGGCCGGCTGTACGCGCCCGCCATCGAGGAAGTGTGCCATTCCTGAGCTGACTTCGGTTGGAAAAGCGAGGAAAGAAACGGCATGTGTAAGTAGGAAGCCAGGAATCCAGGAAAGGAGAGGTTTTGAATCTCTGCGGCTTCGCGCCTTGGCGTTAAAACTGGCCGCTGCAGAAGCACGAAGAATTTATGGCTGGGCCGGTTCTGCGAGCAGCGAAGCGAGGTCGAGCGAGCGGGTGAACATGGCGATGCCGCCGTCGGGCGAGCGCGGCCATTGTTCGCGCGGACGGTCCCAGTAGAGCTCCACCCCGTTCTCGTCGAGATCGCGCAGATAGAGCGCCTCGCTCACGCCATGGTCGGATGCTCCCTCGAGGGGAATCCCGGCATTGCGGATGCGGCGCAGTGCGTCGGCCAGCAGGGGGCGCGTGGGATAAAGGATGGCGAGATGGTAAAGTCCGGTCGTGCCGGGCGCGGGCGATTTCCCGCCCAGGCTTTCCCAGGTGTTGAGCCCGATATGATGGTGGTAGCCGCCGGCGGAAACGAACGCGGCTTGCGAGCCGAAGCGCTGCATGAGCTGGAAGCCGAGCACGCCGCAGTAGAAGGCGAGGGCGCGGTCGAGGTCCGCGACCTTGAGGTGGACGTGGCCGATGCGGACGCCCGCATCGATGGGCGGAGACTGGGTCGGAGGCATGCAGACAGGATGTCCGCACCGGCCAAAAAAGCAAAAACCCCGCCGGATTTCCGGCAGGGTTTGCGAAGGAGAACGATGGAACCGAATTACTTTTTCGTCACGGCCTTGAGGTCGGCAACAGCAGCCTGGGCGGCGGCCAGACGCGCCACCGGCACGCGGAAAGGCGAGCAGCTGACGTAGGTGAGGCCGAGCTTGTGGCAGAACTTGACCGACTCGGGATCGCCGCCGTGTTCGCCGCAGATGCCGAGCTTGATGCCGGGGCGGGTCTTCGAGCCTTTCTCGATGGCGATCTTCATGAGCTGGCCGACGCCGGTCTGGTCGATACTGGCGAAGGGGTTCTTCTTCATGATCTCGGCCGCCTGGTAGGGCGCGAGGAAAGAGCCGGAGTCGTCGCGCGACATGCCGAGGCAGGTCTGCGTGAGGTCGTTGGTGCCGAAGCTGAAGAACTCGGCCGTCTCGGCGATTTCGTCGGCGGTGAGCGCGCCGCGCGGAATCTCGATCATGGTGCCGACAGAATAGGCGATTTTCGTCTTTTTCTCGGCTTGCACCTTGGCGGCGACCTCGTGGACGAGCGCAACCTGGAGATCGAGCTCCTTCTTGAAGCCGACGAGCGGAATCATGATCTCGGGGCTGGCCTTGATGCCGGCCTGCTTCGCGAGCACGGCCGCCTCGAAGACGGCGCGTGCCTGCATGGCGGTGATCTCGGGATACTTGATGCCGAGGCGGCAGCCGCGGAAGCCAAGCATGGGATTGAACTCATGCAGCTCGTGCACGCGGTGCATGATCTTCTCGACCGGAATGTTGAGCTTCCGGGAGAGGTCCATCTGCTGCTCCTTCGCGTGCGGCAGAAATTCGTGCAGCGGCGGATCGAGGAAACGGATGGTGGCGGGGAAACCCTTCAGCGCCTTGAAAATGCCGAGGAAGTCGTCGCGCTGGTAGGGGAGGAGCTTGGCCAGCGCGGTTTCACGGGCGGCGAGGGTGTCGGCCAGGATCATCTCGCGCATGGCGTCGATGCGGTCGCCCTCGAAGAACATGTGCTCGGTGCGGGTGAGGCCGATGCCGGTGGCGCCGAACGCGATGGCGTTGCGCGTCTGCTCGGGGGTGTCGGCGTTGGTGCGGACGGAGAGCCTGGTGGCCTGCGCGCACCACTTCATGAGCTGCTGGTAGTTCTTGAACTTCTCGGTGGCCTGCGCGGCCTTGTCGCCGTTGATGAGACCGGCGATGATCTCGGACGGGGCGGTCTTGATCTGGCCGGCGTAAACCGCGCCGATGGTGCCGTCGATGGAGAGGAAGTCGCCTTCGTTGAAAGTCTGGCCGGAGATAGTGACAGTCTTTTTGTCGTAATCGACCTGGAGCGCGCTGGCGCCGCAGACGCAGACCTTGCCCATCTGGCGGGCGACGAGGGCGGCGTGCGAGGAGACACCGCCGCGGGCGGTGAGGATACCCTCGGCGGCGATCATGCCGCGGAGATCCTCGGGGGAGGTTTCGACGCGGACGAGGAGGACTTTTTCATCCTTCTGGGCGGCGGTGACGGCGCGGTCGGCGTTGAAATAAATCTTGCCGGTGGCGGCGCCGGGGCCGGCGGGGAGACCGGTGGCGATGACCTTCGCCTTCTTGACCTCGGCGAGGTCAAACACGGGCGCGAGGAGCTGTTCGAGCTGGTCGGCCGGGTTGCGGAGGATGGCTGTCTGCCAGTCGATGAGTTTCTCCTTCACCATATCGATGGAGAACTTGAGCGCGGCCATGGCGGTGCGCTTGCCATTGCGCGTCTGGAGCATGAACAGCTTGCCTTCCTGGATGGTGAACTCGATGTCCTGCACGTCCTTGAAGTGCTTCTCCAGGATCGCGCGGACCTTGAGCAGCTCGGCGTAGGACTTCGGCATCTGCCGTTTCAAATCGGCGACGGGCTCGGGCGTGCGGACGCCGGCGACGACGTCCTCGCCCTGGGCGTTGATGAGGAACTCGCCGTAAAATTCATTGGCGCCGTTGGCGGGATTGCGGGTGAAGGCGACGCCGGAGCCGGAGGTCTCGCCGGTGTTGCCGTAGACCATGGCCTGCACGTTGACGGCGGTGCCCCACTCGGAGGGAATGTTGTACTTCTGGCGGTAAACAATCGCGCGGTCGTTCATCCAGGAGCCGAAGACGGCGCCGGCGGCGCCGCGGAGCTGCTCCCAGGGATCATTCGGGAACACCTTGCCGGTGCGCTCCTTCACGAGCGTCTTGAAACGGGCGACGAGGTCCTGCTGGTCGGCGGCGGTGAGCTTCGAGTCCTCGATGTTGCCATGGTACCGCTGGTGCTTGAAATTTTCGATGACGGTCTCGAACGGCTCGTGGTCCTCGCCTTCCTTTTTCTGCACCCCGAGGACGACGTCGCCGTACATCTGGATGAAGCGGCGGTAGCAGTCCCACGCGAAGCGTTCGTTCTTGGTCGAGGCGGCGAGGGAGAGGACGGTCTGGTCGTTGAGGCCGAGGTTGAGGATGGTGTCCATCATGCCGGGCATCGAGTCGCGGGCGCCGGAGCGGACGGCGACGAGGAGCGGGAAGCCCTGGGCATCGCCGAACTTGTAACCCATGATCTTCTCCATGTTTCTCACGCCGGCTTCCATCTGGGCCTGGAGCGAGGCGGGGTAGGTGCGCTTGTTGGCGTAGAAATAGGTGCAGACCTCCGTAGTGATGGTGAAGCCGGGGGGCACGGGCAGACCGATGCGCGTCATCTCGGCGAGGTTGGCGCCCTTGCCGCCGAGGAGGTTTTTCATGCCGCCGTTGCCGTCGGCCTTGCCGGCGCCCCAGGAGTAGACGTATTTCGTCGCCTTGGCCGCCTTGGCGGGTTTGGCAGTGCGTGATTTTTTCGCGGAGGATTTAGCCATGGTATCGAGTGCGTAGGGTTGAAAAGTAACGGGGCGCGCAGGCGCGCAAAAGCCAAGGCAAGCATCCCGCCGCCGAAGGTGTCAACGGCGCAAAAGGCGGTCAGCGGTGATTTTTACACCCGGGAGGAAACGCGGCCGCGCCGCGGGTTACTTCTTCGCCGAGTTGTCGCGCTGGAAGCGCAGGACAACCCGGAACATCTGCAGCGCTAGCCAGAACACTCCGGTCAGGCACGCCGAACCGTAAGCCGCCCAGATATAAATCCATTTCGGGTTCTCGGATTGCACGTGCGAGCGCAGGATGAGCAGGAAATAAACGAAGACGGCCAGAGTGAGCACCGCGTCGACGGCGAGGCTGGCGGGTGTGACGAGCTTTTGTTCGGACTGGGCCATGGGTTCAGGAAAAGGGCAGAACGGCGCATTTGCCAAATAAAAAGTTTCGGCCGGGCGTCACGGTGTTGCAAGTGGCGCTGCATCCAGCAATTCGGCGGCCAGGTCGCGGCCGTTGACGGTGAAACGCGGCGGCACAAAAGGCCGGCCGTCGATTTTCCGGCCGGTGGAGGTGTGCGTAGAAAAATCGAGGGCAGCCTCAAGGGTGTGCGGCGCTTCGCCGGCCAGCTTCACGGTGGCCGTCCACACGCTGTCTTCGACCTGCGAGGAAATGTCGGCGGACTTCACGCGTGCGACCAGCGCGGCTTCGGCGGGGGCGTCCGGGCAGTCCCCGGCCAGCACGAGCACGCCGACGCGAACGGGATTTTTGGGTGAAAGTTTTTTGGGCGGGCCGCGATAATGGTAAATCGCGAGGCGGCCTGCTCCCCATTCGGCGCCATCGGTCTTGAATTCGATTGCGGCTGGCGAGCCATCGAGGGCGTCGGCGGCGAACACCCGCACGGCCACAGCTGCACCGCCTTCGCGCACGACAAGCACGGAGCCAAGTGCGACTGGCCGGGGAGTTTTTGCCGCGAGATCGAGCGGCGTGTTGTCGAGCGCGAGGCGTTCAGCCTGCAGCGGCACGACGAGGCTGGTGGCGACGGAGGCGACTTCGCCCTTTTCGGCGCGCAAGGCCGGTGCGAGGTCAAGGAGGGCGAGCACGGTGCTATTTTCCTGCACGCTGGCCAGGGTGGACATGAGCACGCGCGGCTTGGCGTGGCCATCGGAACCGACCACCCGGATTTTGCCGTAAGGCGATTCATGGATGTCGGAAGCGAAAGTGATGAAGGGCAGCCCGGGCCGCGCGCCGAGAATGACACTGAGCGCGCGTGATTGCAGGCCGGCGAAAGTGCTGGCGCTGCCGAGGGCGAAATGGGGCGTGATGCAAAGCGTGCGGTCCTGGCCGGGTGCGTCGCCGTAGCGGGCCCGCACGAGGCGAGCGGGTTGGCGGGCCAGGTCGAGCGCGAGGGCGGGCGGGGCATAACCCGCGAGCCGGGCGTTGGCCCAGATGAGCACCTGGTCGTTCATGAGCAACGGCGGCGGTGCGGCCTCGCGCAGGCCGGCGCGGTAGTAGAGCTGGTTCACGTTGTCATCGGTCGTGAGAAAATCATATACGCGGCTGTGGGCGCCCGCGAGGACGCCCGTGGGTGCATAATAATCGGCGGCGAGGTCGGTCCAGAAATAGGCGAGCAGCGCGCGGACTTTGGCGCGCACGGCCGGGTCGCGCTCGGTGTTGACGAGCAGCTCGAGCCCGCTCATTTGCACGGCGGAATAGGTGGGGCTGGCAAATTCGCTGATGCCATTCGCGCGGGTGTGACGGATGAATTCGTCGAGCATGGCCATGCCCTCGGTGCGCGCGGCTGAGTCGTCCAGCGCCGCGCCGAGCGCGAGCAGGTTGGCGAGCTTCATCAGAAAGATGTTGGTGTAGGTGACCTTGACCTGATGCCGGTGAATCGCGGCCAGCGCGGCGGTGAGATGCGGGCGGGCCTCGGCGCGGAAATCCGGCGGAAGCTTTTCGCCGAAGAGCAGGAAAATCGCCCCGACCGGCTCCATCGTAAATTCGATGGCGTTGGCATCGCGAATCGCCGGATGGTTCTGCTGCCAGGGAACGTTGCCGAAATCGGGCGACGATGGGTCCATGTTCTGCAGCGCGAAAACGCACCGTAAATAATTTTCGGCCCGCGCGGGCGGCTGGCCGAGGATCAGGCTGGCGAGCGCCGCATGGCTGAGGTCGCGCACCGTGGGCTGGGGGCGGGGCGCGGCGAGGGAGCGATCAAGTTTGATCAGTTGGGCCTGCACATAGCCCTCGAGCACCGCGATGCGGTCGGGCGCGGGCGCGGCGGGCAGGACGGCGGTGCCCGCGAACAAGAAAAGGGCAAAACACGGAAAGCAGCGGGGGCGCATGATGAACAGGACGCCGCAATGCTATGCGATGTGACGCATTATTTCAAATCAGTGAAAACCGCGCGTGTGCTCAATTTTTGCCCTTCAGATGCAGGTCGGCGAAATCGAGAAACTTGTCCCAGTCGGAGACGAGGATCTCGTGCTTGCCGGTGTGGCAGTGGAAGCCGATCAGGCCGCGCATGACCGGCGTGTCGAGCGGCGGCATCTCAGCGGTGCCGAGTCCTTCGCCGCCGAGCAGCTTGTAAACCGGCCCGGCGGCGACTGCCGCGAGAAATTCGCCGCGCGGATCGGACCACAGGTCGAGGCTGCCGGTGTTGAGAAAAAGCGGACGCGGCGCGATCAGCGAGATCAGTAGATGCGAGTCCACCGGAAGGTCGTTCCAATGATGCGCGTACGACCGGAAGTTGGCGGAAAATTGGTAGGGAAAGGTGCGCACCATGTCGTCCACCGTCTCGCCGTAATCGCGGCGGCTGAGCGCGGCGCCCATTTCGCCTGAGCAGCTGGCCACCACCAGGGCGAAGCGTGTGTCCTGCGCGCCGGCCCAAAGCACGGTCTTGCCCAGCCGTGATTGTCCGAGCGCGATGACGTGTTTTCTGTCCACGTCGCGGTCGGTTTCCAGATAGTCCAGTCCGCGACTCAGGCCCCAGGCCCAGGCGGCGACCGCGCCCCATTCATCGGGCGCGGGTTCGGCCTGGCCGGCCTTGAGGTAGTGCGCGCGCACACCGTATTTCAGTCCAGCGCCGCCGGGCAGGTCGGGCTCGATGTCGCAATAATAGATGACCGCGAGACCATAACCGCGTGAGATGATTTTTTCGATCGGCCAGTTCTTCGCATGACCGCGGTCCTGCTCGGTGTCGGGATGCTGCGTGAGGGTTTTGCGATCCCACGAAGTCTCGAGCCGGATCGCCGGGTCGGAGGCAACCTGGTCGATGGGATTGAAGCTCAGACAAAGAAACACGGGCACGGGGCCGGGGGCATGGGCGGGCAGGTAAATCAGCAGGTCCGTCTTCGGTCCGCCGGCGGGGCCAAAGAAATTGATCGTGACCTGCTTGCGGATCGCCTGGCCGCCGAGCGCGTGGCGGTCCTCGTCGAAGACCTGAAACGTCATCTCCGCCGGCCGAGGCGGGCTGCGGCCGTGGATGTTTTCCTGGTAAAGTTTCAGTATCTCCGGCCGGCGCAGATTGAACCACGTCGTGGCGTCGCGCACGGGTTCGCCGTTTTGCAGCACGAGCGGATCGGGCAGCGTGTACACACCGGCTTTCGATTCGTCGTAATTGGTCGCACGGACGTGCGGGCAGGCGAGCAGGGCGGCGATAAAAAAGCCGACCAGCCGGCCGCGCGTGCAGATCTCAGGTGCTGATGTGGAGTTTCTTTTCCTCATCGGGGGTGGGCGGAGGATTGTCGGGCAGTGTGGTGCCGTTGATTTTGACGTTTTCGAAATGGATGTTCTCGACCCGGCGCAGCCAGAGCGACGCCTTGGCTGTCCCGATGATTGCATGGCGCACGGTGACGTCGCGGATCGGCGCGGCGGCCACGCCTTCGAGGTAAATGCCGTAGGCGCCGCCCTGGCTGCAGGTCAGATCCTCGAGCACAAAATCATGAAAGGCGGGCGGATAGTTCCCGCCGCGGTAGCCATGATAGCTCGTCTCGAAGCGCACGAATGCCTCGCGCACTGCGTCGGCTGTGATGCGCCGCGCGCGCACGTGCTCGACCACGCCGCCGCGGTCGAGGTTGCCCTTGAAATAAAACGCCGAGGCGACGCCGGCGAGGCGGCAGTCCTCCATGAAGACATTGCGGACGCCGCCGGACATCTCACTGCCGATGCAGAGGGCGCTCCAGCGCGAGCGCATCGTGCAGTGGCGAATCACGATGTTTTCCGACGGGCGGGCGGCCTTCCAGCCGTCCTCGTCGCGACCGGACTTGATGGCGATGGAGTCGTCGCCGGTGTGGAAATCGCAGTCTTCGATCAGCACGTCGGCGCACGAGTCGGGATCGCAGCCGTCATTGTTGGCGTTCATGCTGTCCACGGTGATGCCGCGCACGGTGACATTGCGGCAGAACACGGGGTGCACACACCAGAAGGTCGAGTCGCGCAGGGTCACGCCCTCGATCAGGACGTTCAGGCAGTCGAACGGCTGGAGGAGGCTGGGCCGCAGCCAGCGGCCCCCGCCGAACAGGCGCTGGTCCACCGGCACGCCTTCTGTGCCCATTTTGCGGAGCTCGGCGGGGGAGCCTTTTTCCTTGGAGGCCTTGAGCAGTGCGAACGTTTCGCGGGCGTTGCCGTCGATGATTCCGCGGCCGGTAACGGCGACATTGGTTGCGCGATAGGCGTAGATGCGCGGTGAGTGGCCGTAGAGCAGCGTGCCCTCGTAGCGCGTGAGCACGGCCGGCAGGTAATGCGCGGGGTCGGCGCCGAAGCCGAGGGTGGCGCCGGAGGAAAGATGCAGGTCGACATTGCTTTTCAGGTGGACCGGCCCATCGCAGAAAAACAGGCCGGCGGGCACGACGACGTGGCCGCCGCCGGCCTGCGTGCACGCCTCGATGGCCTTGGCGATGGCGGCGTGGCAGTCGGTCTTGCCGTCGCCCACTGCGCCGAAATCGGTGATGGGAAAATTATGCGCGGGAAACACCGGCGGCACGATGCGCTTCAGGATCACGTCTATCGCGCTCCAGTCGTCGGGCGGCGCGGCGGCATGAATCACGGCCGGGGCGGCCGACAGCAGCAAACAGAGCAAAACCCGGCGGAGTGAGGCTGGTTTCATGCAGGCCGATCAGGGTTTGTCGGTGAAGATGTAGGGACCGCCGCGGACATAGTGGATGTCGACGTGCGGATTGTTCACCAAGCGGATCATCTCGGCCCCGGCCAGCAGGACCGGGCCGTAGCCGTGCACGTCGTCATGTGCGGGACGATTGTAATAATACATGGCGTCGGTGGCGTAATTGGTGCCGACGCAGACGCCCTCGACCGCGCCTTCGGGCGTGACACGCGTGGTGACGCCGTTCCAGCCGGCCTGTGCAACCGCGCCGAAGGCCGCAGCGCTGATCCAGCCGCGGTTGATGGCGCGGGCGATGCTGAAGGTGAACATGGCCGAGCATGAGGTCTCGAGATAGGAATCGGGCCGGTCGAGCAGCTGGTGCCAGAGACCGTTGGCGGACTGGAGTTGCGCAACGCCCCTGATCTGCGCGCGCAGGATTTTCAGGATCTGGTCGCGGCCAGGATGATTCTCGGGCAGCACGCTGAGGAGCTCGACCATCGCCATCATGCACCAGCCATTGGCGCGGCCCCAGAAAAATTCGGGATTGTTGTCGGCGGTATTGGCGCTCCAGCCATGGGCGAAGAGGCCTTTTTGTTCGTCGAAAAGGCGGGCGGAAAACTGCAACACCTGGCGGACGGCGTCATCGTAGTAACGGGTATCGCCGGTGAGCTTGCCCATTTGCGCAAGGATCGGGATGCCCATGTACATGTCGTCACCCCAGAGCGATTCCGCCTGCGGCGAATGGCGGGCGAGCGTGCCGTCGGTGAGGCGGAACTGCCCGTGGCTGACATATTCGGCGTAGCGATCGATGACGGTCTTGAGGTCGGGGCCGACACCGGCGAGGCGTGCTTTGATGAGTGCCGCTCCCCAGGCGCCGCAGGCGTCGAGCGAGCCGGGCGCGAGAAAACTGTGAAAGGCGTTTGTCTTCAGGCCGGATTTGGCGGCGAGCGCCTCGAAATAGGGCAGACGGTCGGCGATGAACTGGAACCGGCGTGCGGTGAAGTCGGTGAAGGCCTTGTCGCCCGTCACCTCGCCGGCGAGCAGCATACCGGCGTGGAGCACTCCGGTCGGATAGCCGCCGGGACTGGCGAAGGCGTCGGGATTGGGCGTGGAGAAATCGGTGATTTCCTGCTTGGTCTTCGTATTGATGACGCGGAGCTGGTTCGGGTCGTCGGCGTGTACGCGCACACTCTGCATCACGGCGGTGATTTCCGCGGGAGTGGGTTTTTGGTAGGGCGCGGGGTAGCGGCCCTCGTGCGTATCGCTGGCCGCCTCGGGATTGTCGCGGCTCAGGTAGGGTCCGTCGGCGCGAGCGGCGATGGCGCCGGCCAGTGCGAGCATGAAACAAAGAGAACGGTGGAAGCGTGAGGTTGGCATGGGAAACAGAGATTACTTATAGTGCATGGGATAGGGATTTTGCGCGGCGGCGGGCGTTTCGACTGGCGCGAGGCCGGGCAGCGGCGCATCGGTGGAGGGCGCGAGCACGACCCACGCGCCCTTGGGCAGCGACAGAGCAAAACCGCCGTCTGCCTCACGGGCAATCGCGGTTTTTTCGCCGGGAGAGTCCGCGCGGATCACGGCGTCTTTCCAGCCGGGCATGATTATCCGGCAGGGCGCGCCGGCGAGGCTTTCGATGCGCACCCACGCGGTTTGCCCATCGTGCCGCACGGCGCTGACCAGAAAGGCCCCTTCGGCGCGCAAGGTGCCAAACGCGACGTCCTGCCAGGCCGCGGGAATCGCGGGAAAGACCCGAAGTTTTCCGCCCCAGCTTTGGAGCAGCATTTCCTGCAGGCTGGTGGCCGCCGAGAGCGGAGTCTCGATGACCGGGCCGGCTTCGGTGTAAAGTGTGTTGGGCTTGATGACGCGGTCGAGCAGCCGGTGCAGGCGGTCGAGGGCGGTGTCGCCGTCGCCGAGCAGCGCATACATCGAAGCGGCGCCGGTGTAGGAAAATCCACGAAATTTTTCCTCGCGACTGTCCCAGTTGTGCAGCGAAGCCTCGATCAAGGCGCGATCGGCGGACACATCCGGCGTGAGGAGATGCAGTGGGTAAATCGCGAGCAGGTGCGAATAATGGCGGTGCGATTCGCGCAACGGCCGGTCGCGGCCGACCATGAGGCCGTTGGCGTCGGCGGGGAACGGCGTGAGATTCGCGAGCACCTCTCGCCAGCGCGGCAGGTGAGGGTCGTCGAGGTGCAGATGCTCGCAGCTGGCGATGAGCGTTTGCAAGCCCCAGCGCAGCAGCGCGAGGTCGTAGTTGCAGTCGGGCACGAGCGCGAGCTCGGGGGAAAACGTCGGTGGCAGATGATAATGCCCGTCCGCATCTTTTTCGACATAGGCGAGGTAGTGGCCGACCGTGCGGCTGAGCAGCGGCAGTACGCGGTCGCGCAGGATCGTATCGTCCATCTGGTAGCGGTAATATTCCCAGTAAAGAAACATCACCCACGGCAGGTTGCCTATTTCATGGCCGGAGTCGCCTTTCGCCGTGGCAAGGTTGACCGGGGAGGAAAGAGCCTGGTCGGAGGTGCGGCCGATGGCGGCGGCCTCGGGGCGGAGCGAGGGCGGGACATTGTCGATGAGCTGCTGGCGGTGGCGGTCCAGCGCGCCGAAAAGCGACTCGGCCAGCGGCAGGCGGTTGGCGGTGAAGAGGGGTGAGTAGGTGAGTTGTGCGTTGAGATTCCACCAGATGCGCGGCCAGGGCGTATCGTGAAACCACGGGCCCATGAGGTCGAGAATCGGGCCGTCGGGCCGCATGGCTGAGCCGAGCTTGTAGATTTGAATCCAGTAAAACGCCTCGAGCCGCGCATCGGGAATCGAGAGAAAACTCGCCGGGTAAAACGCGTGCCACCATGCGCGGTGGCCTTCGGTCAGTTTTGCGGGGCCAAGAGCGAATGCCTGATCCATGGCGGCATTAGCATCAGCGAGCGCGGCCTCCTCTGTCTCACCGCGACCGATGCTGACGTAGATGATCTTTTTTCCACCGATGCCGGGGACGTGCTTGAGCACGACGGCGAAGGCACCGCCGCCGATGAAACGCTCCGTGCTGGTCAGGCCGTCACCCGTCGTGTGCACGGTTTGCGGCGGGTGCAGATCTTCCGGGCCGAAGGGGAGCTTGCTATGAACACTGCGTGGCGGGCGCGCCAATGCGGGAATCCAGGTGACATCAACGTCGCGTTCGTCCTTCGTGCCTTCGAGTTCGAGGGCGATGACCGACGGCTGGGTGGCGGTGAACGACCGCCAGCGCACTTCGCCGCGATCGGTGCGCAGCGTGCCGCGTGCCTCGGCATTCCACAGATCGAGCCGCAGGTCTCCCCCGGTGACGGCGCCGGCGGTGTGCAGGGCGACGCGGCCGATCGGGTAGCGCGAATCAGCGTGGTAAACGTCGGTGCGGTTGATTTCCCAGGCCAGCGCGCCAGCCTGGGTGAAGATGGCCGCACCGAGATTGCCATTGCCGATGAAGGGCGCCTCTTCCCAAACGGCGGGAACCTTCGTCCAGACCAGGTCTTCGCGGGCGAGAAAGGCCGGCCAGTCGATGGGCGGCGCCGGCTCGGCCCTCGCGGTCAGCAGCGCGGCAAAAACGAATGCGGCGAATAGCTTGAGTGCAATGAAGGCACGGGTCGGATGGTTCATGAAGGCTTGCCGGCGAGCCAGCTTACGCGCTCACCGCCACGCGGCGGCCGGTGCGGGCTGCCTCGTAGACTGCCTCGATGATGGCAATGTCGCGCCGGCCCATCTCGCCGGGCACGGGAGTGTCGCGGCCGTTGATGATGCAGTCGGCAAAATCGTCCATTTGCAGCGCTTGCTGATCGACCGGCGGGTCGAATTTCAGCGGGCCGCGACTCGTTTCGCACACAATACCGCGGTAAGTGAAGGCATGCTCCTTCAATGCATACCAGCCGTGCGGGGCCTCGGCGCGAAACTGGTCGGAGATGTGGGAAAAACTGCAGACGGCGCTGCAGACGGCGCCGCCGGGAAACTCCATCGTCCAGCGGATGCCTTCTTCCACTTCGTTAAAAAAATCGGGGCGCGTCTTGGGCTCCTCGCGCGCCGTGACGGCCACGGGCGTCTGTCCCGTCGCCATGCAGGCGGCCTGCACGATGTAGATGCCAAGGTCCATCATCGGGCCGCCGCCGGCCAGCTTCTTTTCGACGCGCCAAGCGTGTTGCTGCTGGATGAAGCCGCGGTCGCCGGTCATTTTGGTGAAGGCGCCGAAGTCCTGGTCATGCGCGAGTCGCATGAGCTCTTTCAGATAGGGATCGAAATGCAGCCGGTAGCCGATGGAGAGCTTCACCTTCGCATCGCGGCAGGCGGCGATCATCGCATCGCAATCGGCGACCGAGGTGGCCATGGGCTTTTCCGAAATGACGTGTTTGCCGGCCTTCGCCGCGCGGATGACGAATTCAGGATGCAGGGCTGGCGGCGTGACCACATAAACAATGTCAATGTCGGGATTGTCGGCGATGCGGTCGAAATTCTCGTAATTATAGAGATTCTTGGGCGGCAGGTCGAAATCATGCGCCCACTGCGCGGCCTTGTCGGCGTGGCCGGAGACTACGCCGGCGAGGCGGCAGAGCTTGGTCTCACGCAGCGCCGGGCCGAGCTGGCCGGTGCTGTATCTCCCGAGGCCCAGCAGGGCGACGCCGAGCTTGCGGCCGCCGCTTTTCTCCAATGATTCCGCATAGCTCCTCAGGCCGGAGCCGCTCGCGAGCGCGGCGCCGCCGAAGGCCAGCATGCGCAGGAAATCGCGACGCGAGGGACGTTGGTTCGGCGGGGTGGTCATGGCGTGAGGGAAGGGGGAACGACGCGGGCGGGGCTGGCCGGGGCCTTTTTCCGGCATTTGCTTCCGGTTTGGAAGCAGCCTGTTTCTTACATCGTTAAGCAAAATATTTCGGCCGGCAAGGCCGCTCCGCGAAATGCAAACGGGGCCCCCGGTGACCGGGTCTGCCGGTGGGCGAGTGGCATAGGACATGCTTATTTTCACTGCGTAGTAATACGCTAATAAAGAATCGTAACACTAAATTGTCATGAAACTCTCCCGCTGGATCGCTTGTATCATCGCCCTCGTTTCGCTGGCCGCGCTGCGGCCGGCTTTGTCCGCCGCCCCGTTGAAAGTCGGTTACAGTGACTGGCCGGGCTACACCGCTTTCGAAATCGCCGTGCAAAAAGGCTGGTTCAAGGACGCCGGGGTCGACGTCGAATTTGTCTGGTTCGACTACGGGCCGTCCATCGATGCGTTCTCGGCCGGCAAGATCGACGCCGATTGCATCGTGGCTTCCGACGCCATGGGCGCGGGCGCGGCCGGCGCCCCGAGCAAGTTCATCGCCATCATCGATTACAGCGAAGGCAGCGACATGATCGTCGGCAAACCCGGCATGAATTCCATCAAGGACCTCAAGGGCCAGAAGGTCGCGGTCGAGTTCGGTCTCGTCGAGCACTTCCTCCTGCTGGAAGGCCTCAAGCGTGCCGGCCTGTCGCAAAGCGACGTCACGCTGGTCAACACGCCGACCAACAACATGCCGCAGACACTGGGCTCGGGTCAGGTTGCGGCAGTGGGCGCGTGGTATCCCATCTCGGGTCAGGCGCTGGCTTCCGTTCCCGGCTCGAAGCCGCTCTTCACGAGCGCCGATGCCAAGGGTCTCATCTACGACGTGCTGGCGGTGAATCCGGCCAGTCTCGCCGCCCATCATGACGATTGGGCCAAGATCGCCGCCATCTATTACAAGTGCGTCGCTTACATCATGGATCCTGCGACTCGTGATGACGCCATCAAGATCATGTCCGGCAAGGTCCAGCAGAAGCCCGAGGACTACGCCAAGAACGTCCCTGGCACGCATTTCGAAACGCTGGCTGAGGCGAAGGCCAATTACAAAGGTGACGCCGGCGCTGCCATCAATCTCCACGATTCAATGGCCCTGAGCGACAAATTCTCCCTGGATAACGCCGTCTATAAGAACAGCCAGAAGCCTGAGGATTATATTTCTCCGAGCATCACGCTGGCGCTGCCCTGACTTCGCCCCAAACGGCTCAACTGCCCCATGACCTGAGGAACCACACATGGGCGTGCGCGATTGGCTGGGTTTAAGGCACGAGCTGCCGCATCGGAGGCGGCTCGTGCTGGTGGTTCTGTCGTTCGTGCTGCCGCTGGCGGTGTGGGCAATCGTCAGTTATGTGCCATGGATCTGGCATCCGCTGGTCCATGTCACCGACCCCGGCGGGGTCGATTATTTCATGACCGGCATGGACGTGGACCGGGCGGTGTTTGCCAAGGAGGCGGCCAACGCGGCGAAGGCCGGACTGAAGCTGCCCCAGGGTTATCGCGTCAATCCGCTGTATTTTCAACCGCCGCACGCGGTCGCCAAGGCTTTCTACACTGCGTTTACGACTCCGCCGCGCCTGCCGACCGAGCCTTGGTTGCACGAAAGTCTGGGCCACAGCATTCGCACGATCATGTGGGGCTTCATTGCCTCCTCGATTTTCGGCGTGCCGCTCGGGATCCTCTGCGGCACCTACCGGTTTTTTGCGAAACTGCAGGAGCCGTTTGTCGAATTCTTCCGCTATCTGCCCGCGCCGGCGTTCGGGGCGTTGTGCGTGGCGATTCTCGGCATTGATGATGCGCCGAAAATCGCGATTATTTTCATCGGCACGTTCTTCCAGCAGGTGCTGGTCATCGCCAACACCGTGCGCAAGGTCGATCCGGCCCTGATCGAGGCCGCGGAAACGCTGGGCGCCCGTGGCTGGCGGCTGCTGACCCAGGTCGTCGTGCCGGCCGCGATCACCGACATCTACACCGACATGCGCATCCTGCTCGGCTGGGCGTGGACCTACCTGATCGTGGCCGAGGTGGTTGGCACCATGTCCGGCATCACCTATTTCATCAACCAGCAGGCACGGTACCGGCACTTTGACAATGTCTACGCCGCCATCGGCATGATTGGCATCATCGGCCTGGCCTGCGACATGATGCTCGCCTGGCTGGCCACGGTGATCTTCCCTTGGAAGCGGCGCACGCGGAAGGCGGTCCTGACCCCGCACCGCAAGTACACGGCCCCCGAGTCAGCCGCTATGGTCGAAAAATCCAGCGAAGGGCCCGGTGCTTCTTCCTCCGCCACGTCTGCAGCCAACCTGGTCGGCGAATCGGGCGGAGCGATCGCCCGCGAAGCCTGACGTCAACCACCCCATGTCCTTTGCCCCGCTCAAGCTGCCTGATTATCACGAGCAAAGCCCGGAGGTCGCCGCGCGTTTCCGCCGGATTCGCGAACGCCCCGTGGTGCTGAAGGTGCGCGACCTGCACAAGACTTTCGGGGCGAACGGCAGCGGGCACATTGCATTTGAAAAGATGTCGCTCGACGTCCACCGGCGCGAATTCATCTGCATCATCGGTCCGTCCGGCTGCGGCAAGTCGACCTTCATCCGGATCGTTGCCGGGCTCGAGGATGCGTCCGGCGGCGAAATCCTCATCGACGGCCATCCGGTCTCGGGTCCCGGTCCGGATCGCGGCATGGTTTTCCAAGGCTACACCCTTTTCCCGTGGCGCACGGTCAAGCATAACGTGATGTTCGGCCTCGAAATGCGCGGGAAGGATTCTTCGACGGCCGACGTGGAGGCGCGCCAGTGGCTCGACATGGTCGGGCTGGGCAAGTTTGAAAACGCCTATCCGCATGAGCTTTCCGGCGGCATGAAGCAACGCGTCGCCATTGCGCGGGCGCTCGCGAACGAACCACGGATTCTCCTGATGGACGAGCCGTTCGGCGCGCTCGACGCCCTGACCCGCTGCAAGATGCAGAGTTACCTCATGCAGATTTGGAAAAAGGTGGAGGTGACGGTGCTCTTCATCACCCACGATCTCGAAGAGGCCTGTTATCTGGCCGATCGTATCGTCGTCATGGGCGTCAACCCCGGACGTGTGCTTGAGGTGATCGAGAACCCGATGCCGCGGCCGCGGTCGACCGAGCAGCTGCTCTCGCCGGAATTTCTCGCGCTCAAGCACCGGCTGGACGAGCTGATCCACGGCCCGGCGGGGACGGAGGAGGAAAAACTGCCGGTCATCAAACTCACGGAGGCTGGGGATGAAGTCGAATGAAGGCCGCCCGGCATGTTTCCAGCCGCCGCCACGCTTCATCTGGCCCGAGGAACGCCGCTGCGCCGCGATGCTGTGCTTCGACGTCGATGGCGAGACGACCGCGCTGAGCGAGGATCCGCTGCTGGCGCGCCGGCGGACCCTCATGTCGCAGTGCGAATACGGCCCTCGCATCGGCGTGCCGCGGCTGCTTGGCTTGCTCGACCACCTCGGGGTGCCTGCGACATTTTTCATTCCCGGCTACATTGCCGAGCATCATCCGCGCATGGTCGAGGCCATTGTCGCGGGCGGACACGAAGTCGGTCTGCATGGTTACCTGCATGAGAAGCTGGCGCATCTGACCGAGCCCGAGGAGGAGGCCATTCTGGTGCGTTGTATCGAACTGCTCGAGCGGCTCACGGGCGTGCGCCCAGTGGGCTTTCGCGCGCCCTGGTTCGAGACCAATCCCTGGACGGCGGACCTGCTCGCGCGTCACGGCCTCAGCTATGACGCCAGTGAAATGGGCGATGACGTGCCCTATGCGCATCCGAACGGCCTCGTTGAAATCCCGGGCCAGTGGATGCTCGAGGACTGGGAGCAATTCGCCTTCAACGCCGAGCCGGCGTGGGGCTTCGTTCCGGAAAACTGCGCCAAGGTCTACGACCTCTGGTGGCGCGAATTTGAAGCCATGCACGACTTCGGCTGCTGTTTTGTGCTCACGCTCCATCCCTGGCTGAGCGGACGGCCCTCCCGCGTGCGACTCTTGGAGGAACTGATTGCCGCGATGCAGGCGAAGGGCGGCGTCTGGTTCGCCCGTGGCCGCGAGCTGGCCGCCTACGTCCGTGCCCATCCCGGCGCGCGTCGTGAAATCGATTTCGATCATGCCGGCGTCCGGTCGCCCTGAGGGATCCGCCGTGTTCAAGTCGCCGCCATCTGGCATCAGATATGCAGTAACACTTATTAATTTTTTAGTAATACCTGCTTTTCGCCATGCCCACCGTCGCCGAAAACTTCCAATCCGTCTTTCCTCCGCTCGCCTACCCGAACCGCACCAGCGCACGCACCGCGCAGCCGCCGCTGTCCGTTGCGGACATCCAGCGCGGCATCTGCGAGGCCGCCGACCTGCCGCTCTCCCGTGCGCGCACGATCCCCGCGCAGGCCTACACGAGCGAGGAGTTTTTTGAATGGGAGGTGCGGCATCTGCTCCGCGGCGGCTGGCAGTGTGTGGCGCATCTTTCGCAGATTCCGCAGGCGGGGGATTTCCTGAACCTGGATTTGATCGGCGAGCCGCTTATCGTCGTGCGCGGCAAGGACGACGTCGTGCGCGTGCTCTCGCGCGTCTGCCCGCATCGCGCGATGGACATCATGCCCGAGGGCTTCGGCTATGGCGGCCACGGCCCTGCCGAGGCAAAGGCGGGTGCGCCGGCCTGCGGCCACACGCGGATTTTTCTCTGCCCTTACCATGCGTGGACTTTCGAGCTCGACGGCCGGCTCAAGGCCTGCCCGGAAATGCACCAGGCCGACGGCTTTGTTCGCGACGAAATTGGCCTGAAGCCGTTTCGCAGCGAGGTGTGGGAGGGCTTTGTGTTTGTGAATCTTGACGGCCAGGCGCCGCCGTTTGCCGAGGGCCTGACCGGCATGGCCGCGGATCTCGCCGCCTACCGGATGCGGGACATGAAGCTCGTCATCGCGCGTGAGTGGGACTGCCCGTTCAACTGGAAGGGGCTCGTCGAGAATTTCATGGAGAGCTACCACCATCTCGGCATCCACCACAAGACGCTCCAGCCCATGATGCCGGCGCGCAACACATGGACCGAGCAGGAGCGCCGCCATTACGTCCGCTCGCACCTGCCCTACAAGGACGAGGTGCGTGAGGAGTACCGTGCATTCGAGGCGCGCGGCGATTTTAGCGAAGATCTCCCGCCGGTGACCGGCCTGAGTGAGGCCCAGAAGTCGGAGTGGGGGCTGTTCCTGATTCATCCGACCTTTCTGCTGGCGACCGCGCCCGACCGCGTCATCTGGTACCGCCTCCAGCCGCTCGGGCCCGACCGCCTGAAGCTGCTCACGACCACGCTGGTCGCACCCGATGTCGTGGCGCGGGAGAATTTCGCGCGGCTGCGCGACAAGACCGCCCAGTCGCTGGTGGATTTCCATCTTGAGGACATGGAGGTTTGCACCGCGGTGCAGCGCGGCCTCTACGCGAGCGGCTGGCAGCCGGGCCGTCTCAGCCACCTCGAGATGCCGGTGTGGCTTTTTCACCGCTACCTGGCCGCGCGCATCCGCGGCGTATGGCCGACCGAGGACCGCCCCGCCGCGCCGAGCCAGCGGCCTTGAGCGGAAGGATTTTTATCGTGTTTTCGCTTACTGGAAAATTCGCGGTCGTGACGGGAGGCTCCTCTGGGATTGGCCGCGCCGTCGCGCAACGTTTTCGCGCCGCCGGCGCACGCGTGCTCGTCGCCGACCGGCGGCCTTCGCCTGATGATTTTGCGTTTCAGGAAACCGATGTCTCCCGCGAAGACGACGTGATCGCGCTGCTCGGCGCGGCGAAACAGCAGTTCGGGCGGGTCGACATCCTGGTCAACAACGCCGGCATCCAGCCGCTCGGCGTCGGTTTCGACGGCCTCACGGCCGGGCTGCTCGAGCGCACCTTTGCCGTGAACGTCAATGGCGTGGCCTTCGGTCTTAAGCATGCCGCGCGTGTGCTGGCCGGCGGCGGTCGTGTCATAAACATGGCTTCGTTCACTGGCTTGCTCGGCCTGCCGGGAGCCGCTGCTTATGCGACGTCGAAGGCCGCGGTGATCCATCTTTCACGGCTCGCCGCCATCGAGCTCGCCCCGCGCCGCATCACGGTCAACGCGGTCAGCCCGGGTACGATTCGCACCCCGGCGGTCACGGAGATACCCGACAATCCCGAGATTCCTTTCATCGAAAAGCGCACCCCACTCGGGCGCCCGGGTGAACCGGAGGAAGTGGCCGCGCTCTGCCATTTTCTCGCGTCTGACGAAGCTGCCTACATCACCGGCCAGAACATTGCCATCGATGGCGGCCTGACCGCCGGGTGGACCGAATATGCGCTCGTCCCGCCGGCCAACGTGCAAGAGGGGAGGTGGGTCGATGATTTGTGAACCGCAGCTGGCGCCCGGCCTGGTCGAGATTCCGGCCGGCGCGTTCATCATGGGCGAAACCATTGACGACAAGTTCGCCACCGACACCGAGCGGCCGGCGCATCGGGTCGTGTTTGCCCGCCCGTTCGCTCTCGGACGCTGCCCGGTCACGGTTGGCGAATATCGTGCTTTTGTTCCCGCCCATGCGCCCGGTGAAGATTCCGACCTGCCGGTGGTGAACGTGAGCTGGGACGACGCCCGGGCATTCTGCGCCTGGCAATGCGGACAAACCGGCCGGCCTTACCGGCTGCCCTCGGAAGCGGAATGGGAATATGCCTGCCGCGCCGGCACGCGCACGCCATTCGCGAGTGGCGGAGACTTGTCTCTGCGCGATGCCAATTTTTTGTATTCCGAAAACGGCGAGCGCGTCGGTGTCGGTGCGCGCACGTCCGTCGGCTGCTATGCGCCGAATGCCTTCGGCCTGTATGATTTTCACGGCAACGTTTGCGAGTGGGTCGAGGATGCATGGCATCCGGATTACGCCGGTGCGCCGGCGGACGGCTCGTCATGGCTTGACGGCGGCGACCCGGCGCGGCGCGTCATCCGCGGAGGTGCCTGGGATTATCTTCCGCGGCTGTTGCGCAGCGCCTGGCGCGACGCGCTGCCGTGCGCGCACCGTCGTGATAATACCGGCTTTCGCCTCGCGCTAACCCTCGATTCATGACCATGCAACTGCAACTCTTCCGTTCACTCTGGACGAACGGCTTCGATCTCGAAGCTGCGCTGGCCGATTGCCGCTCGGGCATGTTTGATGGGGTCGAAGGTCCTGTGCCGTCCGAAAAAAATGCGCGCAGCGAGTTTTCGGCGAAGCTGCGCGATGCAGGCGTCCCGTTTATCGCCGAAGTCACGACCGGCGGCGGCTACGTGCCAAGCATTGCCCTGGCCGAACGCCATCTCGATGATTTCCGCCGGAAAACGGAGGCCGCGCTGGCCTGCTCGCCGCTTTTTCTCACTGTGCTGGCCGGCTGTGATTCGTGGTCGCTCGCGCAAAGCGTGGATTTTTTCGGCCGCGTGCTTGAGCTTACCGGCGAGCTCGGTGTCACGGCGAGTTTCGAGACGCACCGCAGCCGCACCACCTTCAATCCGTGGACGACGCGCAAGCTGCTCATCCAGCTTCCCACCTTGCGGCTGACCTGCGATTTCTCGCACTGGTGCTGTGTCGCCGAGCGTCTTGTGCTGGACGGCGAGGCAGGCATTCTCGCACTTTGTGCCGAGCGGGCGCATCACGTCCACGCCCGCGTCGGCTACGAACAGGGCCCGCAGGTGCCGCATCCCGCCGCGCCGGAATACCGCGCCGCCCTCGAGGCCCATGAGCGCTGGTGGGACGCGCTCTGGTCTGCTCAGGTTCTTGCTGGCCGCACAATCACGACGATGACGCCGGAATTCGGGCCTGATGGCTACCTGCAGGCACGACCGTTCTCCGCCGAGCCGGCGGCCAATCTCGATGAGATCAACCGCTGGATGGCGGCACGACAACGCGACCACTTCGCCGATTTTTCCCGCGAAAACATGGCCTCTCCCGCCGTCGCGAAATGACCGCCATGCCCCGCCGCCGACAGACCATTAAAAATCACCGTGCCTGGGCCGAATTGACCTGGGAGGAAATCGCACGCCTGCCGGCGCAGGGTTGCAACGCCGCTATTCTGCCGGTCGGCGCGACGGAGCAACATGGTCCGCATCTCGGCACGGGCATGGACTCTGCGCTGGCGGAAAAATTATGCGCGGAGGTGGGTGTCCGCACTGGCGTGCCCGTGCTGCCGTTGCTGCCCTACGGCTGTTCGCTCGGGCACTCGCACCGCTGGCCGGGCACGCTCGCTCTTAGTCCGCAGACACTCATCGCTCTCGTGACGGAAATTGGCGACTGGCTGCACGCTTCCGGGTTCCGTCGCTTTTTTATTGTCAACTCCCACGTGACCAATGCTGCTCCGCTCCGCTGTGCGCTCGAGGTGCTGCGGAGCCGCCATGACGATCTTATGGTCGCGGTCATCAACACCGCCTCATTCAGCCCGCGCGTGGCCCGGGCCTTCTCGGCCGACGCGGCCGACTGGCACGCCAACGCCGCGGAGACCGCACTCATGCTCGCCTTCGCGCCCACGCTCGTGCGCCGCCCCAAGATGGCCAGGGCGGACGACCCGGACCGCACTGCCGGGCTGGTCTTCGCCCATCCCGTGAACCGCACGAGCCGCAACGGCGTGACCGGCCGGCCGAGCCGCGCCACGGTCGCGCAGGGCCGGAAACTTTTTGCGTGGATGGCCGCCGACCTCACGGCGCTCGTCCGCCGCGGCTGCCGCGAACGCCCGCCGCTCGACGCGTCTTATTTTCAATCCGTTTCCTTATGAAATCCGACCAAGAAATCCTGAAAATCCAGTCCGACCTGAAAGCCAAGGGCGTCAAATATTGCGTGGGCGCCTACGTGGACATCCATGGCGTGCCGAAGGGCAAGTTCGCCCCCATCGATCATTTTCTGCATTTCGCGCACGGCTCTGAACTTTACACCGGCTATGCGCTCGACGGCCTGGGCCAGAGTCCGAACGACGACGAGATCGCGTCCCTGCCCGACCTCGATCGCATCACCATCCTGCCCTGGCGGCCGGAGGTCGCGTGGATGCCGGCCGACAACACGTTTCACGGCCAGCCTTACGAAATCAACACGCGTGTCGCACTGAAAAAAGTCCTGGCCGATGCCGCCTCGCTCGGCTTCGGCTTCAACCTCGGCATCGAGTGCGAGGTGTTCGTGGTGAAGCTCGGTGAAGATGGCCGCCTGCGCATTCCGAATCCCGACGACGATCTCGTGAAGAGCTGCTACGATGTGAAGCGTTTCATGGATCGCTTCACTTGGCTCGACAAGATGGCCACGACCATCAACGCCCTCGGCTGGGACCTCTACAGCTTCGATCACGAGGACGCGAACTCGCAGTTCGAGTTCGATTTCAAATACGCCGACGCGCTCACGATGTGCGACCGCTACATTTTTTTTCGCACGATGGCCAAGCACTATGCGTCGGAAGAGGGCCTGCTGGCGACGTTCATGCCGAAGCCGTTTCCCGACAAGACCGGCAATGGCGCCCATTTCAACATGTCGCTTTGCGACCTGAAAACAGGCCAAAGTCTTTTCGCGTGCGACCCCAAGGACGACCCGCGCGGCCTGGGCCTCACCCCCTTGGCGTACTCGTTCATTGCCGGCATTCTGCGCCACGGACGTGCGATCTGCGCGGCGTTCGCGCCCACGGTCAACAGCTACAAGCGCCTCGTGCGCCGCGGCCTCATGTCGTATTATTCCTGGGCGCCGGTGTTCAATTCATTTGGCACGAACAACCGCACCAACTCGATCCGCGTGCCGATGGGCGGCGGCCGTTGCGAAAGCCGCAACGCCGACTCGGCCTGCAATCCCTATCTCGCCGCTACGCTCGCGCTGGCCGCTGGCCTCGAGGGCATCCGCGAAAAGCTCGATCCCGGCCACGCACAAGAGGACAACCTCTACGAGCTTTCCGAAAAGGAACTCGCCGCGCGCAACATCCAGTACCTGCCGCGCAACCTCGAGGAGGCCGTGGAAGCCTTCGCTGCCGATCCGTTCATCGAGAAGACGCTGGGCAAGGGCCTGCGCGACGAATTCATCACCTATAAAAGCGAGGAGTGGCGCACCTATCACCAGCAGGTCAGCCAGTGGGAGATCGACCAGTATGCACGCCTTTACTGACACCAAACTGGGGACAAAGACAGGCTTGTGCTCGCCGGCTGTGTCCGGGTATGCCACAGCTTCGCCGATGCCCCGCAAAAAGGACAAATCCGACAAGGTCGTCCGCTTCAGCGTCTCGCTGCCGGAAAGCCTCTTCGACGAACTCGACGAGATGGTGGCCCGCCGCGGCTACCAAAGCCGCTCGCAGGCGGTGGCGGCGCTTGCCCGCGACGGGCTGGTCGACTTTGCCAGCCAGACCGGCAACGGCTCGGTCGCCGGCACGATCAGCCTCGTTTACGACTACCAGAAAAAGGATCTGCAAACCCGCCTTGCCGCCATCCAGCACAAATACTATCTGCTGATCGTCGCGAGCATGCACGTGCACCTCGAGCACCACAACTACCTCGAAATCCTGCTCGTGCAGGGACCGGCAGCCGAGCTGCGCAAGCTCACCGACGAACTCGTCACGTGCCGCGGGGTGAAGAACGGCAAGCTGAACCTGACGGCCGCCGCCATGCCGCCCCTGCAGTAGGCGCCTGGCGCGGGAAAAGTTTTTGGGCGGCTGGCATTGATCTTGCAGTAATACTTTAAATATGTTTCGTAACACTTTTAAAAAAACCGAACCGCGCCTGTCATGACCGGCACCCCGCTCTTCGCCCAGACCCTGACCCACGCCGGCATGTGGTCCGCGGTGGTCGCCCGCGGCAAGACCCTCCGCCTCACCGATCTCGAGGGTGGCGCCAATGTCGGCCTGCTGCTTTATAATGCTGATCTCACCGTCGAGCGTTACAACATGCCCGACACGCTCAAGGGCCAGCACATCTTCCACCTCCGCCATCCGTACTGCCTGCACTCCGACATGGGCCGGGTGCTCGCCTCGATCACGCACGACACTGCAGGCTGGCACGACACGGTGTGCGGCTGCTCCGATGCGAAGCTCGTCGCCGAAAAATACGGCGTGAAAACCTATCAGGCTGTGCGCAACGATTTTCACCGCAATGGCCGTGACTGTTTCCTCATTGAGCTGGCCAAGTGGGGCCTTGGCCCGCGCGACCTCGTGCCGAACATCAATTTTTTCAGCAAGATAGTGGCCGATGATGCCGGCCGGCTGGCATTCGTTCCCGGCCATTCGAAGGCCGGCGGCCACGTCGACCTCCGTTTCGAGATGAACACGCTTGTCGTGCTCAACACCTGCCAGCATCCGCTCGATACCGATCCGCAGTATCATCCGCGGCCCGTGCGGCTGGAGGTGTTCCGTTCGCCGCCGCCGGCGGCTGACGACCCGTGCCGGCGTTCGCGCCCGGAAAACGAACGGGCCTTTGTTAACACCGAGAATTATTACGCGCTCCGCGCCTGATCCGCCATGACCAAGAGCACGCTTGATCCCGTCCGGGCCGTTTACCGCCAGGTTGTCGAGGCCGGCGACCACTGGTCGCATGAAATAAAAAAAGGCCAGGTTTTCCGCATCGTCGATCTCGAGGGCAACCAGGCCGCCGACACGCTTTTCTACGATGCGCGTGATCCTTCCAACCGCTACAGCGCCAGCGACACCATCCGCCATCAGGGCGCGCTTTATCTTTCGACCGGCACGCAGCTCATGTCCACCGCAGGCGATGTTTTGCTCACGATCGTCGCCGACACGTGCGGCCGCCATGACACGCTGGGCGGGGCCTGTTCCCGCGAGAGCAACACCATGCGCTATGCCCACGACCGCGAATTCATGCACGCCTGCCGTGACAGCTTCATCCGCGGCGCACAGGAGTGCGGGTGCGGGCTCGGCAAGCGCGACCTCACCTGCAACATAAATTTCTTTATGAACGTTCCGGTCACGTCCGACGGCCGGCTTACGTTTGCCGACGGTGTTTCCGCGCCGGGCTACTACGTCGAATTGCGCGCCGAGCGCGACGTCATCGGTCTCATCTCGAACTGCCCCCAGCTCAATAACCCCTGCAATGCCTACAATCCCACGCCGATCGAGGTATTGATCTGGGATCCGCACTGACGCCGCCCGCATGTTTAAAAAAGTCCTCATTGCCAACCGCGGGGCCATCGCCTGCCGCATCGCCCGCACGTTGCGCCATATGGGCGTCGGGTCCGTCGCGGTTTATTCCGAGGCCGACGTGCATTCCGCGCACGTCGCGGCATGCGACGAGGCCGTCGCGATCGGGCCGTCGCCGGCCGCGCAAAGCTATCTCGAGATCGAAAAAATCCTCGCCGCGGCGAAGAGCACCGGCGCGCAGGCGATTCATCCGGGTTACGGTTTTCTGAGCGAGAATCCCGCCTTTGCCGAGGCATGTGCGGCGGCGGGGCTCGTCTTCATCGGACCGACGGCGGAGCAGATGCGCGCCTTCGGTTTCAAGCATGCCGCGCGGGCCCTGGCGGAGGCCAACGGCATTCCGCTACTGCCTGGCAGCAAGCTGCTCGAGCATGCCGATCACGCGCTCGTTGAGGCTGCGCGCATCGGTTATCCGGTCATGCTCAAAAGCACGGCCGGCGGCGGCGGCATTGGCATGCAGCTCATCCGCTCGACGGAGGAACTGCCCGCGGCCTTTGCCTCGGTGGACCGGCTGGCGCGCAACAATTTCAAGCAGGGCGGCATCTACCTCGAAAAATTCGTCGAGCAGGCGCGGCACATCGAGGTCCAGATTTTCGGCGACGGCCTGGGCCATGTCGCCGCGCTCGGCGAGCGCGACTGCTCCGCGCAGCGCCGCAACCAGAAGGTCATCGAGGAGACGCCCGCCCCCGGCCTGACCGATGTGCAACGCGCGCGCCTCTGGGATTGCGCCGTCCGTCTTGGCGCGGCGGCCGGTTACCAGAATGCCGGCACGGTCGAATTCGTCCTCGATGCCCGGACCGGCGAGTTCTACTTCCTCGAGGTCAACACGCGTCTGCAGGTCGAACACGGCGTGACCGAGGAGGTCACGGGCCTCGATCTTGTCGAATGGATGGTGAAGCAGGCGGCGGGCGAACTCGGTTCGCTGGAGAATTTCCGCGCGCAACCGCGCGGTGCGTCAATCCAGGTGCGGCTTTATTCGGAGGATCCGGGAAAGAATTTTCAGCCTGCCACCGGCACATTGACGGAAGTGCATTTTCCTGCGGCGGCGCGGATCGAGACATGGATCGCGCGCGGCACGGAAGTTTCGCCCTTCTACGATCCGTTGCTGGCCAAGATCATCGTGCGCGGGGCCGACCGGGCCGAGGCGCTTGCACGCCTGTCCGCCGCGCTGGCCGAGAGCCGCGTGCATGGCCTGGAGACCAATCTCGATTATTTGCGGCAGATCGTCGCCTCGGAGGTGTTTCAACAGGGCCGCACCATTACGCGCACGCTGGCGGCCCTCTCTTATGACGCCGCGACCATCGATGTGCTCGAGGGCGGTACGCAGACCACCGTGCAGGATTATCCCGGCCGCGTCGGCTACTGGGACGTTGGCGTGCCGCCGTCGGGACCGATGGATCATCTTTCGTTCCGCCTCGCCAACCGTCTGGCTGGCAATCCCGCGTCGGCTGCCGGTCTTGAGATCACGGTCAGCGGGCCGAGCCTGCGTTTCAACACCTCCGCGGTCATCGCGCTCACCGGTGCGCATCTGCCCGTCACGCTTGATCAAAAACCCGTGCCCTACTGGCGCGCGCTGCGTGTGAAAAAAGGCCAGACACTGCGCGTGGGCGCGGCCGACGGCGCCGGCCTGCGCGCCTATCTCGCGATCCGCCACGGTTTCGATGTGCCGGATTATCTCGGCAGCAAGTCGACGTTTACGCTTGGCCTTTTCGGCGGCCACTCCGGCCGCGCGCTGCGGGTGGGGGATGTCCTGCGCGTGAACCGTTCCTCCCTGCTCGACGTTGGCAGCGAACTGCCGCGCCTGCCGGCGGCGCTCGTGCCGCCGCTCACACGCGAGTGGAAGATTGGCGTGCTTTACGGCCCGCATGGCGCGCCGGATTTTTTCACGGAGGAGGATATCGCCGACCTATTTTCCGCGGCCTACGAGGTGCACTACAACTCCGCCCGCACCGGCGTGCGCCTGATCGGCCCGAAGCCGCGCTGGGCGCGACAGGATGGCGGCGAGGCCGGCCTGCACCCGTCGAACATCCACGACAACGCTTACGCCATCGGCACGATTGATTTCACCGGCGACATGCCGATCATCCTCGGCCCTGACGGTCCGAGCCTCGGCGGCTTCGTCTGCCCGGCGACCATCGTGCAAAGCGAGCTGTGGAAAATCGGCCAGCTCAAGCCCGGCGACAAGGTGCGCTTCCACCGTCTCACCGCGGCGGCGGCGCGCGCCGCGGAATTCGCGCAGGACGCGGCGATCGAGACGCTCGCGCCTCCGCGCGCCGTGCCCGCCCGCGCCCCCCGCAAGGCCATCGCAGCCGAGCCGGCCGTTCTCCATGCGCTGCCTGCCCGGCCCGACGCCCCCGCGGTGGCCTACCGCCGCTCGGGCGACCGGTATCTGCTGATTGAATACGGCCCGCTGCAGCTCGACCTGAATCTCCGTTTTCGCGTGCACGCGCTGCACCAGTGGCTGGAGCGGCACCATGTGCCCGGCCTGCTCGACCTCACGCCTGGCATCCGCTCCCTGCAGGTCCATTACGACAACCGGGTCCTGCCGCTGGAGCGGCTGATGGAGACGCTCGTCGACGCCGAGGCGCGCCTGCCGTCCGTCGACGAGATGGAGGTGCCCACGCGAATCGTGCACCTGCCGCTCTCGTGGGAGGACGAATCGACGCTCCTCGCCATCCGCAAGTACATGCAGATCGTGCGCAAGGACGCGCCATGGTGTCCGAGCAACCTCGAGTTCATCCGCCGCATCAACGGCCTTGATTCCATCGAGCAGGTGAAGGAGATCGCGTTCAACGCCAGCTACCTCGTGCTCGGTCTCGGCGATGTTTATCTCGGTGCGCCCGTGGCCACGCCGGTCGACCCGCGGCAGCGGCTGGTGACGACCAAATACAACCCGGCCCGCACCTGGACGCCGGAAAACGCGGTTGGCATCGGCGGCGCGTACCTCTGCATCTACGGCATGGAGGGGCCGGGCGGCTACCAGTTCATCGGCCGCACCTGCCAGATGTGGAACCGGTACCGGCAGACCGCCGACTTCACCGAGGACAAGCCGTGGCTCTTGCGTTTCTTCGACCAGGTGCGGTTTTACCCGGTGGGCCATGCCGAGCTGCTGAAGTTCCGCGACGACTTCATCCAGGGCAAGGTGCGTCTCGACATCGAGCACGAGACCTTCCGCTTGCGTGACTACCACGCCTTCCTTGCGCAGAACCGCGACTCCATCACCGCTTTCAAGACGAAGCAGCAGGCGTCGTTCGAGGCCGAACGCCGGCGCTGGGAGGAAAGCGGGCAGCTCAATTTCTCGGCCGAAGCGGAGGCCGCCGCGGCTCCGGAAAAGGCCGATGCGCTGCCGCCCGGCTGCACCGCCGTGCCTGCGCACATTCCCGGGAATGTCTGGAAAATCCACGCCGCGCCCGGTGCCATGGTGAAGGAAGGCGACGCGCTGCTCATCATCGAGTCGATGAAAATGGAAATCACCATTGTGGCCTCGCGGGCCGGCCGCATCCGCGAGGTGCGGTGCGCCGAAGGCCGCCCGGTCAATGCCGGCGAAACACTGGTCGTGCTGGAGGCATGACCCGCGGGTTTTTGGCCTCGGAAGGAAAGCGAAGGTTGCGAAGTAAGATTTGTTTTTCGATCATTTTTCCCGCGCGAGACTCATTTCTGAAATGCCTTTCTCCCTCGATCTTACCAGTCTTCGCCAGGCCTACGCCGGCGGCACGCTGACGCCGACCGCGCTCGTCGATGAAATCTGGCGGCGCTGCGAGGCGCAGGGCGATCCGGCGCTATGGATTCACCGGCTGTCGCGTGACGAGCTGCTCGCGCACGCGCGCTGGGTGGAGGCGCGCGGCCCGGCGGCCCAGCCGCTTTACGGCGTGCCGTTTGCGATCAAGGACAATATCGACCTGGCGGGTGTGCCCACGACGGCGGCGTGTCCGCAATTTGCCTACACGCCGGTGGAGTCCTCGCCGGTCGTGCAGCGGCTGCTTGAGGCGGGCGCGATCCCCATTGGCAAGGCGAACCTCGACCAGTTTGCGACCGGCCTGGTCGGAACGCGCTCGCCCTATGGCACGCCGCGCAATCCCTTTCGCGCCGGAGTGATTCCCGGGGGATCGAGCAGCGGCTCGGCCGTCGCGGTGGCCGCGGGACTCGTCTCGTTTTCGCTCGGTACCGATACGGCGGGCTCGGGCCGCGTGCCGGCCGGGCTCAATAATCTTGTCGGCCTGAAACCCACGCGCGGTGCATTGAGTACGCGCGGCATGGTGCCGGCGTGCCGCTCGCTCGACTGCGTATCGGTCTTTGCCTTCACCTGTGCCGATGCCGCGGAGGTGCTCCGCGTCGCGGAACAGTCCGATGCCGCCGATCCTTATTCCCGCCGCCGCCCGGCCCTTGTACCCTGGCCGCAGGCGCTACGCATCGGTGTACCGGCCCCGCGAGATCTTGAATTTTTTGGCGACGATGAGGCGGAACGGCTTTTCATGGAGAACCTAGCGCGGGTGAAGGCGCTCGGCGCGCAGCTGGTGGAGATCGATTTTGCACCGTTTCGCGAAACCGCGGCGCTGCTTTACCAAGGCCCATGGGTGGCGGAGCGCTGGACGGTGCTGCGCGAGTTTCACCGGCGGCATGCGGATGCCTTTTTTCCGATCACACGAAAAATCATCGAGGCCGCCGCAAGCCTGAGCGCCGTCGATGCGTTCGAGGGATTTCACAAGCTCGCAATCTTCCTGCGTCGCACGGCGGCCGAATGGGCGAAAATGGATACGCTGCTGGTGCCGACCGCGCCGCGGCCCTACACGGTGGCCGAGGTTCTGGCCGACCCGCTGCAT